>JACQFQ010000052.1 GCA_016199985.1 Verrucomicrobiota bacterium | reverse complement strand
GGCGCCAAGAGGGACCTGGTCTTGGCCTAGGTTCTTCACCTCTCCTTCTTCGCTTCGCGGCTTCGCGGCTTCGCGTGAGAATCCCTCTTTCAAGCCGTGACCTCCTTGAGCATTTTCATGATGTCGTCTTCGAGTCGCTTAGGGACGGCTCAAAAATAATTTCCGGTTCTTCCGCTTGTTCTTTTGACCTGGAGCGTTGTTGCGCCTCAGTCACAGCCCCATCATCAGGGGCTGCTCCATCGTTGCGCCTAGCTCCAGGCCAAAATCCCGGCGCGCCAGAACCGGAAGTTATTTTTCAGCCATCCCTAAGACTTGCTCACGCGCGGCTGGTGAACTAGCGTCCACGGGACATCCCGAACCGTTCATGAAGCGTCCCTTTTCATTCAGGCTGACAAGAAAACCGAAAGCGGCCTGGGGATGGGCATTCGCGGCTCTGGCCGCCCTTTGGCTTGTCAGCGCGGATCCATTGCGCGCGGCGGAGGGAGATGCTCGTCAGAGGCTCAACCTGATTCTTGTCTCCGCCACGAACACGCGCGCAGATCATCTAGGGCTCTACGGTTATCATCGTGCCACGTCGCCAAACCTCGACGCTCTGGGCCGTCGGGCCGTCGTCATGAAGAACGCGTTCACCCACGCCAGCTGGACCCTCCCGGTCGCGGTCTCGCTCTTCACGTCCCAGTATCCGTTTACGCACGGGCTGATGAACCGCGACGAGAGCCCGGTTCTTGCCGCCGAGACGCCCACCTTCATCGATGTCCTTCGAGGCGCGGGATACCAAACCGCGGCGTTCGTTGGAGATCGCGATTACAGCCCGCGGCACGGCCACACGTCTCGCTTCGAATGGGTGTTCGATTCCGTCAAGAAGGCGGACAACCAAAGATGGAGCAGCTACGGCGTATTCGACCAGACCCTTCCCCCCGCCCGCAAATGGCTCGAGGAGCATCATCAGAAGCCGTTCTGCCTGCTCATCCAGGGATACGACACCCACTGCCCCTTTGCCCGACCGACCGAGAACAGTCAGTTCGACCCGAATTACAAGGGCGGAATCGATTTTACAAAATGCTATTGGACCTTCGAGCCGACGCGTCCGATCCGAAAGCGCGCTGAATCCGGCCTTTACCAGGACGTCTATCTCCTCAAGACCAGGCCCGAGACAGGGGAAGATTCCGAGGTGATGTTCTATCCGGAGGATGTGGATCACATGGTCGCGCTCTATGACGGGGAGATCCACAATGTCGATGAGATGCTCGGCGGGTTGTTCAGGGACATCGACCGTCTTGGGTTGCGCGAAAACACAATCGTGGTGTTCTATTCCGATCACGGCGACATGTTTGGAAAGCACGGCCGCTTTATGCGGGGAGGCCCTCTTCGAGGCACGTTCTACGATGACGTCCTGCGCATCCCGCTCATCATCCAGATTCCCCGGCTCCCCGCGAAATCGATCGACGATCTGGTCGAGGTTGTCGACATGGCGCCCACATTTCTGGATCTTCTCGGCTTGCCAATCCCTCCCTCGTTCAAAGGCCGCTCATTTCGAGCTTCGCTGGAGGGAAAGGAGGCGTCCAAGAACAGCGCCACGCCTTATGTCTTCGCCGGTTCCACATTCAATCCGGGGATGAAGAACGACTTTTTCAAGTATCCTTCGGTGATTCTCTCCGCGCGAAGCCGCGAGTGGAAAATGATCGTCGAGCGCGTTGACTATCCCCAGGGACCTCGCGAGACGACGGAGCTGTATGAGCTCACGAACGACCCTCAGGAGCTCCGGGACCTTTCGGGGCGTCGGGCCGACAAGGTGTCGGAGATGCGCGAAGCCATGTGCCAATGGCTGCAACGCATTCAGGCGACGAATGTGTTGAGCGCGTTTTAGGCTCCATTGAAAACTCCCATGTCATGATCGCCTCTCCCTTCCCACAGCGCCGATCGGTGGCTCAAGGCCCCGACAGGCGCGCGCGACTGACTCTCCTCGTCGTCCTGGTTGGGTGTTTCGTTCCGATGGTCGCCCGGGGCGCCGAGGCTGCGCGGGGCAACAATCCGGCCGATCCATCCGGCGCGCCCAAGCTCTATTGGTTTGTTCCGGACGGCATGCGGGCGGACCCTCAGACATTCGATGTCTTCCGGTGGGCGAAGGAGGGATCGCTCCCCCACCTTAAGCGCATGATGGATTCGGGGGCTTACGGCTATTGCCGGCCGGCATTCCCAGGCCATACGCCAGCCAACTTTGCGACTCTCTTCACCGGCGCTTATCCCGAGGTGAACGGGGTCAATGATGGACCGATGCATGCGGAAGGCAGCCCGCTCAGCCAGATTTCGATCCCAGGTTTCAGCTCCACCGCAAAGAAAGTCGAACCCCTGTGGATCACGCTGGAGAAGAGCCTGGGCGCCCATGTCACCCTCCTCTCCATCCCCGGCTCGACCCCGCCAGAACTGAAACATGGAAACACCATCCGGGGGCGATGGGGGCGATGGGGCGCGGACTTTCACGCCGTCAACTTTCAGGACGACGCCGACCCAACCTACGCGCAATACGACCGCAACGCGGCGCGGCTTTTTTTTCAAGGCGCCCCATTGACGCAGCGCGTCAATAAGTCTCCCACCACCGGTTGGCCGTCGGTGGTTTCATTCTCCCCGAAGCAGGAAGCGGTCTGCGTTGCGTGGGGAAAGCAGGTCCGCGCTTGTGTTTTCGATTCCACCGACGATCAGACGGTCAATTTCGATCGAGTGGCTCTCTCCGAGGACGGCGCCAGGATCCTGTGTGTGCTCAAGCCGGGGGAATGGAGCGACTGGCTTCCGATCACCCTGAAATGGCGGATTCCTTCCGGAAACCTGGAGCGCGATGTTCCCACCCAGATCCGGATCAAGCTGGTGCGACTCGAGGCCAACGGCTTGTTTCGGCTTCGGTTTTTTTACAACAACCTCAACCCATTCATGACCGAGCCGCCGGAGCTGGCCGATGAGCTGACGCGAGGCGTCGGCCCCATGGTCGACTTCGTCGACAATTATCCCGCTCAGCTTATTTTTTATCCCGAGGACAAAGCCACGTTTCTCGAGGAAGCCCGAATGTCGCTCGACTGGCATCGCGACGCAGCTTCCTTCGTGCTCAAACAATACCGCCCGCAAATCTTCATCCAGAGCGTCTACACGCCGAATCAGATGCTCTGCAGCCGGTGGTGGATGGGCTATGTCGATCCCAAGAGCGCCCGGTATCGCGACGTGACCGACGCCGAGCGAGATCGGCTCTGGGGCGAGGTCAAACAGATGTACCGAGGCATCGACGACATCCTGGGCCGGATGCTCGATCAGGCGGCATCCGAAACGAACTCCTACGTCGTGCTCAGCTCCGACCATGGCGCCCTCCCGCTGGATTTTCAGGTCCGGCTGAACAATCTGTTCGCCCGCAAGGGATGGCTGCAGTTCACAGCCGATCCTGTCACGCAGGAACGATCGGTGGCATGGAGCCAATCGCGCGTCGTCTACCTCAAGATGCACAGTGTGTTCATCCATCCGGACGGGCTGGGAGGGAATTGGAAGCGAGCCTCGGGCCCCGCGTATGAGAAGCTGCGCTCCGAGGTCAAGCAGACTCTCCTTGAGCTTCAGGACGATCAAGGCGTTCACCCTCTGGACAAGGTCACGGAGTGGGAAAACGCGCGAAAGGAGTTCCGACTGGATCCGGAGCGCACGGGCGATCTTGTGATCGCGAATCGGCCGGGCTTCGGTTGGAGCGAGGAAATGTCGCCTGGCCTGGAGGTCTTCTCCAGGCCCCTGGTGAGCGGCTACAAGCAAGCCATCAGGCCTGAGCAGGAGCAGGGCATGTGGACTCCATTCGTAATCATCGGGCCCAAGGTGCGAAAAAGTCACTACCTGGGAGCGCAACCGATCGAAGCTGTCGACCAGCAGCCCACCGTCTTTCGATGCCTCGGTCTGCCACAGGCCAAATGGGGCCAGGGAAGGGTTGTTCAGGAGGTTTTCCCCCCATAGGGATCGGGCCACGCTCCTTGCAACCTCGCTCGGCCACGAACGCGCGAAACTGCCCCGGAATGAGGGGGGAACCTTTTGCGCTGCCGCCGTTACTAACGGGTGGATCGAATCCAAACACTCGAAACCATCATGAAAACCTCAAAATCAATCGTTTGTTCTCTCCTTGCCCTCACGGCGATGGCCTTTGGCGCGCAGGGCGAGTCGGTCCGCAAGGACATCAACCCCGCTCTCCTCTACTTCCAAGCCCTCCAGGTCGCCCCGGAGTTGACGTCCTCCGACCGGGACTATCTGTTCGCCAGCGAGTGGCGGGTTCAAAAGCTGCCTCCCCGCTTCGGCGAGCTGGCGTCGCGATACAACAATCAGTTCGAGCTCGTGCGGCAGGCTGCCCAAGCGACGGCGCCGTGCGATTGGGGGATCGATTGGAGCCGCGGTCCCGCCACGCTGCTTCCTCATCTCGGCCGCAACAAAGTCATCGCCCAGACCGCCCGCTTGCGCGCCGCGTGGTTCCTGCAGAATGGCAAACCCATGGACGCCACCCAGGACATCCTGGCCGCCCTGGCCCTGGCGAGGAATTCTTCCAGCGATGGCAGCCTGATCGCCATGTTGGTGCAGATCGCTGCGGAGAACCTGCTCTGCTCCACGGTGGCGGAGAATTATCATCGATTCTCCTCCGAAGCCCTCCAGCAGCTGTCGGAGGGTTTCGCGGCGACGGCGGGCCGCCGCACGATCGCTTCCTGCATCGCGATTGAGATGCTTTCACTGCCGGATTGGCTGATGAACAAAGTATTGGCCGTGCAGAAGGAGCATCCGGGAGACGAGGCCCAGGTTCTGGCCGAAATCCAAAAGACCTTCGTCATGATGGGCTCCGGGGGCGATGAGGGATCGAATGATCAGACGCTGTGGCCGCGAGTTCTGTCCGCGGCGGGCGGCTCGAGCGATGGCATCCTCAGGCTGCTGCGCGACGCGAAGCCCCTGTATCCGAAGTTGGCGGCCGTTCTCGCGCTGCCGCTCGCGGAGTATGAAACCCAGATGAAACAGTTCAGCGCGGAAGTGAGGGCCTCCAAGAACCCGATTGTCACCGAGTTTTTCCCAGCCTGGGAAAAGTGCCGTCCCAGGGAGTTCGGGGCCCTCACGACGCTGGCGATGGTGCAGGCGGCGGCGCAATACAAACTGAAGGGCGAAGCGGGCTTGAAAACGATCATGGACCCTTGCGGACATGGACCCTTCGCCTTGGAACGCTTCACATTCGAAGGCGAGGACAGGGGCTTCCTGCTCAAAGGCGCCTACACCGGGCGCGGATTCCAGGAAATCATGATCTTCGTTGAAAAGGACGGCGCGCCTTTCCAAGTCTACGGAAAGAACGCCGGTCAGGCCTCGCCGAAGCCGCGCCCTGCCCAGTGATCCAAACTCCTCGACCTGCCGGGCGGATCGCTCCTCGACCGCCCGGCTTGTTGTGTTATGTTGCGAAAGCGTCCCATCCCAGATCTTGCGAACTCTGAAGCCAACGCGCATGGAAATCGAAACCCCTAACCTTCGCGGCTTGCTGGAACGGGCCCGCCGCGGCGACGCCGAGGCTTTCGGAGAGATCTGTCGAACGTACGAGACCCCTCTCCTGCGACACGCCCTGACGCTCTGCGGCGACAGCGCGTTGGCCGAGGACCTCGCCGAGGACACCCTAGTGGAAGCCTGGAGGTGCCTCGATCGCTATAGCGGGCGTTGCCAGCTGTTCACGTGGCTATGCGCGATTCTGCTGAACCGATTCCGGAACACGCTGCGTGAAAGACGCCCCGTTCCTTTGACCTCCCTGATGGCGCCCGATCAAGACGCCATCCAGCAAGATCTCCACGAAGCGACCGATCCTCAGTCCCGCCCCGATGAGGCCGCGCAGATTCGCGAGCGCTCGGCCCTGATGCTGGAGTGCGTCCGGGCGCTTCCCCTCCACCATCAGCAGGTCATCTTTCTTCGCTTCTACGTGGATCACTCCATCGAAGGAATCGCGGAAGCGATCGGTTGCTCTGTCGGAACGGTGAAATCCCGCTTGTTCCGCGCCCTTGATAATCTGCGGGCGATGCGCGCCATCCATGCCGAAGCCGAGAACCTTGAATCCGAGCTTAAACGCCTATGAAACCTTGCCCCCATCATCGTGAGTCGATCGCGGCGCTCGTCCTCGACGCCCTGGAATCCAGCCAGGAAGCCCCCTTGCTCGCCCACCTTGAGACCTGCCCGGGATGCCGCGGCTATAAGGAGGAACTCTCTCGTGTGAGCCAAGAGCTGCGTTCAGCGGAAGTCCGGACGGATATCGAAACGTCGGAGCGCTTCCACTCTCGATGGACCAGCCGTTTGACCCCGAAGCCCGCCCCGTCAGTCTGGGAGTCTCTGATGGAGCGGTGGCGCGGGTTGCGTTCCCCCTGGCGCGTTGCTTTGCCTGTCGCGGGCGCCGCGTTGGCGCTGGTTGTTGTGGCGTTAACAGTGTTGGGGCCGTCTGGCGGTCGTCGAGGCGGAACGGATTCGGTGGTCTCCGACACCCCATCGCGCCCAACGCTCCTGCCTCCATCGCCCATTTCGTCGGATCCGACGCCCACACTCTCGAACTATCAGCGGGTCGGGAGGCGGTCCCTCGACGATCTGGACGATCTGCTAACCCGCGAGGGAAACCGCAACCCCTCCCCCGCCCCCGTCTACACAGCGAAGGGGTTCGTTCTCGCAAAAAACTTGGATTGAGAAGGAGGGAACCTTTCGCCCGCTTCCCGTTACAAACGCTGTGACGGGATCGAGCGAAAACCTGAACCTTCTGAATCCATGCAACTCATCAAAATCCTCTGCGGCTGCGGTCAGAAATACGCTTTTGAAGTGGAACCCGCGGACGGACGGCTCGAATGCGCGGTGTGCTGCCCGGTCTGCGGCGCCGATGGCCGCGAGGCGGCGAATGCCGCGATGGAACAACCTTTCGGTCACGTGTCGGCGCCGTCGCCGGGACTCCGGATCGCCGCGGCGAAGCCTCCGCCCGCCCTCTCTGCGCCAGAGAGAGCGCAAAGGGCTGAGTCCCCTCCATCGCGGTTCTCGGCCGAACCCAAGGTCAGGAGCCTGTCGCTGGGGCTGGCGATCGGCGGCGTCGCGTTGGCCGCGCTTCTCTGCTCTGTTGCCTTCACGAGCAGCCTGTGGAGAAAACAAACGCCGACCCAAGCGCCAATGGACGGCTATCCCCGCACGCTCAAGGATCTGGACGCCTCTTACGCGACACCTGCAGCGGATCAGAACGCGGCCACGTCTTACCTGCGGGGCTTCAACCTGCTTCGCCTGGGAGGCCCCGGCCCGATCTCTGGCGCACCGATCTTCGGCAAAGGCAAGTTCCCCTCATGCGGCGCGCCGTTACAAGCATCCGTGAAGACAGGCGTGGCCGCTCTTGTGAAGGCGAACGAGGAAGCTTGCCGATTCTTTGAAGAAGGATCCGCTCACGATCAGTGCCGTTATCCGGTGGACTTGAATCTCGGCGCGTGGGCCCTGACGCCGCACACGTCCAAACTGCGAAGCGCCGTCCAACTGATCGGGCTGACCGCTCTCTTTCACGCCGAAGCGCAGGACGGCAAGCGAGCGGTTCAGGACATCATGACCGGGCTGGCCCTGACGCGCTCCTTGGAGGCCGAGCCAATCCTGATCTCTCAGCTTGTCCGAGTGACCTCTGTCTCGTTCTGCGTGGCTTCCTGGGAACAAACCGCCAACCGGGCGGTGGCCCCGGGGGAATCGCTGACGAACCTTTTGGGCGCATTCCAGCGGATGGAGGACTCCGAGGCTCGGGGCGAAGGTTTTACTCGCGCCATCGCCGCCGAGCGGGCGATCTGGCTGGCGCTGTTGGAAACGCCCGACAAGCTCCTCCAACTCCTGACCGCGCCGGGAGCGGACCTCGCGCCCGAGCTCCGCGGTCGGTTGGAGGCGCGCCTCCATGCCGCCGGGACGTATAAGGAGGAAAAGAATGAAATCGAATCGATCTTCCAGGAACTACTGGAGGCCCGGAAAGCCTCGTTCCCCGATCGGTTGCGGACCGAAGCCCTCATCCAGCAGCGGGTCACGGAAGCCGCCCGGAGAAAGCTGGCGATCCTGGAAGCCATCCTGCCCGGCATAGCGACCGTGTCCTCCAGGGAAGCGGAAAGCCAGGCGCAACTGCGGCTGGGGGTAACCGCCGTGGCGTTGGAGCTGTTTCGCGCCGCGCATGACCAACGCTATCCAGCGGCGCTCGCCGAGCTCGCGCCCGCCCTTCTCGCCTCGCCGCCTCAGGACCCCTTCGACGGACAGCCCTTGCGATACGCCCTGAAGGCCGGCGGCTATCTCCTCTACAGCATCGGACCGGACCTCAGGGACGATCTCGGCGAACGCCCGACCGGGAAGACCGGGGATCTCGTCTTTGAAGTCGTGTCACCCGTGAAACTCGCGGCACTTCGGGAAAGTCGGTAGCAAGAGCGCTTGTCGCCCCGTGAGCAATCACGGGGCGGGGGCTCCCGCTCCTTCCCTGTGCGACGGACGGGCTAGCAGACACCCAAAAGTCTTACGCGGCTAGTGGTCCGATTTTCAGGGGAATTGTCGGGCAGGAAGTTGAACCGCAACGGGGACACTGGAGAGATTGCCAAAATGATTACCGCAGTCCAAATCCGGGGGCCTGCCTGCCGAGAATGAAAAGTCACTTTACTCTCCTCGCCGCCGATAGCATCGTGAGGCATGTCTATCGTTTGTTTGTAAGCGCCGTTTGGGAATGCCGTCGACACTCGATGCTCGCGGTTCTCGTCGAGCCGTTTCCCATGTCGTAGCGCGTGCCGTTCGATGGGTGCTTTTGATGGATCTTGCAGCGTCAGTTTCGCGACCAGCGGCTGAGACCTCCCCTGCTCAGACGATTCTCCTCGCATCCCTTGCCGGGTCCGCCTCGCCCGGAGAGTGGGATTCGTACGTCATGAGCCACGCTGAGCCTTACCCCGAACAGACATCCTCTTGGGCAAGCGTGAAGCGCGATCAGGGCTGGGAGGCGACGCGAATTTGTCTCCGCCAGGGAGGCCACATCATCGGCGGAGCGCAGATCCTCGAGAAGAAGGCCCGGGGTCTCATCAAAGTGGGCTATCTGAACCGGGGACCTCTTGTCTCGGACGACGCCCTCCTACCGCGGATGGTCGATGAGTTGAAAGCCTTCGCCTCCCTCCGGGGATACACCTATCTTGCCGTCAGCCTCCCCTACTCCGGGCAGAACGCCGTTCCCTGGTTGGAACGGTCCGGCTTTCGACGACGCCCTTCTGACATGCCGCCCGCGGTGTGGGTCCGCTCAACACTGATTCTCGATCTGCGCAAGGAGCCAGACCAGCTGTTCGCTGAGATGAGCTCAACGATGCGGAAACACGTGCGCCGCTCAGCCCGGGCGGGCGTGGTGGTTCGGGAAGGCCAGACAGCGGACCTCGAGGAGTTCTGCCGGCTTGTGCTCGCCTTATGCGAGCGCAGAGGCGTGCCCTCCAACATGCCGGGGGGAAGTTCCCTGCGAAAGTTGTGGGACGCCTTCGCTCCCGGAGGAAACATGAAGCTTTTCATGGCCGAACGAGCCGGCCGTCCTTTGTGCGGACTCATGGTGCTGGCGTTCGGCCGATGGGCCCGCGCCTGGCGCATCGGTTGGACCGGCGATGAAGAAAAGGTCTATCCCAGCCAGGCCGCGTATTGGGCTGCCATCCAGTGGTGCCAGCAGAACGGCTTCCATCATTTTGACCTGCTCGGAGTCGATGAGCGCGACGCCACGGAGCTTCTACAAGGAAGATCGCGCGATCTGCCCTTTCACTGCTCCATCACTCAATTCAAGGTCGGCTTGGGGGGAAACCTCCGGTTGCTTCCTGGAGAGTTTTGCTACTTTCCCAATCGCGCGTTGGGATGGGTGTTCAACGCCGTAGGCGATCGCCTGGCGTCACATCCCTGGCCAAGAAGACTTCTCAACCGTCTAGCCCAATCCAACACGTGAAGGACATCGCCACAGCGGGTATCGCCTCCGCGGCCGAAAGAGCCGCGAGCGATCCTTCCCCGAGCGGCTGCTACCGTCCGCTGGAACTCGGAGGGATCGATCCCGATCAGGGCACGCTCTTGTTTACCGACCGATCCCAGGATCCATTCTGGGACGGGCTTTTGTCCGCGAGCCGCTTCGGACAGTTTCAGCAATCCAGCGGCTGGGGCGCGGCCAAGTCGGCGGAGGGATGGAAACTTTCGCGGTTCCTGTATCAGCGAAACGAGGCGATTGCCGTTGGGTTTCAGATTCTCTGGAAGAATTCCCGCTTCGGAAAGATTGGCTTCGCAAGCAAGGGCCCGGTGGTGTTCGGGCAGGAGAAGGCGGAATGGCCGACCGCGGCGCGACAGTTGACGCGCGCGGTTCGCTGGCTCGGGCTTCGAGCCCTGCTCGTCCAACCTCCCGATCACGGGCTCGCCGCCGAGGAAGCCCTCCAGGCCGTCGGGTTCCAGAGGGAAAAGGCCCAGGAGGTCATCGACGCGACCCTCTGGTTCGATCTATCGGGGAACGAGGCGGATATCCTCGCGCGCATGCCGGGTTACAACAGAACGTTCATCCGACAGGCAGAGCGCCGAGGCGTCCGAGTTCGCGAAGGAGGGGCGGCCGACCTGGAGTTGTTCTACGATCTGATGATCCGGACCTGTGTTCGCCAGCAAACCAAGCCGAATCCTTCCAGCCTGGCGGCTCTCAAACAGGTTTGGAAAGGGTTCGAAGCGGATCGCTCCATGCGGCTGACTTTCGCGGAGGCTGACGGCGAAGTGATCGCGGCGCTCACTTCGATCCGATTCGGCGACCGGCTGACGCTTTGGAAAAAGGGCTGGAAGGACGGGACCTCAAAGCTCAGGCCCAATCACCTCCTGTACCATGAATCGCTGATCTGGGCTCAACGCATGGGATGCGCCTTCTGCGATTTCTACAGTGTGCGCCGGGACATCGCCGAAACCCTGATTGCCGGCGGCAAACCGAACGAGGAGCAATCCGCCAGCCGAGACCGCTTTCATCTCGGGTTCGGCGGCGCCCCGCAGCTTCTTCCGCAATCTCAAATCTACTTTCCAAACCCTGTGATCCGACGCGTGTATGCCCTGGGCGCGATCCTTCTCAACGCGGTCCGCAAGCGCAGATCGCGTCGGCGTCGGACGGCTCAGGGCGATGCCGGATGATCCAGGCCGGTTCGGCGGCTATCGAACCTCAAATCGCCGAGTCGCCTCGTTCGCTCCGATGCGGCGCTGCACGCTGTCGAAGACATCCACGTCGAAAGGCTTGTCGATGTTGTTGCCGGCGAGGTCTTCAATCGTCGTCGCCGCCACCAGCGTATGCTCTCCCGCCCGCCACGGCTTGCGCGGGATGAAGGTCCATCGGCGCTCGTGATCCGAGAGCTCGATCGCGCCTTCCAACCTCGCCCCTTCGCGATCGCGGACAAAGATCATCCGCTGCGCCAAGGCGTGGTCGAGCGGGTCGTTGAACGAAACCTTCAGCTTTCCTCGCGTTCCCGCGCGGGGCGCGTCCACCCGCCACAAAGACATATCCGGGGTGTCGCGATCTGGAGGTCCGACGCGAAAGCGCTTCCGAAACGCGCTCTCGAGCGGAGCGTCGTTCGCATCCCGCCACTGGCTGTCGATCGTCAGCGTGTAAATCTTCCCCTCCTCCAGCGCCGGGCCAATCTCCTCCAGCGGTCGAACGCCGCGCTTGATCCGGCCCGGGTCGATAAAAAGCGTGAGTCTCGTCATGGAAGGATCCCAGAGCTCCTCATTGATCTCGAGAAACGGAAGCTCGACCTCTCCGCCATTCGCTCTCCGCAAGTGGATATGCTGGTAAATACGTCCGCGGCTCATCGGCGCGGAGAATTGAAGATAAAACTTGAGCAGATTCTCCGGAAGCACCGCTGCCGTGGGATACACCTGGGTCAGGCGAGTCGTCGAAGACGCGCGCCGGATCAACGGCGTGTGCCGGGACACCAGCGGTGGCTCGTCTCCTCTCGCCTCCGGGAGCCGAGACGGATGGAACACGGCTTCATAGGTCAGTCCAGGCGACAACCCAAACCGGGCGTCGAAACGCAAGCCGCCAGGAATCGCGCGATAGGATCCCGCCATGGGAAGCCAATCGTTCGTTCCGCCATTAGAGGAAACCAATCGCACCGAGAGCGTCTTCGCCCATTCCATCCACCCGCCATCGCCGCGTCGCGCGAGTTCGTCCGAGATTCTTCCGCTCAGTCCGCGAACCTCAACGCCCATCGGCGCTCCTGACGTCGATGACCAGTGAAGCGACGGGCGAGTCGCTTGAGACGCGGCGAAGTTTCGACCTGGCGTTGTGTCGGGGCCCGGCTGAGCCGCCGGGACGGCGACGACGACAACGCACAGCGCGGCGATCGCGAAGGCGATGCTCCGATTCGCGGCGCTCGAGATCCGGCGCCGCCTCACGGCAGCGGGAGAGATTCCAGATTTTGAACCGAGCCCTCGCTATGACGCAGCACCAGCGCGGTGTCCTGGTCCAAGCGGTCCAATTGATCCACGCCTGTCCAGCCCTTCACTGTTTCGTAGGCCAGGCCGCGCGTGGACCCGTCCTTCACGGGCTCGGCGATGTTCTCGGCGGCTTCGATCTTGTCCGTGCTCACCTTCATCACGCCGCGGCTGCTATTGGCCAGGAGGAGATAGTCCTTGCCGCCCTTCTGATACACGATCATGTCAATGGGACGGTTCCGATTTCCGAGTTCGGCGATTGTCTTGCCTTTCACCTTCGAGCCGGGCAGCAGGTCCTTCAGAGGCAATTGCACCAGCGGAGTGCATGTGTAGGCGGCGAGCAGCTGTGGTTCGTTGCCGACCATGAAAGGCACGAATGTGCGGATCGGCGCGCGCGTTTCGAAACGTCCATGGGCGCCGTGATAGATCTCCACGCTGGCTCCGCGGGCCACTTTCTTGAAGGGAAACGGAACCGACCGCAGCGTCGACGAGAACTCCTCGTTTGAAAGACCGGCCACAAGAAGACGATCTTCGAGGAAGGCGATGTCGGTGATGGTTTCCACGCGCGGGTTCGCGCCGCGGCGCCCTTCGGCGGGCGGAGTGTCGGTGGGCGCGTCGGGCAGGTCGACACGGGAGAACTTCACGCGATCCAGGTTGACCCACTCCAGCTGGCTGTCCTGTTTGACGCGGATGAGCGTCGGAACGGCGTCAGGGCCGCGGCCGCGGGAAACAGCCAGATACGCTGTGTGCGAGATAGGATTCACGGCGAGATCGTCGATCAGCACCTGATCGGCGGTCGTGCCCAGGAGGGCGGCGGCCTTGGCGTTGATCCCCGCGACCTGAATCATTTTGCCAGGAGCGCCGGCCTTGGCGTCCTCGGTGGCGATGGCGAAGATCGAGGCGGACTTGCTGTCGGCCACGAACAGGATGGCGTCCGGGCCGAACGTGATTTGACTGATCGACTTGATGGCGGGCTTGCCTTCCTCGAATCCGGCGGTCCAGTTCGCCGCAAGGCAGGACGAGGTCATCAACCCGAGCGCGAGGACGGGGGCGAGCGCGCGAGCGCGTGAGACAGGAGAGAATGGTTTCATAAGAGTATCGAATGCGTATGACGCGTGAGAGTGTGAGTGAGGTCTGCCCCAATCGGGCGTTGATTACAACCCTGAACTGGACTGGATTTCCGGCTTGCAACGGCGGGCGTGTTCGACTGTTTTAGGTCTTCGGAGCGCCTGCCTCGGCCGCGTGCTGAACTGAAGGCGCCTCGTTCACCATTAAACCAAGCACAGCAAAGCCAGAATCCATCCTCCTCATGCAAACGCTCCTCCGCCCCCTCATCCTGTCCATCGCGGCCGCCTTGGCGATCGCCGCCGTTCCAACGACGCATGCCGCTGTGGTCCAACCCAAGCCCGAGGACGCCGCCGGCGAGAAGGCCGAGACTGCGAAGCCGAAGCGCGACTGGTATCCCTTCTATGGCACGGTGGCCTCGGTGGATCGCCAGGCCAAGACGGTCTCCCTGAAGAAGAAGGAGGGCGAGCGCGTGCTGAAACTCGACGCAAAGTCGGAGATTCAAGTGAACGGAAAGCCGGGTGGATTGGGTGATGTGAAGGTCGGCGATTACGCTCACGGCAAGGTCCGCAAGGACGCCGGAGGCAAGGAAGTCCTCGTGGCCGCGAAGTTCGACAAGGAAGGGCCGCGCCAGGAGAAGGACAAGCCAGCCGGCGAAAAGCCCTCAGAGCCGAAAGCGCCAGCGAAGCCGAAGAACTGATCGGCCGTTGATATCAGAGAAGGCCTCACGCAAAGGCGCAATGGGTTCCCGCAGCCGATCCTGGTCCCACTCCAGATCGGCTTTCAGGGATTGGAGGCGGGGGTTATCAACCGAAAGTAGCGCGACCCGGTCGCCTGGCCCGCTGTTCGGGCCTCCTCCACGCGAACGACGCCGCGAGCCGGGAAACTGGCAAGCGGGCTCCACGTCCCGCCAAGGGTGTCCGCCTGTTGAATCAGATAGGTCCGATTCGTCTGCGCGAGGAAGTCGAGCGAGACGATATCCCCCGCCCCCTTGAGGTTCAGCCGCAGAAGGCTCGTTGGATCCTGCGGATCCGTTCCCGCAAGATACTCCCCGTAGTTGCTGACGCCGTCATGGTCGGCGTCATCCTGAGCGTCCGCCACCTGCGGATTGAGCTTGTGCGAGGTTTCCCAGACGTCGGGCATGCGATCGCCATCCGTGTCTCCGAGGAGGCTGAGCGCCACGGAGGGCGTGGCCGTCGAGGCGCCGATGACGTTGACCACAGTGACGGAATACAAGCCCGTCTGCAGGGCTTGAGCATTCGAGATCGTCAGGAAGCAGGACGGAGCGTTGAGGGTGATCGTCGCGAGAGTGAACGCGCCCCGCTTCCATCGGTAGGTGAACGGCGGGGTTCCATCCGCAACCACGCTCATGACGGCGGTCTCTCCCGCGACAACGGCCACAGCCATCGGCGGGATCAGCACCGTGGGACGCGCGGCGATCGTTATCTGGGCGCCCTCGCTCACAGCAACCCCGAGAGAGTCGGCGGCGCGAACACGATAGACGCCGCTCTGGGAGACCTGCGCGTTGCTGAGGGTCAGCGCGCTATTGGTCGCGTCCGTCAGCAGGGCGTCGTTGCGATACCATTGAAAGCTCACGGGGCCCGTGCCGATCACGCTCGCCCGCAGCGTGGCGTCGACGCCTACGGGCAGCAGCTTCCCCGCGGGCTGCGCTGTGAACAAGGGAACGCGCTGAGGCGCAACGACGGCGCGACCGCTGATCGCGACGCCTGAGTCGTCATACACCACCACATCATAGCAGCCCGCGTCGGCGCTCCCCGCCGCTGTCAGCGTGAAAGACGGTTGCGTCGCCCCCGCGATCGGCGTTCCGTTGCGACGCCACTGGAACCCGAGATCCGCGCCGCCGACCGCGAGGCATCGTATCGTCATCGAGGTATTGAGCGGCGGACTGGCATCGACCGGCGATTCCACGATTCGCGGAGGCGAACCGGCTGCAGGCCAGCGCCCCGGACTGGGCGCGGCAGCGCGCCAATTCCCTGGCTCATCGCCGAATCGGGCAAGACTGTTGCGAGTCAAAGAAGGACCTGATCCATCCGCCGCTTCGGGCCAGGGTTCGCGGTCGTCGTACGCCACGACGTCCACCGTCCGATAGCCGACTCCCCCCGTCGTTCGCATTCCTTGCTCCAACGCGAGCGTTCCTCCGTGGTGAGCCAATTGCTTGCGGTAAGGCCCCGACAACTGCTCCAAAGAAGGAAAACCCCATCGCGCCCGGAAGGAAGCTGCCAGCTGGGGGTTGGAGGCAGGGTCGAAGCCGACGAGCACCACGAATCCGCCGGGTGGAAGCGTCATGTCCGGCGGAAAATCGAAATCCACATCCCCGCGAATGCGCCAGGCGATGGCCGGATCGGACGGATCCGCGAGCGCGACAAATTTCAGCCCGGGGTTGAAGACCTCCACAAACTCGTCCAGCGCGCCATCCCTGTTCGGCGGCGCGTGATAGTGGACCTCCGTGATGGCGAGGGTCGGAAGCGCCGCAGGCGGATTCGCCGATCCGAGACTGGCTTGAAGAACCGGGACCATGCGGACCGATCCCTCCCCGTCCCTGGCCGATCCCAGACTCACGCCGAGCTCGGAGCCGCCGTAGTCCACCGCGGCCTCGTAGCCGCTGAGATGGCCCGCGATATCGCGCGAAAAGAGAACCAACCGCCCTCCCAACGGATTCAGCGCAAAACTAGGGGCGATCCCGGGCTTCGGATTGAACAATGACTCCGGGACAACCCAATAGCCATGGGCGGGCAGGAGAGCGCCCACTGGAAGCGCGTACTTGTTCGGCTGGGAGGGATCGTCGGTGAGGGACCAATGCCCGATGTCCGCGATGGAGTCTGTCGGATTGAAAAACTCCACCGCGTTCAACTGGCCAGCGCCGGCATTCGCAAGCACTTCACTGATCTCGATGAAAGGAAGAGTTGAGCCTGTGTCGGGGAGGCCGGGCGACCCTCCGGACTGGGCGCTGGGGCGCCATTGGGCCCTGGATCCCCACGCTTCAACAGCCGCATGTTCGTCGCGCGCCGTGAGCGAGAAGCCCAGGCCATCCGTGAGATGCCACCACGAGGGATCATAGGAGAGTTGAAGGATCTCCTCGCCGGAGGCATCGCGCAGATGGAGCGACTCGCCCTGATTGTCGAGGCTGCCGGCATACGCGCCCGCCACCGTGGGGCCGTCGCCATATCGACTCCGGAACGCGACGATGTTTTTCACCACCACCAGACGCTCGCCCGATGGCAACGATCCGACGCCCGATGCGGTGAAGTCGAAGTCAACGCCTCCCGTGATCCTCACCCCAGCGAGGTTCAGCGCGGAGGGTCCCGCGTTCACGAGCTCCACAAACTCGAAATCTGCCGAGGTGTAGGGCCCTGCCGCGGGAGACGCTGGATGAAACATGATCTCCGATATGCGAAGGCCGTTCTGAGCCGGAGAGGGCTGCGCAAGGGTAGTCCGGCTCGCGACCACGCGTCCGCAGTCATCCTTGAAGAGAATCTCTTCGCCTCGAGCGGAGAGGCCGCCGCTGTAAGGCCCCTGGACAAACAGCCCCGCTCCGCCGCTGGGCGCGGTTTTTCGGGCACGGAACGCCTTCACATTCGGACTGAGATACAAGCTCCGTCCGGAGGGAATCACCGTGCCGGGCCGGCACTCGAACCGCGCTCCGCCCTCAAGCTTCCATCCCGACACGTCCACGGCGAAACCGTTCGTGTTCACGATCTCAATAAACTCCTCCTCCTGGTTTCCCGAGCCCGGGGTCGCCTCGATCGCGCCGAACTGAAGCGTCGCCAGGATCGGCTGCGGGTTGGGGATGTTGGCCCGGTTGGCGTAGCTCACGTTGTCCACGTTGTGAACCGCGAACAGATGGGTCCTGCGCTGCTGCACGTAGTCCCGCATGAGTTCGTCCACCGCTTGTCCGAACGGGACATTCGTCATCGCGTATCCCCCATATCCGATGCTCCAGCCCCACTTCTTCCGGTCGAGAAGCGCCTCGGGCAGGATCCGGTCGCGCATGGCTTCAATTCTCGACTCCATCAGGAGCGCGGAGCGCGGAGCGCCCGGGGCTTGGAGGAATCGGTCCATCAGGGTGCGCAGGCGTCGGAGATACATCTCCCGCGTTTCGGGGACCAGGATCAAGGAATCGAATAGCCGGTTGTACGACCAGCCAATATTGGAGTCCCGCCACCCCGACGCGCCGTAGAACGGGTGGGACTCGACGGCGTCCTCGCTCCCGCTGACATGATCGATCGCCCACACCTGCCCCATCGACAGATTCATGTCCCAGGGAATCAGCCGCCACTCGTCGTTGCCTCCGCTGTCTCGATGCGGGCAAACATTCGCATGCACTCCGTCGGCCTGCTGGGTGAGATGAAAGCAGGCGAGGTAGTTGATCATCCAGGGAATGTCGGTCGTGTCGAAAAGGTGGCGCCGCCGTCCATCGATGGTGTTCGTTTCCGCGATCCCGCGAGTCCAGTTGATGAGATCCGAAAAGTCCTCGTCGATGCGCGTTTGCTTCTCCGCCTCCAGGCAGTCCCTGCCGCCAATCGCCGGCTCCGGAAGGATGTTCAGCATGAGGGCGTTCTTGTACAGCGCTCCGTCCGGATTAACGCCGATCCGGCTCAGCAGGGCCGTGTCCATCGTTTCCGTGTGGAAGGCGAGTTCATGAAACGCTCCGTTGAGATGAAGTCGCACGGGAAAGTGGAGGGGCGCCGGAGTTCCCGCCAGATTGAAGAACCAGAAGGAGATGTTCTGCCGCAGGTAGCTCGGGTCGATGAACTCCACGTTCAGCGCAAGCTCCCGCACGGGCTTTTGATCGGGCGCGAACGCAAAGAGTCGTTCGCGATTGAAATCCACGCGATGCGCCTTCTTCGCCAGGTCTTTCGTCGTGCCTCCCTTCAAGCGGATGAAGACATTGTCGTAGAGCTGCCCATCGAAGAAGAAGGCCGCCTGCGCGCCTCCGTCGCTGTCCATGGACGCGGTGTCTTTGACGAACAACTGGTAAAGGGGCAGCGCGCTCACGAAGGCGGGGGCCTGAATCACCGTTCCCAGATACTCCTCAGTCCCGGTCGGCGTGTCGAAGATCGGCCAGCGCGATAAGCTCCCATGGTCGTCGGTCGCGGTGACAAAGTAGCGAACCATTTGGCCGTTGGTGGACGCGGCGGCTGGGATGGCGGCGCCGAATATCCCGTCGCCCGCGCCGCCGTCGCCATGCTGTCCATCGCCACCTCGTTCGTCGGGCCGAACATGACGCGATACTTCAACGTGAGTCGCGCGACCGGGTTGAACGTCGCGCCGGCCCTGGCCGTGACCACCAGATCCTCCCCATCGAGCGGAAAGCGAGGCGAGTGCGACACCTCCGTGAGGACGGGGCCCAGGTCCTTCGCTCCCGCGCCGTTCGGGGCGCCCGGCGTCGGTCGAACAAAATATCGCGGGACCAGCGTTTGTCGTCCTATGCGCGTTCCTGTGACCGTGGCGCTCACGAAGAAGTCCGGGCTGTCCGCGTTGATGTTCAATCCCTGTATCGCGAGGATGTTGGTTCCGACTCGCAGCGACTGCGCGACGCCGCCAAAGGTCGCGGTCTCGGTGACCGCTCCGGAATGCACATCAACCGCCGCGGAATCCCACAGGAGCGAAGCGGGCGCGTTGTCCCGCGCCACCTCCTGGCCATTGAGATACGCCACATAGCCATCATTGTAATTGAGAGTGAGGGTCACCAGGGCGAACGCGGCGGGATCGGCGACCACGAAAGGGAGGCGCAGATACGCCGACCTCGACTGACCCTGGACAGCGGAGCCCACGTCCGTGGCGCCGGGAGGCAGGGCGAAGCCGCCATCTCCGGTGTGGAGCGCGGCGATCTCGTCCGAGGCCAGAGCGCGCTTGTAGAATCGAAAATCATCGAGCACGCCTTCGAAGGCGCGCCAGGATGGGTCCTCCGAGCGGCCTATGGAGAGCGGCCGCGCGGCGTCCCACGACCAGGCGCCTGAGTTCGCCTGCGAGCGGTCGAGCAGGCCGTCGAGGAACAGCTGCGTGGCGCCCCCGGCGGACTGATCATAGACATAGGCCACGTGATGCCACAGCCCATCCGCGAGCGGCTGGTTGGAGAAGAACGAATTCCTGACAACGCCAGCGGCGCTTTGCGCCTGCACAAAAAGCCGGCCATCGTCCCCCAGAGCCAGCACATCGCCCCGCGTGGAGCGTCGATCAAACAGGATGGCGCCTTGGGAGCCCGGACCCGTGTTGCCCTCCGTCTTCACCCAGAACGCGACGGTCCCCTTGGCGCCATTGAGATCCGCCTGGGGCGAGAGCACGATCTGGCTGCGAGCCGAGGCGTCAAACCCCATGACGCCTTCCCGCACCCGCGGCGGATTTGCGGCGTCAGCGGCGAAGCTGCTCCAGGTCGCGCCATTATTGGTCGCGTTCCGGGCGGATCCCGCGGGCTTGGAATCGGCAACGACCGAGCCCAAAGGCGGAGCGTTGAAGTTCAGCCGAACGACCAATGAGGTGGCAGCGACGAGATTGGTGGGCGTCCGCGAGAAACCGATCGCTCCATGGCTCACCCCCCAGGCGCTGTCGTCGAAAGCCGCCACGCCGCCCTTCCAGGAGTCTCCGAGCTGGTCTCCTCCGTTCCCCACGGTGGGGATCAACCAACGTGAAGGCGCGCCGTTCGACGCGAGAACGACCTGCGACACATCCATCCCGAAGCCATAGGAAATGTCGGGAAGCTGCGGGGGATACTTCGGGGCGAACTCGGACGCCCGCGTGACCCCGTCCGCCTGAACGAGGGCCAGGTAGTCTCCGTCGTTCCCCAGCTTGAAATTGGTATGGAGCGGCTGGCCCGGAAGACGTCGATTCTTGCCCGAGGCAAAAACAAGAAGCAGCTCGCCGGAGGCAAGGTTGGTGGATGGGAACTTCCACTGACGGAGGTTCGATGGGTTGTCGGTCAACGCCCAATTGTGGAGATCGACGGACGCCGTTCCCTGGTTCTCGATCTCGATCCAATCCGAGTTATCGCCATCCTCGTCGGTCAGGGTGCGCGTGTTGTGAGCCATGAACTCCGTGATGGCCACCTGCGCTTGCGAGGACAGCCCGCCCGCTCCGAGCAGCAACAGGAGGAGCCCGGGAAGCAGCCATCCAGGCGCCCTCCTCCAGGCCCATCGCGGCTCGGTACGGAGAAGCGCCGGGGAAGATGACGTCCGGGGAAGAAAACGGAAACGCGGCGAGGAAGGAAAAACTCGTGTCATAGGGGCGCTCACCAAAGTCAAAACGGGGTGAAGCGCGGCGGCAAGCTAGCAGAGCATTGGCGAGAGCGGAAGCGCCAAGAGCCGTGTGTGAGTGACTGAGGCGCATCCCGAACCAGCCTGGCTAAACGTTCAGAGTGGGCCGCGAAAGACGATCGCCTCAACAGAGGACACGCTCTCCCCGCGCCGATCCTTCCCGTTCCTCCCCGATCGAGTTCCCATCACTGAAGGCCAGTCGTAGATCGTTCCGTGATCAGCTTGCGGTAGACATTCTCGTATTCCGCGGCAGTCCGCGCCCATGAAAAGTCGGCGCGCATCCCGTTCGTCCGGTATCGCCTCATCAGAGCCGCGACATTGTAAAGCGCGAGCGCCTTTCGAATCGCCTTGGCCAGCGCGCGCGGGGAGAGTTCCCGGAACTTTATCCCGTCAGCCTCCAGACGATCGTCCGCGATGTCCACCACGGAGTCGTCCAGCCCGCCCGTCACCCGCACGATCGGAATGGATCCGTAACGCAAGCTGTACATCTGATTCAGTCCGCAGGGCTCGAACCGGGACGGCATGACAAAGAAGTCGATGCCCGCCTCGATCTGGTGAGCCAGGGCGTCGTCGTAGCCGATCCGCACGGCCACTTTCGTCGGATGCCTCAGCGCGAGCCGCTGGTATTCGCGCTCCAGCTCCGTCGATCCCGATCCCAGGAGAACGAACTGAAGATTCGCCGCGACCATCTCCTCCAGCGCTCCGAGCTGGATGTCCATGCCCTTCTGGTCCGCCAGGCGCGTGACCGTCCCGAACAGGGGAATGTTCGGCGCGACAGGGAGCTTCATCCGCGCCTGGAGAGCGGCCTTGCACGCGGCCTTGCCGGCGAGAGCGCGAGCCGAGTAGGAGGCCGGGAGATGCTCGTTGCGCTCAGTCTTCCAGTCGTCGTAGTCCACGCCGTTGAGAATTCCCGTCAGCAGCGCCGCGCGATGCCTCAGGATGGGATCGAGGCCGCATCCGAACTCGGGCGTCGTGATTTCACGGGCGTAACGCGGACTCACCGTGGTGAGCCCATCGGACAGCAGGACCGCGGTCTTGAGGCAGTTCAGGAACCCGTTGAACTCGGCGCCCGCGGGCGAGAAATCTTCCGGCGGCAGGTTGGTGAATGGGAACGCCAGCGCGGGAAACACGCCTTGATAGGCCAGGTTGTGGATGGTCAGCAGAGACGGCGGGCAATCCGCCCACCCTTCCCGCTCGCGCTGATGACGCAGGAACAGCGGAACCAGCCCCGTCTGCCAATCATGAATATGGATCAGCTCGGGCCGCCATGGCAGGTAGCGCGCGAGATGCGCGACCGCTTTGGAGAAGAAAGAGAATCGTTGCGCGTTGTCGGGGTAGTCGCCGGCCTTGTCCCCGTAGATCCCAGGACGCTCGTACATCGAAGGCTCGCCGACGAAATAGACCGTGAGGTTCGGCTCGGGCTCGAGCGTGAGGATCTCCGCCTCGACGAAAGCGTCTCCCAGCGGAAGCCGCATGAAGTAGTCGAGCCTCTGAAGCCCGGGGTTCTTCTCCCGGATCCCGGAGTACAGCGGCGTGACAATGCCGACGCGATGCCCGCGGCGCGCCATGCTCTTGGCGAGCGCCGCCACCATGTCGGCCAGTCCGCCCGTCTTGGAATACGGAACAACCTCGCTGCTGGCGATGAGAAGCCGAAGCCGCGGTGGCGCCGGAGCGTGGGTCTTTGCGACGACCCTCCCCTTCTTCCTCATGGGACGATCCGGTCGGTCCGCAGATAGGGCCGCAACGGTTCCGGGATGAGCACGCTGCCGTCGGCTTGCTGGTGGGTTTCCACCAGCGCGACAAACAATCGCGCCAGCGCGGTGCCGCTGCCGTTGAGCAGGTGCGGCATGACGCGATCGCCATCCTCAGTCTTCATCTTGAGATTCATTCTTCGGCACTGGAAGTCCTCGCAATTCGAGCAGCTGCTCACCTCCAGATAGCTCCCCTGCCCCGGCGCCCAGACTTCTATGTCGTAGGTCTTGGCGCTCGCGAAGCCCATGTCGCCGGTGCAGAGCTGGATCACGCGATAGTGCAGACCGAGGCGCTGCAGCACGGTTTCGGCGTTGGCCACCATCTTCTCCAGCTCCTCGTAGCCCTGATCGGGCTTCACCACCTTGATGAGCTCGACCTTGTCGAACTGGTGGACGCGGATCATGCCGCGCGTGCCCAACCCGGCCGCGCCCGCCTCGGCGCGAAAGCAGGGGCTGTAGGCGACGTAGCGAATGGGCAGCTGCGACTCGGCGAGGACTTCATCGCGGTGAATGTTCGCGACCGGCGCCTCGGCCGTGGGCAAGAGATAAAACTTTCCCAGCGTGGAGGCGTCGTTGCCTTCGCGGACCGCGTAGGCCTGGTCCTCAAACTTTGGGAACTGCCCCACGCCGAACATGCATTCTCGGTTGATGACGTAGGGAGGGGAAACCTCGGTGTAGTGATGCTCGTGAATGTGCAGATCGAGAAGGAACTGGATCAGCGCGCGCTCCAGCCGCGCGCCCCACCCGGTGTAGAGCAGAAATCCGCTTCCGGAGAGCTTCGCGCCGCGCTCAAAATCGATCAGCTTGAGATGATGGCAAATCTGGACGTGGTCCTTGGGCTTGAAGGGGTGGGCGGGCTTCTCCCCGTGAACCCGAACGACGGGATTGTCCTCGGCGGACTTTCCGAGGGCCACCGACGCGTGCGGCAGATTGGGAAGCCTCATGAGAATCTGGTCGCGGGAGGCCTCCGCTTCGGCCACCTGTTTGTCGAGCGTGGCGATCTTGTCGCCGATGTCGCGCGTCTCGGCCTTCTTCGCCTCGGCGGCCGCGGCCTCCTTCTTCCCCATCAGCACCCCAATCTCCTTCGACACGCGGTTCCGTGAAGCTTTCAGTTCCTCCACCTCGCCGAGCAGCTTGCGTCGTTGTTCATCCCAGCGCAGGGCTTCATCGATGTGCGACTCGTCGCCCGCGCCGCGCGTGGCAAGCCTCTGTCGCACGAAGTCGGCCTGTTCCCGTATCAGTTTGATGTCCAGCACGCGCGGGATTATAGGGAGCGAACCGGTCGGGGCAAGCGAAGGGTTTGACCTTGGGGCGGCGCCTTCATCCTCCGCCCACACACTCTCCCGGGGTCTCGGCCCCCGCCTTCATTGCCAAGAAACTCAATTTACCCTGGGCGCTCTGCGCGGCGATGAGGAGGCGCGCTCACTCAGCCCGTCATTTCGCGACCACCCAGATGTTCTGGTAGAAGACGGGATTGCCGTGGCCCTGAAGCATGAACGGCCCATCGGTCGCGTCTTCCTTGCGGCCATTGCCCGCGGTGCAGCCCTTGAACTCAAAGTTCTCGTGGATAAGGACTCCATTGTGCTTCACGGTCACGCGGGCGCTTTTGGTCTTCGCGCCGGAGGCGTCATAGGTCGCGGCGGTGAAATCAATGTCATAGGTCTGCCAGGTGAGCGGAGGGAAACACATGTTCACTTTCGGGGCCGCTTGCTGGTAAAAGCCCCCGCACTCGTTGTTCTCGCCCTTCAGCCCGAAGCTGTCGAGCACCTGAAGCTCGTATCGATCCTGCAAATACACGCCGCTGTTCCCTCTGTCCTGTCCGCGCCCGAGCGGCTTGAAAGGAAGCAGGAACTCGAAGTGCGCGGTGAAATTGCCGAAGGCTTGCTTGCTCTTGCATCCGGCGGCGAGAAGCTTGCGATCATCCAGATGTCCTCCCTGCCATCCGTCCGCGGTGGATCCGTCGAAAAGCACCACGGCGCCGGCAGGCGGTTTCTCGCCAAGCGTAGGGCTCTTGCGCTCGATTTTCTCCATCGTGTAAGGGCCGCCCGTCGCGGTGTGGATCGTGATCTTGCCGCCGGCGAGCTCCGCCTTGTATCCGTTCTCGCCGGTGAAGACGATCTTGTCGTCGACGAGCTCGGCCTTGAATCCGTTGTCACCGGTGAGGGCGACCTTTTTTTCGACGCGCTTGCCCGGAATCTGCGTCCGGGTCTCCTGGTTCCATCCCGCGCCTGGAAGGCCTCCGGGATAAGTCACCATGCGGAACTCGTCGTTTCCCAGAGCGATGACCTGGGCGCCGCCCCAGTCGTTCTTGTATTCGCCCTGACTGGCGTAGTCCGCGCCGCCTGCGGCCGGGGTGAGGTAAGTGGGTTTCTCCTCGGCCGCAAAGACGGAGACGGAGACGGCCGCAAGAGCAAGAGCGCAAAGGATGGCTTTCATAGAGTGAGTGCGGCGACTAGAGCGGGAAAACGGAAATCTGTCAGCATTTCTTTCGAAGCGTAGTGCTTGTGTGGTGAACGGAAGCAGGTAGGGTTCGCGCGTCGCCCAAACTGGACACTGCCTCCTACTCCTATGGTCAGCGCTTCATTGGACTTTGATCGCCCCGGCAAACAGCAGGGCTTCCTCCAGGTCCCCTACTCCCACAACCTTGGCGGCTGGGCCAATGTCTGCGTGCCCGCGACGATTCTTTCCCGCGGACGCGGCCCCACCGTTCTCGCGCTCGGCGGCAATCACGGAGACGAGTACCAGGGCCAGATCGCCTTGATGAAACTCGCCCGCGATCTACCCCTGTCGCTGGTGAAAGGCCGCCTCATCCTGATTCCCTCGCTCAACTTTCCCGCGGCCCGCGCCGCGACGCGGTTGTCGCCCATCGACGGCATGAACATGAACCGCGCGTTTCCCGGACACGCGGAGGGAAGCGTTACCAGCCAGATCGCGCACTATCTCGCCACAACCCTCTTTCCCCTCAGCGACGTCGTCATCGACATCCACTCCGGCGGGCGCAGCATGGAGTTCGTGCCGTCGTCGACCATGCATCTCGTGGCCGACCGCGACCAGCGCGCCCGTATGTTCGCCGCCATGCTGGCGTGGAACGCCGACTTCTCCTTTCTCTACGCCGACATCGCGGGCACGGGGCTCCTGCCCGTGGAAGCGGAGAACCAGGGGAAGCTGGTCGTCACCACCGAAATGGGGGGTGGGGAATGCGTGCCGGCCGCCGTCCACCGCGTGACGCAGGAGGGGCTGCGCAATGTGCTGATCCATGTCGGCGTGTTGAAAGGACAAGAGCAAACGCGCAAGAGCCTGGGCAAGCCGCCTGCGATCCTGACGCAGGCGCTCGATCGCGAGGACTACCTCCTGGCGCCCGAGTCGGGGGTGTTGGAGGTGTGCGTCGATCTCGGCGCCCGGGTGAAGCGCGGACAGACCTTGGGATTCATCCACCACCTCGAGAGACCGGATCGGGCGCCTGAGCGGCTGACGGCCCGATCTTCGGGATACCTCGTCACCATGCGCGCCCCGTGCCTTGCCCAGCAGGGCGATTGCGTCGCCGTGGTCGCGCAACGCGTCACCCCTCGTCAGGTGCTCAACGCGTGAGCGGTTCCCCGCCAGCCGCGACGACCCCCCGCCGCGCCGCGATGCTCATCGGGTTCATGTGGCTCGCTTACTTTCTCAACTACTGCGACCGGCAGGCCGTGTTCGCGATGTTCCCTTCCCTGAAGTCCGGGCTCGGCATGACGGATCGGCAGCTCGGGTTGACCGGCTCGGCGTTCCTGTGGGTTTACGCGCTCGGTTGTCCTCTCGCCGGGATGCTCGCGGATCGCGGCTCCAAGCGCGTTCTGGTCGTCCTGAGCCTGGTTCTGTGGAGCCTTGTCACCATCGCCACCGGGCTCGCGACCTCCGCCGTCATGCTGCTCGGCCTGCGCGCGGCGATGGGCTTGTCGGAGTCGCTGTTCATGCCGACGGCGATCGCGCTGACCGCGAACGCGCATCCGACGTCGCGGCGGTCCCGGGCGATCGCCCTGCTCACCACCGCGCAAATCGCGGGCACGGTCGCGGGCAGCTGGTTCGGCGGCTGGATGGCGGATCGCGGACAGTGGAGGGGCGCGTTCTTCGTCCTCGGCGCCATCGGTCTCCTTTACGCCCTGCCCTATTCCGGCTTCCTGCGCGCCATCCGCGAAGGCGCCGCGCCGGCCGTGCCGTCCCGGTCAGCATGGCCGGATGTCGGACGCGTGCTCGGACTCGCCACCTTCTGGACGCTCTGCCTGGTCTTCTCCGTGTTTGTCTTCGGACTCTGGTTGATCTACGGATGGCTCCCCGCTTTGCTCCACGAGAAGTTCTCGCTCAATCAATCCGACGCCGCGTTCAACGCGACCCTCTTCCTCCAAACCGCCGCCGCGGCGGGCTTGGTGACAGGCGGATGGCTGGCCGACGCGCTGCTGCGCCGCACCCATGCCGCGCGTCTCTGGGTGATGGTGGCCAGCTTGCTTCTCAGCGCGCCCTGCCTTCACGCGCTCGGGGCCAGCGAGACCCTCATTGGCGTTCGCTGCGCCGCGGTGGGCTTCGGCTTTTTCAGCGGGTTGCTCATGGGCAACATCTTTCCCGCGGCCTTCGAAGTCGTCCCAGCGGACGCCCGATCCTCCACCGTCGGCCTTCTGAATCTGTTCGGCGGGCTCGTGTCGGGAGTCGCCACCCTGAGCGGCGGACTTTGGAAAGCGTCGCTGGGGATCCGCGGCCTGATGACCTTCACGGCAATCGCCTACGCGCTTGCAGCCGCCGCGCTCGCCCTCGACATCCGACTCTGGTTCTCCAAGGATCAGGCCGGAAACCGCTGAATGAACGCGCTCCTGACACTCGTGCTCCTGACGGCCGGGACGTCCTGCCTCCCGCTGTCGGCGGCGCCCGCCGGGGACTCGCTTTCCATCTCCGGACTTTCGACCGAGGATCATCGCGCGCTGCAAGACGGCGCCCATCGGCTTGCCCAGCGTCTCCAGAACCCGCCGGCGGGACTCCGCGATCTCGCGGCCGACGCGCTCCTCTTTCCCAAGGCCATCGAGTGGGCGCTCCGATATGAGACTTCCCTGGCGTCCAATGAAGTCCGACTGCTGAAACACGCCCTGGACCGCGGCGAGGAACGGGCCGGGGCTCTCGCCGCGACCATCCCGCCCTGGACGAAGAAGCACGGGACGCTCATCCGCGGGTTCACCTCCGCAATTGACGGATCCGTCCAGCCCTATGGGGTGATCGTGCCCCGCAATTATGACGGCGTCAGACCGATGCGCCTGGATGTCGTCCTCCATGGCAGCGCCAAGCCGCGAGGGCTGAGCGAGCTTCAATTCTGCCAGCGATTTGACGGCCCCGACAACGACGCCTCGCCGCCGCCGGACGCCGATTACATTGAGTTGCATCCGCTCGGTCGCGTGGAGAATTGCTATCGATGGGCGGGGGAGACCGACGTGTTTGAGGCGATCGAGGCGGTTTGCCGCCAGTATCGCGTGGATCGCGATCGGATTGTGGTTCGAGGCATGTCGATGGGCGCTTCGGGGACCTGGCATCTGGGGTTGCAGCATCCCGACCGCTTCGTTGCCATCGGGCCTTATTGCGGCTACGTCGACACGCACCGTTTCTCCGAGACGCCGATCCCGGGCTTCATCAAGGTGGGGCAGTTGCCGCGACATCAGGAACTCGGACTTCACATGCTCGACTCCGTGGATTACGCCGCCAACGCCGGCGTCGTTCCGGCGATCGGAGCGATCGGCGACAAGGATGTGTTCTTCCAGGCGCATGTCCTGATGGGTGAAGCGTTCGCCAGGGAAGGCCTGAAAATGGTGAACCTCATCTCGCCCGGCACGGGCCATGTGATCGATCCCGCGACCCATGCCGAGCAAATGCGCCGGATCGGCGAATACGCCGCCGCGGGACTCAACCACGCGCCGCGGGAGATCAGGTTCGTGACATGGACGCTGAAGTACAGCCGCTGCCATTGGATCGAGGCGCTTTCGCTCCGACATCACTATTCGCGGTCTGAAATCGCGGCGCACGCGGGGGAACAGGGCGACGTCGAGGTCAGCCGCGCGGACAACATTCGGAGCTTCGCCATCCATCCGCCGATGCTCACCGGCGCGAACGCCAGGATCCGCGTAGAGAACCAGGAGATCTCAATTCCCCGCTACGGATCCTCAGTGGAGCCAGCTCCAAGGATCTTCGAGCGCCAAGGAAGCCAATGGACGCTGGTCGGCAAACCATCGTCTCAGAGCGCGACATCGAAGCGTCCTGGGCTGCAAGGCCCCATCGACGACGCCTTCGTCTCGCCCTTCCTCTGCGTCCGCGGCACGGGACGTCCGTGGAACCCCGCGGTTGGGGCGTGGGCGGACGCCAGCCTTCGCCGGTTCTCCCACGAGTGGGCTCGTTATATGCGAGGCGATCTTCCGGTGAAGGACGACAGGGACGTCACAGAGGAGGATGCGCGCGCGCGCCACCTGATTCTTTTCGGCGACCCCGGCAGCAATTTGTGGATACGCAAGGCTCTCCCCCGATTGCCGCTCGAGTGGACGCGTGAAACCCTCAGGCTCGGCGGCCACAGCTATTCCGCAAAAAGCGTCGCGCCCGCGTTGATCTGTCCGAATCCGCTGTCGGGATCGAGCGGGCGCTACCTCGTTCTCAACAGCGGCCACACCTTCCACGAAGCGGAGTTCACCGCGTTCAATTACCTGCTCTTCCCCCGCCTCGGGGATTGGGCGGTTCAAAGCGTCCTGCCTGGAGTGGAGAAGACCTGGGCGCCCGCGGCCTCTCCATTCCCCGAGCAAACACTGAACGCGGGATTCTTCGACGAAAACTGGAAATTCTCGCGCGCCGCCTCGCCATGACACGCATCCTGATCGCCGAGTGCAAACAAGAGGTGTCGACCTTCAATCCGCACCGCAGCGGGTACGAAGATTTCGTGGTGCGCCGCGGATCGGAGATCCTCGGCTATCACCGCTCGGTGAGAAACGAGGTCGGGGGAGCGTTGAGCGTGTTCGACGGCCGCGTGGATCTCGAACTTTTCCCGGCGTACAGCGCGCACTTCATCACATCGGGAGGAACGCTTGCCGGCGACGCGTGGAAAAGGATCGCTCTGGAGTTCCTGGACACGATCCGGTCCGCGCCTCCGGTCGACGCGGTTTACTTCTGCATGCATGGGGCGATGGCCGCGGAGAACGAGGAGGACCCGGAGGGCTATCTGATCGCCGAGACGCGAAAGATTCTCGGGGAGCGCGTTCCCATCGTGGTGTCCCTCGACCTCCATGGCATCCTCACCGATCGCATGCTGGAGCACAGCGACGCGGTGGTCGCCTACCATACCTATCCTCACGTCGACTTTTATGAAACCGGCCAACGCGCGGCCCGGCTCCTCCTGCGGATCGCGCAGGGAGGCGCGCGTCCCGTCACGGCGAAGGTGGACATCCCCGCCCTGGTTCGCGGCGACGAGCTCATCACCGCGACGGGCGCCTTTGGCGAAAGCGTTCGCTTGGCGCAAACCGTCGAGCGCGGGCCGGACGGACTGTCCGCAGGGATGTTCATCGGCAATCCTTTCACCGATGTGCCCGAGCTGAGGACCTACAGCTTCGTCGTCACCGACGCCGACCCGGCTCTCGCGGAGCGCGAGGCGCTTCGGATAGCGCAGAACTTTTGGAGCCACCACGAGAAGATGCGCGTCCCGCTCACGAGGCTCGAGGAGATGGCGCGGATCGCCCAGGCGGGGGCCGGAGGAACCATCGTCCTCGTCGACGCGGCGGACGCCACCAGCTCCGGGGCCTCCGGGGATAGCAACGCCATCCTGCGCCAGCTCATGGCGGTCGGATACACAGGGCGCGCGCTCCTGCCGATCGTCGATCCGGCCGCGGTTCAGAAAGCGTTCGTTGCCGGAATCGGCGGGACGATTCATTGCACGGTCGGAGGCGCCCTGGATCCGGAGCGCTTCACGCCTCTCCCCATCGCCGCAAAGATTCGCCTGCTGTCCGACGGCCGCTTTCGCAGTGAGTCCTTCGGTGAGGAATGGCGCGCCGGACCGACGGCTGTCCTTGAGTGCGACAATTACACCCTTGTGGTGAGCCAGCGCGCGGTGAATCTCTACGACCGATCCTTCTTCTACGCCCATGGGCAGGATCCGAAACGGTTCGACGCCGTCATTGTGAAATCCCCGCACTGCCAACGCCACATGTACGCCGAGTGGTGCGCCCGGATCGTCAACGTCGACGCTCCCGGATCCTCCAGCGCCAATCTGCGGTCGCTCGGACACACCCGCTGTCGGCGTCCGGTCTTCCCCCTGGATTCCGACGTGACCTTCACGCCACGGGCCCGCATGTTTCAGCGCCAGCGCGCGCTGACGCTCGCTTTTACGCCGACTCTTTTTATGAGAATCCGAGAAATTCGCTGCGCCGGGCTTCGAGGCGCGACGCCGGAAGGGGGATGGACCAACGAACTCCGCCCCGAGGACTGCGTTCACACGCTGGTGACGGTGCACACCGACGAAGGCCTGACGGGGTTGGGCAGCGTCTTCACCAACGACGGGCTGGTCCGCGCCGCGCTCGCCGTGCTGGAGCCGCTTTACCGAAACGAGAACGCGCTCGAGCCGGAGCGCGTGAGCGAGAAGCTGCGCCAAAACATGTTCTGGCTCGGACGCGGCGGATCGATCACGCACGCGATCAGCGGCATTGACATCGCGCTGTGGGATCTGTTGGGCAAAGCCACGGGACAGCCTGTGGGACGCTTGCTGGGCGGACGCTATCGCGATCGGGTGCAGCCCTACGCGTCGCTGCTGATGGACGAGCCCGAGCGGCTGCGGGATCGCCTGCTCGCCGTCAAGGCCCAGGGTTTCCGCGCGTTCAAGATCGGGTGGGGACCCTTCGGACGCAGGAACGCGGCGACCGACGAAGCCATCGTGAACGCGGCGCGCGAAGCGGTGGGCCCCGAATCGCGGCTGATGGTCGACGCCGGCGGCAGCGACGCGCACTGGTCCCAGGGCTACAAATGGGCGATCAACGCGGCCCGGATGCTGGCGGACTACAATGTTCACTGGTTTGAGGAGGCGTTGAATCCCGACGCTCTCGAAGACTACGTGAAACTGCGGGAGCACTCCCCCGTGCCGATCGCCGGCGGCGAAGTGCTGACGCGTCGGCAGGCTTTCCAGCCCTGGCTGGAAGCGAGGGCGTTCGACATCGTGCAGCCGGATGTCACGAAGGTGGGTGGCATCAGCGAAGAGCGGCGGATCGCGTGGATGGCGGAGGAACATGGCGTTCGGTTCATCCCGCATGGATGGAACACGGCGGTGGGACTCGCCGCGGATCTTCAGCTCGCGTCAGCCTTCCCGGGGACGGACCTTGTTGAATACCTCACCGGATCGCCCTTCATCGACGATATCGCCGTGGGCGGATGGAAGCTGGACAACGACGGCATGCTCGCGATTCCGAGCAAACCAGGCCTCGGTCTGGAACTCAACCCGGATGCCGTCAAGAAACACACGGGAGGATAGAGAGAGTCCGCCGGAGGAGCTCGTCCCCCCTCGGGCGAGCGAACTTGGATCCGTGTTGGATGCGTCATGATCCAACGTGCTCCGCACGTCCCCTCCGCGAAGTGGGAAGAAACGCAAGGGCGCGGAGCCACGACCTCCCGCCGTCTAAGCAAATCCGCCCGGCGAGCCCGGCATCACAACGCCCAACTCGCCGTCATCAAACAGGAAGGGCTCGACTGAATGCCGCACGCGAAGCCGCGAAGCCGCGAAGAGAGGACCAAGGAGAAAAGCTTTCCGATTCCCCCTTCGCGGCTTCGCGGCTTCGCGTGCAATCCACTCCATCGGCAACAGTCGACAAAGTTTCCGACGAAGTCTCCGACAAAGGGGTGATGCGGCGGCTGGGTGTAGGGGTCTCCTCCAGGCGCCTCTTGCAGTCATCGCGCCTTCTGCCTAGGCTGCGCCGCATGATCACTCGCTCCCTCGCCATGCTGGCTCTCGCCCTATGCCTTCCAGCGCTCACGCGCGCGGCCGATCTCGTCGTTCCCGACGACGTCGCCTTCACGCCCAACATCGAGTATTCCAATCCCGACGATCAGCACCTCCAGATGAACATCGCGCGGCCCAAGGCTGGAACGGGGCCGTTCCCGGTGATCCTCTGCATCCACGGTGGAGGCTTCCGCGCCGGGTCGCGCGAAGGCTACAACAAGCTCTGCCTGACCCTCGCTCAGCACGGATTCATCGCCGCAACCATGGGCTATCGTCTTGCTCCGAAATATCCCTTCCCCGCCGCGGTGCATGACACGAAAGCGGCGGTTCGCTGGCTGCGCGCGAACGCGACGCGACTGAACGCGGATGCGAACCGCCTCGGCGTCACCGGCAGCTCGGCCGGGGGACATCTCGCTCAATTCCTCGGTGTGACGGAGGGCGTGAGGGAGTTCGAAGGCGACGCGAATCCTGGTTTCTCCAGCGCTGTGACCTGCGTTGTGAATGTTTACGGGCCGAGCGACTTCACGAAGTCCTACGGGAAGAGCGTCGACGCCCATGAAGTCCTGCCTCTCTGGCTGGGAGGCAACCTGGAAACCGCGCGTCCGCGTCACATCCAATCGAGCCCTCTCAACTGGGTCACGCCGGCCGCCGCTCCCACCCTCATCATTCACGGCACCGAGGACAAGTATGTGCACTACGAACAGGCGATCTGGATGCGCGATCGCCTCGCGGCCTGCGGCGTGGAAGTCCAACTGCTCACCCTCGAAGGCGCGGGCCACGGATTCAAGGGAGCCGACGCGGAGAAGGCCGATCACGAGCTGATCGCGTTCTTCGAGAAGAAACTCAAGGCGGCGAAACCCTAAGGCCGCCAACGCCTCGGACCCGAAGGGCGATGCGCCTGCGCGGGGCGCGGTCCGTAGCCGGGTCTTGGCCCTCCGCCTTGGCCCTGACCATGCCCTTGACCCGAGTCCTGCGGCCTCGGCGACTGTCCGCCTCCCTGACCCTGCCGGTTGCCTTGGCCCTGGGACGAGTGGGAACGATGTCCCTGAGGATGTCCCTGGCCTTGGTTATGCCTTGAAGGGCCGTCGCCCCCGCGATAGGGACCGGGGCCGCCGGGCCGCGGACCTGGGCCAGGTCGTCGAGGTCCTCGCTGATCGCGACTCTGTGGCGGCCGGGGATCGCGATCGAGCGGCAGGAGGCCAGGATTGGTCTGCGGATACTGAAAGCCTTCGGCTTTTTTGCGAACGATGCCGCGTCCGATGAATCGCTCCAACGCCCTCAGCTCGGCCTGATCCTCGGGGGTGACGAAGCTGATCGCGTCGCCGACGGCATGCGCGCGGCCCGTGCGCCCGATCCGATGCACGTAATCCTCGGGATGCATCGGAAAATCGAAGTTCACCACATGGGAGATGCCGTCCACATCGATGCCCCTCGCGGCGATGTCTGTCGCGACGAGCACCCGGACCGCGCCCGACTTGAAGTCTTTGAGCGCGCGCAACCGCTGGCTCTGCGAACGGTTGGAATGGAGCGTCGCTGTGCGAACGCCCTGTTGCTCGAGCTGCTTCGCGATCCGATCCGCCCCGTGCTTCATGCGGGAGAACACGAGCACCATGTCCATCTGGGGATCGCGGAGCAGATGCGCCAGAAGCGAGGGCTTCAGATGCTTGGGCACCTCGTAGATCCATTGAGCGACGGTTTCGGCGGGGTTCGAGCGGCGGCCGATTTGGATCAGCTTCGGAGCGCGCTGGAATTCGTGGGTGAGCGCCTCGATCTCCTTGGATAGCGTCGCGGAGAACATCAGGGTCTGCCTCACCTTGGGCAGCTGTTGAACGACCCGGCGAATCGAGGGAAGGAACCCCATGTCCAGCATCCGGTCCGCTTCGTCCAGGACCAGGAACCGCAGTTGGGAGAAATCGCCGCAGCGACGGCCCATGAGGTCGAGCAACCGTCCGGGACAGGCGATGACGATATCCGTGCCGGACCGGAGCGCCCGAATCTGCGGCGACTCCTTCACGCCGCCGAACACGGTCGCGATGGTCTGCGGCAGGTGCTTCGCGTAGGCCTTCACATTCTCCTCGATCTGGAGAACGAGCTCGCGAGTCGGGGCAATGACCAGCACCCGGGTGCCCCGGCGCTCGCCTGGCGCGGCGGTGGCGAGCCGCGTGAGGATGGGAAGGGTGAAAGCTGCCGTCTTGCCGGTGCCGGTCTGCGCGATGCCGATCAGGTCGTTCCCCGCGATGATCGGCGGGATGGCGGCGGTTTGGATCGGTGTGGGCTCGGTGTAGCCCGCTTCCTCCACAGCTTGGAGGATTCTGGCGTCGAGGCCCAAGGGTCGAAATGACATAGCCGCCGACCCTAACAGGAGCCGAGGCACTCGCCCACAATTAACTTCCGCGATGCCCTCGTCATTAGGGTGCGTCCATTTGTAAGCGGTGGTCTAAACGCTGATCGCCAACTGCCGACTGCACGGGGTTGAGCCCTGGGAGTGTTTGAAGGATGTGCTCACGCGCCTGCCGGACATGAGCCACAGCCAGGTCCGCGAGTTGACGCCGCTTAAGTGGAAGGCAAACCGCGAGAAGCCCACGCGCCGGGCCGCGAGCGTAACAGGAGCCGGCGGCTTCACGAGGGGGTCGCTACTACACCACTTACGATTCATCATCGAGCAGTCTTAACCGCGTAAATCTGGCCTATGGGAAAGCCGACCAGCACTTGCATTTTCCGTTGATGGATGTTGAGAAAGGAATCGATCGCGATTCTTGGCATGTTCAGCACGTCTTGACGCCCTACAGGCTCCATGTGCCACAAGTAATCGTCAAAGACGAGCACACCGCCGATCCGCAGAAGGTGGAATGCAAGAACTGCGTCGGATAACACATCCGGAGCCTGGTGCGATCCATCAATGTAGATGAAGTCAAAGCCTTCTGCATTCCCCGAAGCGATCAAACGGGTCATCGCCAGGTACGAGCAGACCTTGTGTTTCAAGACCGTAGGTGGATTGGCGCTCAAGCTAACCGCCACCCCGATGTTCTGATCGAAGCGCGATTCTACAGCCGGCATTCCAGCCGGATCATTTTCTATGCTCCCCTCCCACGTGTCCACGCAGTGTAGTTCAAGTGAGTCCACGGACGAGATCCGCTCGATCAGATAACACGCACTCTTGCCTTCATAACTCCCGATCTCGAGAACTCGCTTGGGCTGGAGTTGCCCAATAACGCGATCCCAGGCAGGTACGTGAGCGTCGAACCATGCAGTCGAAAAAACATAGCGCGGATCAGAGAGAGGTGATCGCATGGCTCTTGAGAACGGGATTCACATTGAAGGTTCCGAGGGTAGCGCTCTGGTATGCCGGGCAGGCGCTAACATTTTGACCTGAGTTCAGCAATCGATTCGCGAATCGTATCGGGAAGAATGGAGGAGGCAAGCAAGCCATCGTAGATCCGCCCCGCCTCGGCGGCTTGTCCTGCTCCCTGACAGCAGAGCGCATACTCCCACGGGAGCTTCCAGTGGTAAACGTCCCTCTCGATGAAAAGAAGATCCTCCGGGTAGGCTATGGCCTGGCACGCGCGCGCGAAAACCCACCCCAAAGCGAACTGACCTCTTAATCTATAATGCCGCGCCACATGATAGAGAGGCTCCAAACGGCTCGGACGATACTCATAGGCCTTCAAATACGCACTCAGAACGGCTTCCCATGGCAGGCAGGACTCACCGCGGATCTTCGCAGCCTGATACAGAGCGTACCACACCTCTTCCCCGGCGGGTTCAACCTCGGCGCGTCGCTCGTACCATTGCAACGCCTGATAGCCCAGTCCGATGTCCCGATAAGTTTGCGCCAGATAGAACATATGCCGGGCGTTGCCAGGCTCCCGCTCAAGCGCTGCTGTCAACAAACGCAAGTCGCGCTGAAACTTGTCCGCGCGCATGCCTCCGTCGAAGTGATGCCTAATGGTGAAGCCCGGAAAGCCGCCATAAGTCACCTTTTGCGGACAGTCGAGATACTCATGTGTAACACCGACAAAGCGCCAGGGGAGATCAGAGCGGACAAGCAGAGGGAGTTGGTAATCTAGAACCCCTTCGTATCGAAGCAGGCAAGCATCGCTATCGATCCGGGCGGGCCATTCTCCGCGGACGTTGAGTGTTTCATCCGCGTTGAGCATCAGGAGATGAGTGCCCTTCTTTCGCGCCAGGGCCAGAACCTCCGAGCGATTGTGCTCGAAATCCACCCATGGAACTTCATGGAGTTCGCCGGGCACATCCTTGAGACAGTCCCGGACGATCTGCTGGGTGGAGTCCGTTGTGCTAACGACCAGTTCATGAGAAGGAAGTAAGCAGGGAATTGGTTGACACTTCAATGATAGGAAAGTGTCAACATGAACGAGAGTGAACGAGTAGAGAAGAGTAAGAACTCATCCCCCCCTAGGGGGGGAAAAACCGC
>JACQFQ010000047.1 GCA_016199985.1 Verrucomicrobiota bacterium | reverse complement strand
GAACCAGGCGGAGACCGCGTCGTAAATGGTGTTGCCGACGCCCGCAGGAGTCGAGGTGTCCCGGGAGGCGTTGTTGATGTCGTAGCCCAGCGCTGTCATTTGCGCGTCGTCCGCCGCGAGCGTGACCGCGGCGGATCGTGAATAGACATGACGCTCTTTCATGAGTCGCCAAACGGCGTAACTGATGGCCTCGCGACGCGCGGCCGCGACATCGGCAGCGGGGTGCTTCTGGTGGTAAACAAAGCCGACCGATCCGCCGACGTCATAGGCGGCCCAGGCATCATACATGGCGACTGAAAAACTGAAGAGATTGCGCGCCTGCCCCGGAGGATGAGGGGTATCGACTCGAATCGCAGCAAGCGCTCTTTCGTTCCAGACGCGCGCGACACTGTTGGAGGCGGCTCCATGACTGTTGAGGCAGACGCCACACGCAAGGAGGAGAGGGACCCAGCGGGCCGCCCTTGTTGGGACAGGCGGCAATCCGCCATGGAATTGGTAGGCTTTCATACGATTACGACAATGATTACGGCAATGATTACGAATGTTCTTTCAGCACATGGCCTAGGTGAACTTGTGAACCCATTCTTAGCTCAATACTGGACGGCGCGAAATGCACTGGGGGTGGAAAGGAGGGATAAGAGGGCCAGTCGGTCCCCGCAGGGGCGGACAGCCTCCAGTCATCGGCGTGATTCTCCAGCAAGTTGCGAGCTGCGTCCCGGCCCAGCGGGGAGGACCGTTGAGGGGTTTTTCCCCGGCGCTCAAGGGTGGGGGAAGCTGACCAGACTTAACGCGCGCGGCTTCCCTTGATGCCCCTCACAGCGAGGCAAAGAAGGCCACAGGCGGACAGGGCGAGAAGATTCTCATTCAGCTTCGGTGAGAATATCAGGATGAATCCCACGGGAAAGCGGGCCTTGGGCCGAGCAATAATGAGCGGGAGCGCGACGCTTCACCCCTGGGTTGATGCGCTCCGCCCCAGAATTGCCCCCCGTGGCGTCAGTCTCGTTGTCCGAAGCAAGGACACAGGGTAGATTCGGGAGAACGAGACATAGAGCGCCAGTCGTTCACCGCTCATGGAACGAAACGGACGTAGGCGAACTGGTCATTCGTAGTATCAGAAGACCATATGTTCCTAAAGCAAATCGAAACCCGTCCGCCTGAAGGAATGATGAGTATCGCCTTCAAGAAGTTGCGTGAAACGGGACACGCGGTCCCCGAGATTATGCATCTCTTTCGCTTCAAGAAGCGCAGCACGGATCATCTCGTCCGGTTCACGGAGGAGGTTTTGCGCGGCCCCTCGCCTCTGTCTCGCGGGCTGCGTGAATTGATCGGAGCCTACGTTTCGACCCGGAACAATTGCCGTTTTTGCCGCTCCGCTCATGTCGCTGTCGCCGCGCGGCTTCTCGGAAAAGAGCTCGTCGATGAAGTGCTGCTCGATATGGAGAACTCGCGGCTGGATGAGCGGCACAAGGAACTGTTTCGCTACATACAGAAACTGGCCGAGAATCCCGCGGAGATCGACGCCCCCGATATCCTCAAGCTCAAGCAGGCGGGTTGGAGCGAAGAAGAGATCTACGACGCGCTGACGGTCGCTTCACTCTTCAAGTTCTACAATACCTGGAACAATGGATCGGGCGTTCAAGCCATGAGCCCCGCGGACTACGCCCATAGCGGCGAGAGAATCATGACGTTCGGGTACTGCATGGACTTTAGCTTGAAGGGAGTGCTCAAGATCATGTGGTTGGGCCGTAAAGAAATCAAACTCGCCGACATCAAGGGGCTCATCAAGAGCCTCTGGCCAGCCCGCCAAGAAGCCAAATATGCTCCGACGCCCGCACGAGACATTGCCAGCAGCCGGATATGACCGCGCCCGCTTGATCGTTTCACTCCCCGCGCTCCGCAACGTGGAGCCTGAGCGGAAGCTCGTCAGGGATCCGGGGGACGCATGAAGACCCACCTTACTCGCTTGGCCGCGGTCATCCTCGTGGCCCTGGCCTACCCTTTCGCCCGCTTGCCTCAAGCGCCCTCAACCGAGATTGCGGACCTCGCCTCTCGATTCGCGTTCCAGCGATTCGCTCTCCCAGAAGTTCCTGATCATCCTCTCCATAAATCCGTGCGAAATGTGCATCCCAGCCTTGCGCGCATCTCGGCCTGGGTTTCATCTCTGGGGGCCGCTGTGAGCATCGCCGATCTGGATGGCGACGGCCTTCCGAACGATCTCATCCTTGTCGATCCGCGCACCGACCTTGTCACGGTGGCTCCGGTTCCCGGGACAGGCGATCGCTACAAGCCTTTCGTCCTGAACACATCGTTCTGGTCGAACCGGTCCTACGATCTCTCGACGATCGCCCCGATGGGCACGCTCGTTGGCGATTTCAACGAGGACGGCCTCCTGGATGTGATGGTCTATTTCTGGGGACGCACTCCCGTGATTTATCTGCGAAAGGCCCTCCCCTCCCCGAGTCCGTCAGTGGGCGGACGCCTCGGATCCGATCCTTCAGGCCTTCGGCTTTCGTTGGATTCCTTTCTTCCCACCGAGTTGATCGACTCCGGCGAGAGGTGGTACTCGAATGCGGCGATCCAATCGGACTTCGACGGGGATGGTCACGTGGATCTGCTGGTCGGAAACTATTTTCAGGATGGTTCGCAGATTCTCGACGCCCACGCTGGAGGCACCGTGATGATGCACGCGGGTAAATCCAAGGCGCTGAACGGGGGTCTCAAGCACTTTTTTCTGTGGCGATCGGCCGCCCATGGCGCGGGTCCGAGCGTGCGCTACGAGGAAATCAAGAATGTCGTCAGCGAAGAGCTGGCGCGCGGATGGACTTTGGCATTGGGGGCGGCGGACCTGGACGGCGACATGCTTCCGGAGATTTATATCGCGAACGATTTCGGTCCTGATCGCCTGCTGCACAACCGCTCCAAGCCCGGCAGCCTGAACTTCGCTTTGCTGGAAGGCAGACGCGACTTTATGACGCCCAAGTCCTGCGTGCTGGGGCATGATTCGTTCAAGAGCATGGGCGTCGACTTTGGCGATCTCAATGGCGACGGGCTGCTCGACATTTATGTCAGCAACATCGCAACGAAATATGCCCTGACGGAGAGCCATTTCGTGTGGTTGAGCACAGGCAAAACAGCCCAGATGAAGGACGGAATAGCTCCGTATCTCCACGGAAGCGAAAAGCTAGGCCTGGCCCGCAGCGGATTTGCGTGGGAGGCGCGATTGGCCGATTTCAACAACGACGGCGTGCTGGAAGCGATGCAGGCATGCGGGTTCATCAAGGGAACGATCAACCGATGGCCCGAACTGCAGGCGCTCGGCACGAGCAACGACCAGATCGTCCACAACCCGCGCCTCTGGCCCAACTTTCGGCCCGGCGCCGATCTCAGCGGAAATGACTCGAATCCTTTCTTTGTGAAAGGCGCCGACGCGCGATATCACGACATTTCGCCGGCGCTCGGCCTGGCCGAGCCGATGGTCAGTCGAGGAATCGCGATCGCCGATGTGGACGGGGACGGGCTGCTGGACTTCATCACGGCGAATCAATGGGGCCCTTCCTATCTTTTCAAGAATCACGCGCCTAATGCGGGCGCGTTTCTGGGATTGCGCCTCGTCCATCCCAACGGCTCTCCTGCGATTGGAGCGGTCGCGCGCGCGCGCTTGCCCGACGGCCGGAGCCTTGTTGCGCAGGTCGACGGAGGCACTGGACATTCCGGCCGTCGGAGCGCCGACATTCATTTTGGGCTCGGCGCCCTCGACAAAACAAAGCTTCTGCCCCTGGAGGTCGACTGGCGCGACAGGGAGGGCAACATCCATCACCACGGCTTCCAGCTGCCTTCAGGCTGGCACACGATCCGGCTGGGAGGCCCTGCGAACTCAATTCAGGCGCTCCGATGAAGAACCAAGCCTTCAACGCGACCTTGTTGTTCTACCCTAAAAACAACCCCAAGGTTCGCCTTTTCGCTCTGTGGTACTTCACCGCGCTCATGATCGTTTGGAATGTGCTGGGACATACTCTGCTCGGATTTGAGCAATCCTGGGCCACTCCCGTGGTGGCCATCCTGACCGCCATTTCTGTTTCCATGCTGCTGGATTGGATCGATGCCTCAATCCACAATCGCGAGCTCCGCTTTGCCGGAAGTCTCGGCGGCTTCCTCAACTTCCTTCCGGCCTGCCTGATCCCCGGCTTTGCCTGCGGCATGCTCCTCTATGCCAACGAACGTCTCGGGCCGGTGGTTTTCGCGGTGGTCCTGTCGATCGCCTCGAAGCTCATCTTCCGGGCGCCTGTCGGCAATGGCCACACGCAACACTGTTTCAATCCGTCCAACTTTGGCGTTGCCGCGACCTTGGTCCTGTTCCCCGATGTGAGCTTCGCGCCTCCATATCACTTCACAGAGAATCTCACGGGTGTTTGGGGATGGGGCGTTCCGCTGATCGTCCTGCTGACGGGAATCGTCGTGCACGGACTCTTCACTGGACGGTTGCCCTTGGTGGCGGCGTGGGTCGGGGGATTCATCCTGCAGGGAATGATCCGGGCGAAGATCTTCGGCACGCCCCTGATCGTCCCTCTCATGCCGATGACGAGCGCGGCGTTCATCGTCTTCACCCTCTATATGATCCCTGATCCGGCCACAACACCGCTCAAGCCGTCTCGCCAGGCGCTCTTCGGCTTCTCCGTGGCGATGGTCTACGGAGTGTTGCAGATGTTGCATCTGGTGTTTGGGCTGTTTTTTGCGCTGCTCGGCGTCTGCGCGATCCGCGGCGTCTCGCTTCATGTTTCGGCGTGGATTGAGAGACTCCGCTCCGCTCCTGTAGGCGTGAAGGTCGAACGCACCGCCGCCGCCCGGTAGCGGCCCGCAAGAGAACGGGGGCCTAAGCCTGGCTTGCCTTCGCCATCGCGATGAAGTCGCGGATTTTTGCCACGTCCTTCTTTCCCGGCGAAGACTCCACGCCGCTGCTCACGTCCACTCCATAGGGATTCACGGTGCGCACGGCCTGCTCCACATTGCCGATGTTCAAGCCTCCCGCCAGGACCAGGGGTTTGCCCAGTCGCTTGGCCTCCAAGGCAAGCTCCCATTTGAACTTCACTCCCGTCCCGCCCTGATGACCCGCAACAAAGCTGTCGAGGAGTATCCCGGTCACCGGATAACCCTGCGCTCCACGGAGGGACTCGGCGCTGCGCACCCGGATCGCCTTGATCGTGGCGATATGAAAATGTCGGCAGAACTCCGGCGACTCGTCGCCGTGGAATTGGAGGGTGTCCAGCCCTGTTTCCAAAACCGTCCGTTGAATGAGATCAATCGGGGTGTCCACGAAGAGGCCCACCCTGCTGATGAAGGGGGGGAGATGGCGGATGATCGCGGCCGCTTGGGAGCTGGTGACATGACGCGGGCTCTTCTCGTAAAACACAAACCCCAGCGCGTCGGCGCCCGCCTCAATCGCGGCGATCGCGTCGGCGGTGTTGGTGATTCCACAGATTTTTACGCGGACTTGCATATAGGCGGAGAGAGGTAACGCGTCGCCACGCCCTCGGATCAAGGGCAAAAGCGCCCGCCCCCGCGGGAGTGGCGAGGGACGACCTCAGAAGCTTCGGGCTCCCGGGCCGGAATCGGCGGAGCTTTTGAGCCATTGTGAAAGGGTTCTCTCGAGCGCTTTGACGTTGAGCGGCTTCGTCAGGAAATCATCCATGCCGCACGCCAGGCACTTTTCCCTGTCGCTGTTCATCGCGTTTGCGGTCAGCGCGATGACCGGGACCCTGCGCCCGCCAGAGCGCGCGCTCTCCGCGTGCCGGATCGCAACCGTGGCGCTGATGCCGTCCATCTCCGGCATGTCGCAGTCCATCAGCACCAGGTCGAAGCTTGTCGCAAGCGCCCTCTCCACGGCGGCTCGACCGTTCCTGACGGTTTCGGTGACGAACCCGCGCTTCTGAAGCAGGCCTTCAATCAATCGGGCGTTGGTGGGATTATCCTCGGCGATCAGGACGCGCAAGCCGGGGGCAACCACCAGGTCCACCGCGGGCAACAAGGACGCTCGCGCGCGCTCTTGCCGGCGCTCCGCCTCGGTGTGGCTCGCAACGGCCGCGTCCTTCCCTGCCGGGATCGGGACGGCGAACCAAAAGACGGACCCGCTTCCGAACTGGCTGGAGAATCCGATGTGTCCCCCCATGAGCTCCACCAGGGCTTTGGAGATCGCCAAGCCCATCCCCATGCCGCCGAACCGGCGCGTGGCGGAAGAGTCGCCTTGCGAAAACTTCTGGAACATCCCCTTCTGTTGCTCGGGTTTGAGACCGATTCCGGTGTCCGCCACGCTCACACAAAGCCAGGGCCCTGGGCTGGGCGAAGGCGGCGGCGCCTGGAGGACCACGGCGCGCGCCGTTGGAGGATCGAACGGAATCTCGGCGCGGTAGGCCCGCACCGTCACAACGCCGCGGTCGGTGAACTTGATCGCGTTGCCGACCAGATTCAGCATCACCTGCTGAAAGCGCGCCGCGTCGCCCGAAACGCTCCCGGGCACGCCCTCCGCAATCGAGAGATCCAGCGCAAGCTTCTTCTCCTGGGCGCGAGCGGAGAGGAGATGCATGGAGCGTTGGATCAGCTCGCGAATCGCGAAATCCGATGTGTCCAGCCGCAGCGAGCCGGACTCGATCCTGGAGAAATCGAGCAGGTCGTTCAGCAGCGCGAGGAGAGTCTGCCCGGAGGTCTGGATTGTTGTGGCGAGATCCTTCTGCTCCGCGTTCAGCGTGGTTTCGAGGAGCAGATAGGTGAGACCGAGCACCGCGTTCATAGGGGTGCGAATCTCGTGGCTGATCACGGCGAGAAAGTCATCCTTCGCCGTGATCGCGGATTCCGCCTCCTCGCGAGCGCCTCGAAGCGAAAGCTCAAGCTCCTTGCGCTCCGTGATGTCCGTGAGCGTCCCCGTCATCCCCTGAACCTCCCCACGGGCGTCGAGCCGCACCTTGATGAAGCACGCGGCCCAGCGCTCCTCCCCGCGAGGATGGCGCAAAAAGCGAAGGTCCCTGTAGAAAAAGTCCTGCCTGCGCTCGCGCAGCTGCAACAGCAGGGATCCCACTTCTTCCCGATCCTCTTGCGCCGCAAATTCAGCCATGCTGAGCCCCAGGGATTCGTCAGCCTCGCGCCCCACCAGCGTTTTCCATGATGGATTCAAGAACTCGAACCGTCCGTGAGGATCCACCTCGAAGAGGACCTCCTGCAAATTGTGGATCAACCGGGTGTAGCGTTCTTGTTCCTGCCTGCGCGACAGAGAGACCGCGTCGGAGGCGCTTGGCTCCCTGAGAAGGATTTCCATGAGCCAGAAGCCGTGGTCGCGCTCCAGCACCCGGGCGCTCACGTCCAGCGTCAAGGAGACGCCGGTGAGCGTGACGACCTCCGTGAATCGTCCCTGCACAACGCCATCCGAGAGCGCAGCCCGCTCGAACCCCTGCCACCAGTCGCGCTGCAGATGAAACTCCATCCCGCGCTCATCCCAACCCTGACCGGGGCCATAGCCCAAAAGCCTGCGGAAGGAATCGTTCGCCTCCAGGATGCCCCGCCGCGAGTGGAGAAGGCAGCGGGCGATCGAGTCCTCACAGCGGGACGCCGCGGCGGCGGGGACCAAGGCCGGAGGCGCCACCGAGAGCGTCCCGTCGCTCCCCAGCCGCGCCAGACGCCATGCGCCCCAGCTCGCTGTCGCCAGGATGAGTCCGCACGCCGCGATCAGCCAGGGCTCCGGCGCCGACGAGGATCGGTCCCAAGCGAGCAGAAGCGCGCCCGCCGCGAGAGCGCCGGCCGCCGTGGATAGCGGGTCCATCGCGCGCCTGCGCAGTGCCGCTCGAGTTGGTGCAAATTGGTCCATCAAGGCCCGCTGGCCCGCGCGCTCCGGTCTTGCCGAAAGCCCGGTGAAAACAACGCGTCCAGATCTCCCCCTTCCATTCGGCAAAAGATGCCCGGCCTGAAGCGCTAACGCCGAAATGGCTATAGATTTGACGGGGGGAGGGTGGTTTTGTGAGGCTCCGGCTCCGTTGGGCTCTTATGCGAATTCAAAAAGCGGTCATCACCGCAGCCGGAAGGAACCAGCGAACGCTTCCGCTCCAATCCTTGGTCGATCGGGATGGCGTCTCCAAGACCGCCCTGCGAGTGCTCATTGAGGAAATTCTGAACAGCGGCGTCGAGGAGATCTGCGTCGTCGTGCATCCCGGAGACCCGCCGGCCTTCATCAACGCGGCGGGGGAGTTCGGCAAGCGCCTCCGGTTTGTCGAACAGACCGCGGCGCGTGGATTCGGGCACGCGGTTTGGTGCGCGCAGCCCTTCACCGGGCGCGACCCCTTCCTGCTGCTCGTTGGCGACCACCTCTACGTGAGCGGCCAGCCGCGCCGCTGCGCCCAACAGCTCGTGGAGGTCGCGCAGACGGAAAACTGCGGCGTGTCCGCGGTGCAGGCGACTCACGAAAGCAAGCTCCCGTACTACGGATCCGTCGGCGGCAAGCTCGTCGCCGGAAGCCAGGGCCTGTTCGAAATCTCCTCAGTTCTCGAGAAACCCACGCCCACCAAAGCGGAGCAGGAGCTTCTCGTTCCCGGTCTCCGAGCCGGCCATTATCTGTGCTTCTTCGGGATGCACGCGCTGACCGCGACTGTCATGGATCTGCTGGGTGAAGCCCTGGAGCGCGCGCCTCAGGGCGCCCCGGTCCCCCTGAGCGCCTCGCTGGCCCAGCTGGCGCGACGCGAGCGCTACCTCGCCTGCGAGCTTCAGGGACGGCGCTACGACATCGGCCTGAAGTATGGTCTCCTCGCCGCTCAGCTCGCGCTCGCTCTGGACGGCCAGGATCGTGACGAGGTCCTCACCCACCTCCTCGAGCTGGTCGCCAGCCAGCCGCGGTGATCTCCAGCGCATGAGCCTGCTCGTCGACCTCATCACCTCCGCCCATCCGGCGACGCGGAACCGATCCCTCGACTCCGCCTGCGCCTCCTGGGACCTGCCGACATTGCTCGCCGAAACCTGCGCGCTCGACGCCTTCCGCCGGAACGCCGAGAACCTGTATGAGCGCGTGCGTTCGCAGATGTTTCTCTACGCGATCCACCGTTTCCATCTGCCCCCGCGGCTTTCAGGAGCGCGGGCTGACCGCTCGGGCGGCCCGGCGCTCATCCCGTTCCGGGGATACGAGCAACTCCTGCAGCGACGGTTCGAGGAAGCAATCGACACCTTTCTCGCGATCCAAAACCGCGAAGGGCCCTCGGACACAATCTCCAGCGCGCTGGCGGCGGCCTACCATCGTCTTGCGTTCCAAACTCTGGCGGACCAGGTCCGACGCAGCGTCCGCGGCGTGCGTGGCAATCAGTGGATGTTCCGGATGGGCCATCCCGCCGACCAGCCGCTGCGGCTGAGAAGCGAGCTTCTCACGCGCGACGCCGAGGGGTCCTTCCCCATCCTGCGCGAACAAACTCCTGTGCGCATGGATCTCTCGCACAGCGCCTGGAGCGATATTTTTTTTCTCGGCATGGATTTCCCCGAGGGCGCTCGAGTGCTGAATGTTTCCATAGACCTGGGAGTGCATGGACGCGACGCGGCGCCCCGTCCGCCCGTGAGCGCTTGGTTGCGCGTGATTGAGGAGCCGGTGCTGAGGCTCACCTCCGTCGACCTCGGGTGCACGGCCGATGTTGTGTCATTGGCGGACGTTTTCAACTTCGCTCAGGATCATCTCGGCCTCCTCAAGGCGGCCGTCATCGCGTCCGGCATTGTTCCTCCGGGGGTGGAAGGCAGCGGAAGACGCCTCTCGGATCTTCTCGCGCGCATGGCGGGGCCGGGCCTCGGCCTGGAGCTCGTCTCGCACGTGAACGGCATACCCAAAGGATCGCGTCTTGCGGTCTCGACGAACCTTCTGGGATGCCTGATCGCCGTGTGCATGCGGGCCACGAGCCAGGCAGCCGCGTTGACAGGGGACTTGGATGAAGCCGAAAGACGCCTCGTTCTCGCGCGAGCGCTGCTCGGCGAATGGTTGGGAGGCTCCGGAGGCGGCTGGCAGGACAGCGGGGGGATCTGGCCGGGAATGAAGCTGATCACAGGCGTGGAAGCCCAACCCGGAGACGCCGAGTTCGGCGTGAGCCGCGGACGCCTCCTGCCCCATCACGTGTTGCTCACGACTGAGGACTGCTCAGAGGACACGCGACGGAAGCTGGAGGAGTCTCTGGTTCTGGTCCACGGGGGGATGGCACAGAACGTGGGGACAATCCTGGAGATGGTGACGGAGAAGTATCTTCTTCGATCCGAGTCGGAGTGGCAGGCGCGCGCCCGGGCGCTCGAAGTGCTCGGCCGGGTACTGGGCGCCCTGAGGGAGGGTGATGTGCCGGCGTTGGGGAGGGCGACATCAGAAAACTTCGCGGGCCCGATCCAGGCGATCATCCCCTGGGCCACCAACGCCTACACCGAATCGCTGATCGCTTCAGCGCGGGAGGCGTTCGGAAAAGATTTCTGGGGCTTTTGGATGCTCGGCGGCATGAGCGGCGGGGGCATGGGCTTCATGTTCGCCCCCCACCGCAAACAGGAGGCGCAAACGAAGCTGCTGTCGATCATGACCGAGACCAAGCGTCGGCTCCAGCGCGCGCTGCCCTTCGCGATGGACCCCGTGGTGTACGACTTCGCGGTCAATCAGCGCGGAACCCAGGCGGACCTGCTGGAAGGCGTGGAAGCCCTGATGCCGGCCCACTATTACTCCCTCATCGCGCCGACGCTCATCCGGCAGGAACGCCACCGGCTGCCGCGGTCGCGTCGCGTGGACCTCGACCGATTCGGCGCGGCCGCCCGATCCCGGCCGGAGCTGCGCGGGATGGTCCAGAGCCTCTTTGACGCGCTGCTCCCCAGGAGCGCGACCGACCAGGACCGCTCGCAATCGCTCGCGCGCCTCCTCGAAGCGAATGGATTTGATCGGGCGCAGCACGACCAGATCGCCTCTGATCTGAAGGAGGGCCGGATCGGCCTCGCGCAAAACCGACTCCGCGCCGACACGGTGATCGAGGACGCGCGCGCCGAGGATCTCGTGGACGCGCGCGCCTGGGATGGCCGAGAGACGGAAAGCGCACCCGACGCCAAGCGATTCCATGAACTCGGCGTCCGAAGCCTTCTGCGGGGCGAAGTGGCCGTCGTCACTCTCGCTGCGGGGGCGGGAAGCCGATGGACCCAGGGCGCCGGCGTGTGCAAGGCGCTTCATCCTTTCAGCAAGTGGGAAGCGCGCCACCGAACATTCATCGAGGCGCACCTGGCCAAGAGTCGGAAAACATCGCGCGCTTTTGGCGCCGCCGTGCCCCACATCTTCACCACAAGCTATCTGACTCACGAGCCGATCCAGGAGTTCCTGGAGGATGTGGACCACTACAAATACGAGGGGCCTTTGAGCCTGTCGCCCGGTCAATCCGTCGGCTTGCGCATGATCCCCACCGAGCGCGATCTTCGCTTCGCCTGGGAGGAGATGCCGCAGCAACGTCTCGACGAGCAGCAGCAGAAGATGGGCGAAAGCCTCCGAAACGCCCTCATTCAATGGGCCCGCTCCTCAGGCGAGGCCGCCGACTACACAGACAACCTCCCCCTGCAGTGCCTGCATCCTGTGGGTCACTGGTATGAAGTTCCCAACCTCTTCAGGAACGGCGTTCTGCTCCGCATCCTTCAAGAACGGCCCGAGCTCCAGTATCTCCTGCTCCACAACGTGGACACCCTGGGCGCGAACCTGGATCCGACGCTCCTGGGCCATCACATCGAAAGCGGGCGCATGCTCACCTTCGAGGTCATCCGGCGACGGATGGAGGACCGTGGAGGAGGGCTCGCCCGGATCAATGGTCGGGCCCGGCTCATCGAAGGACTCGCGCTGCCCCGGGAGGAGGACGAGTTCCAGCTGAGCTGCTACAACACCATGACCACATGGATCCATCTGGATTCTCTGCTGAGGCTCTTCGGCCTCCAGCGGGAGGATCTGGCGAACACGGATCACGTGATCGCGGCCATCAGAGCGGTCGCCGCCCGACTGCCCACGTACATCACGCTGAAGGATGTGAAGAAGCGATGGGGCCATGGGCAGGAGGATGTTTTTCCCGTGACGCAGTTTGAGAAGCTTTGGAGCGACCTGACGGCGCTTCCCGAGGCGGCCTGCGGCTATGCGCTGGTGTCGCGGGAGCGGGGGCAGCAGCTGAAGGACATCGCGCAGCTCGACGGATGGCGTCGGGACGGATCGGCGGACTACGTCGGCGGCCTCTGCGACTGGTCCGACTGAGCTCCGCTGGTAAAATGCGCAGGCCGGTCGACCTTTCGGACGACCGGCCTGGCGAAAGGATCCGTGGATCCGGGACGGAGAATCAGGCGTTTGCGGTGTGCTCGCGTCGGCGGGCCATGGTGCTGAAGAATTCGTAGCCTTCGCGGATGCGGCGAACAAAGACCTTCTTGTCCTCCAGCATGGTCTTCACGATCCGCAAGATGGGGCGGGCGCGGAGGTAATACTGACGATAAAACCGTTCAACCGACTCGTAGATCTCCGCCTTGTCGAGGCCGGGATACTCGAGCGCTGATTCCTGGATGCCGTTCTCGTCGATGATCCCGTTGGCGCGCTTGGCGAACCACCCGTTCTCCTTCGCCATCTCGTAGAGCTCTGTGCCGGGATAGGGAGCGGCGAGGGAGACCTGGATGCTGAACACGTCGAGCTCCTTCGCGTAGGCGATGGTTTTTTCGATGGTCTCCTTAGTCTCGTACGGCAGGCCCAGGATGAATGTGCCGTGGATCAGAACGCCCAGCTCACGGCAGTTCTTCGTGAATTCCTTGGCGACCTCCAGGCGGACGCCCTTCTTGATCGTGTCGAGAATCTTCTGGTCCCCGGACTCGTAGCCCACCAGGAACAGGCGAAGCCCGCAGTCCTTCATGATCGCGATCGTCTCGCGGTTGACGTTGGCGCGACTGTTGCAGGACCACGTCAGACCGAGCGGCTTGAGGCGCTTGGCGATCTCGCGCGCTCGCGGAAGGTTCGCGGTGAAGGTGTCGTCGTCGAAGAAAAACTCCTGCACCTGCGGGAACAGCTTCTTCGCGTGAGCCATCTCGGCGGCGACATTCTCGGGCGAACGAACGCGGTACTTGTGGCCGCCAATGGTTTGCGGCCAGAGGCAGAAGGTGCATTGGGCGGGACAGCCGCGGCCGGTGTAGAGGGAAACGTAGGGATCCTTGAGATAGCCGATCGAATACTTGTCGACCTGCAAATCGCGATGATAGACATCCGTCACCCAGGGGAGCGTATCCATGTCCTGGATCAGCTCGCGCTCGCGGTTACGGATGATCTTCCGCTCGCTGTTGCGATAGATGAGGCCGTCGACCTCCGAAAGAGGACGCCCTTCGGCGACTTCCTTGCAGGTGAAATCGAACTCCTTGCCACCGGCCCAATCGATGGCCTCGGAGCTTCGGAGAGTCTCCTCGGGCAGCACCGCGGCCTGGGCGCCCACGAAACCAATGATGGTGGAGGGCTTCTGGGACTTGATCGCCTCCGCCACCTTGCAGTCGTTCTTCAGGCTCGGGGTGGAGGTGTGAAGAATCACATGGTCGTACTTCTTGGCCTCGGCGAGACACTGCTCGACGCCGATGTCGTGGGGCGGGCAGTCCATCAGTTTGCTCCCCGGCACGAGCGCCGCGGGCTGGGCAAGCCATGTGGGATACCAGAAGGAGCGGATCTCGCGACGCGCCTGATAACGAGCGCCGGCGCCGCCGTCGAATCCGTCGAATGACGGAGGGCTTAGAAATAATGCAGACATGTGATTTCCACGTCGAGGGGCCCTGACCCGCGCCCCAAGGTGGAGCCGGCGTCGCGCGCCCATCGCTTAAGCTGGCTATACCGCCACGGTTGCGGCGGCCGGTCAAGGAGCATTCGAGCAAGATTCCAAGCCAAACAAAGCGGCGCTCGATTTCATTCGCCAACGAACCCGATAGCTTTTATGGGTATCGAACCTATGAAGACACTCCTGCCCATTCGCGGCCGCACGGGAATCATCGCGCTGCTTCTCCTCGCAGCGGCGGGTTGCGGCAAACAAGGGAGCGGACCCCCGGCGGCCGGAAACCCGCCAGGCGCCTCGCCCGCCCTGACGGGTTATTGGGTGGGGACTTTGGATGCCGGCCCATCCTCCTTGAAGCTCGGCTTTGACCTCATCCCCACGGAGCCCAACAAATACCGCGTTTCCTTCGACAGCTTCGATCAGGGAGTGAAGGATCTTCAAGGCTCCGCCGCGCAGGAAGGCGCCAAGTTCACGCTCGACCTTGATCTGAAGGTGGGGGGATTGGCCAAGTACAGCGCCGATATCAGCGCCGATGGGAAATCACTGACCGGCACGTGGCGACAGGGGCCGGCCACCCTGGCGTTGGAGATGACACGGGGAGACCGATCCCAGGCCATTGCGGAGGCTGACCCCATACGGCGTCTCGCCCCCGACGAAGTCGCTCTGAACAAAGCCGCCGGCGAGAAGCTGCAAGGGGAATGGAAGGGAAGCCTGGATGTGAAGGGCTTGAAGCTCCGGGTCCTGTTTAATGTGGGACGCCGCCCCGAGGGCGGGTGTGTCACGGAGATGACCAGCGTCGATCAAGGCAACACGAAGCTCGCGGTCTCTAAAACCCTGCTCAAGGACAAGGAAGTGAAGATGGATCTGCCCGGCATCCAAGGCGCGTTTGTTGGCAATCTCGAGGGCGCCGACAAAATCTCCGGGCAGTGGACTCAGGCGGGAATGACGATTCCGCTCCTCCTGGAACGCTCCAAAAAATAAGACCCCGGGCGAACCGAACGCTCACCCGGGGCCTGGAAAGAATACCCCACCGTAATGCCGTGTGGAACAGTTCCTTTGAACTGCCTGGGAAACAGGTGGAGCCGGGTCGATGGCGTAGGACTTCCAGTTAAGGCCTGTCGGTGGCCACAGACTTTGGGGCTCCGTATGGATAACTTACGGTTCAAGGAATTTGTTTCTGAATCACGAACATGGCAGGGTAAATCAGAAAAACCTTTTTCACTTTTCTTGAGAAAGAGCGGGCGCTCGCGCGCGACACAGCAACTATCGACCGACTCCTCCGAAGCCTCAAGTAGTTTCTGTTTTTCATTCCGCGCTCTTCCCCCGGCGCGAAACCGTCTTCACCGATGAGTCCAACCCAGCTTGCCATCCAGCTTCTCTTCCAGATCGCCGTCATTTTGCTGGCCTGCCAGGCCGTGGGTCGGGTCGCCAAACGCTGCGGCCAGCCTCAGGTCGTGGCGGAGATGTTGACGGGAGTCCTCCTAGGGCCGTCGGTCGTCGGACACTTCTGGCCTCACCTCGCGGCTTGGCTGTTTCCAGCCGAGTCCATGAAGGTCTTATTCCCAGTCGCCCAACTCGGCTTGGCGCTCTACATGTTCGTGGTGGGTCTTGAATTCCGCATGGAAATCATCCAGCAACGAATCGCCAACGCCGTGGCGGTCTCCCTGGTGGGCATGGTCACCCCGTTCGTTCTCGGAGCGGCGTTGGGCTGGGAGTTCTTCCAGCACACATCCTTCTTCCCCGCGAGAACATCCTTGATGGAGGCGATGATCTTTCTGGGCGCGGCGATGTCCATCACCGCCTTTCCCATGCTGGCGCGGATTATTCACTTCAAGAATCTCGCCGGCACGACCATGGGAACCGTCGCGCTCGGAGCGGGCGCCATCGACGACGCCGCCGCGTGGTGTTTGCTCGCCATTGTGCTCGCCAGCTTCGACAACAATTTTCGCTACGCGATCCTGAACATCGCCGGCGGACTGGGCTACGTCGCGGCGACACTGCTCGTCATCCGCCCGCTGCTCGCCCGGTGGGCCCGGGGGATCAACGAACGCGAGGGACTGTCGGACAGCGGATTCGTGGTCTGCCTCATCCTCATGTCGCTGGGGGCGTGGTTCACCGACACCATCGGCCTGCACGCCGTTTTTGGAGCGTTCGTGATGGGCACGGCGATGCCGCGAGGCGTGGTGACACGCGCGTTGATCGATCGCGCGCAACCCCTCACTGTCGCGCTGCTTCTCCCGCTTTTCTTCACCTACTCGGGGCTGAACACGCGCATCGATCTCCTCGACTCCGGCTACCTCTGGCTCATGGCAGGGCTCGTCTTGGTCGCGGCCGTGGGCGGAAAGGGGATCGCTTGCTGGTTGGCCGCCCGCGCGACAGGCATCCCCCATCGCGAGGCCATGGGGATCGGCACTCTCATGAACGTTCGCGGCTTGATGGAATTGATCATCATCAACATCGGCCTGCAGCGCGGCATCATCTCCCCCGAGCTGTTTTCGATCCTCGTCATCATGGCCGTGATCACGACGCTGATGGCCTCGCCGCTGTTCGACTGGCTGGTCCGATCGCCAGCCCCGGTCACCCCAAAAACCTGACGCCTCCTCCTCCCTGATGGCGTGGAGGCGCGCAGGCGGAACAACCTCCAAGCCTCCTGCGCACAGGTTTTTCATGGCCACCGGTTGCGCGGCTGTTATGGTCTGGGCATGCGGACTGTGATCTATCCCGGGACCTTCGACCCGCTGACCAACGGGCATCTGGATCTCATCCACCGCGCGTCGAAATTGTTTGATCGTGTGGTGGTCGCGGTCGCGCTCAATGAGGGCAAGTGCCCCCTTTTCAGCTCCAGCGAGAGACTCAAGCTCATCGCCGCAAGCCTTTCCACCACAGGCCTCGGAAACGTAGAGGTCGAAACCTTCGATGGCTTGCTCGTGGATTACGTCGAACGCCGATCGGGCGCGGCGATCATCCGCGGACTCAGGGCCGTGTCCGATTTTGAGTTCGAGTTCCAGTTGGCCCTGATGAATCGCAAGCTGAATGAGCACGTGGAAACCATCTTCATGATGCCCAAGGAATCCTTCACATTCCTCAGCTCGCGAATGATCAAGGAAGTGGCGCGCTTGGGCGGAGATGTCGCAAATTTCGTCCCGCAACACGTCGCGGCGGCCCTCAAAGAGAAATTCAAGCGACTCTGACGGCACTTTGACGAAAAAGTCGTGATATGGCCGAAAAACCACTCACTGTATATCTGAGTCAACTGGAACGAGGCAGCGTTCGGCTGGAAGGGGAGGCGCCCCCTGAGCTCCTCGACCTTGATCTTCAGGATGAACTTCTCTCGATGAAGACGCCGCTCACGTACTCATTGCAAGTGGAGCGGGTCGGGGAGGGCATTCTGGCGCGGGGGTCGGTGAGCCTATTGGTCCACTGCGAATGCGCGCGATGTTTGAAGCCCTTTGAGTATCGCCTGGAGTTCCCGGATTGGGCCTGTCATTTGAGCCTCGAGGGGGAGGATCAGGTGGCTGTGAAGAGAGACGCCGTGGACTTGACGCCCCTGATCCGCGAAGATATCGTCCTCGCGCTTCCTCAACAGCCGTTGTGTGATTCCAACTGCAACGGACTCCCAAACGTGGCGAAGACTGAAGAGAAGAAGCGAACTGTTTCTCAGCCGGACAGCGACAAAAAGTCCTCGGTGTGGGATGCACTGGATAAACTGAAACTGAGCTAGAATTATGGGCGTTCCCAAGAGAAAACCATCGAAGAGTCGCCAGCGCATGCGGCGAGCCTACAACAGTGTCCTGACCCTCCCCCAGGTGAGCGGCTGCCCTCAATGCGGCGCTCCCTACCGCCCCCATCGGGTTTGCCCGTCCTGCGGTTCCTACAAGGATCGCCTCGTCGTCGCCGTTAAAGCTCAGGGCGCTTGATTCTTTGGCGGGCGCAGAGTAGCGGATGGCTCCTCTGCGCTCGTTCCATTTATGCGCATCGTCGTCGATGTGATGGGCGGTGATCGGGGACCGGCTGCCATGATCGAGGGTGCCGTGAACGCCCTCTCAGCGCCCGGGAATGAGCGGATCCGGAAGATCTACCTCGCCGGCCAGGAGTCGGCCATTCGCGGGGTCCTCGACACTATGCGGCGCGTGGATCCGCGCCTCGAAATCCTGCACGCCACCCAGGTCCTCACGATGGAGGACAAGGCCAGCGATGCGCTTCGGAAGAAGAAGGACTGCTCGATGGCGCGCGCGATCGAGCGCGTGAAGGACGGCGAAGCCGAGGCCGTGATTTCCCCCGGGAACACCGGCGGGCTGGTTGCGACATCGACGATCCGGCTGCGGCCGCTGGAAGGCGTCGAGCGCCCGGCGATCGCCACCGTGATGCCGACCACCGACTCGGAATTCGTGCTCCTCGACGCCGGCGCCAACCCCGAGGTCAAGCCCTTGCATCTGCTCCAGTTCGCGATCATGGGCTCCTGCTACGCGAAGGACATGCTCGGCAAGCCAAGCCCGCGCGTCGGGATCCTCAGCAACGGCACCGAGGAGATGAAGGGCAACGACGTCACGCGCGAGGCCCTGAAGCTCTGCCGGAAGGCCGATCTCAATTTCCTGGGCTATGTGGAAGGCCACGACCTGTTCGCCGACCGGGTGGATGTCGTGGTCGCCGATGGCTTTGTCGGGAACATCGTGCTGAAGACAATCGAGAGCATGGGGCAATGCGTCCAAACGATCCTGCGCCGGGAGTTTAAGAAAAATCCTTTGCGAATCCTGGGAGCCTCCATAGCCTACGGCGGTTTCCGAGATATCAAGCTGCGCATGAACCCGGACAGTTATGGCGGAGCCCCGCTGCTCGGGGTGAATGGAACGGTCATCAAGGTCCATGGCTCGGCGAAGGCCTCCAGCGTAACGAACGCCATCCAGCAGACCGCGCTCGCCCTGAACCATCATTTGAACGACCACATCCAACAAGCGATCGCCCGCTCGCATGAATGCATGCCCGCCGCCTAGCTGTCCGATGAGCTGAAGCCTGATGACAGCCAAACGATTCAAGAACCCTCGCGCGGAGCACGGCTACCAGGGCCGGCCCTGCTCGATACTCAGCGTCGGATCCTACGTCCCCGAGCGGGTGCTGACCAACGCCGAACTCGAGAAGACAGTGGAGACCTCGGATGAGTGGATCACCTCCCGGACCGGCATCAAGGAAAGGCGGGTCGCGGCCGAGAACGAGTTCACCTCCGACATGGCCGCCATCGCCGCGCAGCGCGCGATGCAGGCCGCGGGGATCAAGCCCGAGCAGATCGACCTGATCATCGTCGCGACGATCACCCCCGACATGCTCTTTCCCTCGACGGCCTGCCTGGTGCAGCAGAAGATCGGAGCGCGGCGCGCGGCCGCGTTCGACATCGAGGCCGCGTGCTCGGGATTCATCTACGCCCTGGAGATCGGCAAGCAGTTCATCACCTCGCGCACCTACGACACTGTGCTGATCATCGGCGCCGAGAAGCTCTCCACCATCGTCGATTGGAAGGACCGCAACACCTGCGTTCTCTTTGGCGACGGCGCGGGCGCCGTGATCCTGCAAAGCCGTCCCGGCTCCCACGGACTGCTCACCGCGTGCATGGGGGCCGATGGCGAGAAATCCGATCTTCTCTACATGCCCGGCGGCGGCAGCATGTGCCCCGCGACCGCCAACTCGGTGGCGGCTGGCCTTCATTTTCTACGGATGGACGGCAAGGAAACGTTCAAGAACGCCGTTACCGCCATGTGCAACGCCGCGGGCGAGGCGCTTCGCCGATGCGAACTCACCATCGCTCAGATCAAGTGCGTGATCCCGCATCAGGCGAACAAGCGGATCATCGAAGCGGTGGGCGAGCGCCTGGGAGTTCGCGAAGATCAGGTCTTTGTGAACCTCGACCGATACGGCAACACGTCCGCGGCCTCCGTAGCGATCGCCCTCGACGAAGCCGTGCGAACAGGAGTCATCCAGCGCGGCGACCTGGTCCTGCTGGTGGTCTTCGGCGCCGGACTCACCTGGGCGGCGGCGGTCATCGAGTGGTAGTCCTGGATCCGGCCGGCCCGCTTTTCCGTCCACGCTCTTGCAAACTCGCCCCTCGCTTCTAAAATCCGCCCCCTCGATGAATTTTGTCGAAAAGCTCAAATTCAACTCGGATGGCTTGATCCCGGCCATCATCCAGGAACAGTCAACCGGCCGAGTTCTCATGATGGCCTGGATGAACAAGGCCTCGCTCGAGACCACGCTCTCCACCGGCAAGACCCACTTCTGGAGCCGTTCGCGCCAGAAGTTCTGGATGAAGGGCGAGTCGAGCGGGCATGTGCAGACGGTGAAGGACGTGTCCTTCGACTGCGATGGCGACACACTCCTGATCCAGGTGGATCAGGTCGGAGCGGCCTGCCATGAGGGCTACAAGTCCTGCTTCTTCCGTTCTGTCTCCCCAGGCGCCGGCGACGAGGCGATCCAAGTCACGGAGCCTGTGCTGCAGAAGCCGGAGGACATATATCGGAAGAAGTGATGGACGCCACTGTCCCCTTTGGCGGGCCGATCTGGTGGGCGGTGCTGACCTCGCTGGTCATTGGCCGCGGGGCCGACTTGTTCAGCACCTGGGTCGCGACTCCCAACCTCGTTCTGGAGGCCAACCCCATCGCGCGATGGCTCGGCTGGCGCCGGGCGCTGGCGGTGAACGTCGTTATTTGCGGCGCGTTCTCGTTCTATTATCTCCCGGGGATCATCATCGCCACCACGAGCGCCCTGGTGGCCGCCCGCAACTTCCAGCAGGCTTGGCTGATGCGGACATGGGGCGAAGAGGAGTATCGCTCGTGGTACGTGGAGCGGCTGAGGGAAACGCCCCTCGGGCTCTTTCTCGGATGTCTCGGCCTCCAGAACCTCCTCGTCGCGGGCATTGGGGGAATCTTGGCTTGGTCCGCGGTTTCAGAAAACGCTATCCTCCCCGTGCCCTTCGGGATCGGGCTCGGGATCCTGACCTACGCGTTGACCGTGGTGTTCTACACCCTGCTCGCGATGTGGCGGATCCGCCAGTAGGCGCTCGAGAAGAAGATTTATGCACTCACCGACATTGGAAGAGTTTCAGGAACTCGCGCGCGCCGCGAACCTGATTCCCGTCGCGCGACGACTGCTCGCGGATTTCGAAACACCGCTCTCCGCCTATTCCAAGATCCGCGGACAAGGGGAATCGTTTCTGTTCGAATCGGTCGAGGGCGGAGAGCATATCGGACGGTACTCCTTCCTCGGATGCAATCCCCGGGGCATTGTTCGCCAGGTCGGGTCGCGCGTTGACGTGATCGAGCAGGGCAAGGTGATCGAGTCCTTCGAGGTGCGGCAGGACAGCGCGCCCGGATCGGTGAAGGACGGTCTCGTCGTGGTCGAGCGCGTTCTCGCCCGTTACCGCCCGGCCGTGCTGCCAGGGCTCCCCCGCTTCACGGGCGGCGCCGTGGGGTTCATCGGCTACGAGTTCATTCACGATGTCGAGCCGGTGGTCCCGCGTCCTCCCCGCGACGAGCTCCAGACTCCTGTGATGTACTTTCTGATCGCCGATGAGATCATCATCTTCGATCGCGTCACGCAGACGCTGACGGTCGTCGTGAACGCGGTCATCGAGCCGGGAGCCTCGGCCGCGGCGGCCTACGAGGAGGCGATTGGCGAGATCGAAAGGCTGGTGTCCCTCCTGGAGCAGCCTCTGGATTCCATTCCGCTCACCGTCCCCTCGGAGGCGCCCGACGCTCCCTTCGTGTCCAATCAAACCCCGGAGGCCTTCCACGCCAATGTTCTCAAGGCGAAGGAGTACATCCACGCCGGCGACATCATCCAGATCGTGGGCTCCCAGCGCTTCTCCACGCCGACAGAGGCCACCGCGACGGACCTGTACCGCGCGGCGCGCATGATCAACCCCTCGCCCTATATGTTCCTGCTGGAGCTCGAAGGCTTCTCGCTCGTGGGCGCGTCGCCGGAGATCCATGTTCGATGCGAGGAGCGAAAGGTGGAGATCCGCCCCATCGCCGGCACACGCCGCCGCGGGCGCGGCTCGGAGGAGGATCTTGCCCTCGAGAAGGAGCTCCTGGCGGACCCGAAGGAGCGCGCGGAGCATGTCATGCTGGTGGACCTGGCGCGAAACGACATCGGCCGCGTCTGCGATTTCGGCTCGGTGAACGTGAGGGATCTCATGATCATCGAGCGATACAGCCACGTGATGCACATCGTGTCGCAGGTCGAAGGACGGCTCTCCGAAGGCCGCACCCCTTACGATCTCATGCGCGCCACCTTCCCGGCGGGAACCCTGAGCGGGGCGCCGAAGATCCGCGCGATGCAGATCATCTCCGAGCTGGAGAAGACCCAGCGCGGGCCCTACGGCGGATGCGTCGGATACTTCTCCTTCAATGGAAACCTGGATTGCTGCATCACCATCCGCACGGCGCTGCTGAAAGAGGGGAAGGCCTACGTGCAGGCCGGCGGGGGTTGGGTGAACGACTCCACGCCCGAGGGGGAGTTTCAAGAGACCGTCAACAAAGCGAGGGCGATGTTGAAGGCGGTCGCGATGGCAGGCGGTTTTCGAGCGCAGCGGTGACGTGGGATCGGGCGGCCTCTCACTTCTTCGGCAGGAAGGCGAACCCCACGGCCGCCAGAACGCACAGGAACGCGGCGACATGGTTCCAGCGGATTTTTTCGCCGAGATACGACGTCGCGAACCCGATGAACACGACCAGGGTGAGAACCTCCTGGATGATCTTCAGCTCTGTCGCCGAGTAAACGGCATGGCCCCATCGATTGGCGGGGACCTGCACAACGTACTCGAAGAACGCGATGCCCCAGCTCGCCAGAATGACGATCCACAAAGGGCGGTCCTTGTGCTTCAAGTGGCCGTACCACGCGACGGTCATGAAGAGGTTCGAGACCAGGAGAAGCAGAACGGGCAGCCAACGCGATTGAATGAAAGCGGTCATTGGATCGGGAGTGTTGGCAAACATCTCCCGCCTGCCAAGCGCGGAGAGCCAAACGCCCCGGGGTCTCTCCCAAGAATGGATTTGTCCAATGACGGAGCCGCGGTCTAGGGTCGATCCGAATGGAAGCCGCCGAGGCCCAGATGCTCTCGCAATGCCGCGCCGGAGACCCCGACGCCTGGGATCGCCTGTTCGACCTCCATTACGAACCGACCGCCCGATTCATCTGGCAGGTCCACAGCGGGTTCACTCCGGAGGACGTCGAAGAGATCTGCCAGGAAACCTTCCTCACCGTGATCCGCAGCCTGGCCAGCTTCCAGGGACAATCGCAGCTGCGGACCTGGATCTGTCGCGTCGCGGCCAACAAGGCCCACGACTTCCGAGAGAGACAGCAGGCTCAAAAACGAGGCGGCCGCGAGCGAATCCTGTCACTGGACGCGGAAGATCCCCAAACCGGGCTGAGGCTGGATCCGGAAGGCCGGGGCAAACGGCCCGACGAGGAGCTCTTGTCGCGCGAAGCGAACGGCCTCATCAGCGAGGCGTTGTCGAGCCTGGGCGGACCCTGCCAGGAGATTCTGGAGCTACGCTACTTCGCCGATTTGAGCTACGAGGAGATTGCTGCGTCTCTGGCGCTCAATCCCAAGACGGTCAGCTCCCGCCTCAGCAAGTGCCTGGACAAATTGGACGAGGTCGCGCGCCCGCTATTTGCCGGGGAGAAAAAACCCACGTCTTCCGTCTAACATGCCTATGTCGGACAATCACGACCATCCCGCAGAGCAGCGCCTGAAGGATTACTCGCGACGACGACGCGAGGATCCCGCGGGGCCGGGCCCCTTGCACCCAGCCACCCGACGGCTGCTGCAACAGCAAGCGCGGGAGTCGTATCCACCTCCTTCGGCTTCACAGGAGCTCTCCCATTCGACTCCCTGGTGGAAGGCGTGGATCAGAGGCCCCAGGCTCGTCGCGTTGGGCGGCGTGGCTGTCCTCATGATTGTCGCGGTTCTGACGCTCCGCCACGGAGGCGCTCCGACCGCAACCCAATACGCGCAGATAGCGCCTCCAGACTCGCCCCCGCCTAGCCAGCCTGTTTCCCCCGCTCGTCAGATCCCGCCTGCGGCCAGTCCGCCGACCACAGCGCCCGGCAGACCGAATCTCCCGGTCCAGGCCGCTGACGAAGCCCGCCGCCGGGGCGTCGTCGCCCAGCTGGACGACCCAAGGCGACCGCCTCCACTCGATGCGCTCATGACCCCGCCGGCTCCATCCCCCGCACGCGACAAGGACGGCGGAGCGAACCCGCCATCGGGCCGCGCTGAGATTGCGCTGTTCGCCAAAGAGCAGACTGCCCCCGCTCCTGTCCAACCGCCAGCTCCGACACCCAGTCCGGCGCTGTCCGCGCCCGCTCCCACCGTCGCAAGAGCGGCGCTGTCAGCCTCCCCTCCCTCTCTCCAGCAGCTTTCAGACGCGAGTCTCGCGGACAACACCACCTGGAACCTCAGTTTCGAACAAGTGCCCGCGAGCCGGGCAAGCGGCGTTGCGCTGGATCTGACGGAACCCTCCAAGCTCGGATTGGCCCGCGCTAAGAAGTCTCAACCATCCGCGGTGTTGCAGTCGTTCAGCATGAGCTATCAGAATGGATCGGTCGCGTTTCAAGAGAGCGACGGATCCACGTACCGCGGCTCGCTCACGCCTGTCACCGTCGACGAGCTCGCCGCTCAGCAACCGCCCCAATCCAGGGCCCTCGCGACGCGGGGGCTCGAGGCCGTTCAGGGGAACGCTCTCAACTCGCAAGCGATGGTCTCCGGACTTTATCGCTTTCAAGCCCAGGGCTCGAACCGGTCGCTCCGCCAATGGGTGGTTCTGCAAGGACAGCTCAGCAACGCGGTCGCGGGCCGATCTTCCCAGGTTCTGGGCGTGGTTCCCCAGAGCCAGACGGTGAACGCTCCCGCGCTTCGAGATCCGCGCGCCGAAGGTTGGGAAATCCAAAGCTCCGTTCGTGTCGGAGCCCAATCGCCTGTGAACCTCAACGCGCGACAGGTTGCGCCGGGCGCGAGCCCCGCCGTCCCGGCTCGCAAGCCATGAGTCCCTCCACGTCCGGCGCCCGCGCGGAAACCAGCGTCGATCGCTGGGCCTTTGAGCGCGCGGCTTGGAGCGAAGCCGCCGGACGCGTCGCAGGAGTTGATGAAGCGGGACGGGGCCCGCTCGCAGGGCCTGTGGTCGCCGCCGCCGCGGTCCTCCCCGAGGAGTGGGGCCGGGATGGATTGCCGGATGAGCTGAAAGGCTTGAACGACTCCAAGAAACTATCCGAATCCAAACGAGATCAATTCCACGCGTTTCTCCTCGCCGATCCACGGGTGACCTGCGGCATAGGAGTGGTGGACGCGTCCGTGATTGATGAGATCAACATTCTCCAGGCGACGCACCGCGCGATGAACCTCGCGCTGAGCCAGCTCGCTCCGCCCGCCCAGCGGGCGCTCGTGGACGGCCTGCGCGTTCCGACCCTCTGCCTGCCGCAGACCGCGATCGTGAAGGGGGATGGGCTCAGCTACAGCATCGCCGCGGCGAGCGTGATCGCGAAGGTGACGCGCGATCGCCTCATGAAGCGATACCACGCGGAGTGGCCCGCCTACGGGTTCGCGATCCACAAGGGTTACCCCACACCGCAACATCTGCGGGCGCTGGCCTCCCTGGGTCTCTGCGCGATCCACCGGAAATCATTCGCGCCGGTGAGGTCGGCTCAGCGGGAGCTGCTCCTCTAGGGCCTCTCGCCTTTGAGAATCGCGAGGAATTGCTTGATGGCCGGGGAGAGAACCTTGTTCTTCTTGTAAATCGCCGCCAGAGGGCGATGAAACTGCACGTCCTCGAACTTCACCTCGGTGAGCGAGAGCTTCGAGAGCTCCTGCTCGACGGATCCTTGCGGAACGATCGCGATGCCGGCGTTGATCTCCACCGCGCGCTTCACCGTCTCGATGTTGTCGAACTCCATCACGTGCTGCACCTGGACCTCGCGCTCCTTCAGCACCTTGTCGATCGCCTGGCGCGTGGGAATGTCCGGCTGGAATCCGATGAACTTGAGCCCGCTCAGCTCGCTCAGCTTCACCGTCTTCTTCTTGCCCAGCGGGTGGTCGGGGTGACAGATGAGGACCATGACGTCCTTGCGCAGCGCGATCACCTCGAGCTTCGGGTCCTTGTTTGGGTACGCCACGAGACCGAGGTCAACGATGTTGCTGAACACATCGTCGTACACCTGGTTGGAACGGCGATACTCGACATGAACATTGACGGTCGGATAGGCCTTGAAAAACTTTTTGAGGTACGGAGGGAGATCGTGCAGGCCCATGCTGTAGATCGTGGCCACGCGGATCGATCCGGACACAACGTTCTTGATCTCCTGAAGCCTGCCGAGCAGCCCGTCGTAGGACTGGATGATCTGCTTGCTGTACTCGTAGAGCACCTGTCCTTCGCGGGTGAGACGAAACTTCTTCTTGCTGCGCTCGATCAGGAGCGACTTGAACTGGCGCTCCAGCGAGCTGATCTGCTGGCTCACGGCGGATTGCGTGACGCAATTGATCTGGGCGGCGCGAGTGAAGCTCTCGCTTTCGGCCAGGTCGCAAAACACCTTCAGGCTCTCTATTTGCATATCAACTCGCGGAGCATAGACAACGCGCTGGTGAAGTCAAACGAGCGAGAAGGAGGGTGGCCGCGGGCGGGGAGGAGCCTTTGACGAGGCGCGAGTGTTCATCGCGCCTCGTCAAAGAGTCCGTCGTTCAGCTTATTGCGCCTTGTCCTTCGATTTCTTGGCGCGTCCTCCCTTCTTTGAGCCCTCGGGCTTGTCGTCCGACTTTTTGGCCAGGTTCAGCTTGGTCAGCTCCGCGCGATCTCCGTTCCGGATGTAGGCGCCCGAGACCTGCTCCCCGAGGTTGGCGTCCTCCAGCTTGGCCGGCTTCTCATGCTTGAGCACCTCGGTGTGCGGCGTGAGGTGAAACACCTTGTCTCCCGTGGTGTAGGTCAGGGTGATGGTCTTGGCGTGGGGATCCACGGACGTCAGCTTGCCATGAAAAGGCAGGTGGCGGACGTTCGAGGGCGCCTCGTTGGGCGGGGCGCTTTCCCCGGCGCGCGGCGGCTCAATCTTCGCCGCGCTGTCCGCGGCCATCAGGCCCGAGGTTAGGGTGAGGGTGGCGGCCAGAACGAGTCCGGCAACGCATGTACGGATGTTTTGTGTCTTCATTTGTTTTGTTTGTTTTGTGCCTCCTTTAGGCGCGGGTTTGTTAGCAAAGCCTCTGAGGGTCGCCAAGAAAAAGTTTTGAAAAAATGCGCCCCCTCCCGGCGGGCGGCGGGTGGCCGTGGCTTGCATGACAGCGGAGATGCGCGTATTCCACTGGGTGCTGCCCATGCGCCAACGCGAGCCCAGTCATTCTGCCAGTGTGGCCGTCCTCTGGATCTGGACCGCGATGGCGGCCCCTTTCTCAGCGCTGCAGACGGCTGCGGCGCCGCCCGCGACGGAGACGCACTGGTCGCTGCGCGCGATCGTCGACCCGCCGGTCCCCGCGGCGCGCGATTCATCGTGGCCCAGAAACACGATAGATTACTTCACGCTCGCGAAGCTGGAACGAGCCGGGCTGAGCCCTTCGCCGGCGGCGGACGCACGCACGCTGATCCGACGGCTCTCATTCGATCTCATCGGGCTTCCACCCGCCCCCGCCGAAATCGACGCTTTCGTTCGCGATTCGTCCCCCGACGCCTACGACCGCCTGGTGGAGCGTCTGCTCGCGTCGCCTCACTTCGGCGAACGCTGGGGGCGGCACTGGCTGGACGTCGTGCGCTACACTGAGAGCCAGGGATTCGAATACGACAAGCTGCGCGACAACGCGTGGCACTATCGCGACTACATCATTCAGTCCTTCAACCAAAACAAGCCCTACGATGTGTTCATGCGCGAGCAGATCGCCGGGGACGCGCTCGAGCCGGTGACCTCCCAGGGCATGATCGCGACCAGCCTCCTGGTGTGCGGGCCCTGGGACGAGGCCGGCAACGCCCAGGCGAATGTCGCCCAGCGCATGGCCACCCGCGAGGAGGAGATGGAGGACGTGATCGGCGTCGTCGGACAGACCTTCCTGGGCCTGACCGTCAACTGCGCTCGCTGCCACAATCACAAGTTCGATCCCATTCCGCAAACCGACTACTACCGCATCAAGTCCGTGTTCGAGGGCGTCAAGCACGGGGAGCGAACCATTGTTCCGCCCGACCACGCCGAGCGTCACGAGGCGCGCCAGAAGCGCTTGAAGGAAGAAATCGCCGAAACGGAACAGGAAACATCCGCAATCGAGTGGGAAGGCGCGCGCGAAGTGATTCGAGCCCGCGGAGCTCCCGCTGAAAAGGCGAGCCCGGACATCCGTCCGCTCAAGGAATGGCGCTTCACGGATCCGACGGACCTGGCGCACGATGGCGCGCTGGAGGGCGGCGCGATCGTGGCCGACGGCCGCCTTCAGCTGCACAAATCCGGGGCGTTATTCCGCTCCACGCCAATCTCGCGCGATCTTCAGGCCAAATCATTGGAGGCCTGGGTGTCCCTCTCGGATCTGAGCCAGGGGGGAGGATCGGCGATTTCCCTAGAGACCCAGAACGGAGGCGCCTTCGACGCCATCGTCTTTGGAGAGCGGCAGCCGCGCCGATGGACCGCCGGCAGCGAGGGCTTCGTCCGCACGCGCGACCTCAACGCTCCCGAGGAAAGCGTCCCGCCCTCCGGTTGGGTTCACATGGTCGCGACGTATTCGACCAACGGCGAAGTGGCCCTGTACCGCAACGGAGTCCTTTACGCGGCCCCATACACCCCGGGCGGATCCCCCAAGCTCTTCCCGGCTGGAGAATCGCGCGTTCTGCTCGGGATGAGGCACACCGGCGGCGGCAAGCCGTTTCTGACCGGATCTATTCTTCACGCGGCCCTGTATGATCGAGCCCTTCAGAGCAACGAGGTGGCCGCGCTCCACTCCCAGGCGCCTTGGAGCGTATCGCGGAAGGATTCGCTCGCGGCGTTGCCCGCATCGCGGCTTCGCGAGCGGGCCAGATTGTTGGAACAAGCCCAACGCGCCCGGACCGAGCTCGAGGCGATGAAGCCGCTGCCGGTTTCCTACGCCGGCAAGCGGGAACAGCCCGCCCCGACGCGCAAGCTTCGTCGGGGCGACGTTCGCTCTCCGGAGGAGATCGTCCGGCCCGGCGGTTTATCCGCCCTGGCCGCGCTCGGCGTGGAACCGGAGCTCGGCCTGGAGGCCGACGCCGCGGAAGGCCGGCGACGCGCGCGCTTCACGGAGTGGCTGAGTCATCCTAACAACCCTCTGCCCGCGCGCGTGATGATGAACCGGCTGTGGCAGTTCCATTTTGGATCGGGGATTGTCGCGACGCCCAACGACCTCGGAAAATCCGGAGCGGCGCCCACCCATCCCGAGTTGCTCGACTGGCTCGCGCGTCGCTTCATCGATTCGCGTTTTGATCTCAAGGCGATGCACAAACTGATCGTGCAGTCGGCGACCTACCGGCAGCGATCCGAGTTTCGCAAGGACGCCGCGGCGCAGGACGCGGACAACGCGTTGTTGTGGCGTTGCTCGCCCCGCCGCCTGGAGGCGGAAACCCTGCGCGACGCCATGCTGATGGCCAGCGGAGAAATCAATCTGGGCGTCGGCGGGCCCAGCTTCCGCCCGTTCAACGAACTCAAGTTCCCATCGAACAGTTATGAGCCGGCGGACAAACTGGGCGCGGAGTTCAACCGTCGCAGCGTCTACCGCATGAATGTCAACTCGGGCAAGGAGCCGATGCTCGACGCTTTTGATTGTCCGGATCCCGCGGTGAAAACCCCGCGGCGCGGAATCACCACAACGCCATTGCAAGCCCTCGCCCTCATGAACAACACCTTCGTCCAACGCCAGGCGGACCGGCTCGCCGAGCGCGCGCTGTCGGAGTCGGGAGGCGCCATCGACGGGGCTGTCGCGCGCGTCTACCAGCGCTGTCTGGGCCGGGACCCCACCGCCGAGGAGGCGGCTGTGGCGTCGCTGTCGGCGAAGCAGCGGGGTCTGCCACGATTCTGCTGGACGATCCTGAACACAACGGAGTTCATGTATGTTCGCTGACGCGCCCATGAAATCCGCGACCCAAAGAGAAACCCCATGAGCCCCGCGCCGCTCTCAAGTCTCGCTCCGCATTCGCGGCGTCGCTTTCTGCAAAGCTCCATGGGCGGGCTCAGCGCGGCGTCGCTCGCGTGGTTGACGCAACGCAGCGCCGCCGCGGCTAGATCCGCGCTCCCGCCGCCTCACGGGGCGGCGCGGGCGCGGCGTGTCGTGGAGATCTTCTGCTGCGGCGGCGTGTCGCACCTGGACACCTTTGATCACAAGCCCGAGCTCGAGCGATGGCATGGCAAAACGCTCGAGGGCAAGGGGGAGAACCTGGGCTTCTTCGGCCAGCCTGGAAAGGTGATGAAGAGTCCCTATGCGTTTCAACGCCACGGCCAGTCTGGCGCCTGGGTGAGCGGCCTGCTGCCTCATCTTGCGGGATGCGTGGACGATTTGTGCTTCATCCACTCCATGGTGGCCAAAAGCAACAACCACACGCCCGCCACGTTCCAGATGAACAGCGGCTTCACGATGAACGGATTCCCCAGCATGGGCGCCTGGCTGAGCTATGGCCTGGGGACGGAAAACGAGAATCTCCCGACGTTCGTCGTCCTGCCAGATCCGCGCGGCATGCTGGCCGGAGGCTCGATCAACTGGACCTCCGGATTCCTCCCGGCGAACCACCAGGGCGTGCCGTTTAGAACGCAGCGAAAGACGCCCATCGTCGATCTCGACACGCCGCCGACCATTCGTCCCGCGGAGCGCGCGGCGGACATGGAGTTGCTCGCGTCGATGAACCGCGAGTTCACGAGGTCGAACGGAAACGAAGGCGTCTTCGCGGCGCGCCTGCGCGCCTATGAGCTGGCGGCGCGGATGCAGGTCAGCATCCCGGAGGCGTGCGACCTGGACGCGGAGCCCGATCCGATCCGACGCCTCTATGGCCTGGATCGCGAGAGCAACAGGGGTTTCGCCAGGAACTGCCTGATGGCGCGGCGCCTCCTGGAGCGGGGAGTCCGCTTCGTCCAGGTTTTCAACGGCGGCTCGTTTGGAAGTCCGCGCATCAACTGGGATGGCCACGAGAACCTCAAGGAGAACCACGACAACCAGGCCGCGACCATGGATCAGCCCGTCGCCGCGCTGATCCACGATCTGAAGCAACGAGGGATGCTGGAAGACACTTTGGTGATTTGGGCGACGGAGTTCGGACGCAGTCCCGCGACGCAAGGCATCGACTCGCCCGGACGCGACCACCACCCCACGGCCTTCACGTGCTTCCTCGCCGGCGCCGGAGTGAAAAAGGGATATCGTCACGGTGTCACCGATGAGGTGGGCTACTTCGTCTCCGAAAACGCCGTGACCATCCCCGACCTCCACGCCACGATTCTCCATCTCCTCGGCATCAACCACGAGCAACTCACGTTCTATCACAACGGCATCAAGCGCCGCCTCACCGATGTTCACGGGAAGGTGATCCAGGAAATCCTTGGCTGAGGCCGTCCCGCCGAACGCGCCCGTTCTGTCTCGAAACCGGACTGCCGCACGGCGCCGGGCAGCCGTCGGCGGGGAGGTTGTCCTCTTTCAGATCAACCCTCCACGCCCGGTTCAACTTGCGAATCCCGGGCGCCGATGTCTAAGCGGAACAGACTGGGCCTGGATGACATTCGAAGCCGCACGCGCAAGATTCAGGCTCCTACAGAGACTCGAACCATAGCCCAGGAGAGATGCCCGAAAACGAACAATGGGGAACGACGCCGGTGGAGCCCAAGCGCCCATCCGGGCATACTCCGGACAGCGACACCTTCTTCCAGTCGCGCGGCCGGCTGCTGATGCAGGCGCCCCTCATTGAGCTGGCCGGGCTCGCGGAGCAGATCATGGCTCAAGCCGACGCCCTGGGACACCCCCAGCTCATCCCCGAATTCCGACAGCTGCGCGATCGAGCCGCGGAGCTGAGAAGAGAGCTTTGCGGCGTCGTGCCCACCGCGGAAGCGGAGCTTCGAATGCCTGGGGCAGATCTCAGAGGCACTCAATTCTTTCTTCGCCTGGTCCAGGGCGAGCCAACACCCCAAGCCACGCCCTCGGGCGCCCCGGGAACATCGCAAGCAGAGTCGGCGATTGTTTGCCCGAGAGCGTTGGGCGGCCATTTGCTTCTCGTGGACGACGAGCAGGAGACCCGGGATCTTCTGCAGCTCCTGTTGCAGAGCGCGGGCTATCGGCTGTCCACGGCTCCCGATGGCGCCTCCGCTTTGCGCTGTCTCGAGGAGGAGCCCGTCGACTTGATCCTTCTGGACCTTTTCCTTCCGGAAACCAACGGATACGAGGTCCTGGAGCAAATGCGCCAGCATCCGCAGTGGAAAAGCATCCCGGTCATCGTCATCAGCGGCACGACCGATATGGACAATGTGGTGCGATGCGTCGAGCTGGGGGCCGAGGAGTTTCTTCCCAAGCCTTTCAATCCGCTCCTCCTGAGAACCCGCATCTCAGCAGGCTTGGAAAAGAAGCGGCTGCGCGACCAGGAGCAGGCTTTCCTGAAGCAGCTCAGCGCGGAGCGGGAAAAGTCCGAGCGGCTGCTCCTGAACGTTCTTCCGGCGGCCATCGCGGAGCGGCTCAAACAGGGCGAGGCGACGATCGCCGAAAGCTACCTCGACGTCACCGTCATGTTCGCGGACATCGCCAGTTTCACCCAGTTGAGCGAGCGCACGCCCGCGCAGATGCTTGTGGAACTGCTGAACGAAGTGTTCTCGGCGTTCGACCGATTGGCGGAGCGTCACGGGCTGGAAAAGATCAAGACCATCGGCGATAGCTACATGGCCGTGGGCGGGCTTCCCGTTCCTTGCGCCAATCACGCCGAGCGCGTGGCCCGCATGGCGATCGACATGCAGGTCGCCATACGCGAGCTGAACGTCGCCCGCGGAACAACGCTCGCCATACGCGTGGGCATCCACTCCGGACCGGTGGTCGCGGGAATCATCGGACGACGGAAGTTCAGCTACGATCTCTGGGGAGACACCGTCAATCTCGCGAGTCGCATGGAATCCCACGGACAGGCCGGCGAAATCCAGGTGAGCGAAACAACGAAACGAAAGCTCGAACACCTCTTCCAGTTCGCTCCGCGCGGACCGGTTCAGATCAAAGGCAAGGGCGAGCTTCCCACTTATCTCCTCTGCGACCCCGACGGCTTCCAACCCTGAAGCTTGGCTTCGAACAGGATCATAGTCCTGCTTGAAGCCCTGGAGCGTGGACCGAAAGCTCCCGGCGTGGATCGCGTTTCATCCGCCTTGGCCTGGCCTGAATACTGGCAAGCGGCCCCATCCTCAGGCCGCATGGTCCGAAAGGTCGCTCGCAGATTCGGCTTAACTGTTCACCCTCCCCCGCCCCATCCTGAGCGCGTGTCGATAGACCCCCAACGCCCCGCTTCGCCGCGCCTGAAGCTTCGGGTCAGCCCCGTCGCCGAGACCTGCGTCCGACAGGGGCATCCCTGGGTCTACTCCGATAGCGTTCGCGATCAGAGCCGCCCCGGCGCCGCCGGAGAGCTCGCCGTTCTCTACGACCGTAAGGACCGCTTTCTCGCGGTGGGACTTCTGGATCCCGACTCTCCGATCCGCGTTCGCATTCTCCACGCCGGAAAGCCCACAACGATCGACGAGGCTTTCTGGCAACAGCGCCTGGTCGCCGCGCGGGATCGTCGATCGGGACTCTTCGACAACGACAGCACCGGCCATCGCTGGATCCATGGCGAAAGCGATGGCTGGCCGGGGCTCGTGCTGGATCGTTATGACTCGACCGGAGTGCTGAAGATTTACACGGCCTCCTGGCTGCCTCACCTCGCCGCGATCGTCCCGCGCATGATTGAGGTGTTCGCGCTGGAACGCTTGGTCCTGCGCACGAGCCGAAACATCGAGTCGTTGGCGGCGAAAGGGCCCTGGGCGAATCAGGCGATCGTTCATGGATCGCCCATTTCGGATCCGATCGTGTTTCGAGAAAGCGGACTTGCGTTTGAAGCCGACGTCCTGCGCGGGCAGAAGACGGGATTCTTTTTGGATCAACGCGAGAACCGCCGATGGGTGGAATCCGTCGCGCGAGGACGTCGTGTGCTGAACGCGTTTAGTTTCAGCGGCGGCTTCTCCCTCTACGCGGCGCGAGGCGGGGCGAAAGCGGTGACGGACCTCGACCTGAGCGCCCATGCGCTGGCCTCGGCGCGGCGCAACTTCGCCCTGAACACAAGCATCCCGACGGTCCGTGAAACCGCTCGCGAAGGCATACAGGCCGACGCGTTTGAGTGGCTCGGGGAAAAGCGACGCGACGCGTACGATCTGGTGATTCTGGATCCGCCCTCGTTGGCGAAGCGAGAATCGGAGCGGGCGGGCGCGGTGCAAGCGTATCAAAGGCTCGCGGTCGCCGGCTGTCATCAACTCGCCGAAGGAGGGATCCTGGTCGCGGCCTCGTGTTCGGCGCATGTCTCCGCGTCGGAGTTTTTCGAAGCGGTCCTGCGCGGCGCGCGCTCCTGCGGACTGGAAGCGGTTGAGCTGCGTCGCGCGCAACACCCTGCCGACCACCCGGCGAGCTTCCCTGAAGCCGAGTATCTCAAGTGCGTGGCGCTGCAACTGCGAATCAAGCGGTGATTGGAAAAGCTCGCGCCTACGCGCGACTGTCCGGGTCGGGAAGAAGGACACCCCCGGGAAAAATGCCTGATTGCCAACCCTGGAGTGAATTGCTAGTAAGACCGGGCCAGGGTATGCGGGTGTGGTTCAATGGTAGAATGTGAGCTTCCCAAGCTTGAGACGAGGGTTCGATTCCCTTCACCCGCTCCATTGATAGTCAAGCACTTACGAAGAAGTGCAAGTAAAGTGCAAGCGATTTCGAGGGTTTGAACTCCTCGAAAATAGTTTGGACGATCCCCCTTTCCCCCACTTCAAACCGGTTGTTCCGCCTGAGTTCGGGCCTGGATTTGGACGATGGTTCGCCCTCGCGAATCTGTCGTTGGTCTGAGGAAAGCACCGCTCACCTCCACACTTGGACCGCCTTCGCTGTTCAACCAAAAGGATGCGTAAGTATCGCTGCGAAATATTGTCGGCGAAACAGGCATTGGAGGGACTGAACCATTGTGAACACGCAATGCGTCAGTAAATCGAAGAGGTTGAGCCAAGGAATCGGCCTGCCTGCTTGGATCGTTTCCTGGAAGTCGTTGGCGCAGGGATGTCGGGCAACGCCCGCGTGCTGACCAAACTCATGTCACGCGACACCCAACTGCAAGGCGTGAGGCTGGAAGCCGTCCTCGAAAAAAGGCGCTTGGACCAGGCACTCAACGCGAAGGAATTCGCGGTGCTCGCGGGCATCTCCTATTCGACCACGCGCGAGTGGTTCCGGATTCCAGGCTTTCCGGTTTTGCGCGGCGTGGTCTTCTGGGGCGACTTCGTGGACTGGAGACGAAATGAAATGCGATTGAATCAGCCGACGCCAGATCAGTCGTCCCGACCAATTCCACTCGCACCCAAAACCTTGGGCTTGCCTCCGAAAGCAGCCCGGATTCTAGCGGAAGTTGGCTGATGGGGCAGCGCTGGTCGCTTTCAGACGATACACCGAAAATAGTTTGTCCGTTTCCCCCCTCGAAAGCAGACCGAAATGGCAAAGGGCAATCACGCCCGATTCAAGCCATGAAAAAAGATGATCAACAATACCTGCCGCTGGGCGATCTCGTGCTGCCCCGCGTCGATTCAAACCAAGAGATGATTGACGAGGTCATCAACCACTTCGATTTCCTCCGCGTCCAGACGGCGATGCAGGCGCTCGGCTGGTCGTATTTCGGGGAGCCCGAGGCTCCGTCCATCGAAACGCTCCAGGCCAAAGCGCGCGACCTGCTGGAAGCGGCCATCGAGGAGAAGGAGGAGGGCTTTGAACTCCAGAGCGGCGGCTTCCGGGCGTCGTGGTATCCCGACGACTCGATCCTCCTGACGTTCGTGGTGGTTTCTGGTCACGCCAGCATGCGGGACGCGGTTCGGTTGCCGGAACCGACCGTCGCGCGGTAAAATGGAGAAATTATCCCGGAGCCAACCTATGAGTGATATTTTGCTTCCCATCCGCCCCGTCCTGCGCCGCGCCATCCGCGCCGTGGAGGCGTTCCGCAGGCCTAACTGTTCGCCCTGGAGCCTTGACTGGGACGGCGAGACCCTTGTCTTCGGTCGCGCCGCGCTGCTGCCGGAGGAACTCATCAAGCTCTGGGATGCACCGGAGCGGAAAACCTTGGAAACGCTGGCCCGGCTGGTTTGGGAATCCGCCGCCTGCCGGAACGAGCCGACTGTGTGGCTTCTGCGGAAATATTCCCCCGAAGCTTCGCTGATCTTCCTGCTCGGTGAGGTGACGAATATCCCGCTCGGCAGGCTGTTGGAGGGTGACATGTCGGAGGAACAGTCCCACCGCGTCACATCCGTGCTGACGTCTCTCGCCGATAGCGCGCTCAGCATCTCCGAAACGCCGGAAGACGATTCCTTTGGGGAGCGACTGAACTTCGCGCGCTGGCGCCAGGGAGCGGAGATTGGGGTGTGCGATTGGATTCTGTCCCCCGATGAATTCCAGACCGCTCAAAAATCCCGGCTCCAGGTTTTCGCGCCGAGCGAGGCTCCCACGGAATCGGAATAGTCCCGCATTGATTCGCACCACAGATGATTGACGAGGTTATCAACCGCTTCGATTTCCCCCGCGTCCAGACGGCGATGCAGTCGCTCGGCTGGTCGTATGGCGGAGAGTCCGAAGACCTGTCCACCGAAATTCTCCGGGGGACGTTCGTGGTGGCCTCCCGGCGCGCCCCGCAAGGGGAAGGTCATCCAGTTGCCGGAATTGGCCGCGACGCGGTAAAATGAAGTGATTCTTCCGGAGCCAACCATGACCAACCGGTTTCTGCCTATCCGTCCGCAATTGCATCAAGCGATCAACGTCTTGGAGGGATTCTACGGGCTCGGCAGCGCGAGCCGGAATGTCCAACGAAACGTGTACGGCGCGCCCTTGAACGACTCCGCGAAAATCCATGAAGAACTTTTGTCGATGATGGAGTCGCCGGAATACGACACGCTCGTGGTTCTGGCGCGATTGGTTTGGGAATTATCCGTGGATAAGAAAGAATCAACGGTCTGGTTTTTGAGGCGATTCGCCCCGGAATCATCCGTGCTTTTTCTGCTTTGCGCCTTTGCAAGAATCCCGCTCAACAAGATTTTGGAAGCGGATCTCACCGAAGCGCAGTTTCACCATCTGACTTCGGCGTTTTCATGGCTCACATATACGAAGCTGCATCTCTGCGTGACACGCACGACGGAGTCATTCAAGCGGATGCTGGATTTGGCCAGCCAGCGGCACGGAGCGCAGAGCGCCGTGTGTGATTGGGTTCCTTCCGCCGTCGAACTCCGCGCCGCCAAAAAAACCGGGCTTCGGATGATTTTCCCGGATCATCCGCCGAAGGCGCGGTGAGCGTCTCTCGGGTTGATCCTGAATTTCGGAGGTTCTTTCGCAGACAGCCCACCGGTATCGCTGTCGGAAGCTTCAGCTTCCGGGTGACTGCGGGAGAACGCTCGTCCCAACACCGCTATGAATTCTCACTGTCCGCTATCCCTTCTGTGGGAGCGGATTGCCGGGCTGTTTGGAGCAGTTGAAACTTTTTTGCCTTCACAGAGGATAAGGACCGGTTGAGGAGCTTGGCAACTTCCGGGTCCGGTCGCGTCCCGATCATTTTAATCTCCGCGTCGGTCCACTTTTCCGGTCGGCCTGAAATCGCGAAACGTCGCTTCCAGTGCTCCGCCATCTTGTGTTTCCAAACCTCCGACTTGGGCCGCCTCTGGATCTCCCGAAGCTTTTCCCGGTCTTCGGGCTTCATGGTGTCACCCCGGCCTTCGTGTTTCTTTGAGAGTTTGGCGCGAGCCTCGTCGGTGCGCGCCAAGTCGATATTCCGCCAAAAAAGCCGCATGCTGCCAGCGGTATACCGTTCAATGCCGAGCTTTTGCCGGTATTCAGAGACAAGGGCGAGGGAAATTCCGAAATGAAAACTCACCGCCAGACGCGACTCGGTTTTTAACGCCCGCACCAGGTCTCCACAAACGATCAATTGGTTCGCGCGTCCGAGGGCGACCGGCCAAGGAATCAGCCCGTTGCTATAGCCTCCTACTTGCAAATCATCTCTCAACTTGCATTTCAACCATCCACCAATGCTGATCATCGGGGGCGAGTATGGCCCATCCACAAAACGCACTTTCTCCTCCTGCTCCTTGGAATCGTAGCGTGGAACCTTTATCCGCCGCTCCACTTCCTCCAGAGTCAAAAGCTGCGGGACATCACCGGGGGACAGTTTGCGAATGAGCTTTCTTCGCCGAATCCGGACGGCCATGACGGTTCGATTCAGGAATTTCGCCGCTTCGGGAATGGCACGAGAGAGAACGATCTTGTCCTCTGACTCCTTCCAGGCGCGGACCAGAGATGGAGGGTCAGGTATCCTCAATGCCTTCCGCTTGGCCCAGACCGCTTTTCCCGGTCTGCCAATGAGCCTTCCCACGTCAGCGTCTGGTTTTGTTCCCAGCGCTTGAATTTCCGCCTGAGTCCAAGGCCGCTTCATTCGCCATACTCTTGTCCAAAAGACCGACGAACTCCAGCCAGTTTCCCGAGTGGATTTTAACACAGGCAAGACGAATGCCTTCAAGAACCCGATTGGCGAGTCAGTTGTTCCGCGAAGTTGGACCGACATTTGACTAAGGATCGCTTTTGCGAGGAAATGTCGATGGGCAAGGCCCGGGAGGCGTGTAATGAAGTTGGTTGCAGCGGGCCGGAATCGACGGCGGGAAGTAAGCGATGATTTTCAACTGAGTTTGTTTGAGTTCAAACCGGCAGAATATGGAAACTTTGACACAATACGGACGGATGGCCGAGAAACACTGGCGGGAGTTCCTGCCGAAAATGGTCGCGCAATTGGCGGCGACGGGCCGGTTGCACGAGCAATTGCTGAAAGCCGAGGAACAGACCGACTCGGACCTCGACTCGTTGCGCCGCCACCTGATGCAACAGGGATTGACGGCGCAACAGGCCCACGACCGGGCTTGGGAGATGGTCCGGGAGCGTTATCTGTTCCTTCCACCCGAAAACTAGAACGCGTCGAGCTGACGCCGGAACCCGCACCCCTTCGCAATCAACGGAACTACCGGATCACGGACGTTGACCGCGTTGGGCTCGGTTCGATGAAGCAGAAGTGCCGGGACAATCTCACCGCCATCGAGGTTCTGAAACGGCTGGAGCGGGAGGCCCGCGATCCAACCGTCGAAGAAAACCGGCAGATGGTCCGCTTCGTTGGCTGGGGCGGCTTGCCGCAAGTCTTTGATGCGTGGAACGAGGAGTGGAAAACGGAGCGCGAACGACTTGAATCGCTGCTCTCAGAAACGGAATTGGAATCGGCCCGCGCGACCACGCTGAACGCGCACTACACCTCGCCGACCATCATCCAGGCCATGTTTGCCGCGCTGCGGCGTTTTGGCTTCGAGCGAGGAAGGATTTTGGAACCGGCCTGTGGGCTCGGGCACTTCATCGGTCTGATGCCGGAGGAAATGCACGCAGGCTCGCGCGTGACCGGAGTCGAAATTGATTCGCTCACTGCGCGACTGGCAAAGCGGCTTTATCCCGACGCGGACATACGGCATCAGCCCTTTGAGGAATCGCGGATGGCCGACTCTTTTTTCGATGTGGCGATCTCGAACATCCCTTTTGGCGACTACAAACCTTACGATTCGCGTTTCAAGCGCTGGAAGTTCGTCATCCACGATTATTTCTTTGCGGCGACCTTGGAAAAGGTCCGTCCGGGCGGACTGATTCTGTTCGTCTCGTCCAAAGGCACTCTCGACAAGGTGGAAGGTGGTTTGCGTGAACTGATCTCGCAGCAGGCCGATCTGCTCGGAGCCATCCGGCTGCCGAACGATGCGTTCAAGAAGAACGCCAATACCGAGGTGACGACCGACATCGTCATGCTCAGGAAACGGCTGCCGGGAGAGACTCCCAAAGGCTCCGCGTGGAAAGGGCTTGAGGAAATCACAAACTCCCTTGGGGAGACGCTTTCGCTGAACGAATACTTCGTCGCCCGCCCGGAGATGATGCTGGGGGAAATGCGGCTCGAAGGCCGGATGTATCAGCGCGGCGAGCCGACGCTCGTAGGGAACGGTCGGGACTTGGCGCAACAACTCGCCGAAGCAATCGCGCTGCTACCGCGTGATGTTTTCAAACCGCACCGAACGGCGATTCGACCGCCGACCCTCGACCAAAGTGTTCCCGCCCCGGACAACATCAAGCCCAATGCCTACGCCGTTGTGAACGACCGGATCGGCATCCGCGAGGGTGATCGCATCACGATTTTGGATGGACTCCCGCCCGCGCGCGCGCAGCGCATTCGCGGGCTGATCCGTGTCCGCGACGCGGTCCGTCGTTGTCTCCGCACGCAAATAGAGGCGACGGATGAATCGCTCTTGGAAACCGTCCGCCACCAACTGAACGATGCCTATGACAGTTTCGTCAGCAAGTTCGGCGCGGTGTCCGACCGGGCCAACACTTCCGCCTTCCGGGGCGACCCAGACCATCCCCTGTTGCTCTCGTTGGAAAACTACGACCCGGCGACAAAACGGGCCGTCAAGGCGGCGATCTTTCGCGAGCGCACCATCCAGGGGCCGCGAGCGGCGGTGGAAATCAAGACCGCCCAGGACGCCCTGCTCGTCACGCTGGGAGAACGGGGCTGTGTGGACGTGGAGCACATGAGCGCCTTGCTCCAACGTCGCACCGCTGAATTTCTGCCGGAACTGAAGGGGGCGGTTTTCCTCAATCCGCAGACCGACCGTTGGGAGACTGAAGACGCATATCTCTCCGGCAACGTGCGCGCGAAATTGGCTGCCGCCGAAGCGGCTGCGTTGAGTGATGAACAGTTCAAACCCCACATCGAAGCCCTCCGACAAGTTCAGCCGAACGACCTTTCCGCATCGGAGATTGATGCGCGATTGGGGAGCACTTGGATTTCCTCAAACGACATCGCCCTGTTTGCCGAGGAGTTGTTGGGCGAACGCGGCATTTTGATCAATCACATCCCGCAACTTGGGCTCTGGGTGGTGCAAGCGGGCTGGAATGCCAAGACATCGGTGGCCAATACGACCGAATGGGGCACGGACCGGCGCACCGCGCTGGACCTGTTGGAGGACGCCATGAATCTCCGGACGCCGACCATTTATGACCGCGATGAAGCGAACGACCGCGACGTGGTCAACGGTCCGGCCACGGAAGCGGTGCGCGACAAGCAGGAGAAAATCAAGGAACGTTTCAAGGCTTGGATCTGGCAGGATGACGAACGCCGGGAACGACTGGTTCGGAAATACAATCACGACTTCAACAACCTGCGGCCTCGCACGTTCAACGGCGACCATCTGACTTTGCCGGGGGCAAGTCCGGTTATCACCTTGCGCCCGCACCAACGCGCTTCAGTTTGGCGAATCCTGCAAACGCCCAACTGTCTGCTCGCTCATGTCGTCGGCGCGGGAAAAACTTACACGATGGTCGCCGCCGCGATGGAACTGAAACGGCTGGGATTCGCTCGCAAACCGCTCATTACCGTCCCGAACCACATGCTGGGCCAGTTCTCCTCGGAGCTTCTGACCCTGTATCCCGGCGCGAACATCCTCGTTGCCACCAAGGACGATTTCGAGAAGGAAAAGCGCAAAACGCTGATGAGTCGCATTGCCACGGGCAATTGGGATGCGGTCATCGTCACCCATTCGGGCTTCGAGAAGATTCCGCTGTCCCGCGCCACGCAGGAGGAGTTCATCCAATCGGAACTGCGCGAACTCGCGCTGGCCATCGAACAACAACGCAACGAAAGCGACTCGCGGGTCGTGAAGATGTTGGAGCGGGCGAAGAAGAAACTGGAGTTCAAACTCAAAGACCTCATGGCGGACGAACGCAAGGACGACACGCTCACGTTCGAGGAGTTGGGAGTAGATCGCCTGATTGTGGACGAGGCGCACGCGTTCAAGAACCTGTTCTACGTTTCCAAGATGACCCGCATTGCTGGGTTGCCCCAGACCGCGTCGCAACGGGCGTTCGACATGTTCCTGAAAGTGCTGCATGTGCAGCGCGTGAATGGCGGAGGCGGCGTGGTGTTCGCCACCGGCACGCCCATCGCCAACAGCGTGGCGGAGATGTTCACGATGCAGCGTTATCTCCAGATGACGGCCTTGAAGGCGTTGCAGGTGGATCATTTTGATTCGTGGGCCGCGACGTTCGGAGAGCCCGTCACCGCGATGGAACTGTCTCCCGATGGAGCTGGCTACCGTCTGAACACCCGCTTTGCCCGGTTCATCAATGTCCCGGAACTCATGCAGCAGTTCCGGCAAGTGACAGACATCCAAACACAGAAGACGCTGAACTTGCCGGTGCCCCGGTTAAAGACCGGCAAACCTATCGTGGTAAATGCTCCTTGTTCGCCGGAATTGAAAGAGATTGTTCAGTCGTTGGTTCAGCGGGCGGAAGCTCTCCGTTCTGGACGGCTGGACCCGCGCGAAGACAACATGCTTTTGGTCACGACGGACGGCCGGAAAGCCGCGTTGGATCTCCGGCTCAATCGGCTCGGACTGCCCGATCATCCCGACAGCAAGGTCAACCAGGCCGCCGCAACCGTAGAACGCGTCTGGCGGGAGACCGCTTCGGAGCGAGGCGTTCAAATCGTCTTTTGCGACCTTTCCACTCCAACCGGGGGGAAAGGGTTTTCGGTTTATGAGGACTTGCAGACCAAACTAATCTCGCGGGGAATTCCCGAAGAGGAAATCGCATTTATCCAGGATCACGACAGTGATGCCGCCAAACTGGCTCTCTTCCGTGAGGTTCGCACCGGGCGCGTTCGCATCCTGCTGGGGAGCACGCAGAAGATGGGGACTGGGGTGAATGTGCAGGAACGGTTGATTGCCTTGCATCATCTCGACGCGCCGTGGCGACCCGCCGACGTGGAACAGCGCGACGGGCGAATTCTTCGCCAGGGCAACACCCACGCCGAAGTTCAGATTTACCGTTACGTGACCGAAGGTTCGTTCGACGCCTATATGTGGCAGACCTTGGAAACCAAGGCGCGTTTCATCGCCCAGGTGATGAACGGTGACTCCGACTTGCGCCGCATCGAGGACATCGACGGCGCGGCGTTGACCTATGCGGAGGTGAAGGCCATCGCGTCGGGCAATCCCCTCGTCATCGAGAAAGCCGGGGTGGATGCGGAAGTGGCCAAGTTGAGCCGGTTGCGGACGCAGCACCGGGAGACCCATTTCCGGCTTCGCTCCGAGATACGTCATTCCACGGACGAAATCCCGCGTTTGGAAAAGCGGCTGACCGAAGTGCAGGCCGATGTCGCCATTCGGCAAGACTCGCACGGCGACCTGTTCGTCATCCAGATCGACGGGCAGGAGATTCGCGACCGGGGCATTGCCGGGGAACTGATCGCGCGTCATGCCGACCGTGTAAAAGGGCGGCAGACGGAGCGAAAGGTAGGGAGTTTTGCCGGGTTTGAGGTTTCGGTTGCCGACAACTTCATGGGCGGACCGGAGATCGTGTTGAAGGGAAATTCCGTGCATCGCGCCAAGCTGGGAACCAGCGCCCACGGGACCATGCGTTCCGTGGAACATGCCATTCAGTCCTTGGATGAAGTGGCCGCGAGTCTCACCCAACGCATTGCCGATACCCGCAAACGTCTCGTGGAACTCACCGCGCAATCGGAACAACCCTACGAATATGAGGGACGGTTGGCTTCCCTCTCGCTCAGGCAGCAAGAGATTGCCGACGCCTTGGATTTGACCAAGAGCCAGGCTTCGAGCCGCGTGGGCAGCGGGGAGTCGGAAGAATCTCCCGGCGAGATTGTCGCGGAATGAAGGCCCAGTTTTTTAGAGGAGGCGTTTATGGTATTTGAAGTGGCAGAAGTTCTCTGTCGGATGGTCCGGCAGTGGTTTCCAACAGGGGGACAGATGTTGTCGATGGAACAGCAAGGGACGAATCGCAGGCTCGGCAATGTCGTGATGACGCCCCGGGCGCAAGCGACGCTCGCCTCGCACGAGGTCACTGAAGCATTGATCCGGCACATGCGCGGGGATGACGGCGATCTTGAGGATTTTGCGCGCCGTGAGCCGGAACGTCGCGCCATGGACGGGTTTCGTCGCCTATCCGTGTTCCGGGCGGGCAACGGCGGGCGGTTCTGGATTATCACGGAAGCCAATCGAAGTCGGACGACCGTATTGCTGCCAGAGGATTTCTGAATCGACAAACTGCTTGACCTCGGCCAAAATGTCCGCTTTGGGAAATCGGTTCGATTTTGAACTTAAGTGGACATGCAAGATTTCGAGCACAACGCGAACAAACTGCTGAAAAGCCTCGGCGAGAAGAGGTTATGGCCCCTCGTTGATCTCAAGGAGAAAACAAGAACCAGCCTGCACGGATCTCCCGATCCGGGCACTGATTTTCGGGCGCTACAGTCGACGCAGGGGCGCGTTGAAGGCTAATAATCGATCCAAAGATGGCACGTTCAGATTTACTTTTGAGTTTAGTGAAGTCCGGTGTTCAGGGAGATCGAAGCCTCTTCCACCGGACCGTGGACGCCATCATTGCAGAAGAGCGGGGAAAACAGCATCACGTATTGGCTGATCAACTGGAAGACACTTTGAAACACAGCGGCAAGCTCTTGCCTCCTCAGCCTGTGTCGATGAACGGCTCGCATCAAAGTCTGCTCCACGAGCTAATCCCGCAGCGCAACGTTCGCGACCTCGTTTTGTCTCAGCCAGTCCGTCAGGCCTGTGATGAGATTGTCGAAGAGCAGCAGCGTGCTGATTTACTGCGCTCACACAACCTCGAACCAAGAAACCGAGTCTTGCTAATTGGGCCTCCCGGGAACGGGAAAACATGTCTCGCTGAAGGTCTGGCGCAGGCATTGGGCGTCGTTCTGTTGACGGTGCGGTATGAGGGCGTGATCGGAAGCTTCTTGGGTGAGACTGCCAGTCGGCTCCACAAGCTTTTCGACCAGGTTGTCACTCGTCCATGCGTCTTGTTTTTTGACGAGTTCGATACCTTGGGGAAAGAACGTGGGGATGTACACGATACTGGTGAGATAAAGCGGGTCGTAAGCTCCCTCCTGCTCCAAATCGACCGCTTGCCGAGCTACGTGGTGGTTGTAGCGGCGACGAATCATCAAGAATTACTGGACCGCGCCGTCTGGCGGCGATTTCAACTCCGCCTGGAACTGCCGCGCCCAACCTCGGCTCAGATTGCGGAGTGGTTTCGACTAGCCGGTGAGCGATGGAAACTGCCCACCTCTCTTTCACCTAAGAGCATCGCGCAACGGGTGCGGTTTGAGAGCTTTGCTGAAATGGAGGAATTCGCCTTGGACATTCTCCGGCGCGTTGTTCTCACCCAAGGCCAGAAGGAGGCCACCGCCGTTCTGATGGAGAGAATTGAGCAATGGAAGACACGGGCGAGGAGGAAGGCGCAGTAACCCATGCCCGAACGACCCCTGATTGTTCTGCCAGCGCCCGCAAATGTCTCACGAGGTCGCCCACCAGGCGGCGGCGCTCCTCCTCATTTGCCGGGCATAGCAAGACAGGGGCAGCGCCTCGGGCCGCGATTTGAAACATTACGCGTCTACTTCGAGCAAAGGACTGTCGAGCTTCGAGCATCAGCCTCAGGTCAGATTTCGGAAGAAGTAATCGTTTTTGAAACTGTCGGCTCCGTCGCCAATTTCTTAAACGCAGCAAGGCTCGTAACCGGCTTGGGATTTCTCGCCGAATGGGATGTCGAGGACATTGCTCCTGACGACGACTTTTACAAGGAAGGAAAGGTTGGCGAACACCTTACAGGACGAGTCTTCCTCGTCATGAGCAACCAGCAAGCGCTCCAGCAGTTACTTGGTCTTTGGCAAGCCTTCCAAGCTGGCAGAGCTGCCGTGCGTGGCTTTGCTCCATTTTACGAATTGTTCAGCCATCTGCGTGACGTTCGCCGTTGGTCACCCGAAGATCGCCTGTTGGAAACAGGAGTGATCGAGTATTGGAAGGAAACGGCTGAATCTCGCGACGACATCGCCGTCCCGTTTGAAATCGAGCTGTGGTTCCGCCAAACCGCGCAATTACGCGCCGCCTCGGTTGATCGAATTCGCCGGGTGATCACTCAACTTCGGGGTCAGGTCTCCTCGGTTTGTGAGTTGGACGCCATCTGCTATCACTCTGCCGTTGTCACGTTGCCTGCTTCAGAAATTCGTCGGCTTGTGGACCGGCGAGAAGTCGAGTTGTTGGGGGAAAGCTCTATCATGTTCTTTCGACCATCGGGGCAGTCCGTGATGCCAGGCGATGGTCCCTCCGATATACAGGAACCAAACGCTCCACGATCAACGATGATGCCCAGCGGTGACGCTACCGTAGCACTTTTAGATGGTCTGCCTCTTGAAAATCATGCCCGACTTGCCGGGCGATTGCGCGTCGATGACCCAGACGGTTACTCCTCCAACTACACAGCAAGCGAGCGTGAACACGGAACATCAATGGCGTCGGTCATTCTTCACGGCGATCTGAATGCGCCTCGGCCTCCGCTGGCGCGTCCACTTTACGTGCGTCCGATATTGTGCCCCGATCCTCAGCCTTGGAACCATTCACGAAACGAACGAATTCCGTTCGGAGTCAACTCTCTCGACCTCACTCATCGAGCAGTAATGCGCTTGTTTGAGGCCGAAGGGGCTACTCCACCGTCCGCCCCAACAGTCAGGATAATCAACTTTTCCATTGGAGACCCATTTCAGCAGTTCCATTTTGCTGTGAGCGCGTGGGGTAGGCTACTCGATTGGTTGTCTGTTAAATACAACGTGCTCTTTTGTGTCAGCGCCGGAAATCATGCGAGTGCCGTTGAACTGGATGTTGAGCGCACCGCATTCGCCGACCTGGCCCCGCAGGCTCGCGAGTCCGAGTTCCTGAAAGCTCTCCAACGCGACTTGCGACTGAGGAGAATACTCGCTCCAGCGGATTCCATAAACGCGATTACAATAGGGGCTTGGCACCACGACTTCGGACCGCAGGTAGATTTGCATTACCGGATCAATCCGTTCCTCCGGGAACCCTTGCCAAGTCCACTCAGCGGACTTGGCTGTGGATTTCGCAATTCAATCAAGCCGGACGTGCTTTTCCCAGGCGGGCGACAGTTCTATTCGGAGCGGCTCGGCAATACACATTCTAAAGCGACGCTTGAAATTGTGCCCGCGACAGTAGCGCCTGGCATTTTGACTTCCGCTCCCAGCGGTTCACCTGGACAACTGAATCGCGAGAAGCATACACGAGGGACGAGCAACGCCACGGCTCTGGCCACGCGTTCGGCAGCGTTTCTTTACGAACAGTTGTTGTCACTGCGTGACGAAGAAGGTGGTGACAGGCTCTCTGACGATTATTCGGCTGTGCTGATTAAGGCCATGCTTGTTCACAAGGCGGCTTGGAGTTCCGCATATGAATACTTAGAAAGTGTTTTGAAGCCGCCTGGAATGAAGGCACCTAAATTCAGGCGGTTGGCTGCACGGTTTCTCGGATTTGGATTCGTGGAGCCAATTGAGTCACTGGTCGGGGCCGACCACCGTGCGACAATGCTGGGGTGCGGCGAACTCGCGAGCGACACCGCGCACCAGTATAGGATTCCACTTCCTCCAAGCTTGAGCGGCATTCGGGGACTTCGGCGAATTGTGGTGACGTTGGCTTGGCTGTCTCCTATCAACCCGCGGCATCGAAACTACCGTGGAGCGGCAATGTGGTTCGACGTCGAAAATGAGAAGCTCGCAACGAATCGCGAGAACGTGGAATGGCTATCTGCAAGAAACGGAACAGTTCAACACGAGATATTTGAAGGAGAACGTGCGGCGGCGTTCGCAGAGGACGAGACCATGGTGATACGAGTAAACTGCCGGGCTGATGCCGATTCGCTACTGGGCATGATTCGCTACGGCCTGGCTATTTCCATTGAAGTTGCTGAAGAACTGCGCGTTCCGGTGTATATCGAAGTTGCATCGCGAATACGTTCGACGGTGGGCGTGAGCACTCGGCCTACCTGACGCGATTCTTGGCCGCCTCATTTTTCAATCACGCCTCGGAGCACGCCTGGAAATCCGACAAGATATAGTCCCGCGAAGCCACGAGCGAGGAGAAGCGATTCCGTCTGAGAACTTCCAGTTCCTCCTTTAGCGAAGCAGCCTCGATTGTAGCCGTTTGAGGGAGTCCAAACCCGGAATCTTCAAATCCGATGCCGTTCGCGCTCCCGGACGACTTGTTGCCGATCTTCATTTGCGTCGAACCAGCCCCGCAGCCTGCCGGAAGCAATTCTGCCTGCGCCTTTCGATTTGGTGGAGCTAGCCGAATGGTCGTTCACCCAGTCGATTCGGGTAGTTGCGGCGACAAAGTTGGAGAGTCAGCCCGGCCTGTTGGTTAGGCCGGTAAAACATGGTATTACCGGAGCGAAAGGTTTCGAGGCTCGAAATCTGTTTCTGTCTCACAGGAGGTTCAATGGATTCAGCGCAAGCGACATCCCCAAGTGAAGTGTTACCATCAATGAAAACAAAACAACAACCTACCAAGGAAATCCGGCTCGGCTCCATCAAAGCCGCGCTCTGGAAAAATGATACCGAAGCTGGCGTTCGTTACAACGTCACCTTCAGCCGCCTCTATCGCGATGGCGACAGTTGGAAGTCCACCGATTCGTTCGGTCGGGATGACCTGCTGTTGCTGGGCAAAGTGGCGGATCAAGCACACTCGTGGATCTGTTCTCAGAACGGCATCCCCGAGGAGAACCAGAACAGAGCCGCTGCGACCCGTAACGGCGACGAGCGCTGAGGTTCTGATAAAGGTTCCAAAGGCTCAGAGGACCGTGCCTTAAAGCAAACGGTCCTCACCATTTTTCCCTTCTTCGCATCCTGCCCTTTGAGACCACGCTCTCCCTTTCCCCGACGAATCGCACACGGCTCCGATGATTCTTCCTCTTTCACGCGCGACCTTCTCGTTCGATTATATGGCGGTGCTGCGGGCCTCAAGGTATTGCTCGAACGGCTACGCCGCGCTGCCGCGCCCTGCGGGTTCTGCGCTCCACCTTGACCCTCCTCGCCCCGCCAAGTTTCTGCCTCTATGAATGGCGCGCGGAGATTTGCGTTATAGGGAAATCAAAGAACGCAGGCGATCAAGAAAGTGTGCTCGTCACTCACTTTTGCTTCAAAGTCTTTTTGAGATTTTCTGAATCGCTTTGGAAGTTTTTCCTCTCCCATTCCATCTTGTGAAGCTCGAAGTAACGCAGCCAGTCTGTGGTTGTGTCTTTATCCATATCCGTCGCACACGCAATCAAACCGCGTAAATAGCGTTCGTGAAATTCCGTAGCCATCGGCGTATGGGAGATTTCCTTTTTTGCGAACGGCAACAAATCGCCGATTCGAACTCCCCCAATTATCAATGCGGAATGCGCTTGGGAAAGGGTGAAGTCGGTGTCGCAAAAATAGTGGCCATCTGGAGTGCGTTCGCGCAGGGCATCAAGAAGAGCTTTCAATTCAAAGACCCATTTAGGTTGCTTTGAACTCGCCGGTTTGAGCCCCTCCTTGCGCGCGAAGACCAAATACTTTTCGAGATTGCGCTCAAATATCAATGAGACGGAGGGGCCTTTTGCAATGCGATCGTTCAATTCTGCGATGGCTTGGCGATACTCCTCAATTTCCTGCTTGGACTGAGGTCGATACTTTTCCGCCTGAGCGAGCTTGGCTTTCAGAAATTCCCGGAGATCCGCATCACTGAGTTCGCCCGTTTCAAATTTCGGCAAGACACTTCCGGGCTTTGATTGAACCGATGGTTTTTGGATGTTGGTTCCAACTGGCGTGGAACTGACGGCCTCGGCACCCGGCGCAGACGTTCCAATTCCCCAAATCGTGGCTGCCACGATTCCCATCACGCAAATCCTACTCAGCACGATCCAGGTGGCTGAGTTGCATTGCTTCAAATCGTTTTTCCGCATCACGCTGATCGTTATTTGGACTTCATATCGAGCTAAACATGTCGAGAAGTGCAGGCAGGAGCAAGCTTTTGAGAATTGTGGAGTGAGGATTGTTTGTTGGCACAATCCTCGAAAGCACGAACCTTTTGAATAACCTCTCCGCTGGCAGACCGATTCAACGTCGTGGGGCTTGTGGCCTTCAGGCGGTGAATGCCAGGCTGTCAGCCGGGGGCAGTGTTTCTCCGTTGGCAACGCGTTCAGCGAGGCTCCAAATCGCCTTGTTCAGACTGACTCTGGAGTCGATTCCACGCAGCGTCCGGACGGAGCGCAATTTCCCGCGACGATCCCGATGGAAATCGGAAGCGCCGCCGCGAATCAGGTTTTCCTGAAGACGATTTAGCGTCGTCCACAAGTCCGTTCGTTCGTCCTCCGGTCGCCGTGCTTTCAGCAGGGTTTCCGGTTCGACCGGGGGTTCTCCCTGGCCTTCATAACGCAGCCGAAGCGCGTGCGTGGCCAACAAGAGGGACTCCCGAGCATCCAAGAAGCGAGCGGAGAATCGATGAATCATTTCTCCCACCCTCGGCATGCTTTCGAGCACGCGGAAGCTGGCTTCGACCACAACTTCGCTCTCCAATCCCGAGTGACGGAACCGGACGGCTTGGAAGGAGCCTTCGCTCAAGACCAAACCATTACTGCAAACGCGCCGGAAGATTCCGGCATGAAGCTGATAGGCGCAACCCGCGTCGTGCGAGTTGAGCAACACCAGTTCCACGTTCCATTCATCGAGCGTTTGCATTTGCTCGGCACGGCGGAAACGAATCAGATGTTTCTGAAACCCCCGCCGGGCTTCGTTGCGGATGTGCTGTTCTTCGACCGTCACCGGCACCCAGTCCTGTTTCCGCAGCCCTTCAACGATCTGGGCGGTGGGGACGAAGGTGTAGCGACGGCTGACTCCGAACATCGGACCCTCGGCAAAAATGCTTGGGGCCTGACTTCGCAGGGTGTCTTCGCTCAAGGCCGTGGCCTTGAATTGTGAATAAACGGGATCTCTCATTTGGAATGCTCTTTCATTGCCGCCCACCGACCATTGTCGGTTTACGCTTTGATTGAACTGATCCTCGACCAGGCGCCGGGCGGCACCTTGAATCCGGTCGAGGATTTCCCCCGCTGGCATAAACTCAATCGAGTTCGGCCTTGGGAAAATCGTGTCCGAAAGAGGCGCGGGCCTTGGCGGCCGTGTCGCGTGCTGGAGATTCCGGCGAAAAACCGGGAACTTACTTCTACCCATCCTCCTTTTACCTCGAACGGCGTTTGTTAGTCAAAACGACGACCGGACGTGCTTTGGATGCTCACACGGGAAAAGCGCCGAACCGGCGGAAATCGTTCTGGATTATCGGCGACCGCATTTTGGCCGGGCCGTTCCTTAAGGATTCGGGCGGTGGTAGAATCGGGCCGTTGAGGAGGTCCCCATGCAGTTATTTGAACAGGCCGACAATACCCAGTTGCTGTCCACGTTGACCGGCAAACCCGTCGCTGAAACGCTGATGCAACACTACGGAGGGCTTACGAACCTCGCCAAAGCGTCGTTCGATGAATTGCAACAGCACAAAGGAATCGGACAATCCAAGGCGGCGACGATCAAGTCGGCCTTCTTGCTGGCCCAGCGGCTCTCCAAAGAGAGCTATCCCGAGGCAACCCTGCTGGACACGCCCGAGCGAATTGCCGACATGCTTCGGGAACCGAATCGGGGCTATGCGGTTGAGACGTTGCAGGTCGTGTTCCTGAATACACGGCGCCGTCTGATCGCGATGGAGGCCATTTCACAGGGGACGTTGGATACGATTCTGGTTCATCCGCGCGAGGTGTTTCGAGCCGCGATTACGAGGAAAGCAGCAGCGATCATTCTGGCGCATAACCATCCCAGTGGGGATTCGTCTCCCAGTGAGGCGGACATCAAGGTCACGCGCGATCTCATCCGCGCCGGGCAGCTCCTTCGCATCGAAGTCCTCGACCATATCATCATGGGCCGGAGGACAGACGAGCGCCCGAGGGATTTTACCAGCCTGCGCGAGCTGGGATATTTCTCAAACTGAGAGGGCTTTCCCGACCTCTAAACGGGCGTGCGGGCAACGATTTCATCCAGCAAAGCGGCCAGCACCTGTTCGGGAGACTTGTCGCCAGTGTCCACAATTGCCGCCTTGGGAGGCATCCAGGTCTGCCGGGCGTCCGCCTGATCGCGTTGCATGACGGCTTGGCCCAGAAAATTTCCGGAATCGCGCGCCTCGCGAATGGATGGCGGGGCCGTCAAAACGAACTGGTAGGGAGTGTTGGGGAACACCTTCATGCCGATGTCCCGACCCTGAATGATCATTCTTCCGCCCCGGTAGAGACGACGCAATGTCGCGTTAACCATGGCCCTGACCAAGGGGACTTTCGCGACCGCCGGGACGAGCGGCCCGACCGAAACCAAGGTGGCGTCGGTGAACAAACCGCTGTTCACCGTGACCAACGCTTCAAAGACTCCCTTTTTATTGGGACGGACCAAAGCGTCGAGACGCGCGCCGGTGCAAAATGATTCGACCGCCGCCGAGTCGTCGAGTTCTACCCCCGCCATCAGCACGGCTTGAGTGAGCGACCGGTAGAACCGCCCGGAATCCACCAGCACTCCGCCCAGTGTCCCGGCGAGCAATTCGCCCGCCGTGTTCTTGCCGGTCCGGGCTTGGCCATCAATCGTGATCATCATGTCCGCAGGCAGGCGGTCCAAGTCCTTCCGTCCCGGAACCGGTTTCGGCCGGGGAGCCAAACTCGCCAGTTTCGTCGCCGGTTTCTTCTTCGGGTTCGGGTTGTTGTTCTGCATGTTGCTCATCGGATTCACTCCACAAAGATGTTCGTTCAGAGATGCAGTCGCTTTGGACATCGCTTTCCGAACAAGATAAATTCTGGTTCCCCGCTGGTTGCGCGGTCGGTCTCGGGCCGAACGGCCTGACCGACCTTCTCCGGTGTCGGAACGCTTCCAACGGGACTGGCTCCAAGCCCGCTACCTTCCGGCGGCGGTTGATGGACCGGAGCAGGATTCGCATCTGGTCACGGACGGGCGCGTAAGGCTCGTAAGGGAGAGATTTCAGGACTCGGCAGAGATCATCGACGGAACGATGGACGGCGATTCTGCCAAGGGCCGCCTTCAAGGCCTGGAATTCGCCGCGCTCAATGCGGACAGAGGGATGGAGAGGTCCGCCCCCGCGCGCTGGACGGCAACCGATGGAATAGGCCATGAAGCGCAGCGGTTGTCGCCGGATGTCCCGGACCAACTTGCCTTCTGAGGCGAAGAATGGGTGTTCGCCATGCGTCGCCAGGAGCACGAAGAAATTGCCGTGGCGCAGATATTGCAGGCTGGCCTCGCCCTGCTTGCGCCGCCTGCACCGGGTCCACTTCGACACGGCGATGCCGTAACGACTGACCAGCTTTCGGTCCGTCGTCTCGGGTTCCTTGTGCGCGGGGATGCCGCCCCGGACGTAGAAGTAGTAACCCCGTCCGACATAACAGACGGCCAGTTGCTGCACGAATCCCGCCACCGAAGTGGCCACGCACCGATAAAGCATCCTCACGGCCTCCACTGCCAGTTATGGAGGGGTGAAGGTGGAAAGTTGCATTGGGGGCGCAACTTTCCGAAAAGCCCAAACCGTATGGCACATCGCAGTGCTCAAAACCGCGTTCAACCTCGCTCTCCTCAAAACCTCGTATTCGCGCTGCGCGCAGGTTTCTCGTCAACCTCGGTTGCCCGAAGCTGTATTCCTGAATCGCAGTTGCTCAACCCATAGTGGTTGCGCCCGCATAACCTGAATCCCATTACGTTTCCTTTCATCGTTTCAATGTTCAGTTGCCTTCGAACACCGCCGCCTGTCCCCAGGTCGCGCGTGATCGAACGAATGTTCTCTCCATGGAGAACTGGCCGGTGGGGGATTGGACCCCACCGACCTTTGACCTCATTTTGAGACGGGTTAATCCCGTCGTTCCTTTCGTGTGTGCATCTGTGCCCGGCACCACCCGTAAGCACGCACCCGTCGCTTCAACTGCCTTGCTGAAGCGACACCCCGCCCGTTGCCTCTCACTGGAGGCGCGGATGGGGTGCGGACAATGGCCCGCTCCTACTTGGAACACTCTCATCGAAGTGCGGCGTTTGAATCATCGGCTGACAAGCCGACACCGGATACCACTCCGGCAGCCACACTCCTTGCACGGTTAGTCTGACTCTTCACTACAGCAGTCACGTCGGTAGGACGACTTCGTCCGTTCCTTCCAGGCATGTTCGAGGCTCCCGCCTCGGCATAGTTTCCGGTCCCACGGGGGACCGATTTCGGGGGCTAGAATACAGAAGCTGCTCCCTTACCCGCCCTGGACGGCATTTCCCGATTCGGCTCCATCTCTGCTGCGGCTCACTGGCAAGGGCTTGATACCCCTTTCATCGTTGAGCTTTTCACGGTCTGCTTTTTCGGCAGATCCCCGGAGGTTGTCACCTCCGGCTGGTCAGTCTTGCGACCGCCAGGCTCCCGACGCCAGCGTGCGTTACGCGAACCTCACGAGCTTTGCACCCGATTGGCCATAATGGCTTTGGTCACGCGTCCCGCCGGGGGATTTGGAAGTTTTCTTCCGCACCCGCTTTGAGTCCGACCACTCCGCCGATTTGCACGGCCGAGGATTTCCCGTTCGCCCATATTCGCGGGGCAATGCCCCGACGCCATGAGATAGAATCTGGAGATTACTCCCGGTTGGTGACCGGGGATTACTTCCAAAAGCCTCTCTCGAACGTGGCGGGCCACTCTCGTGGCACCACGCTCTACGGAACATGAACGTGACGGTTGGTAAACTCCGTCCCCTTAGCCGGATGGTGAATCCGGTTTGCTGGGTGTTCATGCCCATCTCAAAATGGAGTCAGCAGATGCGTTGGCACCTCACTGACGATTACAGGAAGGCAAAACCTCCCAGACTGCCTTTTACCATGTTTGGCTGGGTCAAACAACGGTTTGAAATGATGTCAGGTTTTTGGCGTATTGCGTCGGAACCAGTCGCGGAGCGCTTCCGCCACAATGTCTTGCTGGCTGGCTGGTTTCTCGCAGCTCACCTTCCGCTCGGCGGAGACGCGGATGAGACGAGCGGGCAAGTCTGCCGGGAGACGGAACGTCATCGAAACGGTTGGAGTGATGTTTTGACCGGGGTTTCCCATTGCCTGATCGGTTGGGCTCTTTACCGACGATGATTGGCGGCGTGTAGGGCTGTGTTTCTGGCTCGCGACGGCAGGGACGGTCGGCGCGGGCTCTGCCTTGCCAGTTACAAAGTCCAGTTCGCCTCGGCTAAAGCCCTCGGTTTGCAATGCCTCACTCATGGTTCTCCGACTCCTTTCTGAACAGTCCATGGAATAACTCCTTGATTTCATTTGCGGCCATCTCTCCACCCGGTCCCAAGTGCCAGACCACGGTTCCCTGACCGGCAGCGTCAGCATAAGCCTGCCGCAATCTCAATTCAGGCGTCGCAGGCACCGCCAGATGTCGGGCGATTTCGAGTAGTTCCCGACTCAGGCGGTATCGGGCTTGTAGCTTGTTGGGGACGAGCATGGCCTGCGGTAGTCCATGCCGAATTGTCTGCGCCTGCTTGACCACCCGGATGGCTTCGTTGGCCGCGCGGAGGTCGAGCACGGAAGGGCCGCACGGCAGCAACGCCAGGTCCGCCACGAGCAGAATCGCCCGGGTGACCTCGGACAGTCCGGCGGGACCATCCACGACGACATGCTCAAAGGAGCGGCTGATTTCTGCAATTTGGTCGAGCACTTCGTCCGCTGTCTGGAGACGAAAGACCGGAACCTCGGAACCAGTTTCTTTCAACCATACGGACGAAGAACCCTGCACGTCCGCATCCACCAGCGCGACGTTGGCTCCGCATTCCTTCCACCACACCGCGAGGTGAACCGCCAAGGTGGATTTGCCCACGCCGCCCTTCGAGTTTGTCAGCGCCACGATCATTCCCGTCCTCCTCTTTGCCTCATGAGGTGGTCGTATCACGCGGCTCCGCGTCCGCACAAGTGGGCATGTTTGTTTGGATGCAAGCATGCAAGTTTGTTTGCTGGCAGAGCCTGAAGTTCGGATCGCCAAGACGTTTGAAGAGGTTCGCGCATGGGGACTACCGGGTCCGGTGGCGCGCGTGTTATACCGGGATTCGAGACAGTGGTTTCCCGTTCTTTGGGGCTGGAATTACCGGGATTTGGGGCAGCCCGCACCGTGAATCGAGGCGTGATTCACCGTGAAGCGGGGAGGAAAAAACCGCGCAACGTGGCGGATTCACCGGCGATTCGGGACCACAACTGTTAACTCTGTTCTCAAACGTAAAAAGAACAACAAAGAGCCGGTCGTTGAGGGGGAAATCTTGGAAGACGAAAAGTGCATCGAACTGGAGCCGATGAGAACGAGCAGCAGTGATGGACGAGATGAAATGAATCTGGCGGAGTTTCCGCTCTGCGCCCTTTCACACCGGCTGCCGGCGGGAGTGAAGACCTTGCACTTCGAGGACCAGATCTGGGACCAGAGCCGCAACGAGCACATTACCCGGCATCTGACCGTCACCGGTTCGGATGCCTACGGGCTTCCGACCGCCTTGGACGACGAAGTCTTGCTCGGTTTGGTTCAGCTCAGCCGACAACGCAACTTCGCGGATCGGAAGGTTCCGTTCACGCGCTACCAGTTGATTCGTCTTTTGGGTTGGCGTGATGACACAAAGACCTACGATCGGCTCGAAGAATCGCTGAACCGGTGGACAGGCGTGACGCTCTACTACCGCAACGCGTGGCGGGACAGGCAGCGCAAGTGCTGGGTGGACGAGAAATTCCACGTCATCGACAATGTGTGGCTGTGCCACCGAAATGATTCTCGCCCCGACACGCCGTCTGGTGCTCCGACTTCCGCGTTCATCTGGAACGAAGTGCTCTACCGGAGTTTTCAGGCGGGCAACCTCAAGGCCCTTGACTTCGAGTTCTTCAAAGGGCTAAACAGTGCCGTCGCCAAACGTCTTTATCGCTTTCTCGACAAACGGTTTTTTCGGCGGCACCGATTGGAGTTCGATCTGAAGGAACTTGGCTGGAACCACGTTGGCCTTTCACGGAGCTACGATGCTGCCAGCCTGAAGAGAAAACTCCGAACGGGCATTCTGGAACTGGAGCAGAAAGGATACCTGCACCCGATGGGGGATTCGGAACGGTTTCGGAAGGTGTGTTCGGGCCAGTGGCAGGTGTTGTTATCGAAGGCAGCTTTGCGCTCGGAAAACCGAACGCCTACAAAGCGCGCGCCGGAGGGGAATCCAATCGTGGCGGCTCTCGTCGAGCGGGGAGTCGCCTTGGCCGTCGCAGAGACGACCGTTCGCGACCATGCGCCGGAGAAAATCCTGCGGCAGATGGGCGTCTTCGACTGGCTGGTCGCGAGAAAAGATTCAAAAGTGTCCCGCAACCCGCCGGGATTCCTGCTGAGCGCGATCCAGAACGACTACGTGCCTCCCGCCGGATTTATCAGCCCGGACGAAATCGCGCGGATCGAGCGGGAACAACAGGAGCAGAGGGATCAAGCTGACCAGCGAAAACAGGACCGAGCGAAAGCGGAACACGAACGCGATCAGAATCGGCATCAAGCTATCCGCCGATTCTTGGATGCCTTGTCGCCCCGTGAACGAGACGAGTTGGAGCAAGCGGCATGGAAGAGTGCGGCTTCACTGCAACGCTCGCTTTTCAGCGGTGAAGGAAGCCTTGCGAAGGCAGCCAAACGGGCGGCTCTGGAAACCCACGTCTGGCGATTGCTCAAAGAATCCGCCCCGGCAGTCCTCCGGGATTAAAGCGTGTGACGACTCCGAGGCGGGAAGTGGTTGTCCAGGATGTCGATTCGAGGCTTCGGGTCGGGCTTTCCGTGAGGTAATCTCATTTCGGAATCAGATTTCTGGGTTTGCGATCTCTCACCCAGCAGAGAAGACCAAACCGCCGTTACTTGCATACAACTGCCGACATATGGTAAAATCCTGATCGTGAATTCGGTCTGGCTTGCCGTGGAAAGCCTTCCCGCAACTTCCGGGTTTATTCCGCACCCTGGAGGTACGACTGAGGCTGTTGAGCGCGTCGGCTGACAACCCGGTGTTAACGGCTTGAGTGTTTTGAAAACTATCGGGCCGGGTGTCGGTGTGCGAGGTTCAGAATGAAGGTTCGCGGCTTTGAATATCTGGGCCGAAAACAATCCCTGTTTTTTTGTCCGAAATTCCCCCTGTCTTTTTTCAATCAAGAGGGTTCGATGGAAAACTCCTTCTCCACTTCCGAAAAACAAAGTAGCGCAGCGCTGACCACCGATTTCCTCTTTCAAAAACTTGCGGCGGCCGCAGGGATAAAACGATGGCCCGAGCGCATTGTGGCGGAGTGGCGACGGTTCTCCTGCGGGCTTTGGAGAATTGCCGAGGGCGACATCTCCGCCGCCTATTGCGCCGACACATTACCCCGGCTCAAGACTTTCTCCGAAGAAGGACATCTGTTCACAACTTGCGGCTGCTTTGGGCGGTCTCTTCGGATGCAGGCCGACTGTTATCCTCTTTTGCCATTCGACGGAAGCCCTCTCCCGAAAGAGCAACCTTTCACCTATGAAGGCCGAATTGGCGCCTGCGGTGGAATGAAAGTCGTTTTGGGTCCAAAGGTGGTTTTTGCGTCCACCGAACCGACCGTTGAGGAATGGCGGGACATCTCGCGAGCGCAGTATGCGGATGGAGGCTGGTTTGCGAGCCAAGCAACCTATGGCGATTTCCTTTCCTCGCTCCCTCCGGCCCAATCTGAAAATGAGCGCATCGCCGTTGAGCGGGAAATGAATAGCTCCCGCTCCTGCCATTCGAAAATTGAAATGCGGAATTCGCTGGAAAAGCCGGAGGCCCAAAGCTCTCCGGGAGCTTCCTCGCAAATGACATTCTTCTGAGGCGATCCGGCGGACAGTCAGTCAGCGCTATCCAGCCTGGGACCCATTAAAACCTCCCTTTCGGGCGACGAAATCCCTCCTCATTCCGCAAAAGTGGGAGAAATTTCCAGACGGTTCTGCTGCCTGCTTCCGAAGCCGCCGGGACGGCTCGCAAATCGGGCTGGGAAATGGACCAAAGGCGGTCCGTGGCGTTGGCCAAAAGCGCGCTGAGACAGCGGCAATCAACCAAAGCAGCGTCGGCGGGATTTGATTCCCTTTAGCAATGATTGCTCAACGAATCCGCTCCGGCAGTCCTCCAGGATTGAAACGCGTGACGGCTCAGATGCAGGAGGCAGTTGCCCACGCTGTCGATTCGAGGCCTTCGGGCCGACTTTCCAGCGGGGATCTCTTGTCGCAATAAGATTTTTGGAAATGTTTGTTCGTCCCGACAGCGATGACGCGACTGCTCATTTAGAAAGCAGAAACGCACTCATGAAAACCCTGCAACTTGAATATCCGTCTGGAGCGAAGGCCGTGAATATCGCGCAGGCACCGCTGTTGATGCTGACCCCGCAAAAGCTCTCCGCCATCCACTTCTCCTCCAAGTCGAACGAATGGGCCACGCCCCAATGGCTGTTCGATTCGCTCAACCGGGAGTTTCATTTCACCCTCGATCCGTGCTCGACCGACGAGAACGCCAAGTGCAGGTTCCACTACACGCTGGCGGAGGATGGCCTGTCCCAGGATTGGTCCAAGGAGGTCGTCTTCATGAATCCGCCTTACGGGCGCGAAATCGCGCTCTGGATGGAGAAGGCGTTTCTCTCCGGCAAGCAAGGAGGGACCGTGGTCTGCTTGGTTCCGGCGCGCACGGACACAGTGTGGTGGCACAGCTTTGCGATTCACGGCGAAATCCGTTTTCTTAAGGGCCGCTTGAAGTTTGGTGACGCCACGAGCAGCGCGCCGTTCCCGAGCGCCGTCATCATTTTCCGTCCGTCTGGAGTCGCGCCGGGGAACCGTTTGCGCCGCGAATAGCCCGGAAGGAGGTATTGCATCGAAAGTGTCCAACGCCGGGAAGGATCGGAGCCGTCAATCAAGCGATTCAGAACGTCGTTACTTGCACACAACTACCGACGTATGGTAAATTCCACTCCATGAAGCCGGGCAGGAAAGCGAATCGAAATGCCGCGAAAGCGGGCGCACTCTTCCGGGTGCGCTCCGCGCCAATTCACCGTGTCGGCATCCGTAAGCTCGCCCGTGAAGGTCATCTGATTCAAATGGGCCGGGGTGTTTATCGCGTTGCCGCTGCGCCGCTGGAGTCCCATGAAGACCTTGCGCTGGTCGCGCTGCGGAAGCCCGAGGCCGTGGTCTGCCTGCTGTCCGCCCTCCGCTTCCATGAACTCACCACGGAAAGTCCGGGGGCGGTCTGGATTGCCGTGGAAAGCCATTCCCGCCCTCCCGTCATCGAGTCGCTCCGGCTCAAGGTTCATTATCTTTCGGGGCCTTCGTTTCGCGAGGGGATCGAAACGCACGTCTTCGCCGGTGTTCCGGTGCGGATTTACTCCGCCGCCAAAACCGTGGCCGACTGTTTCAAATTCCGAAATCAGATCGGCACCAAGACCGCCGTGGAGGCGCTGAAGGATGCCTGGAAAAAGCGCAAAGTGACAACGGACGACCTGTATCATTTCGCCCGGGTCTGCCGCGTTCTGAACGTCATGCGCCCCTATCTTGAAGGAGTTTTGGAATGAACCAGAAGGGTCGAAATGTCGCCGCCTCCGTTCAGGCGCGGTTGTTGCAGCTCTCCCGCAACTCGAAACTGTCGCTCCAGGATTTGCTGGAGCGTTACTGCACTGAACGGCTGCTTTACCGGCTCTCCCGTTCGCCGCACCGGACCCGTTTCATTCTCAAGGGGGCCATGCTCCTGATCGCGTGGGGAGAGGGATCGAGTGAACGTGTCACGCGTGATGCCGACTTGCTGGGTTTCGGTGACAACTCCCCGGCGGTGGCCGCGACGACGTTCCGGGAAATTTGCGCGTTCGCGGTGGACGACGACGGCGTGAAATTCGAGGTCGAGACCGTGAAAGCGGCAGAAATTCGGGCGGGGCAGGAATACGTTGGGGTCCGCGTCACCCTCCGGGCGCGCGTCGGGAACGCGCGGATTCCCGTGCAAGCCGACATCGGCTTTGGGGACGCCTTCACGCTGGAACCCGAGGAGATTGAGTTTCCCACGCTGCTCGACATGCCGAAACCGAAACTTCGCGCTTACACAAAGGAGACCGCGCTCTCGGAGAAGTTCGAGGCGATGGTCACGCTGGGCGAGAGGAATTCCAGGATGAAGGACTACTTTGATGTCTGGCTGCTTTCCCGGCGGTTTGATTTTCAAGGGGAGACGCTGGCCAAAGCCATCGCCGCGACTTTCGACCGACGGAAAACGGAGATTCCCGAAAAAGTCCCGGTGGGACTCAGCACCGGCTTTGCCACCGATCCGACGAAGCAAACGCAGTGGAAAGCGTTTTGGCGAAAAGTGGTCCGGACGGAACCGACCCCTAATTTTGCCGAGGTGGTTGAAATTGCGGGAAAGTTTCTGCTTCCGGCTGCCGAAGCCGCCCGGACGGGTGCAAAGTGGCCTGGGAAATGGACCAAAGGCGGCCCGTGGCGGGTGCCGAAAGAACGCTGAGAACAGCGTCAGTGACTGTGACCCTGACCGCTGCTCTGGCCGGAGTTTTTCGAGCCCTGACTCTGCGAGTCGGTTTTCTTGGCCGAACCCGAAGCGTCGTCGGTCTTGCCTTTCCCGGATTCGGATTTCTCGACCGACTTTTCTTCGGATTTCGCCTGCTTCTGAGGTGATTCGCTTTCAGTCACCCGTTCTACTGGAGACTTTTTTTTGGCCACCGCCTGCTCTCGTTCAGTCTGTTCGCGGACGATCACGCGAACGGCCTGCAAGTGTTCGGCAGTGGGTGCATGCAGCTTCGCCCATCCCTCGCGGACCCTTTGGCCCAGGAGTTTTAGCTTGGCGTCGTCGCTGGATTGGTCTTCGGCCATTTTCTACAAATTCCCCCCTAATTCTCTCGCGAGTTTAAGGCATCGCCGGACGGTGGCTCCGACGTTTTCGGTCGTCATATCAAGAACGTCGGCCATCTGTTCATAATCGAGACCGACGATATAGTGCATCAAAAGGTAATCCACGCACGGCGGTTTTACCAATCGCAAAAGCTTCATCACCGCTTCGAGATCAACACGTTCACCTGTTGCCATGGGACGATCCTTTTCGGAGGCCTCGACGAGTGCCCAAAGAATCTCGTCCGGGACGGTGACCACCGGATTCGCCATGTCTTTGCGAATCGCATTCATGGCCTTGTTAAAGGCGATGCGATAACAGTAGCTCCACGCTTCGCTGTGGGTGGTTCCCCGGAAAACCGGGATGGCGCCAAAGATCGCCGTCAGTGTCACCATGAGCACATCCGGCACTTTGTTCGGATCAATCCCCCGCCTCAGGCTTATGAACAGCGACAACGGCGAGAAAATGGTCGCGACAATGCGTTCTGCCACGGCATTTCGATCCTCCAAACCCTGCGCTCGCCGATAGTCGGCGAACAGGTCGGCCAAGGAAGGCCCCGAAATATCGTCGGTGGAAGCCATTGATCGAGCGTTATTTACACGGCTACAGCGCGGACTGCAAGCTCGAACGATTGGGGTTCAAGTTCCGAAGTTCCGCCCGTTCCGAAGCCGTCGATTGTTTGCGAATTCTTGTCCGTTTGTTCTGCCGCCGGAGACTGAACCAACAGAAAGCGCCGGAATCAGGCGGCGAAATCAATGAAAATGGACAACAACGCGACAGTGGATCGAATTGGACGCCTGGCAGGTCAGCGGACCGAACGGTTTGGGCAAGTCTTCCTGCCGTGCCCGGAGTTCGATTCAATGGAACGGGAAGCTCAATCGGAAAAGGAGTCTCGGTGCGAGGAACCGGACACGACCGGCATGAGGACTCAATTGGCCGGATCATCGAACCTGCTGGTGACGGACCAGGACTTCATCCAGCTTGAATTTGGGAACCTGTTGTAGGAGAGGCTATGCCGCGTTCCCGCAAACCCAAAAAGGACCCCGAGGTCTTCGCTTTCCGCATCCTGGACGTGGATGATCGGGCAGCCTTTCTCAAACAGGCAAAGGCCCAAGGAATGAGACCGAACGACTTGGCGCGCCTGTTTGTGCTGGATGCCGTGCGGGGAAAAGTGGAGAAGGAAAATGCCTCGGAGGAATTGGCGAACGTCCGCGACGAGGTCCTGGCCACGCGGAAAGACCTCGCCTTGGCGACGCGAATCATCTTGGAGTATGGCGGAAAGGCCAAGCGCGAGAAGGCCCAAGAGTGGGTGAAGCAGCGACTTAACCGCCCCGTGAGCGCCACCGAGCCGATCAGCGGAGGCGCGGACCTCGGCTAATTCTGGCTTTCCTTGGGGGTTGACCTTTGGCAGATTGCTGGGGATTTGTCTCCCTTAACGAATAGTCGAAGCACGCGAGGGGGGCGGGCATGACGTTTGCCTGCCCCAACTGCGGTGTTGGTGTTGGCTTGAATGACCGACTTTGCTCCGGTTGCCAGCAGCCGCTCGGAATTGTTTCGCTCTTCGGTTTTTATTGGAACCGACTGCGACAAGGAGTGGCGGCGGCGGCGGTTATTCGTTGCGCCAAGTGCTCGGCCCCTGTCCCAATCCGCAACTCCAACTGCCCGTCGTGCGGGCAACCTTTGACGGTTGGAGTGGCCGTGGATTCGGTGGTGCAACCTCCGAAGCGCCGCCTTTTTGCCTGGGCCAAGTCCGCGACGCCCGAAACCAAACTGCGAGTTCGCTGGATGTATTTTCTTTTCAGCCTCGCGATTCTTTGGTGGACCTTGACGGTGGTGCAGGAACGGTTTCCGGGGAATATCATCGAGAACTCCGCCCTCGCGGTCGTCTTCCTGACGGGTTTGGGTTTGCTCGGCGCGATGCTGATCCCCAAAAATGTCATCAAAGTTTTTGCCAAGCGTGCCAGCCGACTGTTGAAGCTTGCTTTGGTCGCCAACTATCTCACCGCGATGCTCGTGATGAGGATTCTCACAAACACCTGGAAGGAACAGGCACTCACGCTGACCGGGGTTTTGGTCGCCACCTGGCTCGCGGGATATTTCCTCACCCAATTGGCTTGGCCAATGAAGGAGGAAGTTGCGGCTTTATACCGCGAGCCGGACCCCGAACCAAAGTTTAATCCGTCGAGCCCCCAAGGACGGAAAGTGAGGTCTGATTGAGCGACGGGACCAACCCGTTTTGGGCATTGTTCTCGACGCCTGCATCCGATGTGCAGCAGCCAGCACCCCAAGAGTCCCCCTTCTTGGGATTGTTTTTGGACGATGAGGAAAAGGAACCGGACACTAAAGCAGAAGTTTCCAACTGCGCTCTCGCCTTCGACGAGCAGAGCGTGTTCTGGGCCATGAGGGATATTCCCGCCAGTGAAGGCACCAAAAGTTTTCTCATCAGCGGCGCGCCGGGCAGCGGGAAAACCATTGGCATCCAGTTGTTTCTTCAATCAATTGCGCGCCGATTTAAGGAATTTCAAACGGCTCCCGAGCAGCTCATCATTTTCGACGCCAAGGGCGACATTCTGCCCCTCTTGGCCAGCATGGGCCTGAGACCGGAAGACCCAAACTTCCATATCTTCAACCCGTTCGATACCCGATCCTCCGGCTGGTATCTGGACGAAGCGGTCCAAATGCCCGCGATGGCGCGAGCCTTGGCCAAACTCCTGATTCCGCCGGACGATAAATCCAGCGCCCCCTACTTCGCTGAGGCGGCCTCCGAGGTGGTTTATTCCGTCATTCTCGCGCTCAACGAGATCAAGCGAATCAAGAACCAGAGGTGGAGCTTGCGCGACCTCCTGTGCGCCTTGGAATCACCGGGAAACATTCGGGCGGTGACCTCGCAGCATGGGTATGCAGCCCGACATGCCGCGCCTTACCTAAACGACGAGAAGCATTACCTCGCGGTGATTTCTTCCATCGCCGCCAAAATCGGGCGATTCGATCAGGTTGCCTCTCTCTGGGAGACGAACGCCATCGGAAAGCCTTTCTCTGTTTCAAATTTTCTCGAAAGCCCGGGAGTTTTGGTCCTTGGAAACGACCCTGTCTTGAACGACAGCATGTGGCCGATCAACGCCATTCTGCTGAAGGCGATCACGAATGAAATTCTCCGGCGACCCAACACGGACGGGCCGCGTCATTGGTTCGTGTTGGATGAATTTGCCGCGATGGGACAGGTGGACTGCATTCAGAGCCTGCTGAATCGTGGACGTTCCAAAGGTGTGTCGGTGGTCTTGGGAATTCAGACCATTGAGGGTGTGATCAAAGGCTATGGCGAGCAGGGCGCCAACGACCTGCTTGGCATGTGCGCCTACAAAACATTCCTTCGCGCTGGCAGCCACAAATCCGCCGAGTGGGCGGAGCACTATTTCAACCGGGTGCGGCGGATGGAAACTTCCTACAGCTACAACTCGGGCGGCGGGAAGAATTCGACTTCCAGCCAGGTGCAACTCCACGAGCGGTCGATGTTTCTTGCCTCGACTTTCATGGATCTGCCTTTTCCCGAAAAAGGGAAGACCTACGAGGCAATTTGTGATGTGCCCACCACCGGCGAAACGATCCTCACGACCCGAGATTGCGATGATGTTTTCACTTGGACCGTGAAGCCACACAAGAGTGTTCCAGCCGTCGATTCGGTGAAAGACGAAGACGTGACGACGCTTTCGCCCTGGACCCGGGAGGAGGAAATTATTTTTGGCGTGCGACCAGCCCCGAAACCCAAGCGTCCACGAAAGGCAACCAAAACCAAGTCAGAGGCCATCGCAGTCCCTCCGCTGGTTGGGGGAAATGATCCGAAGGTTAAATCAGAGCAGCCACCAGAACCAACTCCCGGCCTCGATGACATGCTCGATGTCGAATAAATCACGAACCTTCAAAAACGACTCGGCACTCTCCACCAAACGAATCGGAAAATATGGACGACAAGAAAAATCCACCCGCCGCACCAGAATTAAACAAATCGAAGGGATTTCCGATCTGGACCGCTCTCATCGCCCTGCTGGTCGTTGCCCTGGTCGGGATTGCCAGCCTGGTCGCAATCCTTTACTACACTCGCAGCGACAAGGCTCGACTGGAGAGGCAAATGGCGGAAATGCAGGTGAAGCAGGAGCAGGCCAAAATCAATGAGAAGAAGGCGGCTGACGACACGAAATTGGCGCTCGCTCGAAATAAGCAGGACGAAGTAATCGCGCAAGCGCGGAGCGCCACAAATGTCCTTTCCCAATTGCTGGCGGACGTTCGCGCCTTAAATTCTGCGGCAGAAACCCTCAAGTCGAATGACGCCGGAAAGTTGGTCGCAGTTTATCCGGACCTCGTTGCTCAAGCTCGCCGATTCTACCAAACCGAATTGCCTGCGGTGTCCGCCGACACCGACGTCGTGACGAAACTCGAAAGCATTCGGCGGATAGAGTTGCAGGTTGCTGAGGCGGTTGGGACAACTTTTGAGCCTGGTGCTGACCTGCGTGTGACCGCCCAAAACACAGCCCTTTGGGCGGAACCCGAACGTCAAAAAGTATCCCAGGTTCGTTCGATCCTCGGCTCCCTTATCCGGGAATCCAAGGTCAAGGTCACCGGAGGACCAGTGACGGCCGCGTCGCCCACTTTGGAGGAAGCCATCCGTCGGCTGACCGAGTCAGAATCCGCAACGCGACAGAAACTCATTGTTCAAAAATCCTCTGAGGCGAAAACTGAAGGAGACGTGACACTGGCACAAGCAGAAGCTAAACGAGTCCTCGACCAAGCCAAGGCGGAAGCTCAGCGGGTGATCGACGAAGCGAATGAAATTAAGGCCCAAGCCGAACGGGATGCAAAGCTCCGCCAGGCCCAGGCCAAGCTAGAGGACGTGAAGACCGAGGTTGCTGTTCGGGATACTCTTGATGAAGCCACGCGAGCTAAACTCCGCCAACGGGCAGCCGACCCATCCGTGCAGGCGATGCTCGCGCCCCTAATTACCCCCGGATATTGGACACCGGCAGCAAGGTCGGGTGGTTATAGGGAAATCGAAAAGAAACCAATGCCTTTCTCGGAAATTAAGGCAGCGGGGGCACTAAACCGGGACAGCAACGGCTTGAAGGCGCTGGTGAATATCGCTTGCAATCAGAAGAACGACCGGCCCAAGTGGAGCGACATCGTTGTCAGAGGGCTAAACTTCAATTCATTCCTCGTGGACCCGCAACGGATGGCCCTTGCGGTCGAACGCCAGAAGGTTCTTATTGAAGTCGCTCCTGTTCTGGTTGAGATGAAGCTCCTCGAACCTTGACCGAGCGTCGCCCGCCGATGGCGTGCGCTGAGTTTCCGACTGCGCCCCGTCGCTCCGGGGAAACCCCTCCGCTGGCTGACCGGCTCCCTCCGCTCCCGGCCGTCAAGAGGTGCTCGCTGCGCTGCGCTGCCTTCTTGACTGCCTCCGCTGCGGTTCACCGTTCAGCCCCGGTGACTTCGTCGTATCACAAAATGGATTCCCGCCTTTTAGGGCGGGAGCCGTGTTCCCGCTCCGCAACGCGGCGCGCCGTCGAATGAGCAACCACGCGCCAGCTTCGCTGTCACTAAGGTTGCGAAAGCATTCGTCGTCGCTTTTCCCGCGTTGACTCCGCCAACCCTTTAAATGGTCAGCCCTTCGGGCTGGCTGTGCTGTCGTCTTTCCCAAGGAGAGGGGGGTGTTTCAGCACGCGGGTGAAAACACACCCCCTCTCCCCGGGAAAGCCTTTCTGGGGGGAGTGGCGGGTTCAAACATTGGAGGCATTTATGGAGTTTAATACTTTCACGGTCCGGTTAGGTCAGATCGTGATCACACCAAACGCGCTTGAGTCGGTTCATTCAACGGACATCGAGCAGGCCATCTTAAACCATTCCCGAGGAAATTGGGGGGACGTTTCTCCAGAGGACGCGGCGGAGAATAATCGGTCACTCACCGAGGGCTACCGAATTCTTTCCGCCTATTCCGACCGCCACGGCCGGAAGTTCTGGATCATCACGGAAGCTGATAGATCGGTGACCACTATTTTACTGCCCGAGGATTATTAAACCGCGCGCCGTCGTGCAATTCGGCACGACGGCGCTACCACGAAACACAAAAAGGAGAACAACATGAACATTTACGCAGCCATCACAGAACGCATTTTGAAGCAGCTCGAAGCCGGGGTAATTCCATGGCGGAAGACATGGAATATCGGCCTGCCCAAGAGCCTGAGCACTGGGAAAGAATACCGAGGGCTAAATGTCCTTGTGCTGTCCTCGACCGCCTTTTCCTGCCGATATTGGTTGACCTTCAATGAAGCCATTCGTCTGGGAGGCCACGTCCGCAAAGGCGAACGTGCAACCCCGGTGATCTATTGGAAATGGCGCAAACCCGAGGAATTGGAAAGACGGCGTCAGCAAACAGGAAAGGAAAACCCAGCGCCTTGTGTGCCTTTCGCTTTTGCCGTGTTTAACTTGGACCAAATCGAGGGTGTCGAACGACCGGTTGAGGACATCTCCGCTAACCATAACCGCCGCCTTGAGCTTGCAGATCAGCTCATGGGGCTAGTCGTTGACAAACCCACGATCACCCACGAGTTGCGCGGAAACCCGGCCTACAACCCGCGAACGGATGCAATCACCCTTCCGCACTTGAGCCAATTCGAGAGTGCCGAGGAGTATTACGCCGCTCTATTCCACGAATTGACTCACGCGACTGGGCACCCCAAGCGCCTGAACCGATTCGCGACGACGGAAGGCAATTCAACAGATCGGTATTCTCAGGAGGAATTGGTCGCTGAGTTTGGCGCGGCTTTCTTGTGTGGATTCACGGGCGTTTCAAACGCTCAAACCGATGCGCTTCAGGCCAGTTATATCGACGGATGGAAAAAGGCGCTCCGAGCGGATCAGCGGCTCTTGTTGCGTGCAGCTTCGGCCGCTCAGATTGCCGCTGACTATCTTCGTGGGAAAGTCTGGTCCGAAGACACTCAAAAGGCAGCGTAAAAGGGATGGGTTAAATTGTCGTCTTTCAGCCGGAGAAGTGACCCACACAGGGAAATCAAGCAACTTTCAGGTTTGGCCCGCTTCGGCGGCCATTTTTTGTCCCTACCTGAATCAGCCGCAGCCCGCCGATGGCGTGCGCCGTGTTTCCGACTGCGCCCCGTCGCTCCGGGGAAACCCCTCCGCTGGCTGACCGGCTCCCTCCGCTCCCGGCCGTCAAGAGGTGCTCGCTGCGCTGCGCTGCCTTCTTGACTGCCTCCGCTCCGGTTCACCGTTCAGCCCCGGCGACTTCGTCGTTCACAAAATGGATTCCCGCCTTTCGGGCGGGAGCCCTACTGCCGCTCCGCAACGCGGCGCGCCGCCGAATGAGCAACCCGCGCCAGCAAAGCTGTCACTAGGGTTGCAAAATCATTCGTCCGCGCTTCTCCCGCGTTGGCTCCGCGCTCATTTAAACGGTCAGCCCTGCGGGCTGGCTGTGTTGTCGTCTTTCCCGGAGGAGAGGGGGGGTGTTTCAGCACGAGGGTGAAAACACACCCCCCTCTCCCCGGGAAAGCCTTTCTGGGGTTTCGGTGGTGAAATTGACTAACGGAGAAAAAATGGAACAGACCGAAACAACCAACACGCAAGAGAAAGGAACCTACGCCCTTCAGTTTGATCTGGGCACTTTCGAGGGGTTTAACTTTCGAGAAAACTCAGCAATCGAGCGAATTCTTACGACCGAGGAGGTGGTCAATTGGGACCACGACGCCGAAGGGGAAGCCGAGTTTTGGCCATCTGGAGACAATGCCGGTGTGGGGCTGCTTTTCCGAGGGCAATCAGCAGTCAGCGCTCACGAATTGCGGGACCTCGACAAAGTTCTTCAAGAACTCGGGGATGATTCAACCCTCAATTTCGTCCGGATTCATTATGCGGTGAATTCCCAAGGAACTTTTCTCAATCAACTCACTGGTGAGCAAGTCGAGGATCTGAACATCAACGTTTACCTTGGAAATTCCTTCCTCGATCTCCGGAAGGAAGCTGCATATGAGCTGTTCGAGCTTTACTACCAAGAGGCTTTTTCAGCTTGGGAAAAAAGCATGTGTGACGGTTTGATTTTCGATCAAGACATCTTCTTGGATTCGCCCTCATGGTCGGTGGAGGAAATCGAGATGAACGATGTGAAGGTGCTCGTCGTGGCTCCTCAATAAGCGATTGGTAAAAAACACAAAGGAGAAACGAAGAATGGAACTTTTATCAACTCTGGTTTGCTGGGTCCAAAGCTGGTTCTTTCAGCCCGTCATGTTCTGGGAGTGCATAGCTGAGATCGAAATTTCGGAATTGCAATTCCGCATGGGACTTATTTCCGTGGGGGCGAAAGGGGTCCGTTCCCTTCACGGAACCGACATCGCCAACGCTTTGAAAAAACACGCCAAAAAGGACTGGGGGGAGGTTCATCCGTTGGTTGCAGCGGCGAATGAATTTGCTGTAAGAACGACCGGTCGACTCGTGTCTCGCCATCGAGACCGATATGGACGCCCCTTTATGGTGATCACGGAAGGTGATCGCAGGTCCACGAATATTTGGCTGGAATGACCCCGGAAATGTGTCCGCGCCTTGGTTGGCCTGTTGCAGGCCGACCAAGGCTTTTTTCGTTCATGCCCTCAAACTCCTGACAAATCACAACGCCCCGGTCCCACTCAGGACGATCCCATCATTTCGCGGTTCGCTGTCGACAGGTTTACAGCACATTACTTCATCCTCCACCGAAAAACTTTACCCGCCATCGAACGAACATTTTTGAACAACTTGAGGATTCGGAGTCCGGAACCGAGGGGCGTTCGGACTTGGGAATCGAGAACGCAAAGAACCTGGAAAGAAATGCCAGACACTTTATACACCTTCGGTGTCGTTTACACAGCCGACAGCCATCCGCTTCAAACCGCAGCAGCCCAGCCACATGGACAGTTTACAACTTGTAAACAAACAGCCCGAACCGAAGGCCAATCCATTGATTCTCAGGTTCTTGCGCTGTAAACGAACTCGCAGGCACATTCGGACTCGATTTTCTGTCGAAATCTCGCCCGGCGCGAGACTGATGATGGTAGGGGCAAACAGATTGCCCCGCCAAAATCTGCGCCATGCTTTCGATTCGAAAAGTCTCGATCAAGAGCGCCAACTACTACATCGAGTTGGCGCGAGAGGATTACTACCTGAGCGGAGGTGAACCGCCCGGCCAATGGCACGGCGAAGGGGCGGCTTCCCTCGGTTTGGAGGGCGAGGTGACGGGCGCGCAGTTCGAGAATCTCTTCCAAGGATTCTCGCCGGACGGCAAGATTGCCCTGGTCCAGAACGCTGGCCAGAAGGATGGATACCATGAGCGCGTTCCCGGTTGGGATCTGACCTTCTCCCCGCCGAAATCGGTCAGCGTCTGTTGGGCAATGGCTACCGACGATGTTCGGCGAGCCATTGAGCGGGCGCATGAGCAGGCGGTCCGAACCGCCCTCACCTTCATGGAGGACTTCGCCGGATTTACGCGCCGAGGTCCCGGCGGAAAGATTCGCGAGAAAGCGACGTTTTGTTACGCCATATTTGAGCATGGCACCAGCCGGGCTCAGGAGCCCCAACTCCATCACCACGCCATCTGCTTGAACCTTGCCATCCGATCCGACGGCACGACGGGGGCAGTCCGCAGCCAGGCGCTTTACGATTTCAGAATGGCCGTCGGTTATATTCACTCCTGTGAGCTCGCGTTCTTGCTGAAACGGGATGTCCATTTGCCGATCAAACAAGTGGAGCGTTGGTTTGAAATCGAGGGAGTCAGTCCGGAGATAATTGATCGTTTCTCGACCCGCCGAAAGGAAGTCGTTGCGTATTGTGACGAACGGGGAAAGTACGGCGCAGTCGAAGCTCAGGAAGCCGCGATTGCAACCCGAAAGCCCAAAGAGCATATCGCCCGTGATGTGTTGTTCCGGCAATGGCAAGCCATCGGCGAGGAATTGGGTTGGGGGCAAGCGGAGATGATGAAGCTAAGGCAGACTTCGGAAAACGTGCGCGACCTTACCACTGAAATGGTCCTGCTGACTGAGTGCATCCGCAACGCAATGGCTGGCAATCCCGGAAAGTGGACCAAGGCGGAAGTCATCGAGTTGGTAGGCAGCGCGACGCAGGATTCGGAACTTTCCGCCCGGCAGATTCTTGCCGCCATCTACCGTGCCGAGCCCAAGTTCGCCCGCGCATCCCTTGGCCCCCTGGAGCCCGAACAGCAAGCCGAGTTCACGGCGGCGCTGAAAGCGGCGCGAAAGAAAGCCCGGGAGGATGTGACTGCCAAGCGAGACGCGGAATTGAAATTGGGTTACCTCGAAGCACGACTGGAAAAGGCATTCAAGGAAGCTCAACGAAAGGCCGAGAAGGCCGAACAAAAGAAGGACCAACAAAAAGATCAAGAGAAGGTCAACGACAAGCCCCAGGATAAATCGCAGGACACTGCTCAGGACAAAACTCGCGTGCAAACGGAGGAGAAAGCCGAACAAAAGAAGGACCAACGAAAAGATCAAGAGAAGGTCAACGACAAACCCCAGGATAAATCGCAGGACACTACGAAGGACAAAACTCGCGAGCAAACCGAGGAGAAAACTGAAGGCCAAGCCAAGGAAGAGGAAAAGGCGCGCCGCAGAGGGTCTCGCGGTCCAAGACCGAAGCGTCCAAAGCGGGCTAAAAAAGCGGAACAGTCGAAACGGCAGCGAAGTCCCTTCGCCGTATTCAAGATTCGGGAGATTACGCCCCGCCTCGGACCACCTCGCTGGTCAATCGATCTTCGGTTTTTTTCGGTGGAGGTGCGAAACAAGCGGATTTTTCCGCGTGCTTGGGAGTGGAATCCGGCCTCCAAATTGAGACTTCCGGCTTTGGAGATCACTCCAGATCGTGACCCGCTCGGTCTCAAGCGCCGCGTCGCCATTCCTCTCGACCGGACACGCGCGCGGGTTGTGCGCAAAATCAAGGAAGTCATGAGGGATGTCTTTGCGGCTGGAGTGAAGCGAATTCTTTTTGTCGACGACCGCCTCGGTTCGTCGTCGCAAGACGACGGCGGATGGAACTCAGGGGAGAAGCGCCGCTTCCGTTCGCGGGTTGTGATCGCCAAGACCGCCAGCAGAGTTTGGCGAGCACTTATCAAAGACTGGGTGCGCGATGGTTTGAAGCATCCCGAAGACAATCTGATTCTCACCCAGACGCGAATCAAAGCCGACGTGCTGAACCGCATCACTCAGCAGATGCGAAAAAAGGGCGGAAAGATCGGGAAGAAGCGCAACATGATTGGCGGCTGTGCTGTCCACGACAACGACCGGATTATTTTCCGCGCCGGGAATCGAACCTACGGAATCGAGCCGAATGACGTGGGGACGGTGACCAAAATCAACTCGGTCCTAATTCGGGTGATTCTCGACAGCGGCAAGACCGTGGAGGTTCCGGTTAAATCCTGTCCTTCCATCGCGCTCGCGTATGCCTTGACTCATCAGGATGGTGAAAAGGCGAAAACCCAGCGCGCACAAATTCTGTTTGAGGCCAACGACTCCGCCAGGGAAATGGCCTCGATTTTCAAACAGCGCGAAAAGACGCGCGTCAGAATCTATGCGACTGCGGAAAATGCTGAGTTTTTTACTGCCGAGGGCTATGCACGAACGCGGAGCCAATTCCGCGAGGAGTCGAGGGCGGAGCGCGAGGGGGAATCGGCACGGAGACGTGAGCGAGAGGCGGAGCGGCAAGAGAAAGAGAAGGCGAATGAGAAATTTGGCGACCTAAACGACATCGCCGACCTCTTTCCGGACCCGGACTTCCCGCCTGGTTCTGACAAGATCTACGACCATTCTCGCAAAAGTCCGGATGAAGAAAGCGCCGACCACATGGCAAACGAGGAGCGCAGGAAGGCCGAGGATGAGCGTCGTCGGGAAGCGGAGCGTCGCCGTCGAGAGGAGGAACTCCGTCAGCAGCGAGAGCCGCAGCAGAAGGATAGCGGCTACTCGCACGGGCACTCGTACTAAGGCATCGGCCCGGCGGCTTTTGGTCCCGATCCGCCCAATTCTAGCAGGGCACCGTCCTGGAAAAGGGGTCTTTTTTCTGACACAATAAAGACAATGTTTTGTGTCAAATGGAGTATGCCGAAACACGCGCTATCCATCGACAACGGTTGCTTGACCGCATTCGCGGCTAATCCCAAGGGCACTTGGTCAACGACAATTATTCTTCTTACCGTTTTCCCGCGTCGTTGCCGGGAACTCTCGCGAAATCCGACATCGATTGTCGGAGGCTCCGGGAAAGGACGCGGATCGCCCTCTTGAGCGCGGGCTTTTGGTCTGAGGCTTCAGGAATCCAAGCCAACACCATTTCGCGGCTGAGCCTGTCGATATCCTCCATCTGCAACACCGCGAATCGGTCGGTTGGAAGAGCGAAGGTAGATGGGGTCGGCAGAAAAGCGGCGGCATCCCCGTGTTCAACCGCAGCTAGGAGGAGGGACAGGGTTTCCGCTTGGATAACACGGTTCAAATGGATTCCGGCGTCTTTGGAAATATCCCG
>JACQFQ010000048.1 GCA_016199985.1 Verrucomicrobiota bacterium | reverse complement strand
CGGAGGGTGTGAAGAGGGTAGGTCGCCACTACACACGCATTTCGGGGGGGTGCGGACATTTGATCACTAACCTTCACGCACTTACAACGCGCCAGTCAGTGAAAATCCTCTGAGAGGGGTTGAGTAGCGGAAGGCGGGCTAATGTCGCGCACGGCGCGCCCGATGCGCTTTCGATCCAAATGAAGTCCAGGCCACACCGTCTCATTCGTATCGCGCTTGCGGCAGCGCTGCTGGCGGTGTTGGCGCAGGTTTTGCCCCGTTTCGACGCGGTTCCGGGAGACAACCCCTGGCGGCGAACCCCGGGAGGATCCCCGCTCATCATCGCGCACGGCGGCGGGCAGGGGTTGCATCCAGCGAACACGCTCCCGGCGTTTCAGTGCAGCGCGACGTCCGGATGCGATGTGATCGAGTTTGACCTCCGGCTGACGAAGGACCTCGCCCTGGTCACTCTGCATGACGCCACCGTCGACCGCACCAGCGACGGCCATGGCAAGGTGATCGATTTCACCCTCGCCGAGCTGAAGGCCATGAACTTCGGCCACCACTTCAAGGATCCCGACGGAGCGAACCCCTACCGGGACGCGCCCGCGCGGATCGCGACGCTCGACGAAATCTTCGGCCAATTCCCAAAGCTCCCGATGGTGATCGAGCTCAAGGACCGCGGCGCCGACGGCGCCAAGGCGGCGGGCGCGTTGGCGGGCCTGATCACAACACACCGGATGGAGTCGCGCGTGATCGTCGCCAGCTTCGATGACGCCACGCTCAACGCGTTCAGACGGGCATCCCATGGACGCGTCCTCACTTCGACCGCGCTCGAGGAGACACGGCGCTTCGTCATTATGAGCCGGCTCTTCCTGGAGCCCTTCGCGTTTCCCACAGGCGAGGCGCTGCAGATCCCCGTCGAGAAGTATGGATATCGCATGGATTTCCCCGAACTGCTTCGGGTCAGCCGTCGCAGGAACATGGCGGTCCACTATTGGACCGTGAACGACCCCGCGGAAATGAAGCGACTGATCCGGCTGGGCGCGGATGGGCTGATGACGGATCGACCGGACCTGATGCGCCAGGTGATTTCAGAAATGACCGCGGCCGGAGTCATCCATGCAAGTTCCCCCCGGCGTCGTGCAACTGCGGCCCCCGAACCGTGAGTTTCTCGCGGGCCTTCTCCGCGGGCACGTGTCGGGGAACCTCGGCTCGGCGCCCCTGCGGACGCGCCCAAAGAACCGCGTTGAGGATCACGCGCTGAATCTCCGGATGGTGGTAGATGGGATAGCTCTCGTGGCCGGGGCTGAAATAGAAAATCCGACCGCTGCCACGTGTCCAGCAGCATCCGCCGCGAAACACCTCGCCGCCTTCGAACCAGGAGATGAACACCTGCTCGTCGGGAGTGGGGATTCCGAAAGGCTCTCCATACATCTCGGAATGCTCCAGCTCGATGCAATCGCCGATCCCCGCGGCTATGGGATGCCCAGGGTTCACCACCCACACGCGCTCGCGCTCGCCGGCCTCCCGCCAGCACAGCATGCAACTGGTCCCCATCAGTCGCTTGAAGGGCTTGGAATTGTGGCCCGAGTGCAAGGCCACAAAGCCCATTCCCTCGACGACGCGCTCCTGAACCCGCCGCGCAAGATCGTCCGAGACCGCATCGTGCGCCGCATGTCCCCACCACAACAGAACATCGGTCGCCGCCAGGCGCTCAGGCGGTAGCCCCTGGTCGGGATCCGACAGCACCGCGGTCTCGACAGTCAGCTCCCGATGAGGCCGCAGGGCGGAGGCAATCGTTTCGTGAAGCCCGCGAGGGTAGATCTCGGCGACCCGTGGGTTCTGGCGCTCGTGAACAAACTCATTCCAAACGACGACACGCAAGGGGTCTTTCATGGCAATGCGAGGGGTTATTTCAAGTTCTCGAGAATCTTCGCGGACCAGAGCAAAGCGCGTCCCGAATGGTAGGCGCCCTGCCACATCGAGGTGCGGGAGCGATTGAGCCCAAGACTGCCGTCCGCCTTGAGAGTCGCCCACCATCCCCCGTCGCTGCTGATATGGTGCTTCTCAATGAAGTCGAGAGTCTGCACGAACCGGGCGAAGTGCTCCGGTCGGCGCGTCTCGCGATAGAGCGTCAGCAACCCCACCAAGGCCTCCGCCTGAACCCACCATTCCTTGCGGGTTTCCTGCGCGGCAAGACCGAGAGCACCCGTGTAGAAAAACCCGCCCCTGTCGCGGTCATAGCCATGCTCCACGCTGTAGGCGACCAATGCGGAGGCCCAGGTCACGAACGGCCGTCGCGACATTCCGATCGCGTCGGCCGCGTCGATCACCAACCACGCGCACTCCACGTCGTGCCCATAGCTCGCCCGAAGGTTCTCCGGGGTCTCGACGCGCGTCCAGTCGGGCCGCCACCCGTCAATGTTGCAGTGATGCGCGGGATCCATCAGGGTGCTCGTGTTGATCAGGATCAGCTCCTGGAGACGCCGGGCCAGCAGCGGATCCGGCCACTCGCGATAAAGCTCGGCGAAGGACTCCAGCAGGTGCAGGTGCGTGTTGTAAGTTTTTGTGCCGATCGCGCCCACGTAACGCGTCTCCTTCTCGTCCACGACCGGCGTCCAGTCGCGATGGAAGAACTCGTGGTAGCCGCCGTTCGCCGCGTCGCGGAACCGGGTTTCAAAGACTCGGAAAAGGGCCTGGGCCGACGCCAGGGCGCGAGGATCTCCTGTCGCGCGGTGGTAGGCGGCCAGCCCGTAGAGGACAAATGAATTCAAGTAGGCGTGTTTCCGATCGTCCACAGGCTTCCCCTCGTCGGAAACCTTCGCGAAGTATCCGCCGCCCTCCGCGTCCTTCATTCTCCCCTCGATAAACTCGAACCCCGACCGCGCCGCTTCCAGCGCCACCGCGCGAAGCGAGGCGTCCTCGCGCGCCAGAACGCTGAAGGTCCACATCTGACGCGCTTGAAGCGTCGCGAATTTCGAGCCTGAAGAAACGAACTTCCCCTCCTTCATCTCCTCGAAATAGCCGCCGTTCCTGGCGTCCACGCAATGCGGGAGATAGAAATCGACCACGCTCGTCTTCAGCAATCGACGACACCGGGCCGCCTGGAGCGCGAACTCCTCGCGCGCGGGGGCCGGCGACTCAGCCGCCGCCAGCGCATGAGTCTCGCCCAGGGCGCCCATGCAGAGAATCAGAGCGAGAGCCCGGGAGCTGGGAATGCGTTTGGCACTGGTCATGGGAGAATCATCAACCGATCCCGGACCCGAAGGCGAGTCCTGACTCGCGGCCATGGCCAACAACCCGGCTCAAACCCAAAACCTGTCTTTAGCCTATCTTTAGTTTGCGTGCTTCATCTTATTAGGTTTCTAGTTTTTCACAGTGACAGTGGCCGGGCGTTCGGCTTTCTTAGGGGAGTTCGTTCCAGGTCGTGCCTGAGGTTCACGCGGCGGAGTTCGCGTTCGGGCGGCGATAGGCGCCCGGCAAGGTCAGCCTCAGGGGTTGGTTTCGTTCGAGAGAAACTGATTGTTTGGCATGCAAGCGAATCCTCTTCTTCCCAGTTCCGAGATCCCTAACATCTCGAGAGTGCTCTTGGTCGCCGTCGCCGAGGAAGAGGCGCAACGCTGGCTGAGCCTGCTCAGCGACGCGGGATGGCACGGCAAGGCCGACATCCTCACCAATCCGGCGCTGATCGGCGACCGCTGCCACAAAACCCTGTACCAGGCCATCCTTCTGGACCAATGCCATCCTGCGCTCAATCCGAGCCTCACGGGGGAGCTGCTGCGTCGTCTCAATGGTCACCCTCCCGTCGTGCTCATCATGGGCGAGCCGAACGACCCCGAGGCGCTTCACGGGCTGGCGCTCGGCGCCTACGATTACGTGTTCCGATCCTGCCTCAGCCGGCTTCCCGTCGCGACGCTGAGGGCGATCGAAGCCACGGATCTGCGGATTGATCTGGCGGGCACGGATGATCAGCTCAAGGAGGTGGAGGATCGTTTTCACTGGCTGGCGGACTTCGTGCAGGAAGGAGCGGTGATTGAAGGCGCAGACGGGATTCTTCAAGCCAACCCTGCTTTCGCCGAGCTGGTGCGGGCGGGCAGTCCGCTGGAAGCGCTCGGGAAGAGCCTCTTCAGCTGCCTCAGCGCGGAGAGCCGGGAGAAGCTCCAATCCGCGCTTCAAGCGAACTCGCTCGCGCCCGAACCGATCCAGTTGGATGTGGTGATCAACCGGCTGGACGGGACGCAGGCCGAGGCGGCCCTCTCGGCCGTCGGAATCGGGTTCCATGGCCAAGCCGCCCGACTCTTTGTCCTCCGCGACCGCCAGGAGAAGCGGCGGGTGGAGGCGGCGCTCATCCATCTCGCGGATTTCGCGAGGGAGAATCCCAACCCCATACTGATGTTCTCCTGCGACGGACGCCTGACCTATCACAACGCCGCCGCTATGGAGCTCGCTCGATCCTTCGGACGCGAGCATCCCGCCGCATGCGTCCCGGCGCAGGCGACGAGCATAGTCGAGTCCTGCCTTGTGAGCGGCCAGGGGCGATCCCGGGTCATCTGGGAGCAGAATGACCGCACGTTCTCCTGGTCCTTCTTCCCTCATGTGGAGAGCGGGGTCGTGCATGCCTTCGTCGTGGAAATCACGGACCAGAGGAAACTGGAGGAGCAGCTGCGTTACTCACAGCGCTTGGAGGGCGTCGGACGGCTCGCAGGCGGTGTCGCCCACGAGTATTTCAACCTGCTCACCGTGATGCAGGGCCAGCTGGATCTGCTGCGATCCGCGGAGGAGCTCACGCCGAAGGGGCGCGAGACGCTTCAACAGGTGCTGCACGCCGTGGATCGCGCCGAACAGCTCACGCGGCAGCTGCTCACCTTCAGTCGGCGGAACCAAGTGCAGCTCGGCGCGCTGGACGTCAATGCCATTGTGAATGGCCTCTCGGATCTTCTGTCGCGCACGCTCGGAGACGACATCGCCCTGACCTTCGAGCCCAGCCCCAACCTCCCCGAGATCCTCGGCGATCGCCCGCTGCTCGAGCAGGTGATCGTGAACCTGGCGGTGAACGCGCGGGACGCGATGCCCGAGGGAGGGCAGCTGATGATCACGACGAGCGAGGCTCAGCTCACGAACGGGAGGCTGCCGAAACACCCCGAGTCGCGCGCGGGCCGGTTCATTCGCCTGACCTTCACGGACACCGGATGCGGGATCGATCCGCGGCTGCTCCCCTATCTTTTCGAACCGTTCGTCACCACCAAGACCGCGAGCTCGGTCAATGGCCTAGGTCTCAGCACAGCCTACGGGATTGTGAAGCAGCACAACGGATGGATCGAAGTCCTGAGCCAGCGCGGAGCGGGGTCCACCTTCCGCATCTTCCTCCCGGTGGGGCCGTCATGGGCCGCCACCCCCACGGACGCTCTGACCTCTCCCTCGTTGATCATTCCCGCCGAAACGCCCGTGCTTCTCGTGGAGGACGAGCCCGCGGTGCGGTACACCCTGAAGAGCATGCTGGAGCACGAAGGATATCGGGTCCTCGAGGCGGCGAGCGGGCTCGAAGCCTTGGCGGTGTGGCGGGAGAACTCGAGCCGGATCCGCGTGCTTCTCACCGACCTTGTGCTGCCAAGCGGCATCAGCGGCAGCGAACTGGCTCAGCATGTGTTGGAGACGCACCCGCGCCTGCGGGTCATTTACACCAGCGGCTACGGCGTCGACAGCGTGGGCCGCGGGCTCCCGCTCGAGGCGGGCGTGAACTTCCTCCAAAAGCCGTTTCACTCGCGCGATTTCACCCACGCCCTCGAACGCCAGGCCAGCGAGATCTCGCACTCGGGCTGAGGTTCGGCCTCGCGATCGGGACCCCGAAACCTCACCGCTTCCGACACAGGAGCACGCTGCGGTCCGCCGCGGTCGGAAAAAACTCCGGAGCCGTGAACCCGATCTCCCCGAGCATCTCGGCCATCTCGCCCTCCGAGTAACACTTCCCCTCCGTGATGCTCATCAGCAGCGCCGAGTACTGCGCCGCGGCCAGCGGCCCCGTCTTGTCCGCGTTGATGTGCATGTCATGCGCCAAAAGCCAGCCTCCGGCCGGAAGGGCGCGATGAGAACGCCTCAAAATATCCATCACCTGCTCCACATCCCAGTCGTGAAGAACATTGGAGATCAGATGCGTGTCGGCCCTGGCCGGCCATTCGTCCTGGAACATGTCGCCCGCCACAACATCGACGCGTTCGGAGCATCCGCGCTCGGCGATGGCGTGTCGCGCGATGCGATCCACCGGCGGCTTTTCAAACACAAGCCCGCGCAGGCCGGGAAAGGCCGAAGTCAGGCAACAGGCGTAAACGCCGGAGCCTCCGGCGACATCCAACACCAACCGCCGTCCGTTCAGATCAATGGCGCGGGCCAAAGCCGTGCCCAAATAGAGCCCGCGGCAATCCATGGCCGCCGTGAACTGCTTGGCGAACGCGTCCTCCTCCATCGCCTGCGCCCAGGCTTTCGTGTCTTTCAGGCTGGCCCAGTTGGAAGGCTTGCCCGTGCGGAGCACTTTCACGTAATCCAGCGTGACGGGACGATCCTTCATCGACGCATAGTAGGGGCCCAGATACCAAGGCGATCCCTGCACCAGGTGCTCGCGCGCCACAGGAGTGACATGAAACAGGCCGTCGCGACGCTCAACCAAGCCCATCGCCTGTAGCAGCGTCATGAGCACGTCGGCGGGGCGCGGCCGAATGTCGAGGGCTTCGCAAAGCGCGGGCAGGTCGGAGGGCCGGCGGTCCAGGACGGTGAAAAGATCCAGCCAGACCAAGGCGGCGGCGAGCAGATCCGTGGCATAGAGCGCGTCGCGGCATCGATAGAGCTGAAGAGGATCCGTCGACGGTCCGCGCAGGAGCGATTGGAGATTCGGTGGATTCACGCCGGCACTGGTATCAGCTCAGGGCCGGCTTGAACAGCCTGGGCTGCGAAGCTCCAAAAGGGGGGCAAGATTCATCAAAATCGGCCGCAACCGTTGGACGCCCCACGGCGTCCAAGAGATGTCGCTCAGGATCGCGCCAATGCGACGCGTTGGCGCGTCTCGATTCCCGATTCAGTGCTGGAGTTTGGCGTCGAAGGTTGATTAGGGTCTCTACCCAGGTCTGTGTTCCATTGACTTTGATCTGTTGTATGGCGAAACGCGCGTTTGTTCTCATCTTCACTCCGCTCCTCGCATGGGGAATCGGCCTCTCGTCCCAGCGCGCCTCGGCGCTGGCCATCGGCGACATGGCGCCCCCGCTGCAACCCGGAAGGTGGGTTCAGGGCGACCCGGTCGCGCGGTTCGAAACCAACAAGGCGTATATCGTGGAGTTTTGGGCGACTTGGTGCGGTCCCTGCCGCATTTCGATTCCGCATGTCAACGAGATCCACCAGAAGTACAAGGACAAGGGTCTCGTGGTGATTGGACAAAGCGTGATGGAGCATCAACCTGGGACGGTGGAGCCGTTCCTCAGGCAGATGGGCTCGAACATGACTTACCGGGTGGCCGTGGACAACGCCAGCGGCGCGATGTCGGAGACATGGATGGAGGCGATGGGGATGAACGGCGTGCCCACCGCGTTCCTGGTGGGCAAGGACGGACGCATCGCCTGGGTGGACCATCCGATGCGCATCACGGATGAATTGATCGATACACTGCTTGCCGGGAGCATTGATCTGAAGAAATCCGCGGCGGATTTCAAGAAGCGCAACGAAGGCCAGGCCGCCATGGCGCGCTTGATCCCCGAGCTGAACCAGCTGATCACCGGCCAGGAATGGGCGAAGGCCGAGGAGGTTCTCAACGAGCTGGAAAAGGTCGCGCCCGAAGGCGCGATCGGCAACACCGACGTCGTGCGCTTCCAGATCCAACTCAAGCTCAAGAAGCTCGACGAGGCCGCCTTGTCGGCGCAGAAAATCTCCGCCTCCCGGGCTGGCGACCCGAACGTCGCCCTTCAGCTCTGCTTCCACATGCTCTTCAATGGAGTGAAGGACGGCGCCGCGATGAGGATCGTCTCCGAGATGGCGAACCGCGCCAACGCGATCACGCAAGGAAAGCAGCCCAGCACCCTGGACATGCTTGCGCGAACCCTCTTCCTCCAGGGCAAGGCCGAGAAGGCCATCGAACTCGAGCAGCAGGCGCTCCAGCTGGCGCCCAATGATGAGCTCAAGGCGATCCTGCAAAAGAACCTCGACAGCTTCAAAGCGGGGAAGAACCCTCCGTTCGAATGAGCCCACACACCCGTCTCCTCGATTTGCGCCGCGCCGACAGAATCCACGGCCCCTCACGCCCTCACGACGGCTCGGGTCGCGACGCCGCTGGCTCAGGCCTCCGGGTTTCGTGGCGTCGCATGGCGCCGCTCCTCGCTCTCCTCTGCGCCTTGATCCCGCCCGCCGCGGCCAACGCCCAGAGAAACGCGCGAGACATGGTGAGCGAGGGGACCGAGATGCCGACATGGAAGGTCGACCCGGAGTTTCTCTACGACACCTTCACCTTCGCCCGGGTGCGCTATTCGGTCGACGGCACCTACGGATTCGGCCACGACTCGGACAACCGATGGAAGACGGACTGCCCCGACAGCGACATCAACTTCGGGTGGCGGTTGCAGCAGATGACCTCGATCGCCGTGCACCCGGACGGCGACTTCATCAACCTCACCGACCTCCGGCTCTTCAGCTATCCCTTCATCTACATCGTCGAGCCCGGCCGCATGCGTCTTCTCGACGAGGAGGTCACGGCGCTGCGCGCGTATCTGCTGAACGGGGGGTTTCTGATGTTTGACGACTTCTGGGGCGAGCGCGAATGGCGCAACCTCGCGACGGAGCTGAAGCGGGTCTTTCCCGACCGGGAACCGCAGGAGCTCACCATCGATCATCCGGTTTTCAACTGCGTGTTCACCCTGAAAGAAAAGCCCCAGGTGCCGAACGTCGAGGTGGGCATCGCCAGCCAATACACAGGCATCACCTGGGAGCGCTACGACGCCAAGGAACCGCACTACCGTGCCATCTACGATGACAAGGGCCGCATGATGGTGATCATCTGCCACAACACCGACAACGGAGACGGATGGGAGCGCGAGGGCGAGAACGAGTACTATTTCCGGGAATTCTCCGAGAAGAAGGCCTATCCGATGGGCATCAACATCATCTTCTACTCGATGACCCACTAGACGCCACGGTGGAGCATTCCCTGATGATGTGATGGGTCTGTGACTGAGGCGCGAGCCCCGGTGAGAATGCGGGAGCTCAACGGAAGCCGGATCGAGACACGGTTACTGGATTGCATGGAGGTCAGCCCGGGTTTTGGGCACGATGCGACAGGTGGGGATGCGCTGGACCAATGCGGTGGCTGCCAAGATCCCGGCCGCATAACATTGCTGCGGGGCGCACTGCTCTCCGGTAGCCAATGGATCCCACAGGATGAACCCGAAACTCTTATTCAAGATGCGCTTGCTCTGTGCGCTGGAAACAAGCGAACGCAAAACAAAGACATCGCCAAAGCAAAGGGCTATTGGAAGATTTTCAAACAGGAGAGATAATATGCCTGCCAGAAATCATCGCGAGGACTTAAGAAAAAGGCTCGCCTCAAAAGACTACGCAGCGCTTTACCTTGAAACTGCTTTCCGCGAGTCCTCGCAAGACCAAGACTGGGGGGCTTTTGGCACAGCGCTTCGGAACGTAATTGAAGCGCAGGACATTGATGTGGCGGCGTTGGCTCGAAATTCCGGAGTGAGTCGCCAACATGTGTATCTGCTCTTTCGCAAGAGCGCTAACCCCACGCTGAATACGTTGGTTCCGGTACTGGGTGAACTCAAACTTTCCCTGAGTATTTTACCGCAGTGTGAAGAGCGGAAAAAGTCATCTGCCGCTTGAGCGTGTCGGTTGGAATGCGACGACAGGTCAGGGCAGCAGCATTCGCTTGGTTTTTCTTAACGACTGTTTCTACCCCACACTCATTGGCAGGGAATTGTCGTTGACCACACCCGCCCGAGTTGTCCTCAAGATCGGCTCTTTTTCCGCAGGAAAGTATCCGGCTGGCGGCCGGTCACGACAGGCGATATGCGATTTTCACAGCATTTTTCCAACTCCGCCCCCGCCCATGGGCTGAGTATACAAAGAGAGCGGGGTTTCAGCAGTTTGGCGAGGTCACGTCGGCGCTTTTCTGGGATGAGATGGCGGCGCCCCTGAAGGGCGCCGCCATTGGGCTGTTAACAATGCGGGCTTGGCTACTTGGAGCGAAACTTCTCCGCCGCGCCACGCACCCGGTCGTCGGGGTCGTAGAGCTGCTCCTCGATGGCCGACGCGGCTGCCGCCGAGTTAGGCAACGTCGCGAGGTACTCAGTGGCTGCCAGGCGGGTGTCCGCGTCAGGCGACTTGGCCAGCTCAGAGGCACGGGCAATGAATCGTGAATCATCGAAGGCGGCGTTGCCAAGCGCCCCCAGGGCCTTCAATGTGTCGTCCTGAGGAGCGCCAGGTTCCATCCAAGGCTCGAGGCGCCTCCTCAAAACCTCCAGTGACGGCTGGTCGTCCTTGGCGAGCCGTGCGAACGCAAACAGGGCTGAATCAGACAACCGATAAGCTTCGTCCTCGACCTTTGAATCCATGAGGGGGACAAGCGCTGCCCTGAGTGAGTCGTCGGGCGCGCTAGCACCCCCGGCCGAGACCGCTGTTTGGATCGCCACGGTTGGAGGATAGGTGTCGGATTGGCTCAGGATGGAGGTAAGCGCATCCCGCGCGGAAGGTGTCCCTGCCTGAGCAAGGCCATGGATGAGAAGGCCTGACATGGCGTGGTTGGTCTGCATGGTTTGCAGCGTGTCCAAAACCATCGATGGGCCGTCGTCGGAATGGACCCTGAGCCACTCCTCATAATCGTGCAGCGGCTTGATCGCGTTCTGCATAGAACCTGTGGAAGCCGTTTCAACCGGGTCTAGGACCTGGCTGAAAGGCGCGTTCTTCCATTTGGAGGCCAGAGCTTCTTCTCGCATTGTCTGGGACGCCGACTTGCCTGGAGTGGCCGATGGAGAGTCCGTGAACGTCAAGCGAAAGGCAGGATTCGCAACCATGCCGCTCAGAAGAGACGGCATGTCGATGTCATCGATTTGTTTGAGCGAGATGGCGATACGGGAGACTAGAGTTTGCCCGTTGAAGACCATGACGCTGTCCTCGAAGCCCATTAACTCCGACAGGTAGAAGCTGCTTCCTACGGTTGCTGAAAAGTCGGAGTTTATTATCCCGTGAACGCTTCCTGGCAGCGCGTCCGGATCACTTGGAAGAGACCTGTGCCTACGGATGTGTATAGTATCCAGGCGCTGGTATGCGGCGTGAAATGGCTTCGCGGAGAGCCCCGGAAGACTTTCTTCGACCTGGTAGACTGGGAGGTTGCGCACAGTAAACTGCAGTCCGCCATAGGCCAGCCGGAGGCTGTCGCGGTCTTCAGTAGCAAGGTCGCGTTGAAATGCCAAGCCAGTAAGATCTCCCTCCGGGCTGAGGGTCAGGATCGCCCCAGTCGTGTTGAACAGGTTTTCCATGAGGGCGACCCGTTCACCGCCAGCGACGAAGTAGGAATCGCGCAAGGCAGCGCCCAGCTTGATCCATTGAGCATTGGCTTCCAAAACCACAAGCCTCAGTTTGCCGCCAACTTGTGTTTCGCTGCCTTGACCTAGCTTGTCGGGAGAGTCCGACAGCCGCACGCTCACTTGAAGCTGGTACGTGGCTCCTTCGCCCGGTCTCCATTTGAGCATGGAAAACTGTGGATGGGCAGGAGAAGCCGGAGACGGAAACTTCAACGCATCGGTTTGATCGGCAACGCCGCTGACCGTATTGGGAGGAGGAGGCGTCGATGCTACGCGGCGTTGGACATGCAGAGCGATGACGAGAATGAGGGCTAGCATCAAAGCACAAACAAGGAACAGAGGTTTTCGTGAAGTGTTCATAGGTATACAAGACGTGTAGAAGGAGGGCTCCAACGGAGGGTGTCCGTTGGAGCCCCTTGGTTAAGCTTGTTATAGTTGGCGAGTGCCACTGGTCACCGGGATGGTCCAGGTTGCCCCAGGGAAATCGACAAGGGTCTGTTTCCACGTGTGTGAAAACCAGCCGCGTCCGACCTTCTCGAAGACCTTGATCGAGCCAGAGGGGTTTTGGCCCTGGACGACCAGCGCATACGCCACGACGGGGTTTCCCGCGGTCCGGGGGGTGTAGTCCACACTGCCGAGCAGACTGGCTGAAATAAGGGTGATCGAGCCCTCCACCCCGACTTCGGCCACCCACGCGGAAATGCTCGCGGCCGCTGAGGCCCCCACATCGCAAGCCGGCCCGAGTGATCCGTGGAAACTGAACTTGCGACTAGTGGGATGGTATGTGGCGGCCACATTCCCTTTGGCGTACCCCTTGATCTCCGCTTTTCCCGAGAGCCGCAGCGCGAACCACCCGATCGGATAATCCACTTCGCCGCCGTAGCTGATGGAGAAGAGCGGCGACGTGGAGAAGTCATAGCTCACAGCCCCGAACGACTTGTTCCAATTCGCAACGGTGTACCCGGCGAGTTTGAGCGAACCCGTTGCGTTGTTGTTGACGCCTTTTGACGACTCCATGATGGTGAGGCTCGAGTTTCCGTTCACCAGAGGCACCTTCTTCTTGATCACCGTTCCGGTCAGGTCCCCCGCGAACTTGGCTTGGTAAGTATTTCCCCCGCTGGCCCAGTCGACGTAACTGAGAGCCAAATCGGCTCCCAGCCAGTTGTTTCCAGTGGAGTAGCTTTTTGTGACATCGGCGATCGCCGGGGTAGCCGCCACGAGCGAAAGCGCCACAATGGTTGCCATCCCCATGCATCCCGGCCGTTTCTCCTGCGCAGTAGAAACAATGTGTTTCATTTTGTTCTTTTCTAGGTTTTCTCGACCGAGGTTGAAGCATCGGACGCGAGGATGGTCCGCTTGACCGCATTGTGTTGCTTGCGGCAAGCTTTCATCGCTCCACACGGAGCCGTCGAAAGCGCCGCCAGCCTGCTGGATACTGTTGCAAGTGGTTCGCAGGTTGGCGGTGCTTTCAGGTGTTCGCTGATCACCCTCGGTCGAGGATGGTTGCTCATCCGGCACACCTGCTGCCGGAAAATTGTTTGGGAAATCTAGCGGGCCAATGCGCACGGGAAGAAAGGCTTCCTGCGCTAATGCCACGGGAAGGAATACTCCATGGGTAGGCCGCGCGTTCTTGCCCCGATTCGTCGTCATGTTTTGATCTGCAGACATGACCTCATGGGACAAGGTTAAACTCCCGAACCAAACTGCGTTGGTCATCGCCAGCTGTGATGCTACGTCACGACAAAACGAAAGAGGCGTCGGGCCTGAGCAAGAGGATGACCTCGGGCCGAAGCAGGCACTCCGGAGGGCTGTCGCGGAGGAGCAGTTCGGGCGCGGCTCCTCGCGCCGTTTCCGCAAAAGGACTGGCAAGAGCGGCAACGTTGAGAGTGTCTTTTTCATGCGGCTTGTCGGCGACGAAGGAAGGTCCAGTGTTCTCACGGCTTGTGATTGTTGTTTTGATCAGGGCGACCACCGCGTCCCTTTTTGGCGCCAGCAGTCGAAGAGAGATACGTGGTCCAGTACGGAACGTTACCGATCACGAGTTTTTTTTATTCGAGGATCAGGACCCCAAGGCTTCTGGCTGTGGAAGGAACCCTTCTCCCGATCTTACGGCGGGCGCAGGGTCAACGCGTGCAAGGGATCCGACCTCGAGGTGAGGTGAAGTGAAGAAAAGGACAAACCGGCGCGGTCTGGAGGAGTCTTCACGCAGCCTGATGCCGCATCCGACGTCCACAGCTCGCTTCGGAATGATTCCGGCTTGAGCGTCGCCAGGTGCTCAGCTCTCTAGAATCTCCACCTGAGACTCGTCGTGAATACGCGCGATCGAGGCAAGTCGGGGATCGGAGTGAGTGCCGTAAGCCGGTAGTCCTGTCCCGTGAGATTTCGAACACCGAAGGCGACTTCCCCCCTGCGCCTATTGAATCTGAAACCAACCTGCAGATCCAATTGCATAACCGATTCAGGCGGTTTGCTCAGGATACCATTTGCCTGATCCACAGGGGCCCTCATGTCGTCTTGCCAAAGCCAAGAGGATTCACATTGAGCAAAAAGGCCGGTCGGATTGTGATACATCAAACGCAGTTTGACGCTGCGCAGGTTTGCGACCTCCTCACTGGACGGATTTCCCGCCGGCGTCGGATCTGTGATGATAGGATATCGTTTCACAAGGAGTGAACGCGTCATTCCGCACTCAGCTCCGACGAGCCAGTCCCGCCCCAGCAATTGGCCAACTCGCAGGGATGCGGAATGTTCCTTGTATCTGAGCAATTCTTGGATGTGGGTCGGCAAAGGGCTTCCCGACTGTTCATCAAACGCGCCGATGGACTCTTCTGACCTGGACGTCAAACGCATCAACTCCAGTCCCAAGTAGGTGCGGAAACGTGTTCGGTAGTCGCCCGCGATCCCAATCACTTCATAGGCAGGAACGGCAACGGATCCCGCCTCGGACTCTGAAATAATGCTCCGGAAGGCCTGGGGAAAGCCCGCGAGTTGGCTGGGCTCAAGCCGAAAACTCTCATCCAAACTGACTCCCCCCAATCCCCGAGTATATACTGAACGAACTAAAGCTGATGCGCTCGGTTCCCACTGGAGGGCCAGTTTCGGTGAAACCCGGGACCGGTGGTCGGATCCCGCGTTGATGGGAGGGAACCGAAAGTTGTCAGGGAATCTCAAGTGATCAAAGGTCAATCCGGTGGTGAGGAGCAGATGCTCGGTCGCAAGCCAAGAGTGATAACAATAAGGAGACAGGCGAAGAAAGGGCTCACGCGTCACGCTGATTATCGGGGCGGCAAAAAAGGCATCGAGGAGTGGATTGATCACACCGCCGACTGTCACGTGTTCGAGAGAGGTGCTGGTTTTGAACTCCCCATCGTTCAGCCTCACCCCGGCAATCCAGGTCTGGCGTTCGGTTTGGTGTATTTGGTTCAGTTCAACGGTCGTGATTTGATACTCATTCCTATAGCGCAAATCCTCGATCCGGTATTGGTTGACATTAGACCAATCAGGAAATGCGTCCCAGACGTTCAATTGCTGCTTAATGTCCAGGTCCCCCGCAAGCCTCCCTGCCATCAGAGTGGTGTGGCTTCCCGGTTGCCACTCCCTATGCCACGCCGCAACGAGGAGAGGCGTCTGGGTCTCGTTCAGTCTGAAGTGGGTGTCGACGGCCGATGGATCGTACCTTTGGAAATTGTCCCCAGCCTCAAGCGCCAACACTTTGGTCATGAGAAAAACGCAATCCCGATCGGTCACTTGCTGTTTGACTTGAGAAAACCACTCTTTCCGATCGAGCGTTTCGTTCGATCGTCGACCACTCTTGGACTCGTAATCCAAATCAAGGGAGTAGGCTGCGCCTCCAAACTGCCCGCTCTGAGCGGCAGTCTGACGCCACTCGCCATCGCTCCGATACTCGGTCGCGCTTCGAATGCTCAATTTCTCGCTCTCGAAAAGGCTTCCATATTCCTGCTGACTCAAGGTTTGGGAAAGCAGTCCGGCCCCAGGTGGGCTTAGGATGTTGGCCATCAGCAATTCGTTGAACCACACCGTTTCATTGCGGAGATTAAACCGTGTTGGATCCCTCAACGCGTCATAGCTTTCCGCGAGGAATTGGTGGGAACTAAAGTTTGCGTAATCCAGGCTGACGGCTCGACTGGCTTCGGTCAGCCCGACGTTAGGAAGTGCCGCGTCCCTGTAAATCCGCGCCAGACTGGCCGAACGCACAGACCGATCCTGATCCAACAGAAGGCTTGAGCGGTACACTGCGCGGTTGTCATTGAGCGCGATGGACGATTCCAGATCGCTCATCGCTTCGTTGATTCGATTGTTTTCCCACAATCCAAAGGCCGAATAGAGCCACGGGGTGGGATCCTCGGGATCCAGGCGCTTCGCGTAACCCAGCTCCTTGGAGGCGGACGCACGCTCGCTCTGCTCGGCGAAGGATTTCCCGACGTAACTGCGGAGTAGCGAACGTCGAGGTTCCACCGCGGCCGCCGTTTGGAGATCATCGAGCCATCCTTTGCCGATCAGTCTACGGCGGCTGCTCAGCCACCCCAGACCAGCCACACGTCGCTTGCAAAGGCCTCGCCCCAACCATGCATTCCCCAACCCTGGATCCAGTTCCAAGGCTCTATCGAAGGCCTTAATCGCCTCGGCGACGCGATACGTAGACGCCAGAAGGAATCCCCGAAGCGCATATGCCTGCGCATTCTCGGGAGTGAGGGATAAAGCCAGTTGCGCTGCCTCATCCGCCCCCCTGAGGTTACCAAAGCTAAACTCGAGTTCTGCGACTCTGGACCAACCGAACCCAAAGCGCTTGGAGACTGCAACAGCGGCCCGGGCGTGATGCAATGCCCGATGTAGATCTCCATCAGCCTGAGCGCGGAAGGATTCGGCAAGCAGCCAGCTGGGTGATTGCCCCTCGGTGAGGTTCGCGACCGCCTGGGCGGTATCCTCACTACGAACGCCAGCGGGTCGGCGCCTTGGCCTTGCCGCGCCTTTCACCAGTTCCGATCCGGACGAAGGGGATGTCGTAGTTGCTGGCGCGTTGGTTGAGGCTGATGCGAGTGCGGGATCCTCGAAAGCATGCACCACGGCTCGCAGCGACAGAGCAAGGACGTTGGTCGGGCCGATCGTCTCCAGGATCGATTTCGCCTGCTCCACACTCCCGCACGCAAGGAGCAGAGACGCCTCATAGCAGCGAGCGCTCTCGGAGGTCAGACTGGCACGGACCCCGGGTTGATTTAAGTTGGTCAGGGCTGAATTCAGATTACCCAATTCATAAGCGCCTAGAGATGGACGCAGCCTGCTGAGTTCCTGCCCCTCCAATCCCAGCTCCGCTGGATCAAGAATCCCGGGATAGTAGACCCACCACTGAACAATTCTGCGCCCCATGAGGATCGGAAAAACCCGGATCTCCGAATTCGCCGACGAAACAGCCCGACTGCCACTGGCGACAAGCTTCCGATCCACCCCGTTCTCGAACTCCACCTCGCCATCGAACATGACGATCTCTGTCTCGAGTGGAGTCGCTCTGATGACATATTCCGTCCCATGAGGAATCCCCTTGCCGTGCTTTGTCTGGAACGGAATGGTGATCCCGCGAGATCCTCGACTCGAAACATAGATCTCGCCTTCCTCCAGCTCGATGGTGGGGTGTTGGTTCGAGACAGACCCCGACACGATCTCCAATCTTGTTCGATCGCGGACTCTCACGTGCGACAAATCCAGGAACTGAACCGTGGCTTTTGCCAACTCCGCAGTGCGAATCCCCTCGCCAAAATCGAGGAACTGGTTTGTATGAACAATATCAATGGCCTTGCCCGCGGACAAATAGTCGACGCGGTTTTGAGCGCTCGTGACGCGTCCCGGACGATTAGTTTGGTTCAGAGTCTCCAACAAGGAGTTTTCGCATCGAGCAACGGTTGCCGGCAGGACCCAGAGCAGCGCTACGATCACCGCCGCCAGGGAGGTTGCGGAAGACCCTTGTGAGTCCACTGACTTGAGCGGTGCGATGCGAGGAGTGTGAGAAGCGCGCACTCCTGCTGTCACCAGGTTTTTCATTCGATGCCGAGTAAACTGAGCGTCACCCTTGCAAGCTCCGGGTTTAGCTTTTTTTCCTGCATCGCCTTGAAGGCGTTCTCGTATCTCTTGACGTTGCCAGGGTCACGAACCGCGTCTGCGTCATCGACTCCGGCCATTCTCGAAACCACCACCCATAACCACTCTGGCGCCGGACCTTGAGCCCTGTGAATCCGTTTGGGCTTGTTGGAATCGGTCAGCATCCAAAGTCCATCCTCGTGAAAAGCCAATGCGGTTATGGGCGACTCCATCCGCAGTGAATCGCTGAGCGGGAGCCCTTCAGGAACGGACCACAAACGCAAACGTCTCCCGGCAGTGGCTGTCGCGAGACGCTTGCCGTCAGGACTGAAAGCCAGACGACTCACGATGTCGTTGTTGGGCAGAAAGCGAAGCATTGGCTGGCTCAAACGAGTCCCCCAGATTCGCAGGGAGTGATCACTGGAACCCGCGGCGGAGAATTTCCCGTCCAAGCTGGAGTTCGTGGCAGTGATCAGAGGATCGACGAACGGAGCAAATGCTCTGGCTGTCTCCAAATGAGTCGCAGGCCCCGCCAGAGCCATTTCTCCAAGGCTGAGTCGCAAAGCCTGAACCTCGCCGTCCGATCCAAAGCAGATCAAAGTTCTGCCATCCTCAGAAAACTCAAGGCGTTGAGCTGGCTCGCTGCCCGCACCCACTTTGGTCTCCGCGACGGCATTGAATCCACCCCAGTTCCAGAGGCTGACAAAACCCTCCTCATCACAAACCGCAATCAGTCTGTCGATGGGTGAAAACGCGAGCGAGCTGATGGCCCTCGCACCGGTGAGGATCTCGACCAGATTCCGCCCGCTCCGGATGTCGATCAGACGGAGGGCGCCGTCTGCGGCGCCGACAGCAAGCACGGGTTCAGAGAAAGCGAAGGCGAGGGCGACGACCGAATTCGAGATCGAGACGCTTCGGATGTGCGCACCGCTGGCCACCCGCCAAAGGTCGACGGTTCCGTTGTCCAAGCCTGCCGCAACGAACTCACCGGCCCCATCCAGGGCGAGTGAGCGCAAAACCGAAGGCTTTGTTGGCTGGAAAAAACGCCGCGGGAGACTATTCCCCACCTCCCACGCCGTGATCCGGTCGCTGTTGGTGGCGCTCATTACCAGCCTGCCGGACCTGGAGACGACAACACGCGGGTTCGATCCTCGCACTGCGCTGGGGATGCGGACCAGATCTCGCGCTCCTGCCGGCAAAGGCACCAGGAATCTTCTGTGAATCATCAGGTTGATGACTCGCTCCTGCAGTTCCCGGTCCTCTGGATCCGCCTCCAAGGCTTTGCAGAGAGTGAAAACCGCCCTCCCGACCCCGGCGGTAGTATCCAAGTCCTTCTCCACTCGCTCGAATACCGCGGCTATTCCGGAGGCCTTGCGCAGGATATCGGAGGCTTCCGCGCGCCTGCGGTGCTGGAGTGAAACCGAGAACCCCGTGATCAAGCTCAGAACAAGCACTCCTATCATGAACGCGAGGACCTCATTACGCTTAACCCACTTGATGCACTTCTCAGGCGTGGACGCAGGCCGGGCCTTGATCGGGCGATGGCCGAGCCAGTTTTCGAGGTCTTCCGCCAGGGCTTTCGCTGATCGGTATCTGCGAGCAGGCTCCTTGTAAAGACAATGCAGGCAAAGAGTGTTTAGATCGCGGTCGATAACTGGATTGATCCGTTTGGGCGGGATAGCCTCTTCCGTCTGCACCGCCGCCAGGACTTCCTCACGGGAGGACTTCGTTGCGCCGTGCGGCAGCCGTCCGCTAAGCAGCTGATAGAGGATCACGCCGAGACTGAATACATCCGATTGGCCGGTGATTTCCTCGGTCTGGCCGGCCGCTTGCTCGGGGGACATGTAGAAAGGTGTGCCGAAGATTGCGCCCGCCACGGTCCGGCGACTGTCGGAGCCTAAGTTCTTGGCAATGCCGAAGTCTGTGATGCGAGGCGCCCCGGAATCCTCAACGAGGATGTTGGAGGGCTTCAGGTCTCGATGGATGATGCCCCTTGCATGCGCATGTTCGAGGGCTCTCGCAAGCGCGGCCAAGAGCTCCACGACGGATCGCACCGAGAAAAGAGAGGCATTCTTTATGCAATAGCGCTTGAGGTGGTCGCCGCACTCCTCGCCTGCCGCATCAATGACTTCCTGAAGATTCCCCCCCTCAACATATTCCATGGAGAAAAAGTGAGTCCCTTCATGGACGCCCACTTCAATGATCTTGACGATATTCGGGTGATCCAAAGCGGCGATTGCCTTCGCCTCCGCCAGGAACCTGTCGATCCTCGCGCCATCATCGTTCCCCTCGAGATCGATCATCTTGATGGCAACAGATCTCCCCAGGCCCTCCTGCTCCGCCAGATACACAACCCCCATTGCGCCGCGGCCGAGCTCACCCAGGAGAAGATACCTCCCGAAGTAACGCACCTCCCTGGGAAAGGGGGTGGGCTGTGGCTTATCATTCATCGAAATCGAGGCCATCGAACCATGGAAGCCAAGGTGCTTGATAAATGCCGATGCATTGCCGAATCGTCTCGCTTCACTCCTCTTTCACTACGGGATGTTTGGGCATCTGTTACGGGTTTGCTCGCTGGCTTGCAAAAGTGCTGCGCAGGAGATATACCGCTGCCATGTCCAACTCTTCAAGCTCGGGTGGCGCTAGATTGAGGACTGAGCTCCCAGCCGGCCGCGGCGCTGACCCTACAAGAGAAAACGGATTTAGCCTTCTCACCACCGACTGGAATGGAGTCAAACTCGCGAGCAAGGATGACCCAAAGGCCTTGGAACAACTACTAGCCAACTACTCCGTTCCCTTTGTCTCATGGTTGCGGAACTCGGGATTGAGCGGCTCACATCAGGAAGCGCAGGATTGTTTTCAGGATTTTGTTGCGGACCGAATCCGCGAAGTCGCCAGGCAGGCGGAACCTTCCAAGGGACGTTTTCGAAGTTTCCTGTTCAGATCGGTGCAACACTTCGCAATCGACAGGATGCGCCTCACGAAGACCCAGAAACGAGGCGGGGCTGTTGAGGTCATTTCGCTGGATGAACAGACCGCACTGGGCGATTCCATCTTATTGTTACCAGCCGACAATCCATCTGCGTCCGATGAGCGGTTCGATTCCGCGTTTGCCCACGCTTTCTTTTCAAACGTGATTAACGCATTGGAGAGGGACTACAAACAAAGGGACCAATCCGAGGTGTTTCAGAACATGCGCCCTTTTCTCACGGATAGCGAGGGGGTCTCTCAACAATCGGCCGCCTCGGCATCGAGAATGACCGAAGGCGCTTTTCGAGTCGCCCTGTTGCGGTGTCGAAAGCGCTATGCTGAGCTGCTTCGGTTGGAGGCGGCGAAAATCGTCGAAAAACCAGAGGACGTTGATGACGAGATCAGGTACCTACTCAAGGTCGCCTCCAGGTAGCGATCCATACTCATAGACTCGTCCGCGCGATCACACGAACCTCTTACCGGAAGGTGACGGGAACTGAAGACTACGAAGTCAGACTCATGGTTCCTGGACCGAGCTGGGTCGTTGAGAACAGAAGACCGACGATCTCGACACCAACGACCCTGTGAGTTACAAATCACTTGAACCCATGCGATCATCCATCCAGCCAACAGCGATTCGGCACAGAATCCATTTGGCGACCTCTTTCAAGGCCAGGACCTTCCCTGTGCGGCTCGAAAGAGTATTACAATCAAATGCAACCAACATCCTCACACCGCTGCTTCAATGGTCTGATTCACCTCTTCAGTCTTTTCTTTGTCGCGGTGGCCTTTGGAGCGTGTCCTGTCCCAACCGACCCGACTAATCTTGCTGATGGCGACGCCGATGTCCCGGGCTCGGGACGCTTCGTGGGCTGGAAGTGGACAGGAGGAGCAAAGCTGGGCGAGGTTGTTCTTTTTGAAGGTTGGTCAGAGGATACCTCCAGCCCCGACATCGCCTACATCAATAACGAAACTCAAGTTCGCGTCAGTGGGCGTTATGTGCACGACGTCGTCGCCAAGCGGCACCAAGCGGCCACGCCGGAAATCAGTTATAGTGGGCTTGTAGCATGTAAACGCTACACACTAGGTATTAGAAATATCTCCGCCTGCGCTGACCCGTGGCGCGTTTTGCGATTCACGGTCCGAGGTTGCTGCTTTCCTGTGACAATCTCAGGCCAACCTTCCGGAGCTTCGACGACGGTGGGAGCGTCCATCAAGCTCTCCGTGGTGGCGGCCGGGACTGCTCCCATCAGCTATCATTGGTTCAAGGACGGGGTTTCCATCGCTTCTGCAACGGCTCCGACCCTCGCACTAGACGGTCTTGTGGAATCTCAAAGTGGCTCCTATGTCTGTCGGGTGAGCAACTGTGCCGGCAGCCTTGATTCTGCACCGGCCGTCCTGATCGTTCGTTACCCTCCCCCGATCAACGACAATTTCGCAAACCGCATCCTGCTGGCCGGATTCACGGCAACCTCCAGGTCTGATAACCTTGGGGCAAGCGTGGAGCCCGGCGAACCCTCTCACTTTGGAGGGGCGACCGGCCGCTCGATCTGGTGGAGTTGGAAAGCTCCGGCTACAGGAGGGGCGGTGATTAGTACTGAGGGAAGCGACTTCGAAGACGTACTGGCGATCTACACAGGTTCGAATTATCCGTTAAGCTTCGTAAGGCGAGTCTCAGGTGGGGCTGCCACGACCACGGGAAGTCGTCTGGTGATACCGGTTGAACGAGACGTTGTCTATCAGATCGCCGTCGATGGTTACTCGGGCGCCAGGGGCCATACGGTTCTCAATATCTCGATGCTCGCGACCGCCCCCAACGACGCCTTCGCCAACGCCGAACGCATTTCCGGAAACAGCTTCTACACGAGGACGCAAAACTTCGGCGCCACGAGTGATCCGGGGGAACATCTCACCGACTGTTTCAAAGCCGACCGTTCACTGTGGTGGGATTGGACCGCTCCTTCAACAGGCCCATTCACGGCATACGTTGATACGGAGAACATTTGGTTAGGCGCTTTTAAAGGGAATTCGGCTTCGAAACTGTCACTGCTTGCTCTCTCCACCGGCAGCGGCTTTGAGGGGCAGCGGATACAATTCAATGCGCATGCCGGCGATCATTACTTGATCGCCGCCGGTGGCGTGAATGGCGACCAGAAGGAGTTTTCCCTATACCTGGAGTCCGCGAATGAGACTGTTCCAGACAATGATTTCTTCCAGAATAGAACGGCACTCATCGGAACTCATGCGCAGGGCGCCAGCACGACGAGAAACGCATCCTACGAAGTGGAGCCGGCGCATTCCTCTTCTGACCAAAGTGGTGGGTCGGTCTGGTGGGCTTGGACCGCGCCGGTAAACGGAACCGCAATAATCGATAGCTCAGCGAGCCTGATCGATCACCAGCTTGCGGTCTACACAGGGTCTGCCTCCTGCAGTTTGCACGAGGTTGCAAGCGCACGGGTGGACGTATTGCCACTGGAGAATAACAACCCCATCAATGCCCTTTTCTTCGATGTCATCGGTGGGGCTGAGTACCAGATTCGAATGACCGCCGTCTGTTGCGACGAGGGTGAAGTAGGCTTTACCCTAGACTCCTTTCCTCATCCCCAAAATGATGCCCGAGCATCGGCGGTCGATTTGGCGGGTGACTGGGCACGTGTTCAGGGAAGCACCCTAGCCGCTAGTCATGAGACTTCGGATCCCCAACCCTTCGCAGCTGATCACGCAAACAAAACCGTGTGGTGGAGATGGACGGCGCCTCCAACTGCCTCCTCCTCCACCAGGCCTGTTATGATTAGCACCGCAGGCAGCAGCTTTGACACTTTGCTGGCGGTTTATGGCGATTACCCAGGTAGTCCAGACGTTCACATAAACGATGATGTAACGACTAGCCCGTGCGCGGGCGCCAACCAGCCCACCGCGCTCTCTAGCGCGGTGATATTTGTGCCCCAGGAAGGAAAGACATACTGGATCATGCTCGACGGTTCGCTCCGCACTAAGAACCTTTTTCTGCCAGGGCGTGACAAACTCGTCCGTCAATACTCAGGAGATTATGTCCTCACGGTGGACTATTCCACGTTGAATATCGTCAGCACTTGCGCCGATGTTGGGACCTGCTCCGACGTCTCAAACAGCGCCAAGGTCAGCGGGCAGATCCATCTGTCCAACTATGGCCAGGCCATGACAGGCCCTCTTTCGCTTCAGCTCTACGCAATCAACGGAAACAGCCGCACTATGGGTTCGAGTTTTCCGGATACTAAGACTGTTCCACTGCAAAGCATTCTCGTGCCACGAGCGATCTCCCCAGGTGAAAGCTTGGACATTTCCTACGCCAATGTCTGCTTCCCCGGTCCAGGCCCGGATGTGAGTCCAGGTGGAGGCTCTTCGGTGGGCTGGTCCGTGTACGCGGTCCTGCTGGAGTTCCTTGGGGGCGCGTGGCAACCCGTCGACTCGTCCCTCCTCGTCTACGGAAAATGGCCTGTGGTTCAACCCTTCGGAGGACCCAACGGGGGAGTGATTCGATCCGATCCCCCCAGCCCAGTGCCCAAGGGACTTCGACAGATCACTTTGGTCGCCCCGACACTGATGTGTGAGGATCGAAGTGACCGTGTCAGCGCCAAGGCTGTGTTCGCCGATCTATCAGAGCTTCCCGTGGAGCCAGAGTGGTCTGTCGAAGGCCCCATTCGGCTCGACGCGTCCGTTAGCGCAGCCAACCCCACTGCCAGCGCTCTTCAGCTGTCTTCAGATGCCGACGCAAAGATCTCCGCCAAATTGCGCTTCGCTGGAAAAATATTTAGCGCCACCAGCCAGCTCCGGGTGTTGAACCAATGCGGGTCCGTTCGAGAGATCAAGCGTATCAAGGACGACATCAGGATGGAAATCGCCACAGCGGACAGTCGGCAGCTGACGATCATGCAGACCACTTCGCTCACTCCACCCATCCACTGGGCCGCAGTGAAAAACCTCCCCGTTTATGATCGAGGAGTTTGGAGAGTTACGAACAGCCTCCCCGACATCCGAGGCAAGGTTTTCTATCAGGTTCATTGGAATCCGTGATCCTGACCGTCACGCGACCGAAGTCCTATGGCCCGCCGGCTGGGAATCGGCGCGTGGGAATCAGTCGCAGCCCGGTCGCCGGACCGGGAACGACGAAAAGCGCGCTCAACCTCCTATCGCGATCCAGGGCTCGCGTCCCCTTCTCCACTCCCAGGATGCATGCCGCCGTTGCCCAGGCGTCGCTGCGGGTGGCGCTGTCGGCGATCACGGTGGCTTGAACGCGGTTCGTGAGGCCGGAGCCGGTCGCAGGATCCACGATGTGCGAGTATTGCTTCCCTTCGATGCGGACAAACTGCTCCGCGTCGCCCGATGTCGAAACGCCGACGTTCTTAAGGTAAAGCGCGAACGCCAGGACATTCGTGCGGCTTTCCGGATCGCCTACACGAATCTTCCAGCCCCGCTCGCCGGGAGGAGCGTCGCCAATGGCGAGGTCCCCGCTCGCGGCCACCAGGGCTCGACGAATACCGTGGCGTCTCAGCACTTCGAGCGCGGCGTCCGCGGCGAATCCCTTCGCGATGCCGCCAAGATCAAGGCGCATGCGAGGCACCCGCAACGTCGCCGTGCTATGCCGGAGGTCGAGCGACAGGTTTGTGTATCCCACAACTGAGAGCGCTTCGGCCAGGCGCTCGCCCGATGGCAGCTCGCGCTGTCGCCGAGCCCGGCGCCACGCCTGAATCAACGGCCCCGCCGTGATATCGAAGGCGCCTTCCGACTCTCGCGAAACCTTCTGCGCCGCCGCCATGACCTCCAGGAGCTCCCTGCTGATCGGATGCGCAACACCCGACTGCGCCTCCCCCAGCCGCAGCAGCTCGCTGTTGGAATCGTAGTCGGTCATCATCGCGTCAAGCTCCGCCACCCGCTGGAACGCGGCCTTCGCCGCTGACGACACGGTCTCGCGATCGGGGCCATAGCAGGTGATGCTCCACATCGTGCCCATGTGCGCCTCGGTGAATTGAAACGAACGCAGCGGGGGCTGCCGCGCGTCCAGGAGCGCGCCGCCCAGGATGAGAAGGAAGCACCCCAGAAGAACGGCGCGGGCGGTCTGGGTCAAAGCGGCGAGCCGGCAACGAGCGAACGCGCGGGTTGGGATGAGGAGTCGCATGCGATGAGGAAGCACGGACCTTGAATCAAAACAGCCCCCGGGCTTTCGCGCCGGGGGCTTGGGGTTTTGTAGGAGAAACTTGTGGTGAAGGCTCGACTACAGAGAAGCCGTTTTGCCAGGCACAGCGCGGGGATACATGCCGTCGGCGCCGGGATTGACCAGTGTGGGCGCGTCCCAGGCGAGGTTCTTCGGCATCGTCTCCAAAGTGGAGTTCAGAGCGGCGTCCCACTCCACGATCTTGCCGGAATAGGTCGCCATGCGGCCCATGATCGCGGTGAGGGAGCTGTGAGCCCCGTACTCAGCCTCGTTGTAAGGCTTGTCGTTGCGGATCGCGTCGAAGAGGTCGTCGTGCTCCTGCTGATAGGGGTCCTTGGGCGGATTGGCCTTGTCCGCCCTGAAGCGCCAGGCATTGGGGCCGAGAATCATATGGCGCGACACGTCGCAGCTCCCCTTGGTCCCCACGACATGCTCGGAGACATCGTTCCAACAATTGAGGATGTGCCGGCATTGGCTGCCGAGGCGGGAGCCGTCGGCGTACTCGTACTCCACGGCATGGTGGTCGAAGATCTCGCCGTAGTCCTGCCCCTTGCGCACCTCGCATCCGCCCATGCCATGGCAGCGGACGGGATGGCCATTCTTGACCCAATTGATGACGTCGAGGTTGTGGATGTGTTGCTCGACGATATGATCGCCGCAGATCCAGGTGAAGTAGTACCAGTTCTGCATCTGGTACTCCATTTCGGTGAGGGGGCGCCCGAATTTCTGCTCGAGGCTCTTGCGAGGCTTGACCCAGGGAGTGCTACCGTTCCAGTAGGCGCGCATCGCGACAATGTCGCCGATCTCGCCGTCGTGAAGACGCTTCAACGTTTCGAGGTAGCCGGTTTGATGATGGCGTTGCAGCCCGACGCCGACCTTCAGCCCCTTGCGCTTGGACTCCGCGGCGGCCTCCAGGACGCGACGGATGCCAGGGCCGTCCACGGCCACGGGCTTTTCCATGAAGATGTGTTTTCCCTGGCGAACGGCCTCTTCGAACATCATCGGGCGAAAGCCCGGAGGCGTGGCCAGGATGACGACATCGGCCAACGCGATGGCCTGCTTGTAAGCGTCGAATCCGATGAACTTATTCTCCTGCGGCACCTCGACCTTCTCAGTGTGCTTCTCCTTGAGGTTGCGGAGGCTGCCCTCGAGCTGGTCCTTGAACACATCCGCCATGGCGATGAGCTTCGTGCCGCCTTGGGTGCTGAGCGCTTGATTCGCTGCGCCGGAGCCACGGCCGCCGCAACCGATCAGGGCGATCTTGAGCGTGTCGCCGGGCGAGGCCCCCAGCGCGAATCGTTCGGCGGACAGAGCGCCGAGCAGCGCTCCGCCGGCAACGGCGGTGCTTGTGGACTTCAGAAAGTTACGACGCGTGACAGGAGTCACAACAGGGGAGGCAGGATTCTCGTTCATGTGTTTGATTTCGATTTGCGCTGCGCATTCGACGCCCTGTCCCTTTCGAGTTATTCAAGCGCAACACTGCGGCCTGATTCCCTCGGGAGCGGCGGTGAATGCGCCGGACACTAGGGAGCGCTCCCCGGGATTTCAAGCCATGTATGCGTGCCAACGGAAGCCGCCCCACCTGGCGGTTGCAGGCGGTTTCCAAGCTCGGAGCCTCCGCCGGCGCGGGAAAGCGAGGAAGGGCCGCCAAACTCAAGGAAGCTTCGCGATCGGGCGCAGCCTAGAGATCCAAGGGCGTGCGGCCCGAGTAGCCGGCGTCGAGGTCATGCCAGTAAACCACGTCGAGCTCGCCTTTCTCCCAGCACAGGAAAACCTCCCTGCCCGCGACGAAAGCGGGAAAGTCGATCAATCCGCGCTCGATGTCCTTCACGAAGATCTCCCGCGTGGAGAATTCACGCAGCACGGCCTGCAGTTCCAGGAACGCCCCGAGGTAACGCCGGGCGAGATTCCCGCCCACGGAACACCCATCCCGCAAAAGCCCTTCCATCGGAACGCCCGCTTTCTCGAGATCCGCGCGGGATCTCAATAGCGAGTCGAGCCAACCGGTCACGCTGGGGATCATCTGGCGCGCCTCTTCGCGCGTGTAGTGGCGTCGAAAACGATGATTCAGCGAGGGCGAGTTCAATGCGGTCGACGATGTCCAGGGTGACGTCTAAGGCCCGCCTTTCTTGGGGGCGGTCCCATCGAGCTTTTTCTGAATCTCCGGATTGGGCTCCAGGCCCAAAGCTTTCTTCCATGACACAGCCGCTTGGGCGGCGTCGCCCGCGGCGCTCTGGATGTCTCCGAGGTGATCCCACAGCGTCGGATCGGGATCGGTGGAGTACTCCATGGCCTTCTTCATCCACACGAGAGCCTCCTTTGGCTTGCCCAGCTTGAACATCACCCAGGCCATGCTGTCCAGGAACGCTCCATTCTTGGGCTCGATCTTCACGGCCTTCTCGATCAAGCCGCGCGCCTCCTGAAGCTTCATCCCGTTCTCCACCCACATGTATCCGAGGTAGTTCATGGCCTCCGAAAAATCCGGCTTCATCTCAAGAACTTTCCGAAAGGCCTTCTCGGCCTCCTCGAGGTTCTTGTTCCGCTCCAGGGAGGAGCCGAGCTGAAAATAGAACAAGTGCGTCAGGCGATTCGTTTCCTTGGCCCGCGCGATGATTTCGGCCGTGGTGAGGCGGGCGACCGCATTGGAATACTCCTTGAGTCGCGCATAGGCGATTCCCGCGAAAAACTCGGTTTGGAAGGTCTCGCCGAATCGAGCCCGCGCGTCCTCCAAGGTGTCCAACCCTTGCCGCACACGGCCCCCGTTCACTTGGGCGATGGCCAGGTCGTAGTGGGCGGATTCGTATTTCGGCGCCAGCACAACGGCCTTCCTCAAATAGTCCTCGGCATCCTTGTACTTGCCGTCCTGAAGCGCGAGGCTCCCCAGGATCACATAAGCCTGCGGATACCGGCTGGGCTCCTCCTTCACCAGCAGCTCCATCTGCTCGATGGCCCGCTTGCTATCCCGGGATTGCAGGAACAAATCGGCGAGCCGCTCGCGAATCGGGGTCACCTGAGGATATTGCTCGACCAGCTTGAGGTAGAGATCGATCGCCTTCGCGTTTTGTCCCAGAAGCATGTAGCCGTCCGCGGCCCTCTGAAGGAGCGGCGTGGGAAGGTTTTTCAACTTCAGGATGCGATCGAGCAGTTCCCCGGCTCGCTTCCGCGTCAACGCGGTCCTCTCGGGCTTGGATTGAGGGAATCCCAGCCAAAGCTCCGCGAGTTCCACGAGATACTGAGGGCTCGGGTTCGAGATCTGCGACGCCTGCTCCAGAACCTTCATCGCCTCGTCGGCCTGCCCCTTCTGAGAATAGAGGTTGGCGAGATTGTGGTAACCGATGAGGAGGGTGGGAGAGCGCTTGATGGCCTCCTGGTTGGCGACGATCGCCTCGTTGGTCTGGCCCAGAGAGACGTGAATGGACGCCATGAACGCCGGGAGGATTCCAGAACGGCTCCGTTTCATGGCCTCCCGGAGGAAGGCGATCGCCCGCTCAGGCTCCTTCTGGGCGAGATGACGGCGGGCCACATCCAGGGCAAGGCCTTCCTGCGAAGGGTCGGCTTCGACGGATTTCTCGAAATTCTCGAGCGCCTGCTTTTCCTCGTCGTGGATGTCGTGGACCAATCCGGCCGCAAACCGGGCGTACGCTTCGGCTCTCGCCTCTTCGTACGCGGTCAGGGCTTGGGCGAGGGCCTCCTCCTTCTCCACACGACGGGGAGGGCGCGACCGGGGCTTGCGCTCAGAGGCCGACGCGACAGGCGATGGCGCTACATGACCCGGATGGGCGCAGCCCGCAAGCCAGATCGCGGCGATGAGCGCCGCGGCGGCCACGAACAGGCGCCCCGAGCGAGTGGATGGCGCGGTCTGCATGAGGTGTTGCGCGGCCTCCAGCTCCCGTTGGAGAACTGGATGAGCCAAGCGGCAGCCCGGGATGGCGGGCCGATTTACTTCTGCCAGGTGCGCTTCTTATGGCGATTCGCCCGAAGCTTCTTTCGGCGTTTGTGCTTATTGATCTTCGCTTTCCGGCGTTTCTTCAGTGAACCCATAGGTAATGTGCTTGCTCAGTAAACCACTTTGTTCAGCGGATATTCAATGATTCCTTCCGCCCCCGCCGCCTTCAGCTGGGGGATCAACTCTCGGACGATGTGCTCGTCGATGATCGTCTCCACCGCCACCCAGCCTTTGAGGCTGAGGTTCGAGATGGTCGGATTCCTCAACGCGGGCAATTCATCCAGCAGCTTCCGCAAATTCTTTTCGGCGATGTTCATCTTCAGGCCCACCTTGGCCTCGGCCTCCAGCGCGCCTCTCAGCAGCAAGGCCAGCGTCTCCAGCTTTTCGCGCTTCCAAGAGTCCTTCCAGGCCTTCTTGTTCGCGATCAACCGCGGCGTCGAGACCAGCAGCGTGTCCACAATGCGCAGGTTGTTCGCCCGCAGGGAGGAGCCGGTCTCGGTGATTTCGACGATCGCGTCGACGAGCTCATGGGCCTTCACCTCGGTGGCGCCCCAGGAGAACTCGACGTCCGCCTTCACCCTGTTCTTCTTCAGATACTGCCGCGTCAAATGCACCACTTCGGTGGCGATCCGTTTGCCCTGGAGATCCTTCACCGACCGGATCTTGGATTCCTCGGGAACGGCCAGAACCCAGCGCGCCGGTTGTCGGGTCGCCTTGCTGAAGAGGAACTCGCCGACCTCGTGAACCGAGGAGCTGTTCTCCATGATCCAGTCGTGGCCTGTGATGCCGCAATCCAGGTATCCGAGCTCGACATAACGGCTGATTTCCTGGGCGCGGATGAGGCGCACCTCGAGTTCGTCGTCGTCGACGTAGGGGATGTAGGAGCGGCTGGAGACCTGAATATTAAAGCCCGCTTTCGCCATCTTTTCGATAGTGGCGTCCTGCAAACTGCCCTTGGGCAGTCCAAACCGTAGTTTGGAATTACTCTTCATCGTTCGACTGTGTCCGCTTCGCGCGAGAATAAAGTTTGGCCGAAGCCTTGACCCGCGTAGACGGGTTGATCTGCCATTTCCGACGAGGCAAGGCGATGTTTTTCTTTCGCTTCTTCGGCATGGATGACTCGCTTTGGTTCGCGCGAAGCGGCGGATCATTCCCGTTCGCAACCCCGCTGGCAATCAAGATCCGAGGGCGAAAGAGGGATCCTGAAGACCCCCCTGAAAGCGGGAGATCAGCCGCCTCCGAAGCCCCCCCCAAGAACAAAAGAGGCCCCGGGGTTCGCCCCGAGGCCTCTTGCTAGTCGATAGAAAGCGGACTGCTTTACCTGGCGGCTTCGAACGCCTTGCCCACAGCGGCCCAATTGACCGCGTTCCACCAGGCTTTCAAGTAGTCGGGCCGACGGTTCTGATATTTCAGGTAGTAGGCGTGCTCCCAGACGTCGCATCCCAGGATCGGCTTGCCTTCGCAGAGCGCAATCGCCTTGCCCATGAGCGGATTGTCCTGGTTCGGGGTGGAAGCGATCTCGAGCTTTTCGCCGTTCAGCAGGAGCCAAACCCATCCGCTGCCGAAACGCCCGACGCCCGCCGCCTCGAACTTCTCCTTGAACGAGTCGAAGCTGCCGAAGGAAGCCTGGATCGCTTCCGCGAGCTTCCCGGTCGGAGCGCCGCCGCCGCCGGGGCCCATGAGCTTCCAGAAAAACGCGTGATTCCAGTGTCCGCCGCCGTTGTTGCGGACCGGTCCGCGAATGTTGTCGGGCACCGAGCCGAGATCAGCGATCAAAGCCTCCAGGCTTTTCGCCTCCAGCGCGGCATTGCCGGCGATGGCCTTGTTCAGGTTCGTGACATAGGCGTTGTGATGCTTCCCATGGTGGATCTCCATGGTGGCCGTGTCGATGTGGGGTTCCAAAGCGTCCTTCGCGTAAGGAAGCGGGGGGAGTTCGTGAGCCATAAATAAATTGAGTGCGGTCGTGATTTGTTCGATCCGTAAGCCAGGGCGCAAAGTTGCCGGGTCCTGGCGGGATGGCAAGGAGGATTTCAACGGTTTGACACGTGACCGAACCCAACTATTATGTCCGGCCTTTATGAATCGACCTCCGCACGTTGCAGTTGTCGGCGCCACGGGCGCCGTGGGCGTTGAAATGCTCCTGACGCTCGAGAAGCGCCAGTTCCCCGTCGGCCAGCTTGCTTTGCTCGCCTCCGCGCGGTCGGCCGGCAAGAAGATGAAGTTCCAGGGCAAGGAACACACGGTCAAGGAGCTCACTGCGGACAGCTTCCGGGGCTTCGACATCGCTCTGTTCAGCGCGGGCGGTGATATTTCGAGGCAGTTCGCGCCGATCGCGGCGAAAGCCGGATGCGTGGTGATCGACAACTCGAGCGCGTTTCGCATGGATCCCAATGTCCCGCTCGTCATCCCCGAGATCAACGGCTCGGACGCGAAGAGCCACAAGGGCATCATCGCGAACCCCAATTGCACCACGGCCATCACCCTCATGGCTCTCTACCCGCTGCATCGAGCGTTCGGAGTCACCCGCATTTTCGCGTCGAGCTACCAGGCCGTCTCCGGAACGGGCGCCAAGGCGATTGAGGAGCTTGAGAACCAGGTCGCCCAGGTGGTCCGCGGCGAAACAGTCACCCGGGAGGTCTACCCGCATCAAATCGCGTTCAACGTTCTGCCCCACGTCGATTCCTTCCTCGACACCGGTTACACCAAGGAAGAGATGAAGCTGGAGAACGAAGGGCGGAGGATCATGCATCATCCGTCGTTCCGGGCGAGCATCACCTGCGTTCGGGTTCCGGTGTACCGGGCGCATTCGGTCGCGGTGGCCGCCGAGTTTGAGAAGCCCGTCGACGTCGCGTCGGCGCTCCAGGTCCTCCGCAAGTCGCCGGGGCTCGATGTCGTCGATGAGCCCTCGAAGAACCGCTATCCCCTGCCCCTCCACGTCGCGGAGAAGTACAACTGCGAAGTCGGACGCATCCGCAAGGACTGCGCCATGGACAACGGGCTCAGCTTCTGGGTCGTCGGAGATCAACTCTTGAAAGGCGCCGCGCTGAACGCGGTGCAAATCGCCGAGTTGCTCGTGTAGAGGCGGACTGCGCGATTGTTCTCCCCGCCAAGCCGATCCCCGACGAACCGGAGAGGGACCGCCCTTGAAACCACGCGAACCACGCGAACCACGCGAACCACGCGAAACCCCGCCACGCAGGAAGGAAGCGCTGACGACGTGAGACAAACCGGTAATAGCAGAACGCACAGGAAGAACCCCGAGAGGCAAAGCCCCGGTAAAGACGCCCCGTTCGATTGATGCGCTCCCCTCAGCAGTGGAGCGGGACCCTGGGCCGTTCGCCGCCAGCTTTCGCCTCTTCCGCGAGGTTTCGCAATTGCCACTCAGGCCGCTTTCGCTCTCAATAATCGGCATGAACTTAAGGGAGTCAGGCGAGGCGACGGAAATCGGCCGTTCCCCGTTGGACGCGTTCACAGGAGACATTCAGCCGGCGGCGGTCAGCAAGGCGTACCAGCTCGGAATGCTTTGCGTCGCGACCGCTATGCTGCTCCTCCCCGCGATCTACGCCGGGCTCATCCTCCGCGCGGGCTACGGCGTCTATTGGCATGCGACGGAAAACTTCGGAGTGCTGCACGGGCGCGGCGGAGCCTTGCTTCGCCTCGCGATTTATCTGGGCCCGATCTTCGCGGGCGCCATCCTGATCCTCTTCATGGTGAAACCCTTTTTCGCGCCCCGACAGAAACGCGCCACGCCTTTCACTCTGACACCCGACCAGGAGCCGGAGCTTTTCGAGTTCATCGGCCGCATTTGCGCGCTGGTCCGCGCCCCGAAGCCAACTCGCGTGGATCTGGATTGCCAGGTGAACGCGAGCGCAAGCTTTCGCCGCGGCGCGCTCAGCCTCCTCGGCAACGACATCGTCCTGACCATCGGGATGCCTTTGGTGGCGGGATTCAGCATGCGCCAGTTCGCGGGGGTGCTCGCTCACGAGTTCGGCCACTTCGCCCAGGGCGCGGGAATGCGGTTCACCTATCTCATCCGCGCCGTGAGCTTCTGGTTCATGCGGGTGGTCTATGAGCGCGACGCCTGGGATGCGCGATTGGATTTCGCCGCGAAGAACTCCGACTTCCGGATCATGATCGTGCTGAACATGGCGCGCGCCGCCGTTTGGTCATCGCGTCGAATCCTCTGGGCGCTGATGATGGTCGGGAACGCGCTGAGCTGTTTCATGCTCCGCCAGATGGAATTCGACGCCGACAGCTACGAGGCGAAAGTGGCCGGCAGCGAGGCCTTCAGCCACACCGCGCGCCGATTGCGCGAGCTCGCCGCGGGAAGACAGAAGGCGATCCAGGACGCCCAGTCCGCCTGGAACCAAAAGCGGCTGCCTGAGAACCTGCCGGCTCTTGCGCGCATCAGGGCCGGCGCGCTCGACGCCGAGCTGCGCGAGCGGATGGACAAGGAGATGGCGGAAGCGAAGACCAAGACCTTCGACACCCATCCCTGCGACGCCGACCGGATCCGCGCGGCGGCGGCGCTCTCCGAGCCCGGCGTGTTTCGTCTCGAAGGTCCCGCGAGCGAACTGTTCCGCGGATTCGACGACCTCAGCCGCAACGTGACGCGCCATTTCTACGCGCACGAATGCGAACTGCCCCTCGACGGGGCTCGGCTCGTGCCGCCCGAGCAGGTGGATGCCGAGCTCGCGCGTCAGCAGCGCGCGCAGGAGAGCTCGCGGCGGTGGTTTGGCTCGATCCCCGTCCTTCAGATCTCGCTCCAGGTGTCGGCGCAGGAGATCCGGGATCCCGGGAACATCCCGAACGCGTTGGGGCGATGGCGCGACGCCCGACGGCGCTGCGACGCGCTGCTCCCGGACGCGCATCGCCTCGGCGAGGCCGTGTCCACCGCGCACGCCGCAATCCGCAGCGCGGCCGCCGCCGAGTGGCTGGCGCGCGGCCGATTCACGTTTGAAGCAAAGGAGTTCAACATCTCGAGCGACAATGTGCTTGCCTCGCCGGATCTGGAGGCGGCCGCGATCCTCGCGCAGAAGGGCCATCACGAGAGCCTGGACCGCTTGGCTGAGAACCTGGCGCCGGCCCTCCAGGCCATGAGATCCCGGATTGCCTCCGCGCTGCTGCTTGCGGCCGGTTCCGCGGAGCCGGGTTTGGCGGCGCTGCGACAGGAAGCCCTCCCGCTCTGCGACGCGCTCGAAGCCCTCGACGCGGTCTGGTCGCGCGTCCTCTCCATCCACGAGAGCTGGGACGCCGTGCTCGTGCTCATCCAGAATCAGGGGAATCATTCATCGCCGGGCGAGGTGGCGGCGCTGCTGGAGTCGCTGCTCGCAAGGCTGGGGGAGCATCGGGACGCGGTCATCGAAGGATTGCGCGGAGTCCGCTATCCCTTCGACCACGCGCGGGACGAGCTCAGCCTCGCCGACTACGCCTCCGACTTCAAACCCGGCGGCTCCGCCGCTGAAACACACTTCAATGGGGCGGGGAGCCTCCTGCAGAGGCTCATGCCCTTCCAGGAGCAAAGCGTCTCGACCCTCGTCCGGATCGTCGAGGCCATCGAAGGCGCGCACCCTTTAGCCCAAGGTTTTGACCCGTCCCGGGAGGCGACAGTGTGAGAGAGATGGCCCTCACCTGAACCTGAAGCGATCCCTCCCACCCGCCGCCGTCTTGGGGAAAGGTATCCCGGAAGCACATGAGAGATAATCGAACGACATGAGCCCTGGAGTCTGTGGTTATCAGATTCCACAATCTGCCGATGCTTTCAGCAGGATCATGCGATGAGCGAGACTCCGCCCGAATCAAGCACAACGCCCGCCTCCCGAACGATCGCCTCGTTGATGGAGGCGATGGAGACGCGCCCGTCGGCGGCGTTCACCCAAATCGTTCGCCTGATCCAGGAGATCACGTCGAAGGCCGAATCGATCTCGGTCAAGGAGCTCGCCGAAGTGATCGGCTCCGACCTGTCCACCATGACCCGGGTGTTGGGGGTCGCGAACACGATCGGATACAACCCCGCCGGCGCCGAGGTCACCACCGTCCAGCAGGCCGTGCAAACCATCGGCTTCGAGAAGATCAGAAACATCGCCCTCGCAATCCTCCTTCTGGAGAGCGCGGAACGCGGAGAGGCGGGCACGGCCTGCCGAAACGTCGCGGGACATGCCCTGGCCAGCGCGACGGTCGCCGCGGCGCTCACCGAGGAGGCGAAGGGCGGCGAACCCGAGCAAACTTTTGTCTGCGCCGCGCTGAGATCCTACGGCGACCTGATCCTCGCTCACTATCTTCCCGAGCTGCACAAGCGGGCGAACGATCCCACCTTGACTGGCGCGCGGGACGCGCGATATCGGGCGGCATTCGGGCTGACCTCCCTGGAGGTCGCTCGCGAGATCCTCTCCCGTCTCCAGCTTCCCAAACCTCTGCTGAGCACACTCCGGCCCATGCCCGTCGAGGCGATCCAATCGAAGCGCCCCTCCGCCGCGGACCGCGTGATGATGACGCTCGACTTCGCGAGCCGGTTTTGCGAGCAGCTCAGCCATGCCAAGCCCGAGGACGGCTCCATTGCGGAACAGGCGGAGCGCTTCGCCAAGAACTACGGGAATCACTTCGCATGGGACAAGGAAGCCTTCGAGCGGCTGTTCGAGCGCGTGCGCCAGCGGTTGTCCTCGTCGGGACAGGCGCAAGGGATCCGCGGCTTCTCGAGTCCGCTCATCCAGACGCTCGCCGGAGAGCGCCCCAGCGTGGACTTGACGGCGCGATCCCCAGCCGCCGACACGGCTGCCGCGGCCCGCGGGAGTGCCGGGGAGGAAGGCCTGGAGGGGCTTCTCCATCGACTCAGCGGTCGCACCCTGGGCGCGCAGGCGTTGCCCGATCTGCTCATGGAGTTGCTCCCCATGTTGCATCACGAGCTGCGGCTCGAGCAGAGCGTTGTGTTCCTTCGAGATGACTTCCTGCCGATGTGGTCGGCGCGCGTGGGACAGGGACCGCTCTTCGACTCCATTCGCTCGCAGCCTCTTCTCACCCTCGACACCCGGAACGCCTTCACGATCTGTCTGGCGCGGGGCGAGGATGTGCTGATTCAGAATCCGGAGGAACCGAGCATCCGACGTTACATCCCCGAGTGGTTGCTGCCGCACATCTCGAAACGATCGTTGCTCCTGCTTTCGCTGCGGGACGCGTCGGGCACCTACGGCGTGATCTGCGCGCTGGGCGACGCCCAGCAATCGGTCTCGCTGACCAATCGTCTCGCGCGGCCGCTCCAGGAGCTCAGGGCCTTCCTAGGCCGCGTGATTCACCCCGGCAAAGCGGCCTGAATTCCATTGCTCCGGCCTCGGGTAAGCGGTATTTGCTCTGGATGCGCACACGCACGAAAAGCCGCCCCTCAACCGCCCTCCATGCGGCCCGCACGACGACGGCTCCGGGCGTCCTTCGCGCGGCCTCGCTGCTGTGCCTGATTCTTCTCTCCGCCCTCCTTCCCGCGACGGCCGCGCCCGTTTCAGGGGTGCGCATCAAGAAAGTGCTGCCCCACTACCTCGACAAGCAGGGGAAGCACACGCTCTCGCCGAGCCTGCTGGAGCGGGACGCTTACCAAGCGGAGCTCCGCGCGTCGCCGGCCAGGCGCGGAGGGTTGCAGTTTGACGTTCTCGTCGGCGCGCTGCCTCCCGGAGCGGAGCTGAAGCTGAAGCTTGAGGCGAGGGGTTCGCACGACACATCGCCCACCGCCGTGACGCTCGAGCGGACGCTCGTGAAGCAGGATCGCTTTCATCGCTGGCTGAAGCTGACGCTGACAGAGTCCGACTACACGAAACTCGGCAACCTCGTCGCATGGCGCGTCAGTCTCTGGCAAGGGGACACGATGGCGGCCGAACAGAAGTCATTTCTGTGGTGAGCGGTTTTCTGCGGTGATCGGGATTAGCTCGATTCGGTTTTTGACTCGCGGCCGTCGCAGGTTACTGTTTTTGGATGTCCTGCGCTTCTCAATGGGTCACGGCTGCCGGGGTGGCGATCGCCTCCCTTCTCTCCTGCGGCGCCGCCGGGCCCATCACCGTCCAGGGAACCGCGGTGGCGGGAGCGCGACTCGAGTTCTCCATCCTGAATGTTCCCGCGGTCCTGAACCGCTTTGACCCGGACCAAATCCGCGTTGACGCCACGCTGACCGCCCCGTCGGGGAAATCCATCTCCTCCCCAGCGTTCTGGCATCAGGCGTACACAAGATCGCTCAACGGATCCACGGAATCGCTCGCCACCCAAGGCGCCCCCTCCTGGCGGGCGCGATTCTGGCCGGGGGAATCCGGACGCCACCAGTTGACGCTCCGGGTCCTCACCAATGGCGTCGACGCGGGAAGCCCCTATCAAACCAACGTGGATGTCGGGCCTGCGAGCGGGCCGTTGCGCTGGGGCGCCGACCGACTTGGGCCGACGAACGAATACTTCCAGACCGCCGACGGGGCGCCCCTTCCCCTCGTGGGAGCGAATATTTGTTGGTATCACGAGGGCGGGACCTACGACTACGACACCTGGTTTACGAAGCTGGCGGCGAATGGCGGGAACTTCGCCCGGATCTGGATGGCGCCCTGGGCATTTGGGATCGAATCCGAGCCCGCCAACCTCACCCGCTTCCGACTCGACCACGCCTGGCAGCTCGATCGCGTCCTCATGGTCGCTGAGCAGAAGGGCATCCACCTCATGCTCTGCCTCGAGTACCATGGGATGTTCGCCACGAAGCCCGACGGCGCCTTCGGCGGCAACGACAACTGGAAGCTGAATCCGTACAACACCGCCAACGGGGGCCCGTGCGCGACCCCGGACGCGTTCTTCACCGACAACGACGCCCGTAAGCTCTACCAAAAGAGGCTGCGATATCTCATCGCGAGATATGGATACAGCCCCAACCTCCTCGCGTGGGAGTTCCTCAATGAGATCGACAATGTCTACGACGCCCAAAACGGCGCGCTGAACGCCTCGCATGTCGCCGCGTGGCACGACGCGATGGGGACCTGGCTGAAAGCAAATGATCCGTTCAAGCACCTGATCACGACCAGCCTGACCGGAAGCAGCGATCGCGCGGAAATATGGAAAATCCCAGCGATCGATTTCAGCCAGTTTCACTCCTACGGCACATTGAACCCGGCGACCGCGCTCGCGTCGATCGCCACACGGATGCGCAAGGCCTACGGCAAGCCCATGCTCGTCGGGGAGTTTGGGGTCGACTTCCGGGGATGGATGCGAACCCAGGAGGACCCCTTCCTGAGGGGGTTTCGCCAGGCCATTTGGGGCGGCGCGCTCGGCGGCTCCGCGGGGACGTCCATGTCGTGGTGGTGGGAGAATCTCCAGTCAGAGAACGTGTATGTCTTGCACCAGGCGCTTCGCTCCGTCCTTTCCCGCGCCCACTGGGGAGAGGGCGCCTGGGAGCCGATAACGTTTGAAGGCGCGCCCCCGCGCCCGACAACCGTCGGAAGCGTCATTCCAGGCGCGCCTTCGTTCACGGCCAACCTCATCCCATCGCAGAACTGGGGAGCGATGCCCATCGGCCAGCTTGCGATCGTCGATCCGGAGAGCGCGGCCTCCGCGGCCTCCTCTCTGAACGGCTTCGTCCACGGGACCGGACATCCTGAGCTCAAGACCCCGTTCAAGCTGAGCGCCTGGCTGGACGCGGGCGCGCGAATCACGGCCCACGTGAACTCGGTGTCCATTGGCGCGCGGCTCGCCTTCTATGTGGATGGCGTCTCCGTGCTGAGCACGAATCTCCCCGACAAGGATGGAAAGTTCGATGCCTTCGCCAACGAGTACAACGTGGACATCTCGGCGCCGCTGTCCGCGGGAAAACATCTCCTCGAGATTCGGAACACCGGCGGCGACTGGTTTTTCCTCGATTGGGTGAAAGTCCAGGCCGTCCGCCCGTCTCTGTATCCGGCGGCGTGGGAGCCGGCGCTGGTTTCGGTGGGGCTCCGCGGAGCGAGCGAATCGCTTCTTTACGTCGCGTCGCCCCGGATCGATTGGCCGGCGAACTCGACAAATCCGGCTCCGGCGCTCGTCACCAATCGGTTTGTTGTGGCCACCAACTGGCCCGCGGGGCTGTACGGGATCCGGTGGTTCCTCACGACCAACGCCATGCCCATCGCGGAGACGGAGGCAACCACGGAGAAAGGACGCCTTCGCATTCCCGTTCCGACATTCGACGAGGATCTGGCCGCGATTGTGGTCAGAAAGCCTTCGCTCAAACCGCCGCTGCCCAGCCCAGGCGGCGCCCTTCAGTCATCCATCGACGCCGACCCGGGCTCGATCTGGGAGCTCGAGAGCTCCGTCGACATGCTTGTCTGGAAGGGCGTAAAGGCTGTCGTCAACTCCCCCGCTCCGGCGCCCTTGGACCTCGGGCCGCCGCTCGGTTCGAAGAAATACTTTCGTCTGTCGCAGGTCCCGCCGTAAGCGCAACGGCCAGCTAGCGCTGCTCAACCACCCGGTAGAACTGCGTCGCGAGAGCAATGGGATAGGACACTGTGAGTCGATCGCCGATCCCCGGCAGTGTATCCAACACCGTCCATAATCCTCCGGCGACAGCAGAGCGGCTTTCAACGCGATAGCTGAGCCCGAATTCGGTATCGAAGCTGATCTCCACATCCTTCCCCACCTGATCGATCTCAACTGACGTGATCGGGGCTGTTTGAGAATCGATCGACTCCAAAAAAGCGGCCAGTTGAATCTGCTTCAGTGGGTCCTGGAGAATGTCCTCAAACCGTCCATTGCCAGTGCGATGGGTTACGTTCTGGATCATCTCAATCAGGGATTCCGCGGCGCCGTTGTGCATGTAAGGCGGGCTGGCATGAATTCCGAGGAGGCTGGGAACGTTGAAGCCCGCGCCCTTGCCGTCCGCATTGTAGTCGAATCCCAGGGCGTCTTGGGCGGCGGCGAGAACGCCATTGCTGACGGTTGGCGCCGCCTTCTCGGCCGCGCCGATATTCTTGCCAAATTCGTTCCCACCACCGGGGACGCCCAGGTTGAAGGATCCGACATCGCGAAGGAAACGCCACAAGAACTGCGCGCCGACCGGATTGCCCGTGACCTGCGTGGGAGTCCGCTCCGTCGCCAGATCTGCGGCCGAGGGAGGCGATATGAAGTCTTTCACCGCCGTCGTCCACATTCCATTCCCCGCGTGGCAGGAGGCGCATCCGGCCTGAAAGAACACGAGCCGGCCTTCGAGCACCTGATCCAAGACCGGGCCGCCTGGCGCCAGATCGGCGGTGAGCGGCGCGCTGGGCGTCCGCACCTTCTGCCTCACCCACTCGCGCAAAGCCGTCAGCGCGGGAACATGCTTGGCGCTGCCAGGCAGCGTGAAGGTAACCTGAGGACGATCAACATTCGCGCGAGCAAACGCATTCAGCACCGAAGGCGCGACATTGAGGTCTCCGGTGTCGCCGATGAGCAATCCATGGTTGGGGTCCAACGCGCCGCCCGCAAGCGCGCCGGGTCCCGAGACGTTCCGGATGTTCGCTTCGAAATCCTCGACCTCATCGAAGATCGCCGAGTAATTGAGAACGCGCTGTCGCTGCGGCTGGCGCGGGTCGAAGGTCCCATTCAAGGGCACGCTCTTCCGCGGCCCGGCCGCGAAGCTCCAGACCACGCCGTCCGTCAGCCCCTTGAAATGGCAGCTGGCGCAGCTCTGCCATCCCTCGCTCGAAAGACGGTCCCTCAAAGAGTTCGTGCCCGGGATGGTGTCAAAGTTGCCCCGCGAGCTGAAGAACATCGCCGCCCCAACCTGAACAACCTCCTCGGCGCTGCCAGCGGCAGGAAGGGACGCTGTCCGGATCGAGGCCTTGACGACGTCCGCCGCCAGATCCACCACGCTGACGTTCCGCGACACGAAGTTCGCCACGTAGGCCGTTTTTCCATCGTCGGTGATTGCGATCCCTTGCGGATTCATCCCGGCCTTGTCGCCGCTGGTGAGGGGAAAAAAAGGATCGTTCAGATCAATGTAGCGCGTGGTGTCGGCGTCACCCGTGAACGCCAGCTGTCCGCTGCCGCTGACATTGAGCTTCACCAGCACATCGCTCCCCGCTGACACGACGTAGGCGTTGCCCGCTCCCGACTGCGTCGTGAAAGCGATATCCCACACATTGGCAAAGAAGATCTTCCTCTTCCCGGGTTCAGGGTCGCGCGCGCCGAGGTGGAGGTTCAGCATCTTGGACGTTCCCGCGTCGACGGGAGAATCCGTGTTCACGCCGTCAATGACGTTCACGAACGCATGCGTGTCGAGGTTGAACCGCAGCGGGCCAGTGGGCGACGCGGCGATGTTGGGCAAATAGGCCTGGTTGCCGCGAAGGACAATGCTCTGCATCTGGTTTGGAAACGCGGCGGTGTCGAAGGTAAGGCCGGGGAATTTGAAGCCCGTGACCTGTGGCGACAATGAGATGGCCTTCGTCACGGTGTAGTCGGCGATATCCAGCGACAGAGTCTTCACCGCGATCTGAGCCACGAGCCCCTCCCGTCCCAGATCCTCCGCCTGCCGCCCGCCCGACTGGGTGAAAGAAAGGAATCGTGTCACGTAGAGACGCTGGCTATCGGCGGTGACCGCCAGGCCTCGCGGCTGGAAGTGGCGGCGGGGATCCCCGGAGTTCGCGACGCTGTTCCGGAGCTGAACGTGCCCCACAATCTTTCGCGAACCCACGTCGATGACCGTCAGAGTGTCCTGCCCGCTGTTCGCGACGAAAACTTTAAAGCCATCAGGGGAGATGACGAGGTTCCACGGCTCCGCTCCCGTCGTCAGCGCGCCCTGATAGCCCGCGGAGAGGTCGACCGAGGCTCGGAAGCTGTCGGGGCGCGGGTCATCGACGACGATCACTGTGACGGTGCCGTCCGCGGCGTTCGCCACGAAGGCATAGCGATCGTCCGGCGTCACCGCGACGCTTTGGGGCTCGCGCCCAGTGGGCACCGTGGCGATCACCTTTTGGAGATCGGTCCGGATGACGCTCACAGTGTTGAAATCCGGGTTCACCACCCAAAGCAGCTGGTTGTTGGAGTTCAGCGTCAGCGGGGAGGAATGCGTCGGATGGTCGAATCCGACAGCGAACGCCGCGGCGGCCTCGAAGTGAACGAGGCCGAAGAGAGTGGCGAGAATAATCGCGACCGAAGGAACGACGGTGGAGCTGGGGCGGGCTTTCATCGTGGTGTCAGGGGGTTGTAGGTTGCCCCCACCATGCCCCACGCCGAAGCGAATGCACGCCCAAAGTGGCTAAAAACCAGGGAGCGGAGCGACGCTACTTCACCTTGGGCGTGGTGATCCGGTAGACCTTCTTCACCGGACCCGCCTCTCGATCATCGCCGACTGTAATCGAGTCGTCGCGCACCTGAGGTTCAACGTCCGCGACCTTCTGCCACGCGCCCTCATCGGGATCAGAGGCGTTGCGACGTAGAATCGAATAGCTCTTGCCATGAACGGCGTTGAAGGTGAGCTCGATCCTATTGCTCTTATGGTTGACCGCAATCCGCTCAATCCGAAGCACGCTCTTGGCGTCCCGCGGATTCGTCCCGGCCCAGTACTCCTCGACGTTCGTCAGCCCGTCGCCGTCGGCGTCCGCGTCAGCGTCGGTGGGATCCTCCCTATTAAACCCGTACCGATCCTCGAATTCGTCGGGCATCCCATCGCCATCCGTGTCCTTCAGCGCGATCGCTCCCGCGCGGATCGGCGCGTTGGTGTTGAGAAGCGCCTCGTTGGTCGTGCCGGGCGCGCTGGACAGAGGCGCGAGGCTCCCTGCGGAAGGGATCGACTTGCGCGAGGAGCGGGCGGCCACCGGAATTGCGCCGGACGATGGCGCGTTTGTAGGCGATGCGCCTGGCTTCACCGGGTTCACGTCTTGCGCGACGGCGCCCAGAAGCATCAGGGCGACGAAGAGCCCAAAAACGACAGGAGTAGGCCGAGTAGGTCTCATGGCCTTCTGATCGGAGGATTTCAAAAGGAGTGGAGGGAAAACCTTTGCCGCTCAGGAAACGGGAACACGGCATGCGCCCAGGGCGATGGAGCGAGAGCCGTCGAAGCGAAGCAGAGCTAACGCCCGAAGATCTGGTCCAGCCCGCGCCACTTGGTGGGATTGAAGCGCTCGGGCAGCAGCGCGCCGCCTTGTTGGATATCGTATTGAAGCAGGAGGCCGATGCTATGAGCCCCGCGATGGCCATCGCGGATCGCGTCGACGCCGTAGCCATATCCCAAGGCGATCTGCCACGCCTTTTTTCCCGGGCGCAGAACCACCGCGCTTCCCACGCCGGATTGCCATCCGCCCGGCTGGGGGAAATTGGAGAAATGGCTCATGACGCCAGTGGATCCAAAAGCCATCAATTCGCAGTGCCCGCCCCGATCCACCGGCACGCCATAGGTGCCATTCATGAGGAAGAAGCGCCGCGCCGTGAGCTCCTGGAAGTAATAGCCGGGGATGCTGAGCGGGAACTCGGCGACGAGAGGCAGGGCGCCGCCCAGGCGAAACGAGCTCAGGCGATCCGGGTGGATCGTCGTCCCGAGCGTGGCGCCTATCGAGAAATAGTGACGACACTCGGGGAGCGTGTAGGCGAGAAGGGCGCGGGTCCATAGGAGATGGGAGACCGGCTCCAGCTGGCGGTCTCCTCCAAAGCCATAGCTCCCCGCGTTTCCGCGAATCTGCGACTCGTACCAGGCCGACAGCTCCATCGCCATCTCAGGAAACATGACCGGCTCCTGTCCCCCCCAGCGCAATCCGCCGCGGACATGCAGAATGCCCTGATCGTGCGGGAGTCGAAAGGCCGGGTCCGTGAGATTGTCCCGCTGATACGTGCTGTAGTGGTAGCTCGACCGCAGCACCGCGTTCAGGGGGATGCGGGAGCTCGGGTTGAAGAGATGGTAGAGGCTGGCGGAAATCTCTCCTCCATGGCCTGTGAAGGACTCCTCGCGGAGCAGCTTCCCCTGGCGCACCTCGGAGTAAGTGTCGGCGAACCCGCCGCCAGCGACGCCGAATCCCAGGTCCGTGTGCTCGCCCAACGCGCGGCGGCGTCCGAACTCGGCGTCCAGGTAGGTCGGCGCGATCGCCAGCCTGAGCGTTCCGTTGGAGCCGTGGAACTCCGGGCGGCTCATATAGTAGAAGGCGTAGCCCGAAATCGGGCCCCGTCCCTCGAGCGGCTGGTTGTAACCGAGCTGGAGCAGGTCGCGTCGCTGCGGGTCGAGCTGCGCCCGCGCGCGAAGCGGCCCAACGCAGAGAGCGAGCGCGATCCAAACTCCCGTCCACATCCATTTCATAGGGCTCCGATGCCGGGAAGACTGACGAGTCTCCGGCAAGGGAAGCAATGCCGGCGTGCATAAAAATGCGGACTTTCCTGAATCGAGGTCATTGTTTAGAAGAGCCGCATGTCTGAACATGAAAATGGATGGGAACGGTCGGGAAAGCAGCCGGGCCAGGATCGCAGAGGCTTCCTGAAGGCGTCGGGATCGGCAATGGCCCTTGGCGGGATCACGGCCCTCGCGGTGGGAATGTTGTCCGCGACGGCCGCCCGGGAGAAGAAGCCCGTCTCGGCCAAGCCGAGAATCGCGCGCAAGCAGGTGATACTTTTCCAAGGCGATTCGATCACCGACGCCGGACGCAGCCGCGATCGAGCCAGCGTCGCCAACGATCAGGGCGGCCTGGGATCGGGTTACGCCGCGATGGCCGGGGTGGGGTTGCTGCTCGATCATCCCGGCTACGAGCTGGCCATCTACAATCGAGGAATCAGCGGGCACAAGGTGTTTCAGCTCGCGGAGCGTTGGGAGGAGGATTGCCTCAAGCTCCGTCCGGGCCTGCTCAGCATTTTGATTGGCGTGAACGACTTTTGGCACACGCTGGGCGGCGGCTACAAGGGGACCGTGGAGACTTACGAGCGGGATTACCGCGCGCTGGTTCAGCGCACAATCGACGCCCTGCCGGGAGTGGCCCTGGTGATCTGCGAGCCCTTCGCCTTGCGCGCGGGCGCGGTGAACGACAAATGGTTTCCTGAGTTCGACAAATACCGCGCCGCGTCGCGCCGGGTCGCCGATGAGTTTCAGGCGCTTTTCGTCCCTTACCAGCTCGCCTTCGACCGCGCTCTCAAGCACGCCCCGGCCGACTATTGGGCGAAGGATGGCGTGCATCCCTCGGCCGCTGGCGCCGCCCTGATGGCTCATACTTGGCATGCCTACGTGGAACACGGCGGGCCGCGGTAGCTCATGACCCGCGCCAGGGCGCGCGCTGAAGGATCCTCCTCCTCTCCGACCCGGCCGCCTTGGCCCTCAGCGAGCATGGGCGACGGCGCTCATGACCGCGATGGGTTCGGTCGCGACGACGCGATCCAGGTCGATGAGGGTCTTCACAACGCCTTTGACCTTGGCCATCCCCACAATGTAGTGGGTGTCGACCCCGGTTCCGAAATCAGGCGTGGGCTCAATGTCCGTCGAAGGGATGTTCACGACTTCTTCGACCGCGTCCACGATCAAGCCGATCAGCGGCTGGGATCCGCTCGGCTGTTGGACCTGAACCACCACCACGCAAGTCCGCTCGGTGTTCTGAATATTGCTGAGGCGGAACTTCACCCGCAGGTCCGCGACGGGGATCACCTTGCCGCGAAGGTTCATCACGCCTTTCACATAATCCGGCATTTGGGGGACGGATGTGATATCCGGCACTCGGATGATTTCACGGACCTTCAGGACCCCAATCCCATAGGACTCCTCGCCCAGAGTGAACGTGAGATACTTTCCGCTCGCCGCCGGATGCGCCGCGGCTCCTCTTCCTGCTGTTTCAGTCGCCATAAGCCATTGCTTTGAATAATGGGGCGCGCCCTCGATCCCGAGACCTCGGACAGGGGCCTGATCCCCAGCCGCGCCCAGCGTAGGGACGGCCTTGAAGGCTCGGCCGAGAACGTCGAACCCCGCTTCCCACACTTAGATCGACGGGGATATCGGAGGCTTTAGGGGAGGCATTGGCCGGAGGATTAAGGAACCGACCCAGTCGTTCGATATACCTCCGTGGACTCCCGAATCCAGACGTGAGCCGACCCCCGCCGCATCGAGCGTTCCCCGAGGCGCCGCGTGGTAAGGGATTGACGTGAGCCGGAAACCGGAGACATTAGGTGGGTCAAAGAATGTGACCCTGGTTTCAAGTTTAACCTCAGGTGCCGTGATCCTCTCCATTATGAGACTTCGATCTAGTCTGGCCACGCTTGCCGGCTTGGCTTTGCTTCTCACCCCCGCGTTCTGCGCTCAGCGGTCGGATCCGCCGAACGACAAGACTTTCGTCGCTCCCCGCCCCAGCCATGAAAAGATCATCGCGCCAGGGGACACCGACGGCAAGGTGGCGCGGCTCACCGCCTTGCTTCTGCAGCGCCAGCACTACAGCCAGAAAGGCCTCAACAGCGAGATCTCATCCAAGTTCCTCGACAAGTATCTCAACGCGATGGATCCGATGCGGCTGTACTTCATCAAGTCCGACATCGAGTCTTTCGAGATGTTCCGCAACACGCTGCACACCGCCCTGAAAACGGCGGACGTCAGCCCAGGGTTCGCGATGTTCAACCGGTACCTCGATCGCGTGGAGCAGCAATACGCCTACCTCACCGAACTCCTGACCCAGAAGGACGAGTGGGAATTCTCGAGCGACGACCGCTATATCGCCAACCGAAAAGACCTGACCCGTCCCGCCGACCTGGCCGAGGCCAAGCGAATGTGGCGGGATCGGTTCCGGTTCGAATACCTGGCCGAGAAGCTCAACCTCGTCTCCGAGCAGGAGGTGGAGAAGTTGGTGCGCGAGAAATGGGAGCAGAAGAAGGAAGGGGAGCTGGGATCAGCGCTAAAGGACAAGGTCGGCAAGGAGAAATCCACCGAGCTTCTGAAGGCGCTCGACTCTCGATCGACCGGCGCCTCCAACGACCGTATTCTCCAGGAGATGCTCGCGACCTACCGGAGGCTGCAGCACGAGGAGGTCGTGAAAACCATCCATCGCCGCTACAGCCGCGTCCTGCGAGCCTACCGCGACTACGACAGCGACGATGTCATGGAGTACTACCTCACAGCCCTCGCCGCCGTGTACGATCCCCACTCCGATTTCATGGGCCGGGCCGAGCTGGATAATTTCTCGATCAGCATGAACCTGTCGCTCTTCGGAATCGGCGCCGTGCTCCAGTCCGAGGACGGCTTCTGCAAGATTAAGGAGCTGATGCCCGCCGGCCCCGCCGCCAAGAGCGGCAAGCTGAAGCCCAACGACAAGATCGTCGCCGTCGCCCAGGGACCGGGCGACTTTGTGGATGTCGTCGATATGAAGCTCACGAAGGTCGTCGAGCAAATCCGCGGGCCGAAGGGCACGCATGTCCGGCTGACGATCAACCCCGCCGACGCCCCGGATCCGAGCGTGCGCAAGGAGATCGAGCTCGTTCGCGACGAGATCAAGCTGGAGGACCAGGAGGCCAAGGCCCGCATCCTCGAGTTCCCCGACGCGGAAGGAAAGACCCAGAAGCTCGGCTTCATCGACCTCCCTTCCTTTTACGCCTCGTTCGCGGTGGGCAGCCAGAAGCGCGATGAATCCGACAACAAGAGCACGACCACCGACGTGGCGCGGCTCCTGAAGCGACTGATCAAGGAAAACGTCAGCGGCGTCATCCTCGACCTCCGGCACAACGGCGGTGGATCCCTGGAGGAGGCCATCAATCTCACGGGCTTGTTCATCAAGAAGGGACCCGTGGTCCAGGTCCGCAACGCGGACGACACCGTCGAGGTCGACGAGGACGTCGATCCTCGCGTCGCCTACGACGGCCCTCTCATGGTGCTCACCAGCCGCTTCAGCGCTTCGGCCTCGGAGATTCTGGCGGGCGCCTTGCAGGACTATGGGCGGGCGCTCATCGTCGGCGACACCTCCACCCACGGCAAAGGAACCGTTCAGCAAGTCATCCAGCTCAACCGCCTGCTCGGAACCTCCACGAACCTGGGGGCGGTGAAGCTCACCATCCGAAAGTTTTATCGGGCCAGCGGCGACTCCACGCAGCTCAAGGGAGTCATTCCCGACGTGGTTCTTCCCTCCGTCAACGACGCGCTGGAAGTCGGCGAGAAGGAGCTCGAGCACGCGCTCCCGTTCGACACCATCCGACCCGCCAGCTATGACAAGCTCGACCGCATCGCGCCGGTGCTGGCGCAAGTTCGGCTGCTTTCGGAAAAAAGGGTCGGGAGCGACAGGGACTTCGACTACGTGAAACGCGAAATGACCCGCATCAAGAAGCTGCGCGAGGACAAGAGCTACTCCATGAACGAGGTCAAGCGCCGCCAGGAGAAGGAAGACAACAAGACGCGCCTCGAGGCGCGCAAGAAGGAGCTGCTGGCTCGAGGCGAGCCGCCTGGAAAGATCATCGAGTTCAAGCTCAAGGACGCTGAAGCCCCCACCCTGCCCCCTCCGCTCCAGAAGACCAACAAGGTCGCTTCCGTCAGCAAGCATGGCGGGCGAATCGGCGAAGAAAGAACAGGGGAAACCAAGGATTCAAAGGACAAAGACGGGGCCGTCGCGGGCGGGGATGCCAAGGCCGGCGAAGGGGCCACGGACGGCGACGACCTGGGCCCTCTTCCAGACGAATCCGTGCAGGAAGTCGACGCGACGCTGGAGGAAGCCAAGCGGATCCTCCTCGATTTCGTCCGACTGACCCGGAAAGAACCCGGCGTCGCCGTGGCCAAGTAACCGACCGACGCCCGGGAACGACCGTTCACCAGTTCTTGATCGTTCGCTGAGCGCGATTGGTTTGGGGCGGCATCGGACGCAGCAGGCGCTCTTCCGCACGGAGCGCCTCGAGCAGCCGAATGGCGTCCTTGCGCGTCATCTGCATGACCTTGCCTGTCATGGGCGCGCCCTCGGGATTCTCCTTGTCCTTGGCGTCGCCTTCCGCGCCTTCCTTTCCCTGAGCTGCCCCGGGCTTTTTATCGCGCTCGTCCTTGGGCTCAGATCCCTGCGTTGAATTCGCCTGCTGATCCTTCCCGCTCTTGTCCTCGCCGGGCTTGGGCTGCGGTTGCTGCCGCTCGTCCTTCTTGTCGCCGCTCTGAGAATCAGGCGAGGACGCGTCCTGCTTCTTCTGCTCGTCCGACTTTTCCTGATTCTCCTGCTGCTTCTTGGAATTCTGGTTTTCCTTCGGGTCGTTCTTCGAATCTGGGGAGTTGTCCCCCTGCTGCTTGTCGCCGTTCTTGTCCTGATTCTTCTGTTCCTGGTCCTTCTTGTCCTCGTTCTTGGAGTTGGGATCGTTCTTCTGCTGCTTCTGCCGCTCCTTCTCCAACTCTTCGATCTTCTTCTTCACAAGCTCCAAGTTGGCGCGCGCGTCCGCGTCGGCGGGGCTCAGCTTCAAGGCGCTCTCGAAGTCGCCCACCGCCTTCTTCCAGTGGTCCATTTTCTTGCCGGGGTCATCGGCCTCCTCGCCCTGCCGGGCCTGGCTGTTGCCCCGATTGTAGTACGCGTGCTGCTGGAGCTTCGGATCGGGCGTGGACAGCGACGAGGTGAAATGATCCGTGGCGGCGTCAAACCGGCCCGACTGATAGGCCGCGCTGCCCGCGTTGTATTGCAGCGCCGGATCGTTGGGCTGGTTCTCGAGAAGGCGTTCGTACTCGGCGAGCGCGGTCTTGTACTTGCCGATGTCATAGTTCTTGCGGGCGCCGGACGCGGAAGCCTGCGCCCGCCAAGGAACCAGGGAAACCAGCAGCGCGACGACCACCGCGGCGGCGGACAGGGAAGAAGCCTTGGCGCCGGCCGGGGCCCCGGATCGCGCGGGCCTTCGCCGATCCGACACGAGCATCTCGGCAAGGAGCAGGGCGAGCGCCGCGCCGAGGAACCACTGGTAGCGCTCATGATAAACCTGGGTCGGGGTGGACTCCACCTCGCGTTTGGGAAGCGGAGCCAACCCGCGCTCGTAGAGCGTTTCGATGATGCCCGCGCCGGCCAGGGGCACGTAGAATCCGTTGCCCGCCTTGGCGATCTCCTGAAGCAACGCCTCGTTGAGCCGCGACTTCACGGTGTTGCCGGCCTCGTCCTTCACGAAACTGGTGCGCCCCTTGGCGTCCCGGATGGGAATCAGCTCGCCCGCGGTCGTGCCCACCCCGACGGTCAAGACCACGGCGCCCTCCGCGCCCGCCTTCTTGGCGGCCTCGATCGCCTCGCCGTCATGGTCCTCGCCGTCCGTGAAAATCACGATCGCCCGATGGTTCTCCAGGCCGCTGTCCTTGAAGGCGGCGCGGGCGGTGTGGATCGCCTCTGTGATCGCGGTGCCGCCCTGGGGCAGAAGATCGGTGTCGATCGCCTCGAGGTTCTGGCGAAGGACGTCGTCGTCCGTGGACATCGGCATCTGCATGAAGGCCGATCCCGCAAAGGCCACGAGCCCGATCCGATCCGACTTCGCGACCCTGCGCAGATCCAGAACAGCCAGCTTCGCCTTGGCGAGACGGTTGGGCGCGACATCTTCGGCGAGCATGCTCTTCGAAGTATCGATGCACACGATGATGTCGAGTCCACGCTGCTTGGTCTGTCGATATTCGAAACCCCATTGCGGCCGGGCCAAGGCGACGCCCGCCAAGACGAAGGCCAGGAAGACGAGGGCGAGGCGCAGTTTTTGACGCCGGGGCGAAACGCTCACGGTCAGCATCGCCAGGAGGCGGGCGGGAACAAAACGGGCCGCCCGCCGCTGCCGCGACCGCCAGGCCCACGCCAGGAACAGGGCGAGTAGAGGAGCGATCGCCAGAGTCGCCGTGAAGAACTGCCAGTTGCCAAATCTCATAGATGCCGCGGATACGAGCCCCCTTTCTGATAGAAGGACGCCCCGTCTGAGTCAAGGAAGGGCGAAAGGCGGCGCTTGTTTATCGATCGGCGCCCTCCGCGGATATCGGGCCTCATTCTCGGTCCCGAGCTACCGATCTTCCGAGAACCTGGCCAGGGCCTCATTCAGCGACTGGCGGGAAGCCCCGCGCTTGAGCTGGGAGATCGCCTCACGCGCGAGTTCGTCGCATCGCTCGTTGAGCGGATGCCCCGCGTGTCCCTTGATCCATTGCCACTGAACTCTGTGCCGGGAGGCGATTTCATCGAGGGTTTTCCAGAGATCCTCGTTCTTCACAGGCTGCTTCCCGGCGGTCCGCCATCCCCTCGCCTTCCAGGCGTGAACCCAGCTCGACATCCCCTTCTTCACATACTGGGAGTCGGTCCAGAGCGTCACCTCGCAAGGTTGATTGAGAGAGCGCAACCCGGCGATCGCCGCTGAGAGCTCCATGCGATTATTGGTGGTGGCGGGCTCGCTCCCCTTGAACTCGAACCGCTGCTCTCCGTGCTGGATCACAACGCCCCATCCGCCGGGACCCGGATTCCCCTCGCATCCCCCGTCCGTGTGAATGGTCACTGACTTCAAGCCGCTCATTCGGTCCGCGAAATAAACCAGCGGCAATCTCCAATGTCACGCGAAGTTCAACCCCGCGATGGGAGCGCGGGAGCGGATTCCTCCTCGCCAGCTCATGACTCTTCCAGTAACCATTTCGGTCGATTTACGTCCTAGGTCCGGGTTATGCGTTGCGCCAATCATTTCCAGTCGGGTTTCATCTGCGTCGGCCTCCTTGTCCTCAGCCTCGCGACGGGCGTGTCCGCGCCCAAGACCGCCGCGCCGCCCGGGGAAGTGGACAATTTCCAGCTCCTCGACCAAAACGGAGTCTCGCGCGAACTGCGTCGCCAGAAGCATTCCAAGGCGATCGTGCTTTTCGTGACGGGCAATGGATGCCCGATCGCGCGTCAGACCGTCCCCGCTCTGCAGGCGCTCGAACAGGAGTTTGGCCCGAAAGGCGTTCAATTCTGGATGATCAACGCCAACGCCCAGGACGACCGGGAGTCGATCCGCAAGGAGGATTCCGAATTCTCGATGAAGCTTCCCATTCTGGTGGACCGCGGGCAATGGGTGTCCGAGATGCTCGGCGTCACGCGAACCGGCGAAGCCATCGTGATCGCGACGACCAATTGGACCGTTTTCTACCGCGGCGCCGTGGATGACCGCCTGGGATACGGAACCCAGAAAGCCGAGCCCGCCCAACGCTTTCTCGCCGACGCCCTGAACGCGCTGACGGACGGCAAGCCGGCTCCCCAACCGCGAACCGAGTTCAAGGGCTGCGCGATCAGCTACGAGGCGGCGGACTCCAAGCCGGCGACCTACACGAAGGACGCGGCGCCGATCCTGAAGCAGCACTGCGTCGGCTGCCATAGCGCGGGCCGCATCGGGCCGTTCGCCATGAGCGGCTACGAGAAGGTGAAGGGCTGGGCCGCAATGACGCGCGAGGTGCTCCTGGAGCAACGAATGCCGCCGTGGCCCGCGGATCCCGAGATCGGCGCGTGGAAGGGGCATCGCCAGCTGAGCCTGGGCGAAACCAGAACACTTCTCCGTTGGGTCGCCGCGGGCGCGCCGCGAGGCGAAGGACCAGACCCTCTCGCCAGCGACGCGCCGTCCGCTCCGGCCGACTGGCCTCTCGGCAAGCCGGACTACGTTCTCTCGATCACAAAGCCCTTCTCCGTGCCGGCGACGGGAGTGATTCCGTACCAGTATTTCGAAGTCGAGAACCCGATTCAGGAGGACGCATGGCTGCGCGCCGCCGTCGTCAGGCCGGGGAATCCCAAGGTGCTTCACCACGCGCTGGTGTTCGTGAAGTATCCGGAGCAGCTGAAATCGATCGAGCCGCGCCAGAACGGAGGCACCGCGGGCTACTTCACGGGGTTTGTCCCCGGCGCGGAAGCCGTTCCCTTCCCCGAAGGCACTGGCAAATTCCTGCCCAAGGGAACGCGGATCATCTTCCAGATCCATTACTCTCCCACAGGAAAGCCTGAGACGGATCTGACCGAGCTGGGGCTCTACCTCCTGCCGGGCAAGCCCGAGTGGGAGCTGCGAACACGCGCGATCACTCAAACCGAGCTGCTGATCACCCCGGGCGAGCGGGCTCACAAGACGAAAGCGGCCTACACTTTCCGCAAGGACGCGGTGCTGCACAGCCTGAGCCCGCACATGCACGTTCGCGGATCTTCGTTCAAATACGATCTGGTCTACCCCGATGGAAAGACAGAGACGATCCTGTCGGTGCCCCGGTGGGACTTCAGCTGGCAAACCCTCTACCGTTTCAACGAGCCGAAGACAGTTCCCGCCGGAACAGAGCTTATCTGCTCAGGAACCTTCGATAACTCGGCGAACAACCCGGCGAACCCGAATCCCAAGCAATGGGTGATTTTCGGCGAGCAGACGACGGACGAGATGTTCATCGGCTACTACGACATCGCTGTGCGGCCGCTGGAGCCGGTCAGCGGGCCGAAGCCGGAAAAGAAAAAGCCCGCGCCCCCTTCATCAGGGAGCGCGAGCTCTGAATAAAACCGGGCCGGCGGGCCGCTAAGCCGCGGGAGTCTCTCCGACCTGGAACCGCACGAAGCGCCTCACGCTAATGGTGTCGTTCACGACCTTGCCCACCTCGGAGATGTGTTCGCGGACGGTGACCTCGGAGTTGCGCTTCACGAAGCCCTGATCGACGAGGCACATGAGCTGGTAGAACTTCTCGAGCTTGCCTTCCACAATCTTTGCGATCGCCTGGGGCGGCTTGTCCTTGACCTGCTCGGCGGCGATCTCCCTCTCCTTCGCGACGATCGCCTCGGGAACGCTCTCCCGGGAAACAACGGTCGGGCTCGCGGCGGCAATCTGAAGGGTCAGATCGCGCGCGAGCTGCTTGAATTCAGCGCGACCCAGCGTGGCCTTGTTCCCGATCGCCACCTCGACAAGCACCCCGACCTTGGCGCCGGTGTGAATGTAGGAACCGATGAATCCCGCGCCCGAAACCTCGAGTCGCTGATGGCGGGTGATGCGGATGTTCTCGCCGATCTTGGCGACCTGAGCGGTGCGATCGGCTTCGAGATCCACGCCAGGGTTCTCGCAAACCCTCTGGGCGACGTCGTCGCAAAACGCGCGGAAGGACTCGTTGCGGGCCACAAAATCGGTCTCGCAATTGATTTCGACGATCGATCCAGAGGTGTTGTCCGCGGACAAATGTTGGGCGATGACGCCTTCCTTGGCCTCGCGCGTCGCCTTCTTGGCGGCGGACGCCGCGCCCTTCTTGCGCAGAATATCGACGGCGGCGGCCAGATCGCCTTGAGCCTCGGAGAGCGCCTTCTTGCACTCCATCAGTCCGGCGTTGGTCATCTCGCGCAGCTTGGCCACGTTTGCGGCAGTAATTTCAGCCATATGAATACAGAGATATTGGATCGCTTTGTCTGGGCAATTTCTTCGAGAGCCCGAACGGGGCCATCCTATTGATGGATGACTCAGGCTTGAGGCGCGGCTGGGGCCGCAGCCGGCGCATCAGCCGCAGGGGCCGCAGGAGCCGTAGGAGCCGTAGGAGCCGCAGGGGCCGCCGCGGCGGCCTCCGCGTCCGCTAGCTTGGCAGGACCATCCTGGCCTTTGCGCGCGAACTTGGCCTGATACTCGGAACGGGCCTGGGTGACCGTCTGCACCACCGCGGTCAGAATGACGCGGACGGAGCGGATCGCGTCATCATTGCCCGCGATCGGGTAGTCGACCAGGTCGGGATCGCAGTTGGTGTCGACGATGGCGACGATGGGGATTCCCAGGCGGCGTCCCTCGGCCACCGCGTTGTGCTCGCGCTTCAGGTCGATCACGAACATCGCCGCCGGAAACTTGTCCATGGCGCGGATGCCCTCGAAATTCTTCAGAAGCCGGGCGAGCTCGCGGCGATACATGCTCTGCTCCTGCTTCACGTACTGATTGATGGAGCCGTCCGCCTCCCACTGCTCGATCTTCTTCATGCGGGCGATCGAGCGCTTGACGGTGTTGAAATTCGTGAGGGTTCCGCCAAGCCATCGCTCGGTGGAGTAGAACTGGGTGCAGGTCTTGGCGGCTTCCTTGACCGCCTCCTGGGCCTGCTTCTTGGTGCCGACGAACAGCACGCTGCCGCCCTTGGCCACCGTCTTGTAGAGGAACTCGCACGCCGTCTGGAGCTGCGTGAGGGTTTTGCTCAGATCAATGATGTGGATGCCGTTCCGGGCGTCGAAGATGAAACGCTTCATCTTCGGATTCCAACGACGGGTCTGGTGTCCGAAATGAACACCCGCTTCCAACAGTTCCTTAACGCCAATATTCGTCACAATGTTTCCTTTGTTCGAAGCCCGGGCGATGCGCGTCGCATCGGTTCGAGGCCATCCCGCGGAAAGTCGGGATTGATTTAAGTGTTGTTGTGGTCCCCCGGAACGACACCGCCCCAGGTATTATGACCGTGACCCCGAGCTGAGCTCGGAGGAGCCGGGAAGCTAGCAAACTAGCAAGCCCGATCAATGCTTTTCTCAAGCAATGATTGTGCCGTGGGGAATCCAACGTTGTGATTGCGTTCCGCGGTCGGTGACCCAGACGGTCGGAACTCCGCTCCAGCCTCGCGGTCTACCGTGAGCACCTTAGCCGGTAGAACCGCGTCCCGCCTGCGATCGGAACCTGGGTCGAGTACACGCCCCCGGCGAGTTGTGGCGGCGGAGAGACCGGCGACCACGTGGGATGGGCGACCGACGCCGTCTCCAGCAGGACGCAATCGCCCAGCGTCGCCGGCCACTCGATCACCAGCTGCCCGCCTTGCCGCCGCGCGCTGAGGCCCGCCACCAAGCCGCCGCCTGAGTTGTCGCGATAGGCGCGATAGAAGACCTTCGGATCAACGCGCTCCACATCCTCAAAGATCACATACGGACCGCTCAGATCGAGTTCCCGCCACAAAGCCCACGGGTCGAACACCGAGAGACCCCTGTTGGACTCGATCACGTAGTGCCCATCGGGCCGACCATAGAGAACGAGCGAGCGGGCCCCGTTGGTTGCCTCGCGGGCGTAGAGCAGAGGCTCGTCGCCCAACACGAACACTCGCCCATTCACCACGCCAGGGCGCGTCAGCAAGGCGCCATTGTCCTGCGCGCCTTCCACTCCCAGCGCCGTCAGCGGCACGATGGCGGAGTGCGCATTGGAGAGCGCGGCAAAGTTCAAGCGTCCCAGCGTAACCGGGCCATGCAAGGGAGCGCCTGCGCCGGCCGTGAACCGGATTTGCGAATGGTTCGCGCCCATCGGTTGGAACGAGGAGCCGATGCCCGGCGCCAGCGACTGAACGGAGAGCCCGCTGAGCCGCGATTCATCCACGTCCAACACAAACGTCAGATTCGTCAGGTCGGCGCTCGACACGAGTTGGAGCGGCACAAACCCGCTGTCGCCCATGAATGCGTTCGTCGAACCCACCGTGAAGAGGAAGTCGCTGCGAACATCGCGCACCACAACGCTCAGCGTCTGGGTCGCGCTCAGGGACGGCAACCCATCGTCGCTGACGATCATCGCGATCAGATAGTTTGTGCCGCCTTGGAATTCTGCGGGCCGCCATCTGAAAACCCCGGTCGCCGAATCGATGCTCGCGCCGGCAGGCGCTCCGGGCCCCAGCCTGTAGCTCAGCCTCTGGGCCGGCAGGTCGAAATCGGAGGCGACATTGGTGACGACCATCAGCTGGCCCTCTCGGATCGTCGCGCCGGCCAACAGGGCCAGGGCGGGAGGCGTGTTCACTTCGTTGACGATCACGGCGAATGTTATCTCATCGCTCAAGCTCGGCGATCCGTTGTCGCTCACGTTGAGGGTGAATGTGTTCGTGCTGGGACCGTGCGATTCGCCGGTGAGCCAGGTCACGACGCCGGAGGCGGGATTGACGACCGCCCCGAGAGGCGCTTCGACCAACGACCAGGTGAGCGTCTGGGGAGGCTGGTCGGCGTCGGTGACCGTCGGAGCGAATCGGAACAGGTCGCCTTCATCCACGACCTGTGTCGGCGCGTCGCCGATCACTGGGGCCGTGTTCACCAAATTGGCGAAGGTTTCGGCGTCCGGAGTGGCGGGCGCGGACTCGCGATTGCCCGCCGCGTCCGTCGCGATGCTGTAGAACGCGTAGCGATGCCCCAGCGACCCGGAATACACCGCGCCGCTCCCGTTGGCGCCTTGCCGCCACAGCGCGAACGCGCCCCCGTCAACCGAAACAAAGATGTCGAAGCTCGCAAGACCGCTGCCCTGGGCTGGGTCGACGCCGCTCCAATTCACAAGGAACCGCGCGGGGCTGTTCGCGGACAGGGCGGTCACCGCGCTGGTCGGCGGCGTGATGTCCACGGGCGTCGGCGGCGCGTAGACAAGGGTGTAGGAGCCGCGGCCCTCGTACTCGAGCAAGTGCAGAACATTCTCGCGAACGGGCCGGCGTCCCAACCCCACGAACGTGCGGTCTGTCACCCAGAAGTTGTCCTCCGACAGAGTCGAGCCGTCGGCGCGCCGAACCCCGACGAGGCGCAGTTCGCCGTTCGCGGGGTCGGGGACGCGAACGTAGCCCCAGCCCGGTGGAAACGTCGCCGTGAACTGCGTTTCGAGCCGCCCAACCGTTGGCGCGGCGCCCGCGGCGCCCCCCGTCGCCAGGGTCACAGGCATGACCCGGCCGTCGCTCAAATACAGGGTGTCGGGATCGTCCTTCACATCCGGAATCTCGTTCACGAGGAAATCCGGCAGGCCGTCGGCAAACACGCGATCGGCGTTCACCTGATGAATCATTTCGTGGATGTTCACGCTGTCGATCAGGGAGAGATCGCGCCGGCCCAGCCCGTTCACATGCTCGAACGTCGCGGCGTAATCGATGAACAATCCCTGGAGCGAGGACTTCAACAGCCAACGTCCGATCGCGATGCCCCCGGGCGGGATTTCGCCGAACTCGGCGGTGAGGGACGGGGTGAGTCCGACGCCGGCGACCTCGGTCGCGACAATCTGGAAATCGATGAGCAATCCCTTGTCGCTGTCGACGATCTTGGGTTGCGCGGAGGTGATGCGCACGGAATGCGCCGCGCCGCGTCCCTGGTTTTTCAGCATCACCGCAAGCGAGTAGGGAATGCTCGGCTCAATCTGCGGGGTGAAAGGGTCGTCGGAGAACACATCGCGCTGATGAAAGTAATCCACCTTCAGCGAGGCCTGCGGCAGCACGGTGATCGGGGCGGGATTCAGCGTGATCACAACGAAGTTGCTGCCCTCCGTGTAGCGGAGCTCGCCTCCAATCTGGTAGGCGGCGGGCCCGTTCGGCGCGGCGTTCGTCGTGGGAATGAACGTGTATTCCACCGAGCCGCTCGACGCCGCCCCGATGACGCCGGAGCCGTCCACCGCGGTGACGCCGCTCAACGTCGGCGGGGCGTAGGCGAAACGCTCGTTCGCCACCGCCTGGTCCGCGTCAAAGAAATCCACCCGCACAGCGATGCCCGTGAGCGGCGCGGTCGCGGTGCGGTTGTTCACCACCAGCGTGCCCTTGAACGCCTGCCGCGTCAGAGCCAGATCCTGGTCGATCCGGAGGCGCACATGGGCGCAGACGCCGCCGTCGCCCGCGCCCGCCGGCGCGACTTCCGCAGGACGAGGGAGGGACGCGGCCCGGCTGAAGCCAATCGTGCCGCCCCCCCCAATGACCGTGCCCGGCGTGCAGTCGCCGCCGGACGAGGGATAGCTCGTCGGAGCGGCGCCGACGAACACCGAACCGCCGGCCGGGGCCGGCCCGGGGGCGCCCTCAGGATCGATTTTGGGACACAGACACTTCGCGATCCCGATCGGATCGCGCGTCAGCACCGCGCAAAGGCATTCTCCGAATTTCTCCGCCCCGGGGCTGCCCGTGGCGTTGCCGATCGCCTGCATCGCCTTCCCGATGCACTCGCAGGCGAGCTTCGCGATGTTTGGATCCTTGTTCTGGTAAAGATCCTTGCCCGCGCCGCCGAGCGCCTTCAGGCAGGCCTTGGCCGCGTCGTTGCCCGTGACGGGCGCCTGGGGGATCGGCGTCAGCTGGAGATCCACCAGATGCCAGGAGTGGTCCGGCCCGCAGACGATGAGGAAGAAAAACTTGAGCTTCGGAAACTTGCACTCGTTGAAGAAGCTGATGCCCGCCGGACGGATGGCTCGCGCGCTGGCGGTCCGAAGCCCGGCGGGCGAGAACGCGTTCGTGATCGCCGCTTCGACGTCGGGCTGAAATTGAATGAGCACGGGAATCGTGATGGAGCTGCGGGCAGGCAGGTCGCCGACCTGCCGCACAAGCGGCGTGATTTTCCACGTGTCGGTGTTCTCGATCTCGATGCGCAGATCCTTGGCCGCGATCAGGCCGTGGTTCGTGACCGTGACTTCGATCTGCGCCGTCTCGCCCGCGACGACAATAGGAGCGCTCACCGGCGGATCCACGGTCACCACCGGCAGCGGCACGTTCGCCTCGAAGGTGGATTCCACCCGCAGCCGGTACTGGTCGGGGATCTCCGTCGGCACGACCTTCCACTCATAGCTCACCAGCTCGCGAGGCAGGAAGGCGCGGGCGCGATGGGTCACGCCCGCGGCCACCTTCACGATGGACTGATACGCCGTGTGCTTGTCGGCCTCGACGCGCAGCGTGTAGGTGCCCTCGGCCAGCCGCGGGAAAAAGGCCGTCCCGTTCGCGTCGCTCAGGATCTCCGCGACAGGCGCGCTGCTGAAGGCGTCGAGAACGCGGGCGCGCGCGCCGGCCAAACGAGGATTGCCGGCGGCGTAGTAAGTCAGCTCGTCCTCCACCGCGACTTCCAGGTCGCCCTCCGCGACCGAGACGGCGCGGAAGCTGAACGGGACCCCGATCGCGTTGATCGCCGTGTTGATCGCGAACTGTCCGTTGTAAATCGTGAGCGGCAAGTCCGCCGCCGGCGTGAGCACGAGCGTGATCGCCGCGCCCTGCCCCGGCTCGAGCGAGGGCAACGGCTGCGGCGTCGCGACGGCCAGCCAAGGCAGATCCGGCAAGCTGAGAGCGATGGGGCCCGTCGCCGCTCCGCCGACGTTGGTCACGCCCACCTCGACCGTGGTCTGCAGCCCCCGAGTCATTCCCGCGACCAGAATCGACGGCGTCGCCACGAGTTGCGGGACAAGCGGCTTGACCGTCACCTGGAAAGGCACGTCAACCGTCACGCCAGGGGATCCCATGAGGCGAAGGGTGAAGTTCGCCGGCCCGAGGGTCGGGGAGAGGACGCGCACGCTGTAGCTCAACGCGATCGCGCCGTCGCCAGGCAAGGTCTGAGGCGCGGTGGCCTGCACCTCAAGATGGGCCGGCACGCCGACGAGCGTCGCGCTGATCCCGCCCATCGGAACCGCGCCCAGGTTTTGCAGCACCACCGTGCCGTTGATGGAGTTTCCCGGCGTCGCCTCCCGCGCCACGCTGGCGGGATTCGCGGAGAATCCAACCAACGTGAACCGGGCCTGAGTGGCGAGCGACGCCGAGCCCGGATGGCCCGCGCCCACCTCATACAAGCCCGCTTCATTGGGCAACGGACGGAACGTTGTGGCGAAGTTTCCGTCCTGATCGGTCAACGTCGCCAGCCTTCGAACCGCGCCCAAAAGGCGGATCTCAATCGCGATGATCTCGTATTGGGCCGGCAAGCCGCTGTCCGTCTGGAACGCGCGACCGCGCAGCGAGACCGGGGCGCCGGCCGGGGCCGTGGTCACGTCGGTCGACACCCTGGCGTAGTAAGCGGCCTGGACCCGAATGGGCTGGGCGCTGACCGCGATATTGTTGTTCTCCAGCAGCTCCGGAATCGCATCCGCCACGTCCGTTTGCACAATGACCCAGTAATCGCCCGCTTGCTCAGGCAGGAACACCGGCGCGGTCTGCCCGAAGCCGCTGCCCACGGGCAGCGTCCCTTCCAGTTCAAAATCGCCGATCTTGATGTCGTCGCTCGTCAGACGCTGATCCAGCGAAAGCCACGCCGTTTGCTTGTAGCGCCCGTCGGAGGGACGCAAGCCGCGATTCTCCACACGCCAGCCGACGCTGGTGAGCTGCTTCGTCAGCCCGTTGGTCGGGGCGCTGACGTTCGCGACGATCAGATCCGGAAGGTCAATGTCGGAAACCGTCAGGGTGTCCAATCCGGTCGTGAACCCTGGGGCGCTCGCGGAGATCGTCACGGCATGGCTCCCGTCGGTGACGCCATCCGCGACGCTCGCGATGGGAAACTCCGCCGAGGCCGCGCCGGCGGGGATGGTCACGCTCGCGGGAACCGTCGCCTCATGAACATCGCTGGAGGCCAGCGTGACGACGAGCGCGACGTCGGTCGCCGTGTTGCGCGTCGCGACCGCCGTGGTGGCTGGACTCAGGCCCTCGGCGACGAGATCCGCGGCGATCTTGACCTTCAACGTCGGTCCGTCGTCATCGCTGACGAGCAGCAGCTCCTCCGCTCGCGCGCCTATCGGATTCCCCGTAAGCGATTCCGTGGCCACGGCGGAGATCAGGGTCGTCTTCAGGCCATCAACGAACCCGTTGTCGGTGGCGGCGATCGCGAAGGTCGTTTCATTCGAGCCCGCGGGAATGGTGACGTACGAAGGGACGGTCGCGGCCGCCGTGTTGCTGCTGCTCAACCCCACCTGCAGCGGCCGTGGAGTGGCCACGCTCCGGCTGATGACACCGAACGAGGCTGTGGGACCGTCGCCCTCGCTGATCGTGGCGCGCGTCAGGGCCAGCGCGAGCGTCGGCACATCGTCGTCGATCACGGTCACGGTCGCGGCGTCGCCCGCGAAACCGCCGGCGGCGGCCGTGACCGTGTAATCCGCGTTGCCTTCCACCAGCGTGTCGTCCACCGCGAGCAGAGTGAATGTCCAGGAGCTCGCGCCCGCGGGAATCGTCACCGACAGCGGGGCGGAAAGTTGAGCGGGGCTGGAACTGTTGAGCGACACGATCAAGGGCTGTGTTGTGGGTCCATCGCGCCGAACCCTGGCGCCGACTGTTTGCCCCTCGCTCACGACCTCCGAAGCCAGGAACAGGGCAAGCCGCGGCGTGTCGATGTCCGTCACGGTGACAACGACGCTGTCGCCCGCGTAGCCCGCCGCGCTGGCGGAGAGGGTCGCCGCTTGGGGGCCGTCCACAATGCCGTCGTGAATGACGGAGACAGTGAAGGACGCCGAAGCCAGCCCCGCGGGAATCGTGACGCTCGCCGGCGGGACGAGCTCGGTGGCGTCGCTGCTGCCGAGCTTGACCGTGACGGGCGATGCGAGCGCGCCGTTGCGAGAGACGGTCGCCGCGAGACCGCCCGCGCTCTCCGCCACGGTGGTCGCCGCGACGCGGAGGGTGAGGTTTACCGGAACCTCAAGCGACTCCGCCGAGACGGCCGCGTTGTTTGCCTCGTTCAACTCCACGACGATCTGGTCGGCGTCGATGGCGGCAACAAGCCTCAAGGCCCCCGACACGCCGGTCGACGGGATCGTCACCAGCTGCGTCCGGGAGAGAGAGCCGCCGGGTGGAAGAGGGTCGTTGAAAATGAAGCTTCCGACGACAACGCCGCCGCCGCCGAGAACGTCCGCGGAGAGCGCGATCGTTTCCGCCCAAGGGGGGGTCGCCGTCGCGGCCCCAAGATTCGTGACGACCCAGGTCACCGGTATCGTCGTCCCCGGAGCGGCGACCGCCGGGCCGACGACCGAATGCGCCGCAAGATCGGGCAGCGGCGGCAGGCTGAGCGCGATGGGCTTGCTGAGGACATTGTTGCTCTCGTTCGATTCCGCCTCGGCCAGGGTGGCGTCGGCCACGACAACAATGTAGTAGTCGCCCGGCGGGAGACCCCCGACGAGCGGCAGCGCCACAGGCCGCGTGTTCGTGTAGCTCTCGCCCGCGGCCAGCGCCGCGGCCGCCGGGGCCGTCGCGAGAAGAGTCGCGCCAGCGAGTTGATTGCTCACGGGGGAAAGATAGACGCGATCGCCGCCGCTCGCGCCGATGGACGCGCTGCCGGCATTCCTAACAACCCAGGCGACGTTCACCGTTCCCGCAAACCGAGCCGCCGAGGGCGCCGCGATCGAATCCACGAGCAGATCGGGCGCGAGCAGCTGGGTGGGCGCGGGAAGGACGAGCGAATTGTTCAAGGCGCTCCCGGACTCCTCGATCGCCCCGCCGCTATCGGTGGTGATCACGAACCAACGTCGATCCGCGGCGCCCGCCGGCAGAATCACCGTCTGAGTCCGTGTGATGGACGCGCCGGGCGCCAGGGTGTCCGAGTAAGTGAACGACGCGAGAGGCACGTCGCCTCCGAGCAGGTTGTCGCTGGAAAGAAGGACGGTGTCTGTCCAGGGCCCGACAGCGTCCACGACTCCGCGGTTCCGGACGCGCCAAGAGAGGGCGACAGGCTGACCGCTGACCGCGCTGGGCGGGGCCGTGGCCTCCTCCAGCGCGAGGTCGGGCAGGCTGACCGGGGTGAGAAAGGAAAGATTGTCGATCGCCGCGGTGTCGCCGCCCTCGCCCAGGTAAAGGCGAATCCGCGCGATGTTGGGCGCGCTGATGGCCACGAGCTGTTGCGCGGCGCCGCCGATGTGAAACTCATTCGAGTAGACCAGGCCGCCCCCTGGATCGAAAGCCGTGACGCGCGCGCCGTTGGCCTCGGCGTCGATGATAAAAAAGCTCACGAAAGGCGTGGTGGCGGGCTGGCCGCCGCCCGGCTTGACGAATTGCAATTCGACCTCGACCGGCTCCGGCGGGTTGTCGCGCGGATCGGCGAAAACGTTGCGGCCGGAGACAGGCACGAACTTCGTCGGGAAATTAGCGGTGATCGCGGGCGCGCCGCTGAGAGTTCGGAAGAGGACGCCGAGATTCTGGAATTGATCGCTCAGCACGGCGCCGACAGGCGCCTCCTCGAACGTGATGATCCGATCTCCGAGATCGGGCGAAACGTAGAGAGCGCTTTGCGGAATGAGCGTTTGACTATTGGCGGGAGTCGTTCCCCACCACAACTCCAGGCCGCTCTGTCCGACGGCGTTGGCGGCGTAAAGAAGCTCGATGGGGTAGAGCCCCTCATCCTCGAACGTGACGTCCATCCATGAAAAACTGAACCCGCGGTCGCCCGCCGCGCCGAGGAAATTCGTCCCGGCCGTCAGCCAGAACCCGTCATCGCTGCCCACGCCAATCTGCACATCGATCTCGGGCGTCTGAGGAAGGCGGTCGAGATCCCTCGACACGCGCAGAAGAAAACGATGCCGAAGGATGAAGTTCCTGGCGCTGAGGCCCGTGACCTGTTCTGGCGGAGTGGTGGTGTCCTGGAAAAAAGTGTTGAAGCCGCTGCCCACGTCGATGACGGCGCCGGGATGCGGAAAATCAATCACCGGGCTGAGCGTCCGGCCGTCGGGAGCGCGGCCAACGAGCGTCGCGGGCGCGGGAGGCCCGCCGCCGCCGATCCCGTTGAAGAGCTCGATGGACACTCCGTTTCCCGGGAGGGATGGCAGGGCCGCGCGGGCCGCCTGGCCAATCCCGATGAACGGCCCCGCATAGTAGTTGACCGTCAGCTGCGCCGCCGCGCTGTAGGAAAGCCCCCCCGCGTCCCGCACAGCGGCTCGATACAACCCCGACTGGCGGACCTGAAGATTGCTCAGCTTGAGCTCACTGCTCGTTTCACCGGGGATGGCTGCGCCATTGAACTCCCACTGATAGGTCACAGGCGGAGTGGCCTGGGCCGCCACCTCGAAGGTCGCGGAGGAGTTGCGAACGACGGTCTGGCTCCGCGGGTTCTCCGTAATCAACGGAGGCACGAAGACGTAGAACGTCCCGATGAACGCGTCGTCGGCCTCGCCGTTTGTCCCGTTTCGGTTTTGGTTCATGGCGTTGCCCGCGGCGTCCAGGATCTGCGGGCCCACCCGCAACGTGTAGGCGCCGTTGACGCGCTGGGCCGCAAAGGTCGCGAGATACCGATTTGCCTCGAGCCGGGTCAGGGACGCGATCGCCACCTGGCCGATCGGACCGGCCAGCTGCGCGTCCTCGGCCGTGATCGAGGCGGGCTGGATGGCCTCGTTGAAGGAGAACTCCAGAGAAGCGACCGGCGCTGTGTTGGTTCCCGCCACGGACAAGTTCGTTACGACAGATCCTGACTTATCGATAGTGAACGTTCCGCTGAATTTGCCGTCCGTCGCGCTGGCGAGGAACACGCGCACATTGTCCACGCCCCAGCCTTCGTCGCCCACGCCCTGAAGATTGCGCCCGTAGAAACCAATCGTGAGATCGGCGCTGGTGTGCGCGAAGTCCAGCTGGAGATTGCGGTAGATCGAGTCGGCAAAGCCGCTCCCGACAAAATTGGACCGCCCCACGTCGGGCGTTCCCGGAAAGGTCTGTCCCTCCTCGGCGCTGTAGTTCCAGAAGGTGTATTCCCACGCCGGCCTCGGAAGGCCCTCGATGTTGAGGCCGAAATAGTCGGGCCCGCAGCAGCCCGTGGCGTTTCCATCCCAGCTGTCGACGGCCAGGAAATCCCAGACGAGCCGGGCGCGGGTGTGGGAAGGGAGACCTCCGAGCCTGAGCGCGGCGGTCTGGTTGGCGTACTGCCCCAAGAACCGCGAGGTCACCGGCGCTGTCGTCGTCGTTTCGACGCTCCACTCCGCGCCCACGCCTCCCTCAAAGTCCGTCGCGTAGATCGGCGCAAAAACGCCGCCTGTCATGGGCCGGCCGGCAAGGTTCGTGACCCCCGGGCCGATGTCCACGGTGTAGAGGCCTTCGAGCGATTGCGCCGGAATGTCCAGGGTGAAGGTCTGCGGATCGACTTGAGCGATCGAGAAGCCGGCGCTGTTCAATGGCCCGCCGGGGCCTCGCACCGACACGGCCGCCGTCGTGAAGCTGGCGGCGACGACCGGCTCGCTGAATTGAACGCGCAGCCGCGCGACGCTCGAATTGACAACGCCGCTGGGGCTGAGGCGAGCCACGAACAGCTCGCTCGCGTCCAGCGTCACTCGGGCCACGGCGCTGGTGACCGAGCCATTCGGATTGCTGACGATCACGTCGTAGGGGCCCGCCTTGTCCGTGGCCGGCGCAATCAGGGTAAGAATTGAATTCGTTGCGTCGGAGAGATTCGTTCCGTTGAAGCGCCATTGATAAGCGACCGGGCCAAACGGGCTTTGCGCGGACACGGAGAGGGTCACTTTTTCATTGATGAGACCGCGCGTGTCCTGCGGCTGGCCAAGAATATACGGCTTCGAGCCCCAAAGCCGGAAGGAGTACGCCCCCATCCAGGAAAGGTCCGCGCCCGCGGGATAAACCGTGATCACGTAAGTCCCCGCGACCTTCAGCACGCGAGCGCCGGGATCCCCGCCGTCGAGCCGGTCGTTGACGACGCCGTTCCCCTGAGGATCGGAAACATACCAATTGAGGCAGCAGCGTTCCGCGCCGAGGTCTTGAAAATAGACGAGCTGGTTGCTCGTCGCCGTAAACGTGTAGATGTCGTTGGCGCCGGCGAATTCGAGATTGCCCGCGCCCACCGCCGGAAATCCGTTGGTCACCGTGTCGCCGATCGCGATCGAGAAGAGGGAGTCCGCTGGGATCGGCCGGAGGCGAAATGAATAGTTCCCGATCCAGGAAGGATCGGCCCCGGCGGGGTAGACCGTGACGGTGTAGGTCCCGTCCTTCGTCAGCCGGACCCGGCCAGGATCTCCGTCGTCGAAGCGGTCATTGACGATGCCGTTTCCCAGCGGGTCGGTAACATACCAGTTGATGCAGCAACGCTCCGCGCCAAGATCCTCGAAGTAGACCAGCTGGTTGCTCGCGCCTGTGAATGTGTAGATGTCGTAGGCGCCGGCGAAATCGAGATTGCCCGCGCCCGCCGCCGGAAAGCCGTTGGTCACCGTGTCGCCGATGGCGATGGAGAAGGTGGAGTCCGCTGGGATCGGCCGGAGACGAAATGAATAGTTCCCGATCCAGGAGGGATCGGCCCCGGCGGGGTAGACCGTGATGGTGTAGGTCCCGTCCTTCGTCAGCCGGACGCGACCCGGATCTCCGTCGTCGAAACGGTCGTTGATGACGCCGTTGCCTTGAGGGTCGGAGACGTACCAGTTGATGCAGCAGCGCTCCGCGCCCAGGTCCTCGAAGTAAACCAGTTGGTTGCTCCTCCCGGTGAAGGTGTAGATATCATTGACGCCCGCGATTTCGAGATTGCCGGCGCCCGCCGCCGGAAAGCCGTTGGTGACCGTGTCGCCAATCGCGATGGAGAAGGTGGAGTCGGACGGGATGGACCGGAGACGGAACGCGTAACGTCCGATCCAGCTCGGATCGGCCCCGGCTGGGTAGACCGTGATGGTGTAAGTCCCGTCCTTCGTCAGCCGGACGCGACCCGGGTCTCCGTCGTCGAAACGGTCGTTGATGACGCCGTTGCCTTGAGGGTCGGAGACGTACCAATTGATGCAGCAGCGCTCCGCGCCCAGGTCCTCAAAGTAGACCAGTTGGTTGCTGGCGCCGGTGAACGTGTAAAAGTCCTGCGCTCCCGCCAATTCGAGAAGGCCCGCCCCGAGCGCCGGCGCGTCGTTGGTCACCGTGTCGCCCACCGCGATGGGAACGATCACCCTCACGGAAGCGTTCGAGCTTTGCGCCACGCCGAATGCGTTGCCGACGACCACCGAGTAGTTTCCCTTTTGAAGAGCGTTCAGAACCGGGACGGAGAGAGACGCGCTGGTTGCGGCGGGGATGTTCGTCCCTCCCAATCGCCATTGGTAAGACATCGGAGCCGTGCCGTGGGCCGTGACGGAGAGATTCAAAGTCGAGCCGATCGGCGCGTTCGACCCCTGCGGCTGCTGGACGATGAAGGGCGGGATCCCGGCCGGCTGGCAAACGCCGTCGCTTCCCGCCGCAACCAGGCTGGCGATCTCGTCAGAGGAAAGAGCGCGATCGAAGACCGTGATCTCGTCCATAAGGCCGTTGAAATAGCGGCCGCCGCCGCCCCAGGCGCCAGCGCGCAAAAACTGGGTCCCGTCGTAGCGGATGGCTCGGGGCCCCGACATCGAGCCCGTCAGCACACCGTCGAGATACAGCTCGGCGGAGCCGTCCGTTCTGCGAAGGAGCAGGAGGTGCTGCCACACGCCGGGGATGAGATGGAAAGCGATGCCTGGCGATCCATCAGCCATCCCCCAGCCCCACAGCGTGCCGCTGTTGCCGTACTGGACGACCCAGCTTCGGTTGTCCGTATGGTTGTTATCCAGGATGTCGGCGTAGGTCTGCTGCGATGGACCTGGGTTCACCCAAAGAGACACGGTGAAAGTCTGGAGATCGAACCAGCCGCCGAGGTCGAGATTGTCATTGACTCCATCGAAGCGAAAAGCGTCGCCGACCTTGCCAGCGGCGAAGCCAAGCCCGTTCTGAAGCACGGCATGATGGACGCCGGAAAGATCTCGCGCGTCGTCCTCGCCTGGCCACCAAGCGACAAGTCCCGGCGGCGGCGGCGCGCAGTGGATATCGGCGCCAGGGAACGAAGGGACGGTGAGAGCGAGGAACATCGCCGCCGATACAGCAAGCGCGGAGAGAGCGGAGGACCTGTTGCGCATAACAACTTCGTTTTCTGAAGCGCGATGCCCAGCGTCAACGCCGTCGGCTCGCGACTCGATGAAGACTGTTCTGTTCTGCCTCCCCGAAATCCCCTGAGGCAGCGATCAAACGGAAACAGAATCGCCCCCGGATGACAAGATAATCCACCCCGCTCAGGCGCTCCCCGCAAACAGTTTCATCACGTTCGAAAGCCAACGCACGACGCCCCAAGCGCGGACACGAAGACCGCGTTCGCGCCGGCTTTGGACCGGTCCATGGGCCATGGCTTGGCCTCTTTCCCCCCGAGAGCCGTTCGTCCAACACTAGTTCAACGAGAGATCATCAGGCCCCTCAGCCAGAAGCCGGAACTCGGGGCCCTTGGTCGCCACCAGGGTCCGCCAAAGCTTCTCGGGATTGGGGGAAAAAATGAGGTCTATGGAGGCGGGGTGGGTTAGCCACGCGCCACGCGTCATCTCGCCGTCCAGCTGCCCCGCGGTCCAGCCCGCGTAGCCGGCGAAAACCAGCAGCCGACGCGAAATCGCGGGACCCTCCGCCGTTCCCAGCAGCTCGGGCAGCGTGTGGCCCAGTTTCAGTCCGGGCATCACGTTGCCATCCAACAGCAGCGGGTCGGCGTATAGAAAACTCATCTCCTGGGGTTGAACCGGACCGCCGAGAAACAACGGCCGCGAGGCGATGACCTCGGGCAGGGCTTCCGTGATCGCCTCGCCCACCTTCGGTCCCGCCGGCTGGGTCAGCACCAAGCCCAGGGCGCCCTTGGCGTCGTGTTGGCAGACGAGCACCGCCGCACGATGAAAATAAGAGCCGACCAGCTTTCCTCCATCGAGGAGGAACTGCCCTTGAAGGGACTTGTGACGTTTCGCCATCGGGAAGGGGATAGTGAGACAGGCTTGCGCGAATGACAACAGCGTTTAGATTCGTCCGATGCGAAAGCTGATTTTCATCGCCTTGTTCCTCGGCCTCATCGGCGCCGTCGGCGTCGGATGCCGCTCCGCCGGCAGCCGTGAGTTCATTCCCGGACAGGGCTGGCGCCGGATCTAGGGCAATCTTTCGTCAACACCGACCGCATCCCCATCATCCCCTGCCCGGCTCATGACTGAGAGACTCACGACCCACCAGATCTGCGCGCTGCGCGGCCAGGCGCAGCGGCTGGACGCCGTCCTCAAACTCGGCAAGAACGGGATCACCGACGGATTCCTCCAATCGGTGAGCACGGCGCTGGACCAGCATGAGCTGATCAAGGTGAAGCTGACGGATCACAAGGATCAGCGACGCACGCTGGCTTCGGAGCTCGCCGAAAAGTCGGGCAGCGCTCTCGTCACGCTCATCGGAAATGTGATCGTCCTGTACAGGGAGAACGCCGATCCCGCGAAACGGAAGATCAAGGTGTAGCCTCAATCGACGATCGTGGGCGTGATGAAGATCACGAGCTCCGTCTTGCGGCTGTCCTTGTAGGTGCCGGTCAGCAATTGGCCGATCAGCGGGATGTCGCCGAGGAAGGGCACCTTGCGGGTGGTTTTGTAGTTCTCATCCTGAATCAGCCCGCCGATGACCACGGTGCCGCCT
>JACQFQ010000043.1 GCA_016199985.1 Verrucomicrobiota bacterium | reverse complement strand
TCCCCGGCGAGTTCGGCGTAGGCTAAAGGTTTGCCTTCGTAGGCTTCCTCGCCACTTCGAGAACGCAATAGGCGGCGGGGAATGACGAGCACGAACTCGAACGTTCCAATCTTCTCAAAAGCTACGTTTTCCGAAACGGCAGTTTTACGAACCAAGCCAACGTCAATCCGCCCCAACTCCAGCTCCCGGACAATCTCGGTGCTTCGCAAGCTCCGCACCTTGCAATGAATTGGCGGATCGAGTTCCCGCAGAGCCGAGATGCAAGGCACCAGCACCCAGCGAAGCATTCCTTCACCACCGCCAACGGTTAGCTGCCCAGGCTTCTCAGCTTCATTTGACGCAAGCTCCGCAACCGCCCCAAAGAAGGTTCGGCTCATCCGAGCCAACTGCTCCCCGAACGGCGTGGGTTTCAGAGTTTTCCCGATCCGCTCAAACAGCTTTGCGCCGACCGCTTCTTCCAATTCTTTGATCTGCCGACTGAACTGGCTTTGGCGGCTCGTGTTCGGCCCGGCAGCCGCAGTGATTGATCCCGACTCAATCACGTTGCAGAGCGTGGCGAGCCGGTCCAGCGAGAATCCGTTTTTTGCGACAACTTCAGGAAGCATACCTGATTGCGCAGTCAGGATATGTGTGAATAACAGGCTTCACAATGAGAATCGGTTGCTCCACTGTGGTGGCCGTGGTCAAACTCGAACACATCACGGTCGGTGCGGTGCTGAATGGCTTGCTTGCCAATCAGCACGTAACGGTTCGGCAAGTGCAACGTTTCGGCGACGACGTGCTCTCGGTTACGTTCGTGGATGCCGAGGGTCGCCCCGGCGAAGAACTGCTTTACCGCGACCGTGAATCTTCCCTGTCGCTGGTTAAGCAGAGCCGCCCGCTCAGCTTCACGGCGGATGCGGCTACATTCCGCCTCGTCTCCGAAGCACAGCGTCTTCGCTACGCCTTCCTCTTTGACCCTCACATCGCGGTCAACACTTCCGCCGTTGACCCGCTCCCGCATCAGATCACCGCCGTTTATGAAACGATGCTGGGGCGACAACCGCTCCGGTTCTTGCTCGCGGACGATCCCGGAGCGGGCAAAACCATCATGGCTGGCCTGCTTATTAAGGAACTCATCATTCGCGGAGATGTGGATCGTTGTTTGATCGTTTCGCCGGGCAGCTTGGTTGAGCAGTGGCAGGATGAACTCGACGAGAAATTTAATCTCCCGTTCGAGATTCTGACCAACGAGGGACTGACCGCCGCACGCACGGGAAACTGGTTTCAGGAACACAACCTGTGCATTGCCCGTCTCGACAAGCTCAGCCGAAACGAGGACATCCAGGCGAAACTGGCCGCCGTCGATTGGGATCTCGTGATTGTGGACGAGGCCCACAAAATGTCCGCGACCTACTTCGGCTCGGAGGTGAAATATACGAAGCGATTCAAATTGGGGCAGTTGCTTTCGGGCCACGCCCGACAATTCGTTTTGCTAACGGCCACTCCGCACAACGGCAAGGACGAGGATTTCCACCTGTTCCTTTCCCTGCTCGACGGGGATCGGTTCGAGGGCAAGCCGCGTGATGGCGCTCACGTCGCGGATGTTTCCGATGTCATGCGGCGCATGGTGAAGGAGCAACTCGTCACGATGGAGGGGAAACCGCTGTTCCCGGAGCGGCGAGCAAACACGGTTGAATACTCCCTCAGCAACGATGAGCAGACCCTTTACAAAGCCGTCACTGAATACGTCCGGCGCGAGTTCAACAACGCCGACAAACTCACCAATGGAAACCGCAAGGGAACCATTGGATTCGCCCTGACCTTGCTGCAACGCCGCCTCGCATCATCGCCCGAAGCGATTTACCGATCACTCGACCGCCGGCTGCGAAAGCTCGAAGACCGACTTCGCGAAGAGCGCCTCCTCCGTCGCAGCGCCCTTTCCGTGAACACCGCGATCACTGAGACGCACGATCTTACTGACGAGGAAATTGAAGACATCGAAGACTCTCCCGAAACCGAGGCAGAAGTAGCCGAGGAACAGATTGTGGATCAATCGACCGCCGCGCAAACCTTCGCCGAACTTGAGGCGGAAATCGCCATCCTCCGCGACCTGGCTCAGGAAGCCTTGAAACTTCGCCGCTCCGGCAGCGACACCAAATGGCAGCGGTTATCGGAGACGCTCGATTTGCCGGAAATGTTTGATGCCAACAAGCTACGCCGGAAACTGGTAATTTTTACGGAGCAACGCGATACGCTGAACTACCTGGCCGACAAGCTTGCCACGCGGCTTGGGAACCAGAACGCCATCGTCGCGATTCATGGTGGCACTCCCCGTGAGCGCCGTCGTCAGGCGCAGGAAGCCTTTGAGAACGACCCAGAAGTGCTTGTGCTCCTGGCCACAGATGCGGCTGGCGAGGGTATCAACCTCCACAAGCGGGCGCATCTGATGATCAACTACGATCTTCCGTGGAACCCGAACCGCATCGAGCAGCGCTTCGGGCGAATCCACCGTATCGGCCAAAAAGAGGTTTGCCATCTATGGAACCTCGTCGCGCACGAGACTCGCGAAGGCGAGGTCTGGCAGAAATTGCTCCAGAAGATTGCGAACCAGCGGGACCAATTAGGCGGGGCGGTTTTCGATGTGCTCGGGCAGGTCTTCCGCGACCAGCCCCTGAAGGACTTGCTCGTCCGTGCCATCCGCTATGGTGAGCAACCCGAGGTTCGCGCGCAACTCGACCGCGTCATCGATGAGCAACTGGATGCGCAACGCCTTCGTGAGTTGATCCACAATCGGTCGCTCGCACACGAAACACTCGATCCCAAGAAGGTTCAAGACATCCGGGAACAAATGGAGCGGGCGGAAGCTCAGCGCCTCCAGCCTCATTACATTGGCTCGTTTTTCCTGAAAGCTTTTGAATTCCTGGGCGGAACCGTGAACCGGCGTGAGACCAATCGATACGAGATTCGTCACGTTCCTGCCGACATTCGTCATCGCGACCGCATCATCGGTCAACGTGCTCCGGTGCTGAAGGCATATGAACGAGTCACGTTCCACAAGGACCGCATCCGCGAAACCGGAAAACCTCCCGCTGCCCTCATCGCTCCTGGCCATCCACTGCTGGATTCCAGCCTCGATTTGATTCTGGAGCGCCATCGGAGCCTGCTTAGAGAAGGGGCTGTCTTGGTGGACACCAATGACACGGGAACCGAGCCTCGGCTGCTTTTTTATTACGAACACAGCGTGACCGATGGGCGTCGCGATGCCGGAGGAAATTCGCGCGTGGTTTCCCGCAGATTTCAGTTCGTTGAAATCACCCGCGACGGCACGCTGGTGAATGCCGGTGCCGCTCCGTATCTCGACTACACTCCCCCGACCGACGAGCAAAAGCGTCTCGTGGTTCCCTTGTTAGGGGAGCCGTGGTTGGCCGATGGCGTGGAGCGGAAAGCAACCGAACACGCGATTCGTAATTTGGTTCCTGAACACTTGCGGGAGGTGAGAATTCGCCGCGAGGCGCTCGTGGATAAAACATTAGAACAGGTTCAACGACGTTTGCTGAGCGAGATTCAACATTGGGATCAACGAGCGCGCGAATTGCGTGCTCGTGAGGAAGCCGGAAAAGGCGGTGACAAATTGAACTCCTCAAACGCTCGTAAACGTGCCGACGATTTGAATGAACGCTTGCAGAAACGCCGCTCTGAACTCGCCCTCGAACGGCAAGTCAGCGCCCGCCCGCCAACTGTTTTAGGAGGAGCCTTGGTCGTGCCCAATGGCTGGTTTGTCACGGCCCTGACTTCTGATCCGGCGGGTATGATGAGGGAGACAGCTCCGGCATATGGAACACCTGACGCCGAAATCGAGCGCCTCGCAATGGAGGCGGTGTTCGCGCATGAGCGATCTCTGGGTTTTGAGCCTCGGGACGTTTCAAAGGAAAATCGTGGTTACGACATAGAATCTCGCTACCCACGCAATCATGCGAAATTCGGACAATTGCGGTTTATCGAAGTGAAGGGCCGCGTCGCTGGCGCTCAGACGGTAAGCGTTACCAAGAACGAGATTCTCACCGCCCTCAACAAGCCTGACGACTTCATTCTGGCTCTCGTCTTCATTGGCAACGGAGGGGCGGAAAAGCCTCGGTATCTCGCCCGTCCGTTCGAGCAGGAACCGGACTTCGCCACCGCAAGCGTCACCTTTCGGGTGGAACAGCTTTTCTCCCGCACGACCGCCGCATAAGATTTAACGAACCCATGCAACCAACCGTCAAAGACATCGCCGCCGCCGCCGAGAAGGTGGAGTTCGTTATCAAGTCGTTCGCAATCCCTGCAATCAAGGACCCGCGTGATCGACGGCTCGATTCTTGGCGATCCAGCCTCACTCAAGTTCGCAGCCTCCTCGCCGACACGGCAAAGGTCCAAATCGCGATGGTAGGGACAACGGGTGCTGGCAAATCAACGTTGCTCAACGCGGTGCTTGAGCACGAGCTTCTGCCCACCGGAGTGATGGAACCCTGCACAGCCTTTGTCACGACCGTCACGACTCATTCGCAAAAGGTCTGGAATTTGGAGATTTCCTACCTGACGCGAAAGGATTGGGAGTCCGAATTGGAAATCCTTGGCGATGCGTTGCGCAGCGAGACAGAAGAAGAGAACGGAGATGATCGCAGCGAGGCGAACAAAATGAAGCGAATGGCGAAAGCCAAATTGGCCGCCGTCTTCGGTCTCAAGAAAGACGACATTCCGGATGGGTTCGACCCACGAGATCGTCAGCTCCCATTCCAGGTTGAAAAAGTCCTGAGCCGGACCGAACCCGAGCAACTTTCCTTCGCGACCTTTGCCGAACTACACGGCCACATCAAAAATCTTGTGCGCGGCGAGAGCTTGGTTTGGCCGCTCATTGAGCAGGTTCGCGCAACCGGCCCCATCAAGAATCTTCCGGCAGGTCTCGAACTTGTCGACTTGCCGGGACTGAATGACCCGAACCGTGTCCGCGTGGAAACCACGCGACGGTTTCTTTCGTCGGCTCCCCACATCTGGGTCGTGTTCAACATGAAGCGCGGGCTTACTGACGATATACATGGAATTCTTCAAGAACGTGGGTTGCTTCGACGCTTGATCCTCGGTGGCAACTATTCCGCGCTAGCCTTGGTCGGCACTCATGCAGACGATGTGGACGCTGACAATGCTGAGAGCTTGGGCCTCGCTCCCGAAGCCGATTTTTCCGACATTTACGCCGAATATCGGCGGCAAGTTCGCATGAAGGCACGCGAACAGGTGTTCGACCTGGTTTCTGATATGCGCCAGCCAGGGGATAACGAAGCCACTTTGCACCGCCTTTTGGAGGTCACTAAAAATATCCCCGTCATTCCAACCTCAGCCCGTGCGTTCCTCCGAATCAAGGGCATCACGAAGGCTAGGAAGGATTACGGCATCAATGACCCATCGGACTCGGGTATCCCGGAGCTGCAACAACACCTTGATCGAGTTGCCTCAGAGAGCGGCCCCACGGCTCGCCTACGCGAAGCCCGCGACCGCTTGGGATTCCTTTGCGATGAACTGGAGTTTTTTTTTCGAAGTCCCGGCTCGTCCGCTTCGAGCGCCCAAAGGCAGCAAGCCCGCGCCGAACTCGACCGAGCACTTGAGGCGTTCGGTGCTGGGGTCAAGGCCATCCGCGCTCATGCGCAGAGCCAATACTCGGGTTATCGCGAGTCTTTTCTGCAATCGTTAATAACGCTCGTTCCTGAAGCAAAAAAAGGAGTTGGCCGCAGCACGGATCACTGGGGTGGAATCCATCATATGACGCTCAAAGCAATCGTGAAGCGAAACGGATGCTTCGTCAGCCCGTCCACCGGGCGCGAACACGATTTCAACGACGACATTTCCAGCCCCCTGCTGAATCTTCTCCCAGTCAAATGGGAGCACTTTTTCAACGACCAAATCGACCGTGTTGTTGGAGATGCGAGCACGAAACTGGAAGCGCAGTCTCAGTCTCTCGCCGCTCAGATTGCGATGATTCTCCGTTTCGGAAAGGGAGACGACGGTGGCGACATTGGGGCGGAGCATTTGAAGTGGTTTCACTCCAAGATGGAGTTCCTTCGCGACAAGTGCCGCGAAGTCCTAGCCAAGCAGATTCGCGAGAGACGCGGAAAACTGACTGGCGACGTTTACGATACTGCGCAAGGCCAAATGCAACCGGCCTATCGGGACACCAGGGAGCAATCGGGCACTGGGATGAAGGCCCGGATACTGGGCCGAGTCCAGTCGCACGCACTCCACATTTCTTCGCCGCTTCACGAGTCCATTGAATCAGACCTGACCGAGGGCCTGGGTGAAGTCTGGCTCCAATTGGAAATCAACTTGCAGAATCTTTTTGAAGAAGTGCGCGGTAAAGCGGAGCAAATCGGCGCAAATGCCACGACCGATCTTCAAACGAATTCTAGCGCCAGCACTTTTCCCGAGGCGGTGGGCCTTCTTGAAGGCATCAAGGCGACGCCTCTTTTCAGCAACAATCCTAACAACTGAATATGGCTCGTCGCGTATTTTTTAGCTTCCACTATCAAGAGGACATCTGGCGCGTAAACCAAATTCGCCATGTTGGCGTCACGAAGGATTGGGAGGCCGCGCCATTTTTAGATGCCGCTTCGTGGGAGTCTGTAAAACGGAAGGGGGAAAAGGCAGTTATATCATGGATTGACCGCCAGCTCGATGGCACGGGTGTCACTGTGGTGTTGATCGGCTCCCAGACGGCAGATCGGAAATTTGTAAACTACGAAATCCAGGAGAGCCACCGGAGAGGAAACGGGCTTCTCGCCATATACATTCACGGATTAAAAAACCGAGAAAAGCAGACTTCATACAAAGGTCGAAATCCGTTCGACAATTTCACGACGGAAGTTGAGGGGTGGTTCGGCCCCACCTCAAAACGATTGTCCGAAATTTATCCGACCTATGATTGGAACTGGGACGATGGCTACGAAAACATTGGAAAATGGATCGAGGACGCAGCTGTGAGGGCCGGCCGGTAAGCCGCCATTGAAAATATGAATTCATGGACATATCAACCGATTGTTTCGAAGAAACAGACGCGAAGAACTTTCTTCAGCTTTCATTACGATCCAGATAATCAGCGAGCACAGATCGTGAAGCAATCATGGTTGACAAAGCAAGACCGCGAGGCCGCTGGATTTTTCGACTCTTCAGCATTTGAGTCGAAGAAACGACCAGATGATGTCCTCCGGCAATTTCTGACGGAACAACTGAAGGGCACGAGCGTTACTTGTGTCCTCGTCGGAACAGAAACAGCGATTCGGCCCTGGGTGCGATATGAATTGGTAAGAAGCTTCCATCGCGGGAATGGACTGCTGGCCGTCCGCGTCCACAACATTCGTGATTGGAATAAGCAGCCTTCCGCAGAAGGACTCAATCCATTTACCCAACTCGCATATCGCGTCGCGAACGACCGGGTATATTGGCAGGAATTCAACAATGGCGCTTGGGCGAACTACGACAAAGTTCCATCGATGTCACTGAACGAAGTGGCCTGCGACCTCGCAGGACAGCTTCATCACACGTTTTCCTTCCGTTTCCCTATTTATGATTGGGTTAACGACAATGGGTATCAAAACTTGGGCGACTGGATTGAACGTGCTGCGCAACACGCAGGAAAATAAGGCATCAATATGGCAGAAATCACTAAGGAACAGTTTATACGGGATTTTGCAAAAGCGATAGAGGCCGACCAGGCTGCGTTGTTCATAGGAGCGGGAATGTCTGCGGGCGTCGGGTTTGTTGATTGGCGCGGCCTGCTCCGGGACATCGCTGCGGATCTGAAACTGGATGTCGATGAAGAGCACGACTTAATCGGCCTCGCCCAATACGAATACAACCGGAACCGGAACCGCAGCCGCCTGAATCAAAAAATAATCGAGGAATTTTGCTCCCGAGCGACGCTTTCGAACAGTCATCGCTGGATCGCGCGCCTGCCGGTCGACACTGTGTGGACCACAAATTACGACACGTTGCTCGAACAGGCCTATGCTGATGCCGCAAAAACCGTCGATGTAAAGCATCGCAAGGCTGATTTGCTCCTTCGCGTTCCATACGCTGACGTCACCTTGCTTAAGATGCACGGGGACGTCACCCAGCCTGATGAGGCAGTGTTGATCAAGGATGACTACGAACGATATGAGGCCAAGCGCGGGCTTTTTACGAGTCGACTCCAAGGCGATCTGACGTGGAAGCAATTCTTGTTTCTCGGGTTCAGCTTCACTGATCCCAATATTGATTACATTTTCAGCCGACTCCGGATTTTGCTGGAGGAAAAAGCTGATAATCAACCACCACGTTATTGCATTCTCCGACGCCCCAGTGCTCCAGCCGCTGGAGTGAAGGATCATTCAAAACTCCAGGCCCAATATGAACGCGATGCAAAGCATTTGCCGCATCGCATTGCGGATCTAAGTCGCTTCAATGTCGAAGTGATCCTCATCGACGAATATTCGGAAATCGAAGAGCTTTTGCGACAGCTATGTTTGGTTGTTTCGGCAAAGAGCATCTTGGTCTCGGGAAGCGCTCATGAATACGCGCCGATTACCCGGGACAAGATGGATAGTTTTTGTCGGAAGCTTGGGGAACAAATCATCAAGCGCGGTTTCAACCTTGTTTCAGGATTCGGCCTGGGAATCGCCGGGTCTTGCATCATCGGGGCTCACGAACAGGCCAAGCGCGAAAAATCCGGGCGCTTAGGGCAACGATTGCGACTGCACCCTTTCCCTCAAGAATTCAAGGATGACGCAGAGCGAAAGAAAGTTTACAGCGACATCCGTGAGCAACTGGTAAAAGAATCTGGCGTCACCATCTTCATTGCTGGCAATAAGCTGGATCGTACGACCGGGAAAGTTGTTCTTGCCGATGGAGTCATGCAGGAATTTGCCCTCGCAAAAGCAAACTCACATCTCCTTATCCCCGTCCCAGCCACCGGTGGCGCGGCAAATGAGATTTGGAACGAGATTAAGGCATCACCCGACAAGTTTTATGGTGCGGTGGACCTCCGAGCCGAGTTCGCAGTCCTAGAGGATACCTCAAAATCAGAGACCGAATGGGTCGAGGCCATCTTTAGCGTCATCAAAAAGACTCGAAAGGACTGAAATTTATGGCGTATTTCACTGAGAGCCAGCTGGAGTCTTATGCGTATTCGTCCGACATGATCAAGCAGGCGTCGCGGCATTTGTTTGAGGCCAAGGCCTCGGGCCGGATTTCGCTTTTTTTATCGCATAGCCACAAGGACCGCCTGAAGGCGAAGGGGCTCATCACCTTCCTAGGATCGCAAGGCATGGATGTTTACGTCGACTGGAACGACACGGATATGCCGCGAGAAACGAACCGAACGACCGCTGAAAGAATCAGGTCCAAAATCCAAGAAAATCTGTTGTTTTTGGTGTTGGCAACTCGTAACGCGATGGACTCGAAATGGGTGCCTTGGGAAATTGGTATTGCAGATAAGACAAAGGGCGAGACACGTGTGCTGATTCTTCCGGTTGCCGATCCGAGCGGCAACTTTCATGGCAATGAATACTGCCAACTTTACCGGCGCGTCATCATCGCGGACGACGGAAAAGCAGGCGTTTTTGAGCCTGATAAAACTCAAGGTGAGTATCTCACGGAATTCCTGCGAACTTACGGTCGGGTCTGATCAATTTGATAGAATGACATTCAAGAAAAAGCTCATCGAAGTGGCGCTGCCGCTGGAGGACATCAATCGCGAAGCGGCACGGGAGAAGTCGATTCGACATGGGCATCCGTCCACGCTGCACCTGTGGTGGGCGCGGCGGCCGTTGGCGGCGTGCCGGGCGGTCTTGTTTTCGTCCCTTGTGGATGACCCGTCGGAATGCGTGGCGGAGCTGATGGCGGATGCGGCGAAGCGGAAGGCGGCGGAGAAGGCGTTTGCGGCACAGAAGAAAGCGTGGGATGCGCGGAGGGCTCTCTTCGATAAGGCGGCAGCCTCTGGAATGCCGGTCAGCAGCAATCCGCCACCCGGCCTGGAGCCGAAGGTGCAGGACATTCTCGTGGAGACCGAACGGGAGCGATTGTTCGACATCATCCGCGAGTTGGTGAAGTGGGAGAACTCCAACGATGAGCGCGTGCTCAACAAGGCACGGGCGGAGATTTTGCGATCAACGGGCGGCAATCCGCCGCCGGTGTATGACCCGTTTTGCGGCGGCGGTTCGATTCCTTTGGAGGCGCAGCGGCTTGGATTGGAGGCACACGCCAGCGATTTGAATCCTGTGCCGGTGCTAATCAACAAAGCGCTCATTGAGATTCCGCCCAAGTTCGCGGGCAAGGCACCGGTGAACCCGGAGTCGCGGAAGAGATTAGGTGCATCCGGCTCGTGGAAGGGGGCCGCAGGGTTGGCTGAGGACATTCGTTACTACGGCCAATGGATGCGCGACGAGGCGCAGAAACGCATCGGCCGTCTCTATCCCAAGGTGAAGCTTCCCAAGGAGAACGGAGGCGGCGAAGCGACGGTGATTGCGTGGCTGTGGGCGCGCACCGTGGCCAGTCCCAACCCGGCGGCCAAAGGCGCGCATGTGCCGCTGGTGCGGTCGTTCTGGCTCTCGACCAAGGCGGGCAAGAAGTCGTGGGTCGAACCCGTCGTGGATCAGAGCACGATGAGTTACCGTTTTGAAGTTCACCCCGGCGACGGCGAACCGCATGCCGCTACTGTGAGTCGAAATGGAGGAGTGTGCCTACTCACGGGCAGCCCAATGCCACTCGGATACATCAGGACTGAAGGCAAAGCGGGGCGAATGGGCGCGCGACTGATGGGAATTGTCGCTGAAGGGCCACGAGGGCGGATTTATCTCTCGCCCTCAGCAGAACACGAGGGCATCGCTGAAAGCGCCGAGGTTCCTGAGCGAATACCCGATACGGAAATGGTGCCCAACTCGCGCTACATGACACCGACAGGCTACGGCATGACGAAGCACTATCAGCTATTTACCAAACGACAGTTGGTCGCGTTGACCACGTTCTGCAATCTGGTGGAAGAAGTCAGAGCGACCGTGGTGGCTTTGCCCAATGGCAGCGAAACCTACGCCGACGCAGTCGCTACATACTTGGCCTTCGCGGTCAGCAAAGGCGCAAACTATTGGTCGTCGATATGCAAGTGGCACCAGGGCGCTGAAAAGATGGTGAGCACCTATGGGCTTCCGGTTTTGCCAATGGCTTGGGACTACACTGAAGCCAATCCATTTAGCGATTCGAGTGGCAACTGGTCTCTTGGGGTAGAGCAGGCAGCAAAGTCGGTCGCTGCGGCACCTGCATCTGGCGTAGGCCACGTATTCCAAGCGGATGCAAGGCAGCCAAAGAATCCAAAGATTCCGTGGATGATCAGCACTGACCCTCCGTATTACGACAATGTTCCGTATGCTGACCTTTCCGACCTATTCTACATCTGGCTTCGGCGCACCTTGCAGAATGCCTATCCAGAACTGTTGAGCACGGTCCTTGTTCCCAAGTCTACGGAACTCGTAGCCGATCCCTTTCGGCAAGGAGGGAAAGCCGCAGCACAAAGGTTTTTTGAGCAAGGTCTTGGTGAAGTTTTCCGCGTGATCCGCCAGGAGTCATCGCAGGCTTATCCATTCACCGTATTCTATGCCTTCAAACAGCAGGAAACTGAGGAGGCAGGCGTTGAGGATGGTGAGAAGTCGAATCAGGTTTCAACTGGCTGGGAGACGATGCTCGAAGCTCTAGTTAGCAGTGGCTTCTCGGTGGACGGCACTTGGCCGATGCGGACGGAGCAATCGGGCGGCTTGCGCGAAGCAGGACGGAACTCGCTCGCTTCCTCGATTGTGCTGGTTTGTCGTCCGCGCCCGAAAGATGCGGGCGTGGCGTCGCGCCGCGATTTTCTGGCGGCGTTGAAGCGAGAGTTGCCCGAGGCACTGCGGAATTTGCAGAAAGGGAATATCGCGCCGGTGGACCTTGCCCAGGCCGCCATCGGGCCGGGCATGGCCGTGTTCAGCCGTTACTCGCGCGTGCTCGAAACCGATGGCTCGCCGATGGGCGTGCGCACTGCGCTCTCACTCATCAACCAGTCGCTCGACGAGGTGCTGGCCGAACAGGAAGGCGAGTTCGACGCGGACACGCGTTGGGCGTTGGCGTGGTTCGATCAATACGGTTTTACGGAGGGCGCTTACGGCCAAGCCGAAACTCTCTCGACAGCGAAGAACACCAGCGTCTCCGGCATGGTCGAGGCTGGCATCCTCGCGGCCAAGGGCGGCAAGGTGCGCCTCCTGAAAAAGGAGGAACTATCTGCGGATTGGAACCCAGCCACGGACGAACGACTGACCGTTTGGGAAGCGACGCATCATCTTATACGCTCACTCGACAGCGGTGAACAAGCCGCCGCCGGGTTGCTGCGGAAGCTGGGCGCAGTAGCCGAAATCGCGCGCGATCTGAGCTACCGACTCTACACCGTCTGCGAACGCCGGAAATGGTCGCAAGACGCCATCGGGTACAACGCGCTGGTGCTGGCGTGGCCGGATTTGAAACGACTCGCGGATGAACAGAAAGATCACGGCCCGTCCCAGGCGGAGTTGATATAACCGACCACCGCGAACGAAAGAGAACATGCCAACGCTAGAAAAACCCTCGCCAAGCAACAGAAACATGTTGTTTGTGAGCCACGCGAACCCCGAAGACAATCTGTTCACCCGCTGGTTGTCGCTACGCCTCGCGCGCGAGGGTTATCCAGTTTGGTGCGATCTCACAAAACTGCTGGGCGGCGAAGACTTTTGGAAGGACGTGGAGGCAGCTATGCGCGACCGAACGACAAAGTTCCTGTTCGTGCTTTCTAAGACATCGAACCAAAAGCAGGGGACACTGGATGAACTGGCATTGGCGCGAAGGGTTGGGAAGCAATTGCAGGACTTCATCATTCCGCTGCACATCGACGATTTGCGTTCGGACGACATCACTATCGAGCTTCAGCGGATTGCCTACATTGATTTCTCGAAAAGCTGGGTTGTTGGTTATGGGCAATTGCTCGAAGCACTGGAGAAAGCCGGTGTGGCCCGTGACCCGCGTTTCACTCCCGATGCGGTGACGACGTGGTGGCGTGAGCATTTTGGCACCACCGATGGCGTAAAAAATGAGAGCGAGCGTTATCTTTCCAATTGGTTCGAATTCGCTAGCTTTCCCGATTCGTTGTTCCTCCATTCCGTGAGGCAATCTCGAAAATTCGAAAAATTAGTCTCCGACGGGAAATTTGATTTTGCAATTCCCGCATATTGTCTAGGTAGGTACGTTCTGACGTTTGGGGATGCTGAAGAAATCGCTCCTGCTCTCGATCTTCACGATCTAACACTCGACAACACCGTCGAACTTCAAACGACCGAATTTCGCGATAACGGCTGCCAACACCCCCAGATCGAACGCAAAGAGGCGCGAAACATTCTCACCGTTCTCCTCCGAACGGCTTTCCAACAGTTCGCGACGAACTGTTCGTTGCTACCGTATGAACTTTCCGGCGGCGCAAAATATTTCTGGTTTAAGTCCGGACTCGTTAAGGACGACAAGATGTTCTTTTCAGATGCGTCAGGTGCCAGGCGTTGGAAAGGCATGGTCGGTTTCAAATCACTAACAGCTAAGGAAGGGGAGACGCGGATTCGAAACTGGCATTTCGGCATCCAAGGCAAACCGCATTACTGGCCGTTCTTTGGCTTTGCGATCAAGCCGCACGTCGCTTTCACCGAGAATGGAGCCCTTTACGACAGCAAGGCCAAACAACATTCAGCCAGGCGTAGTCAATGCAAAGACTGGTACAACGATGATTGGGCATATCGTATTCTTGGGGCAATGTCGTTCCTTGCGGGCGAATCCAAGAACGAAATTATTGTCCCACTCGCGGCTCATCAATCCTTCGCCTTGAAACGCCTCCCTATGCTTTTTGAAAGCCCTCTCTCATACGAGGTCCTTGAAGTTCAACCTGAGGTCGAAACACCCGACCGCGAAGAAGTTTGCGAGGACGAAAGTGACATCGAAGAAGAGGAGCAACTGTGACCAAGCTGATTCATTTACCGGAACCCACGCTCCTGTTCGCGCATGGTCAGAGTGTGGAAGACCCGCGCGACGGTCTGACTCTTTTCGGTCCATTCGATCCTGCTCAGGCATATGGGGTGCGATACGGAGTGATTGGGACAGCGGCAGGAATTCGGCGATTCATCGCGTGGGTGGAACGAATTCAAAGACCCGTTTTGGATGAAGGCAGCGGGCGCTTACGACCTCCATTCCCAGGATTTGAGGCTGCGTTCGGGATCCCATTCAGCACGAAACCGCTGGTGACGGTGGAAATCGAGGAAACCGATCTTAACAAGTGCGTTCTAATCGGGGAGAAGTTCAAGCGGACCTATGAGACTGCCGGATTTTTTACAGAACGCATCCTTCACGCGATCCGCACCGAGGAGGATAAGCCAAGCATCTGGTTCGTAATCGCCCCCGAAAACGTTTACAAATATTGCAGACCGCAATCAAATGTTGAAAAAGATCAGCGAATTGAGGCTGTCGGAACGATGCGCCCCCGTGAAGCACGAGGTCTCGCAAAGCAACCCGCGCTCTTTCCAGAGTGGAATGAGAATGCCATCCCGTATCAATTTGATCCCGACTTTCGGAATCAAATCAAGGGACGGTTGCTATCTCAAAGCATCCTGACGCAGGTCGTTCGCGAAAGCACGCTTGCCCACCGCGATTTCCTCAACAAAGCAGGATTCCCGACGCGCAAATTGGATAAACTCCAGTCTGAGATCGCTTGGAACCTTGGCTCGGCCGTTTATTACAAAGTGGGTGGCAGACCCTGGAAGCTGAACACGGTGAGAAAAGGCGTCTGTTACGTCGGATTGGCATTCAAGCGTGACGAGAGGAATACGGACCCTCAGGCCGCATGTTGCGCGGCTCAAATGTTTCTTGATTCGGGGGATGGTGTTGTCTTCAAAGGAAACGTTGGCCCTTGGTTGACCGGAAAACGAGGTCATTTTCATCTGACGACAAACGCAGCCTACGAACTTCTAAACCAGGCAATTGAGTCATACAAGGCAAAGCATAGCAATGCGCCGCCCGAGGAGCTTTTTATTCATGGTCGGGTACGCTTTGACGATCCCGAATGGAATGGTTTCTTGGAAGCGGCGGGGAGTAGAACGAAGGTTGTCGGAGTCAGAATCGACGGATCAGATGATCTCAGGCTCTACCGCGAGGTGGGCGCCATGCCTGTGATGCGGGGAACCGCCTGGCTGCGCGATTCGAGAGCTGCTTATTTATGGTCGAGGGGATACGTCCCGAGGTTGCAAACATATCCAGGTAAGGAAGTGCCGCGTTCGTTGTTCGTGGAAATCTGCAGAGGCGATGCGGACATTCAAACCGTTCTGCAAGACGTGCTCGCGCTGACAAAGTTGAACTACAATTCCTGCCGTTACGCGGATGGCGTCCCGGTGACCCTCAAATTTGCCGACGCTGTTGGCGAAGTCCTAGTCAGTGGACCAGATCTTCCGGAAGCACCCCTTCCGTTCCGGCATTATATTTAACCGCAATGAACCATCCGGCGATCAACGAACGCTTTAATAATGGGCGATTGCCCTATAGGCTTCCCCTGCACCGGAAAAACTGAAAGCGACCGAAAATGGCCATAAGTAACCATGAGCGAATCGGCAAGGCGTTGGATGTCTTGAAAGCGGGCCTGCCCCAGTTCGTCGAGCGCGAATTGAAGTCCGCCCACGGCAAGAATTGGTGGTCCACCGTTAAACAAATCACGGGACCTGGAATGCAGGTCGGCGGAACAGAAGCCGCGCCGGAGTGGGATGCTGGCTCCGTGCTCAAGGTTCTTTGGGAATGTTGGAATGACATTTTCTCCAAAACACTGGGAAGGGCCGACCGCAGTTTAACCAGCGAGTTGATCGAGGTGCGTAACAAGTGGGCGCACCAGAAAACGTTTACCACGGACGACGCCTACCGGGCGCTCGATTCGATGCAACGGTTGCTCAATGCCGTCGGGGCACGCGAACAGGCTGATGAACTGACCAAGCAGTCCGCTGAATTGCTTCGGCTGAAGTTCGACGAACAGGCTCGCCATGAGCGCCGGAAAAGTCAGACGACGCTCGGCCTCGACGCGCCGCTGGCGGGTCTCAAGCCTTGGCGGGAAGTCGTGACCCCGCATCCTGATGTCGCATCGGGACGCTATCAGTTGGCCGAGTTCGCGGCGGACCTGTGGGAAGTTTACCAAGGACGTGGTTCCGAGGAATACCGTGATCCACAGGAGTTCTACCGGCGGACGTTCCTCACACTCGGGTTGAAAGACCTGCTCGTGCGAGCGGTGCGAAGACTGGCAGGCGACGGCAGCGATCCGGTGGTGGAGTTGCAAACCAACTTTGGCGGCGGCAAAACGCACTCGATGCTGGCCCTCTATCATCTGTTTTCAGGACGACAGGTGACGGAGTTGGCTGGTCTTGAACCCGTGATGCAGGAAGCGAAGCAGGCACTGACAACCGGAGTGAAACGCGTGGTGCTCGTCGGCAACAAGATCAAGCCGGGACAACCAGATAAGAAGGATGACGGCACGGTCGTGCGCACTTTGTGGGGTGAACTCGCTTGGCAACTCGGAGGCAAGGAGGGTTATGCCTTGCTGAAGGAGGCCGACGAGACGGCGACAAATCCTGGCGACGCCTTGGGCAAGCTTCTGCGCAAGTTCTCGCCTTGCCTGATTCTCGTAGATGAGTGGGTCGCCTACGCGCGGCAATTGCACGATGACAAGGATCTACCCGGCGGCGACTTCGAGACGCAGTTTACCTTTGCTCAGACCCTCACCGAAGAAGTGAAGGCCGCGCCGCGAGCGATGCTCGTGGTCAGCCTGCCCGCCTCGACCGACGGCGGAGGAGGGGTGTCGCCTACCAGCGACGCACATGATGAAGAAGTCGGCGGAGTGAGAGGTCGAGCAGCCTTGGCGGCGTTGCGGAATGTCGTGAGCCGCGTGGCTACTGCCTGGCGTCCCGCGAATGCCGACGAGAGCTTTGAGATTGTTCGGCGACGTTTATTTCAGCCGATCACCGACAATACGCTCTTCACCGCGCGGGACAACACCGCCAAAGCTTTCTGCGATTTGTATCGGCAGCATCATCAGGAGTTCCCAGCGGAATGCCGGGAGGCTGACTTCGAGCGAAAACTCAAGGCCGCGTATCCCATCCATCCTGAAGTCTTCGCCCGCCTATATCAGGACTGGTCTGGTCTGGTGAAGTTCCAGCGGACGCGTGGCGTCCTCCGGTTGATGGCTGCCGTGATTCACCGGCTTTGGGCTGACAACGACAAAGGTCCGCTAATTCTGCCCGCCAGCATTCCCCTTGATGATCCTGGCATCGTATCGCAGCTCACCAGCTATCTCCCAGGAGGATGGGAGACGGTGATCGAACGCGATGTGGATGGTCTTGGTTCTTTGCCTCGTAAAATCGACGGTGACCGCCCCAATCTGGGGCGTTATCAAGCTTGTCTCCGCGTCGCACGAACTTTGTTCTTGGGTTCAGCTCCTACTCCAGGCGCAGCGAATCGGGGTGAAGAAGATCGAAGGATTAAGTTGGGTTGCGTTCAACCGGGTGAAGCCCCCGCGGTCTTTGGGGACGCACTGCGTTATCTCGCACAGGCCGCAACGTATCTTTATCAAGACAACGCTCGATACTGGTATGCAACCCAGCCCACGGTCACGAAATTAGCCGACGACCGGGCCGAATTACTGAAGCGCGAACCCGAAAGAGTTGCGGAAGAGATTCAGCGGAGGGTAAAAGAGGATCTGAAAAACCGGGGTGAGTTTCCAAAGGTTCACGCATTTCCAAACGGATCCGGGGACGTGCCGGACGAATTGGAAACCCGATTGGTTGTGTTGAACGTCGATAAACCGTTCGCAAAGGAAGGACCGAATCCGGCGATCCAAGGGGCGACGGAAATCCTGGAAAAGCGCGGAAACAGCTCTCGAATTTACCGCAACACGCTAGTGTTTCTCGCGGTGGACCGGAGCCGCCTCGACGAGTTGGAAGCAGCCACTCGCTATTTCCTGGCGTGGAAGTCCATTTGCGATGAGGCCACCCAACTCAATCTTGATCCGTTTCAAACGCGACAAGCAACCTCGCAGCGTGGCAGTTGGGACAAAACTTCCCAAGGCAGGATCTTCGAAACTTTTCAATGGTTGCTGGCTCCGATGCAAACCAGCGCCCAAGGCGCGATTGAATGGCAAACTTCGCGGGTCAGCGGCAGTGATCCTCTCGCCGTGCGCGCGGCCAAGAAGTTGAAGAATGACGGTCAACTGATCACGCTTTTCCATTCGACTTCGCTCCGACTGGAGTTGGACAAAATTCCATTGTGGAGAGGCGATCACGTCGCGGTGAAGCAGTTGATCGCGGACTTCGCCAGCTACCTGTACCTTCAACGTCCTCGCGACCCCGAAGTTTTGGTTACTGCGATGCGTGATGGGATCGGATCAATGACTTGGCGCTCGGAAACTTTCGCTTTTGCTGAAAGTTTCGACGAGAAAGCAGATCGCTATCTCGGCCTCCGGGCCGGGAAAATGGCGACGATCTCCGACAATGCACCTGGTTTGATCGTAAGAGCCGAACGGGCTGCAAAACAACTGGCCGAAGAAGAGGCGGCGAAACCGGCACCTATTGCACCCATTACTCCAACCGGAGGCGGTCCGACGGCATCGTCGGGTCCGCAAGACCCCGGAACCGGCGGCTCAGTTTCTCCGACAGTTGCGCCGGTCGGGAAGCCGAATCACTTCTTTGGCAATGTCGGGGTTGATGCTGCTCGCATAAGTCGCGACATGGATGCACTCGCCAAGGAAGTCATCCAACATCTTGCCAGCCTCCCCGGTGCCGTGGTCAAGGTAACCGTGGAGATTCAGGCGAGTGTCCCGTCCGGGATGCCCGATGCCACTGTGCGGACCGTAAGCGAGAACTGTCGCACGCTGAAATTCACGAGTCATGGATTTGAAAAGGAGTGAGCGCAATCGAATTCAGGGATCATGCTTGATTTTGCAGAACTGAAGGAGGCAGTGGCCGATGGGGATGATGAGCCCTACGAGACTGGGAAAGCCGAGTTTAGCCCAATCGAATCATTTGCGGAGATGCCAGAAGGCGCAACCGTTCATTTATTGGACGACTACTTTCCAGAAACGACCCTATGGAGAGAAGGTGATCAACTTTTGGCTGAAATCACGGAGCATATCTATACCAAATACTGGGAGCACAAATGGCATGGCCGAGTCTATGCGGCGGCGATGCTCCGGGCAATTAAGAGGTTCATCGCGGAAGGGCACTCGCTCTCTGAAGGAAATATCGAGAACGATGATGAACCTCACATCTTTATTCGGTGGAGGCTGCACTTTCCCGTCGCGACGAACGGCCAAGTTGTGATCGATACAATCCAAACCTCTTTTGAATGGGTCTGTTCCCGCGCCGATCTGATTCTCGATAACGCGGAAACCGTTTTGGTCCTTGGCAAGGACACAGGCGAAGCCCTCGACCGATTGCGATTGATCGCTTCCCGACTTGAAACCCTCGGGTATTACGCCGTTATCATCAAAGACCAACCCGACAAACTCGGTGAGTCGGTCATCCAAAAGGTCATGCGCTATGCTCTTTCCTCGAAGTTTGTGATTGTCGAAAACACAGATCCATCGGGGCATCTCTATGAAATACCACATGTTGGCAAGGCCGCAGAATGCGTAATTGCATTTCTTCAAGAGGAGGGAAAGGGGGCGACATGGATGTTCGAAGATGCGTTCGCACGCAACAAGCACTGGCAGAAATTTGTGTTCGCGTCCGGAAGCATCGAGAAGTCCGTTGATGACGCCGTTGTTTGGGCGGAAAACTTCGTGAAGCAATTTGGTGCCTTCCAGCAGCGAGTGCTGCCTTGGATGAAGCCCGCGAAAACGCCGGAAATCCCAGGTCGAACGCTCGAATAAGTTGAGTCCCCGTCCTGGTTGCCTGATTGAGGATCTCCGTTGATCAAGATTCCAGGCTGTTGAGGAAACGCATGGCATCACGCGCGAGATATCAATCGGGGGCCTTTAGGAGGAACTCTACCAGCTTCGCGCGGACTTCCTTCTGATACTTGTCACAGCCATGGCGAGCAAAAATCTCGAGCGCACCAAGCAAAAGCTCCACTGCCCGGCGAGCTTTTCCTTCAGATACCTCCAACTCTGCCAATCTTCGCAGCGAATACCCCTCACGAAAGTTACCTTGGGCTTTCCAACTTTCTGCTGCCTTTAAAAAATAATTTCTAGCATTCTTCCGTTCCTTTTCGGCGACATTCTTTTCAAGTGTGTTTTGGGATTTGATCCAGGAGACCACTCCAAGCTGGTGTTTACAGGCCGCTCGGTGACGAACATTCTTTGTAGAATCGTGGATGGTCTTGAATTTGGTCTGAACCTCTTTCAAATCTTTAAGCTCTACTGAAGGATTGTTTTCTGCCAAGCGCCTATCCGCCAGAGCGAGATGATATCGAATCCAGTCGTAGATATCAGATGGCAATCTCATCCATTTATCAGACTCGACTAACTTTCTCAGCTCGTCGATGGATTCTTTAGATTTTCCAGCGTTGTCAAGAACCGTTGCCAATTTGACGATGATTTCCGCTTTGCCGTTCATTTGGTTTGCTCGGTCCGATTTTAAGTCCTTTAAAACTTTCTCGGCGGTGTCGTAATCTCCGCTCATGTCCGCCCTCGCCGCTTTGTGCAGCATCCGCAGGGCTTGATTATCAAGCGGATCAGGGAAAAGAAGTTGTTTCAGGAACGGAGGGTCTTCTTCTATGACGTTTGATTTACCCATAAGCAGTTCCCCTGGTTGGGTGCGAAGCGCCATTGAGAGCTTACGGGCTGTATGAGGCCTGATTGATCTTCCAGCTTCCGAGTCCTTGATGCAGCGGAGCGACAATCCTGCTTTTACCGCCAATTCTCGTTGGGTAAGCGGAATCGAATTCCGACACCTCCGAATTTCTTGTCCGTTTGCTTTCATGCTTTTTGAGAAAACACAGGGGCAAGTAAGGGGCAAATCGCGCACTGGGTCAAGTATGGCGTTCACCATTTTTGAAGAGCATCATCTGGAAATGAAAATTAAATCAGCCCAGACATTTTATCACTACTCGCTCTCAGTTCCTGCCGACCGTTTACGCTTCTGCGTCCTGAGGTATGACCAGAATCTAAATCAGAGTGTCGGCATCGACACCAAAACTTTGAAGCGTGGCTATCCCGAAAGCTGCCGCAAGCTCCCCTCGGAATGGTTGGCCGAGTTTGAGAGAACTGGCCAATTGGGAAAGGGAATCATCGTCGTTCAAACATGGAGGAACCTGATACAGAATACGGGCTGTCCTGCGTGGAGTAAGGCGTTAGGTGTTTGCCAGGCCGCAAACGAACATGCCGAGCTGCACAAGCGACCGTATCGCGGCATCTCTTTCCTCATGAATGGATCTCTGAGGGCCGATGAATTTGAGCTTTCGAAAGCTCTTCCCGACGACGTAAAACAGTTTGGTACCGGTATTCCAGTCTTATGGAATGGCCGCGTATTGCCTCTGAAGGAGATGGCCCTTGAGGTCGCTGATTTCTCACACATTTGGAAGATGGAAGTCAGTACCACGCGTGGTTCAAATGAGGCCGAGCTCGCTCGGTTTGAGCGGTTTCAGCAAGTTTACGAAAAAGTCCGCCATGAACCTTGGCAAAGCGCCAGTGAGGTCCTCTTCGAGGAGGCTCGTGGGTCGGACAGCGGTGACGAGCCGCTGGATCGTGAACACGCTTACCTGCACAATCTTGTCGGCGTTCGCAATGATGGCGGGCTGGTGATAATTGTGGCAACCGGAAGCCTGGAGGAGTTGGGTGAGTACGCCAAACAAGCGGGTGCTGTGTCCGCGATCATCGTTGACAATGGAGGCAGCTGCCAGGTTTCGATTCGCAAGTCCCCAGGGGCGGAATTGCGTCCGGTGGTTGAAAGCTATTATCACCGCCCACCTTCTATCGCGGTCGCTATCTATGAGCTGCGGGAAGGGGGAGGATTTGCAATCGTCGGAGGTTCTCCGGTGCTAAATCAAGAGGGCGGGACAGTGTTCACCAACAGCGGCGAAACTCCTGCGGGCATCGGGTTGAATTTCCAAACGGATCACGGGCCGGTTGAAAAGCCTATTCCGTTACTTCGTATGAATACAGAGGCAGCCGATAAAGTCGCCGTTGCGATCGCCAACTTTGCGGTGGTGCATGGGGCCTCGGCCGTTTCAATCGAAGCCGAGGAGTCCTTCGTTCAGAGAGTTATTTCTTGTTTCGAGCATCGCTTTCGAGCAGTCAGAAGATCCGACGATCCTTCAGGGATTCAGGGCATGTGGATCGAGGACTACCTAAAGGGTGTGAATGATCGACAGTTCACAATTCGCACATGCACTGGCATTGCAGACGGCGTCAAACCGATTGGGCGCGAATTGAACAAACGCCCAACACCCGCCGCCTACGCTTTAGGAATCGACATCGGAGCCGGGAATATCAAATGTATAATCGTCAAAGATGCGCAGACCATCGTTGCCACAACTCATGCAAAAACGCGGGTTGCAGGAGAACCCTATACGTCAGCCGTCTTACAACAGCAGCTTTGCCTTGCGACGCGATCAGCGTGCGAGCAGGCCGGAATCTCCACAGCCTGCATCGAGGCCGCCGGTGTGAGTTGGCCCGGCGCAGTTAGAAATGGGAGAGCGGCACCCAGCAAGACCCTCATGAACATGGAAGATGTCTTGAAGGGAACAACCTTCAACGCGATGCGGTTCGAAGAGATTAGGGATCTTGGACCTTGGATAAAACGAACTCTGAATATCGAATCGCTCAACTCTGTCCTCGTATTCAACGATGGCGAGGTGGAAATCCTGAGCAACACTCTTCAATCCGGAAACAAACAAGTACTCCTGATAAAAATCGGCTCCTCGATTGCTGGCGCGTATGTCGATTCAAACGGACGGGCAGGCTATCTCACCGAACTGGGCCGAGTTGTCATCCGATTGGATTCCTCTGCGCCACGGCATCCGTTCTCAAAAATAAGAGGCGTCGCGTCACAATTGATCGGAAGCAACGCACTGGCGAGAATTGCCAATGACATTGCATTCAGAACGCTCGATGGCCGGCCTATCTCGAAGGACGATGCGGGGCGCGAACTTTCCGAAGTTATGTTGGCAGAAAAGGAATCGGTTTCGGTGATTTTTAGCATTCTGGAAGAAATGGGGGTTCACCTTGCTCACCTAATCGTTGAAACCGTGGGGCACCTCCCTCCTGTTGCCCACGTGCTGCTCCGAGGCGGTTTGATGAATGGCGAAGTTGGGAATGTGCTGAGGAATTCTCTCTTGTCGCATCTTCCGAAATCAATTTCCCGCCTTGTGCAAGCGGACGAGGCAACCCAAGAATCTGGGGCCACGTCAGCCGCGCTTATCGCGGCGAGTTACCTACTGTAGCCGGGGCCAGATGAGGATTGGGCAGACTGTAAAAAGCGGTCTGAACATTCATGAACCTGGGCGAAAGGAGGGCAATTCACATTGTCTGAATCTGGCCCAAATTTGCCGGGGCTATAATGCGTCAATTGGAGCTTAGGGCAATGTCGACTGCATCAGGACATTAAACCTCGTGGTTTCCGTTGCCTCCTTGATCCGACCGATCCGCCGGTGACCGGCATTTGGCTTCATTGCGAAAGGAACTTGTTCGGCGATTGGAATTCGTGCTGAGGAAAACCGACAATCGCTCGTCGGTTTCAATGTTGATCGATAACCGGCCAAGAGGGGAGTTGCACCGCATCGCGCCATTTCACGACATCTTCAACCTTCTCGCGTTGGTAGATTTGGTGGACCAAATCTGATGCGTGATTGACCAATCGCATGGCGGCTTCACGAGGGACCCCAGCGCGGCGCAACCGATTCACATAGGTCACACGAAGGCAATGGAAACAGAGGTGGGGCATCTTGACTTTGATAAAGAATTGCTGCCACCGTCGCGAGGGTTGAAACGGGAATTCCACGGTGAATTTCTGCTTGGCCTTGGTGATCTTCTCAAGCAGCGGTCGGAGCGCTGTCGGCATCGGAATTGAAAACGCCTTGTCCTCTCCCCCCTTCGGAGAGGGAAACGTGATTTTATTCTCGATGAAATCCACGCAGTTTATGGGGATGCGCGTTTCGCGGAGGCGGCAGCCGGTGTGCAGTGCGATCTCAAAAGAGGTTTGCATCCACTCGGGTTCCTCGACGAGAGCGGTCTTGATGGCGACGATTTCCGCGTCGGACAATTCTGGCTTTTTGGCGGCTTTGTCCTTCCGAAGCTTCAAACTGACCATAGGGTTGGCTTCGGTGTGCCCCAATCGGACGGCTTCCCCGATGATCATCGCAAGGGTTTTCAATTCGAAAATCGCTGTGTTCCGCCCAACGGTCTTGCCGGTCTTTTTTTTGTATGAGGTGCGCCAGTCGATGTATTCGAGAGCCTTTCGGTAGGTGATGTCGCGAGGCGAATGGATCTTTCGCACCTGGAGCCAAAGCGCGAGCCACTTCCAAGCATCGGCATATCGTTCCTTGGTGCGTTCGTTCTTGCAGTGACGTTCAAGGAATTGTGGCACCCAAGTGTCCCATCCTTCGCTCCCGACCACCGGTGTTCGTCGGTGCTCCTTGGCTTCGAGTTCAGCCCGCAGGCCTTTGGCCTTGGCGGTGTCATTTGGGTCGTCCGCACGGAGACCCGTGGAACGGTGCTTTTCCTTCTGGTCGCCGTCGAAATAGACGACATACCAGAACGGCGAACGCGGTTTGCGATACAGGTAAGCCACAACGAGTGCAAGTAGTGCAAGTAACGCGGAACAAATCAATGCAAAAATGCCCGGAAAAACGCCGCTTTACACCACTCCAAACCATTATACCCGAAACGAGGGTTCGATTCCCTTCACCCGCTCCATTGATTTCAGGGCACGTGCAGAGTTGTGCGTGCTTTCACTTCGGAGCGGAATTTTAATCCAAGACTGCGGGCGAGGCGACACGATAGATTCGACAGATGAAAACCACCCGTCGGCCTGTTGCCACCAGCTGGTTGTCCGCCTTCGACCGGGGCTTCGCGCGTCTCATCCTCTTCAACTTGGTCCTCGCCCTTGCGGCAATGGCCTGGCCGTGTGTCGCTCAAGACACGTCCTCCACCCCCAAAAAGCCCGACACCGCGGGCAACGTCACGTCCCATTCGCAAGGTCTCCACGGCTACATCGGCTTCGGCCACGAGAAACTGCCGGTCGGTGGGGGCTACAGCGCGGGCATGGGCTTCTACGCGGCGGTCTGGTCGCTGGTGGATCAGCCCTTGGCGAACTTCCAGATCGGCCTACCCAGCGCGTGGATCCAGCCTGACAACTCGGACAACAAGGACCGGCCGCTTGCGCCGGAGGGCACGCTGGCGCGCAAGTGGAAGGAGCGCGGTCCCACTTGGAGCAGCGTCTTCCAGACCGTCGAGGGTGGATTGGGTTACTGGGCGGGCAACCACTTCCGCTACGGCCCGCCGAAGTTCAGCATGAATGCCACCCCGCAATGCTACGACTACGAGGTCGGCTCGCCCGGCTGGTCCTTTTTCTACAGCAACGAGGCGCTGCCCGACAATCGTCTCGGGATTGCGCAGTTGAGCAACCGCCTCCTGATTCCTCCCGATGCGCTGCCGTTCCGAGGCCAGCCCAACGGCGAGTTCCTTGGCTACTCCTGGATGGCGTTGCCCTTCACGGATCCCACGACCGGCGATCCGCCGACGGGCGACCAGAGCTGGACCTGCTTCCTCAGCGCCGCCAACTTCAAGGGCCCGATCGCCTACTACATTCCGGAGACGTGGAGCAAAATCGGCAAGCTGTTCAACTATCCTTTCCTCCATGGCCGCGGCCTCGACGCGCGCCCCGGCCACATGGGCGGCGGCGCGATGGAAATTAACACCGTGCCGCGCTTCGACTCCACGGACGCGCAGGGGACGACCTACACGAAGTTGCCCAAGCTGCAATTCCCCGTGGACGCCGAAGGTCGCGCATTCCTCGTGCAGGATGTCACCTACTACTCGAAGACCGCGCTCTACGACACCTTCAAGGCCTGGCGCGATGGCGGCCCGGCGTGCTCCGGGCGGATGGATGCGAAGGGCGCGTTCAAGCCCAGGCTCAAAACGAACACGACGCGCTACGACCAGGCGGGCAAGAAGATCACCGGCGTGGAGAGCGCCTTCGACACCCGCATCTTCGACGGCAACGTGTGGGGCTTGCAGTGGTCCACCAACGACCTCGTCGCGAAAGGACTGTTCCCGCAATACTACAAGCATGTCGGCGAGAAGCGCGTGGCCGTGGCGGCCGAGGCGGTGCCGGCGGAAACCAAACTGCTCGCGCAGGAATTCAAGCGCGCCCCGATGGGCGGGCCCTACACCTCGCCCGGCGTCGGCGCGTGGGCCGCGCCCGGCGCGAAGCTTGGCCCCTTCACCGCCTGGCTCATTGATGGTTCCGTGGTGACTTACTCCTGGTATCGTTTCGTGGACCAGCCGTCCTTCCAGCAATACCAGTGGAGCGCGGAGAAGAAGGCGAAGCTGCAAGCCTTGGTGGAGAAACTGCACGCGCACTGGCCATTGGACCGTGACTATATGGCTCCGCCCACGCGGGGGCAATTGGTGGCGGTTGATCCCGCTTTGATCGTCACACCGCCGCCCGGCTTGGAGGTGGGCTACGTCCCCATCGTCACCGGGCAGGCAGGGAAAAAGTGAACCAGTTGAGCCCGATCGGATTCCATGAAACACAGCCTCACATTCCTCGCAGCCCTGTTGCTGGTTCCACCGACAGCCCTCTCTGCCGAAACCTCCAAAGCCGATGCCGACACGAACACCGTGCGCGTCTTTGTCTTCGCGGGCCAGTCCAACATGGTCGGATCCGATTCGAAGGCGAAGGATATTCAACGCTTTCCGCCGTTTGCCGGATTGGAGACGCCTCAAGACAAGGTCCTTTTCTCTTACAACATCGGACGCGAGGACAAGCGGACCTCGAAGGGGTGGGTCGCTTTGCAGCCGGTGGAAGGCATCGTCGGTCCGGAACTCAGCTTTGCCAGAAGAGTCGCGCAGGAAACCAAGGCTCCCATCGCCATCATCAAATGCGCCGCTGGCGGGACGACCTTGGGAGGTGATTGGAATCCCGATGACCCCAGTGGCTTCAAGCTCTACCCGCTGACCTTGCAGTTGATTCAATCTTCGCTGGCTGCGTTGGACGAAAAGAAAGTGCCTTACCGGATCGAAGGCTTCATGTGGCATCAGGGGGAGAACGACATGTTCAACAAAGAGTTCAAGCCGAACTACGGCAAGAACCTGAAAAAGTTCCTGGCGGCATGGCGACGCGATCTCAAGACGCCCGACCTGAAATTCTACATCGGCGAGCTTTGCACCAAGACGATTTGGGGCATGGACAATCGTGAAAACATGTATGCCATCCGCGCCGGGCAGAAGGCCGTCACTGAATCCGATCCGGGGGCGGAATACATCCCCACCTCGCATGTCGGTGTCGAGATTGGCGGCGGCGAGGGGTTGCACTATCACTACGGAACCCTGGGGCAACTGGAGCACGGCGTGAGCTACGCGGAGGCCTATCTGCGAACGATTGGGAAGAAGCCAGCCGTTGACCGGGCGCTCAACGTATGGCCCTATGCGAAGGGCAGTCCGGTCAAGCTCTTCATCCTGGCCGGCCATCGCAACATGGAAGGCGAGCGTGCTTTCACCCAGGAAGTCAAAGCACTGGCGGGACACGAGGCGCTGGCCAACGACAACGGAACAATCGCCTTCAAATACAGCCTCGGAGGCGGCTACAAAATCTCGAACGGCTGGGAGCCGCTCGGCCCCGCCGGATTCTACGACACCTTCGGCCCCGAATTAAGCTTCGCAGGAATGCTGCAAGGCAAGGCGCCCGGCAACATCGCCATCGCCAAATTCACGCACAGCGGTTCGCAGATGAACGACTGGACGCCGCAGGGCACGAGCGCGAAAGACCGGAACCTCTACCCGCAGTTCATCGCCTTCATCACAGAATCCATCCGTGAACTCGAAGCCAAAGGTCATCCGGTGGAACTCGCCGGAATCTTTTATCACGCCGGCGAGAACGACATGTCCTTTGGATCTTATCGCGGCAGTGCCGCCAAATGGCTGCAATCCACCATCGCGGAAAGCCGCAAGGATTTGGCGCGGCCCGCGCTCAAATGGTTCGTCAGCCAGCAACCGCCGACGGATCACAAGGATCTCAACAAGATTGATGTCACCGCAAACTTCGCCGCTCTCGCCGCCGCGGATGCGGCATTCATTCACCTGAAAGCATTCACCCTTCCGCCACAGGAAGAGAAGCTCGTCATCACCACCGCGGGAATCGTGGAACTCGGTGAAGTGCTCGTGCGGGGCTACCTCGAACACCGGTAGTCGGCGGTGTGAACTACAACGGTGGCATCATCTTTCTATGCGATATGAAATCCACTTCCGAAAACCGTCCGACTTGGAAAAACGCCGCCGCCTTCGCGGTGTGCATCGCCGTCACGTTCCTCGCGCCGGCGCTTGGCGCGTGGGCGACTCCCGGCGAGTGGTATGCTTCGCTGCGGAAGCCATCGTGGAATCCGCCGCCGTGGATTTTCGGGCCAACGTGGACGGTGCTTTACGTGATGATGGCCGCCGCCGCGTGGCTCGTGTGGCGGCGAGGCGGCTGGGCCGGGCAACGACGCGCGCTCACGCTCCACCTCGTGCAACTCACGCTCAACGCCGCATGGACGCCCCTGTTCTTCGGTCTGAAAATGCCGGGCCTCGCCTTCGCGGAAATCCTCCTCCTGCTGACGTCCATCTTGGCGACCGCGTCCGTGTTTTACGGCGTGAACAAGCTCGCGGCATGGCTGCTGGCGCCTTACATCGCTTGGGTCAGCTTCGCGACTCTCCTGAACTTCACGCTGTGGCGGTTGAATGCATGACCCCCGGCGCCGAAGCCACCTACGCCGACCGTGCCGAGATTCAGCGCATCGTCGCGAGCACGAAAGCGAACGGCCACGGCCTCGCTCATTCACGCGCTTAGGAACCACACAACAATAACTTCGTATTGTTGAGGCTGACTTCTCACACAAAGCCCGTGTAGCCAGGCTGCTCACGGCAGGATCAGTGTAAATCCAAAGGCCTGTGAATAGGGTTCATAATAACACTCCACTCTGGCGGGATGCCCCAGGTCTTAATGTTAGAATAGCGCTTGATGCGCTCTCCGGAGGCGTTCTTCTAACAATATGCGATCCGAACAATTCAGCTCCCAATCCCTCCTGGACCTCTTTGAACGCCTTCGTGCCGTGACCATGCCCGAGATGAAACACGCCTTGGGAACTCGCGTCGCCATGACCGTTTTCAGAAAACTCGCCCCCCTCAATCACCTCACCAGCTACTCCCATCGAGGTGGATACTACTCTCTGCCCGCCATTGCTGGCTTCGACGAGCACGGTCTCTGGATGGCCCGTGGGGCCTGGTTTTCCAAACACGGCACTCTCCTGGACACGGCTGAGGCATTTGTTCATCAAGCCCCCGCTGGCACTCACGCCACTGAGCTGGAAGCCCGCCTTCATGTTCCCGTCAAGGATGTGCTTCGGCAACTGACCCAGGCCGGACGAATTCATCGTTCGGAACACGAAGGCCTCTATCTTTACTCCGCTTTGTCCCGCAAGGAGCGGCAGCGGCAACTTGCGGCCCGCAACGCGCTGGCGCAAACAAGCAGCCAGGAGCACCAAGCCGTGCAGGCTGCCATTGTGCTCTTCTACAGTCTCCTGGATGAAAAGCAGCGGCGGATATTCGCTGGGTTGGAGAGCTTGAAACTGGGACATGGCGGAGACCGCAAACTGGCGCAACTCCTCGGCCTCAGTGAAGAGACCGTTGCACGAGGACGGCGGGAGCTTGCCGATAATGAGGTGTTGCCTCAGAGAGTGCGACGGAGTGGGGGGGGACGCCAGAAGGTCGAAAAAAAACGCCCCATCTCCTAAAGGCCCTCTCCGATCTGCTCAAAGATACGACCGCTGGCGATCCGATGGGACGCCGTGGGGTTTGGACCGACAAACGCCTGGATCAAATCGCCAAGGAACTCAAGGCATTGAACATCCATGTAAACCCCAGCACGGTCCGCCGCCTTCTGCATCAGCTCGGCTACCGCCTTCACGCCAACGTTAAGTCGCTCTCCAAATCGCATCCAGACCGTGACCTTCAGTTCCAGTGCATTGATAAGGAGAAGCGCCGCTTTGTCCGACAATCCCTGCCGGTCATCAGTGTGGATACCAAAAAGAAGGAGCTGGTCGGCAATTTCAAGAATGGCGGACGGGTTTGGAGCCTCAAGCCCACCCCTGTGTTGGATCATGACTTCCGTTCGGATGCAAAAGGCATAGCCACCCCTTATGGCATCTACGACTTGAGCCGCAACGAGGGATCGATGTTTGTCGGTGTCTCCCATGACACACCCGCTTTTGCCGCCAACAATATTGCACAGTGGTGGCGTGGCCACGGTCGCAAGAACTATCCTGAGGCGAAATCACTGCTTATTCTTGCCGACGGTGGAGGCAGCAATGGGGCTCGCGTCCGGGCCTGGAAGTGGGAACTTAAGGAGCAAGTGGTCAACCCTTACCGTATTGCAGTGACGGTTTGTCACTATCCCACTGGAGCCTCCAAATGGAATCCGGTTGAACATCGGCTCTTCTCGCAAATCACCAAGGAATGGGCGGGGCAACCTTTGGTCAGCTTTGAAGCCATCGTAGAACTCATTCGCAAAACCAGGACCAAGACCGGGCTTCGCGTCAGCTGCAAACTCGTCGCACGGGAGTTCCCGACAGCTCAGAAAGTTTCCAACGCCCAGATGCGTCAGCTTTCTCCCACGCCCCACCCCATTCTTCCACTCTGGAACTACACCCCATCCCCGAAGTAGTTCAGGAAGTTATTTTTGCACTGTCCCTTAGGAGCCCTTTGCGCATCCGTCGTGATGAGTCGTCATCCGGAACGGCCCGTTTCACCGGTCCGTAGCCGCAGTCCACCGTGAAGCAAATCGGCGGTGTCACATGGAGTGGCAGAACACGAGCGTGGTGCGCCTCCGCCGTGGCACGTTGCCCGGCAATTTGTCGAGATGCGCGTTCAGGCCGTGAAACCAAAGCGATACTTTTCTTCCTCCGCCTTGATGCCAAGCGACACGCAGACATGCTTTGACGCCAGCATCCCCGCGGCCGTCTTCACGACGCGGTCGAATTCGGGCTTTGGAAGGTCCAATCCCTCGTGTTTGATGGCGCGGATGGCGAACCCGCGCTCCAGCAACTCCTCTACAAACTCCTCGCACGCGACCGGATCGTCAGTGGAGTAATGGTTGGGTTGCGCGTGCCGGCGGAACTGAGCGGTGTATTCGATGGTGTATTTTGGCAGCATAACGGGCCTTTCTGTTTATCGGTTTGGTTTTGTTCGGTTCGGCAAAATCAGGCATGGCGCAATCGCGGCGCAGAATCCCGCACTTTGCGCGCCCAGCGATGAAAGATTTCCCGAGCCGCCTCATGACATTCCTCCCGCGCGACTGACTCGGTCACGGTCTGACTCTTCGGCAACCAATCAGCGCGAAAATGACGTTCTTTCGCCAGAAGATCGCTCGGACGGAGAAAGGACTCCAGTTTCACTACTAACCGGCCGGCCCTTTCGTCAAAGCTCGCGTCCGCTGAGACGCAAACCTCAGACAACCCCTCCGTCACTTCCACAGTTCCCAAAACTTCCCCCGTGTCGATGATGTGATTCATTTGCAAGTGAAGGATGCCTCACGTTGAACCGGTCGCTCGCCGTGGATTGGGAAGGAGCGGCCAGTTCTTGCTCAACGCCAAAGCGATCCGGTAGATCGACGCGTTCCGGGGCTGGCGCATCAAGTGGATCGCGGAGATCTCCACCGTGCTTCACCGCTGCTCGGTCAATTCCTGCCCGGAGAATGACAATTCACGGTTAGCCCGGGGGCCAGGCGTCGCCGAAGGTTTCAACATGAACAATAGATCGTCACTGAATCGATTGGGTTCCATGGCGCTGTAAATGGCGTTGACGCTCCATTTATCGTTCGTTTTGTCCGCCGCCGCCGCTGATATCACAAAACCCAACGGCGCAGCCGCCAAGGGATCCGACCCGGCCGTTGTCGGTGAGGAGATCGCCGTGGTGACTTCAGCCCCCCAGCCGCCACCCAGCCACAAACGTTCTCATCCGACCAAGGTCATCGTGAAACTGGAAGCGCGCGAAGTTGTGAAGAAGATGGCAGACGGTGTCGACTATCTGTTCTGGATTTTCGGCGGAAGCGTGCCGGGCCGCTTCATCCGCGCGCGCGATGGCGACCTCGTTGAGTTTACCCTCGCCAATCATCCCTCCGGCAAGATGCCCCACAACATCGATCTGCACGGCGTGACCGGCCCGGGCGGCGGCGCGGTCTCGTCGTTCACGGCTCCAGGTCATTCATCCCAGTTCTCCCTCATGGCGCTCAATCCCGGTCTGTATGTTTGTTTGCAGACATTCGATCAGGAGAAGGCCACCGACTCGCATTTGCCGCATTGCTCGGCGTGAAGTTCAAGCGCGAGGCCAGCGACCAGTTCGCCCACTCGAATCTCATCACCATCCCAAATGACAAAGGTGAAATCGTTCACCAGCAAACGGGCAATCGATCGAACGAGCCGCGAGCGCAACGCAGAATCACTCCCACAATGAGAAATGAAAACAGTTCACTCGCATGACTGCCCCGCCTCGACAACGTCTATTCGACCGCTTTGCGCCGATCGTGATCGGATTGGTCGTGCTGCCGGCGGTCGGCGTCGTGGGCTACCGCTGGATCGAGGGCTGGTCGTTTCTGGACGCGCTCTACATGACTGTCACCACCCTGGCCACGGTCGGCTACGGCGAAGTTCATCCGCTTTCGACTGGCGGACGCGTCTTCACGATAGGGCTGATTGTTTGCGGTGGCGCGCTCGCCGCTTACGCGCTGACCCAGCTTGCGCAAGTGTTTTACTCCGGCGAGTGGCGGCGGCACTGGGAGAACCAAAAACGGGCGCGTATGTTGGCTGAACTTTCCAATCACATCATCGTGTGCGGCTATGGTCGCGTCGGACGCAACGTGATCAAGGAACTCCAGGCCGAGGGCCTGCCTTTTGTCGTCATCGATCTGAACCCGGAGAAGGTCGCCCGCGCGCAGGAAACCGGCGCGCTGGTCGTGCAGGGCGACGCGGCGCACGAAAGCAAACTCAAGGAAGCAGGCATTGAGCGCGCCCGCGGTCTCGTGGCCGCCGCCCGATCCGACGCGGAAAACGTGTTCATCGTATTGACAGCCCGCAGCCTGCGTCCCGACCTTTCCATCGTCGCGCGCGCGGATGTGGAGGAGTCCGAACCGAAGCTGCTTCGCGCAGGGGCGAACCGTGTCATCCTGCCCTATCACATCACTGGTCGCCGTCTCGTGACGATGCTCGTGCGTCCTGACGTGGCCGACTTTCTGGACGAAGTGTCGCACACCAGCGGCATGGAGCTTCTGCTGGAGCAGATTCAAGTCGCGGCCGATTCCGCGCTCGCTGGCCAGACGCTGGCCCACGCCCAATCGCGTTATCAGTTTGATGTCACCGTGCTCGCGTGCAAGTCGGCCCAGGGGAAATGGAATTCTCGTCCCCAAGGAGCCACGGTGGTCGAGCCGCAATGCCAACTGATCGCGCTAGGCACACAGGAGCACTTGCAGAGGCTGACGGAACTGGCGCGAGGCGGAGGGTGAGTCGGCATGCCTGCTGAATCATTTAATAGGCCGCCAAACTCGCGCGTCGTGATCGCTTCCGCGCCGGTGTGCCCACGTCGCGCCAGGAGGGCTAAGGCAGCCCCGGCTCCATTGCGCGGGCGCTGGGCGAGCTTCACAGACCTTCATCGCGAGCCGTTTCGCATTTTTTTCCCCGCGGCCACCCTGGCCGGATTCATCGGCGTCGCGCTCTGGCCCGTGGTGTTGCTGGGCTGGACGCAAAACTATCCCGGTCCCAGTCATGCGCGGCTCATGGTGCAGGGTTTCTTCGGCGGATACATCCTCGGGTTCATGGGAACGGCGATGCCACGATTGGTCGGCGGCCGTCCGTTCTCCGCCTTCGAAGCCTTCTCTCTGTTTGCGCTCTTCCTCGGCAATGTTGCGGCCAACACCTTTGGAATGAACACGCTCGCAGACTGGCTCTTCGCAGGCGAACTTGTGTTCCTGTCTAGCCTGCTCAAACGTCGGCGCCACTCGGGCGGCGACCTGCCGCCGCCTGGCTTTTTGCTCGTGGGATTGTCATTCGCGAGCGCGCTTGCCGGCGTCGCACTGCACCTCGCCGGGCGACGCTGGGAATTGAGCCAAACTCTTGGACTGCTCGCGCGGCTTTTGAGCTATCACGGCTTCGTGCTGCTGGCCGTGATGGGCGCAGGGGGATTTCTGCTGCCGCGTTTCCTGGGACTTGGCGCGCGTCGCAGATTCCCGGAGACAACTGAAGTCACGCCCGAATGGAAGCGCGGCGCCCGGATAGCCAAGACGGCGGGCGCGCTTGTTCTGCTGACGTATCCGCTCGAAGCAACGGGCTGGAGCCGGGTTGCCGGAGTCGTGCGCGCGTTGACCATCGTCGCCTATCTCGCCTATGAAATGCCGCTGGAACGGCTGCGCTGGCATTGGCGCGGCGTGCAATGGCAACTCATCGTCGGACTGGTGTGCGTTCCGCTCGGCGTCCTGGCGGCCGGATGGTTCCCCGCGATGCGTCAGACCATGTCGCATCTCGAATTGATTGGCGGCTTCGCGCTGATCACCTTGGGAGTGGGAACCCGCGTGGTCTTCGGCCACAGCGGCGCGCTAGAACGGCTGGAACGCTTTCACCCAGGGCTTGCCGCCGCTGCGCTGCTGATGCTCGTCGGCCTGGTGTCGCGCATCTCCGGCGATTTCGCGCCCGGAATCCAGGCCACTCACTACCTCTACGGCGCTGGTTGCTGGATCCTGGGAGTGGTTGTGTGGGCGGTGTGCGTTCTGCCGAGAGCGCCGCGGCCTGACCCGGAATCTTGAAAGCTCCTCGAATGGAAGCGGCTTCAAAACACCTCCGCCGTGAGCCCGCTTACCTCGCGCACGCGTCGAGCAATGTGGGTGAGCGCGCGCAAGGGAAGATGGCCGCACTCGGAGTGCGCGGTGGGACGGGTTGCGGAGTAAATCTGCACGAGTGGGATTTTCGCGCCAGCTTCCTTGAGTTCCAGAAGCCGTTGAACATAGGCCTCGATCTCCGAAGCGGGGGGCGCTTCGCCGCTGATGGAAGGGAACAGGCTTTGAATAATGACGGGCCGTTGACGCGCCACGAAAAGGATGCTTGCCAGAATCTGTTCAAGCGAGCGGTCCGCGCGATTGACGCGGTCCATATATTCCTGCGTGCCGGCTTCGAGCTTGGCCCAGACTTCGTCGCGCGGGAGGAACTGGCTCAACCCCTGGGCGACTTCCGGTCGGTCAAGACCGCTGGCGTTGGTGATCAGGACCAGTTTGAAGAAGGGGAATCGTCCGCGCGCACGGAGATGGACCATCGCTTCAACGGCCTCAGCGAAGTTAGGACAGAGCGTCGGTTCGCCGTCCCCGCTCAACGCGACGTGGCGCAACTCCAGCAATTCCGGCGGCGCGGTCCGATAGCACGAACGTTCGCGGAGACCGCCGGACCTGAGCAATTCCAACGTCCGCTCCAGTTCCGTCACCATCACTTGCGCATCCAGCCGTGACTCGCAGGCAGGCTCGCTCCGGTTTACTTCGCAATAGGCGCAGTCGAAGTTGCAGCGCTTATCGGGATTCATGTTAACGCCAACGGACAGCCCGCGGGCGCGCGGGGAGATGACCGCATAAACAAAGCGATTATCGAGAGCGTCGCGCGCGCAGCCGAACGCGGTACTGGGACTGGAAATGGAATTCGAGGCCGGGGGTTCCGACCTGGATTGATTAGTAAACTTCATGGCGCTGAGATGTGGCTTCGAGATTTTGGATCATATCAAGCTTGCGCACCACCAACACGGGGCAGGGAGCTTCGCGCACGACCCGTTCCGCCACGCTCCCAAGCAAGACGTGCTTGAGGCCCGTCCGTCCGTGGGTCGCTATGACGATGAGGTCGGCAGGCAAGCTCCTGGCCGTCTCGATGATTTCCCTCGCCGGCGAACCGGCTCGCACGAGCGTGTCAGCTGGGACTTCACCCCGCACTCCGTCCACGACCAGCTTCGCGAGTTCCTTTTCGCCGCCCGCTATCATGCCCGCTTCCCATTGGGCATAGTCGAAGCCGCCGTATTCGCCCGCGCCGTAGACGGGAGGCACGACGTAGAGAAGCGTGAGCGAGGCTTGATGCTCTTTCGCTAGCGGCAGCGCGTATTGCAGCGCCTTTTTGGAGCAATCGGAGAAGTCGATCGGCACGAGGATGGATTTGATGCCCAGAGGCAACGACACAGCCGTCTTTGCAATCTTGGCAGCGTTGGTGGTTTTGTCGCTTTTCGCTTTCATAATGTGTCTTTCATCGCATCCCACTCTCCCCCTGCGCCGTCCCGCTGCCTACGCCGGCATTGGCCAGGTGCGGCCGCTTTTTGCTGGCGCCGTCGGTTGAGTTGTTCACGGCGTTGACAGGCTCGCGCGCGTCGGTTCGCCGACGCGGGCAATCATCGAGACGCGCCAGGCTTCCCAAAAAATGTTTAGAGCATGGCAACCACCGTTAAGCGCCCGACGGAAAAAGCTCCGATGATTCCAGCGGTGGAGCAAATGAACATCGCCCCGTCGCCCGGCGACGAGGCAGCAGCGAAGCGTCCGATCGAAGCGGCCGCGGCGTCCGGGTCTGTTGTGAACGCGCCTTGTTTCCACTGCGGCGAACCTTGCCGGACGGGCGCCTTCACCCAGGAGGGACGCCATTTCTGTTGTCCCGGCTGCCAAACCGTGTTTGCCCTGCTCGCAGACAGCGGGCTTGAGCGGTTTTACGACCTCGCCACGACGCCGGGCACGCGCGTGAAGCGGACGCCAATGTTGCGACAATGGTCGTTCCTCGATGACGTCGCGGTGGAGGAACGCCTGCTGGATTTTGCGGATCAGAAACGGGCCAGGGTGACGCTATACCTGCCGGCGATTCATTGCGTGGCGTGCGTGTGGCTGCTGGAAAACCTTTTCCGATTGCAGGAGGGCATTGGCGAGTCGCGCGTGAATTTTACCCGGCGCGAAGTGAGCGTCACCTTCGAGCGTGCGATCGTGAAGCTGAGTCGGTTAGCGGAACTTCTGACATCGCTGGGCTATGAGCCCGCGCTGACGTTCGGCGCGCTGGATTCCGGCAAGAGCAGGGAGACCCCGGCTTGGCGCCGACGGCAATGGCTGCAAATCGGCGTTGCGGGATTTGGCTTTGGGAATCTGATGCTTCTGGCGCTTCCTGGCTATCTGGGTCTCGACAGCCTGAGCGGCCCCTGGTTCAAAACGCTCGCCGGCTGGCTGAGCCTGGCGCTCGCCTTGCCGGTGCTGGTTTACAGCGCGGCGGATTACTGGCGCGCCGCGTGGCTCTGCCTTCGACGACGCATGCTCTCGCTCGATGTTCCGATCGCGCTCGGGCTAGCGTCGATTTACGGACGGAGCGTTTTTGAGGTTGCGACCGGACGAGGCGAAGGCTACGGCGATTCTCTTACGGGACTCATTTTCTTTCTGCTCTGTGGACGGTTGTTTCAGAGAAAGACATTTGATCGACTGGCTTTCGACCGGGACTACAAAGGCTTTTTCCCCCTGTCGGTTCTCCGCAAGAAGGCTGGCCGCGAGGAATCTGTCGCCATCTCCCAACTAGCGGTGGGCGACCGGCTGGTCATCCGTCATGGCGAGTTGATCCCCGCCGACGCAAAGCTCATTTCCGGAGAGGCGCTCGTGGACTACAGCTTCGTGACCGGAGAATCGCAGCCGGCGAAAGTGGGCGCCGGACAAAATCTTTTCGCCGGCGGACGGCAGGTCGCGGGCGTCATCGAAATCGAAACATTCAAGCCGGTCTCGGAGAGTTACCTGACATCCCTTTGGAACAGCGCGGTGTTCCGCAAGAAGAGTGATGACGATTTGGATTCGCAGACGAATCAATACAGTCGTCGTTTCACGCTGCTCGTGATCGGAGTGGCCATCGCGGCGGCGGTGTTCTGGGTTTTCGTTGACGCAAGCGTGGCACTGAACGCCTTCACTTCGGTGCTCATCGTGGCATGTCCGTGCGCGCTGGCGCTGGCGGCGCCACTCACGCTGGGGACGGCGCAGCGGTTGTTGGCGGGACGCCGCGTGTTCCTCCGCAATGCGCAGGTCGTCGAGCGCATGGCCACCGCGGAGACGGTGGTATTCGATAAGACCGGGACATTGACCTCTCCGGGCGCGGGCGCCGCGAAATGGTCGGGGACGCCGCTGAGCGAGGCGGAGAGAAGCTGGCTGCGGGCGTTGGCGGGGCATTCGGCGCATCCGCTGGCGGCGCGCATTTGCGAGGCGGTCCGCCCTGCGGGCACGATGGCCGTCGAATCATTCGGCGAAACGCCCGGCAGCGGGATGGAGGGGCGTGTCGGCGGGAGGGAAATCGCGATGGGCTCGGCGGCGTGGTTGCGAACACGCGGCGCGCGAAGCGGCACAAGTGAAGCCGATCCGCTCTCGCTGGAAGGCGGCTCCGTTCATGTCGCCATCGATGGACTCCATCGTGGTTGCTTCACCGTGCAAAGCGAGTTGCGGCCTGAAATGGAGACGCTGCTGAGGCGTCTGCGAGGGTGTTACCAGCTCGTTCTCTTGAGCGGCGACAATGCGCGTGATGCCGCGCGCTTTCAAGCGCTGCTTGGGGGGCAGGCGCATGTGAAGTTCAACCAAAGCCCATTTGACAAACTCAGGGTCATCGGCGAACTCCAGTCCGCGGGTTGCAGGGTGATGATGGTGGGCGACGGCCTGAACGACGCGGGCGCGCTCAAGCAGGCCGATGTTGGCGTGGCTGTCGTGGAGAACGTTGGAACATTCTCCCCCGCGAGCGATGTCATTCTGGACGCGGCGCAATTGCCGAGCCTCGCCGCCGTGCTTGCCTTCAGCAAACGCGCGGCGCGGGTGGTGCGCGCGGGCTTTCTGGTTTCGGGGCTCTACAACCTCGTTGGTGTTTCCATTGCGGCCGCCGGACTGCTCTCGCCGCTCGTTTGCGCGGTCTTGATGCCGGTGAGTTCGGGGACTGTGGCGCTGTTCGCCATGGGCGCGACGCGTTGGATGGCGCGGCGGTCCTTCGACAGCGGCAGCCAACGCGAGGAGCCTCTGACCGCAGAGGCCGCGAGCGTGAACTTCCTCACACCGGCCGCCACGGAGGCGGCTCCATGAGCGTTCTCGTCCTGCTGATCTTCGCCAGCCTCGCCATCGCCACGACGTTTCTCGTGGCCTTCATCTGGGCGGTGCGATCCGGTCAATACGAAGACACTTTTACTCCGTCGATGCGTGTCTTGATGGAGGAACCCCCGGCGCATCGCGACACGGACACAATCCCAAAGAAACCGGCAAAACAGAATCCATGAACGTAGAAACATTCAAATACGACAACCGAGTTGTCCGCGCCTTCGCCATCGCCACCGTAATCTGGGGGTTGGTGGGATTCAGCGCGGGACTGCTGATCGCCTGCCAGTTGTTCTGGCCGGACCTGAACCTCAACCTGCAATACACCACGTTCGGGCGGCTTCGTCCGCTTCACACGAACGCCGTCATTTTCGCGTTCGTGGGCAACGGCATGTTCATGGGCATCTACTATTCGCTGCAACGGCTCTGCAAGGCGCGGATGTTTTCGGATTTCCTGAGCTGGGTGAACTTCTGGGGCTGGCAGGCCATCATTGTGAGCGCCGCCGTCACGCTGCCGCTCGGCCTCACGAGCAGCAAGGAATACGCGGAACTCGAATGGCCCATCGACATCGCCATCACGGTGGTGTGGGTCGCATTCACGATTAACCTGCTGGGAACCATTCTCAAGCGACGCGAGAAACATCTCTACGTCGCCATCTGGTTCTACATCGCAACGGCGATCACGGTGGCCGTGCTCCACATCGGCAATTCGCTGGCGGTCCCCGCCGGGCCGTTCAAGAGCTATTCCATTTACGCCGGCGTGCAGGACGCTCTCATGCAGTGGTGGTACGGCCACAATGCCGTGGCGTTCTTTCTCACCACGCCTTACCTCGGGCTGATGTACTATTTCCTGCCCAAGGCGGCGGATCGCCCTGTGTTCAGCTATCGGCTCTCCATCATTCATTTCTGGGGACTTATTTTTATCTACATCTGGGCTGGACCTCATCATCTGCTCTATACCGCTTTGCCAGACTGGGCGCAGTCGCTGGGCATGGTGTTTTCGATCATGCTCATCGCGCCATCGTGGGGAGGCATGCTCAATGGTCTGCTGACCTTGCGGGGCGCATGGGACAAGGTTCGCCAGGATCCCATGCTCAAATTCATGGTGGTCGCCCTGACGGCCTATGGCATGGCGACGCTGGAAGGCCCGATGCTCGCCATCAAGTCGGTGAACTCGCTCTCGCATTACACCGACTGGACCATCGCGCATGTCCACACCGGGGCGCTGGGCTGGAACGGCTTCCTCACCTTCAGCGTGCTCTACTGGCTTATCCCGCGCCTCTACAACACAAAGCTCTGGTCGGTAAAACTGGCGAACTGGCATTTCTGGGTCGCGCTGCTCGGAATGATGTTCTACGTCGTGCCGATGTATTGGAGCGGCATTACCCAGGGTCTGATGTGGAAACAATTCAATCACGAAGGCTTCATGCAGTATCCGAATTTTCTGGAGACGGTGTTGAACATTCTCCCGATGTATCGATTGCGCGCCCTCGGCGGCTCGCTTTACATCGTTGGCGCGGTCCTCATGGCTTTCAATCTGTGGAAGACGGCGAAAAGCGGCCAGTTCGTCCCCGAGCAGGAGGTGCAAGCGGCGCCGCGAGCGGCCCAGAACGAAGCCCCGCACGGCAAGGCTCCCTGGGGCCACAGGTGGCTGGAGGCCAAGCCAGTGCTCTTCACCGCGTTATCACTCCTGGCCATCCTCATCGGCGGCCTGGTCGAAATCATCCCGATGTATCTCATCAGGGACAACGTTCCGACCATCGCCAGCGTGAAGCCTTATACGCCGCTGGAAGTGCTGGGCCGCGACATTTACATCCGCGAAGGCTGCGTGGGATGTCACTCGCAAATGATCCGCCCTTTCCGCAGCGAGACCGAGCGCTACGGCGATTACTCGAAAGCCGGCGAGTTCATCTACGATCATCCTTTTTTATGGGGATCCAAACGCACGGGCCCCGATCTTCATCGCGAGGGCGGAAAATATCCCGATGCCTGGCATTACAACCACCTCGATGACCCGCGCCTCACGTCGCCCGGTTCCATCATGCCTCGTTACTCGTGGCTGCTGACTCAAAAGATCGATACCAACTCGTTGCCGGCCCGGATCGGCGCCTTGCGCAAGACCGGGGTGCCGTATCCGAAAGGGTTCGAGAACGGAGGCGCGCAAAAGGACATGTGGGCGCAGGCGGCGAAAGTAGTGGCCAACCTTAAGCAAGGCTCCATCACCAACGCGCCTGCGGACACGGAAATCATCTCGCTCATCGCCTACCTCCAACGGCTCGGCACGGACATCAAGGCGGCGGCGCCAGCGACCCCGCCGGCGACGAAGACGGCATCGTTGAACAATTAAGGCCACCTATGATTCAAAACGTGCTTCGCGAAATTGGCGGCGTCGGGCTTTACGGCGCGATTTCCGTCTGCTTGTTTTTCCTCGTGTTCGGCGTCGCATTCGTGCGCGCCTGCCTTCTTAAGGAATCATTTCTTAAATCCATGAGCGCTCTACCGCTGGAGGACAGCGAGCGCGACTCGACGAAGGGAGCTTCCAAACATGAATGAACCATCTCGCGATCCGCTGTTGCTTGATCACGAAGCGGACGGCATCAGGGAACTGGACAACAACCTGCCCCGCTGGTGGGTGTGGTTGTTTTACCTCAGCATCGCCTTTGGGGTGTTTTACATGACGTACTACCACGTCCTCAAAGCAGGCGACCTGCAAATCGCCGAGTACGAAAAGGAGCGTGCCGCCGGCGAGAAGATCAAGGCGGAGGCCATCGGAAAGTTCGAGGCGAACCTCGGGTCGCTCACGCCGTCGCAGGATCCCGCGGTGCTGGCGCAAGGGAGACAGACATTCGGCGCCCTCTGCGCCCCGTGCCATCGCGCGGACGGCGGGGGGCTCGTGGGGCCCAATCTCTGCGATGACTACTGGATTCATGGGTCCAACTACATTGATAACCTCAAGACCATCATCAACGGCGTGCCGGAGAAAGGGATGTTGACCTGGCGCGGCGTGCTAAAGCCAAACGAAATCCAGGCCGTCGCCAGTTACATCTACACCCTGCGTGGCACGACCCCGCCGAATCCGAAGATTCGGGAAGACCAGGCCGGGCCCGCAAAACCAGACATCTTCGAGTAACGGGCGGATTCCTCGTCAACGCGCGTTGTGAACGCAGTCATGAGCCAGCCTCCAGAGCCTTCATCGCCCGCGCGGCACGGCGTCGCGCAGGACATTGACTGGAACGATTTTCGTGATCATCTCGCCACTGCCGACCCGCAGGGCAACCGTCGATGGCTTCACCCGAAGAAGCCGTCCGGGAAGTGGCACTGGCGGCGGGCGTGGTTCGCCTTCGCGTTGATCACGGTCATGTTCGCGGGTCCATGGATTCGCATCCAGGGCAACCCGCTCCTTTTGCTCAACATCATGGAACGCCGCTTTTCGATCCTGGGGCGGATTTTCTGGCCGCAGGATTTCGTCATCTTCGCCGTTGCGATGCTGGTGTTCATCACGGGCATCATCGTTTTCACCGCCGCTTTCGGGCGGTTGTGGTGCGGATGGGCGTGTCCGCAAACAGTGATGATGGAGATGGTTTTTCGCAAAATTGAATATCTCATCGAAGGCGATGCGCACGAGCAGCGAACCCTGGATGCCGCGCCGTGGAACGCGCGAAAACTCTTCAAAAAGCTGCTCAAGCAGATCCTCTTCCTCGTCCTCTCCTTCGTGGTCGGCAACACATTGCTCGCCTACATCATTGGCAGCGAGCGACTCCTCGCGACCCAGTTTGACGACCCGCGCCATCATCTCGTCGGGCTGACGTTCATGGTCCTTTTCACGTTGCTGTTTTACGCCATCTTCGCGCGCTTCCGTGAACAGGCCTGCACCTTTATCTGTCCCTACGGGCGGTTCCAATCCGCGATGCTCGACGAAAACTCGCTGGTCGTCGCCTACGATCACAAACGCGGCGAGAAACGTTCCCCGCTTCTCCGCAATCAACCCCCGGCGCAGCGCGCAGCGCTCGGGCTCGGCGATTGCGTGGCGTGCCGTCAATGCGTCGCCGTCTGCCCGACAGGAATCGACATCCGCAACGGCACTCAGATGGAATGCGTGAACTGCACCGCCTGCATCGACGCCTGCGATGCCATCATGGACAAGGTGGGACGGCCCCGCGGACTCGTCCGCTTCGCCTCCTTGAACAATATCGAGCACGGGGAGCCTCAGCGCTTCACCGCGCGCATGAAACTGTATGCGGGCATTCTCGTCGCGCTCATCGCCTTGTTCCTCTTCCTTGTGTTCACCCGCGCCGAAGTCGGCACGACGCTGTTACGCGCCCCCGGCGCGCTTTTCCAGGTCACCGCGGACGGGAGAATCGAGAATCTTTACACGATGAAGGTCATCAACAAGACCGCGCGCGACCTGCCGATAGAACTTCGTTTGGAGAACCGTTCCGGGACAGTCCGCATCATGGGAGCGCTCCCTTTTATCGTGCCCAGGGATAACCTGGCGCAAACCTCCGTCCTGATTGAACTCGATCCTGCCACGCTCGCCGGCAGCGGCACGAAACTCAAACTGGGAGTGTATTCAAACAGCAAACTTCTCGAAACCGTGAATACCAGCTTTGTCGGCCCGCGAAAATGATTCTCATGAACACCTCCGCCGTTCCCGCCCGCAATCTCTGGCCCTACGCCATCATTTGCTGGTTCGTCATCTTTGCCTCCGCTCTGGCCGCCTGGACATGCTTTGCCATGCGACAGAAGACGGACTTGGTGGGAATCGACTATTACGAGCAGGAGGTGCGCTTCCAACGCCAACTCGACCGCCTCAATCGCACCGCGGCTTTTCGTGGGGAAGTGCTCCTTCAGCACGATGCCTCGCTTCACGAGATTACATTGCAACTGCCCGCGGGTCACCTCTCGCCGCCCCCCGTCGGCCAAATCCACTTTTATCGACCTTCCAACGCTGGGCTGGATGTGAACGTTCCGCTTGTCCTGGATGCCGCGGGACATCAGAGACTGGGCACGTCCGCCTTGCGCGGCGGCTTGTGGAAGGTGCGCGTCCAGTGGAAACAGGCGGGAGCAGAATACTTCTTCGAACAATTGATTGTCGTCGATGAATCCAGCGCCGGGCTCACGGCGCTGCCCGCCGCCGGCGCAAATTGACGGCCATGCAACCCTGGACCGCCTTTCTACTCGGCTTTGCCGGCAGTCTGCATTGCGCCGGCATGTGCGGCCCTCTTGTCCTGGCGTTGGCGAAAGCCCGGCCCCGCACGAGGCGCGAATCCGCGGGGCGCCTGTTTTATCATGCCGGCCGAGTGCTGGCATATTGCGCGCTCGGCCTGACATTCGGATTGATTGGCCATGCCGCCGCGCTCTCGGGTTTCCAGCGCTGGCTTTCCATTGCGCTCGGCGGCTTCCTCCTCGCGTGCCTGCTGCTGCCGGCGAAGGCGCTTTTCGCCTTGCCTGTGGTAAGAGGGGTGAATGGGTTGAAAGCCGCCATGGGAAGGCTTTTCCTCCGCGACTCCCTGGCCTCACATGCATCCCTGGGCGCGCTCAACGGCCTTCTTCCCTGCGGTCTCGTTTATGTGGCCGCTGCGGGAGCCACTGCCACTGGACATCCGTTCACAGGAGCGGGTTACATGGCGCTTTTCGGTTTGGGGACTTGGCCGGTAATGCTCACCCTCCACTTTGGCGGACAACGTTTCACACCGCGCTGGCGCCTCCCCCTGGGCAGCGTCACACGTCTTGCGGTGTTTCTGATGGCCGTGCTCTTGATCATGCGCGGCCTCGAGCTCGGGATTCCATTCCTCAGCCCCCATCCATCGCTCACCAGCGGCGAAAACGGCCGATGCCACTGAACCGTGCCCGAGTGCGTTGCCTCAATTTCAGGCCAGCCATTGACAATTCCCGCGCAGCCAGCTTCGTACGCCAGGTGGAATGTGAGAGGGCGATGCGACGGCTTGAGTCGCGCCGAACTGAAACCGAAACAAGAACACCGATATGAATACCACCGAACTCAACACTGACAGACTTGTAACCGATCTCAAACGCATCGTCCGCGACTCCGAAGATCTGCTGCACGCCACCAAGGACGCTGTGGGCGACAAAGCCCTGGAAGTTCGCGAACGCCTTACCGACGCGCTCGACGGCGCCAAACGCACCTGCCACCGCTTGGAAGAGAAAGCTCGCGATGGCGCGAAAGCGGCCGACAGGACCATTCGCGAGCATCCCTACCAATCAATCGGCGTCGCATTTGGAGTCGGCTTGCTCATCGGAGTGCTTGTCACCAGAAAGTGAGTGAGCATGAGCGAAGGCACTGAAACGAAACCGGGCGTCTGTGTATCCCTGAAACGCATCCTCGATACTCTGCTGGCGTCAGCGCAGAACCGGGTGGAGCTGTTTGCCGTCGAGTTGCAGGAGGAAAAGTGCCGGGTCGTGGAGGCGATCCTCTGCGCCGCGGCCGTCGCCGCTTTCGGCATGATGACGATCACACTCGGGACTTTCACCGTCGTCATCCTGTTCTGGGAGCACGGACGGCTGGTCGCGCTCGCCATCCTGAGCGCCGTGTATCTCGTGGGCACCGTGCTGGCGTGGCGGGCCTTGCAATCACGGCTCAAAGCCGAAAGCGCCTTCGCCGGCACGGTCGAAGAACTCAAGAAAGACCGCGAATGTTTGCGAACGGACAACTGACCCGGCGCCGGCAGCACAAGGCCGCCCTGCTGCAGCGCAGCGGAACTCACCGGTCGGTGCTCGCGAAGGAAGCACAGAACCTCCGCCCGGTTGCGGAATGGGCGGACTTGGGCATCGCCGTTGCCCGCAAGACGCGATCCGGATGGGCCGCACTGGAGCCGCTGCTCTCCCTGTGGCAAACGCGGAAACAGGAGCCATCCGGTTTAGTCCACAAACTCGCCACAATCACCTCCCTCGCCCGATCACTGGCGACGCTCTGGAAGAGTTGGCGTTAGGCAGCGCGCTTCAATCCTTTGGCGGGTTGAACTGCGCTATTGAGGTCGGGGCGATGCAAGCCGGCTCCGGCGCCCAGCCAGCCTTGAAGCGGGACGGTCGTTCCTGCGTTCATAGAATGAGTTCAGCCCGATATTCATTTTCGCCCCGGATGAGTTCAACTTTGAAACCGGCTTTGCGCGCCACATGCTGCATCTCGTGGTTCTCATGGAGCATCGTGGCGGTGATGCGTTCGAGTTTCTCGTCGCGGCCAACCTCAACGAGAAGTTTGAGAAGCTGCGTTCCAAGTCCGTGCCCCTGCCATTGATCGCTCACGGTCAGGGCGAACTCGGCCTCACTGGCGCCGTGCAGCTTGCTGAGGCGACCGACCCCGAGTATTTCCGCTCCTTGCGTTTTGGAGTCGCGGCGTTCCACCACCAAGACCATCTCGCGGTCGTAATCGACGAAGCAGATGCGGCTGAGGCGTTCGTGGGCGATGCGCCGGTCGAGCTTCAATGGAGCGAAGTATCGGAGATAGACGCTGCGATCCGAGAGTGTTTGGTGAAACTTCACCATGAGCGGCTCGTCTTCCGGCCGAATGGGGCGAATGGTCGCCCACGCGCCGTCGCGCAGCTTCCAAGGCTTGATGTAGCGCGCCGGATAAGGACGAATAGCCAGGCGCGGCAACTCTTCTTCGCGGCAACTCGGTGGGTGCAGCACGATGCGCGCATCGAGTGAAAGCATTCGTTCAGATGAAACGAGCAGTGGATTCACGTCGATCTCCGCAATCCACCGTTGCTCCGCCACCAGTTGGCTGAAGCGCACAAGAAGTTGTTCGAGCGCGGCGAGGTCAACGGCCTTGCGCCCGCGCACGCCTTTGAGCGCGGCGAACACCTTGGTTCGCTCCATCAATCGTCGCGCGAGCGTGGCGTTGAGTGGAGGCAGGCCGAGTGCGCGATCCTGGAAAACCTCCACAAACTGCCCGCCGGCGCCAAAGAGCAGGACCGGGCCGAACTGAGGATCGATGCTGCTGCCAAGGATGAGTTCGCAGCCATCGTGCGCCACCATCGGCTGGACCGTCACTCCGAGGAAGTGCTCCCGGCCCGCTTTCTCGCTCACCGAACTGTGGATCCGCGTCCATGCGCGGCGCACGCCCGCGGCGTTGCGCACATCCAGGCACACACCTCCGACGTCGGCCTTATGTGTCAGCGTCTCGGAGAAAAGTTTGATGACGACAGGGAAGCCCAACCTCTCCGCGTGCTTCACCGCTTCATCTTCGGTGAAGGCGACATCCGTTTCATTCGCTGGGATGCCGTATGCGGAGAGGAGGCGCTTGGATTCAATTTCGGTGAGGAGAGTGCGCCCTGCTTTTCGGGCGGCGGCGATGAGAGCATCCGCCTCTGGTTTGCTGCAACCGGGTGTTAGCGCCCGCTGTTCAGTGGAAGACGAACCGCTCACGCTTGTGGGTTCAGATTCGGGGTCAACCGTCGGCGTTTCGTAGAGCGCGCGAAGATTGTCGCTGTATCGCCACATCAAGGCGAAGGCGCGCGCTGCCGTGTCCGGATAATCAAAAGTCGCGATGCCGGCGGCGTTAAGAACTCCTTTCGCGGCGTCCACGCCGGCGCCACCCATCCAACTTGCCAGCAACGGCTTCATGGTCTGCTTCGCCCGAATGGCCTCGGCGGTCCCTTTCGCGTCCGTCATGCCCTGCGGGGTGAGGATTACGAGCACCCCATCGGATTGCGGGTCGCGAATCGCCAATTCAACGGCCTTCGCATAGCGCGCGGCGTCGGCGTCGCCCAGCACGTCGATGGGATTGTCGTGGCTCCAGTGAGCGGGCAGAAGCGCGTCAAGATCATCCCGTGTGTCCTGAGATAAAGCGGTCAATTGCCCGCCACTGGCGACAAGGGCATCCGTGGCCAGCGCGCCGGGTCCGCCGGCATTGGTGACGATGGCCAGACGCGGGCCGTGAGGGCGCGGCTGCTTGGAAAGCAATTCCGCCATGTTGAACAACTCGCCAATCGTGTTAACTCTCAGAACACCCGCTCGTCGAAACGCGGCGTCCAGCACGGCGTCGCTGCCCGTGAGCGCGCCGGTATGCGAGGCGGCGGCTTTTGCGGCCGCGTCTGTGTGGCCAACCTTGAGAACGACGATTGGCTTGGTCAACGCGACCTCCCGAGCCGCGGAAAGGAACGAGCGCGCGTCGCCGACCGACTCCATGTAACAAACGATGCTCTTCGTGTGCGGGTCATCGCCGAGGTAGGTGATGAGATCGCCCCAGCCTGTATCCAGCATGGAGCCAACGGAAACGAACGCGCTGAAGCCGACATTCTCGCGGAAACTCCAGTCGAGCACCGCCGCGCAGAGCGCCCCGCTCTGGCTGAGAAAGGCAACATCGCCCGGTTTCGCGATGCCTTCGGCGAAGGTCGCGTTCAACCGCGCGCGTGGCGCCATCAGACCGAGGCAGTTGGGCCCGAGCAGGCGCATCTGGCCGCGTCGCGCTTCGGCGAGACACTGCCGCTCCAGCTCGACGCCCTCTTTCCCGCATTCCCGAAAACCTGCGGAAACGATGATGGCTGCGGGGACCCCTGCCGTCGCACAATCGCGAATGACGCCCGGCGCCGTCGCAGCGGGCGTGGCGATCACGGCGAGATCGATTCTCTCCGGCACACTGGCGACGTCTGGGAACGCTTGAAGGCCATCGATCACCTGATGCTTCGGGTTTACAGGGAACACGCGTCCGTCGAGGAACTGAAGATTCTGCAAAAGCGCCTTGCCAACGCTGCCCGGCTTGTCCGACGCCCCGATCAGTGCCACATTGCGCGGGGCAAACAACGCGTCGAGAGGTCGTCGCCGCGCGTGGCGGAGGACGTCGTGGACGAGTTCGGGACGCGTTGATGCGGCTGATGTCATTTTGCTTTGACCCGCTGTGACCTCTCCTTCTCCAGAATCGCCATCGTCGTTTTCAGGACTGTATCCGGATTCAGAGAGATGCTGTCGATGCCTTGCTCGACGAGGAACTGCGCGAAGTCCGGGTAATCGCTCGGCGCCTGGCCGCAGATGCCTATTTTGCGCTTCTTCGCCCGACAGACGGCGATGACCTGGGCAATCATTCTCTTAACGGCGGCGTTCCGCTCGTCGAAGATTGGGGCGACGATTTCGCTGTCGCGGTCCACGCCGAGAATGAGCTGGGTGAGATCGTTCGAGCCGATGCTGAAGCCGTCAAAGATCTCGGCAAACTCCTCGGCGAGGATGACGTTGCTCGGAATCTCGCACATGACGTAAAGCTCCAGCCCGTTCACGCCGCGCTTAAGCCCGTGTTTCGCCATCTCGGCTTGCACACGGCGGCCTTCCTCGACGGTGCGGCAGAAGGGAATCATCAGCTTGAGGTTGGTGAGGCCCATCTCCTCCCGAACCTTTTTCACCGCGCGACATTCGAGCGCAAATCCGGCTTGGTAACGCGGGTTGTAATACCGGCTTGCGCCCCGGAAGCCGATCATCGGGTTCTCTTCGGCGGGTTCGTACGCTTTTCCGCCGACGAGGTTCGCATATTCGTTCGTTTTAAAGTCGCTTAGGCGGAGGATGACGTCCTTGGGGTAGAACGCCGCGGCGAGCATGGCGACGCCGTGGGCGAGCTTGTCCACGAAGAACTGCGGTTTGTCCGCGTAGCCAATCGTGAGGTCGTGGATCCGCTGCTTCACCGGGCCGGCTTCCAAGCCCTCGTAGTTCACCAACGCCAGCGGGTGCACCTTGATGTAGTTGCTGATGATAAACTCCTCACGGGCGAGGCCGACGCCGTCATTTGGGATGAAGCTGAGGGAGAACGCCTCTTCCGGGTTTCCCACGTTCATCATCACTTTGGTGTCAGGCCTGCTGAGGTTTTCCACGTTCGTGCGCCGCACATCGAACTGAAGCCGCCCGTCATACACGAACCCCGTGTCGCCCTCGGCGCAACTCACGGTCACTGTCTGCCCATCCTTGAGCAACTCTGTGCCATGCTCCGTGCCGACAATGGCCGGGACCCCGAGTTCGCGGCTGACGATGGCGGCGTGACAGGTGCGCCCGCCGCGATTGGTCACGATGGCCGCGGCCTTCTTCATGATGGGTTCCCAGTCAGGGTCTGTCTTGTCGGTTACCAGCACTTCACCTTCCTTGAACTGACCGATGAACTGCGCACTCTTGATGACGCGCACCGGGCCAGTCGCAATCTTCTCACCAACGCTGCGGCCAGTGACGAGCACCGGGCCATGTTGCTTGAGCTTGTAGGATTCGGCGACTTTGACGGATTTTCTCGATTGCACAGTCTCGGGTCGCGCCTGAACGATGAACATCTCGCCGGTGCGACCATCCTTGGCCCACTCGATGTCCATCGGCGTGGGCTGGCCCCGCTTGGCGGAGTAGTGCTCCTCAATGAGACAGGCCCAGCGCGCGAGTTGGAGAATCTCGTCCTCGTTGATGGCGAACTTCGCGCGGTCTCCGGGCGGCACGGGAACGTTCTTCACCATCTTTCCGCCACCGATGTCATAGACGAGCTTGAATTCCTTCGTGCCGACGATTTTCTGGAGGATGGGCCGGTGGCCAGTCTTCAGTGTGGGTTTGAAGACGTAGTATTCGTCCGGATTCACCGAGCCTTGCACCACGTTCTCGCCGAGGCCATAGGCGGCGTTGATCAGCACCACGTCGCGGAAACCCGTCTCGGTGTCGAGCGTGAACATGACGCCGCTGCTGGCGAGATCCGCGCGCACCATCTTCTGCACGCCGATGGACAGCGCAATCTTAAGATGGTCGAAGCCCTTATCCACCCGGTAGCTGATGGCTCGGTCGGTGAACAGCGAGGCGAAACAGCGCAAACAGGCGGTGATCAGTTCGAGATGTCCCTGGACGTTGAGATACGTCTCCTGCTGCCCGGCGAAACTGGCGTCCGGCAGATCCTCCGCCGTCGCGCTCGACCGCACGGCGACGTCCACTGGGTGAACCTGCCGACCCTTGAGCGCATCGTAGGCGGCGATAATCGTCTGCTCCAACTCGCGTGGGAGCGAAGCCCCTAGAATGAGGCTACGAATCAGGCCGCCGCGCTGGCGCAACTCCTGCACGTCGCCGGTGTCGAGACCAGTGAGCGTCTGGCGAATCTGTTCCTCCAGCCCCGCCTCTCGCAGAAAATGCCGGTATGCCTCTGCCGTGATGGCAAACCCATCCGGCACTTTCACGCCCTTCGGCGTCAATTCCCGGCGCATCTCGCCGAGCGATGCGTTCTTCCCGCCAACAATAGGCACGTCGTCGATGGTGATGTCGGCGAACCTTTTGATGAAATGCGGCGGGGCGCTGGAGGCTGGTTCGAGTTTCGTGGCGTCTCCAGTCGCGCGTGGCGGCGCTTTGGTTTTTGAGGGATTCGTCGTGGTTGCCATAAATTGAGGTCTTCCGTCATCCTTCAAGCGCTGACTCGATTTGCAGCGCCAGGAGTTCCTTGCGCGTGGCTTGCAACCGGTGAATGACGACCTGGGCCACGCGCTTCATCAGCTCGTAGCCGAAATCGTGATTGCGTTCGGCGGTGACGAGCAAATGCGCCCCATTCAGGGCGATGGCCTTCGTTGGCTCGATGGTTCTCGCTTGGGAGTGCCACGTAAAAGGCGGAAACAGCCACGACCAACCCAGCACGTCGCCGGCTCCAAGCGTTTGCAGCAAGGTCGCGCCGTTGCCCGGTTCGCGCGCCTCCAGGGCGATTATGCCGCTCTCAAGCAAGTACAATTGGTTGGCCGGATCGCCTTCGTGAAACAGCAGATCACCGACTTTGAACTGAACGGCGTTTGCGCCGTCGGTCAGAAGAGAGAGATGCTCGGCCTTCATCCCGTGGAAAAAGGCATGATTGGCGATGGCTTCGTTCACGGTGTTCATAAAGGTCTTTCCGGCTTCAGCGAGACGTTGTCGGTGACTCATTCATTGTCGGATTGAAACGTGCCTGCTTGTCGCGGAACACGCCGCGACAATTCGAGTTTGTCGCGCATAAACTCCGTGGCCGCGCGGTTGCGCTTCGTCTAGGCGATGCCCACGAAAAGTCCCGCTGCTGCGACAAGGAGGATGGTGAGTGGTGGAAGTTTCGTTTTCATCACATGGCAACTCTAGTCTTTGCGCGGGGAATGGCTTCACGAGGATTGGCGAGGGTTGACTGTTCCTTGGCAAGCCAAAGACAAGGATGACACAAAAATGAGCGCCCTACCGCCGGAAGTCGACCACGCGGCGCCGAAGCGCTGGGCGCGACCTGGTGGGGACGCGCCGTGCGCGGCCGGCGGCGGAGCGCGGATTTGCGATCGGCAGCGCGTCCCCCGCCCGGATTGGCAGGGACGCGCTGGAGACCGGGTTTACTGCACGACGCGGAAGAAGCGATGGGCGCCACCGGTCGGGAACACCTGGCCACTGACCGCGCCCGGCGCCGTCACCCACGGACCGCTCACGGTCGGCGCGGTCTGCAACTGCTGGCAACCGCTCACAGGGGTCCAGTTGACCTTCACCTGCGTCATCGAGATCTGGCTGATTTGCAGCAGGGGCCGCAGGAACGTGCTTGGCGTCAGCAGCTGGAAGCCATCCTGCGGCGCCGTTACGCCTAGGAACTCCACCCGCAGCCCGTTCCACGAACCGGTGTTCACCACCACGAAGTCAATCGTGTTCTCGCCGCGCACGAAGTTGGCGTTGACCGCGCTGAGCGAAAACGGCGTCCAGTCATGCCATAGATTCACATTCTGCTGGCCGGTGACCGCGCCGTTGACACGGATCTCGGCGAGGTCGTCCGCGGCCCAGCGCCCGGTTAAACGCACCGCCCGCACATCACGGCCCGTGAGGTCGATGACGAGGCGATACGTATAGCTGCCAATGATTCCGAACTGGGTCCAGTCCCGCGGCGCGATCCATTGGGACTGTGGCGTGTTGGGCACCCAACCGGGAAGTGGAAGTTGGTGAACGAACGCATTCGGCGATCCGCCGTCCGGATTCGCCACCAACTTGTAATGGGGATCAATGGCCGCGGCCGCCAGCGGCAGACCCGCGTTGTTGACACCGCTGTTGAACAACGCCAGCGATGGAGTCGCCAGCGAGTTGCGGGCGCCCCGCGCGCCGAACACCTCCGACGAACTGCCCCCGCCCAATTCCCAATCGATGAACTCGACATCATAGGCGCCGGGCTTCAGATGCGTGACTCCCAGCGTGGCGCCTGGCGGCCGGTTGCCCGGATAACGTAACGTGTCGCCTGAGTGCGCCGGGTTCGCCGGGTTCACGTAGCCTGCCTGGTCGAGGCTCGTCGAACTGAGGAACTGCGCGCCCAGCACCCGCAGTTGCCCGCCGTCGTCGGTATTGAAACCGAAGGTATAATCATCCTCATCGGCAATCTGGACCGTCGTCCGCGCGGCCAGCACGAAGTAATTGTCGTCCGCGTTGAGCAACCCCTGGGGCGTGCGGTTGTTGGAAGCATAGGGCAGGTCGCCACCGAACAGGCCTGCGCCACCGGGATTCGTGTCCGGATCCGAGCGGTTGATGACTTCGCTGAAATAATTGGTGACCTTGGCGAACTGGGTCGAGCTGGCGACATACAGCGCGCTCGGGAGGTCGTAGGGCATCACCACGGGATCATTGGTGTGGGCGTAGATCTCCCGCACCGACCAGTTACACGGGCCGGCCGCGGCGAGCGACGGCGTCAGCACGGCAGTCGGCAACACACGATCAGGCGCGGCGTTGGCGGCCAGGGCCGCGATTTGATTCGGCGGCAGCGCCTGGCAGTAGATCGCGAGATCATCCAGGGCCCCTTGGAAGTACGAACCCGCCAACGCCTCGCTGAATCCGACGAGCAGATCGGCATCCCGCGGGGCGTGGGCATGGCCCACCGTCGAGGCGTCGAGCTGGCCATTGACATATAAGCCAATCTGACCGCCATGCGAATCGTAGGTCCACGCCACGTGGGTCCACGTGGAGGGCGCAATCACGCGGACGCCGGGTAAATCATTGCCCCAATAGGAGAGGTAGAGCCTGCCGTTGTAGAGGCCGAACACCGGCGAATCCGGACCGCCAGCGTTGCCGCTCAACCCGAGGATGACCTTCCAGCCGTTGGCGGTGGCGCCACCCCGGTTCCAGACCCAGACCGACACGGTGAAGTCGCCTCTGAAGCCGAGATCGCGGACCGAGTTGTCGGGCGTCGCCGTGCGGAGGCGATAGTAATTGTGGGCGACATCCAACGGATCATTCAGGCCCAGGGACTGGTTGCCTTGGGAGAACCGGTTGAATCCGAACAAGGGCACGCCAGCCCCCTGCAAGGTCGCGGTGGAGCTGCCGCTGACATCGACCAGGGTGGAATCCGCGACCGGATAATGGAGCGCCAGACAGTTCTCGACCGCGCCGATGTCAATGCGCCCGCTGGCCACGCGTGGGAAGCCGCGTTGATCGGCGAGACCCAGGCCGACGAAGGAAGGGTTGCCGGAATCGATCGCCGGACTGCCGGCCAGCGGCAGGTGAGTGAGCGTCGGTCCGCCGTTATCTTGCAACGGGCCGAGACGCGGATTGATCGGCGTGGCGGTCGTACCGACGTGATCGCCGTTCGCGCCATCGATGAGGCCGCTGCCGGAGCCGTCCGCCACCAGATTGTAGCCACCCGAGGTGATCGTGGCGGTTGTTTGGCGCAGATCCTTCCCCGGGTTGGCGAGCAAGGCATGCGTCAGCGACAACGGGCTGGATTCCGTGGCGACGCCGCCAATCTCGACGGAGGCCGTATTGCTCACGATCGTGCAATGGCTCAGCGCGCATGGCCCAAGGTAGCTGTAAATCGCTCCGGCAATCCCGGCGTTGTTGAACGTGAGGGTGCAATTCGTCAATCGCAGGTCACCGCCGTAGTTACCGAGGGCGCCGGCGAAACCAACGCTGCCCGGGCAGGAGTTGCTGAGCAGCGTGCAGTTGCGCAGGTCCAGGCGGCCCTGGTTGAAGATGCCGCCGCTGCTGTTGCCGTTGGCAAAAAGGCCCGCCGGCGCAAAGCCATTCGAGATCGTCAGCGAGTCGAGGGTCACAGTCGAGCCAGCCCCCACCCGGAACACCCGTCGCGCGCCCTCGCCGCTGAGGACCACGCCATTCGGGAGGTTCGTCGCCGTGATCGTCAAAGGGCCGCTGGCGTCGTCGATGAGCAATTCCGCGCTGGTGAGGCGGATGACCTGGCCGCTCAGCGCGGGGGCAAAGGTAATTACGTCCGGGCCGGGACAGGCGGCGGCGAGGAGCAGCGCGTTGCGGAGGGAACCTGCGCCGCTGTCATTGACGTTGGCGACCACGGGATTCGCCGAGCCGATCGCGATGCTCACGCAATTGGTCAACCGGTTGCAGCAACCGGCGGCCACGACGCAATAGACGCCCGAGTCGGCTGGTCCGGCGGACGGCACCACCAGGGTTTCGGTGATCTTTCCGGCCAGCGCCAGGTCATCCTTATACCATTGGTAGGCGATCGGGCAACTCGTTGGGGGCACTTCGATCCGCAAATCGTCGATCCACTGGTTATCCGACAGCCCGCCGGTGCGCCCGCCGAGCACCCATTGGCCGCCGGCGATCGGCGCATAAGGCGTGGGGAGATGATCGAACAACACCGCGTTGCCGTACCGCACATCCAGCGTGCCGTTCGGATGGAGTTGGATCACGACGTTGCGTTGGGCGGCGATAGGATCGACGAGGACGGGGGACTGCGACGCTTGGAAGGCAACCTGGGCGATGAAGGCGCCGTTCCATTTGACCCCCACAGCCGGGGCTTCGCCGCGGAAATTGTCGAAAGTGTCGAAGGTAACGGATAGGCCGGCATCCACCCCCTCCTCCGCTGCGCCCGCCGAGAAATCCGGCGCGGGCGACGGCGCCAGACTGAAGCTGAAGCCATCCGCCGGTGGTGTCGTGCCGCCGAAGAGCGACGCCTTGAACGTGGCGGTGAACTCGGCGACGGGTTGCCCTGCGGCAAAGTCATCCAACGTCGCCCGGCCCTGCTGTCCAAGCGACGCGGATGTCAACTTGAGGTAGCCGCCATCGATGGCGGCGTTGCCGGTGAGGGTCATCCCGGCAGGAACGGCGCCATTGAAGTTATTGACGAACACGGCGCTTGGGCTGCTGTAAACCAGATCCTGCCGGAACGTCAGGGTCTGCCCCGGCACGCACACGCTGCCATTGGTCAGCGGCGCAAGGGCCAGGGCGGGGTCTCGAAGTTCCACGGCGCCGATATCGATACGACCACAAACGACGCGAGGGACACCTCGCTGGTCGGTCAACGGCGAACCCGTGAAAGCCGGATTGCCCATGTTGAAGGCTGGACTGTTCGGATAGAACTCCATCGTTGGCGTGGGGCCGCCGTTGTTTTGGAGCGAACCCAGCCGCGGATTGATCACACTCGCGCCCGTGCCCACCTGATCGCCGTTCACTCCATTGACAAAACCGCTGCTACCGGTTCCGTTGCCCAGCAGATTGTAGCCCTGCGACGTCCCGGTGGCTCCGGAGATCAGGCCCACATCCGGCGCGAGACTGCCGATGTTGCCGGCGATGATCGTATGGCCGAGTTGCACGCTTCCGCCGTCGGTCAGGATACCGCCGCCGTTCCCGCCGCTGCCGCCTGTGGCGGTGTTGCTCACGATGGTGCAATGGCGAAAGAGCAGCGTGCTGGCGTTGGCCACGATTGCGCCACCATAGGCCGTGGCGGCGGCCTGGATCGAATTGAGAGCGAAGGTGCAGTTGGTGACGGCCAGCGTGCCGTGATAGCTTGAAACCGCGCCGCCCAAGGAGATGTTACCGGAGGCCGGCGGGACAGTATTACGGACGAAGGCGCAGTTGTTGAGGATGAGTGTGCCCTCGCTGTAGGCCCCGCCGCCGCCGTTGCCCGGCAGGAATCCCGCGGTGCCCAGACCGTTGGAAACGGTCAGCGAATCCAGCGCCACCACGCTGCCGGCCGCGATGCGGAACACCCGGTGCGCGCCCTCGCCGCTGATCGTGACGCCCCCAGGCAAACCGGCGGCTGTGATCGTGACCGGGCCGCTGACGTCGTTGATGTCGAACTGCGCGCTGGTGAGCCGGATCAGACCACCCGAAAGACCGCTGGCGAACGTAATCACGTCGGCGCCAGGCCGGGCGGACGCCACGAGGATGGCCTGACGCAACGACCCGGGGCCGCTGTCGGCCAGGGTCGTCACGATCGGACTGACCGGCGGGGGCACACCCGCCGCGCTCGGACCTCCCAGTGCCGCGATGGCCGGTCCCGTCAGCGCTTCATCGCGCAATTGCGCGGAATTCACCAAGCCGGCGGCGGATTCCTGAGTGTCATCCGCGAACAGCAACGCCGTGGCCGAGAGCGACCAGCGGCCATCCGGCGTGGCGCCCCCCGTGGTCGCAACTTGCACCCCATCCACGTAACTCGTCGCCGTGCCCGCCCCGGAGTCCACCACCAACGCCAGCCGTCGCCAGGCGCCGTTGGGGACGCTGCCGCCGTAGACGCCGCTGACGCCGAGCGCGCCGGCTGGATTGAGGAACCACTCCGCGTCGTTGGCGTTGACCGGGCTGGTCTGGAACAGCGCCGTAAACAATCCTGCGGGCCGGCTTGGGAACATCACGTCCATGATGAGCGTGTACTTGTTCAGGAACGAACCGCCGCCGTTTGGCGGCAGGCCGTGAGTCAGGCGCAGCCACGTACCCCGGGTAAACGACGCCACCTGCGCCGACTGACCGGCAATCGTGGCGGTGGTGAAGGACACGCCCGCGGCGCCAGCCGGGGCCGCAAAGCCGGGCGCCAGATCAGACGAGCCCAGCGTGGGGGCCAGGTTGCCGTTGAAATCCCATTGCACGACGGCGGCGGAAACGGTCAAGGGCACTCCGAGCAAGGTCGCGCAAGCGAGCGGCAACAGGGTGGAACGAAGATGGAATAGCTGAGTACTCATAGTTACGGCGTGAGGCTTCGGCAGAGCCTGCCAGAAAGTGCGTCGTCGCGATAAGCAAAATATTCCTAGCGCCCGGTCTGACGGGGCTGTTCCTGATAATGGACAAGCCCGTCTTTCACCAACGCCGGCATCTTCATACCAACAGTCAACGACGCCAACGTTTCCACGACCGATATCAACGCGCTGCTTGGCTCCGGTGTGTCGGTGATGATCACCACTGGCAACAAGGGCATGCAGCCCGGCGACATCACGGTACTGGCCCCCATCGTTTCATCAGGATCGGCGGCTTCGCTCGCGTTCACCGCCGCGGGAAGCGTATCGCTCAAAGTGAGCATCACCCTGGGCAGCGGGGGAAATCTCATCGTGTCCGCATCCGGACCTGTTTCACAAACCGCCGCGCTGACCGTTCCCGGCGCGTCCGTGCTGTCGTCGGGCACAAGCATCACCCTCACGCAAACCAATCAGTTGATAGGCGCAATCACCTTCGATTCCGCCGGGGCAATGACTCAAACGGGCGCGCTCAACGTGGGCGGGGCTGCCTCATTCACGGCTGGAGCCAATCCCATCGCCCTCCTGCACTCCAACCAGGTGACGGCGGCGACGTTCAACAACGGCCTACGCAATGATGCGGCTTTCAGGAGCGCGACTTCACTGCAACTTGGCTTTTCGGCGATCGGAGCAAATCTAATCCTCATCGCGAACGGGGCCATCTCTCAGTCTGGCCCTCTGGTCGTGCCGGGAACATCCTCATTCAGCGCCGTGGGTAATATTCTTTTGACGCAAGGCAATCAATTCGTTGGCGCTGCCAGCTTCAATACTGGCGGACCCTACGACGTCTCGCTCTCCAATGCCCGATCAACCGTAATGGGCGCCTCCAGCATCGGCCGCGACCTTGTTGTCACCTCGAGCGGTCCGATCGCTCAAGTGGGGATATTGAGTGTTGGCAGGACGGCGTCGTTTACCGGCGGTTCGACTTCGCTGACTCAGGCCAACCAGTTCTCCAACCGTGTAGATCTTGCCAGCTCCCCCCCAACCTCTGACGTCTCCCTCGTCAATGCCATCCCGCTTATCCTGGGGGCCTCGACCATTGGCCGAAACCTCGCCTTGAGTGTTCCCGCCGACTCGACCATCACGTTGACCGGCAATGTCTCCGCAAGCCTCTCACTCACGCTGCCCGCGCCGGTGAGCCTCTCGGATTACCTCTCCTCACCCCGCTCTTTGCCGACACGGTCAAATCAACGTTCGCGACCCTCAATGGCTGGGTTGACCCGGAAGGGCAGACCACCGGCGCGTGGTTCGACTGGGGCTCCACGCCCGAGTATGGTTCCAGCACTGCGGTCACGAACGTCGGCAACGGCACGATCGGCATACCCGTCAGCGCCACGCTCAGCAATTTGAACCCCGTCGCACCCTTATTGCAGTCAGCGTCGCCGCGCCCTTGGTGATTCAGCATCAAGCCAAACTGCGCAAAGAAAACGCGCGAACACTTTCGGTCCTAAACCAGCGGGCGGCGCCGATTCTCGCCATCGCGGCAAGCGAGAACGATTTTCCGAGGGAAAGCTGGGCGTTCAGAGGCTACGCCACTCCCGAATCCGCGTTGGTATCGTTCGTCTGGGCGGCCGTGAACAGCGATCTGGAAGGATTTCTTAACAGCCTGTCGCCGGAACAGCAGTCTCGCGTGCGACTGAGGTGGCGGCGTCAGGGGTTGTCCGACGAGGCTCAATTCCGCAATAGCATTTCCAACCAATTCGGCTCGGCCAAAAGGATCCGCATTTTGAACAAAGAAACTCTCTCGGACAGCGAGGTCATTCTGAGGCTGCAGATGGAGGGCGAGAAGGGCGAAACTGGAACTGTCGGAAAGAAAGTGCAACGCATTGGCAACGAATGGAAGGTCGGCGCGACCTTGTGAGCGATCCGCTCAAGAGGCGCTTTGGAAAGCCTATGAGCACAAACACGCGCGCGGACAAGACGGTGGCAGGAAGGACGAATGACGGCGATGGCCGCCGCAGGAGCCTCTGGAAGAGCCCGGCATTAATCGCGGGGGTTTGGCGGGAATGCGTTTTGCGCGATTCTGTTTGCCGGGTCGGCGTTGTTGTTTCAGAAAGCCGGGCGCGGGGAGTCGGCGGCGGGCGCGGTATAACCAGGTGCTACAGGACGACGATGGCAAGGTAACGTGTTACGAGCGTTCGATTCCCGTCATCCGCTCCAAATGTCGCTCCCGCGACATTTGCCACACAAAAGCCCAGCAAGCGAAGGCGGGCTTTGCCTGACGACTACGACGCAGCGCAAGTCAATGGACCAGCAAGATCGCGGTAATTGCCTCACGTCGCTTTCACTTTTATTCCAGGCGACGATGCGGCGACCTTAAAACATTGCCACGAACTTTCGGTTGCAACGTGAGTGCGTTCGAGGTTGTCACCCATCGTCGCTTCCCTATTCTGAAGACTTGAGCGAGTTCACTCATATTTTGGAACGGGTGGAACACGGCGATCCAAAAGCCGCCGCCGAACTTCTCCCTATCGTTTATGAAGAACTCCGCCGTGTGGCGGCGCGGAAGATGGCCAACGAAGCGGCCAGCCACACCCTGCAACCCACCGCGCTCGTTCACGAAGCCTGGCTGCGGCTGGGTGGCGGCGACGCTCCATCGTTTCAGAATCGCGCCCACTTCTTCGGCGCGGCGGCCGAGGCCATGCGCCGCATTCTCATTGAGCGCGCCCGACGCAGGATTGCCGCGAAGCGGGGCGCTGGCGCGGCGATGGTTGATCTGGATGAAATCGAGATCCCTTCTCCGGTGGCGGATGACGACCAGTTGATCGCGGTGAACGAGGCTCTGGAGAAATTCACGGTCCTCGATCCGCGCAAGGCCGAGTTGGTGAAGCTGCGTTATTTCGTCGGAATGGGTTTCGACGAGGCGGCGACCGCGCTCGGCATCGCGGTGCCCACAGCCAAGCAATGGTGGGCTTACGCCCGCGCCTGGCTCACAGTCGAGTTGCGCAGCCAGTGAACCGCTTCAGCCTTTTTGGCCCTTGGGCGGATGCGTGTCCCAGGTGTGGCCGGATTGCGGCTCGACATGGGTGAAGCCGGCGCCGGGCGGCGGGCTGGGGATTCGGATGAGGTGATTGCATCCCGGACATTGAATCTGCCGGCCCGCGAAGCAGGGGTCACATTTCAACGGCTGGTCGCATTGAGAGCAGTAGAATTTGAATTCGTTCATGGTCTTCACCTCTACATGCGCAAACCGATCGCCAAAAGTATGTGGAGAAATGGCAATACTTTCGGCCCGCCATTTGCGCATGTAGAAGTAGATGAACAATTCAGCCATGCCTTCGCCCCAGGAACGTGAAGCCGCGTTGTTCGCGCTGGCCGTTGAGAAGCCCGTCGCCGAACGCGCGGCATTCCTTCAGGCCGTGTGCGGCGCGGACGGCGCCCTCCGCCAGCGGTTGGACGCCCTGCTCGCCGCGCACGAGCAACCGGAAACACCGCTGGCAACGCTGGCCGAAGCCGTCCGCCTTCGCGAAGACGCTTCGGCGCGACAAGCCCGGCCCACCATCAAGCTCGACCTTGCCGATGCGCCCGACGAAGCCGTGGGCCAGATGCTCGGGCGTTACAAGCTGCTCGAGCGCGTCGGCGAAGGCGGTTGCGGCGTGGTGTATGTCGCGGAACAAACCGAGCCCGTGCGGCGGCGGGTGGCCTTGAAGGTCATCAAGCTGGGCATGGACACCAAGCAGGTGGTCGCCCGGTTCGAGGCTGAGCGGCAGGCGTTGGCGATGATGGACCATCCGAACATCGCCAAGGTGCTCGATGCGGGAACGACCGACGTGGGCCGCCCCTACTTCGTGATGGAGTTGGTCCGTGGCATCAAGATCACCGACTACTGCGATCAGGCCAATCTCAGCACCAAGGAACGCCTCGATCTGTTCATCAAAGTTTGCCAGGCCATCCAGCACGCCCATCAGAAGGGGATCATCCACCGGGACATCAAGCCGTCGAACATCCTCGTCACGCTGCACGACGGCGTGCCGGTGCCCAAGGTGATTGATTTCGGCATCGCCAAGGCAACCGAGGGCCGGCTGACGGACAACACGGTTTACACGCAATTGCACCAGTTCATCGGCACGCCGGCCTACATGAGTCCGGAGCAGGCGGAGATGAGCGGCCTGGACATCGACACGCGCAGCGACATCTACAGCCTGGGCGTGTTGCTTTACGAACTGCTGGCCGGCAGCACGCCGTTCGATGCGAAGGAACTGATGGCCTCGGGCATCGACGCGATGCGCAAGACGATCCGGGAGAAAGAGCCGCAACGCCCCAGCACGCGCCTGGCGACGCTCGGCGCCGATCTACTCACGACCACGGCCAAGCGCCGCTCCGCCGACACCTCAAAGTTGCTGCACCAGTTGAAAGGCGATCTCGACTGGATTGTGATGAAGTGTCTGGAGAAGGATCGCCAGCGCCGTTACGACACCGCCAACGGCCTTGCCGCCGACCTCAAGCGGCACCTGGGCAACGAACCCGTGGTCGCGCGCCCGCCCTCGACGGCCTATCGCTTCCAGAAAGCATTTCGCCGGAACAAACTGGTGTTCACCGCCGCAGGTGCGGTCGTGGCGGCGTTGGTACTCGGAATTCTTGTGAGCGTTTGGCAGGCCGTAAGAGCCACTCGTGCGGAACGGGAGCAGAGCACATTGCGCGGCGTGGCAGTCAAAGCGTTGGACGGGGAGAAATTGCAGCGCGCCCAGGCCGAGACCGAGCGCCGGCGCGCCGAGGCCAACGCCGAAAAGGCCAACGCCGCCGCGGTTAAATCCCGGCGCAGCCAGTATGCCGCAAACATGTTTGTGGCCACGGCCGAGATTGAAAAAGGCAGCTACGGCAACGCCCGCAATTTCCTGCGCGAATACTTTCCCCGTGAAGGGCTGGAGGAATTGCGCGGCTTTGAATGGCGCTACCTGTGGCAGTTGAGCGCCGGCCAGCAGTTAAACATGTATCCCATCAACGGCCAGATCATTGACATGGCGTGGTCGCGCGACGGCGGACTGATGGCGGCGGCCAGCTCGGATCGGACGGTGAAACTGCTGCGCGCCGGCACGGGAGAAGTGAAGAGCATTTTTACGAACGGCGCCGATTTTAACGTTTCCGTCGCGTTCTCCCATGACGGAAATGGGCTCGCCGTCGCTGGGCTTCGCAGCCCCGTCCGCTTCTGGGATGTGCGGGATGGACGGCTCCTCTTCACCCTCACCAATTTTGTCTCGGCGCGCGTGGCCTGCTCGCCCACCAGTCCACTCCTGGCCGTTGGGATGGGAGGCGATTGGTGGGGGCAACGCGGCAGCAACGTTCACCTCGTGGATATTAATTCCAGGAAAGAGGTCCGAATGCTTCCGGAAGCGGGTGACCGGATGGCTTTCTCGCGCGACGGCAAACGCCTCGCCACCGCGAACAGCGGGTACTGGCAGTCAGGCCAGTCGGTGATTCTCTGGGAGGTGGATTCCGGACAGAAGCTGCATGTTCTCGGCAACCAGCGGCAGGTGTTGGGCATGGCTTTTTCACCGGATGGCAATCTCCTCGCCATCGGGAACCGGTATGGAGACGTCACCTTGTGGAACCTCAACGACTTCAGTCACTCGACCCTGCGCGGAGCCACGGGCGACTACGCCCGGTCAGTGGCGTTCTCGCCCGACGGACGATGGCTGGCCGTCGCGATGTTGAGCCAGGAAGTGGAAATCTGGGGCGTGGAGACTCGGCGGTTGGTCAAGCGCTTGCGCGGGCATACCTGGGATGTGAACGCCGTGGCCTATTCGCCAGACGGTTCGCAACTGGCCAGCGGTTGCCTGGATGGCACCATCCGACTTTGGGATCCGCATCCACCCACCATCCAGAAACTGATCCCGGAGGCTCGATTTGCGCAGAATATGAAGGCGGGATGGCCCACCTTTTCTCCGGACAGCCGCTGGCTGGCGGCGGCCATGAAAAACGACGACCTGCACATCGTCGATACGGCGACCGCCGACTGGAGCGTGCGGACGGTGCTGACCAATGTCGGACTGCCCATCATGTTTCTGCGCGATGCCTCAACACTTTTAACCCTGGAGAGCGAAGCCAGGGCGCTGCGTCTCTGGAATGCCGCCTCGAAGGCATTGCTGTCCACCACCCGCCTCGAGACCACGAATGTCACCTGGGGTTATTCGTCCATCACGCCCGAGGGAAATCTTCTCGCGCTGGCCAATAATCGGGGCCCGATCGAGATTTTTGAAACGCGAACCGGGCGGCGTATCGACCGACTGGAACGCCGTGGGCTTGTCGACTCCATCGAACTCTCGCCAGATGGTCAAATGCTGGCGATCGGGACGGGCAATTCTGGCGTGCTCTGGAACATCGCCGAGCGTCGCGCCATGTGGACCGCGAAAGGACATCGAGACCGGGTTTTTTCCATCAGGTTTTCCCCCGATCAAAAGATAATGGCCACGGGAAGCTGGGACAGCGATGCGCGTTTGTGGGACGTCGCGACCGGAAAGGGACTGGCCGTTCTCACGGGGCACCAGGCGTCGGTTCTGAACTGTGCTTTTTCGCCGGACGGCCGGACCCTCGCCACCAAAAGCGATGACCGCACCATCAAGTTTTGGAACCTGGCCACTTTCCGGGAGGTCGCTTCCATTTCGCTGGATTACACGGGTTCCATCCAGGGCAACTTTCTCGCCTTTTCCCCGGACGGCCAAATCCTGACCGCCAATGACAGTGGCCCTGGCCTCCGCTGCTGGCGCGCGCCCACGCTGGCTGAAATTGACGCGGCGGAGGTGAGGGAGACTGCGGAGAGCAAGCAGCCATGAACCCGAACCGCGAAGAACTTCTGTTTCAACTGGCGTTGACGAAGCTGGCCGACGAACGCGTGGCTTGGCTTGAGCGTGAGTGCGGCGAGGACAAAGCGTTGTGCGCGCGTGTCGCAGCATTGCTCGCCGCGCATGAGCAGCCCAACAGCGCGCTCGCGAATGAACCTGACAACGCCCGGCCCACGATGAAGCTCGCATTCCCCGAGGAACCAGCGGACGTCCACCGCTGGTCGAGGCTTCCATCCGGCAGACCCTCGGGTCCGTCTATACAGAACTGGGCGACTATGCGAAGGCGGTCCAGCATTACGAGAGCGCCCTCCAACTCCAGCGCGAGCACCTCGGCGAAGACAACCCCAACACCCTGCGGTCACTCTACGGTCTGGCCATGGCCCGCTGGTGGAGCGGCAAGTCGACCATCGGAAAGAATGGGGCGGATCCTCCGCCGGAATTCTCTCGTTCGGTCCATACAACCGAAAGACCGCACGCGCTTCGTGAAAATCAATTTGTTCGGTTTGGCTCGCCAGCGGATCTTTACTGGCGATTGAAGATGACGGACAGCCAGACGTTGCTTGACGACTACGCCCGCACGGGTTCGGACGCCGCCTTTCGCGAACTCCTCGCCCGTTACGTTGACCTCGTCTATTCCACGGCGCTTCGCCTGCTCGAGGGCGACCGACATCGGGCGGAGGACGTGGCGCAAACTGTTTTTGTGGATCTGGCGCGGACGGCGCGGACTCTCTCCAACAAAGTGAGGCTGGGCGGCTGGCTGCATCGGCACACCTGTTTTGTGGCGGCCAATACGTTGCGCGGCGAGCGCCGCCGCCACTCCCGAGAAAGGCAGGCGGTCGAAATGAATGTGTTGCACGACGACTCCGGCGCAAACTTCGCGCTGATGGCCCCCATCCTTGACGAAGCCATCAACGAATTGGGCGACGCCGACCGGACGGCGATCCTGCTCCGTTTCTACGAGCAGCAGGAATTCCGCCACGTGGGCGCGGCCCTCGGCAGCACCGAAGACGCAGCGCGAATGCGAGTGACGCGCGCCCTGGAGAAGCTGCAAGAGCTGCTGGTACGCCGGGGCGTGCGGACAAGCGCCACCGCTCTTTCCATTGCGCTCTCAGCCCACGTCGTCCAGTCCGCGCCCGCTGGACTTGCCATCGCAATTTCCACCGCCGCCGCTGCGTCTGCTGCTGGAACACCTGTCGTCATCACATCAATTGCTACCGCCACCAAAGCCATCGCCATGACAACACTGCAAAAGACTCTCGTGACCGCCGTCATCGCGGCTACGCTCGCTTCCGCGATCTACGAAGCCCGCCAGGCCGCGCGCTGGCGCGACCGATCCCAGGCGCTTCACGAGCAGACAGGCGCGCAAATCCGGCAACTGACGGACGAGCGTGATGAAGCCATGCGACGCCTGGCCGCCTTGGGCGCAGAAAGCAATCGAGCCGGCAACACTGCAGAGCTACTCCAGTTGCGCGGGGAGATGACCCGGCTACGGAGTTTGGAATCGGACGTCGCCAAGTTGCGCGAGGAATCGAAGCGACATCAGTCGCAGGCCCAGAAAGCGATGAAGGATTTGGCCGCAGCCCAGCAAGGCGCCTTCGAGTTCGCGGTTCAGCGCGTCACTTCGATTGACGCACTGAAACAAGTTGGACAACAACTGCGTGGTTTGGCCGCTGCGAATAATCTGGCCGCCGCTTTCACCGCGGACGGAAAACTCAATCCCACTCTCATCGCTGCAACTCATCCGAATTTTGACATGAAGAATGTGGAACTCGCATTGAGCGATCCGTCCCAACTTCCTATACTGCTCCAGGAAGCGCCGGAGACAATCGTGGCGAGAACCGTGGAACCTGTCCCCACTCCGGATGAACGATGGATGCGCTTCTACATTCAGGCGAACGGAAGCGTGCAGAACTATTCCACGCCCTTCTCGAATCAGGTGTTTTCGAGCAACTGGCGGTTGGAGTATTTGAAGCCGTGACCTCGTTCATCGATTGACGATCGACCCATTCTCTGACGCACGAATCCGAGTCGCGGGTGGCCCGAACCTCGTTGTCGGCCGCGAGAGGCAGGGAGCGGGCCCGAAAAGGTCGCCTGATTGCTTGTGAAGCAACTGGTCTATCACCTGACGCGCCGTGACGATCTGCGCGATTCCCTTACCTTCTATTTCAACCCGAAGGTATTGGCCTATTACGATTCGGAAAAGAGCAGGGAGTTTCACGAATGGCAACGTGCTCCTCCCGGATATATGGGCGGAAAATTCAGTGGCAGACTTGCAGACTGGCCGCGATGTGGCCTTCGAGAAAGCTTTGGAAGAGTTGCGACTGGATTCTGTGAAAACGAATCCCGTGCTGATCGGAGACATTCAAAGCGCTCTCGAATTCTTGAAGCAACTGAAGGAAACGGCGCGGCTGCCCGGCAGGTCACGGGAACAAAGGGGAGAGGCGCATCTTGAATCGTATTCATTCTTTGGCCCGCAAACTCTGACCTTCACTGGTCGCAAACGCGGTGAAGCGACCGATGTCCGCCACACTGTCACGAGGGTGTCGCAGGAGGGTCCGTGGGAATTGCGACGGGCCTGGCGGACAGATCGAAGAGGCCGCATGGCGGAAGAATACCCGGTCCGGTGATTTTCGATCGACTTGAAATTTGGCGTTCTCAGTGGAAGGTGATTTCTGTCAGGTCTTCGACGTTCGCGCATTCGATCCATCGTGTCACTGCTGTCGCAAACGGAAGAAGGCGGTGCCCGTGACGTGAGGATTAAACGACGCGGACGATAGGTTGCCGAGCGTGGTGAAGGGCACCTTGGTCCAGGCGGCTCCCGGGCTGAGACGATCCGTCCGCTCCAGAAGAAATCCCGCAGCCTTTTCCCACGAAACCACCACGCTCGCACCGGATAGGCGGATCGACAGCCGTTGGAAGCTCCCAGGTTGTGCCTCAAAGGCGCCGATGTCAGGAAGGCCAAAAATGGGCAATCCTCGCTGATCGGCGCCCGCGCCGCTACCGGCGCCAGCATTCAGAGCGGGGCTGTTCGGGAGCAGAGCCATGGTTTCTGTCGGACCGCCATTATTGTCGAGTGGCGCGAGCAGCGGGTCGCCTTCCGTGAGGTTGGCCCCCGTGGCAATAAGCTCACCGGTGAAGTTGGGATCGTTGGGAGCGGAGTTCCCGGAGATGATGCTGTTATGGATGGTTATTTGGCCGCCCCTGATCCCGCCCCCTTTCCCTGAGGAGGCATTGCTGGCCACGGTGGTTTGAATGAGCGTGAGGGTGTTCGCCACCGAGCTGATCGCCCCGCCTTCCGTAGCCGCGGTGTTGAGCGCAAACGTAGAAGAAGTGCTGAGGAGTGTTCCTTCATTCTGGATTCCCCCGCCGAAATCCGCCGAGTTGCGGGACACTGTGCTGCGAATGAGGGTCAGGCTTGCGGCGGAGCTGTTGGCAACGAAAACGCCTCCGCCTGCGAACGCTGAGTTCCCTGATACGCTGCATCCGGTCAATGTCAGTGCGCCCTCGATGAAAATACCGCCGCCGTAGCCGTCGGGATAGCCCACGCCCACAGAACCTCCGGTGATGCTGAGTCGCTGGAAAGCCGCGATGGTTCCAGCCTTAATTTGAAAGAGCCGGTGCGGGCCGCGCGCATGGACGGTGACTCCTGTGGCGACATTAAGTCCATCGACGGTAACACTGCTGGGGTCGTCGATGACGATCTCGCTATCCAGGTCGATCGGACCAGTAAAGCCTGAGGCAAATCGGACCGTGTCGGCGCCGGGATGGGCAGCCGCGTCAGCCAGGACCTTGCGCAGTGAACCCTCACCAGAATCGGTTGTGGTCGTCACGATAAAGACAGGAGCTTCCACGGCGACGGCACGGAGCGTGTAATGGGTGTTGCCTGAAGCGTCCACCGACACGTTCGCGTCCGAGTTGGCCACGACCTGCCAGAACACCGGTCCTGGACCAGTGACTTCCTTGGTGACGATGATCTCCCGGGTTTGCTGAGGTGCTAGCGTACCGCCAGTCCAATCCAGGCTCACCCCTGGAGGCAGGATGAATCTTCGGACTGTCACGGGTGCGGTGCCGGGATTGATCAGAGTGAAGCGACCGACGATTCTTCCGTCGACTATTTCCAAGGTCCCCAAGTCACCACTGAGCGGGAGCACCAACCGATCCCCGGGAGGAGGCTCGAAGGGGACATAATCTCCGATCATCACACGGCCGACTTCAGATCGAGTGAGCGCGCCGTCAAAGATCGCTACATCGTCAATCAGTCCGTTAAAGAAGAACTCGTGTCCAAGGTCGCCGCCTGATCCGATGTTGAAGGGCTTATCGACGTTGGCCGCCACCCGGGTGTCCTGAGTCTTGACGGGCTCTCCATCGACGAAGAGCGTTTTGCGCTGACCGATGGCGTCATACACCAATGCCAGATGCTGCCAGGCGCCAACGCGCGCGCGAGGCCCGGCAAGGAGCTGCCAATTGTCCTCTCCAAGACCATTGCCGGTTCGGTACTCCCAGCTGTCATCACCGTTGTCGTAAAGAATGTAGCCTGAGCTGTCTGGATTCTCGTCATGACGGCTGGTGATGACGCTATGGTGATTATGGTCGGCCACCGCCGGCTTGGCCCAGACAGCCACGGTGAAGCTACTCGCTGCGCTGGCGGTGCCTGGGTTCAAGAGCCCATTCCATGGATGCTGGATGCGGCTGCTGGTTCCGTTGAAAATGGCCGCGCCGCCCGAATCCGACCGGGCGCCCGCGGCCCCAAATACAACATCGTCCATCTCCGAGGCCACAAACCGACCGTCTGCCGAGTTGCCGTCGGTATCCAACGGGAATCGCGCCAGGAGTTTGGACCCTGACGGTGTGCCAGCAACGAACGCATCAAACTCTAATTTCTGGGCACCCTGCCAATCCACTCCCGCGGTAGCATCCGAATATACTTTGAGAGTGAGATGATAGGCGCCGTCACCTCGATACGCCCAGAAGATCTTCAGCTCGCGCGTTTCACCAGGCAGGAGAACAAAACTGCCCAGGTCGCTCGCCTTCCCGTCGGAGCGCTCGCTAGCCAGGATGGTGACGGGAGCATTTCCTTCATTGAGCAATGAGTAAGGGGCGGATAGCGTTCCGAGGTCGATAAAGCTTTGGTCTGCCGGCCCGATACTCGCGGTCAACACACGCGTTTCGGGGGGCAATTTGGCAATCCTAACGTTATCGATCTCCACGGTCGAGGAGAGGGTACTCATGTTTTTGGCGAAAAAAGAGATCGCGTCGGCTGGCCCGGGATCGAAGCCCGTGGTGGCGAGTTCTGCGATCCGCACTTCTCCGTTGATCGAAACCGTAAGGTGTCCGGTCCCGCTTTGCTTGGACCACCGGATGATCACAGGATTAAACGCATCATCGTTCAGATCGGAAGAGGAGGGAGCCCCACCGGGGAGCACCTGGCCACCGACGCTGACGGTGAGTGCTTTGAAGTGGGACTGGTCGTCCAATCGAACCGAGAGATTTCCATAATTGAAGGAGAACAGTTCAGGCGCAAAAAAGCCGGAACGCTTGTAGTCAAACCTCGCTTCGAATCCGACAAAGGTCGGCAAACCATTCGTAGAAAGCGGGGGCAGAAGCAACGTGGCAGCCGTGCTGACCTTGCTGTCATCGGTCATCCGCAGGACTCCACTTCGGACGCGGGTGGCCAGGCCCAAATCCGTTGAGGTCAATGAGGACCCATCCTGCAGGGATGTGGCGCCGTTGGCCAAGGCGTCGAAATTCTGCGCGTAGACATCGCTGTCCGGAAAATTGAACTGGAGATAGTTGAGGTTCACACCACCGGTTAACCAGTTCACCTGGATGCGATGAAACCCCGCGCTTAAGGAAAAGGCCGGCAGGGTGATCGTTTGCCAATTCTGCAATCCACCCGTGTTCGGTATCGTGAGCGCCGCGCCCACAGCCTGTCCGTCGATCTGGATCTGCAAGCGCTGGACTGCCGTGGCTGTGGCGACGCGCAGTCTCAAGAGATAGAGAGAATCTGAGGGGGCCAGGATTTGATACGCTGTCCACCCCCCCGCTTGCGGCGACTTAACGTCTAAGCCTCCGCCCGTGTCACTCGTCGCTTCTTTGGTGATCGAGCCGCTCACTTCGAAGAATGAATCGAAACTCTCCGCTTCAATCCGTCCGGGGATGAGTCGATTGACGGGTTGCACCAACACTTTTCGAGTGATCACTCGCTCTGCATAGTGGCGGAGATCCGTCGGAATGAACCGAGCCTGCACTTCCAACTCGCTACCAGGGGCCAGGAACTCGCCAGCCGGCGGCAGATACTCGATCCGCCCGGCAACTCCCGCATTGGCTTTCAGGAGCCCAGATCCCATTTGGGTCAGGCGATCCACCGTGACCGTCGTCCTAAAGTTCTCCAACCATTCAAAAGGAGGTGCTTTGGGAATGACTGGAGCCACGTTGCGTGTGGCCGTGAAATACACTGCCACGCGGGCAATATTGGGTTTCACATATTCCACTTTCTCGGAAACCGAGTCACCCTCCTCCAAGCTGCCCAAATCAAACGTGAGTGGCCCACTGCGCAAATTGGTATCCAGCTCCAAGAAATGATCTCCCACACCCGCAAAGAGGCCAAACTCATCGTCGTAGAGGACTGCCCCCACCGCCACCTGAAAGCCCGCGGCATCAGCTTCCTTCACATAGATGTTCTTGCTGGCGTTGATCGTGAGGGACTCGCCGATCTTGGTTCTTCCTTGATCGCCTTCCGGCAGGCTCCAAAACGTCTTGTTGGCCCCAGGGTCGGTGAAGGCAAAGGGGCTGGGGACCATGAAGATCTGACCGTAGACTTCCAGATCCCCTTCCCAGTCTGCTGGCGCTGCGATGACCTCAATCCGCTGGGCCGTAATCACGTAGTGCCGCACCCCGGCCGTCACCCCTGCCGCGGGCGGGGTTCCCGCCAGGGCCGCTTCGAAGGTCCGAGTGAAAAGGCCCGAAATCCCTGCGCTTATAGAGGTGAAGAACTGGCCCACATCTGTGTAGGCTTGGTTGAACCAACTCCCTGCGTCCTTGAGCGCGGTCGCAGTCCAGCTCTCAGCGACCTCATAACCTTGTTGCCACTTGCCCCATTGGGTCTGACCGCTGAAGTTGCACCCAGTGAAGTCGGCCGTCGGGATTCCATTGCGCTCGAGGCAGACCTTTACGAGGCAGGACTGATCAAAATGGTCGACCGAAACCACGTTGGGCAAGGCCCAGACAAATGAGCCGTCGGGATTTCGCTCATGCAACCAGGAAACAATTACAGGCGTGACGTCGTGCGCCACACCTGTCAAGTTGTGAGGGTAAGTCGCGGAAGGATCGAAGCCGCGTCCAACAAGATCACCGCTTGCCGAAACGCCACTCGTGTCAAACAGCCGGTTGGCCTTGATCTCCCTAGCCGAGGACATTTTGGTGACACCTGTCGCTCTTCCATTCGTGTACCCCTCATTGTTTCCTTCAAATTTCATCCCGTCGTTCCTCAACCAATAACCTTGCTGCTTGCCGTATAGGCTCCACGCGCCTTCGCGATCCTGGGAGTCCGCGTCTCCGGCGTTTTCGTTCCCGTAGGCCACAATGATGGTCTTCCCCGCATTGATGAACGCGCTGATCGTGTTCGTCGGCGTCAACGAATTCGTGTTCGCGATTCGGTTTTTGAATCGGCTGTCGATCATGCCGATCAAAGCGGTGTGCTTTTCCGGTCTCATCTTACCCGGCATATCCTCCGCCCAATCGTGAAACGCCCAAAATGAAAGGATGATGATCTCCTTGGGGTGAGCGTCCGAGAATTGTTTAACATCATCCAGGATCTTATCGATGCGATCGCCGTAAAGCGCATGACAGACCCGCAGGACGCCTCTCCTATCAACAGCCACACGCAAATCTAGTGAACGAATGCCATCCTCCAACTGCTGAGTGATGGTTCGGGACTGCGCCGTCCCCCAACCCTTTGCGATCGACCCTCCCAGTGCAAGAGCGACGCGTGCTTCCGCTGGCTTGTCGGGAGCGCCGACATCGCCGGCGACTAACTCACGATTTCGCGGGTCCCCTAAGTCCCAAAAATCTATCAGATCGTAGGTTCCCGAATCGTGCGTGCCAGGGATCACGAGGGCTCCCAGTTTTTTGTCCTTGATCACCGGGTAGCGATCTCGCATCCAGTTTGAGAAAGGGCCATCCGCCGCCCGGACGTCCCATGCATCCCCTGCAACCAACACTAGGGAAACAAGGCACTGGAGCAGAACTCTCCGACAAGCGGACGCGAACCCTGGCCATGAGCTTGGGCCGTTTTCGAAGAGGGAAAGGGTGGGCTTGAGTCGAGCTCTAAGGATCATCGTGAACATACGTCTTGGTTCCACATCGCTGATTTGGTCTTGCGGTTTCTTGCTCTGCGCCCGCGCCAGGCAGTTCTTTCGCGATCCGGTCCATCTGGCATGGCAGGCCAGGAACTGCCCGTGACAGGCTCTCGCGAAGACCTGCGCAGGCGTCAAGCACGGTCTTTCCAATCTTGGCCTTTCGAAAAACGGAGGGGGATGTTTCAAGAAAAGTGAACATACTTTCCGAGCGAGCGCTTCCTTCGAGGAAGCTTGTTCCAGGCCCGACGCTTGAAAGCTCGGAAGTTGGGTCGCCAGCAAGGAGTTCTCAGCCTCGCGAGGGAAGAGGGAAGTTAGCCAAGAGGAGGAGGATCACCCCTTATCGCTGGATTTTGCAGCGCGGGTGCGTCCTTTGAAAGGAGGCGATCCCCTCAGAGGTCACTTTCGTCCCGCCCAGGTGGATCTCCGTGAGATTGGTCAGGGAGCCGACCGCCTCCAGGGCCGAATCCCCAAACGCCGAATAAACCAATTCCAGTTTCCGCAGCCGTCCAAACTTGGGGAGTATCTCGACATAGTCATCCTCGCTCAGTTTCGAGCAACCGCCGACGTTCAAGGCCGTGAGGTTGCGCGCCGACACCAGGGCACCCAATCCTTCAGGAGTGATCGCCGTGCCCTCCAGCTTCACCTGCCTGAGCCGGGGACAAGTCGCCAGCACACGAAGCGCGTCGTCGGTCAGACTGGCATAAAGGAAATCCACCTCCTGGATGCTATTGAGCCAGGCAGATCGCTCGAGTCCCTTGCCCGTGAAATGAGGCAAATGACTGATGGCGAGGTTTTCCAGTTTCTTCAGTCCGGCGAGATGAACGAGAACCTCATCTGTCACCTTTTCGGGGCAAGTGATGTGGAGGGTTTGTAGGTCCGGATTACCCGCCAGGAACGCAAAGGCAGCGTCAGAAAGTCCCGGCAGGCGGAGGAAGGCGTAGCGCAGTGTCGTCACCGCTCGCAGCACCTCGAACTCGTCTTCGGGTGGCGGCATCTGGGGCGGCGAGGAAGCCCAACGGTCAAACCACAGGTACACGATCTGGAAATCACCTGCGGGAAGCTCTTGCTCCGACCTCACTTCGAATTCGCGACCGTCATTGACAATTCTGAACTGGGCGTGCTCGCGGACGAGCCATTGCGCGGCCTCGCGCACCGTGGCCGATGGATGAGTCGCGGAGTGGATCGTGGGCGTGCCAGCGACCAGTTCTGCCCACTGATTGCGTAGACGCGGCCAGGCCACAGTCACCATCCCAATCATGAGAGCCACCGAGGCCACGGCGGCCAAGCCGATGACCAGAGGCGCAGGCCAACGACTCGGCGCGGAGGGCCTAACCAGAGCCTCCGCAGAGTCTGCTTGTTCGGTTCCTGCTAAGCGATCCTGCGTGATCTTGGGTTCGGTTCGAATCTTCTCCAAATCGCGGCGCAACTCGGCGGATGATTGGTAGCGCGCCTCAGGCTTGGGCTGCATGGCGCGCTCGATGATGGCGTCGAAGCGGACGTCTGTACCGACGCGCGCGCTCGGCATTTCCCAAAAACCACGCGGAATCTCGCCGGTGAGCATCTGGTAGAGCGTCACGCCGAGCGCATAGAGATCCGCTCGCGAGTCGAGCGATGTGTTGGGGGTCCACGCCTCGGGCGCGAGAAAGTCCGGCGTTCCGATGGCGACGTTGGTCTTGGTCAGGCCGAGCAGTGCATCGTCGTGATGCTTCGCAAGGCCGAAGTCGGCGATCTTCACGGTGCCGTCGCGGGTGAGGAGCAGGTTTGCCGGCTTGATGTCGCGGTGGATCACGCCATTCTGGTGTGCGTAGTGCAGCGCATCGCAAACCTGCGCGAGCAACGTTGTCGCGAGTTCTGGCGTCAGTTTACCTTCGCACTGAATCATCCGCGCCACGTCTGTGCCATCCACGAACTCCATCACGATGTAGAGGAACCCGCCCGCCTCGCCCGACTCAAACACACTCACGATTCCTGGATGGGTTAGTTTGGCCATCGTCAGCGCCTCCTGCCGGAAGCGAGTGGGGAAGTTCGAGTCCACATCGTTCGTCAAGTCTTTCGGCAGCACCTTGATGGCGACGAGGCGGTTCAGCGAAATCTGCGTCGCCTTGAACACCGCACCCATGCCCCCGCGCCCGAGCAGCGCGAGGAATTGATACGCCGGCAGCAGCGCCTGAATCTCGGAGAGCGGTGGAGGTTGCCAGATGCCCTTCGAACGCGGTCCGGAGGATGGCGGCGTGGGCGAACTCATGGCTGACAGAGGACGGATTTCAGCCATTCGATTTCAGCGTCCACGTCAACGGGCGATTCCGTGGTGCGAGCCACTTCATCGCGCAACAGAGCGCGGAATTTGGCGCGGAGGCGATGCACCATCAGTCGCACCGAGACTTCGGTGGCTCGTAAACGCGTGGCCACTTCGCGATAGGACGGAGGTTCCTCATCGAGCAGCAGAAAAGGCAACAGGATCTCGAATGCTTGGGGGCGATTCGGATCCTCGAAGTCCGCGCGCAATTTCTCGCGCACGCCGGCGAGCAACTCATTGGCCCAGGCCTGGCTGAAGAGGCGCTCGGGGTCTCGCAGATCCAAAGGTTCACGAGCATACCGTTCCTCGGCATGGAATTCCTCGAAGGAAATCGTTTTAAGACCGCCCCCGCGCTTGAGCGCCCCATCGAAACGCTTTTGATCCGCCAGATGTCGCTTGAGATGCTGCAGGAGGTAGGTGCGCAAGCGTCCCTTGCCCTCATCCGCCGCCGCCAAACTCTCGTCGTTGAGCAGCTTGACAAAAAAACCTTGGGTTAAATCCTCGGCGTCGTGCGGCGAATAGCCCCGCCGCCGAAGGAACACGTAGATAGGATACCAATACAGCCCGCACAATTCTTGTAGTGCGGCCTGTCGCACCTCGCCGCCTTGACGCACCCGCGTCACTAAGGTCCAATGCGTCGTGGGAAAATCCGGCCGCGAACCGGGTGGGTCCGCCGGCAAATGGTCGTCAGGGCTTGGAGATGTCATCGAGACGACGCAGAGTGAACGAATTCACCCTGCAAAAACAGTTTATTCAGAACGATTCAGCAATGGTATCCATTCGTCTGACCCGGGAAAAGGGTCAATGGAAGACGACGCCGAGCGACATGTTTCATCTCTCTGCCAACGCTCTTAACCAGAAAGGGACTCAGATGATTTCTGCCTTCCAACGGGCGACGGCCGGGATTCGACCGGGCGACGCCGGGCTACGGCTCTGCGGCGTGGATGGCAGCCAGTTCTCTTAGGTCGCGCACCTTCTGCCGGCTCGCATCGTCCGAACACTCACCGTAACCTGCCCGGGCGATGAACCACCCTGTTCACCTCATCTTGTCCGCCGGCACCCGCGTCGTGACGCGCAATGACGCCAATCGCATTGGGGGTGGCCAAATCATCGGCGCCGGCGCGGTCGCGGTGATTCTCGATTCACCGGCGGACGCGCAGCACGCTTACAAAGTCCGCTTCAACGACAGCGCCGAAGCCATGCTTCGCCGCAATGAATTCTCCATCCTGAAAGAATTCAAAGGCGAAGGCATAGAAACCACCGCGCGCGGCATCGACTTTGAGGACTGGCAGCCCTTCATCATCTACCGCTGCGTTGTCGGCTCGCGGGCGTTCGGCTTGAGCGACGACGACTCCGACGTGGATCGCCGCGGCAGTTACCTGCCGCCCGCCGAACTCCACTGGTCCCTCTACGGCGTGCCCGAGCAGATCGAGAACAACGACACCCAGGAAGCTTACTGGGAACTCCAGAAGTTCCTCGTGATGGCGCTCAAAGCCAATCCGAACATCCTCGAGTGTCTGCACACCCCACTTGTCGAGCACGCCACCCCGCTGGCCCAGGAACTGTTGGCCGCGCGTCAGCGCTTCCTCTCCAAGCTCATTTACCAGACCTATAACGGCTACGTGATGAGCCAATTCAAGAAGCTGGAGCAGGACCTCCGGGCCCGTGGCGAGATCAAATGGAAACATGCCATGCACCTCATGCGCCTGTTGCTCTCGGGCATCAGCGCCCTGCGCGAAGGCGAACTGCGCGTGCGCCTGGATGAACACCGCGCCGCGCTCCTAGCCATCAAACGGGGCGAACAACCCTGGCTCGAAGTCAACGCCTGGCGACTGCGCCTGCACAAAGAGTTTGATGAGGCCTTTGCCTCGACGCGGTTGCCCGATCGCCCAGATTACGCCTGGGCCAACGAGTTCTTGCTGAAGGCGAGGAGGCAGCAGGTGGAATAGATTTGAGAGACGTCACACTCGGACGCAATCGAACGATTAGCGACATGCTCCTGACAATCACCACAACACATCAACCCGCCACCGACCTCGGTTACTTGCTCCGCAAGAACCCGGCGCGTCCACAGTCATTCACCCTCACGTTCGGCAAGGCACATGTGTTCTATCCCGAAGCCACACCGGAGCGATGCACGGTTGCGTTGCTTGTGGAAGTCGATCCAGTGGGTCTGGTACGAAATCGGCGCGGTCCTTCCGGCGAAGGCGGCGCGCTGGAGCAATACGTCAATGACCGTCCGTACGCTGCTTCATCCTTCTTGAGCGTCGCTCTCGCTGAAGTTTTTGGCAGCGCGCTCTCCGGCAAAAGCAAGGAGCGCCCCGAACTGGCTGAAGCGCCATTACCGCTGCGCGTGACATTGTCCGCCCTGCCGTGCCGAGGCGGCGAGGCGCTTCTGCGAAAACTGTTTGAGCCTCTTGGCTACACGCTGTCCGCGCGCCAACTCCCGCTAGACGCAAGTTTTCCTGATTGGGGAGAGAGCTCGTATCATCGGGTCGAGTTGGATGCCCGGCTGCCATTGCAACAGCTCCTGTCGCATCTTTACGTTCTCGTGCCGGTGCTGGACAATGACAAGCACTATTGGGTAGGCGACGACGAGGTGAGCAAGCTGCTGCGTCACGGCGAAGGCTGGCTGGCGGCGCATCCCGAACGCGAAGCCATCACACGCCGTTATCTCAAACACCAGCGCAGCCTGGTGGACGACGCGCTTGCGCAACTCGCTGATGAAGATGAACCGAATCCAGATGCCGTTGCGGAAATTCACGCCGTGGAAGAAGAAGCCATCGAGCGCGGTATCAGCCTCAATGAACAGCGGCTCGGTTCGGTGCTGGCCGCATTGAAAAGCACAGGCGCGGCTCGCGTTCTGGACTTGGGCTGTGGTGAAGGGCGGTTGCTCCAGGCTTTACTGAAGGAAAAGCAGTTCGCCGAAATTGTCGGGATGGATGTATCGCATCGCGCGCTCGCAATCGCCCATGACCGCTTGCATTATGACCGTCTCCCGCCTGTCCAGAAGGAACGCCTGCGCTTTCTGCACGGATCGCTCATCTACCGCGACCAACGTCTCTCTGGCTTCGATGCCGCCGCCGTCGTTGAGGTCATTGAACATCTCGACGCCGCGCGTCTGGCTGCGTTCGAGCGTGTGCTGTTCGAGTGCGCCAAGCCGAAGGCCATCGTCATCACGACACCCAACCGGGAATACAACGTGAAATGGGAAACGCTTCCCGCCGGCAAGTTCCGTCATCGCGACCATCGCTTCGAGTGGACGCGCACGGAGTTTCAGGACTGGGCCAACCGCGTTGGCGGGTGTTTCGGTTACAACGTCCGCTTCCTGCCCGTTGGGCCCGTCGATTCAGTGGTCGGTTCGCCGACCCAGATGGGGTTGTTCGAACGGCAGTCAGCGTAAAGGCCAACCGAATGCAACTCCACGCAGCAGCATCCAGAGGGGATTTGGACGGGATCGCATTTGCGCTGAAGAACGGTGCGGATGTCAACAGCCGTAACGCCATCGATCAGACAGCGCTCGTGTTCGCGCTGGAGCAAGCACGGGCGTTCTCTCGGCGAAGGGGCCCGAAGATTACTTTGGACGCGGTGGGGAGCCTGCTTGATGCCGGCGCCGATGTGGAGGCAAGGGACGGGCTTGGGGCTACTCCGATCCACCATGCGGCTGGCATTCCGGACCCTCGCTTTCTCGGGCTGCTGATTGAGAAACACACAAATCCAAGGCATATGGCGGAGTCGGGTTACTCGGTGCTCCTTCACGCATGCTTCCAGCCCCCGAGCCTCGCGAAACGGACAGCTATCGAGATGTTGCATCGGGAGGGCGCCAGCTTGGATGCAACATCCGCATACGGCGAGTTTCCTTTGGGTGTCTGCCTTCGCTTTGGCGACCTCGATACGCTGCGGTTCCTGATATCGCTTGGCGCGGATGCCGGACCTCTCAATTGGTCTGAGTTGCACCACGCTGTCGCCCTGGGAAAGCTGGCCGACATCAAGCAGCTCTCCCCACAGGCCAAGGACATCAACCCCAAGAACGCCCGTTTCGATCTTTCCCCCTGGCAGCTCGCCTTTGTTCGGGGGGATGTTGGGATCGCCCGCTATCTTGCCGAGCAGGGTGGGGACCTGACGCAGGTCGGGCGTTGTGGGACGAGCCTACTACACCTTGCTGCGGAGTTTGGTCGCGAGGCGGCGACGTGCTGGCTGCTTGAGCTGGGCGCAGACGCAAACATCGTGGACGAATCTGGCGCCACACCGCTGCACACGGCGGCGGGGCACAATCGCATCCCCACCGCCAGAACGTTGCTCAACAAGGGAGCCAATCCCTCGCTGCGGAATGAGGTGCAGGGCCAGCCGATCCATGAGGCTTACTCTCTGGAGATGGTTCAGTTACTCGTCGAATCGGGTGGCGCCGACGTCAACGTGATTGACGGTTGTGGTGATTGGCCGTTGAAATCTGCGGCGGAAACCAATGATGTGGAATGTATCACGTGGCTCTTGGATCATGGCGCTGAAGCGGAGCGAACTTCCACGGGTGAAACCGCCCTCCACGCAGCCGTTCGCTCTGATTCACGCGAAGCCGTCGACAAACTCCTGCGGGCTGGGGCGAACCCCAATGCGCAAGACGTTGATGGATGGACTCCGCTATTCGGGGCCTCATCGATTGAGGTCATTCACGCGTTGCGTAAGGCAGGGGCCGACCCACGGATCACTGACCAAGCCGATATGGGTCCGGAGAGGTGGCTCAAGGACTCCATCCTTATCCGGGCGCTGCGAGAGCCGCTATGAAACTCACCATCCCCGAGCTTTCCTTCGTCGTGCTGATCGGTGTTTCCGGTTCAGGCAAGAGCACGTTCGCGCGCAAGCATTTCAAGCCGACGGAGATTCTGTCCTCTGATTATTGCCGGGGGCTGGTGTCGGACGACGAGAACAGCCAGGCGGCGACGAAGGATGCTTTTGAACTACTCCACTTCATCGCCCGCAAGCGGCTCGCGGCTGGAAGGCTCACGGTGGTGGACGCCACGAATGTTCAGCCTGAATCGCGCAAGCCGCTCGTTGAAATCGCTCGCGAGTTCCATTGCCTGCCCGTGGCGATAGTGCTCGATTTGCCGGAGCGGGTCGCGCACGACCGCAACAAGACGCGTCCCGACCGGGATTTCGGTCCGCACGTCATCCGCCAGCAGTCGCAACAACTGCATCGCTCACTGCGTGGGTTGGAGCGCGAAGGGTTCCGCCATGTGCATGTCCTCAAATCGCTGGAGGAAATTGAAGCTGCTGTGATTGAGCGGCAGCCACTGTGGAACAATTTGAAGCAGGAGCATGGGCCGTTCGACATCATTGGCGATGTTCATGGATGTTTCGATGAATTGGTCGAGTTGCTGAGGCAACTCGGCTGTAAAGTGGATGAAGCTGCTTGCACAGTTCAACCCGCCCATGGACGAAAGCTGGTGTTCCTCGGCGACCTTGTGGATCGAGGACCGAGAATTCCGCAAGTGCTCAAGCTCACGATGAATGCGGTCGCCAGCGGCGCGGCGTTGTGCGTGCCGGGGAATCACGATGTGAAGCTCATGCGCAAGCTGCGAGGCCGCGAAGTTCAGATCACCCACGGTCTTGCGGAGTCTTTGGCGCAACTCGCCAACGAGCCGGAGGATTTCCACAAGCGCGTCGCCGAATTCATTGACGATCTTGTCAGCCATTACGTTCTCGATGACGGCAACCTGGTCGTGGCCCACGCTGGCATGAAGGAATCCATGCAGGGCCGCGGTTCTGGAGCAGTGCGCGAGTTCGCATTGTTCGGCGAGACGACCGGCGAGACGGATGAGTTCGGTTTGCCCGTCCGCTACAATTGGGCCGCCGAGTATCGCGGCGCGGCGACGGTCGTGTATGGGCATACCCCCGTCCCTGAACCGGAGTGGCTGAACGGCACCATTAACATCGACACTGGCTGCGTCTTTGGCGGGAAGCTCACCGCACTGCGGTATCCTGAAAGGGAACTCATCTCAGTTCCGGCCAAACAAACATACGCCGAGTCGCGCAAACCGTTTCTTCCGCCGGAGGATCAAGCGCCCACTATGTCCGCGCAGCAGCAACACGATGACTTGCTCGACCTGGCCGACGTGACCGGCAAGCGCATCGTCAGCACACGACTGCATGGCAACGTGACCATCCGCGATGAGAACAGCATCGCCGCGCTGGAGGTGATGAGCCGTTTCGCCGCGAATCCCAAGTGGCTCATTTACCTGCCGCCCACCATGTCGCCCAGCGAAACGACCCAAGCACCGGGCCTGCTGGAGCATCCGGCGGAGGCGTTCGCTTACTTCCGTCATGCGGGTGTGCCACGCGTCGTGTGCGAGGAAAAGCACATGGGTTCGCGCGCCGTGGTCATCATCTGCCGCGACGAGGCTGCTGCTCGGAAGCATTTCGGAGTGAGCGGCGAAGGCATCGGGATTTGCTATACGCGCACAGGCCGAAGATTTTTTGAGAACTCCAGTTTTGAGGCGGAATTCCTTGAGCGCATCGGCGCTGCCGCCGCTGCCGCCGGGTTTTGGGACGAGTTCAAAACCGATTGGTTGTGTATCGACTGCGAATTGATGCCCTGGTCGGCCAAGGCGCAGGAACTGTTGAAGCAGCAATACGCCGCTGTCGGCGCTTCAGCGCGAGCGACTCTGGCAGATGAAGTCACGGCGCTCGAGCAAGCTGCCGGGCGCGGCCTCGACGTGAGCGAGTTGCTGACGCAAACGATCGCGCGACAACAGATGGCAGCCGACTACGTCGAAGCGTATCGCCGCTACTGCTGGCCGGTGAACTCCGTGAACGATCTGAAGCTCGCGCCGTTTCACCTGCTCGCCAGCGAGGGAAATGTTCACGCCGACAAACCGAACGATTGGCATATGCAAACGCTGGCGCGACTGGCGGGCGGTGTCATCGTCGCCACACCGTTCCGCATCATTGACGTGACCCAGCCTGACAGCGAAGCCGAAGGCATCCGTTGGTGGGAAGAACTGACGGGACGCGGAGGCGAAGGCATGGTCGTAAAACCCTTGGAGTTCATCGCCAAAGGTCGGCGCGGACTCGTGCAGCCTGCCGTAAAGTGTCGTGGACGCGAGTATCTCCGCATCATCTACGGCCCGGAATACACGGCCGCTGAAAATCTGGAACGCCTGCGTGCCCGTGGCCTTTCGACAAAACGGTCCCTGGCTCTCCGCGAATTCGCACTAGGCATCGAGTCGCTCGAAAGGTTCGTTCGGAAAGAACCGTTACGGCGCGTGCATGAGGCTGTCTTTGGAGTTCTGGCGTTGGAGAGTGAGCCGGTCGATCCGCGCCTCTAAGAAGTCATGACCATCGATCCACGCCTTCACAGCATCGTTGCCGCGCAGCCGTATCCGCTGTTGTTCGCCACGATCAGCGGGGCGCATCTCTACGGGTTTCCGTCGCCGGATTCGGATTTCGATTTGCGCGGGGCGCATGTGTTGCCGCTCGATGCAGTTGTCGGGCTGGAGGCGCGGGATGAGACGGTTCAGCGAGAGATGATTGTCGAAGACGACGCGGCTCGACGAGCCGAAGCCCCAACTGAACTTGGGTCCGCCTCCGGCGGTGAGCGACGGCGTGACAGCCTTTGCCCGGACGTAATCGAGGGTGGGCGTAGGCTGGAGATGGACATCGTGAGCCACGATGTGAAGAAGTTCTTTGGCCTGTTGCTCAAGAAGAACGGTTACGTGCTGGAGCAGCTCTACTCGCCGCTCATTGTCCATAGCACGCCGGAGCACGCGGAATTGAAGGAGATCGCCAAGGGGTGTATCACCCGGCGCCACTCGCATCACTACTTCGGTTTTGCGGAGACCCAGTGGAAGCTCTTCGACAAGGAACGGCCGCGGCGAGTGAAGCCGTTGCTCTACGTCTATCGCGTGCTGCTGACGGGCATCCACTTGCTGCGCGTCGGCGGGGTGAACGCAAACCTGGTGGAGTTGAACGAAGAAGCGGGTCTGCCCTATATTGCCGATCTCATCGCGCGCAAACAATCCGGCGAGAACATCGCCCTCGAAGACGTGGACGTCGCCTTTCACCAACGCGAATACGAACGGTTGCGCGGGGAACTGCAGGCTGCGCATGAGGCAAGCCGACTGCCTGAATTGCCAAGCGAGACTACGCGCGCCGCTCTCAACGACTTGCTCATCCGCGTCCGCCTCGCGCCTGCTGAAGGTCGTCGGACAGAGTGATTTGCATGAAGCCGCCCTCTTATTCCGCACGCCGATCGATCCGGCGCGTGATCGTGACGGTCCTTATTGTCCTCTCGGCAGCCTTCATCGCGTACTCCCTGTGGCGGCCTGGACTGGATGTCGTCGATGGCCGAAACGATCACGGGCGAAACGGCCTCTGGCTGGCGCACGGCTGGCTGGGAGCAGACGAGTGGTTCACGACGCAGGCCAAAAGCTCCCCAAGAGCCATCAGAAACTGATGGCCGACTGGACAGTCGAAGTGCTCGCCTGAAGCGAAGGCAAGGCCATCCTGCTCAGCGTGCCGACCTATGACGACGCTGGAGTCGGATATCACGATCCTAAGATCGAGAACCTGACCAACGCCCTGCTTGGAATTCATCGCGGCCTATCGCAGACGGCCCCGCCGACGAATTACCAAGGCGTGGCGATCTACTGCGATTGGGAAACATCCGAGGCTGAGTGGGACTATTTCCGCGGGCACTTTTTGAAATCCGCCTACTAAAGCTTGAAAAGGTCCCATGGATGGGAGGCGTCGTCCACGGGAGCGAAAGAACACCGCCGCGGCGAATTCGCTGCCGGTCAACGTCCCCGCGATCACGATCGCGGCGATCTCAAGAGCAGCCAGATTTACCAGGGCTTGCGTTAGAAAAATGTCGATCAACGATAAGTCCCAAAAACCATTCTCAGCGACGTCGGCGTGGAGATGGAAATCGAAAGCAGCAGTGCGATGAAACAGATGCGCCAGGAGCCGCTCGTCGCAGTGTCTTCTGAACGGTCACGGGACGTCAGGGTTCCATCGGAAGAAACGATACGGGTCGGGCTCGGGCCAAGCGAGGTCGAGGTAAGGTGAATTGGGGAACGGCGTGGCGTCGATCCGATTCCATTGAATCAAGTCGGCGGATGTCTCCAACTGGGCGTCCGGCGAGTCTGGAGGCAGCGCGACCCTCACATGATGAACCCAGCCGTGCTCTAAAACAGCCGTCGGCGTCGATTCATCGTTGAATGCGGGCGGGGGAACCGTTTCGTCGCGACCCAGCGGTTCGAAAGTCCAAGGGAAAAGCGTCAGCAAAGGAGCGTCGACCTTCGGCGACGCGGGCTGTCCCAGCGCCACGACCCAGGTGTTGCTCTCCAAGTTCGGGGGCAACAAAAACCGGATCGCAAGGAGGCCTCCGAGTTTCTCGCTGGAATCGACAGCGATCTGCTTCCATCCGGAATTCGCCAACAGCCACACCGTTGGGAGCGTGGGTTGAGGCGGCAATAGAAATCGGATCGGTTGCGCGAGGTCCTCATTATTGTATAAGTCGAACCGCACGGCGCCCGGTTCGACTCGTGTCCCGATCGGAAGGCGCGGCACGCGGTCGCGGGCCAGACCGACCGCATACCCCAACTCAAGATCACTCCCCGCCTCAATCGTGATCCAGACCTCCCGGTTCGGGATCTGCACGGATGACACGTTCGCCTGGCTGGCGTCCGGAACGTCATCCGCGTTGCGATCGCCCTGGGTAGGGGTACTTAGAAGCCCGGAAGGGAGCAGCGAGGGGCTGGCGGCGGAGACCGCCGCGGGGACGGGGGCGGACTCTTCAATCGAGTCCGGTATGCCATCCTGGTCGGTGTCCTGTCCCGCATAGACGCGTGTGATGGGCGAGAATTCGGAGGTTCCTTCGGCGGATGTAGCCAGCGCCGTGATTTCCGTGCCGACTGCCTGCAGCGCCATGGTTATGCCGTAAACATCCCGGGAATTGCTTCCCGTCGTCACATCCACGCCGCCCAGCCAGAGATCTCCCCCTCCGCCCGCAGCCCGAAACAGGTCGAGTCGGATGGGAGTGTTGCGCACCAAGCTCGACACATCGAGCACGACCACCGTAGCGCCGTCCTGGTTGAAAGCGCCAAGCAGAAATGGCCAGTTCTGCAATCCGTTTGCGCCGACGTCGGCGTCGCCCGGATCGTTAGCGAGCGGACTCGATTGGAGGGCGATATTCTTTTTTTCGAGGTTATTGTAGATGAGGTTTGCAGAAAGCGGCGTTGCTGAAGCCGACCGGACATATGAAAGATCAATCCCCGCGCCCGTGTTAAAGGCGATCCTATTGAGCGCGCCCGGATCGAAACCTCCGATGATAGCAACGGGCTCATAATAGACTTTGATTCCGGCCCCGTGGTTGGGTCGGGGCGAGGTCCCGTCCGGAGCCAGGCCGATGTAATTTCCGAGAATCGTCTGCGTGGTTCCCTTGTCCCCTTCCACCGTAATTCCCGGTCCTTCATTCCCTCCCACGAGGTTCCGTTTTCCCTCGGTGTTGCCGCCAACAAGCGTTCCATCGGCAAACTGTGCGATGCGAATTCCGTGGCCATCCGACCAATCGCGGCCATTCGGGATCGCTCGGGTTCCGGAGGGATCCAGGCCAATCCAATTCCCCTGAACCTGAGCTTCGGAGCATAGTTCCGTTCCCGGATCTTCCTCCGGACGAAAAGGCTCGCCGCGGATATGGCCAATTTTGACTCCTTCCCTGAGGTTCCCGGCGATGATGTTGCGCTGGGCGGGGGTCGAACCGCCGAGTCGATTCTTGCTTCCCGCCTGCAACCAGACGCCAGTGTTGTTATAGGCCTCGCCCGTGCCTTGGGAGTTGAGGCCAATCCAGTTTCCCTCGATCGCATTGTCGTGCGCGCGGAGCGTCACCAAAACGCCGCACGGAAAACAGCCCCCAATGATGTTGCGGCTTCCGGCGGCAGACGATCCCACCTGGTTGTGATGGGCATCGAACGCGATGACGACTCCGTAGTGAAGCCAACTCTCGCCCACGAATCGAACCCCGTCCGCTGTGAGGCCGATCCAATTCCCGAGCACGGCGTTGTTCGCGGCTTCTTTCCCAGCGATGACAACCGCTGTGCCGGTTTCAAAAAAGGAGTTCCGCGCCGCCGGCACGAGCCCGCCCAGCACACAAGAGCTTGCGTTCGCCATGATAACACCATGGTGGGGGCCTCTCTGCGCGTCGCTTCCGGCCATGCGTCCGAAGGTGTTCCCGTCAATCGTGGCATTCTTCGGACTCACTCCCCCCTCCTGTTTGTGAACCACGACTCCCGCGGCGCCGCGAACGAAAATGTTACTCCGCACCGTCATTCCGTTGCCGGGCCCGAGCTTCCCTGAAGTGATCAACACTGAGGCCGAATTGGAAGCCGCCAATTGTCCCTTCGCGTCAAGACCGAAGAAGCATTGCTTCACGACACTGGCACCTCCAGAGAGCCGCAAGGCGTTGGGGAACCCGACGAACGACAGGCCGCTGATGACGGCCTTGCCCGCGACGTCGAGGCCGACAGCGCTATTCGACGCCAGCGCGCTCCCGTCGATGGCAACCCTGCCCGCGCCCGGCTGGGTCTCGCCCGCGATTTCGCACACTCCCGTTAGGACGGGCAGGCTGTTGAGCAATCGGATCGTGGGTCCAGCGGGATCTTTATTAGGAAGGTCGAACGTGATGCGTTGTCGACCCGCGGCCTTGATGGCGGTCTGAATCGCGGCGCGCAACGTGACTTGTTGGCCCGGCGTATCCCGGTCGACGTCGGCAACGCCATCGGTGTCGTCAAAATCCTCCTTGTCTCCCAGCGTGTTCACCACGAGGTCCACCACAGTCTCGGCCCGCGCGCCCACGGCGTCATGCACCAGGAACGGATCGTTTTTCTTTGCCACGGAGATGGCAAAACCGTGCTGGGTTCCGGAAGGCAACCGGACGGCCGGGTTTGTCCCGCTGAGCTCGACCCGAAACTGCAGACTTGCTCCAGGGCCAAGAGATTCGATGACATAGCCGTCTCCTTTCAAGGTCGACCACAAGTCGGCGACGCCGAGCCGCGCTGACATTTTCCAGCCCGTGTCGCCGGTCTCTTCTCCAGAAAGAATGTAGGAGACCGGTTCGCTGGCCGCATTGCGGAGCAAGACATCGAACGCGATGACCGAATTCGTCTTGGGAGCAAACTCGATCACCCTGAGCTGCTCCTCTTCGGGACTCGGCAGAAACTCATCCTGTGAGCGGAAAGCGCTCGAGGGTTCCTCCGATGCCTTGATCAGAAGATCGCCGGTTGGATTCCGAGCGGGGGGCGGCGACGACACCGCGATGCCGGAACGTCCGTCCGCCAGCGCATAACTGAAAGCGATCCGGCCCGACTCATCGAGGCTCTGCCGGCTGATTGTCACTGCGCTGACGGTCGAGCCGAACAAGGAATCGCCATACCCGATGACACGATCCTCCTCGTTAGGGCCCGAGTAGATGCTCTTGTTGCCGGTGAAACTAAAGATGACGCGACCTGACTTGTTGATCGCCGTGACCTTGGTGTAGTCGACAAAGAACCCAAGTCCAAGCTGGGTCTCGGAATAGATCGCAGAAGGCCCGATATCGGCCAGTGCCGTCGTGAACACGCCCACCGTGTGAGAATTATCGCGCGTCGCCCAGAAGGAGAAGACACCGATATCGTTGAGCGACGGCATTCCCAGCAACCGGAAGCTGTTCGCCCCGGAGCCGGTGGCGAGAACCCTGGCGGGCGTCCCGATATCCGGGTCCTCCGAGTAATAGGTCTGGGCCAGGTCCGGAAGACGCGCGCGAAATCCGACGACCCCAGAACTCGTGATCATCGGACTGTCCAAGCCGAGCGCCGGCGCAAGCTTCGACGACGACGTCAAGGTCCGGATCTCGCCCGAAGGGCTTATCATGAGCAGTTCTGTCCCGCCCTCTTTCAGTTGCGCGGCCACCGCGAGCGTGCCCGCATCGTTGATCGAAAGGCCCGCCCAGCGAACGGTGTTGTCTTCAAAGTGGAATGACTTGAACCGATCTTTATCGTCCACCCAAAGCCGGACAGTTCCTCCGTGCCCGCTAAAAACTCCGGCAACCCCGTCCGCTCTCGTGGCGAGGAAAACCACCGTGCCCGCAGAATTGATCGCGATGTCCGCAGATCGTAGGTAACCATCAAATGCGTCGAGGCTGTTGGTGACCGCGTCGGCGAAACGGATGAACGCGCCATCCCCGGCGATGGCATTGGTTGTCAGCCGGCCGCCAAAGACAGTGAAAATGCCGGTTTGACCGGCTTCGAGACGCCCGGCGAAAGCGACAGCTCCGTTCACTCTGGAGATAACAGGGGCTGAGAAGTTCGTGAACCCGCTCGTGGAGTCCTGGAGGTTGGAGAAGCTGTACCGCCCTCCAGCGAGCCCGGTTCCCGAAATGGAGAGCCACACGAAGCCGACGGCGAGCGCTCTGGTCAAAAGACGGGCGCGCGCGCTACAAACGATAGCTCTTCCAAGAAGCATACTCTTCTCATCATGGTAGAATGGAACAGTAGCAGCGCTTCGCCGCAAACTCAAACGATTTGCGCGCTCGACTCCCCGTTGGGCGCATCCTGGAGATGTTGTCGGTTTGGAGGGTGAGGAGAGATAAGGGAGACGAAAGAGCACGGTTTAGGTGCGGCCAAGTGGTTCCTTTTAACCTCAGATTCCGTCCAATGACCGGGTCGATGACACTCAAAAGAAAACCCCCTCATCGTCTCCCAAGCCTCCACTTCTCATTGCGCCCTCTCGAGCGCCGCATACACTGCGAAGGTCAAAGAGGGATGGATGTCTTCAATCGTGTCGCACCCGAAAAAACTTCGCTCCTTTGAGGAGACTGCTCGACTCGAAGGTGAAGCTCTCCGAAACTGTATTGGTCGTCAGCTCTGTGCTCCAGTTGGCGGAGCTGAGTGATGGCGCGGATTCAATCTTATACTCGTAGCCGGGGAGTGTCGGAACCTCGAAGCGAATCTTTCCATTCGAAACACCGGCGTTCCGTGCCACGGGCGCGGAGAACCAAAGCGCCGCGGCTGCGCTCGCAAGGCTGCCCGCATCAACGCTGTTGGTCAGCATCTGGGGGAACGCGCCCCTTCCGCTGAGCGGGTCTGCGCCAACGAGAAAGCGCGCGTAGTCTTCAACCTGCGTCTGAGACATCCCGAGCTGGGCGGCAGGCACGGCGAGCGCCTCGGGCAGGTGGCCGGTAACCGTAATATCGTGAAGCATTTTCATGAAATCGCCCGGATTGAGCGCAAACTCGGGTATTTCCAGTTCGACAAATTTATCGAACACTGCGTTGCGAAGCTTCGGCAGCGTGGCGAGGAGCCTAGCCGACTCCGCTGCGTACCGGTTCATGGCCGTTACCTGAGCGTTCTCGGCGGCCTTATCCCCAGCTTGATACGCTCCTTGCGCGCGGTTCATGGAGATATAGATCGCATCGAGATGAGCGTTCAGCCGGCCCAGTGCATCCAGCCAATTGTTGAATGCATCGGCAATTCCTGGGGATGCGTCGTTCTGGGGAGGGGCCGGAACGGGTTTCGATTCCGGCAGATAGATCGGCGCGTAATTAGAATCGGGCGGATCGAGGGATAACTGACGTAACCCCGCACTGGCGCCATAATATAAGTTGCCCACCGCGACGAGAAACCACGAATATGGTTTCCGTGCGGCAGCGGCCGCGCTTACAATTCCCCACGCCTCGTACCCGACGGCATCCGCGCATTTTCCCCAACGCCAGCGCTGAAATTCCGTGAAGTATTTTTTGAAGGTCTCGTCGCCGATGTCCAACTGAAAGTGCCAGCTCGAAGCCTGCCAGTCGGCGCGCCCTTTGCTGTAACAATGCGCTTCGATAACGTACCTGCCCGGGCCGATCACCCCCTCCGTCGGCCGCCTCGCTGGATCGTCCTCCGAGGCGAGTCCGTTAATATAAAAGTTTATCCCGGGCCCGCTGAAACGCACGTTGTCGTTTTTCTGCCCGCCCGTGCACCCCGCGTCGAAATTGTACGATCGAGCGGTTTTGAGGTCGAAGACCAGTTGGAAGTTGGACTCACCCCAAGCGCCAATTTCCTTGTCGAAGAACTGAACGTATGCGTTCCCGCTGCCGCTAATCTTGCTCGCGCTTGCGCTTGAGTATTGATTGACCGTCTGCTGCCCCAGCTTCTTGTGGCTTACGATATATTCGTCATCCAACCCGGGAGGGGTCCACATATACAGGTCCTCCCCGTCTACATGCCTGTACGAGACCGTTTGCGTGTCCGTCGCAATCGATCTTATATCCGACAGGATCTCGATATCGGCACGAGCCGCACTAGCGAGCAGCGCCGAAGCGCCGAGCAAGCTGGCGACGCGGCGCTTCATCACCGATGAGGGAAACCATCCGTTTTGAAAGTGAGGGTTAGGAGCGGACTGGCGGGCGCACGAGGTATTTGGCACAACAGCTTTGTGATCGAGTTTTTCCATTCGCATCTTCTTGGCCAAGCCAACGTTGTCGGCAAGTAGTTGCAAAAACCTGCGGACCCATGCCGCTAGTCTTGTAGTTTCCCATTCTTGAGATTGTCGTCGAGGGCCATTCATAGCTTCAACCCAGACATAGGGTCCAACCTTTCTGTCTGCTTTTTCCTTCATCAGCCGTCGGTATTGCGGCGGCGATCAGCACCTTAAGCCTGTGGCTCCGAAAGGGGTTGGGACGTGGTCGGGGGTTGTCGATAGTGACAAATGAAGACGCGCGGTTCGGCCGGCTGATTTCCGCGTTGAGGCACAGTGAGATAAAACTGGGCGTCCTTGTAACCCAAATTACTCTTCTTTGGGATATTTCAAAATCAACCCCTTGGACTTTCCATCCAGTTGGCGACGCACGGATTCGGCGCGTTTGTCGATGAAGCGATTGATCTCATGGACCGGACGGTTGAAGCTGTTGGGACTTTCTCCCGGCGAAGGATGCACCGGTCTCAAGCCCACCGCCTGTTCGAACTTGTCCAGGCGAAACGCGGATTGAGCGGCGATAGGATCGCGAATGACCGCCGCAATTTCATCGATGCGCCGGCGCAACCGATCCGGCGCATATAGACGCGAGAGGAAATCCTCAAGGTGCGAGCGATAAACGCGCCGGAATTCCTCAACGGCCATGACGCGTTCGACGAACCGGTTTTCCCCGACCCACGGATGCCAGACGCTCGCTCGTTCCTGTTCTGCCTTTGAGGCGATCCAGAATTCGCCCCACGCCGCATCGAGATCCCAGGGGATGAAGCCAAACTTGTTCGAGCGCGGATCCAGATACATGTAGAAGTTTTGGCCGTCGGCCAAAATGCTGTCGTAGTTCGGAAGCAACACTTCACCGGCGAGGAAGCGCGCAAACTCGTCCAAATCCAGAAAATCTCCGACCCGCGCGGCGAATTCCGCGTCGGTGGCGGAGGAAACAAGCCGCGCAAAATCAATCACACGCCGTCGTTGTTCCGGCGTCGCCTTTGTTTTCAGATCGTAGATCGGCGCGTATGCGGACCACTCGTCGCCGAGATGCTCGAAAAGGTTGTAGGTGACAGGCTTGAATACCGGCGTTGCTTTGGAGCCGAATCGCTCCGCCGCGAAGTGGTTGTCCACCGGTTCCACCATGAGGTAGAGCCCCAGAGGCTTTTGCTCCCACCGCGTTGTCACACTGGCGGAGAGCCACGCGTAAGCTGTGCGCGGCGCGGGCACGCCAGCCTCGCGAAAGAATTCGTATCCCAAGGCTTCGCCGAGGCAGGAGTAATCCCAGACCAGACTGTTAAACGTTAGTTCATCCAAGCCGCCAAGCTTCTGGCCTGGGACGAACTTGTTCAGGTCCACTTTGTAGGCGCGAGTCGGCTCATATAACGAACGCGCGTTGCCTTTGACCCGCGCCGCGACATTGGTGAAGGCGACGCCGCCGAGTTCAAGGTTCGCGTGAGTCCAGTCGAATTCAAAACCGAACACGCCCACGAGGCCGCTGCGGCGCGCCTGCGGATTGCGCAAAAGCCACATTCCGTCCGGGCGAACGAAATTGGGCATCGGGCCAATGCGCTTCATCTCAAGAGCCTTCCACTGCTCATCCCTGAAGCTGAGATGGGCGAGCCAGATGTTGGTCGTGCGGTAGAGATCTTGCGCGTTGTGAACCCTGCTGGCATCAAACCGTGGCGTCGCCGTGTTGGTCGGCCAAGGCCGCGCCATCTCCGCCACTTGCCACCCTCGAACGCGCACCCACCAGAGGGTGGCCTCCGCAATCAGCCGGCTGTGCCCGGAGAGTGAATCGATGTACAAAGCGATTCCACCCAGGATTGCGATCAAAACGCTGACAATCGGCACGCCGATCATAAATCGCCGCCGCCAGCGCAACCACGCCAGAGTGTTCAGCGTTCGACGCGCCAGCATGAGCGACGGTCTTTGACCCCGGCTCGCTCCCACCGACCGCAGAATGTCGATGGAGAGGTTTTCGGGAACTGTGGCGGCGCAGCCTTCGGCCGCACACGCCGAAGCCAGCGCCCCGGGATCCACCGATGCGCGGCGTTTTCGCAGCCGGCTCGCAAGGTTGTTCACCCCACGCTTGAGGCGCTTCTCAACGCGTCGCTCACTCGTGCCGAGAACTTTGGCGGCGGAAGCAAAATCGCGATTCAGGAATGCGCAAAGCAGCACCGCGCTCCGCTGCTTCGTTCGCAACCGTTCGACCGCGCGATCCATTTGAGGCGCGAGGCGAGTCCACAGGGTCGCGTCCGGCGGCAACGCCGGACTCGGCTTGCGCGAAATCCACTCCCAGAGCCGCCCAAGTCGGCCCATGCGCTCTTGCCTGAGCTTACGGCAGGCGACGGCTGTGACGTGGAAGAGCCAGTCCGCGAGCACGGTTTTCTTCCGCAGTCTGCGCGCGCGCCGGGCCAGAACAAGGAACACCGCGCGGGTGGCCTCTGCGGCCTGGGCCGCATCGCCCGTCCGCCGCATCGCCGAGGAATGAACGAACGCCAGGTAGCGTTCGACCAACGTCCGCAAGCTCTCCGCATCGCGATGACGCCCCCAGGATTCGAGACATTCTCGATCCGAGGTTCCTGGAACTGTGCTGCTGGAAACCTGCATGTCGTGGTTCAGTGGCACAGTGGCATGAATTGGCCGATGACACTACAACACAGAGACGTGTGGATTTGCGGTCGCCTAACGCCTCAATTCCGCGGCCGCGGGAGACCCGGCCTGATTCGTCCGAGCCGATGCAATCAGCCAGACTTCGGCGACCTGCATACAGCAACGGTTTGCCATGATGCGAGTTGCTTCCACGCGCCAGCGGTAATTGCGATATGGAATTGCGTTGGAGAAAAGGAATTCCTGAGACTGGAAGCGATCAGTGAAGCCTGCCGCAATGTTGCTGATCGTTGTAATAGGCGTCCAGATGCCGCTCTCGTAGCTGGTGAGATTCCTGTCATTGGAGCCTTCGAGAATCACGACATCCGGATCGCGATCATCCGCGTCGTTCGCGGACTGAATACCCATCCCCGTGACCACCGTGGGACCTACGGCCGGTTGGACGGCGAAGCCAGAAGGCGAGAAGGCGCCGATCTGATTACCGTCGCGACCGCTGTCCCAGTTCAAATACTTGGTGTTCTTATTATTGTCGATCGCGTTGGCGACGCCTTCGGAGGCACGGCTGTTGCCGGACGAAGCGAAAATCAAATCACCCGGTTGAGTGATGTGCCGCGAGGCTGGGCTAAGTTGCTTCCGAGCCGGGAGGGTCCCGACGATCTCCCACTTAAAAGAGTTCGTATCCACCCAAAGTTTGCCGTCGCCGTACATGAAGACGGCGGTTTGGAAATCCTTGGTTTCCTCAGGAATGTCACAGACGATGGAGTACTCCCTCCAATCCGTGGCGCCAAGAATGCGATCGGTCGACCGCAACGTTTTCAGACGCTTGCCGTTGAGATCCTTGGGTTGGAAATCGAGCCCGGCCCTCGGCATTACGTCTTCCGATTTGGCCCAGACGCTCATGCGCACGGTGTGACCGAGATATTTTCGGAACGTATCCAGGTCGTATTCATGCTTCCCCCACCACACGAAAGAATATTTTTCCGGTGGCTCGGATGAAACGTAAGCGATACGCAACGCCGGATGGCCGTTGCGAGTCACAGCGGGATCAAGCGCAATGGAAAAGTCGGCGGGACACTGGCTCCAAATGGTCCAGCGCCCGACGTCGGTGGCAGGAGTGTTGGGCGGCGCGATATCGATTTGGAATCCGTCGGCCCACATTTCGCCCGTGCCGTAAAGCGTGGGCATGAGCGTAATGGCGCAGGGCTCCTTCGGGACATCGACGATGAATTCGACCTGTTGCCATTCCTTCGTGCCGTGCAGCGGCCGATCGTGCATTAGGTCCCAGGCGCCGCTATCGCCATTCACCCTTGTGACGCTCAGAGACGCGCCCGCCCAATTGCCCACCGCGCTCGTTTTCATCCATCCAGTGACACGAATGCGCTGGCCTGAGAGCGGGGAACCGTCGGTGACGGCGTAAACACCCACACGCGAAGCCGCGAGACCCCTGCCCACGAAGCTGGTGAGTGATTTGAGGAAATCGGCGGAACCGTTCGAAGTCGGGGCCACGAGGCACTTGATGTGAATGGCTGGAGCGGAATTGCTCGTGCGCCGCGTGTTCCGATCGAACTCCACGAGGAACTTCTTGTCCGATAGAACGCCCAGGAAGGAATCGTTGGCGAGCGCGATGGGCAGAGTTTCGCGGGGAGACGCAGCGAGAACAGCCGGTTGGGATTGAGGCAACAGAGAGCCGTCAACTCCAACGGGAGGCGCGGCGGCCAGCTGTTGAATCCAATAGATGGCAACCCCCGCTGCGACTGCGACGACCGCAACGCCGGCGATTAGGGTTTTTTGGGCGGTGATCAGGGCGGTGACTTTCGCGGCCGTCGTGGTTGCGGTGGCGGCAATCGCGGTTCCGGAAAGAGCGGCCGCGGCTGAAACCGAGACAGCCAATCCGATGGGCGCAGCCTGAACCGCATTGGCCGAAATCGCCGCCGTCAGAACCGCCGCGGAGCAAACAATCCCGCGCCGGGTGAAGAAGATTCGCAGCTTCTCCACGGCGCGATTGACACGCATCTTGACCGCGTCTTCACTGGCGCCCAAGGCGACGCCGACTTCTTTCATGCTCTTGCCATCCAAGAAACGCAGCGCGACGGCATCGTGGTCCGCTTCGCTCAATCCAGCCAGCGCCGCGTCCAGGAGGGGAGCGATTTGAGGCCAGACCTCGGATTCGCTTTCGTTCAACAAGTTTTGCAAGTGCGCCTCCTGTTCGCGCCGGGTTCGGCGGGTTTCGCTGCGAACGAAGGTCATCGCGGACAGCCGCGCCGTTCGACACAACCAACCGGAGAGGATGACTCGTTTGCCCAACTGCCGGGATTTCCTTGCCAGGGTGACGAAGACCGCCTGCGTGATTTCCTCGGCTTGATGCGCATTGCGCGTGTGGCGCAGCGCGATCGAATAGACCTTATTGACGTGCCGCGCGACGAGCGCGGCAAAGGCTTCCTCAGAGCCGCGCTCGACGTATTCCTTCAACAAAAGACTGTCGTCCAGTTCCAACATCTACAAATGAATGCCGCTGACCAGGGAAAGGTAACAGCTTCAGGGGAAAAAATCGCCGCCATGCCGACGTTGATCGGCCACACCGGGCGCCGATCGCTCCACGCCCCTTCCGTGACGCGCGGGACGCTGAACTCAGGCGACTTGTGCGCCGCAATCCGCTGCGCCTTCTCGATTGTCTCTCCGTTGGAAAGACAGGCCGTGATCCCGATCGCATCCCCCTCGAAAACCGAACTGTGGTTGATCAGTTACTCGGGTTCGCTTTCGCAGAAGTCAGGAACCCGGGAAACTTGCAAAGCATTGCGCGCGCTCGCAGGCGGCATACTCGCAGGTGATTTGCGGCTGGGGCTCTCCGGTGTTGGGTGTTTCCGTGGCGCAAGACGGAGGCTCTCCCTTGCTGGACCGAAAGTCGGTTGAGTCACCCTTGACCACGCCGCCCCCTCAGGACTACGTTCCAAAACAGCAGCTGTATGATAACCGTTCAACGCAAAATTCTTCCGACGGCGCGGGTTGTCGTATTGCTTGTTGCAGCGCTGGCTCTCATCGACTCGTTTGCGTTCGCGGCAGTGGCGGCGCCTCCAGGCGCAATAGTCGCGACGCCATCAGGGAGGGATTTGAATTTGTCGTTTAACACCGACAGCCTGAGTTTTTACAGGGCGCAAGTCTCTTCGGATCTGCGGCAGTGGACGGACAACCCGTGGGGGATTTTGGGCGACGGAACGCTGAAGACGATGACGATAACCAACGTGGCCGCCGGCGCTCGGGGTTTTTACCGGTTGCTGGTGGAAACGCCGACGCAACTGCGGCTGCCGCAGTCCACAGCCTTCGCGATCCTGGGCCATTCGTGCGGCGGAATTCAAGAGACGGTGAGCGCCGGGTTTGATGTCACGAGCGGCTATCCTAGCGGCGTGGTGAGTTTGTCCACTCGTTGCGGCGGCAGCGGTCGCGGCGGCGGATACCACACGACCACGCACACGGCCACGGCGGTGGTGGTTTGGGATTTTGCCGGCAACGTGATTTCCGCGACGCCGATGATCGACGCGGTGAATCCGACGGGCGGAAGCGATGCGTTTGGCGATCTTATTTACAACGCAAACCACGAGGCGCATCTCATCGTTCCGATCCCGCCGGCGCCGGGCGGCGTGAGCGCGGTTCAAATAAATGATCAGTTTCAGGTTTCATGGACGCCGAACGCCGTAAATCCGCTGGCCATCCTTTCGTCAGTATTGACGGCGACGCCTGTCCATTCACCGGCTTCGATCCTCACGACCACCGTGATCGGCTCGGCCACGACGGGAACTGTTTCTTCGCTGCAACCTCAGACGACCTATGAGGTGACCGTCGTGAACACGACGCTCGGCGGGTCAAGCCGCGCCTCAACGCCGATCAGGGTGACGACTTCTGCGGCCACGATCGCGCCTTCCGCGCCCACAGACGTTGCGGCGACCTGGGCAAATCAAGACCCAAGCGGCACGACCGACACGCTCGTCGCCACTTGGCAGGCGCCGGATGCCGGCAATAGCCCGATCGATCAGTATCTCGTCATCATCACCGGTAGCGATGGCGCGGGCGCTTTCACGCAGACCGTTTCTGTAACCACGCTGACGGCGAGTTTCAGCCTGGACTACGTTCCGAACTGGTCGGTGAAGGTGCAGGCGCACAACGCGGCAGGCTGGGGACCAGTGTCATCCGCCTTTCATTTAGGCGGACTGTAGAGCGCGAACCGAAATCCACGCGTCGCGGCGTAAACAGATTTCGGCTTCGACGATAGGCGTGAAAACACGCGATGCGTTTGATGCTACTCTCGAGCCTGAGCGATAGGCGCGAAGGTGAACCGCGCTTGTGCCTGAATCAAGAGTCCCGAAAACTCCTTCCGATCAGTAAAAGTTCGCTCTGAACCATCGCATAACAATCGCCATGAAGACTGAACGATTCATTACTTTCGGCGCCTTGCTCGTGGCCGCCGGTTGCCTTTGGTCCACTCGATCCTCATCGCAGGAAAGCGTCAAAAGGACCGTCGAGATGGAAGCGGTGACTGGCATCGGCGGAGTCTTCATGAAGGCTCGTGACCCGAAAGCCATGGAGGCCTGGTACCGCGCGCATTTGGGCATCGACGCCAAGAACGGGTATGTGAACTTCGATTGGCGGGAGAAAGACGACCCGGAGCGCATGGGACGGACCGTGTGGTCGCTGTTCCCCACCAACACCACCTATTTCGGTTCTTCAACCTCGCCCTACATGATCAACTACCGAGTGGCCAACCTGGATCGCATGATAGAACAGCTCAAACGCGGCGGTGTGGCCGTTGAGAATGTGAAGGATTACAGCTATGGCCGCTTCACTTGGGTGACAGACCCGGAAGGAACCCGCATCGAACTGTGGGAGCCGAGGAGGAAATAACCCTTGCTCACATTCACCCGCATGAAAACTCCCGCTCTCTTTCTCGCTCTGTTCACCTTTCTCGCCAGCGGCGTTGCCGCGCGCGCCGAAGACGGCCTGGCTGATTTGCTCATCGGCGATCCCGCCCCGGACTTCGCGCTGCCGGGCATTGACGGCAAGACCCATCGCCTCGCCGAATACAAAGACGGCAAGGTGTTGATGATTTTCTTCACTTCCAATCACTGTCCCACCTCGCACGGCGCGGAAGGGCGATTGAAAAAGCTTCTCGCGGATTTCAGGGGCAAAGGGCTGTCTTTCGTCGCCATCAACCCAAATCATCCGGATGGGCTGAGCATCGATGAGCTTGGATACTCGAAATACAGCGACGGTTTCGAGGACATGAAGCGATATGCCGCGGAGAGAGGCTTCGATTTCCCCTATCTGTACGACGGCGAGACGCAAGCGACGGCCAAAGCCTACGGCTGCCTTGCCACCCCGCATGTCTTCATCTTCGACGCCGATCGCAGGCTGCGTTACAAGGGCCGCTTCGATGATTCGCAATACGCGGATCCCGCGACGGTGAAATCCTCCGACGCCCGCAACGCCGTTGAGGCGCTGCTCGCCGGCCAACCCGTGCCGGCGCCCATCACCAAACCTCACGGATGCGCGACGAAATGGCGAAGCAAACAAGCTGGAATCGCCAGGCAAGCGGAGAAGTGGGACAAGACACCGGTCGATGTTGAATCCATTGACGTCGCCGGCGTCGCCACGCTGCGCAAAGGAGGGACCAAGAACATTCGCCTGTTCAATGTTTGGGCGACGTGGTGCGTCCCGTGCGTGGTTGAATTCCCAGAGTTGGTGAAAACATCGCGCAAGTTCGACATGCGCAATTTTGAGTTCATCAACGTCAGCGTGGATGAGGCCGGCGATGCGGCGAAGGTAAAAGCGTTTCTCGAAAAGAACAGCGCCGGCCTCTCGGAACGCATGAAGAAATCGGTCAAAGAGGAAGGACGAAAGTCGAACAGCTACATCTTCAAAGGCGGGAGCATGGAAGATTTGATGAACGCCCTCGACCCCGAATGGCCCGGCGGGGTTCCTCACACCATTCTGGTGGATCGGGACGGAAAAGTCCTGTGGCGCCACAGCTCGGCGGTGAATGGCGATGAACTCCGCGCGAAGATCCTGGAACATCTGGGAACGTTTTGGACGCCGTAGCCGGCGACGTCGCTCGCCTGCCGAGAATCCATGAAACACCCCTGGACCCGCGGGCCCTTCAAGCGGATCATGATGACACAAAACGCAACAACACTGAGGCGCGGAGCGGCTGTCAGTCGCCTTGTCGCATTGCTTTTTCTTCTGTCGAGCGCCCGCGTTCCCGCCGCGGCGGACACGGACCCGCGCGTCGTTCTTGTCACGATTGACGGATTTCCGGCCGCAATGCTGGCCGACGAGAAGACGCCGATTCCGCGCCTTCGCAAGCTGGCGACGGCGGGAGTGATGGCCGAAGGAATGCGCGTCTGCAACCCAACGATGACGTGGCCGAATCACACGACCCTCGTGACGGGCCTGCGCGCAGACCGGCATTCGGTGCTGTTCAATGGAATCCTGACGCGCGGCGAAGCGGATGCGCCGGTGAGCGTTGATCCCAGGCGGGACAAGTCGGAACTGGTCGCGGCGCCGACTCTTTACGACTTGCTGCACGACGCGGGAATGCGGACGGCGGGAATAAACTGGCCCTGCACTCGCAACTCGAAATCCCTCGACGATGACTTTCCAGACTCGCCGGAGCCGCTCCTTCACTCCACGCCGCGGCTGCGTCAGGAATTGCGCGCGAGCGACGCTCGCATGAACGCCGCGTTCATCGTCGCTGGTCGCGGCATCAAGAGTGGAGCCAAGATCGGATTGGTGGACAACATTGATGTGGCCCCCACGATTGCGCGCCTGTTGGGGAAGGCGCTTCCGAACGCGCAGGGCAGAATCTTGAACGAGATTCTGGTCTCCGAGTAGCAAGACATCGCGCTCGCCGCCAAGCCAAAGCTCCGCGCTCCGCGTTTTGGAAGGGCGAGCAGCGCCTCGGCGGCATTGCGTCTAATGGGTGGGGAGCATTTCAACGGGTGAGGATCGAGTTGCCGCGCGGCCCCGGCAAAACTTCTGACAACCACGTCCAAGAAGGCGCTGTGCTTTCGCGTTCATGAATGTGTCGGAGGAGAGCTGAACTCCTTACGCAAGGTCTTGCCGAATGTCGCGCATTATCGCGCCTCATTCCCGGCCGCGCGGCGGTGGGCATTCCTTTCTTCGGGGGGTTTGCGGACGCCATTCATTGTGGACTGGCTCACTCTCCTTCGTCGCGACTGGATGTAAATCCTTACGGTCCCGTTTGCGGCGCCGCCAGCGATCGCAACCGGCCTATCAGACGGCATACGCCATCCAGTAAGAAGCTAGGCGGGAGATCGCGCTCACACGACGAACCAGCGACGAGGGACGAGGCCGGCAAGGAATGCGTCCAATTGAATGGCCTCAGGGAGCGGCTCTCGGAAAGACCTTCGTGGCTGTCTTGAGGAACAAATCGCGCGCCACCCACTGGTCGGGTCCGGGGCATTGGACCATGAAAACGGCCACCATGCCGTTTGTCGGGTTCACCGACAAATCGGTGCCATAGGCGCCGTCATGCCCAAACAGGCCGTTGCGCAGGTGATAGCCCAGGCTGTAGTTGACCTTGGTGGCGCCCGTTTGCTCTTTGCGCAACTCGTCCATCGCCGCAGGCGAGAGGTAGCGGTGACCCTTCAACTCGCCGTTGTTCGCCAGCATCAGGCCATAGCGAAGAATGTCATGCGTCGTGGAGAACAGGCCCCCGCCGGCCTCGGGAAAGCGGCGCGTTCGATCGCTATACGGTTTCGTTAGGTAACCAATGTCGCCCCGGGCGTATCCGTTCCTCTCCTTGTTCGGACCGTACGTTCCGGCAAGGCGGGCAATCTGCGCTTTGCCGGGCCAGAATGTCGTGTCCGTCATGCCCAGCGGATTGAAGAAGCGCTTCTGCAGAAAGTCTTCGTAAGGCATCCCGCTGACAATCTCCACGATGCGCGCGGCGATGTTCATGCCTTGATTGCCATATTGATACTTTTCGCCGGGCTGCCATTGGAGCGGACCGCTCACCGAGCTCAAGGCCCGGGTTTTCAACGGCACGCTGTCGGACCCCGTCTCCTTCTGCAGCTCAGAACTGCCCGTGAGGCCACTGGTGTGGCTCAACACATGTCGAAGCGTGACCGGACGAACCAAACGCTCCAGCACCACATGAGCCTCGCCCTTCTCCGCGACCACCATCCAGTTGCCGAGCTGCGGGATGAACTTCGTCACGGGATCATCGAGGCTCACCCTGCCCTCGTCCACGAGCATCATGATCGACGCGCCCGCGAACATCTTTGTCATCGAAGCGATCCAGAACATGTTGTCCTCACGGATCGGCTTCCTCGCCTCGACATCGGCGTAGCCAAGAAGATTCTTGTAGTGAACCTTTCCGCTCTTGTCCGCGATAACACCGACGATTCCCGCCAGTTTGTAGCTGTCCAAATAAGGCCGCATCGCCGCCGTCACTTCAACGCTTGCGGGTGGATTGCGTTCAGCCGCCGTGACAGGGATCACGAGCGCGGCCCGCAAGAACCCCGCGAGCAAGATGGAGAGGAGAGGTTTGTTCATGTATGAAACTCTGATCAAGAAGAGTCCGCGTTTATTCACGGAAGCCGTCGCGCCTGGGTTGCTCTTGACCCAGTTTGCCCCCAAGGATGAACGCCGCGACTTCGTCGGCGAGAGGACAATGCCTTCGCCAAGCGACCCGGCGCCTCCGGTTCGCGGGATAGCGCGACTCTTCTCTCGTTTTTCCATAGCAAATATGGGCAATCCTGTTATGCAGAATCTTTAATTTCCATGAAACACATTCCTCTCTTGCTCTCCTCTCTCCTGGCGGCCGGGCGCCTGCTGGGAGGCGCCCTCTTGGCCAACGCCATCGCTTCCGCGGGGCAGCCCTCCGCTGTCCGGGAACGTCCGCTTCCCGTTCCAACGGCCAGCCTCGCCTTGCGCCCCTCCGAAGGCGCCTTCGTTCGACGGTGGCTGGCGCTGGGTCCGCTGGACACAGGGTCGGGTGAGACGAACGTTTCCGGCGCGGGGGCCCAGATTCAGCTGATGCAAATGGACTCACTGGCGGGTGTCCAGGGCGAAGCGGGAGTTCGCCCGGAACCAGGCGCTCCGGCGCCGATTGGGAAGCGGACGCTGCGCTGGCGGGCGATTGAGTCCACGCAAGACACGATTGACCTCAGCGCGCTGCTTGGAGTGAAGGAGCCGGGCGTCGGCTACGCTTGGACGGAGATCCTGGCGCCGAGAGATCTGTCCGTTCTGATGGGCTTGGGCACTGACGGCGCGGCAAAGGTCTGGCTTAACGGGAAGCTGGTCCATGAACGTCGAAGCGCTCGCCTGCTGCGCAAGGACGATGACTTGATCCCGATGCGCTTGGACAGAGGGACCAATCGTCTGCTGCTCAAGATCGGCAGCCGCCCCTCCGGCTGGAGCTTTTGCGCGCGATTCCTAAACCAAGCCGCGCTCAACGAGAACCTCGTGAACGCCGCGATGAATGGCGCGGTTGACCGCATGTCGTTGCTGCTCACCAACGGGGGCAGCGTCGAGGCCAGGGTGGGGCCTGGACTGACGGCATGGCACGCGGCGAAAATCCGCGGCCAAACCGAGGCGGCCGAGTTGATGGAGAAGCGGGGCGCCGACGCGCATCGTCCGTTTCCAAACCCCGGCAAGACGCTCGACTGGTTCGTGACCCAAACGGTTCCGGCGGACGCGCCGGGGTTGGCTCTTGCCGTGGTCCAGGAGGGTCGCGTGACTTTCAAGAAGGGCTGGGGAATGGCCAGTCTGGACTATGGCGTGCCCATCACGCCGTCCACGGTCTTTCACGTCGCCTCGGTGTCGAAGCAATTCACGGCCTTTGCCATCGCGCTGTTGGCGCAGCAAGGGAAGCTTTCGGTGGACGACGAGTTGCGCAAACACGTCCCCGAGATCCACGACTTCGGAAAACCGATCACCCTGCGCCATCTGCTCCACCATACGAGCGGGTTGCGCGATCAATGGGACCTGCTCGTATTGGCGGGCTGGCGCATGGACGATGTCATCACACAAGAGGATATCCTGACGACGCTGCGGCGCCAGCGATCCCTGAACTTTGATCCTGGAGAAGAGGAGCTGTACTGCAACAGCGGCTATACCCTGTTGTCAGAGGTGGTCAGCCGGGTTTCTGGAAAGCCGTTCGTTGAGTTCACTCGAGACGCCCTGTTTCGTCCCCTGGAAATGACGAACACGCACTTCCATCTGGACCATGAAGAAGTGGTCCGGAACATGGCCTACTCCTACTCTCCATCGCCGGGAGGCGGATATCTCAAAAGCGTGCTCAACTACGCCAATGTGGGCGCGACAAGCCTGTTCACCACCGTGGAGGATCTGGGCCGTTGGATCGCCAATTTCGAAGACCTGAAAGTCGGCGGGAGTGAGTTGTGGCGACAGATGCAGGAAAAGGGAAAACTGAACAACGGGAAGGAAATCAACTATGGATTCGGCCTGGCGATAGGGGAGCTGCGTCAGACTCGGATGATCTCCCACAGCGGCGCCGACGCGGGGTATCGCAGCTTCCTGCTCTGGCTGCCGGATCATCGCCTCGGCGTGGCGCTGCTGAGCAATCTGGGGACCATGGACGTGGGGCGAATTGCCCAGACAGCAGCCGAAATCTTCCTGCAGGGAAAACTGGCGCCGCTCGCGAAGCGCATCGAGAGAACCTCCGCCAAAGAAACCGCCAAGCCCCCTTTCCGGGTGAACTCTTCCCTGCTGGAGCGCTATGCGGGCAGATACCGGGGCGCCAGCGGGCGCGTGATCTCCATTGTCCGTGAAGGGGACGCCCTGAAGGGCGACATCTCCGCGGGCGCTCAGCAACACCTGACGCCAAGTGGCGAGCACGAGTTCTTTGTCGCTGAGACGCAAGCGCGAGTGGTTTTCTCAAAGTTGGACTCCGGCAAAGCCGGGCAATACACCGTGCACATGGATGGAGAGACACGGGTTTACCAACGAATCGATCCCGCGGACGAGGTCTCGCCCCGCCTTGCGGATTACGCCGGCCAGTATCGTAGCGATGAGCTGGCGATGAATTGGGAGGTCCAAGCCCAGGGGAGTGGACTCGTCATACAGCACCGCCGGCACGGCGAAATCCCTCTGCGCTGGGTGGGCCGAGACCGTTTCACCGCATCCATTCTGGGTTCACTCCAGTTCGAGCGGGATTCGACCGGCAAAGTCGCCACCTTCAAGGTCACGACGGGTCGGGTCCGCGATCTACGCTTCGACCGGTCGGATCGATGAGCGAGGCTTGCGCATCGGGGCGGACGATTGCGGCGTGAAGCTCGTCGACCCCGACGCGCTCGTCGCCCGCGCCGCCTTTCAATCGCGGCGCGGGATAACTTTTGGCTGGGTGTCGTCCTTCGCTGGTCGCGTCAGTTGAGATCGAACAGAAGCACCTGCGACGGCTGGGTCGCGACGATCTCCAGCTTGTTTTCATCGCTCACCGCGACAGCATCACCCCCGACGAGAGTGGCGCCGTTGATGGCCACTTCCCCTTCCGCGACGTGAACCCACGCGTGGCGACCTTTCGCCAGCGAATGCTTCACGCTCTGGCCGGCATCGAGTTTGCCGAGCAGCAGATCCGCGTCCTGGTGGATTTCCATCGACCCATCGCGACCGGCTTTGCTCGCAACGAGATGCAGTTTCCCCCTTTCGGCCTGGGAAAGATCTCTCTCGGCATAGCGCGGCTTCACGCCTTGCCGGTCCGGCTGAATCCAGACTTGCAGCAGGCGCAAGGGTTCGGTCGCGGAAGGGTTGAACTCGCTATGCCGCACCCCTGTGCCGGCGGCCATGTACTGGAATTCGCCCGCGCGGATGACGCGGCCATTGCCCATTGAATCCTTGTGCTCGATCGCGCCGCTCAAGACGTAGCTGATGATCTCCATGTCGCGGTGCGGGTGCGTGCCAAAGCCCATGCCCGGCATCACGAGGTCGTCGTTGATGACGCGCAGGCTGCGATAACCCATCCACTCAGGATCGTAGTAATCCGCGAAGCTGAAGGTGTGATAGCTGTCGAGCCAGCCGTGCTCGGCGTGGCCTCTTTCGTTTGCTCTTCGAATCTTCATAACGGGAATACGATGCCATGCCCGCGGGGGACTTGAAAAAGACCATGTTTCTTGCCTCAGCATAACCCAGCGGTATGCTCGCCAACGCATGGAACTCCGCCATCTCCGGTATTTCGTCGCCGTGGCCGAGACCGAGAATGTTTCGCGGGCCGCGCTGACATTGCGCGTCTCGCAACCCGCCTTGAGCCGCCAGATCCGCGACCTGGAGGAGGAGCTCGGCTTTTTGCTATTGGCGCGCGGCGCCAAGTCGGTGCGCCTGACCGACGCGGGCCGATTGTTTCTGACCGAGTCGCGGGCCGTGCTGCGGCGGGCCGAGGAGGCCGTGAAAGCGGCGCGGGACATCGCCACCGGCGGGAGCGGCGAGATCCACATCGGCTATGCGCCCACGCTCACGGCGCGGATACTGCCGCCAACGTTGCGGGCGTTTCAGGCCGCGACGTCGGGCGTGCGCGTGAAGCTGCACGATTTGTCCACGGAGGAAATGTTGAGCCAGCTCGCCGAAAGACACCTGCACTTGGCGTTCACCACGCGCCCGTCGGCCAGCGTGCTCCGCGGATTTCGCTTTGAAGAATTGACTCGCGAACCCGTGCGCCTGGCCGTGGCGCCCACTCATCCGCTTGCCCGACGGCGCGTCGTGACGCTCGCGAACGCGGCCCGCGAGCCTTTGATCGCGTTCAACCGCAAGGAGTATCCCGACTACCACGAGTTGCTCGCGAACGTGTTCGCCGCGACCGAAGGGCGGCCGCGCATCGCGGAAGAGCACGACGGCGTGTCCAGCCTGATTTCGGCCGTCGAAGCGGGCGGCGGAGTCGCGCTGATGCCGGAATCCTTGGCCTGCGTCGCCGGAGCGCGCTTGAAGCTCCTGCCGCTCACCCCCGCGCCGGCGCCCCTGGCAATCGGCGCTGTTTCCCTCAAAGACGGACTGACAGCCGCTGCCGACACATTCTTGCGCTGCGCCCAGCAAACGGTCGCGGGAAAATGACGGGAGAACGACGAGACGCTGCGGGTTTACCTCGTCAGGGTTGAGGCACAAGCAACGGCACAAGCGCATTCAACGCGAGCACCACGGGCAACGACGCTTCCGCGGACAGCCCCAAAGCTTGTGACAATGGTTCCTTGCCGCCCCGAACGGCCTTCAAGGGCGGCTTTACGTCGTGGCGAAGACTCAGTCCGCGAGCCATGATGAAACAGGGCGGCGGCAAGTCCTCCGGAGGGGGTTCTGTTCGTCCTAGTCTTGCGCGGGCGCCGGCGCCGACGAATAATGAACGCATAACCATCAGAGACTTCGTATCGTCATGCAACACGAACCAAATAAGCGCGACCCCATGAACCCACAGAATCCGACTGACGAGTACCTGCTCCTCATCCGGGGCACGCATTGGAATCACGGCATGTCGCCCGCCGAATTGCAGCGCGTGATGACTGACTTCTATGCCTGGGTGGACGGCCTGACGCAGCGCGGCGTCCATCGCGGCGCCCAACCGCTCATGGAGGAGGGAAAAATCGTCGCTGGCGCGAAAGGCGCAAGCGTCACCGACGGCGCCTTTTCCGAATCCAAAGAGGCCATCGCCGGCTATTTCCGGCTCGGCGTCCCGACCCTCGACGAAGCGGTGCGCCTCGCCCAGGGGTGCCCCATTCTCGCTTACGGCGCCCGAATCGAAGTGCGCCCCACCGCGGACCTCTGCCGCCCGATGGCGGAGGTAAAGGCAATGAGCCCTCACTGACATTCGCGCTTCAACGATTGGCTATCTCTTGCCGATCATGCCCACCCAAACGGTCGACATCGCTGGCGATTGCCCGGGGTTAAACCACCGAATGGTAGTCGAGGCGCGATCCCCTAACAAATGCTCCACGGATCCGGCCTGAGCTCGGCGCCCATGTTCGACCCAGCCCCTGAACCCAATATGCGCGCCGGAGAAATCGCCGGCGACCTGTTCCGTCGTGAGAGCGCGCGGCTTGTGGCGATGCTGGCCGGACAGTTCGGCACGCACCGTTTGCAACTCGCCGAAGACGCGGTCCAGGAAGCGCTCGTCCGCGCTCTGCAGACGTGGCCGTATCGGGGAGTCCCTGACAATCCCGCAGCCTGGCTCACGCAGACCGCGCGCAACCTCGCCCTCGACCAATTGCGCCGCGAACAGCGCTGGCAGGAAAAGGAGGACGGAATCGCTCACGAGCACGACCGCTGGATCGCCGCGCCCGGCCCGCGCGAGGAAAACGCGGACACCTTCACCGACGACACGTTGCGGATGATGTTTGTCTGCTTTCATCCGCAGCTCTCGGCCGATGCGCAGACCGCGCTCGCGCTGCGGACGCTCTGCGGCCTCAGCGCGGCGGAGATCGCCGCGGCGTTCCTCACGACCGAAGCCGCCATTGCCAAGCGTCTTGTGCGCGCCCGTCAGCGCATCCGCGAACTGGCGCTCCCGTTCATCGTTCCGGCGCCGCACGAGCTGTCATCGCGCCTCGACGGGGTGCTCGCCACGATCTACCTCCTGTTCAACGAAGGCTACAAGGCGTCAAGCGGCGACCGGCTCGTGCGCGAGGAACTCTGCCATGAAGCCATCCGCCTCGCGTTGCAACTCGCCGCCCATCCCGCCACAAGACAGCCGCGCACCCACGCGCTGCTCGCGCTCATGCTCTTCAACGGCGCGCGGCTGGCGGCCCGCGCCGACGACGCGGGGAACCTTCTGCGTCTCCATGAGCAGGACCGGTCGGCGTGGAATCGCGCGATGATTGAGCGCGGGCTGCATTACCTTGCGCTCGCCTCAACCGGGGACGCCGTGAGCGAGTATCACCTCCAGGCCGGAGTTGCCGCTTGCCATGTCGCCGCCAGCGACGACGCGTCCACTGACTGGCCGCGCATTCTCATTCTCTACGACGAGCTGGCCCGCATCAACCTGTCGCCGGTGGTCGCGCTCAATCGCGCGGTCGCCGTCGCCCGCGTCCATGGCGTCCGCGCCGGTCTCGACGCGCTCGACGCCATCCATCCCGGCGCTTCGCTGGATGGCTATTCCCTCTACCACGCGGTTCGCGGCGCATTCACCGCCGACCTGGGGCGCAAGTCCGAAGCCCTCGCTCACTTTCGCAAGGCTGAAGCTCTCGCAACACTGCCATCGGAGCGCGCGTTCCTGGCGAAGCGCATCAGCGAGTGCGATCAAACGTCATGAATCCGGCGCTCAACCGGGCCCGATGGAGTTCACCGTTGAGTTTCGCCTCATATCCGGCGGCGACGCCCTTGACGAAAAGAGCTTTGGTTTCACAGAAAACACGCTGGCCTGAAGGTTGGCCTCCCCGTAGGGTCCGTCAAAGCTCCCATGAGATTCCTAGGTTCCCACCCTTGCGTCGGCGCCGTCGTGACGCTGTTCGCCATGCTGAGTCCTGCGTCAGGCCAGCAGCCCCCACAGGCAGCGCCGGCTCCTCTGGTGTGGACCGCCAAGGAGGATCACCAGAACATGAAGGAGCAACTGGGCATCCGTCAGCTGCGTCCCGGCCCGAGCGGAAACCCAGCGGCCACGACGAACGCCGCCAACTACGATCCTGCCAAGGCCAATCCTTTTCCGCAGCTTCCCGACCCCTTGACCCTGAAGTCGGGTCGTCCGGTGACGACACGTGAAGAGTGGATGCGGGATCGCCGCCCCGAAATCGTCGAGGACTTTGAGCGCGAGGTTTTCGGCCGCGTGCCCAAACAGATCCCGGCCGTGACGTGGAGCGTCGTCTCCAACGTGACCGCGGGCCTGATCGGCAAAATCAACGCCAACGGCAAGCAGCTCGTCGGACACGTTGACAACTCCGCCTGCCCGTCCATCCGCGTGGACATCCAGATGACCCTGGTGACGCCGGCCGACGCCAAGGGTCCCGTGCCGGTTCTCATGATGTTCGGCGGGTTCGGCGGTCCCGGCATGCCCCGGCCAGCCGGCGCTCCCCCGGCCACCAACCGCTTTCCCGAATTCGGCGGTCCGTTCAAAGATCCTCCCTCCACCGAACAACTGCTCGCAGCCGGGTGGGGTTATGCGACCCTCCAACCCGGCAGCATCCAGGCGGACAACGGCGCCGGCCTCACCCGGGGAATCATCGGACTGGTCAATCGAGGCCAGTCGCGAAAGCCCGACGACTGGGGCGCGCTGCGCGCCTGGGCCTGGGGCGCCGCGCGTGGGCTCGATTACCTGGAAACCGATCCGATGGTGAACGCGAAGCAGGTGGGTATTGAAGGCGTGTCTCGATTCGGCAAAGCGGCGTTGGTCACGATGGCCTTTGAGCCACGCTTCGCGGCCGCGCTGGTCGGCTCTTCGGGAGAGGGCGGCGCCAAGCTGCATCGGCGCAACTTTGGCGAGGCCGTGGAAAGCCTCACCGGGTCGGGAGAATACCATTGGATGGCTGGGAACTTCCTCAAATACGGCGCCGCAGACGCGTCGTTTGGAAGTCGGAACGCGGGCGATTTGCCCGTGGACGCCCATGAGCTCATCGCGCTCTGTGCCCCGCGCCCCGTGTTCATCAGCTACGGCATCCCGGCCCGCGGGGACGCCAACTGGCTCGACCAGCAAGGAAGCTATATGGCGACGGTCGCGGCCGGGCCGGTGTTCCGACTCCTCGGCGTTCGCGATCTAGGCGTGAAGGAGGACTACCATACCGCGATCATGCCTCCCGTGAACACCGGGCTGCTCGACGGCACATTGGCCTGGCGCCAGCACGACGGCGGGCATGAAGACCGCTCCAACATGAAGCACTTCATCGCCTGGGCGGGAAGGCATCTCGGGACTGAGGCGGCGACTCGCGAGGGGAAGTGAGAGGAACAGAATCCATCAGGCCCATGACGGTCGCCAATCAGGGTTACCTATCAATGGCTCGACTCCTGGGGCGCGTTGCCCCTGAGTTGTGCGCGATGAACTACGGCCTCTTAGCCGCAGCGCTTGTCGCCGCGCTCCGGGCTTCTGGAGCGGAGCTTCAAGTCGCGCACGAGTGGCCCCAGCTCCCCGCGGGCCAGATCATGGGCCAGGTCTCCGGCCTCGGCTGCGACTCGCGCGGGGACGTTTTTGTGTTCCATCGCGCCAGCCGGGCCTGGATCCCGGATCCGACCAGCGCCGGGCCGATCGCGGAGCCGACCGTGTGTCGCTTCCATGGCAAGACCGGCCGATTGCTCGCCCAGTGGGGCGCGCGAATCTTCCTGCTGCCGCACGGCCTCTTCGTCGATCATCGCGATCACGTCTGGCTCACGGACGTCGGACGGCATCAGGTCTTCGAGTTCGACCACGATGGAAAACTCCTACGCGAGTGGGGGGTCAAGGGAATCGGAGGCAACGATGAGACCCATTTCAACAAGCCGACGGACATCGCTGTGCTGCCCGACGGCTCGTTCTACGTGAGCGACGGGTACGTCAACAGCCGCGTCGTGAAGTTCTCCTCCGAAGGCAAATTCCAATTCCAATGGGGCGGCAAGGGAAGCGCGCCCGGGGAATTCCTCGTTCCTCATGGGATAGCGGTGGATCGGTCAGGGAAAGTATACGTGGCGGATAGGGAGAACGACCCGGTTCAAGTATTCAGCCCGGATGGGAGGTTTCTGGCCCAGTGGAAGCACCCGGCCATGGGACGACCCTACGGTTTGCGCATCTCGAACGAGGGATTGCTCTACGTGGCAGACGGGGGTGAGCAGCCCGCCGCGCCGCCGAACCGCTCGGGCGTCGCCGTGCTGGATCTTGACGGGAAAATCGTGGCGACCTTCGGCCGGTGGGGGAACTACGACGGCCAGTTCATGATGGCTCACGACATCGCCCTGTCCAACACCGGGGAAATCTATGTCGGCGATATTGACGGGCGACGTGTGCAAAAACTGACTTGGACCGGGGCGCGCTGACCCTGGTTCGCGGCATCGGCAGGCCCTTCCAAACACATTTGCAACCATGAAGACGATTGCGTTCATCTGCTACGCAAACATCTGCAGGAGTCCGATGGCTCACGCGATATTCGCCGCCGAGGCCGCCAAGCGGGGCTGGGTTGTCCGGGTGTTGTCGGCAGGCATCTCAAGCGATTTTCAAGGCTCACTGGCGGCGCGAGAGGCTCGACTCGCCTGCGAGCGTCACGGAACCCCGATGTCGAAGATCATGGCAACAAGCGTCGCGAGCATCGACTTGTCCGGCGCGAGACGTGTGTTTGCCATGGAGTCGGATCAAGTCGCGATTTTGACGGCGCGCTCGGCCGTCGCTTCCGACCGCATCAGCTTGCTTGGGGATTTCGATCCTCTGCGGCGAGGCGCGGAGATTGATGATCCCGTCGGGCAGGATGCCATCGCCTTCGATCATTGCTATGAGCGGCTTCGGGATTGCATCGTTCACTATCTGAACACCACCCACGATTTTGGCGGCGGTTAGCGCCCGCGCGCTTCGGCCGACCCAACCCCGTCCGTCGCCGCCCGAGCATGGGGGGTCTCCTACGCCACGGCGCCGGCGCAGCTGCTTCCGCAGCCGGCCGTGCAGGCCAGGCAGTGCGCGCCAGTGAGGATCTCCCCGCCTTCGAGGCGCTCAGGCGTCACGTCCCACAAATAGAGAGGCTTTTCATTCCGCATCCGCATCCCGAGCATCTGATTGAAGTCGCAGTCGAATATTTCTCCCAGCCAACCGACGCTCAAGGTGGTTCGGCACATCAGGCCTTCAACGGTTGCCGGGTTGAAGCCGTTGGCGAGCAAATCGAGATACGCGTCCCACTCTCCGCGCCGCCGCAAGTCCTCGGCGAAGCGGGCGATGGGCTGGTTTGTGATCGTGAACAACTTGTTGAACACGATGCCGAACTCCCGGCGCAGCGCCTCCTTGTAATCCGCCTCCAGTTCCGATTGCGGCCCGGGCAGCTTGGCTCCCAGTGGATTGAACACCAAATTCAGCGGCAGCGTTGTTCCGTAGCCGACGGCATTGAGCTTTCGCAGCGCGGAGACGCTTTTTTCAAACACGCCCTCGCCGCGCTGGGCGTTCACGTTTTCCGCCGAGTAGCACGGCAGCGAGGCGACCACCTCGACCTCATGCTTCGCGAGGTACTCCGGCAGCCATCCAAACGCCACCGTCTCAATGATGGTGAGATTGTTCCGGTCGATCACGTGGCAACCGCAATCGCGCGCCGTCTCCACGAGGTAGCGGAAGTGCTCGCTCAGCTCCGGCGCGCCGCCGGTGATATCCACGACGGCCGGTCGATGCGCGCGAATCCAACCGCCGACTCGGCGCGCCACCGACTCGGCCATCATCTCCGTCCTCCACGGGGCGGCGTCCACATGACAGTGAGCGCAGGTTTGGTTGCACTTGCGCCCGACGTTGACCTGCAGCGTCTGCAGCCGCCCCCGGCGCAGAACCAACCGCTGCTCGGCCAGCTTTGACTCAAAACGATTCATGGTTTCGAGCGGAGAGCAAAGGGAAGCGACGCGGAAAAGCCGGCGCGCTCCCCATCAGCAACCTCCCCCATTGCCGCCGTCGCAACACTTCGACGCCTCGGTGGTGGCGTTGTACGCCAAGCCTTTGGTTTCGCGCGGATGACGAAGCGCCGTCCTCGCGCAGTCGTAAGGCCTGGCTTCCCCTGGTTTCACGGGCGCCAGCGGTTCGATGAACGCGAAGGACTCCGCGTAAGGGGCCTGCCGGTAGAGCTGGAACGTCTTGTCGCACACGGCCGCGCGCTCGCCCCGACGCAGACGATGGCCGTCGTCGTCCAGAACTTCGCGGAACGGGCCGCGATAAATGACGGCCTGGTTCAGCTCCCAGCACTCGCCTTGCTTGCCCTTGAAGGCCTCGACGGTCACAGAACGAAACTCAATGCCCTCCACGGTCTGCCACGGCGCTTCGTCGCGCTTGAGAAGGCGGATGCCGTAGAAGCCGGCTTCCTCAAAAGCCTTAAGGAACAAATCCTCGCGCAGCGCGCCGCTGACGCACCCGCTCCAGAGCGTGGAGTCCTGCTGCATCGCCTCCGGCACGCTCTCGTCGCTGACGATGTCCGAGATGACCGCGCGTCCGCCTTTGCGGAGCACGCGGAAGATCTCCTGGAACAACTGGCTCTTGTCCCGGGGTTCGACGAGATTCAGGACGCAGCTCGACACAACCACGTCCACGGACTCTGTTTCCACCAGCGGATGGTGGAGCCGCAACTCCCGGGCGAGCTCGTTCGCGGCGAGAAAGGACGCGGCGCTCGTGATCGGGCGGCGGAGCAATTCCGCGTCGAGCTGTTCGAGGTCCAGGGCGAGGTCCTGGATTCGTCCCTTGCGGAACTCCACGTTCGCGTAGCCGAGCCGTTCCGCGACGATCGGGGCGTTGCGGCGCGCCACCTCCAGCATGTCGTCCGTCATGTCCACGCCAATGACGCGGCCTTTCATCCCGACAACCTGGGCGGCGATGAAGCAGATCTTTCCCGTGCCGCTGCCGAGGTCGAGCACCGTTTCGCCTGGCTTGAGGTAGCGCGAGGGATCTCCGCAACCGTAGTCCTTCTCTATGACTTCCCGCGGGATGACCGTGAGCAGGTCCGGGATGTATTCCACAGGACAGCAAAGCGCGGCCTCCTGCGCTTTGGCGGCGGCGGCGTAGCGCCTCTGGGTGGCGGCTTCGGCGGTGTGCGAGTTCAGATTGTTCATAGGCTTGCGCGGCTCCCATAGCCTATTTGAGGTCTGGCCCAAAAGGCAAAGTCTTGCTCCGGCGCCAGGCTCGAGGGCTTCCGGCGAAGCAAGGTCGCACGATCCGCAATCGGCCGCTCAGGTCAGCGCTCGCAATGCCGCGGGAGGGCCCCTGAATCGCCGACGCTCCCAGCCGAACCACACCGCCAGCAGGAAGGCCATCACGGAGCCCACGATCCACACCGCTCCGTCGTTAGGCGGTTGCAAGCCCAGCAGGATCAACGCGGCGCATCCCAGCGACGACGCCAGCGCCAACGGCCGATACCACGCGCCCACATGCCACGGGCCCATCCGACTCCAGGTCCTGCCGTGCGCCTTGAAGCCCGCGGCGACCGGGAGCACGTAGCTCAGATAGAGGAACAGTGTGCAAACCGCCGCGATCGTCGTGTAGGACACGAAGGTCGTGAACGCGACTCCCGACAATGCCGTGAACCACACCGCCACCGAAGGCGACTTTGTTTTCGCATGAACCCGGGAAAGGGGCCCTGAGAAGGGCAGACCTCCGTCGCGGGCAAAGGCGTAGGTCATCCGCGAGGCCGAGGTCAACGCGGCGAGCCCGCACAGAAACTGCGAGAGAAGAATCGCGCCGAGCAGCGCGGCCGCCCAACCCGGCGACAGCGCCGAGCGGATGACCCAGGGGGTGACGTTTGGGCCTTTCATCGCGCCGGTCCTGAGATCCGGCATCGCGAGCAAGATCGCGACGACCAGGATCCAGCCCAGCAGCGACGACACGACCACCGAACGGACAATGCCCTTGGGAACATTCGTGGCCGCCCTCAGGGTTTCCTCCGCGGTGTGCGCCGAGGCGTCAAATCCGGTGATGGTGTACGCTGGGAAAAGGAATCCGAGCGCGAAAAGCCAGGCGACGTTGCCCTGCCTGGGAAAGACCGGATCCGCCTCCGGAAGCCCGCTGAAGTTGGAGAAGGTCCACAGACGCGACCACTCGAGGCGCGACGCCCCGTGGAACAATCCCGCGATGAGGATCGCGGCCGTGATCAGGATCAGCCAGCCGCTGGCGTCGACCAGCCGTGTGGTCCAGCGAATGCCGTAGTGATTGAGCAGGCCCTGGGCGAGGGTCATTCCCACGATCACGAGACGACGCAGCCATTCCGGCGGCGCGGCGCCCGACCCATCGCCGAAGGCGGACACCGCGAAATCAAACGCGCCCGAATTGATCGCCGCCATCACCGTGATGAGGCCCACGAGGTTGAACCAGGCCGTGAACCATCCGCAGGTTCTTCCGCCGAGGATCGTGCCCCAGTGATAGAGTCCTCCGGCGGTGGGAAACGCGCTCGCCACCTGCGCCATCGTCAGCGCCACGCACAGCGAGAACAGGCAGACGAGCGGCCAACCGATCCCGATGCTCGCGCCCCCCGCGCTGCAGAGCCCCACATGAAAGGAAGTGATGCCGCCGGCGAGGATGCAAATGATCGAGAGGGACAGCGCGAAGTTTGAAAAGCCGCTCATACCCCGAGCGAGCTCCTGCCGATAACCCAGCGACTCCAGGAGCGCCTCGTCTCCGCTGGCTTCGGACGCTGGGTTCTCCTTCATGCCGTTTCTTCGCGAGCCCTCAGAGGACCTGCTCGTAGAGGGCCCTGAAGTCCGCGGCGGAGACGGGAACCGCGTTGGTCTTGTGGCAGGGATCATCCACGGCCTGGGCGACGAGCGCGTCGAGCTGCTGGGCGGTCACGCCATGCTCGCTCAGGCGTCCAGTCATGCCGATCCCGCCCAGGAAGCCCGCGATGAACTCGATGGTTCTCTGATCGGCCTCCGCCGCGGAGACCTTGTGAAGCTCAAGCCCGCAGGCGATGCCGACGCGCCGATACAGCCCAGGCTTGCGGGCCGCGCAAAACCGCATTCCCGCAACCAGGCAAAGGGCGTTCGCCAGCCCATGATGCATGCCGCAGATCGACGACAACGGATGCGCGAGGGAATGCACCACCCCGAGATCCTTCTGAAAAGCGACGGCGCCCATCGCGGCCGCGACGAGCATGTGCCCTCTCGCCTCCAGATCCTTTCCGTCGCGACAGGCCCTGGGAAGAAACTCGACGATCAAACGAACTCCCTCTAACGCGATGCCATCGCACATAGGGTGAAACTGCGGGCAGGTGAAGCTTTCGACGCAATGCGTCAGCGCGTCCGCGCCGGTCGCCGCCGTGAGCTTTGCGGGAAGGCCCACGGTGAGCTCGGGGTCCAGGATCACCAGCTTCGCGAGAAGCTCGGGATGGAACAACACCGCCTTCTTGCGCGTGGCCTCGAGCGTGATCACCGAGCTGCGCCCCACCTCGCTGCCGGTGCCCGCGGTGGTGGGGATCGCGACGAACGGCGCCAGCCCCGACCAGTCCGGCTCCTCGTAGAAGCGACTCAGATCGTATCCCGGCCGCTTGACGAGGAGGCGCGCGGCCTTGCCGGCGTCCAGAGGACTTCCTCCGCCGATCGCGATCACTCCGTCGCATCCTTCCCGCGTGAACAGCGCGGCGGGTTCCCGCACGTCATTCTCGATCGGGTTGGGATGCACGCCGGAGTAGAGCGCCCAGGCGCGACCCTGTTCGCGCGCCCCCAATGTTGTCGCCAGCGCGGCGAAAGCCGCGGTTTTCGCGAGTCCCGCGTCGGTGACCACGAGGGGCTTGCGAATTCCCAGGCGCGTCAGGCGCGCTGGCAGCTCTTGGAGCGATCCGGCGCCAAAGAGCGTCGGGGTGGGAAACGAGAAGGAGGCGAGGCTCATATCACAGGGTCACTGGGCGATTTGGTGGACGAAACGGTTCAGGATGAGGGCGGATTGCGGAGCTTCCTGGAATGTGGCGATCCGATGGTCGAGATCGAAGCCAATGTTCCCGCGCCACCGTTCCAATCGCGGCCCCCACAAGTAGCGGAGAATGTCGGGCCGGGTCTCGGGATGAAACTGAACTCCGAACAGAAGGTCGTCGCAGGAGAACGACTGGATCCGGGTATGCGACCCCGTGGCGAGAAGCTGGCAGCCTGGGGGCAGCTCGAGCACCGCGTCCCGGTGGCTTTGTAGAGCGTCGAACGTCTCGGGAAAACTGTCGAACAAAAGGCTCTTGCGCCCTGCGGGGGTGAGCTGAATCGGGACGTTCCCCAGCTCCCATCCCTGGGGATGCGGCGCGACTTTCGCGCCCAAAGCCCGTCCCAGCACCTGGTGTCCGTAGCAGACGCCGAGCAGCGGGATCCGCCTTTGGTGACACCGATCGATGAGCTGGCAGAGCGCGGTGTTGACCGGGTCCGTGCTCCAGGCATCCCGCGGGGATCCCGAGAGGATCACACCGCGAACCTGCGGACCGGGCTCGGAGCTCAAGTCCGCCTCCGCGGAGACGGACCGCATCCAGGTCCGGCCAGGGGAGGAGACATGCGGATCGAACCAGCTCGGAGCGGAGCGCAGCGGATCGGACGGCGAGAAAGCCTCGCTCCAAAGGACGGCGTCGATCAGCAGTATTTCTTTCGCGGCGGAAGCCATTGCGTGCGGCACAACCTCGACAATCAGCCGCGGCTGTCAACTCTTCAGTCGCATCGACTCCGGATCCACGCCCAGATTCCTGCACCACTCCGCGTAGACGAAAGGCGAGATTTCCGACGGCTTGATCTCGCTGCGGCCGCCCCAGAACACGTTCGTGTACGAGACGGGAATTCCAACGCTGGCCAGATGCGCGTCAATCGCCGCCTTGTGGGCCAGGACAAGGGTCTTGTCCGTGCCGTGAGCGACGCCCATCACATTCACGTTCCGGAACTCGGGCCCGCCTTCCCGCCAATAGGCGTGCGTCATGATGTGATGCCGGCCCACCTCACGACCCGCCTCGATCTCCCGGCCGGGCGGAACCGCCCAGTGGAACAGCGCGTTGAAACGCGTCACCCGCTCGCCGTCGCCCGTCGGCTTGACATGCTCCAGGAAGGTCGAGAATCGGCCGAGGATTTTTCTACGATCGAGGTCCTCGGCCACTTCGCAGAAGACCGGAAGAGGAAGGCTCGCCTCCGCCGCGCGCGCGGACCAGAGATCCCGGATCAGCTCACCGACGGCGAACTCGCGTTTCAACGCGATAAGCGCCCGCCACTCCAGGTCGGAGAGCTGCGCCACCTTCACTTCAATGACCTCCGCCGGCTCGTCGGCCTTGCTGCCCGGCTCCATGCCGCGTCGACGCGTGTGCCCCACGCCCAGTGCGAAGAGCCTCTTGGCCGACATCAGCCGAAAATGATTCGCGCCGATGATCTTCTGGAGCAGCAGGCAGTGCTTTTCCAGGGAGTAGCCTTGCGGCACCTTGAGCGTGGTCCATAGCTTGTAAGTCGAGCCAGGGCTGGCGGCGTCGGTGCTGCGCGTGACAACGTGGCCGGAGAATGGATCCTTCTGGAACAGGTAGTCGAATCCGGAGTCGAGGCTTTCCTGCGGCGTGTCCCACGCCACGAGCGCGCCCTCGGCAAGATTCGTCGCGAGCAAGGTTTGGCGCACGCGCCGAATCGTTCCCGCGGACAGCATGGCTCGAACGCGCTCGAGGACGGTTTCAACAGGAACCCCGGACTGCGCGCTGATCTCGCCGATGGGGTCCCGCTGGAATCCCTGAAGGCGATCCTCGGACACCGCAAGGATGGCGGCGTTGACCGGATCGCTGAAGCCGACAGGAATGGTCTCAGAGCTCATATCGCCGAGGATATAACCCAAGTTCGAGCCGTCTTGGCCAACTATTATTCATCGAGGGTGAACTTTTGCCAACGGTCCAGCCCGGATTCCGGAGGGTTCTTGGAGGCTGAATCCGGGATAGGACCGCCGCGCGCTCGGAACAGAGACACGGGGGGTTGTTGCCCTGACAGCTTTTGAGGCGACAACTTCGGGATCATTTCGGCAAGGTCTCCTCATGTTCCATCGTCGCATCGCCTTGTGGCTCCACGCTGTGACAGCCTGCGTCCTGACTCTCCTGACCCCGGCTGCTGGCAACACAGAGGCGGCGGAGTCACGTTCCATCGCCGTGGACCCCGCGCCGCGCAAGGGTCTCCGGTTCTCCAATCTGGCGGCCACGGAAACAGGGATTCATTTCACCAACCCAGTCTTCTTGAGCGACATGATGGAGAACAACAACCGCATGCTGGGCGCCGGCGTGGCTGCGGGAGATGTGGACGGCGACGGGCTTTGCGACCTGTACTTCTGCTCGAGCTCAGGAACCAACGCGCTCTATCGCAATCTCGGCGGATTCCGCTTCGAGCTGGCGGCCGACGCGGGCGGCGCGGGGTGCGCCGGCATGATCTCCACCGGGGCGACGTTTGCGGATATCGACGGCGACGGCGACCTGGATCTGCTTGTTGGCACGCTCGGCCACGGTCCCCGGGTTTTCCGCAACGACGGCCACGGTCGCTTTCAAGACATCACTGTGGAAGCGGGAGTTTCCGCCGAGACCGGAACCACGAGCCTGGCGCTTGGGGATGTCGACGGCGACGGCGATCTCGATCTCTACGTCGTGAACTACGGGGCCCAGGCGATCCTCCGCAGCAGCGGCTCCGCCCAGGTGCGGCGCGTCGACGGAAAGATCGTCGTGACCGGTCCCCATGCAAATCGGCTGCGATACGTCGACGGTCATCTTGAGGAGGACGGCGAGGCGGACGCGCTCTACCTCAATGATGGAACCGGGCACTTCAAGGCCGTGCCCTGGAACTCCGACGCGTTTCTCGACGAGGAAGGCCGTCCGAAGCCCGCGCCCTTGGACTTCGGGCTGAGCGCGCAGATTCGCGACATGAACGGCGACGGGTTTCCGGACATTTACGTCTGCAATGATTTTCAAACCCCCGATCGATTCTGGCTGGGGGACGGGAAGGGACATTTCAAGGCGATACAGCGGCTGGCGATGCGATGCCAGAGCTTCGCGTCGATGGGCGTTGACTTCGCGGACCTGGACCGCGACGGCCATCTCGATTTCATGGTGGTGGAGATGCTCGGACGCGATCATGCGCGCCGGATGCAGCAGGTATCCGGATTGCCCTTGTTCCCGCCTACGCTAGGTCGGCTCGAGACAAGACCGGAGGTCGGCCGCAACACGCTTTTCTGGAATCGAGGCGATGGCACTTACGCCGAGATTGCTCAGTTCGCCGGAGTCGCCGCCTCCGATTGGTCCTGGCAGCCAGTGTTCCTGGACGTCGATCTGGATGGTTACGAGGATCTGCTGATCGTCAATGGCCATGCCCGCGATGTGCAGAATCGCGACGCGCTCGCGAAGATCCGCTCGTTTGGACATCAATCTCCAGAACAGGCGCGAACGAACCTCATCCTCTACCCTCCGATGGACGTTCCAAACGCCGCGTATCGCAACCGAGGCGATCTCACGTTCGAAGACATGGCGAAGTCCTGGGGGTTCGACTCGGAGCGCATCAGCCAGGGAGTGGCTTTGGCGGATCTTGACAACGACGGCGACCTCGATGTGGTGATCAACTGCCTGAACGCGCCGCCGCTGCTGTATCGCAACGAGAGCGCCGAGCCTCGCATCCAGGTTCGCCTGCTCGGAGAAGGCAACAACACGAGGGGCGTCGGGGCGCAGATCACAGTGACGACGAGCGGGCTTCGACAAACGCAGTCGATCGTGGCGGGAGGCAGGTATTTGTCGTCGGACGACGCCGTGCGCTGCTTTGCCGCGCGCATCGGCGAGGCGCATCGGGTGGAGGTGCGCTGGTCTTCGGGTCGCGTCTCGGTGATGGAGCGGGCGCCGGCAAACCGGCGGCTCGAAATCGCGGAGCGCGAAAGCGCCCCGACCGTCGCGCCGTCGGCGCCTGCCGCAACGCCTTTGCCTCTTTTCCGCGACATCACCGCGACGCTGGACCACACGCATCGCGAAACACTGTTCAACGACTACACCCGACAGCCTCTCCTTTCGAAACAGCTCAGTCAGCTCGGACCGGGTGTGGCGTGCTTCGACGTCGATGGCGATGGGCGGGACGAAGTGTTCATCGGCGCCGGCCGCGGCAACCCTATCGCGGCGTTTCGCGTCACGCCGCAGGAAGGCTTGCGTCCCATTCGCGCCGCGACCAACGCGCCGATGTCCGACGATATCGCGGGCCTTGCGCCGTTCGTGACCAGCGAGGGCGAACGCATGGTTCTCGCGGGGCTTTCCAGCTACGAGAGCGGCGGCCCGTCGCAGCTGCTGCGGTGTCGCCTGAACGCGAAGGGAGACGCACTGGAGGTCGATCCGATCGTCGTGCTCGCCGGGCTCCCCGAGTCCATCGGCCCCTTGGCGGTCGCCGATGTGGATGGCGACGGCGACCTGGACGTGTTCGTCGGCGGGCGCGTGATTCCGGGCGCCTACCCCACCGCCGCGAGCTCGACGCTGCTGCTGCAGGACAACGGGAAACTATCGCCGGATCCCAGGAGCCAGGCTCTTTTCCAGAAGGTGGGATTGGTCAGCGGAGCGGTGTGGAGCGATCTGAACCACGATGGGTATCCCGATCTATTGCTCGCCTGCGAGTGGGGCCCGGTGAAGATCTTCATGAACGAACGCGGCAGGCTGCGGGACGCGACGGACGAGCTGGGCCTGGCGTCATTCACCGGATGGTGGAATGGAATTGCGACCGGAGACTTCGACGAGGACGGGACCACGGACTTTATCGCGACGAACTGGGGATCCAACACGGGATATAGAGCGGACGATCAGCATCCATTGATGATCGCGTTCGGGGATCTGGGTGGGCGCGGGGCCGTCGACGTTGTGGAAGGCTATTTTGCGCCGGAGCTGGGCGTGACCGTTCCACGACGAGCGCTGGCGGCTTTGGGCCAGGCGATTCCCGCGCTCGCGGAGCGGTTCACCACGCATGAGAGCTTCAGTCGCGCGACCCTAGACCAAGTCCTTGAGGCCGCGCCGAATCGCGGGAGCCGCGTCATGGCGAGACGCCTTGAGACCACCCTGTTTCTGAATCGCACCAATCATTTCGAAGCCCGGGCGCTGCCGGCCCAGGCGCAGTGGGCGCCGGCGTTTGGCGTAGCCGTGGCGGATTTTGACGGCGACGGGCATCTGGACGTTGTGCTGTCCCAGAACTTCCATCCCATGCGGCCGGAAGTCGCGCGCGCCGACGCGGGACGAGGTCTGCTGCTCGTCGGCGATGGACGCGGGAACCTTTTGGTTGTCGCGGGAGACGTTTCTGGCATCAAGGTATACGGGGATCAACGGGGAGCGGCCGTCGGCGATTTCAACCAGGATGGAAAGCCGGACTTGCTGATCACTGAGAACAGCGCGCCCACGCGGGCCTATCTGAACGAAAGCTCCAGGAAGGCCGGCGTGAGGGTTCACGTGAGAGGGCCGCTCTCGAACCCGGTGGGGATTGGCGTCAGTCTTCGCTGCGTCGGGGAGCGGGAAGAGCTTGGGCCGCGTGTGGAGATCCAAGGCGGCGGCGGATACTGGTCGGCGAGCAGCCCCGCGGCGACACTGCCCCGGATCGCCAACACGAAAGCCGTTCGCGTTCTGTGGCCCGGACATCCTCCCAAGGACGTTCCGTTCGATGCGAACGTGGAGACGCTTGAACTCACAGCGCCCTAGGGCGAGGCGTCCCGCCATGTGGAACGCGGGCTGGAGATCGGGGCGGGCGCTTCAACAGGGAGCATTCATCCCAAGGGACCGTAGGTGGCCACGCCACCCTCAGGGCCGCGAACCGCGGCCCTCTACGGAGGCCGGAAAGTCAGCCGCCACTGCCCAGCCATGATTGTCTCCACGTGCTTGATTTGGTCGGGATACTTTGTCGCGAAATCGCGTAGCATTTGTTCCGCTTCGTCGGAGCGTCCTTGCTGCGCCAGCAGCCCCGCCAGACTCCCCACCGACTCAGGATTCCCGGGCCAGAGCTGGCTCGCGATCCGGTATCCCTCCTCCGCCTCGTTCCCATAGTTGTGGGCCGCGAGCAAATTCGCGGCGGCGACCGCGTCATGCGAGTAGGATTTCATAGCCTCGGTGGAACCCTTGGTTTCAGGATTGGAGGCGACCTGCTGCGCCGTGTTGCGCCAGTAGTCGAGCGATTCGCCGGCGCGTTCCGCCGTGAAAGCGTTCTGGCCATCCCGAGCGTGGAGCTCCATTAGCGGACCGATCGGCAATGCGTCGGAGTAAGTCCCCCGCAGCGGAAAGGACTCTTGAAGCGCGATGGGAACGTCGGGGTTCTTGTCCATGAACGCCTTCAACAGCGCTTCGTTGATCGCCATCACAGCCACTTGTCCGCCCACCTCCACTCTACCGTCCTCCTTCAGCCTGACCTCCTCGCCAGGACGCACCTGCTTCGGCTCATCGGGGAATTGAGTGTCGTGTTCGAGCCGCTTCCTGGCGTCATCGACATAGCTCTTGAAAGCGTTCTGCGAATCCTCGGAGGAGAGCGTCGTCACCTGGTCGCCGTACTGGAGTTGGAGGTAGTCCAGGTAAGTGCCGTCCGCCAGGCCATTTTGAGTGATCACGATGTGCCGCTCGCCTTCGCTGGTGTCGTTGAGCAGCTCCGGGATCCAGCGTCCGCTGTCCGTGCCGCCAACATAGATCATTCCGGGACGAAGAGAGTCGAGCACCGAGTTTCCATAGTCCAGAAGCTGCTGCGCCGGCCATTGGTGAGCCTGCTCCGCCGCCCCGAAGGCGTCGATGATCGCCGGCCAAAGATGCTCAATCCCCGGCGGGCGCCCCGCGGAATGACCCGCGCTCGAGTCGCCTCCATCAATCTTGCTGAACGCGTTCGTGATGTCGCTCCAATTCCCCGACTCTACCGCCGCGAAGAACCGCTCGACATCGCCGGACACAGGAACCCCATGGCGTTGGCTCAGGGCGTAGGCGAAGCCCCGACGCGATCGCGCAAACTGCGAAAGTTTCGCGGCGACAACTTGCTCGGCCGTTGGCGCCGGGCCGGCGTTGGCGCCGTGAATGATAAGACGATTGCTGGCGCCCCGACGCGCGGTCTCAACCGCTGCGCCTGAAGCTGATTCCTCTGTTGGCAAGATCTCGGCGCGACGTTCAGGAGCGCGGGTGAAAAGCCACGCGATGACGCAGATCAACGCCAGAACAGCGCAAAGAACATCCACCCTCGGCCGCGCGCTGGCGGCCGGACCGGAGGATGTCTTCTTGGGCATGGGCATCATGGACCTGATCGAGTATCCATGAGCATCGACACCGACGCCCCGGGGATTTGTATAAAGGAGATGAGCGGACGCGGAGGCGAGCCCCTCGTCCACCCGACGGAAACGCGACCGGGCCGAGGGACGCCCGCCGTCGCGTTGCGGGGGAAATTTTGATGTCCTTCGGCGAGCCTCTTGCTACCGTGCCGCCGCGATGTTGCCGGGTGATCAATTGCCTAAACTACGAATGGCGGACCAGGAGTCGACGGAGGATCTCCTTCGTCGCGCCGAACGGGAGCGCCGCGCGGAAGTGCTGAAGCGCGAGTCCGAGCTCGAGTCCTCCCTCGCGCCTTTCCGGGTCGGATCCGTCCCTTACCTCAACTCGGTTCCTCTCACCCGCGGCCTCGAGTCTGAGATCGAGTTCATCCCTCCCTCCGCGCTCGCCGGGAAGCTGCGCCGTGGCGAGTTGGACGCCGCGCTGGTAAGCGTGACCGAGGTTCTGTTCAATGATCTCTACGACGTCCTCGACAGCATCGCTGTCGCGTCGCTGGGAGAGGTGCGAAGCGTTTTCCTGGCCCACCGCAAACCTATCGAATCGGCGCGGGACATCCATTGCGATCCGGCGTCCTTGACCAGCGTCAACCTGCTGCGCGTGCTTCTGGCGGAGCGCGGCTTGAAGCCGGATTTTCACCCGTTGGCAAGCTACGATGAGGCGAGGAACCAGGACTTTGTGCTGCTCATCGGCAATCCCGCGATCGACTTTTCGCGGGCCAATCCGGAGCACGCTCTCTTTGACCTCGGAACCGCCTGGTACGAGATGACCGGCCTTCCCTTTGTGTACGCGGTGTGGGCGCTAAGAAGGGGCGTGGCCAACGAGAAGCTGCGTCGCCTCCTTCGCGAAGCTCGTGATTTCGGCATGGATACGCTCGACCACCTGATCCAAAACCGGCCCGAGTACGACCTCGATTTCAGGAAGGACTATCTGGGATGGCACATCCACTACCACCTGGGCTCCGACGAGAAGCGCGGCATTGAAGCATTCGTCCGCTTGCTGGAAAAACACGGGCTGGGCCCGGTGTTCCGACCCCATTACGTCAGTTAGACTGGCTTCCCCAGGCTTACTGCTTCTTCTCTTCCTTCTTCACCTCAGGCTTAGCCTCCTTCTTGGGCTCCTCTTTTTTAGGCTCTTCCTTCTTCGCGTCTTTCTTGTCGTCTTTCTTCTCTTCCTTCTTCTCTTCCTTTTTTTCCTCCTTTTTCATCAAGGCCGCGAGATCGATGCCGCGGTTTGGCTTGAGTTGGGGAAGGGCCTTTTCCAGGTCGGCCACGCCGGCGTCGGTAACCTTGGTTTGCCAGAGATAGAGCGCGCGAAGATTCTTCAGCCCCTTCAACGACGACAGCGCCGAATCCCCGACCCCCGTTCCGTAGAGGTTGAGGTACTCCAGCTTGGCGAGGCCCTTGAGGTTGGAGATGCCCGCGTCGGTCACCGCGGTGCCCGCGAGGTTGAGGGAGATCAGGTTTGGGAGATTCTTGAGATGCGCCAAGCCCGCGTCGGTGATCTTGGTGTTTCGCAGGTTCAGGTTCACAAGGCCTTTAATGTCCTTGAGCTGCGCGAGGGTCTGATCGGTGACGTTCGTCCCGAGGAGGCTCAAGTTGGCGTCGCGCCAGTTCATGTTCATCGCCACCGGCAGCACATTCACACCGGCGGCCTGGAGCTTCTCGATGGCCTTCAGCTCCTCCGGCGCGGGCTTGTGCTCGCCCAGCGCTTCAACGCCGGTCTTCGGACGCGCCGGCTCGGCGGGAGCGCCAACGCCGGCCGTGGCGCCGACCCCCGCGGGCCAATCCGCGCCTTCATTGATCCATGCCTTCAGGACATCGATCTGAGCCTTGCTCAAGGGCTCGCCCTCGGACGGCATCGTGTCGTCGTTGCCCTTGGGCAGCTGGATGCGACGGATGACATCGCTCTTTTCCGCGTTTCCGGGAACAATCAGCCCCTCCTTCTTGAACGCCGTCTCCTTGGAGTCGAGGCGCAGCTTGCCTTTTTGCTTCTCGGGGCCGTGGCACTTGAAGCAGTTCTGCTGGAGCACAGGCAGAACCTCCTTGGCGAAGTCCACTTTGGCCTGCGCCCTGTCGAGGGGGGCGAGCGCGAGAGCGCCAATCACGATCAACGAAGGAATAGAGTAGGCGGTTTTCATAAAATCCAGTCAATGGGCAATGGCCTGTCCGTCATGTCACAAGGGCCGAGCAATATCCAGACGTTTTGTGGGACGAAAACTTCAGATTTCATCGCGGAGCCCAGCCGGAGCGTTGCCGTCGCGGGATCGGGATCCGTTCCTCATCCCGCCGCGTCACGCGGCTATTCTTCGCTGAGCGCGCCCCGTTTGGGCTCCGGCAGCCATGGGGTCACAAGGACGCCCATGACCAGAAAGGCGCCCGCCACGCAGGCCCCCATCGCGGCAAACTTGCCCGGGTTGGGCGGGACAGACTCCGATAGCGTGATCGTGATCCACGCGGCGGACGTGCCGAGAATACGGCCCCCGATGTTTGCGGCGAAGCTCTCGCCGGTGCCGCGCAGGTGAGTAGGATAGACCAGGGGCAGATAATTCCCCCAGAAACTGAACTGCCCGACCGTCAGCAGCCCGGCGAAAAAGATCCCGTACTTGAAGAGCTCCAGGCTCCCCGTTGTGCCGAGGTTTTGTGAAAGCAGCCAGAAGAGCAGAGGGATGAACAGCAGGGATGGAATCTGGAAAACACGGAGCAAGACCCGCCGCGAGACAATCTGGACCGCCAGCACCGCAAGGATGAACCGGCCAGCCAGTCCGCCAATCTCTTGCCAGAGTTGCACTCCCGCGACGTTTTCCTCGTTGGCCTTCGCCGCCGCCTGAGCCAGAGCCCTCGGCGCCGGGACGGGCTTCCCGGCGGCTTTCGCCTCCTCGACCAGCTTGTCCTGCGCGGCCTTCGCGACCTGCTTGATGTCCGCGTGTCCCGGAAGGATCTGGGGCAGATGCTGGATCGCGCCAAAGGCAACGCCATAGCTCGCCGCGAACAGAAGCATCGTCACAATTGTGGTTCGGCAAAGCTCAGGACTGAACAGCTCGGCCAGGCTCGGACGCTTCAGCTGTCCGGCGTCCTTCTTTCGTTGCCATTCCGGGGATTCAGGCAGGAAAGGACGAATCAGAATCAGGGGGATCGCCGGCAGGAGGCCCGAGATCAGCGTGTATCGCCAGGCCTCGTGGTTGTCGTGAATGGCGGGCAGGCTCGCGCTCCAGGCAATCGCGCGTTGGTTGGCCAGCGCGACGAGAATGCCTCCCAGCGATGAGAAAGCCTGGGTATATCCGAGAACCTTCTCCCGTCGAAGCGCGTCAGGAAACAGCTCCGCGAGCCATGCCACCGCGGCCACGAACTCAACACAGACTCCGATAAACACCAGGCAGCGGAACACCAACAACTGAGTCAGGGAGGTGGCGTAGCCGGCGCCGCAGGCGGCGCCGGCGTAGAGAATGATGCTCGCGGTCAGGACGCGACGTCTCCCCAGCCGATCGGTCAGATAACCGCCCAGAAGCCCGAACACTCCGCCGAATAAAGCCGGCACAAAGAACAGCAAGCGGGCCGATTGCGCGTAACCCGGTTTTCCGGGAATAAGCAGCGGAATGCCGTCGGCGCCGACGCCCCCAAGCGCCGCCAGGGCGGGCTTGATGATGAGCGGCAGCATCAGCAACTCGTAAATATCGAAGGCGAAGCCGATCGACGCGAGAATGCAGATGAGCCACTGGGTCGTGGTCAACGGCGCCTTGATAGCGGCGGATGAATTCATGCGTATACGTATGACATCGCGGCAAAAGCGGCCACAACACGAAAATCAAGGAAGGCTATTGGCCGCTTCGAAAATGCGCGTCCGCGAACTTCAAAAAGACCTGCCAGTCGCCCGCCGTCATGGAGTGTTTCCCTTCCCGGATGTAATAGCCCAGGCGTCCGGGGCTGAGCTGGCCGAGCGGCGGCGGCGTTTCAGATTGAAGCCCGGACGCGCCGAGGAATTTGTAGACCGGGTCCGCCGCCTTCAGCATGTCGAACTGCCCCGACGGATTGGCCCACTGATCTTCCGCGGCGTTGCTGAAAAGAACGGGACGCGGAGCGCACAAGGCCACCAGCGCATGCTGGTCGAAGGGCAGCCGATCGGTCTCGGTGTTGAACTCCTTGAAACGAGCGTTGAACCAATGGGGGAACGCGGTGTTGATCCGCTCGACGGATTCTCCGATTTTTCCCCGGCTGGGCGCCGAGCCGCCGCAGCCGGCCTGGTGAGGAATGGCGAGCCCGATGCGTTCGTCCAGGGCCGCCGCCAGCAACGCGGTCTTGCCATTGCGACTGTGTCCGACCGCGGCGATCTGCTGACGCTGGATGTCGGGATCGCGAACGAGGTAGTCCACACAACGGTGGAATCCCCAGGCCCAGGCGGCGATGGTGCCGCGGTTTGCCGGCGCGGCGATGGAGGGATCCTTCCAATACCGCGACAGCCAAGCGTAAACGCCATCGGAGACATCCTTGCGATCCGAGTCGATGTCGGTGCTGCAGAACGCGGCGAGCGCGTAGCCGCGATCGATGATGTCCGAGAGCGGCCAGTCCATCGCCTGGGAGCCGCGCCCCGCCTCGGTGGCGCGGCCGTTCTCGCATCCTTTGCAGCTGTCGTACAACCAGCCCGTGGTCAGCGGAACGCGCGGGTCGCTCAGCAGCGCATGATTGCCGCAAAAGTTCATGGCGAGAAACACCGGAACCGGCCCGCGTCGCTGGTTCGGGACGATCAGCATCAGTTGAATCTTGGGCGCGCCCTCCGGGCCGGCCTGAATGTCGATCAGCTTCATCGTCGCCTTTCCGCCCAGAAGATCGGTGAAGATGCCCTGATTCACGAATTGGATCCGATCCGGAACCGGCGGCAGGAATCCATACATGTAGTGCTGGAACAGCTTTTTGAGCTCCGGTCGGCGATCGCGCGCCCATTCCTCAGGCGACGCCACCCTCTGGCCGTTAAAACGGACGAGCGGGTCGGGCGGCCCCGATTGCGATGGCAGATCGCGGGTCGCGGGCCAATGGGAGGAGGGCGCGGCGCATCCGCTGAGCATCAACGAGGCAATAAGGCACAGCAGAGCCGAAAGCGGCAGCGCGATCGCGGAGTGGGATGGCATGGGCGGACGCTAGCAACACCTCCCAGCGATCGGAAACGGAAAAGTGGAAGCGTCCCCGCGCGTTGGCTCAGGCGTCCCCGCTGAAAAGACCGCGTCCGGTCAACCGTTCGAAGGCTTCGAGATACTTCGACTCCGTCCTGGCGACCACATCGGCGGGCAGCGCCGGGGCGGGCGGCGTCTTGTCCCAGGCCAGGGTCTCGAGATAGTCGCGAACGAATTGCTTGTCGAAGCTGGGTTGAGAGCGTCCGGCCTGGAATTGGTCGGCGGGCCAGAACCGCGAAGAGTCGGGCGTCAGCGCCTCGTCGATCAGGATCAGGCGTCCCTCGAACATCCCGAACTCAAACTTGGTGTCCGCGATCACGATGCCGCGCTGCCGCGCGTATTCCCGGGCGGTCCGATAAATCTCCAGGCTCGCGGCGCGAGCCTGATGGGCGATGTCGGCGCCCACAAGCTTCACCGCCTGCTCAAACGGGATGTTCTCGTCGTGCCCGCTCTCCGCCTTGGTCGCGGGCGTGAAGAGGGGCTCGGGAAGCTCGGAGGATTCCGACAGTCCCGGCGGCAGCGCGATGCCGCAGACGGTTCGACTGCGCTGATACTCCTTCCATCCAGACCCCGCCAGATAGCCGCGAACGACGCACTCGATGGGCAGCGGATCCGCCTTCTTGACAATCATGCTGCGTCGCTCGAGCTGCCGGGCGAAAGGCTTCAACGCCGGCGGCAGGGGGTCGCGCGGGCCGGCGAGGCGATGGTTCGGGATGATCTGGGCCAATCGGTCAAACCAGAAGTGGGAGATTTGGGTGAGCACCTCCCCTTTGTGCGGGATGCCATTGGGCATGATGCAGTCGAAGGCGGAGATGCGATCGGTGGCGACGAGCAGGATGCGGTCGCCAAGATCAAAGATCTCGCGGACCTTCCCGCTTTTCATTTTGCGGATCCCGGGCAGTTCGATCTGGAGCAGCGGCTCACTCATGATGCGCGGGAGGATGGGGAGGCCGTTGGACGAAATCGAGAAACTTTGAGCATTCTCCCGCTCGCGCGCGGCGCCATTCGACGAACCCGCCCTTCCGCCTCCAAATAACTTGCCTGAACCATTCGAAGTCGGTTTTCTATCCGCGCAACAACACCATATGAAACCTCTGCGTGTCGGACTTATCGGTTACGGCTTCATGGGCCGCGCTCACTCCAATGCTTTCAAGCAGGTCTCCCAGTTCTTCGAGCTCAAGCATCGCCCTGTGCTGAAGGCGGTGTGCGCCCGCGACGCGGTGAAAGCCAAGGCCTTCGCGCAGAATTGGGGCTACGAGAGCATCGAGACCGACTGGCGCCGTCTCGTGGAGCGGGATGACATCGACCTGATCGACATCGCCAGTCCCAACAACACCCACGCCGAGATCGCCATGGCCGCGGCCAAGGCCGGCAAAATGATCCTTTGCGAAAAGCCCCTCGCGATGAACGGGCCCCAGGGGGAGAAGATGGTCGCCGCCATAGCGCGCGCCGGCGTTCCCAACATGGTTTGGTACAATTACCGCCGCATCCCGGCGGTCACTCTCGCCAAACAACTGATCGATGAAGGCCGGCTGGGCCGGATTTTCCACTACCGGGCGAAGTTCCTCCAGGATTGGACCATCAATCCCGAGCTGCCTCAGGGCGGCGCGGGGCTGTGGCGTCTCGACATCAAAGTGGCGGGCAGCGGCGTGACCGGCGATCTGCTGGCGCATTGCATTGACACCGCCCTGTGGCTCAACGGCTCGATCGACACCGTGACCGCCATGACGGAGACCTTCGTGAAGGAGCGCAAGCACAACCTGACCGGCAAGGTGGAGAAGGTCGGCATCGACGACGCCAGCGCCTTTCTCGCCCGCTTCAGCAACGGGTCGCTAGCCACCTTCGAATCCACCCGCTACGCCCGCGGCCACAAAGCGCTCTACACCTTTGAGATCAACGGGGAGCACGGATCCCTTGCCTGGGATTTGCATGATCTCCACCGGATCCAGTGTTTCGAGCACAAGGACGAGGGCCGCGTGCGCGGCTGGCGCAACATCCATGTCACCGACAGCGACCAACCCTACATGAAAAACTGGTGGGTGCCGGGGCTGGCGATTGGATATGAGCACAGCTTCGTGCATCAGGTCGCCGACTTCATCCAGGGCCTCGACTCCGGCAAGCCCGCGGCCCCGAGTTTCAAGGACGCTTTGCAAACCGAGTACGTCACCGACGCCGTCCTCAAGTCCGCTCGGACCAAGAGGTGGGAGAAAGTGAAGAAGTCCAAGTGACGTGAATGGACGCGAAGGACCTCGCGAACATGAGTAGATTCCCGGGGTTGACGCCGCGTAAACTCTGAGCTTTGTTAGAGTGGCCTCCCGGATGGCGGACACTGGTTTTTGTGAGATCTTTGTGATGTTTATGAAGTGGCCAGTATTTGTTCTCTGGTGTTGTGTTGGAGCCATGCTGGCTTCGGCCCCAGGGGCCGTTCAGGCCCAGTCGAGGGACATTCAGTCCCTGGTTCGCTCCATCAACGGCCCTGCCACCTACTCCATCGGGAAAGGCCCCTCAGTCCCCATCAAGCCAGGCATGCGAATCCCCGCCGGCTGCACAATCCAATCGGGAGTCGGCACGACCCTGGATCTTTTCTTGGGACGCGGAGGGGGCGTATTGAGAGTGAAGGAAGGGACGATCGTGAGGCTGGACAAGCTGACGCTCTCCGACACCGGCTCGGATGTTCTAAGCGAGACGCAGATCACTCTTGTCCGGGGAGAGATTCTGGGAGCCGTGAATCGACTCCCGGAAGGGGCGACCTACGAGGTGCGCACACCGGAAGGGCTGGCCGGAGTCCGTGGCGCGCGGTTCAAGATACAGGTCCCGGGAAACATCAACGTTCTCGACGGAACCCTGGTTTACGTCCGCAACAATCAGGCGCACGTCATCAAAGGCCCGGGCGAGTTCAGCACGGGGCTGCCTCAACTCGTTCGCGTTCTCCTCCCTGCGGAGATTCCGCCGCTGGCCCGCCAGTTCATAGGCATGGACGCCTCTGCTCAAACGGCCCAGCGGGTCCGTCCGCCGCCGCCGCAAGAGTCGCCGCTTTCTCCGGTGGTCGGCAGCTAGCCGGCGGGCGCAGTTTGGCTGTTCCTACCTTTCCCTGTAGTGGCGGGGGCTGAGGTCTCGAAGCCGGCGGGCCGCGAGCTCCGGCGTGATGTCTCGCTGCGATTCAGCGAGCATTTCGTATCCCACCATGAACTTCTTCACGGTCGCCGACCGCAGCAGCGGCGGATAAAAGTGCGCGTGCAATTGCCAGGCGTCGTCCTGGGAGCCGTCGTTCGGCGCGCCATGCCAGCCCATCGAGTAGGGGAACGAGGTCTCAAACAGATTGTCGAAGCGCGCCAGGCCGGACTTGAGGATGGCGGCCAAAGCGAGCTGCTGCGAGCCATCCAAGTCCTGAAGCCGCGACACCGGCCTGCGCGGAGCCAGCAACAGCTCGAACGGCCATGTGGCCCAGTAGGGCGTCACCAGAGCCCACTCCTCGTTCCTTTCCACGACGCGTTCTCCCAGCTGAATCTCCTTATCGACGTAGTCCATCAAGAGGCGTCGACCTTCCCTCCTGTGGTAGTTCCGCTGGCTCTCGTCCTCCTGCTGCGCGATGCGAGGCAGGAAGCTTCCGGCCCAGATCTGCCCATGCGGGTGCGGATTCGAACAGCCCATCGCGGCGCCCTTGTTTTCGAACACCTGCACCCAGAGATTCCGCTCGGCCAGATCGCCCGCCTGCTCCACCCACATCCGCGTCACCCGGGCGATTTGTTCGACTGACATCTCAGGCAGCGTGAGATCGTGACGCGGCGAAAAACAGAGCACGCGACACTCGCCGCCCACGGGTTGGGCCCGGAACAAGCCCGACTCGGGCGCCTCCCCGGAAGGCGTGTTTCGCAGGAGCGCCGGAAAGTCGTTCGTGAAAACGAAAGTGTGGTCGTAATGCGGATTGGTCTCGTCGCCAGCCCTCCGGTTGCCGGGGCAGAGATAGCATTCTGGGTCGTGAGCCGGACGCGACTCCGCGTGCCCGCTTTCCTGTTGTCCCTGCCACGGACGCTGATTGCGATGGGGCGATACCAACACCCAATCGCCCGTGAGAAGGTTGTGACGTCGATGGGGATGAATCTCGGGGTCGAACATGGTTTGTTGGAGGTTGCGTCGGCTCCCGCCACGCCTCGTCACGTCCCCGGACGGATCCTGAACGAATCGAACGCTCCTTGCGCATCGATGCGCCCTCCGACAGTCAACGCCACCCGCACCGCGCGGTCCCATGGCGGAAGATGGGAGCCTTGCTGGTCGCTCCCGACAGCGACCCAGGCGCGACCGTCCGCGCTCGCCGCGAACTGAAAATCGCGTCCATTGCTCGCGGAAAGACGCAAGTGGAGCTTTTGTCCGGGGGGGGCGTCCACTTCCCTGAGAACCGTGGTTTGGCCGCGGTTGCGAAGCCACAGACGCAGCTTGCCGTCGACATGAGCGAGTCCGATCGCGTTCGCCGCGTCCCCGAAAGCCGAAACCCCCACTACGGAGCCCTTGCCGCATCGAGCGATGTCGATGACACCCTCCGCCGTGTAGTCCCCCATGGTGGTGGATCGCCCAAGGACGGCCCCGGCGATGTCTTCAGAGTGCTCGCGAGTGGGACGGAGAATGAGTTCTCCAGGGCCGCCTGACCCGAAATCCAGAATGGGTTCATTGTCTTGAGGCCATTGCCAACCCAGGCCCAGTGATTTGCGACTGAAGTCGTCGAAGAACGCGGTGGCCTTCTCCCGAATCGCGGCGTGTTGCGGAGCGGAGCGTCCGGGGCTGGGACCGCGTCCGCCGCGGATGACCGGCCATCCATCCGCTCCGAAGATGACTTCGTCCAGCAGAGCCTCGCGGCCAGTGAACACCGAGCTCTTCGCGTCGTAGGCATGGTAGAGCAGGAAGTATCGCCCCGCGGGGTCCCGCACGATGCTTCCATGTCCCGGGCAGCGCCAGTCGTCATTCCCGGCGAGGATCGGGTTCGTTGGCGCCTTCTCCCATGGGCCCAACAACTTCCTGGATCGCGCCACGCCCAACGCGTAGCCGCACTTCAGCCCGCAACACGCGTTCCCGGAATAAAACAGATAGAAGCCATCGGCGCGTCGCACCACAAACGGCCCCTCCACCACGGCGCCTTCCCAGCCCGCGTCGTTGTGAAACAACGCGGTTCGCTCTCCCACCAGCCGCAATCCGTCCCGAGTCAATCGCTGCGCCCAAAGGATCGTGGGCAAGCGGCGACTGTTTCCATCCTCCTTCCAAACGAGGTAGCGATCGCCGTTCTCGTCCGTGATCGGCATGGGATCGATGGAACCCGCCTCCTGCGCCACCAAAGGCCCGTGGTCGACATAAGGGCCCTCGGGCTTGGCGGCGGTGGCGACGGCGACGGCAAGAGGCCCGCCGCGTTTCCTCGCGACATAGTAGACGTAGTAGCGGCCCAGGTGCTCCGCGATCTCGGGCGCCCAAAAATTTCCGACCGCCCAAGCGGGGCGATGGGGGAAAACGACGCCGACGGGTTTCCAGCGAACAAGGTCTCTCGATCTGAGGATTTGAAACTCAGGCCCCCACTCCGATGTGGTCGCGGTGGCGTAGTAATCCTTGCCCACACGGATCACCGACGGATCCGGATAGTCCCCCGGGATCACGGGATTCGTGAACGGCAGGCCGGGAGCTTCGGACGCGGACCCGGCGGCGACGCAGCCGACGAGACACAGAATGGAGAACACGTTGCGAATCATGCGAGGAGATCCAGTTTGAGAAGCGGCCGACGCGGAGGTCTCTCTTCTAGTATTGGCGCGAGGCGATAACCGACTTCGCGGTGGATTGATCGAACACACGATCCGGCACGATCGTTTTCTTCGGCAAAGCCGCGCCGCTGACCGCCTTCTCCGCGGCGTCGAACGCGAGGGGCCCGAGGAGAGGATTGCACTCCACGGTGCAGTTCAGCTTCCCCGCCACCATTGCTTCAAAAGCTCCGCGAACCCCGTCAATGGACAACACAATCACGTCGCTGCCGGGCTTGCGGCCGGATTCCTCGATCGCCTGGATCGCGCCGATCGCCATGTCGTCGTTGTGCGCGTAGACCGCGGTGATCTCGGATCCATGCTTCTTGATCAAGGCCTCCATGACTTCCTTGCCATTCGCGCGTCGGAAGTCGCCGCTCTGCGACGCGATGATCCTCATTCCCGGCTCGCTCGCGAGGCCCGCCTCAAATCCTTTCTTGCGATCGATGGCCGGCGCGGCGCCCGGCGTTCCCTGGAGCTCGACGATCCGCGCCTTGCCGCCCGCCTTCTTCGCAAGCCATTCGGCGGCCATCCTGCCCTCGGCGATGAAATCCGAGGCGATCAATGTCGCGAACAGGGATTCGTCGGACACTTTCACCCCGCGGTCGACGAGCACCACGGGAATCTTCGCGCGCTTGGCGTCGCGAAGGACGGGCTCCCATCCGGTTTCAACCACGGGCGCCAGAATGATGGCGTCCACTTTTTGCGCGATGAAACTTCGCAGCGCCTTGATCTGGTTCTCCTGCCGGCCCTGCGCGTCGGAGAACTTCAGCGTGACGCCCCGCTTCGCTCCTTCGCTCTTGATCGACTCGGTCTCGGCCGTTCGCCACGCGCTCTCCGCCCCCACTTGAGAGAAGCCAATGGTCAGGCGCGGCTGCGCGGCGCGAACGAGGCAGGGGGCGAGGAGCCCGGTGGCGATCAGGGCGTGAAGCGTCCTCCGAATCGAGAGGGTAAATCGGATCGAAGGAGCGAATGGTTTCAATAATGAGAGCGGCATGGACGCGAGGTTGTGAAGAAACCCGCTATTTCTCAAGCGCGGATCCGCGGGAAAGCGCGCGTTGAAAAAGCACGAACAGCAGGAGAAGCCCGCCCATCGCGATGCGAAGCCACCAGGAGTTGAGACGACCATCGAACACAAGCGCGCTTTGAATGGTTCCGAAGATAAGCACTCCCATCAGCGTCCCCGCGGGCGACCCAACTCCGCCCGTGAGCAGCGTGCCTCCGATGACCACGGACGCAATGGCGTCGAGTTCCAGCCCCGCGGCTCGGGCGGGATCCCCCGAGCCGGTGTAGAGCGTGGACACCACGCCCGCCAATCCGGAACAAGCGCCGCTCAGCGCATAAACCGCGATCCGCGTCGAGGCCACGGGGAGCCCCATGAGCCGCGCGGACGCGATGCCGCCCCCCACCGCGTAGACATTTCGTCCGAACCTCGTGCGGTGAGCGATGATCATCATCGCCCCCAGCGTGATGAGGAAGGTCAGGGCCGTTGCGGGCAGCGTGGCGGAAGGGCTCAAAGGGATCCCGAAGTCAGCCGCCTTCTGCCAGAAGGGATGAGCGATGGCGACGGATTCGCGGTTCACGACGAAGGCCATGCCACGGGCAAAGAACGCGCCGCCCAAGGTCACCAGGAACGCCGGAACCTCAAACGCTTGAATGAGCCATCCCATGAAGGCGCCAAAAAACGTCGCGGCGGTCACCGCCGCGGCCATCGCCCCCAGCGGATGCGCGCCGCGCGCGACCAGGGTCGCGATGAAGACCGTGCTGAACGCGACGACGGCGCCGACCGACAGATCAATCCCCCCCGCGAGGATGACCAGCGTCATCCCGAGCGCGGCCACGCCAAGAAACGCGTTGTCGCCGAAGAGATTCACGAACACCTGGAGGGAGAGGAAGCCCGGATAAAGCGCCGAGGCAACCCCGTAGAGCGTGACGAAGACGAAGGACGTCGCGAGCAGCGGCAGTGAGCGCGGCGCCTTCATGCGGACCCCTTGGGTTGAGGGCGAGCGAAGCTCAAACGCTCGCGAAACTGGGGCGATTGCATCAAGCAGACGGAGAGAATCACGATCGCCTTGGGCACCGGCGCCACGGCGGGAGGGAGGCCCCAATTGTACAGGGTGGTGGTGAGGGTCTGGATGATCAGCGCGCCGAGCATGGATCCGATCAGGCTGAAGCGTCCGCCGGTGAGCGTCGTCCCTCCCACGACAACCGCCAGGATCGCGTCGAGCTCCAGCATCTCCCCCGCGCGGCTGGAATCAGCGGCCTTGATGTTCGACGCCGCCACGAGTCCGGCAAGGCCCGCGCAGACGCCGGAGAACGCGTAGACAAACAGCTTCACGCGGGAGGTCTCAACGCCGCAGAATCGCGCCGCGCGCTCATTGTCGCCGATGGACTCGAGGAACAGCCCGAGGGCCGTGCGACGCGTCGCCCAGGCCGTCGCGCCGAGGGCCAGAGCCGCCAGCGTGAGCGTGAATGGCATCCCCAGAAAGTGGCCGTTCCCGAGGAACACGAAACCGGGGTGTTCGAACGTGAGGATCTGCCCATCGGCGACGAGCATGGCCGCGCCGCGACCGGCCACCATCAGGATCAGCGTCGCGACGATCGGTTGAATGCGCGCGTAAACAACCAGGCAGCCGTTCAGCAACCCCGCGAGGGCCGAGACGGCCAGGGACGCCGCGATGACCACGCCGAAGGGCGCGGAGCCTCGGACCACCATCGACGCGGCCACCGCGCCGGCGACCGCCATCACCGATCCGACCGACAGATCCACACCGCCCGTGGCGATCACCAGCGTCATGCCGAGCGAAAGCAGCATCACCCTCGTTCCCTGGTTCAGGATGTCGATGAGCGTGCCGTAGACATGCCCGTCCCGAATCTCCAGATGGAAAAAGCCGGGCGAGAAGACAAGGTTTCCCGCGAGCAGGGCAACGAGGCCGATAGCGGGCCACAGCAGCGATCCCGCCCGCGAACCGGATCTTATTGGCGATGGCTTACTCATCGTGACGCGACATGGCGCGGAGAATGGAGGACACCTGGACTTCGGCCCCGCTGAGCTCGGCGATTTTCCTGCGATCCCTCATCACGCTCAGCCTTTCGCAGGTCCGCACGATCTCTTCGAGATCGGAAGAGATCAGCAGCACCGCCATGCCTTGATCGCGCAACGATCGGATCAACTTCTCCACCTCCGCCTTGGCCCCGACATCGATGCCCCGCGTGGGTTCGTCGAGAAGGATCACCTGGGGCGACAGCGACAGCCACCGGGCGAGCAGGACCTTCTGCTGGTTCCCTCCGGAAAGATTCTGGATCGGGGTCTCGGCGCTCGGGGTCTTGATCTTGAGCGCCTGGATGTAGTGGTCGGCGAGCGCGGCCTGTTCCTTGCGACTTATGAGCCGCAACCCGCCTCGATTTGCCTGCATAGCCAGGACCAGGTTCTCGCGAACCGAGAGGCGGGGAAGAATGCCTTCGGCCTTTCGATCCTCGGAGCAAAACGCCAGGCCATGCCGCATTGCCTCGCGAGGAGAGCCGAAAGGCGATCGCTCCACGCCCCGCCATAGCAGCGCGCCGGAATCCGGATGAGCCACGCCAAAAATGAGGTGCGCCGTCTCTGTCCGACCGGAACCCAGAAGCCCTGCCAATCCGTGCACCTCTCCGGCGCGAAGGCGCAGATCCATCGCGCGCAGCATCCCGGCCTTCCCCAGCCCCCGCAGTTCGAGAAGCGGAGGCTTGGCCTCGCCAGCGGTCTCAACGGCCGTCTTGGGCGCGGCCGATGGCGTGTCGTGAATCTCGCGGCCCAACATCGCGCCCACCAAATGAGCTCGAGGAAAGGAGGCTGTCTCAAACTCGCCCACCCAGCGTCCGTTCCGAAGCACGGTGATCGTGTCGCTGATGGCGTAGACCTGATCGAGAAAGTGAGTGACCAACAGAATGCCCAAGCCCCGACGCTTCAGCTCCCGCAGAACCTCGAAGAGCGACGCGACCTCCCGCTCGTCCAGGCTCGACGTCGGCTCGTCCAGCACCAGGAGCCTCGCGTCGACATCCAGCGCGCGCGCGATCGCCACCAACTGTTGCACCGCGAGCGAGTACTGATTGAGGGCTTTTCGAACATCGATGGACAACCCGATGCGCTTCAACGCCGCCTCGGCCCTGCGATGGCACTCGGATTGGCGGATGAACCCCCAACGCAGAGGTTGGCGTCCGAGGAGAATATTGTCGGCGACAGAGAGCGTGGGGATCAGATTGATCTCCTGGAAAACCGTGCTGATCCCTTGCGCTTCGGCATCGCGCGGCGACTGAGGACGGACGATAATCCCTTCGACGCGAATCGACCCCGCGTCCAGCGCATAAATTCCGGCGAGCGCCTTGATGAGCGTGGATTTGCCGGCGCCGTTCTCGCCCATCAGCGCGTGGATGGAGCCGCGTCGGACAGTGAGCTGGGCATCGTCCAAGGCCTGCACGCCGCGAAAAGCCTTCGCGATCCCCCGCATTTCCAGGAGCGCGCAGCCGGACTGTGACGTTGGAGCCATGAGGATGCTTCTTCGCGCCCGCGCGCAGGTCAGAGTGGGTCCATATCCAAGGCTCTCGCCCCGCCCACCGGCCGGGAGCTGAACCAGGAGGCTTTGATGCCGGTCCGCGCGCTGTAGCGTCGGGTGATTTCCTCAGCCACGCTCTCAACCTTCTCGCGCGCGACGAGCGCCACGGCGCATCCGCCGAACCCGCCGCCTGTCATCCGGCATCCATACACTCCCGCGTCGCGTCCCAAAGCCTCGGCGGCCTCGACGATCGTGTCCAGTTCCGCGCAGCTGACTTCGTAGTCATGCCGCAGCGAGGCGTGGCTCAGCCGCATGAGCTCGCCGAAGGTCGTCCAGTCGTTGCGACCGGCGGCCTCCACGGCTTGCTGGGTGCGGGCGTTCTCGGTGACGACGTGACGCGCGCGACGGAGGAGGAGCGGGTCCAATGCGCTCGCCGCCTTCGCGAGAAGCGCCATGGAACAATCGCGCAGACTCGTCAGCCCCATCCTTCGCGCCGCCGTTTCGCACTGAGCGCGACGCTCGGCGTAGGCGCCGCTGGCGAGATCATGCTTCACGTTCGTGTTGAGGATCAGAACCGCGACGCGCGGATCCCGCATCGGCGCCGGCGTGGCGATCCGGGACCGGCAGTCGATGAGAAGCAGATGGTCCTCGCGCGCCATCACCGACGCGAACTGATCCATGATCCCGCAAGGCACGCCGGCGAAGCGATGTTCAGCCTCCTGACAGATGAGGGCTTTCAGCGCGGGATCCAAGGGACGGGCGCCCAGGGTTTCCAGCGCGGTGGCTGTGGCGACCTCCAGCGAGGCGCTGCTCGAGAGTCCTCCGCCGAGAGGGACATCGGAGTGGACCCAACCGACGAAACCGCGCACCGGGAGTTGGCGGTTTTGAAACCCGGCCGCCACGCCTTTGGAATAATTGGCCCAACGCGGTTCGCCGGGCGCGAGGGGCGCGGAAAGAAGAAAGGAGGCGGGTTGCCCCGGAGCCGCTGAGCTGATCAACTCGATTCTGGGATCGGATTGCGGCCGGGCGGCGAGGACGGTGTAGCGATCAATCGCCATGGGCAGCACAAAGCCGTCGTTGTAGTCGGTGTGTTCGCCGATGAGATTCACGCGCCCCGGCGCGGCGGCGAGGCAGGCGGGAGGCACACCGTAGTGATTGGTGAACTGACGGATCGCCTCAAGGGCGAGTGAATGCAGCGGCATGGCTCGGAATGTGAGCCGCGATCCTCGGCCAAGCCGCGGCGCGGGGCAATCGGAGAATCGAGGGCTCTAGCGGGAGTCCCGCTCACCGCAGCGAGTCCACAATCCAGAACAGCCCAGTTCCCAGCGAGACTGTGGCGAGGAGCGAGAGCGCGATACGGTAGGGTCGGAGTCCGAACCGCAGGGCCGCGGTCGTGAGTCGATGGATGCCTTCGGAGTAAAGCGACATGGCCGCGATGGTTCCCGCCGAGTAACCCAGGAGATAGATCGCCCCGGCGGCAACCCCTGGCAGAGCGAGCGCGGGGAGAACCCCGAAGAAATGGGAGCTCCCAGCGAAACCATGAAGCGTTCCCACCGCCAGGGCCGCATGGCCATGCTGATGAGCGGCGGGATCGTTGGCTCGGTGTCGCGTCTCGGGAGAGTGCGTGTGGAAGTGAATGTGCTGTCGATCGCCGTGCGCGTGGACGTGCAGATGCAACTGACGCGACAAGGCGCGACGCAAACCCCAGACTCCGACGCCGCAAAGCGCGACGCCCACAAGAACCTCAGCCCAGGCGGAAAACAAGTCGATGTGAAGCCGTTCCTTGGAAAGCAGAAGAATCAATCCAACCAAAGCCACGCCGGCGCTATGGCCGAAGCCCCATTTCAGCCCGGCCTTCCAGGGCCTTTCGCGCCCGGAAGCGGCGAGCGGCGCGAGGGCCGCCAGATGATCCGGCCCCGACACCACATGCAGCGTCCCGGCAAGACAGCCTGTAAGAAAAGCGAGAATCATTCAGATGCGGCGATTGATTTCAGTCGGACCCCTGGATGGCGATCCAAGACGCGGGACGCTACGCGGCGCCCTGGAGGCTGTAAACCCGGATGTTTCGCTTCCCCTTGGGGAAGCGCCTGTGCTACGCATCTCCCGCCATGGAGAGTTTTCGTATCAAGGACCTGCCGTCGCATGATCGTCCCCGCGAGCGCCTCGCCGCCTTGGGAGCGGAAGCGTTGCGCGATTCCGAACTGATCGCCATTCTGCTCAGGACCGGAATGAAGGGCGTCTCCGCCGTACAGATGGCGGAGGAGTTGATCCGACGCCATCCTTCCCTGCACGAGCTCGCGGCGGCGCGGCTTGAGGAGATTCAAAAGGTCCGGGGAATCGGGCCCGATAAAGCCATCGCGCTGCAAGCGGCCTTCACGCTCGCGCGACGCATGGCGGACGAGATCCGTCGTGAGGCCCCTCTGCTGAACACGCCGGAAGCCGTGGCGGATTTGCTTCGCGAGGGCGCGCGGGGGTTGACCGTGGAGACTTTTCAAATTGTGTTGCTCAACACGCGCCGACGATTGATCCGGGTGGAGCAAGTGTCGCAAGGCACCTTGGACACTCTGTTGGTTCACCCGAGGGAAGTCTTTCGATCCGCGGTGGCGCACAATGCGGCGGCGTTGATCGTGGCGCACAACCATCCGAGCGGCGACCCCACCCCGTCGGACGCCGACATCCGAGTCACGCGCGATCTCATCCGCGCCGGTCAATTGCTGAAGATCGAACTCCTCGACCATGTCATCCTGGGCGAGCGAACCGACCAACGCCCCCGCGATTTCATTTCGTTGCGCGAGTTGGGATATTTCCTGTAGCGCCGGATCGTAGCCCTCCACGTCGAAAAACGGACAGCTCTTTCGCAAACGCGACTCTTCTCTTCCGGGTCGCCGATACCGCCGGGTCGCCTGAGGCAGGGGCCGGAGCTTCCTCAGGGATTTGCGCCAACGCTCAGTTGTTCTCGGCCAGGCCTTCGACGTGACCGATGTTTTTCACGGGCTGGAAAATCGCGAGCACTTCCCGCAGGAGCTGCTCGTCGATCGGCTGTTCGGCCCACCGGGCCCATTTGCGGATGTTCTCGGGATTGGCGCTGCCGGCGATCGTTGTCGCGATGTCAGGGTGAGCCAGACTGAATTGCAACGCCAGCTGAGCAATGTCCACGCCCCTCTGCTGGCAGTGGGCCGCGGCTTTGCGCGCGGCGGCCTTGACGTCCTCGGGCTCCTTGAGCCAGGCCGGCAGCGGAGCGTTGGTCAGCAGCCGCGCGCTGAACGGGCCCGCGTTCATCGCCCCAACGCCCTTCTTCTTCAGATACGGCACGGTCTCGCTCGCGAAGCGATCGTTCTGGAGCGTGTATTGGTTGTAGCTCAGAACGCAGTCCACCGGCGCCTGATCGCAGATGAAGCGGAAGATCTTTTGAGGATATCCGCTGAAACCAATGTGGCGCGCCTTGCCTTGCCGCTGAATCCTGCGCAGCGCGGGCAGCGTCTCATCCACGATCTGTTGCATGGGCGTGAACTCGATGTCGTGGCAGAGGATGACGTCGAGGTGATCGGTGCGCAGCCGGTGAAGACTCACGTCGACGCTCTCCGCAACGCGCTTCGCGCTGAAATCAAAATGAGCCAGATCATAGCGGCCCAGCTTGGTGCAGAGCAGATACTGATCACGCGGCGCATCGCGCAGCGCGACTCCCAGCAGAACCTCGCTCATGCCACGGCCATAGAAGGGCGAGGTGTCGATAAAAGTGAGGCCGCAGTCCAGGGCCACGCGCACGCTTTGCAACGCGTCTTCCATCGTCACGCTGCGAAACTCCTGTCCGAGGGAGGAAGCGCCGAAGCTGAGGATCGGCACCTGAAGTCCGGTGTTTCCGAGAGGGCGTGTTTTCATCCGAGGAAGAGAGGCTTCAGGTGACGTTCAAAAAGATTCTGCGTGACGTTGCGCGCCACGACCGCCTCGTTGGCTTTGAGGAGGTCGGTGTAGCGACGCCCTTGCTTGGCGGCCAGCTTGAACGCGACGTGCAGGAGCTGCCGGAGGTGGGGGTTGAATTCCGGATGTCCCGGGATATGGCGAAGCGCGCTGGCGAACTGATCGCCGGTCCACTGGCGCACCGCGATCGCGGAGGGCAGGCGGGTGCGGTCGATGTCGATGACCGTCGCGTAAGGGCCGCAGAGCTCATCGACATGCTCCAGAGCCTGAGCGTAAATCTCCTGCGCCAGCTGAAGGGCCTTGCCCCCCGACTCGGCGAGCCCGATGAGCTCTTCCAGCCATGTGGTGCCGGCGGTCTTGATGTGAAGCCCCGCCCCGGCGCGTCCCAGCGACTCCCGGATGATCGGATAGAGGGAGAACTTGTCGCTGCCGCTGTGAACGCTGAGCTTCAGGTTCGCCGGAAGACCGTAGCGCGCGATGGCGTGACGAATCACGGCGAGATCGTCGTTAAACTCCCTTCTGAACCGCTTGAGGTCGCCCACATAGTCGACGCCCTTGTTGAACCGCCCCGTGAACTTGGGCGCGATGGTTTGAACAGGAACGCCCTCATCCGCGAGCGCCACAAGAATGATCAAGAGCTCGGGAGGGGTTTGAGGCGCATCGGTCTCGTCCATGGAAACCTCGGCGATGAATCCCTCCTTTCCGCCCTTCCTCGAGGCGATGTGGCGGAAGATCTCCCCCGCTTCTCGAACAGCGGACAAATACTGGGTTGCGACCCGCGCGACCTCGGCGGCCGTGATCACGAACGGCTTCGCGATTCCTGGAATCTCGCAGACGCCGGCGAGCTCGGGATGCCTCTTTACAAATGCGGCGACTTGGTCAGCGGGCGCAGGCTGGCCGATGCTGTCCGCGACGTCGATGGTGAAGAAATCGGACGGCGCGAGAAATCGGTCCACCGTCTGGAGCCGGATGTGATCAGCGTCCACATGCCACGCATGCGGCCATTTGAGGTGGAGCACGGCCGACTGCGCGGCGTCGCGGACGCTCTGCGGCTCGGAGCCGATGAACGTGTGCTCCCGATTGGACTTGTTCCACACAGGGATGACCTGGACCCCTTGCGATTGAAGTTGAAGGAAGGCCTGCAACTGCGCCTTCGCCTGATGAGCGAAGCGGTCGCCAACCCCGAAAGAGAATCGTTCAAGAACGAGCACGGGGGCGGAGTGTGAACGACGGAGAAGGCGCACGCAAGGCCATCGGGCGGGGGGCATGGCCTCATGCTTCCCTCCCCAATTGTAATCATAACCCCGGCCGCGTTGGCGTGCGGTATGAGCGGACTACGATTAGGGTGAAGAGGGGGAGGAGGGGGTCTTGGAGGCTCGCTGGAGACTCTGGATCTCGGCGCTCGTGAGGTGACGGAAGGCTCCTTTGGGCAGAGCGCCCAGTTGCAAGGTTCCAATCGAGACGCGGATCAGCCGCTTCACTTCCACGCCCAGCGCCTGCAGCAGGCGCCGGATGTGACGATTCCTTCCTTCATCCAACACAAGCTCGACCCAGCTGTTCTTGTCGCCGGAGCGGACGCGCTTGGCTCTCTTGGCGAACAACCGCTCCCCGTCCACAAGAACACCCGAGACCATGCGGCTGAGAAGGTCGTCGTCAGCCACGCGGGCGATCTGGACATGATAGCGCTTCTCCAAGCCGACGGAAGGCTCCGTCACTCCATGGGCGAACCGGGTGTCGTTGGTGAAAAGCAACAAGCCCTCGCTCGCTTGGTCGAGCCGTCCCACAGGGCCGAGGAACGGGAGCCCATGGCCATCAAAGCATTGGTAGACAGTCGGACGGCCCTTCTCATCCGAAGCCGTGGTCACAAGGCCCCTGGGCTTGTTCAACAGGATGTAAATCATCTCGGCGCTGGCAACGCGTTCACCCCCGACCTCCATCCGATCATGCCCCACGCGCGTCGGCCACTCCGGATCCGTGCGTCGCTGACCATTGACGCTGACGCGTCCGGACCGCACGAGCTCAACGCCCTGGCTGCGCGAACAGAATCCCAGCTTGGACAAAGCGCGCGCCAACCCCACGCGCTGCGCCTCCCGCGGCGGCGGCTTGAGGTTCATTCTCGGTCTCTTTGACATGGCTCATCGGATATGTGGCGAAGGTTCGCCTGCCTATGCGGACGAGGCGCGATCCTTCCGACAGCAGTCAAACCACCGGCGATCGAAAGCCTTCCTATAAACCCAAGGAATGGCGCCCCAGAACATCCAGACAACGGCCACCGACACCCAGGACCAGAAGTCTGTGTAAATCGTCGCGCGCAGGACGAAGCCGAGTCCGCCGAGCAAGAGCCCGATGATGAGGCAGATCGCAACAAACCAGGAAAACCTGAACCGCTCAGTGTCGTTCGTCGTGCCCGACACGGCGGCGAGGAGGCTGAACTGGTGCGCGAGCGGCAGGAACGTCACCCATTTGAAAGCCTGCGTGGTGTGAAGCGCCAGCGCGTCGGGGCTAAGACAGCCCACACCCAGGCCGTAGAGCAAGACCAGCGGCATCAGGCTCGCGCCCAGCGCCCAGGAGAATTTCCACGTCAGCCCCTGCAACTCCCGCAAGGCCACGGGCTGGAGGATGAGCTGAGGCATCTCCGCGCCCACGCTGGATCGCGAGGTGAGCAATGGCCCGAGGAATTCCGGAAAAGTGCGCAACGTAACATACGCGGCGGTGAGAACCCAAGTCCACCGACCCACACCCTGATCGCGCTGTCCGAGCACCGCGCCAAGCGCGAATCCGATGGAGAGGGTTTTCGCTGCGGAGATCCACACACGGGCCAGCCCGGGAGGCGCCCAAAGAAAGCATTCCACTAGGAGGCGCTGTCTTGGAGAGAGCCAGGCCAGCCAAGCCTTGTCCAGGGCGCTCAAGGGGCCTTGCGCCCAGGCTGCGTAAAGGAACGCTCTCGAGCGAATCCGCTCCGCCTCGGGCGATGATGATGAAGTCAGGGAATCCTGCGTCCCTTCAGCGGGAGCGGAGGAGGCGCCGGCATCCGGTCGAGCCCCCTCCTGCGTCGCGCCTGCGTGAGACAGCAATGGCGCCTCGAGGATAACCAGCCGTGATTTCAGGCGAGGCAGGAGCCCTCGGGAGATCATGAACAGCGCAAAAACGGGCAAGAGCAGAAGGAGATTCTCGGGTGGCAATGCGCGCTGCGCCGCTTCAAACGCCCTGAGGATCCAGCCAAAGGGCAAGACATAGGAAAGGATGTCGCCATACTCGTTCATGAAGCCCACGAAGAGCAGGCGCAGGGGAGCGATGTAGAAGATCGGGAGACTGAACCACAAAGTCGCCCATACAAAGAGCTCCAATGGAGCAAGGACACGCCACACGGTCATCAGCAGAGCGCTGCTGCGCAACGTCACCCAAAAAAGGGCTGCCAAAACCACGCCAACGACAGCCCCCCACCCACTGAAACTCCAGGCAAGCCCGAGGGTCAGTCCGACGCCTAGTAGTATTCCATGAGCCGCGAGAGAGCCGTTGAGCCCGCGGCGGAGCTGTCGGTCCAGCACGACTTGGGGGTTTGCTGGAAGGAGGGCCCAAGCGAGCAAGTCAGGAGATTGGAAAAGGTGGCGACAGAGCACGCCTCGCCACAGAATTGTCGACCACAGGGACAGAAAGCACAAAGTTCCCAGGCGTCCCGAAGGCTGAAGGGAAGGAGTCACCTGAACGAAGTACACGAGGGCGCAGCCCAAGCCGAGCAACAGGGCCCCGGATAGGAACCGCCGCAATTTGCGGGATCTGGCGTTACGGCCGACCGCGCGAGCTTCTGATCTTTGATCCGGGAGGTCGAGCAGCCGGCGGCCGATTCTTTCCCGCAGATCTTTCTCGAGCGTCGCGTTGTGAATGGCCGGCGTCATGGAGCTTCGTCACGGAGCCTGAGAAAGAGGGCGTCGAGCGCGCCCTCTCCGGCGGTTGCCCGCTCCCTCAGGGACGCCACAGTCTCAAAAGCGCGCAGAGCGCCGCGCGAGATGAGCGCGACTCTGTCGGCGATGCGTTCAGCCGTGTCCAGCAGCTGGGTGGAGAACAGGATGGTGCGGCCGCGGCCAGCCGCGGCCTTGACATGTCGTCGAAACGCGCTGATTCCCAGCGGATCCATCCCCGACGCCAGCGGCTCATCGAGCAGCCAAAGCTCGGGGTCCGCGGCGATGAGGCTGACGAGAGCGACCTTATAGGCCTGTCCGCGGGACAAAGTGTGCGCTGAGGCCTCCGCGAAGGGAAGGAGATCAAACTCTTCCAGGAGGGCAAGAATGCGTTCTTCGGCCCCGGCTCCATCGGCGTCGTAAAGTCGAAGCACGATGCCGATGTTCCTCAAAACCGTTTCACCAGGAAAGAGCGGTGGGAAATCAGGGAGAAAGCGCAACCGGGTTCTTTGTCCGAGGTTCTCGCGTCGAAATGGCTCGCCGTCGTAGAGAATCTCGCCTCGATCGGTCCCCGCCACGCCGGCCAGGATGCGAAGCAAGGTCGTCTTCCCGGCCCCATTCTGCCCCAACACAGCGACCACCTGGCCGGGAAGGATCTCAAATGAAACCGCGTCAAGGGCGCGAACGGAGCCGTAGCGCTTGGTGACGCTCTGGAGTTGGATATGCATGAAGGAACACCGCCACGAAGACGTAACACCGGAGAAGAACATCCGTCAAAATCTGTTTTCGTCGGAAGGGAAAGGTGGGCGCATCCGGGAAGTGTTCTCAGTTTTTGTCCCAGATTTGATTCCAGTCGTGGTTTCCTCGGGCGACGGCATGAGCCATAAGAGTATCAATGCCTGGCTCAGTCCACAACTGACCGTTCTCTTAAAGCGTGTGGGGCCAAAAAACTCAACCCGCCGATGAACGGGTCTTTCGCTTACCACAAGCACGGTTTACTGGGGTTGGGTCGTCAGGGAAGGAAGGAGCACGGAGAGCATCATCAGTTCACGTCGGAGCAGAAAGCACCAGGGGATCTGGAATCTTTCGTCCAGTCAGTGGCTGGCGGTCTGCAGCGCGCGAAAGTACTGTCCGATCTCTCGAACATTGAATATCCGAACGAAAGTCTCTTGCTCGGGAGCGAACGGGCCCCCCACTGGTGCCCAATTCACCAGATCCATGGATGTCTCCAGCTGATACTTCTCGCCGAGGGTCAAATGCATTTCCACACGCACCGTTTCGGTCCGGATGCTGAGTCCCGGAACGAATGGAGGAGAGCCAATGGTAACGAGCGGTGGTAAGGTGTAACCAGAGCCAGGATCTTCAATCTCGATGGCCACAACTTGCCCCCCCTCCACAATAGCGTGGGCCGAGGCTCCTCTGCCGAGGCCCCTAAAGACCACCGCCGGAGGGAACTTAGGATCGTAACCATTGCCCGGCTCGTAAATGGTAACCGCGGTAACTCGACCGTCCTCTGACTTGCTTTCACCAAAAGCCCTCTGTGCGATCGGCAACTCAGCTGAGCGCGAGTTTCTTAGATCATGATCTTCGCTGGGCCATGGACTTTTGGCCATACCCTTGCTCGACGTCGCGATGGCGAACAGATTGCCTCCCGCAGCAGAGTAGAGCGTCCCGTCCGGCGCGAGCACGGGCCGGCCGGTACCACCGCTCCCACGTCTCGACCACGCAAGGGTGCCATCAGACTTCATTCCATAGAGCATTCGGACGCTATCCCCGAAATAAATCAGTCCGTCGTCTCCGAGCACTGCGCTGGTGAATTGCGTAGCGCGAGATGGTAATGGATAGACCCACTTCACCTTTCCAGTGGCATCGATGGCGTGCATACCAGAGTCCGTTACAGGAATATAGACGGTTCCGTCGATGCCGATCACCGGTGAACCAGTGAAAGTGCGACCGCCAAAGCCTGTTCTCCAGCGGTTTTTCCCATCCGAGCCAATGCAGAAGAATGAGTATTCCGTACCACCCGCACCGAAATAGACAGACTGGTTGAGATCGATTGCCAAGGAAGTGACGGGCTGTCCGATGTCAAGGCGGGCCCATCTCAGGCTCCCTGCAGGGCTGATCGCATGCAGCGCTCGAAAGGTCGCAACATAGATAGTCCCATTGGATGCGATGACTGGCGGAAAGGTGACGATAGGTCCATCCGGCGACGTGAGGTCGACCAACCAGGCGACCGTGGTATTCGGCCTGATTGAAAACACTGTGAACCCGCCACCGATGACCACCCTCCCATCAGCTTGCAACGCAGGTCCAGTGACGTGGCAATCCGAGCACCCGCTGGTCTGAAAACTCCAGAGCTCTTTCAGAGAGGCGTCATACGCATTCATCCTCTCTTTTGGATAACCGGGCAGATAGAGCGTCCCATCAACACCGATTGTAGGCGCCCAGTACGAGAGAGATGCAGCCTTAGCGAACTTCCTCTCCCCGTTTGGAAGCAATACGTGGATCTGGCCGCTGCTCGTTTCCAGGTACAGGGTACCATCCACTCCAACGGCCGGAGCCCGGAGCGAAATATCCTCGCCCGCGGAGTAACGCCACAGCATCGTTCCCGGCTCCGCAGCCCCCAGGACGCACGGCAACAAAGCCATGATGGCCCCCGAACGCAGGAATGGGAGGGATCTCATTGCCGCACATTAGAGAAGGACCACCTGATTTCAATTGAAAATGGGCACTAGGCTCTTACCGCAGTCTGAGGAACGGGTCGATCGTTTTTTGGATCCTCAGAGCCGTGCGCAGAGCCTAGCCCAATGCTTGCCCCGTGGGCCGCAGAAGGAGTTCTCCATGACTATTATGATGGACGCTTGGAAGGGACGCTATCGAGGGGCCAGCGCGGGCCCGGATGCGCCCGGGAAAAGAACGCGTCCATGTGGTTCGCGGATCCACCACGGACCCTGCGAACGCAGCCCGGCCCCTCGAATGCCGGCCCGAGCCGCCTCTCTCTGTTTGCACAGACGTTTCCTCAACGACACGCGATTGTCACCCTGGTTCCAGATGCTCTGGCCCCGATGGCTCTGGATACTCATTTACTCCTGAGGGTGGTTCAACTCGCCCCGGGAGAAGAATGGTCATTTCCCGAGCCGGGGTGGCGCTTTGTGAGCATCCGCGCTGGGCAGGGCTATTGGCTATCCGCTCAGCCGCGGGCTCTGGAGACTGGCGATGTCGTGTTACTCTCGCCTTTGGGGCGCGGAGCGGTGCGAGCCAGCCAGCTCACGGAGCTTTCTCTCAGCTGTTTCTTGTTCCAACCCGAAAGGCTGAGCGATCTGCTAACGCCGGTGGAGCGGCAATACCTCGAGTCGGAGGAAACACAGCGACGCATGGCGGAACGCTTTCTCAGCGCGTCGACGCTGGAAGCCCGGGAGCTTCTGTCGCTGACGCAGCAGGCAGCCTCCAAGAACTCCCTGGCTGTGCGCTCGGGGATTCTCCAGTGGATCGCGTCCGTCGTGGGAATAGAGCGCGCCGATCTGAAGCCGATGCAAACGAGGGCGCCGCGAGCGCGGGAACGGTTCAGGGAACTCGTGGGACAGATGACAGAGAACGACCTGATCCACGCGAGCGTCGAGGCCCTCGCCGCCCAATGCCGGTGCAGCACTCGTCACTTGAACCGACTTTTCCAGGAGTCATTCCAGATCTCCCTCAGCGCCCGACAAACGGAGCTGCGAATGCAGCGCGCGGCGAAGCTACTGCGTGAAACCGAGCTGAAGGTCGCCGAAGTGGCCGCGGAATGCGGCTATCGCCACATCGGCCTCTTCAACGCCACCTTCAAGCGGCGGTGGAGCCAGACTCCCACCATCCTGCGACTAGCGAGCGCTCGAACGCCTGATGCCGAGCCGGTCGCCTGACCTGGTTGGGCCGCAAAGAGACAGGAGAGCTGGGGAACGTTCGACAAGCTCAGGACTGGCCAGCCGCGCCGGGCGGCGACCAAACCGACTTGTTGTGAGGCGGCTCGAGGTCGTGATCCCCGAACTTTGGAACTGGGAACTCGCTCGGCTCATCCGCCCGCATGTGCCTCGGACGATTCGGTCCCGACAGCGCCTGGGCGTCGATTTTCTCCTGGAGCGTCATGAAGGCGTGAAGCAAGGCCTCGGGTCGTGGCGGACAACCCGGGATGTGGACATCGACGGGGATATAACGGTCGATGCCTTTGAGAACATTGTAGCCCTGTTTGAACGGGCCTCCGGAGATCGCGCAAGCTCCCATGGCAATCACGTATTTGGGCTCGGGCATTTGATTGTAGAGCCGGACCACCTGCGGCGCCATTTTCTTGGTCACCGTGCCGGCCACGATCATGAGGTCCGCCTGTCGCGGAGAGGGCCTGAAAACCTCCGCGCCAAATCTCGCCAGATCGTGGCGCGCCATGCTCGCGGCCATCATCTCAATCGCGCAGCAGGCGAGGCCGAACTGCAAAGGCCACACCGAATTCTTCCGCCCCCAATTGTACAAATCCTCCAGAGTGGTGATGAACACGCCCTGCTTTCTGAGTTCGTCCTGTAGCGCGGCTTCGATCATCGGCATCACGTCCAGCGAAGGACTCCTTTCATCCAGGCCCACGCCAATCCCTCCACGAGAAGGAGAACGAACACCAACATCGCCAGCGACGCGCCTACGCTCAGCTGTCCGAACGCGACAGCGAAGGGCAGGAGAAAGACAACCTCGACATCAAAAACGAGAAACAGGATCGCATAGAGGTAATACTCGGAGCGGAACTGCACGGAGGCGTCCTGCCTGGACTCAAGCCCGCACTCGTAGGTGGCGTTCTTGTCGGGGCCCGGCTTCTGGGGCGAGAAGCAGCCCGCCCAGATCCGAGCGACGACCAGAGGCGCAAGAGCGAAGAGCAGGGCCAGCACCAGGAAGATGCCTATGAACAGCTCGGATGAATAGGTTGCGTTCATGCAGACGACCGTTGACCACGAACTCCGCGCTCACGACCACGTCCACCGTAGGGAGGGCGCGGAGTCCGGTCAAGGACGCCGGCCCTTGCGCGTCGTCAGAGCTTCACCCACTGACGGCTTTTTGCGGATTGCTCCACAGCCTCGAGCACCTGCTCATTCCGGAGGCCGTCTTCGAAGGTCGGTTGCACCAGTTTTCCATCGACCACAGCGTTGATGAAGTCCGCGACCGTGTGGACGAAAGTGTGCTCGTATCCGATGATGTGGCCCGGGGGCCACCAGTTGCCGACGAAGGGGTGCTTGCCTCCCGGCTCGGTTACCAGAATATCCCGGAAGCCCTGGAGGCCCGCCGCGTCCTCGTTGTTGAAATACTTGAGGCGGTTCATGTCCTCGAAGTCGAACGCCAGCGAGCCCTTGCTGCCGTTGATCTCCACGGTGATGTGGTTCTTGCGCCCGAGGGCGAAGCGAGTGGCTTCGAGATTCGCCAGAGCGCCGTTCTTAAAGCGCCCGATGAACATCGCCGCGTCATCGACCGTCACCTTCCCCATCTTCCGGCCCCCCTTTCCGCCCAGGCCATCCGCCTTCCCGCCGCCATCCTCGAGCGGCCGCTCCTTGATGAAGGTGTGCATCAGGCCGCAAACCTCGCTGAACTCGCCGACCAAATAGCGCGCCAGATCAATGATATGCGCGTTGATGTCTCCGTGGGTTCCGCTCCCTGAAACGCCCTTCTGCAGCCGCCAAACCAGAGGGAAACTGGGGTCGACGATCCAGTCCTGCGCGTAGCGCGCGTAATAATGGTAGATGTCGCCGAGCATGCCGGTTTCGATCATCTTGCGGGCATGAGCGATCGCCGGGATGCGGCGGTAATTGTGGCACACCATGTTCACGACGCGCGCCTTCTTGACGGCGGCGACCATCTCCTCGCACTGCTTCACCGTCAGGCCGAGGGGCTTCTCGCACAGCACCGCCTTGCCTGCCAGCGCCGCCGCGATGGCGATCTCGGCGTGGGAATCGTTGGGCGTGTTGATGTCGATGATGTCGATGGCGGGATTGTTGACGACCGCCTCCCAATCCGTGCTGGCGTTCTCCCATCCCAGCTGATCACGCGCCGCCTCCACCGCTCGGGAATCGCGGCCACAAATGGTGTCCAACTTCACGCGGGCCTTCAGCGGAAAGAAGTGCGGCGCCTGCCTCCAGGCATTGGAGTGAGCCTTCCCCATGAAACGGTAACCAATCATTCCGACACGCAAGGTTTTTGGCATAAATCAAGTAGGGATTGAATGTGGTGCGGCGCGGTTTATAGTCAGGCCCGTTTTTCAAGTCAACGCGGACTTGAATCCTATGCTCGTTCATTTGCTGAAATCGAAAATACATCGGGCCCAAGTCACTTCCGCCAGCGTGGACTACGAAGGTAGCCTCACCGTGGCGGTCGACCTCATGGACCAAGTCGGGTTCCTCCCCTACGAACGCGTCCTTTGTAGCAATCTCGCCAACGGGAAACGCTTCGAAACCTACCTCATTCCCGGAGAGCCAGGATCGAAATGTATCATACTCAATGGGGCCACAGCGCACCTTGGTAAGGTTGGAGACCGACTTACAATCATGAGCTTTACCGAATTGGAGCGATCTCAGGCGAAGGCGTGGGTGCCTAAGGTGCTGGTTCTCGGTGAGTCTAACGGGGTCGTAGCGTCACGAGGATTACAGAGTCAGTAATCAGATCATCGGGGTCCGTTCTGGACCGTTACGGATTGAGTTGAATCAATTACCCGGCTCAAGATTGCTGCGCCGTTTTGGCGTGGATCTTCTCGAGCCCAATAGAAATGGCCTATACTGCTGCTGAAATTGCCACCCATCTTCAAGGAGAGGTCTTGGGTGATCCGACAACCATGTTGACCGGTTTTGCGTCAGCCGAAGGAGCGAAGCCAGGCGATCTGACATTCGCGGAGAACGAATACTACTTCACCCGAGCCGAGCAAGGAGCCGCCGCGGCCATCCTCGTGCCCGCCGCAGAGTTCACAGCCGCGAACAAGGTCCTCATTCGCGTCGGCAACCCGCGGGTCGCTTTCGCGCGCGTCCTCCCCCTGTTCTTCCCGCAACCCGCGTTTCAACCCGGGATTCACCCCACGGCAGTCATCCACCCGTCCGCCACAATCGATCCAACGGCATCGATTGGCCCTCTGGTTTATGTTGGTTCACAAGTACGCATTGGCCCTAGATCCAGCATTCAATGTGGTTGTGTTTTGGGGGAAAACGTGGAGTTGGGGAACGACTGCCAGTTGTTCCCTCGGGTGACATTGTACCCGCAGGTCCGCTTGGGCAGTCGTGTGATCATTCACAGTGGAACCGTGATAGGATCGGATGGATTCGGATATGTTTTCGACGAGAACCGCCATTTGAAGATCCCGCAAGTGGGGAGCGTGGTCGTCCACGATGACGTGGAGATCGGGGCGAACGTCACGGTGGACCGAGGCGCTTTGGGTCCGACGGTGATCGGGAAGGGGACGAAGATCGACAATTTGGTGCAGGTAGGCCACAACGTGGTGATCGGGGAGCATAGCTTGTTGGTGGCGCAGGTCGGCATCGCGGGAAGCACTCGACTGGGGAACTATGTGACACTGGGCGGGCAGGTGGGAGTCGCCGGCCATCTCAAGCTGGGGACCGACGTGACCGTGGCGGCTCAATCGGGGGTGATGAATCACATCCCGGATGGAGAGAAATGGCTCGGCTCGCCGGCCAGGCCCGATCGTCAGACCAAACGCCAGCTCATCGCCTTGCAGCAACTCCCGGAGCTCCTGCGTCGAGTGAGTGAATTGGAGCGCCAGGCAGGGATCGAGCGCTAGCGCTTGCGCCATTCCTTCTTGGGCGGTTCGGGGAGTCCCATGGCGCGCAACGCCGTTCGGAAATGCGTCTTGGCGACCTTCTCCAACTCCGCCTTGCCATGCTGCTGAAAAAAATCGGCGGCCACTCGATCAACGGCCGATGACGCGCCCTTGGGAAGCTTGACTCCGTATTGTTTCCCGAGTCGACCCAGACGCGACACGAACTCATCGCGCGCGAGGATCGACGCCGCGGCGACGGCCAGGTCGCTTTCGGCCTTGTGCCGCTGCACCAGCTCAATCTCGCGCCCCAGGCCCATCAAGGCCTTCGCAACGACCTCCTTCGTCGCGGCGAACTGATCGCTGATGGCGCGCGAGGGCGGCGGATCCATTCGATGCCGCTGCAGCATGAGATTCTCAATCACCCGGGCGTGTCCCCAGGCGAGGACGGCGTTCACGCTATGCATGGTCCGGAAGAGGCGGTTATAGGCCTCGTTCCCGATCGGGACAACGGTGTGAACGCATCCGGCGGTGTTCCGGATGACCTCCGCCAGCTCCGCAATTCGCTTGTCGCTGGAAATGGCTTTCGAGTCGCGAATGCCCGCGTCCTTCCACTGCCTCACGATCGACGCGTTCACATACACGCCCGCGACGCAAAGCGGCCCGAAAAAGTCCCCTTTCCCCGACTCATCCACGCCAAGCCGGGGCAGGAGAACCTCGGGGTTCAGCACCTCCTCATAACCCAGCTGCGCCGTCTTCAGAATCTCCGGCTCAAGGATGAATTCGATGAACTCCTGGGTCCCCTTGCCTTGCACCACGAGCTTCCCGCTTTCGTAGAACACCGCCTTCACCTTGTCCTTTTCGGCGGCATAGCGGGCGTAAGGCAGCTCGCTGAACAGGTAGCCCCGCTCCTTCAGCAATGCGCGCAGCTCAGCGCCCTGTTCGACGGTCAGCTTGCAGGTATGGCAGGTGAGAGGGGTCATTGCTTTCGCTTCAGCATGTTGACTAGCGCCACCCTAGGCAGTTCGGGTACGTTTCGCAACCATGCCTCCGCGAGCAAAAGCGAAACGCGCGTCGAACAACCTTCCGGCATCGTCGCGCCCTCCGCGGGACGTCGCAATGAAAGCCGCGCGAGCGCTCCTGCCCTGGTTCCGCGACGTCGCCCGCGATCTTCCCTGGCGACGAACCTTGGACCCCTACGCGATTTGGGTTTCCGAAATCATGCTGCAGCAAACCCAGGTCAAGACCGTGATCCCTTACTATGAACGCTGGATGTCCCGCTTCCCAACGGCGGCGACGCTGGCTGGCGCCCATGTCGATGAAGTTCTGAAATGCTGGGAGGGCTTGGGCTACTATTCCAGGGCGCGAAACCTCCTCGCCGCGGCCCAGGAGATCACCGCCCGGCACGGCGGCTTGTTTCCGCGGGACATGGACCAGATCCTCGATCTCCCCGGCATCGGTCGATACACCGCCGGCGCGATCAGCAGCATCGGGTTCAACGAGCCGCGACCCATCCTGGACGGGAACGTGGCGAGAGTCCTCGCCCGGGTGCATGCGATCGGCGCCGATCTCAAGTCGCGAGAGGCCCAGGCTTTGTTGTGGCGAGAGGCGCAAAAGTGGGTGTCCGCCGCGTCGGCGCTGCCGCCCCAGCACAGCCGAGAATTGTCGGGCAACTGCTCGGCCCTCAACCAGGCGATCATGGAACTGGGCGCAACCCTGTGCGGTCCGAAGGATCCCCAGTGCGCCGAATGTCCACTGACTACCCTGTGCCGCGCGCGACAGCTGGACGCGCAGCTCCAGTATCCCAGGCCCCCCAAGCGAGTATCGGCCATACATCGGAGCGTCTACGCGTTCGTCGTGGAGAGCGGCGCGCGCGTCTGGATCGGACAGAGACAAGGGGGGGGCGCCAACGCGGGACTCTGGGAGCTCCCCACGGTCGAGGTTGCCCCCGGTTCCAGGCCCTCCGCGGAAGAAGTTTTTCGCCAGTGGAGCCGCGTCGAGAACGCGCGCGTGCGGCCCCTGACCCGCGTGAAGCATTCAATCACCAGGCACCGATTCGAAACCTCCGCGTTCCATGTGCGCCTCTCACCGAACGCCCGGCGGAGAATTGAGTCCCGCTCGCCAGGGCTTGGGTGGGAGAAAGCGCTGTGGACGGATCGCGAGCAGCGCGCGGGGCGCCCTTTCTCCGCCGCTCACGCAAGAATCATCGCATTCTGGGAGGCGCCAGCCGGCGCATGACCCGCGGTCAGGAAGCTCTCCGAGGGTCGGAGCATCAGACCTCGACCCGCCTGTCCCTCGTCTCTCGTTCTTGCAAGTCGCTGGCGAATGCGCTGCACTTTGCGCCGATGCAGCTGCCGCGTCTCCATTCATCCGAGCCGATGTGTCAACCTCCCAAAAGGCGATTCAATGAGCGCTGACATTCAAGTCCGACGCGCGACCTTGGACGATCTCCCCAAGCTCATAGAGCTTTGGAAGCTCGAGCGATTTCCTGTCGAGGATTTCGAGCGCCGGTTCAAAGAGTTTCAGGTGGCCCAAGGCGCCGAGAGGGAGATTTTGGGCGTGATTGGGCTCCAGATCTCCGGAGCTGACGCCAGGATTCACAGCGAGTCGTTTGCGCGGTTCGATATGGCGGACGATCTCAGGAGGCGCTTCTGGGAGCGATTCAAGGTCATGGGCGACACTCAAGGTTGGATTCGCGTCTGGACCGAATGCTCCAGTCCGGCGTGGCGGGAGGCCGGGTTCGACCCCGCGACCACCGAGCAGCTCAGCCGGCTTCCGGACGCCTTTTCGGCCCGATCGAGAGATGCATGGATGGTGATTCAACTCCGGGCCGAGCGCTCCCATGCGGCCCCGATTGAAGCCGAGTTCGAGCTCTTGAAGATGGCGCATCAAAGCGAGAACGAGCGGATGCTGCGTCGGGCGCGGATCTTTCGAAACTTCGCCCTGCTGATGGCCTTTAGCATCATCGCCTGGATCGCTTGGTGGGGCTTCAAGCTTTACCAGCACAGGGATCAACTGCCTCGACCATAGCCGGTGTTTCATGTTCTCCACGAGCGGTCCGATCCTTCCAAGCCGGGGATCCGCAAGGATGACGCACGCGTCCGCGGAGGAACCGGGGACGCAATAGCGCCCGCTCCACGAAGCAAAGTCAGGCGGAGAAGCCTCAGAACGTGTCAGGAGAATTGGGCGATTGCCCAGGGGGGCGCTTCCGGTCAGGGGCGGAAAGAGCGGACTCGCTACTTCTTCGGCTGAGGCGCGGGCGCGACCGGCTTGGCGGGCGCCGCGGGCGCGGCGGGCGGAGCGGGATGTCGGATGACGATGAACCAAGCGCTCTGGCTGTTATCGTTCTTGTCGTCGCCGGCGATGATCAACGTGTCGCCCGGGCCGAGAGGCTTCTCGTGACGCACCACTTCCTTGTCCTTCCCTTCCTTGTCCTTGCCGTACAACTTGACCTTGATCCGCGAGGCGCCAAGGCACTTCACATCGAACGAACAGTTCTTGTTAAAATCGACGCGCGTGTAGTGGTTCGTGTTGATGGAGAACTGCACCCGCTTTTCTTCGAAGTAGTTTTTCCATTTGAAGGGCATCACCTCGAATTGCTTTTTGAGAATCGGACCAATGGGCTTGTGCTCCGGCTTGGGGGAACTGCCGTCATGCGTGCCCCAGACGAGCAAGGCTTCCATGGGAGTGTCCTGCGCCCAGGCCGCCGCGGGGCAAAGCAGAATGCAGAGGGTAAGATACGAAAGCGCTGCGTTGAAGAGACGACTCATTATTGATTTCCGTCGTCGATGGTGGTGTCGGACGACGCGACTTCTTTATCGTAGAGCCAGACGATTGTCACTCTCTGAGCTTCGGACCTGAAGGTGACCGCCCCTGTCTCCTCCATCGGGCTTTCGGTCTCCTCATGGGATGAGAGAGGCGGCACTGTCCCTTCCCGGAGGCTGACCAAGAGCATCATGCAAGCGGCGGCAACCCCCGATAGGGGCAGGATCGCTCGTCTGAGCCACAAGGACAGCGACCAGGAGACAATGGGGGTCTTGGGGGAGTCGGCTCGAGTGTCCTCAGCGGCGATCCGTCGCTGGATCTGGCTGAAGTAGAACTCGCGGGACTCGGGCACCTGGACCACCGGATCGGCTTCGATGAGCGCGGATCGGATCGCCGTCAACTCGCTTTTCAGCGCTTGTAACTCCGGGTCCTTGGCCAGTCGCGCCTCAATCTCGGTTCTCTCCCGCGAGGACAACTCGCCGTCCAGGTAGGCCTGCAATCTGATTCCTAGTTCTTCGTTCATGTCAGCTCAACTCCTCGCGCTTGTAAGCGGCCATCAGGCTTGCCATCCGGCGGCGCGCGTAAAACAAGCGGGACATGACAGTCCCGATCGAGCACCCCATCCGTTTGGCGATCTCTTTGTATTCCAGCTCTTCAAATTCATGCAAAATCAGGACAGTCCGGTGGGATTGGGACAGTTTGCCCATCGCTTCATCGATCCGTTTCCGCAACTCGCCGCGCTCCAGGCCCTCGGTCGGATTCGCGGTCACAACGGGCATCTGGCGCTCGACGCCGCCCGACTCTTCTTCCAACAACTCGATCGACTCGGCCCGCTGACGCTTGTGCTTTCGCAGCTGGTCCAGACACAGATTGATCACAATCCGCGTCATCCATGTCACGAAGCTCGATTCGCCTTCGAACTGCTTCAACCGCTGCCATCCCTTCACCCACGCTTCTTGAGAAAGATCCAAAGCCTCTTCCTCATTTCGCATCATGCTATAGGCACGAGCGTAAATTTTGTCGCGGTGACGAGCCACAAGCTCCTCAAACGACTCCGTAACCTGGCGCTGAGACAACTTTACAAGTCGCTCGTCGCTCATGTCGGAGTAATTAGTCCGAGCTGGCATTTTCGACGGGGGGGCTAGGGGGACTATTCAGGAAAACTCAAAGCTTTCCCTTGGTGCTGGGAAGTCGCCCAGCGATTCTTGGATCTCTTTGACATGCAATATCTAATGCCTTGGCGAACGCCTTGAATAATCCTTCGCAAACATGATGAGGCTCCTCGCCATACAACAGCTCCAAATGGAGGTTGCAACGAGCTTCGTTTGCGAAGCCCTGAAAGAACTCGCGGGCCAGGCCAAACCGGAAAGCGCTCGACATATCCTGGGTCATTTCAGCGCGCGTTACGCGCTTCATCGATAGCGAACCCATACCGCGCCAGACCAGGTAAGGCCGTCCGCTGAAATCCACAACGCAGCGGGCCAAGCATTCGTCCATCGGCACGTAGGCTTCCCCGGTGAAGGGATTCCGCGGGTCAAACCCAGACCCGTATCGGCGAATTCCCTTCTTCTCGCCCAGCGCCCGCAGCATGGCTTGGCCCAGCGCCAGCCCACAATCCTCCACCGTGTGATGCGCGTCGACATCCAAATCTCCCCGGCAGGCCAGGGTAAGGTCCATCACCGAGTGCTTGGCGACCAGCGTGAGCATGTGATCGAGGAAAGCGACACCGGTCGCGATTTTCGATTGGCCGCGGCCATCGATATTCACCGCGATCTGGATCTGCGTTTCTTTGGTGACACGCCTGAGACGCGCCTTGCGTGCTTTCATCGCGGGAAATAAACAGAGCGCGGAACAAAACGGAAGATCGAATTCGATTTTCGGCCCGACTTTCGATTCTGCCTTGTTTCACGCGCTCCCCCCCGCCACATTCCTCCCGCGTGTGAGGCGCTTCTTGCTCCAGTTTTTCTTCTCCCTGGCGATGTCCGGGCTGCTTTCACCGGCCGCCCACACCGCCTCCGCGCCGCAGACGCTCCAGCGCGTCTCCGTTCTCGGACACGATTACGTCCGCGCCTCCAGCTGGGCGGCCCAGACAGGCCTCCGCGCTCGTTGGATCGCTCCGGACCAGGAGCTGGAGCTGACCAATGGGCGGTTCACGCTCCGCCTGATTCACGATTCCCGGAGAGTGCGCTGGAACGGAGTCTGGGTGTGGATCTCCGCGCCCGTTGTCATGCGTGATCACGAAGCCCTTCTGCCCTCCCTCGATCTGGGGTCCACTTTCGCCCCGTTGCTTGCGGCCAAGAAGACGTCATCGCCGGTCCGCGTGATCTGTCTCGATCCGGGGCATGGGGGCGACGACACCGGCAAGCGCGAAGGTTCTCGATTCGAGAAACAGTATACGCTCCTGCTCGCTCAGGAAGTGTCCCGTCTGCTCGTAAAATCCGGCTACAAAGTCGTGATGACGCGCTCGACCGACAAACGCGTGGAATTGAACGATCGCCCCCTGATCGCGAGGAGGGCCAACGCCGATCTCTTCATCAGCCTGCACTTCAACGCGGCCGATGTGCCGTCGGCCCAGGGCATCGAGGTTTACTGTCTGACGCCTGTGGGCGCCAGCTCCACCAACGCCGGCGGCGAGGGCGCGGACAGCCCGGCCGCGCCGGGAAACCGCTGCGACGAGCGCAATGTTCAACTGGCCTACGCTTTGCAGGAAACGCTCGTCCAAAAGCTCGGACGCGAGGATCGGGGCATGCGGCGCGCGCGGTTCGCCGTGTTGCGCGGCGCGACGATGCCGTCGGCGCTGATCGAGGCCGCGTTTATGAGCCATGCGACCGAATGCCGATGCGTTTACTCCTCGGTGGAGAGGTCCCGGCTGGCCCAGGCGATCGTCCAGGGAATCGTCGGCTACAAAAAGTGCATCGGAGCGCGATGAGCGTCGCCTCGCGCAAAGATTCCGCGGCCGGTCGTCCGATCGGCGTGTTCGACAGCGGCCTCGGGGGCCTGACGGTGGTCCGACAGCTTCGCAGAGCGCTGCCTCACGAGGATTTTATCTATCTCGGGGACACCGCGCGCGTTCCCTACGGCACCAAGTCGACCGCCGCCGTGATTCAGTTCTCTTGCGAGGCGGGACAGTTCTTGATGAGGCAGGGGGTGAAGGCGATCGTGATCGCATGCAACACCGCCACGGCTTGGGGCCTGCCCACGCTCGAACGGCGTTTCCCGGCGCCCATCTTCGGCGTCGTGACGCCCGGCGCGACCGCGGCGCTGCGACGGAGCCAGAGTGGTCGGATCGGCGTTATCGCCACCCCGTCCACGATTCGCAGCGGAGCGTATCGCAAGGCGATTGTCGCGCTCGATGACCAGGCCCAGGTGTTCTCGCAAGCCTGCCCTCTTCTCGTTCCGCTTGTCGAAGAGGGATGGCAAAACCACCCCGTCACGCGGCTCGTTCTCCAGGAATACCTGGCGCCCTTGACCGCCGAGCGCATCGACACCCTTGTCCTGGGCTGTACGCACTACCCACTGCTGAAAACGGCCATCCGCCGGGTGGTCGGCCACCGCATTGCCCTGGTCGACTCGGCGGCGAGCTGCGCCGCCGACGTGCGGGCTGGGTTGGGAAAGCAAGGCCTGCTGGTGGAGCGCCGGCGACGCAAAGGATCATTCGAGGCTTACGTGACCGACGATACGCCCGCGTTCGCGAAACTGTGCTCGCGGCTGCTGCGCCTGCCGCCGCAACAAGCGAGGAAGGCCGTCCTGCCGCCTTACGAGGCCCAACCCTCGCAGGCGCGACCAGAGCACGACGGCCTGGTGGCGGGCTAAAAGGTCACAGCCTCATTGGTCTTTCCGCAATGAGGGCATCGCGAGCGATCCACGTCTGAGTCATCCGTGTAAACGAATCCGCAGTCCCGGCATCGGAACACGCTATCGTCGCTGGGGGTGAATCCGAATCGACGCCGCAATTGCTCGGAGCGCCAGGCGACCGCCACCAAGCCCGCCAACAGAAGCCCCACATAGCCACAGATGACAGTCTCGAAGGACATCAAGGCTTCGCGAGTGGAAGGGTTGGCGGGTTCATGAGCCTTTGCCACCACCGGTCGCCTGAGTCGGCGGCAGCGTGGCCCAGTGGAAGGTGACTTTGCAGGACTGGACCGAGTTGTCGGTTTCGACGGCCTTTGCGGGACGTTGCGGGGCGAGCGGCTTGAACGCCAGCTTCCGGGCATAATCCAGCGCGAACCTCTCCGCCTCGGGCAGATGCAAGCCCGGAACAACGCCCGGAATGCTCAAGGCGGAATCCACTTCCGCCAAGGCCGCCGACAGGACGCGGCCCTGGGAGGTCACCAGCACCTGAACCTCGGTCGCAACGAGGAGATCCGGCGCGCTCCAGAGAGGGAGATCCGTGGCGGAAGAGATCAAACGGCGGGCGGCGGGTCCCTCGATCGTCATTCGCGATAGGGCGGGAACGGCCGCGGGGGTTGGAAAGCTGTCGATCCACGCCACCGGCAAATCGGCGACCCTCATGGGCGCGGGGCGAACCGAGGCGACGAATCCGGCGAGGGAAGCGCCCAGTCCGTCGGAAGGCATCGCCAGCATGAAAGGCGGCTCCTCGGGAATGCTCTCAGCCGACACCGGGCGCGAGTATTTCATCCACGCGTCGCCGGAGAACCCTTCCAGGCTGGGCAGCGCGAACAGCGTTGGCGAAAAGGCGGGATCCCATCCGCGTCCCGTCTCGTTTCCCAGCTCCGGAGCGATGAAGAAACGCGAAGGCGAACCTGCGGGTGTTCGCATGGAGGGGACCTGCTGGATCCCCCAATGGAGGAACGCGGCCTGCGCCATCGCCAGAACGAGGGCCGCCACCCACCACCGCCGGCTCAGCAGGGGAGTTCTCATGTCAACGCGGTCACGGCGCCTCGGGGGTGATCACGCTCGGAGAGGCCAGAGGCCGCGTCTCGGGCCGGACGGCGATGAACGTGTCCATCCCGGCCTCTCGCGCGATCATGCACAGCTCCACCAGCCGTTCATGCCGCAGATCGCGATCGGCCTGAAGGACCAGGCTCATCGGGGAGGAGGCGGGTCGTCTCGCGGCGCGCAGCTTCACCTTCAGCTCGTTGTCCGAGAGGATCTGGTTCTCGTAGTAGCAATTCCCGTTCGATGTCACGGCAACGACAATCGAGCGCTGCGTCAGCCCCGGCAGGTCCGTCGCCACGGGCAGCATGAGCGAGATCCCCGGCGTGAGGACCAGGCCGCCCTGAAAGGCCAGGAAGACCACCAGCAGAAAGAAAACGCACGCGAACGGGGCCACGTCCAGCTGACCCCTGAACACTTTGTGATTGCGGGGAAGTCTCATGCCTCGGGCCGGCCGGCGTCGGTGACGACGTTGATGATCTCAGTCGCCGCGCGCTCCATTTCGAGCACGATGCTGTTGACGCGGCTGACGAGGTAGTTGTACGCGGCGTAGCACGGAATCGCCAGGGCCAGGCCCGCCGCGGTGCAGACGAGCGACTGCCAGATCCCCCCGATGAGGATCTCGCGATTCGCGAAGACGTTCTCGACCTGGATGACCGTGAACACTTTCACCATCCCCAGCGTGGTTCCCAGAAGACCCATGAGCGGCGCGATCTGGGCAATCGTTGCGAGCACGTTGAGCTTCTCCTCCAGCGGGGGCACCTCGGTCAATCCGGCCTCCTCCAGCGCGCTGCGCAGGCCGTCGCGACCGCTCTCGCGATTCAGGATCGCGACCTTCACCAGCCGGGCCACCGGCCCGGGAGTGGCGTCGCAGATCGACAGGGCCTCCACCACGTTCTCGCGGCGGAGCACGTTCCGAACGCCGTTCAGAAACTCCATCGAGTTGATCTGCACACGGTGGTAATGCAGGACGCGCTCCACGAACACGGCGATCGCCATGCCGCTCGCCGCCAGAATGAGCCAGAGCATCGGCCCGCCGGCTGTGAGAATCTTGACCATGCGGTCCTTATAGAAACCGGGCGGGAAGAATCCAACTACTTCTTGATGTAGAGCTCCTCGATGTTCCAGGTCAGCGTGATGTTTTGATGCACGGTGGGCCGGACGTTGCGGACCTCGTTCTTCGCGGCCGCGAAGGCGTTCATGGTCGAGGTGTAGATCACGGGAACCTGGTCGGCGAGGATCACCTGAACCTCGTCGAAAAGCTTCTTGCGCTCCGCGAAGTCGAGCGCCTTGAGCTGCCGGTTCATCAGATCGTCCACGCGCGCCTCCCAGTCCGTCGACGGCGCCGCCTGGCGCGGGAACCACTGGTGCGTGAATCCGCTGGAGCGCAGCACATTCATCGAATTCGCCGGGTCGGTCGACTCCGAGAAGAGCCCCAGGAAAATGCACTCAAAGTCAAAGGTGCTGTCCAGCTTCGCGATCACGGTGTTGAACTCCAGCGGACGCAGATGCACCTTGATTCCCAGCTTCTTCAGGTCCTGCTGCACGAGAATGCAGCCCTTTTCCCGCCGGCTGTTCCCCGCGTTGGTGTTCATCTCGAACTCGACAATTCGCCCGCGCTCATCCTCAAGCCATCCGTCGCCATTGCGATCCTCCAGGCCGATCTCCTTGAGCAGCGCGCGCGACTTGTCGAGATCGTACGGATATTGCGGCACCGCCGGGTTGAACCACTTCTTGTTGTTGGCCGTGACGAATCCAAACTGCGGCGATCCCTCCCCGCTCAGCGTCGACTTGACGATGGACGCTCGATCGATGGCGTGCGCGATCGCGCGACGGAACTTCACGTTGCGGAACCACGCGAGCTTCACTGGATCGACATAGGGCCTTCCGGCCTTGTTGGTCCCGATGTTCTGGTTGAACGTGATCATGTCGCGCGCCGAGCCCAGTCCGAGCTCGTGGAAGACGAAGGCGCCTTTCTGGGCCTCCCGACGATAACGCGCCGCCTCCTCGGATCTCACCATGTCCTGCACATGAACCTCCCCCGCGAGAAACCGCAGCGAGATCGCGTTTTGGTCCGGCAGCACCACTACGATCACATTGTCGAGATAGGGGAGCTGGGTCCCCTGAGAATCGACGGACCAGTAGTAGGGATTCCTCTCCAGCAGGGTCAGCTCGCCCGGCTTGAACTCGCGCAGACGGAACGGGCCGGTGCCCACGAGATCCTTCGGCGCGGTGTTGACGCCATACGCGGATTCAAAGCGCTTCGCCGCCGCCGCGTCGGCGAGCTTGTGCTTGGGCATGATCTTCACTCCGTCGCCAAAGAACTCGAGGAAAGGAGCAAACGGCGTCGGCGTGACGACCTGAACGGAATAGTCGTCGAGGCGCGTCACCTCGAAGTCCCGACCGTCGACGCGCAGGACATCGGCCTGAACATTGGGAATCGATCGATTGTAGACCAGGTCGTTGAACGTGAACACGACATCATCCGCCGTGAACGGATGCCCGTCGCTCCATCGCACCCCCTTGCGAAGACGGAAGGTCCAGGTGCGCTGATCCGCCGCCATCGACCACGATTCGGCGAGCCCGGGCTTAAGCTCCTCCGTCGCGTGGTCCTTCTTCACCAACCCGTCGAACATCAGATAGATGATGTCCAGCGACGATGTCTCGTTGGCGGTGATCGGATTGAACGTCTTGGGATCCCCGAACTCGGGCATCACCAGGCGTCCGCCTCGAATCCCAACGCCGCACGAAGCGGTGCGCGGGTGTTCCGGGAGGTTCGGGTGGGGCGCCGCGACCGTCGCGAACCGCGGTCCGAGAGAAACGGCGAGGATGAGCGAGCCGCGAACGAAGGCCAGGGAAAGCCGACTGAGCCCCGCGCCGGGTCGCTTCGCCCGCGGGTTGAGTTTGGAGGAGTCCTGGAAGCGAGGGGTTGTCATAGTCATTGGAGGCTAAGGATGTTTCTTCCAATACAGCTCCTCCGCGTTCCAGGTGACCTTTGCCGTGGGGATCACGCTCGGCCTCACATTGCCCAAATCAACCTTCGCGGCCGCGGCTGCCAGGATCGACACCGTGTGAATGAAGGGCTGCTCGCGGGCCAGTATCTCCTGCACCTCATCGTAGTATTTCTTCCGAGTCGGAACGTCGAGGGTCTGGGTCACCTGATCCATCAGCTCATTGATCCGCGCTTCCCAAGGGTACGACGGCTGGGGTTGGCCCACGGCCCAGTAGTGAGTGAAGCCATCCGACCGCAGAACATTCATTGAGGAGGTGGGATCGGTGTCGCCGCCGCCAAGCCTCAGCAGCGCCGCGTCGAAATCGCGGCTCACACGAAGCGTGTCGCTGAGCTTGTTAAAGTCGACCGTTTGCTTCGTGACGGTCAGACCGAGCTTGTTGAGGTCCGACACCAGCAGCACCGCCGTGTTCTCCCGCACGGGATTCCCGGCGATGGTCGCCAGCCGAAACTCGATCTTGCGCCCGTCCGCGTCCTCCAGCTTCCCGTCGCCGTCGCGGTCGTCGATTCCGATCTCCTTGAGCAAGGCGCGCGAGCGTTTGAAGTCGAAGGGGTATTCCGGAAGCTTCAAGTTGACCCACTTGAGGTTCGAAGGGCTCTCGAATCCGTAGGCGGGCGTCGCGCGACCGGCCATGATCGACTTGGAAATGCTCCCGCGGTCGACCGCGTGGGAGATGGCCTGCCGGAATTGGGTCGAACGAAACCATTTCTGCTTCACCGGGTCGACATACGGCTTGCCCGTCCTGCTGTTCGTCCCGGTGTTTTGGTTGAAGACCACGAACGACCGATCGAGCCCCGGCCCCAGGTCGAAGAGCTGGATCTTGCCCTTCTCCGCCTCGCCGCGATACCTCGCGTACTCATCGGGGCGGACCTCCTCCATCACATCGCTCTCGCCGCTCAGAAACCTCAGCGACATCGCGTTCATGTCGGGCACAAGGTTGTAGACGATGTGGTCCAAGTAGGGCAGTCGCTGGCCCTTCTTGTCCACCGCCCAGAAGTGGGGGTTTCGCTCCAGCAGAATCACCTGTGACGGCCGATAGTCCTTCAGCCGAAACGGCCCGCTGCCCACCAAGTCCGTCGGAGCGGTGTTCACCCCGTAAGCCGAGGCGAAGGTTCCTGCGTCCAGCGTCTTTTCGAGGATGTGGCGCGGCAGGATCGGAATGGATCCGAAGTAAACGAGGAAAGGAGCGTAGGCGGAAGGCGTGACCACCTGGACGGTCAGGTCTTCCACCTTCGTGACAGCGAACTCCTTCCCCCCTATCCGAAACGCGTCCGCGCTCACGCTTCCCACCTTGCGGTCGTACACGGCGCGCCACGTGAACACCACATCGTCCGCCGTCAGGAGATGACCGTCGCTCCATCGCTGATTGCGCCGCAGCTTGAAGGTCCATGTCCGCTGATCCGGGGCCACCGACCACGATTCCGCCAAGGCGGGCCGCGTCGTCTGGTTGGCGAGGTCGTAATCGACGAGCCCGGAGAAAAAGAAACGCAGCACATCCAGCGAGGACTGCTCATTCGCCGTGATGGGGTTGAAAGTCTTCGGATCAACAAAGGAGGAGATGACCAGCCGTCCGCCGCGGACGCCGGGCTCGCAAGGCGAGATGAACGGGGGATCTGGAAGCGGGGCGTCCGCGCCGAAAACAACCGAATGCGCGGAGACAGCGAAGACGCCAAGGGTCAGGATCCGGCGAAGCACCGATGCGCGATGGACAGACATATGCTGAGGCAATGAGTAGTCGAAGGCGCTCGAACTGCCTAGCGATTTCCCCACCGCCCGCAAATCTTCCATCGTCAGAAACCGGGCAGCCAGTTTAGCCTGACCTCACGATGCGGCTTCTGGATCGGTATCTATTACGCGAATTCTTGATCATCTTCGCCTACTGCCTGGCGGGCTGCCTTGTGTTCTGGATTTCGTTCGACCTGTTCCAGGAGCTCTCCGACCTGCAGCGCGACCAGCTCACGACGCTCGAGGTGGCCGAGTACTACGCCTGGAAATCGCCCGATCTGCTCATGATCGTCATGCCCGTGACGCTGCTCTCCGCGCTGCTCTTCGTCCTGACTCAGCACGCCCGTCATCACGAGCTCACGGCGATCCGGTCCGCGGGCGTCAGCCTTTGGAGACTCAGTCTTCCCTATTTTCTCGTCGGCGCCCTTTGCAGCCTGTGGCTTTTCGCGGCGAGCGAAGTTTGGGGGCCCAGAAGCCTGGAGGAAGCCGAACGGATCCGGAAAAAACATCAAGGGCGCGAGGCGGCCGCGAGTTCCCGCTACCTGCGGAACTTCGGATTCCCCTCGGGGCTGGGGCGGGTGTGGCAGGCGGATACTTACGATGTGGACACAGGGGACATGTTGACCGTCCATGTGGGCTGGAAAACCGCGGAGGGAACGCATCGTGAGATCGTCGCCCAGCGCGCGGAATGGCGCGATGGGGTTTGGGTGTTTCAGGAAGCCATCGACACCTGGTTCACCAACAACCCCGCGGCGTTCCCCTTTCGGATCGTCACCAATCGACTCAGCGTCTCCGAGCTCACCGAGACGCCGAGCCAGATTCGCGCCGCGCTCAAGGTCAACGATCTCTTCTCCAATCTGCGCCAGGCCGCGAAGCGCCCTCAGCTGTCTTTGCGGGAGATCCTCGACTACCGACGCGTGTACCCCAACGACACCCGACATAGCGCCGCGTTGCTCACGCAGATGCACGGGAGGCTCGCCGCCCCCTGGACTTGCGTGGTTGCCGTGTTCATCGCCGTGCCGTTCGGCGCGGCGTCGGGACGGCGGAACCCCTTCGTCGGAGTCGCGAGCAGCATGTTCATTTTTTTCGGCTATTTCATCCTCCTGCGCCTGGGCCTCATCCTGGGAACCGCCGATCGGCTCCCCGCTTGGCTGGCCGCATGGGGTCCAAACCTTGTCTTCAGCCTGCTCGGCGCATGGCGAATGGCCCGGGTCCGCTAGCGCCGCGAGGCTCTCCAGTCGTCATCCCTCCGGGACGGCGGCGCAAAAAAGTCCCTTACGCGTTGGCGAAAGCCGCCGATCAAGCCTCTGAAGAACGATGGCAATTCGTTGCAATTCAACTGTGGGACTGGCAAGACAAGCGCCGATGAACCGATTCCGCTCGAGTTCCCGGGCCGCCGCGTGGGCCGGCCTTCTCACCGCAGCCGCGTGGGGAGTCCCGGAGGCCGCATGGGGGCAAGACGCGCTCCAGGGGACATTGCAGGGAGACCGCGCTTATCGCCAGCGCATCACGCCTCCCGCGAACCTCGGCGACTACCGCCACATCGGCGCCTTCACCTACTTTACGAGCCTCTCCTACGGTGTGGAATGGCGGGACAACGTCCTCAACACTGAATCGAACCATCACGCCGATTTCATCCACCGCCCCCACTTCGACCTCAACGGCATCTTGCACGTCAGCGACAGGTCCCGGCTGCAGCTGGGATTCGGCGTCGGATATTCCCATTACATGAACACTCCGGGGCAGGATCGATTCAACATCGCCCCCAACTCGGAGCTGGCCTGGGACATCACCGCCCGGGACATCGTGGTGACGCTCTACGACCGGTTCACCTACACCGAAGATGTCCTGAGCCAGGGTGTGGTGACGGGCGTCGCCTCCTTTCCCCGGCTCGACAACACGCTCGGGATGCGGGCGACCTGGTCGCCGGGACGATTTGTGGTCAGCGGCGGATATGGCCATGAAACGTTCCAAAGCAGCGCGGCCGCGTTCAACTACGTGAACCGCGCGACCGAGAACTTCTTTGAGCGCTTCGGATACAAGCTGGCGCCCCAAAGCGTGGCGGGCGTCGAGGCGACAGAAAGCTTCACGGACTACGTCAAATCAATCCAGCGCGACAACACCAGCCTGAGCTTCGGCCCCTACACCGAGTGGAAAATCACGCGGGTCGTCAATCTCATCGCGCGGGCGGGCGTTCTGAACTACTCGTTCAAGGACATCGTGGGACAGCCGCACTTGGCCACCCTGTCGTCCTACTACGGAAGCCTCGAGATCGACCATGACTTGACCCCGCACATCCGCCAGCGGCTGATGGTGGATCGCAGGGTCACACAAGGGCTGAATCAGGGCGGTCAATACATTCAGTCGTCGACCGTGAATTACAACATCAGCTGGGGTTTCAAGCCCCGCGCGAGCCTCACCAGCACTGTTTTCATGGAGGACGGCACCGAAGCCCGAGCCGCCTCGAGCGAACCCTACAAGCGCTTCGGGGCCAGCGCCGCCATCTCCTACGAGATCATGAAGAGGCTCGCCCCCACGCTCAGCTACAGCTACATTCAGCGCACATCGAAGCTCGCCGGACGCGGCTACGAAGTGAACGCGGTGAGCCTCTACATTTCCTATCGGTTCTAACCGGACGCGAAACGAATGAACACCCTCCATCCCCGGCGATCCGAGCGGCCCTCCTCACAGAACGGACTATCACATCACACGAATGGACCTGTTATGAGCCCCACAAATCCACGCCCCTCCCAGACCGACTCGCCCACCCTTTCCGCGCCGAACGCGCACGCCGGCCCCTGGCGGCGATGCCTTCCACTGGCGTTCGCCGTGATGCTCTTCGCTTTGTTCGCGGCGGGCTGTTCCACGACATCCCATCAGACGGCCGCGCCCTCTCCTGAAGCAACGCCCGCCGCTCCTCCGCCCGCCGGATCTCCAACCGCCGCCGCGATCGCCGCAGCCCCGGTGACGCCCGCGGTCGCGGCGCCCGCCGTTGTTCCCCCGGCCCCCGCCGCCGGCGCCACGGACCTTCAATCGACCCTCGGCGTCAGCTATCGCCTGCAGGAAGGCGACACCATCAACATCAAGTTCGACGCCACCACCAACCTCAACACCATCACGAAGCTCCAGCTCGACGGCGCCATCACGCTGCCCATGGTCGGCGAGGTGAAGGTGATCGGGAAGACCACATCCGAGCTTCGCGCGGAGCTGATGCGCCAATACGAGAAGCTCCTCAAGGGCGAAGAAATCACGGTCTCGATCATCTCCGTCACCTCCTGTGTCTACCTGTCCGGGGCGGTGCTGCGGCCGGGTCGCATTGCGATGGACCGCCCGCTGACGCTGATGCAAGGCATCATGGAGGCGGGGGGATTCGACCACAACAAGGCGAAGATGTCGGGGGTGACGGTCTTCAGGGTGGAGAACGGGAAGCAGAAGATCTTCAAGGTCGACATGCGGCGCGTCATGAGCGGCAAGACGACCGATGTCTTTTACCTGAAGCCCTTCGACACCATTCACGTTCCCGAACGGACGTTCAATCTCTAGTCTAGCACGCGAAAAGCCGCGCACCCCGATCGTGGCGGGGCCTTATTGGCCCTTCACCACCCGAAAGAAGCGGCTGGGGGCGTCGGTCTGGAACTTCTCGGCGAAGGCGTAGACGCCTGGCGATGTCTCCGTCGGGATTCCCACGATCTCCCAAGGCGTTGGCGTGCCCGAGTCGTCGAACTCGAAATGGGTTGTCGCCTCGATCTGGTACTTCTCCCCCGGGCGGCTCTCAAAACGCATCGCGAACGTTCCGTTCTCCTGAATCTCGAAGCTCACGAACCGAGGCGCGGCGTTCTTGCCATAGGCTTTCTCAGGGGCGAAGGGACCTCCGAGCAGCCCGCCGTCAATCGCCTGCACCGACCAGTACAGCGTGGGGCTGGCGGGCTTCTGGATCAGGAAGAAATGTCGAAACCGGGCGTTCCCCACATCCAGCACGCGACGGACGCCATCGAGGCCGGCCATGGGGCTCACAATGTCTCCCTTCCCGGGCTCCGAGCCGATTCGCACATTGTAGGAGAGCCCAGCGGAGGGCGTCTCAGCGTCGGACGCCGAGTCCCAGCTCAGCCGCAGGTAGCCGTTCTCCTCGACGACGTCCAGGCCCGCGGGAGCTGTGGGGCGCGTGTTGACGGGGCTCTCCACGTTTTTCCAGATCGTGGTCGGGCGCGCCCCATTCTTGTTGAAATTGTTCCCGGTGTGGATGAAGTCCAGTCGACCGTCTCCGTCCACGTCGATCCATGCGATCCCCACCGACCCATTGCCGACACTCGAGCTCCATACCGTCTCGTACTGTCCATCCGCCCCGGCTCGAAGCGCCTCGGCGCGCACGCCGTCTGAGCCGGCCGAAGGGTGTCCACAGACAAGAATGTCGGAGCGTCCATCATTGTCGAAATCGACCACCGCAAGCATGCCCGAGGAGAAACTAGGCAAGTTGATCGGAGCTTGCTGAAACCCGTCCGGAGTGTTGAGCCAGAGCGCCGCGCCCGGCGCAAGCAGGTAGGGATTGGAGAATGACCCGGCGAGAAGAAGATCCTCCCGTCCATCCCCGTTGTAATCGATGGAGGCCATCGCCCCATCCCAAGATGAAGGCGCCAGATTGATGGGCGACAAGCCCGACTCGCGATTGAAAACCACCGTGGTCCTCGGGACGTCCGCGGTATCGAGCTTGGCGACTCCATTCACGGCGAAATCAAGACGTCCATCGTTGTCGAAGTCCGCGACGGTCGCGCCGCCGTAATAGAGCACTTCGATGCCGCTCTCGAGGTGCGTGAATCCGGTTCCTGTGTTCTGGAAGAGATAGGAAAACTGGAACGCGTCGTAATTGGCGACCAGGAGGAGATCGATCAGGCCGTCGTTGTTGAAGTCCCCGGAACAGACGTTGCCCACCGCGGTGAACGGGCCGCCGCGCAGATTGAATTCGAGCGTAGAATACTTGGAGAACGAGGCGCCGTCGTAGGTCCAGACCTCACCGACCAAGGCGGCCTCGCCCGTCAGGCCTGAGATCACCAAGTCCAGCCACCCGTCGTTGTTCACATCCACCCACGCCAACGACGCGTCTCCGACCTGCGGGAACGCCTCAAACACCTTGACGAATCCGGCGCCGGTATTGCGCCAGACCGCGCATTGGGCAGACTGGGTTTGGTTGGGAATGGGCTGGTTCAATCCGCAGAGAGCGATATCCATCAACCCATCATGGTCGAAGTCCCCCACGGCCACCGACCCGCCCTGCAAGGGCGGCAAAGTGGTCAAGCTCGGCGCAAAAGGGCTCGCGCCCTGCGTCGCCAGCGCCGTCAGGATCCAAAAACAAAGATGGAACGAGGCGCGCTTGGCGAAAGCGGCGGCCCCGCTCGCGTTGGCTCTTCCCGGTTGGGAGACGCTTTCGGTTTGCATAGGTAAATACTCCGCCTCATGGGCGTATGTTCAGAATCAGGGGCATCAGGAACGAATCATCCGGGCGCTGATGGATTTTAACCTATCCCAAGTTCCCGGGAACACAAGAAACGAGAAGGAAGACGGAATGACGCCCTTGTTTCGAAATGGGACAGCGGCTAGAACAAGGAATGACCTTCACTGAAAAGCGCCGCGCCTTCTGGACATCTCTCTTCCGTGCGGTCGTTTGCCTGACGCTCGCGGTCGGCTCCGTGCGCCTTGCGACGGCCGCGCCCCTGGCCTCGCGCGTCGCCATCGGACCCCGGACTGCCCTGGATCGATATGTGGCTCTGCCCGACACGAACTTCCAGCACCGCGTCGTCGAGACCATTCATGGAGAGGGGGTCACCACCTTCATCGTCGAGCTGACCTCCCAGGCCTGGCTCACCACAAACGAGGTGAATCATCCTCTCTGGAAGCACTGGCTGACCATTGTGAAGCCAGACAGCGCGGCGCAAAGAGCGGCGCTGCTGGTCGTCAGCGGCGGCGACCGCGCCCGGAAGGCCCCCACCAAGGCGAACACCGTGAGCATCATGATCGCGAAGGCCACCGCATCCGTCGTCGCCGATCTCTCAGGCATCCCGAACCAACCGCTGGTGTTCGCGGGCACGACCAACCGGGTGAAGGAGGACGACCTGATCGCCTACAGCTGGGAGCAGTTTCTAAAAACCGGCGATGAGCGATGGCCGGCGCGGCTGCCCATGACCAAGGCCACGGTGCGCGCGATGGACACAATCACCGCCATTCTGGCCAGTCCGGCCGGCGGAAGCGCGCGGGTGGATCAATTCTTCGTGATGGGCGCGTCCAAGCGCGGCTGGACCACGTGGACCACAGCGGCCGTGGACGACCGCGTCATCGGCATCGCTCCCGCAGTGATCGACACCCTGAACCTTGGCGCCTCCCTCCAGCACCACTACGGCGTCTACGGGTTTTTCGCCCCGGCCGTCGGCAGCTACACCAACCGCCACCTGATGGACTGGGCCGGCACGCCTGAGTTCAAGGAGCTGGCGCGCATCGAGGATCCCTATGAGTATCGCGACCGTCTCACCCTGCCCAAGTTCGTCATCACGGCTTCAGGCGACCAGTTCTTCCCCACCGATTCCGCCCGCCACTACTTCAAGGATCTCTCGGGCCCGAAATACCTCCGCATCGTTCCCAACGCCAACCACAGCCTCAACGGAATGGACTCCTGGATGAGCATCCTCGCGTGCTACAACGCGACGCTGAAGAAGGCGCCCTTGCCGGAGTTCCAGTGGAAGATGGAAGCGGATGGCGCGGTTCGGGTGAACGCCAAGACCGCGCCCAGCGATGTGCGGATCTGGCAGGCCACAAACGAAAAAGCGCGGGACTTCCGGATCGAGTCGCTTGGGCCTGTATGGAGCGACACCGCGTTGAAGCCGGAGCCGGACGGCAGCTACCTGGCCCGGGTTGAAAAACCGCCCCAGGGCTGGCGCGCTTTTTTTGTCGAGCTCACGTTCACCACCGACGGTCCCGCGCCTTTCAAGTTCACCACCGAGGCCTTCGTTCTCCCCGACACGCTGCCGTTTCAATTCACCCCTCCCAAGCCCGCGCCCACGCGAACTCAGGCCGGGAAAACCGGATCCTGATCCTTCGACGCCGACGCCTCACCAGGCGCGGTCGAGAATGCCCTTCAACTCCGCCATGGTCAGAACGACCGGATTGGCTTTCATGCTGCTTGACTGCGCGGCCTTCTCGATCAGCGCCGAAAAGTGCTCGTGGCGGACGCCAAAATCCCGCAATCGGGGGAGATCGAGCTTGTGCGTGAGCTCGCGCACCCAGGCGACGGAGGCGTCGGCGCTGACCTCCTCCTTGCCCAGCAGCAGACGCGAAATGTAGCGGAAGCGGGCGAGGCTGACGCTGTTCGGAAAACGCAGCCGCAGCGCCTGGATGTTCGCCTCCATCACCGTCGGCAGCAGCGCGGCGCAAACAGCGCCGTGAGGCGCCTTGAACGCGCCTCCGATCGGGCCGGCAAATCCATGCACGCCTCCCAGCCCGGCGTTCGCCAGCGCCAAGCCGCTCAGCAGGCTCGCCAGCGCCATGTCCTCGCGAGCCGCGGCGTCGTTCGGATGCGAGCACGCCTTCTCCAACGATCGAGCGACACGGCGCAAGCCATCCAAACAAAATCCGTCCGTCATCGGATTCGCCCGATTGCACACGTACGGCTCGATGAGCTGCGTGAGCGCGTCCAAGCCTATGGTCGCGGTGAGGCTCTGGGGCAGGTCGTGCGTCAGGTGCGGATCCACGATCGCGGCGCGCGGCAGCATCCAGGGACTCCGCAGGCTCACCTTCACCTCATGCGTCGGCGCGGCCAGGACGGCGTTGCGCGTCACCTCGGCGCCGGTGCCGGCGGTCGTGGGAATCGTGATGCAGGGCGCGGAAGGATGCGTCAGAGGCTGGCCGCGTCCGATCACCTCGAGATAGTCCATCGGATCCCCGGAATTGGCCATCAGGGCCGCCACCGCCTTGGCGCCGTCCATCGCGCTGCCCCCGCCGAAGCCAATCACCACATCGCAGAGGCTCTCCTTCGCCTGAAGCGCGGCCTCGACGACCTCTGGAACGGTCGGCTCGCCCTGGAGCGCGAAGCGCCGAACGTCGATGTGCGAAGCGGCGAGAATGGGATCGAGAATAGCGCTCCGGCGGGCGTCCTTGCCGGTGACCACCAGGGCGCGCGATCCGAGCTGCCGCGCGAGCGGGCCCGCCTCCTTGATAACGCCACCGCCGAAAAAGATTCGGCCCGCCGTGGCGAATTCGAAGCTCAGCAGCTTCTCACCAGTGAGGGTCGCTGGGATGGAGATTGACATATTTCTCGGAGCTGCGCGGCTCGGCCATCATGGGGGCCACCGCTTCCTTCCACTGAAGGTAGTGGGCTGTTTCCTTGTGCGCGGCGGGCGCCTCGGAGGTGCGATACGCTTCGACGAGCACAAAACGATTCGGATCCTCCGCATGGCGAACGACGTCGAACCGAGCGATCCCCGGCTCTTTGAGGCTGGCCTCGGCATTCTTGAGCGTCGCCGCTTGAAACGCCTCCGCGCATTCAGGCTTCACCCGAACGTGAACATGCACCACAAGCATCCCGCACCCTATCGCGACGCTCGCCCGGGGTTGAAGCGAGAAGTTGGGAAAACTTGCCCGTCCCGTCCGTCGCGGTTCTGCCTTCCCATCCCCGTGTTGCCACGGTGGCGGAGGCTGGGGCGCATTTCAAAATGGGAACCACTGAATCTGAAGAGCCAAGGGTTTCCGCGCGCGGCGCTTCCTGCTAGGCTCCGCGCCATGCACGTCATCACCGACCCGCGTTGCGCCGCCTATCAACGGGCGGGACACCCGGAGCGCCCCGCGCGCATCGAAGACACCGTCGCGCGTCTTCGCGGCCAGCAGGCGCTGCCCGTCCAATGGCCCCAGCCTCTGGAGGTCTCCGACGCACAGCTCGAGCGAGCCCACGACGCCTCATGGATCCGAACTTTGCGCGAATCCCGCGATGACTTTGACGACGACACGCCGTGGCATCCCGGCATCGATCAACACGCGCTCCGCTCGGTGGGCGGGGCGTTGCGCAGCCTCAACCTGGCGCGCGAGGGCGTCGCGTCGTTCAGCCTCTTGCGTCAGCCCGGTCATCACGCCACCCGCCGGGGCGCCATGGGATTCTGCTACCTGAACTCGATCGCGATCGCGGCTTTGGAAGCGCTCGCCACCGGAGCGTCGCGCGTCGCCGTTTTTGACTTCGATGTGCACCACGGCAATGGGACCGAAGACATCCTTCTCGGCCGCCGGGGCGCGGCCTTCTTCTCGGTCCATCAGTCGCCCTGCTATCCCGGAACGGGGCTCGATGACGTCGGGGACAACTGCTTCAACTACCCCGTGCGTCCAGGGATCGTCCGCAAGGAATACTTAGGCGTTCTGGAAACGGCGCTGGCGGATCTGCGGCGGTTCAAGCCGGACGTGGTGGGAGTGTCGGCTGGATTCGACGGCTACGTTCGGGATCCGCTGGCGCAAGGAAGTCTGGAGGCCGAGGACTACCACGGATTGGGCGTGGAATTCCGGAGGCTCGGCGTGCCGGTGTTCAGCGTGCTGGAAGGCGGCTACAGCAGCGAGCTCCCGGAGCTAGTCCTCGCGTACCTGACCGGGCTCGAGGGGTTGGGAGGGTAAGTTCTTCACGACTCAATCCTCGCGGTAGCCGGGGATGCCGTCGATGCTGCGGTCGTTCTTGGCGCGGCGATAGTCGGCGAGCGCTTCAGATCCCTTGGACTCGCACCATTTGTCGAGCGTGTCGCGCTCTCCCACATAATCGAAGCGGGGCACCGCGAACCCGCACGTGTCGGCGACGCGAGAGAGCCGAATCCGCAAAATCGCGCGCACGCCCAGTCGCTCCGGAAAGCTTCCGATCAGCCGGGCAAAGTCGGCGTCCGTGGGATACACAACATCGCCCTTTCCGTGGAGCCTCACAATCCTCGGAGGACCGGAGAACGCGCAGAACATCACGACCACGCGCCCGTTCTCCTGAAGATGAGCCACGGTTTCGATGCCGCTGCCCGTCAGGTCGAGGTACGCCGCCTCGCGCTCGTTCAGAACGCGGAAGGTGTCGCCGCCCTTGGGCGAGCAGTTGATATGGCCCTCGGCGTTCGTCGGCGCCGTCGCCACGAAGAACATGCGCTGCGCCTCAATCCAAACGCGCAGCTCCGGAGAAATCGAATCGCTCACTTTGCCCATAGCCGAATTCGGAGTCTCAAGAGATCGCCCCGACGATGCAAGTGGGCAAGCAGGAAAAGAAGCGGCGCGCGGCGCGACATCCAATCCTGTGTCGCGAATGGAATGAGACAATCATCAAAGTCGCGAAGCAAAAAAAGTGAGTGGAGCGGGAGCGGGCAGCATCATTCCTCTGGGTTGGCCTGGTTTTGCGCGTGTAGCGCATTTCGCGGGCGCCTGCTGGGTTGACCCGCAACTGATTTCCACGCATAACAGCCGCGCTATGCGCCACCACCCGTCTCGTTCGCTCTCCGCGCTGGCTTCGGCGATCCTCCTCCTTGCCGGATGCCAGCCTGACAAGCCGTCCTCGCCTTCCACGTCTTCGAACTCCGAAGCGCCAAAACCTGGCAAACGACCCCGGGTGGCTTTCGTCAGCAACGGCGTCGCGGCCTTCTGGACGATCGCGGAAACCGGGGTGAGGCACGCCGGCGAGAAGCTAGGCGTCGACGTCAGCGTTCACATGCCCAAGGGCATCGAGGACCAGAAGACCATGATCGAGGATCTCGTGACCCGCGGCGTGGACGGCATCGCCATCAGCCCCATCGACCCGGCCAACCAGACGGAGGTCCTCAATAAGGCGGCTGCCCACACCAAGCTCGTCACCCACGACTCCGACGCGCCCGACTCCCAGCGGATCCTCTACATCGGCATGGACAATTACACCGCCGGGCGCCTGTGCGGAGATCTCGTGAAAGAGGCCCTGCCCCAAGGAGGGAAGGTCATGCTCTTCATCGGACGCATGGAGCAGGACAACGCCCGTCGTCGCCGTCAGGGCGTCATCGACGCGATGCTGGGCCGATCCGTCGATCCCATGCGCTTCGACCCGCCGGACCAGGTTCTCACGGCAAATGGATTCACCATCCTCGGCACCCTGACCGACCAGTTTGACCGCGCCAAGGGCAAGGCCAACGCGGAGGACGCGCTTGCCCGTTACAGCGATCTCGCCGGAATGGTGGGATTGTTTGGCTACAATCCGCCGCTCCTGCTCGAAGCGATCGACCGCGCCGGTAAACTGGGGAAGGTGAAGCTGATCGCCTTCGACGAGGCGGATGAAACGCTCGACGGCATCCAGCGCGGGGTGGTGTTTGGAACCGTGGTGCAGAACCCCTATCTCTACGGCTACAAATCGGTCGAGTTGCTGAATGAGCTGGTCAAAGGAAACAACGCGATCGTTCCCGCCAACAAGTTCATCGACATCCCCGCGCGACAGATCCGGAAGGACAATGTGGATGAGTTCTGGAAGGACCTGAAAGCGAAGCTCAATAACAAGGGCTGATCGGCCGCGGATGAGCCTGGATCTGGCAGCAGCGCCCGCAGAGACGACCTCCGCCCCGCTCCTCGAGGTCCGGGGCATCGTCAAGCAGTTCCCCGGCGTCAAGGCGCTGCGCGAAGTGAACCTCACGGTTTCGCGCGGCGAGGTGCTCGCGGTCGTCGGAGAAAACGGCGCGGGCAAGAGCACCCTCATGAAGATCCTCGCGGGCGTGCAATCCTACGACGCCGGGACCGTTCTGCTCGATGGAGTCGAGATTCGAGTCGACTCGGTGGAGGCCGCGCTGAGCCACGGGATCGCCCTGATCCATCAGGAGCTCAACCTCGCGGACAACCTCACCGTGGGCGCCAATTTGTTTCTGGGCCGCGAGCCGCGCCGCTGGGGCATGGTCATCGATCATGACCGCATCGCGCGCGACGCCCGGCAGTGGCTGGATCGCGTCGGACTCGAGGTCGATCCTCAGACGCTCGTGTCGGATCTCAGCATCGGACGCCAGCAGATGGTCGAGATCGCCAAGGCCCTGTCGGTGAACGCGCGCGTCCTCATCATGGACGAGCCCACCTCCAGCCTCACGCAGCACGAGGCCGAGCAGCTGAAGAATGTCATCCGCGACCTGAGCGGCCGCGGCGTGAGCATCGTGTATATCTCGCACCGGCTCGGGGAGGTTCGCGAGCTCGCGCACCGCGTTTCGGTGCTGCGCGACGGAGCCAACGCCGGCGAGCTCCGCGACGGCCAGATCACTCACGAGAACCTGGTGCGATTGATGGTTGGACGCGATGTGTCCCAGTTTTACCGCAGAGCCGACGCCACGAAAGAGTCCAGGGCCATGGCGGCGTCGAACCCTCCATTGCTCCAGGCGCGGGGCCTCAAGACTTTCGCCTATCCGCGGGAGGCCTTGGACTTCGAGCTACGCGCCGGGGAGATCGTCGGGATCGCCGGCCTGGTCGGGGCAGGACGCACCGAGGTGCTTCAGACGCTTTTCGGAATTGAGCCCGCGATCGAGGGGGAGATCCTGATCTCAGGGAAACCTGTTCGCGCGCTGTGCCCGCGGGACGCCATCGACGCCGGCCTTGCCCTCGTCCCCGAGGACCGAAAGGCGCAGGGCGTGATTCTCGCGATGACGGTTCGCTCCAATCTCAGTCTCGCCAGCCTGCGCCAGCGACAGCGTCGCGGATTCCTCCCCAAGGCCTACGAAGAGGAGCTCAGCGCTCGAAGCATAGCGAACCTGAACATCAAGACCCCCGGCGACGAACAGGAGGTCGGGTTCCTGTCCGGGGGCAATCAGCAAAAGGTGGCCCTGGGCAAATGGCTGGCCCTGGAGCCGCGGATCCTGTTGCTGGATGAGCCCACGCGCGGGATCGACGTCGGCGCCAAGGCGGAGATTTACCGCATCATGGAGTCGCTCGCCGCGCGGGGCGTGGGCATTCTCTTCGCCTCCAGCGAAATGGAGGAGGTGCTCGGACTGTCGGATCGGGCGCTCGTCATGCACGAGGGCCGGATTCGCGGTGTCCTCGCCCGCGCCGAGCTGAGCGAGGAGGCGATCATGCGTCTCGCCACGGGACAGGCCGCAACGCCAACCCTTTCCACCGGATGACCGCGCTGGCCAACAACGATTAATGGATCATGAAGAAAGTGATTGGGATTTTTTGCCTGCTGCTGGTGGTGTGCGTCGCCACGGCGATGATGAGCGACCAGTTTCTCACGAAGTACAACATCGAGAATCTGCTCCGCCGCACAGGCCTCTTCGGAATCCTGAGCGTCGGGGTCGCCTTCGTCATCATCACCAGCGGCATCGATCTCTCCATCGGATCCGTGGTGTGCCTGGTCGGCGTCGGCCTCCCCTGGATGCTCACCGTTCTCAAGGTTCCGCTGGGTCTGGCGCTGCTGACGGTCTTCGGCGTGTCGCTCGGGATCGGATGGGCCCACGGCCTTCTCGTCACGAAGCTGAGGATCCAGCCCTTCGTGGTCACTCTGTGCGGGCTCCTCATTTATCGCGGCTTGGCGCGCGGAATCACGCGCGATCAAACCATGGGCTTCGGCAACGACTTCAAGGCCCTGCGCTGGCTGGCCACGGAAAAGATTTCGGCGCCGGGCATTGAAGGGTTCGGCGTTCCTCTGCCGTTCATCCTCATGATCGGGGTCGCGATCCTCGCGGCCATCCTTCTCAACCAAACCGTCCACGGACGCTACCTGCTGGCGCTCGGCCGGAACGAGGACGCGGCGCGGTACAGCGGGATCAACACCCATCGCATGATCATCATGGCCTACGTGATCTGCGCCGCGATGGCCGGGTTCGGAGGCATGCTGTTCGTGCTCGACGTCAACTCGGCGCAGCCGGCGGATTTCGGCAACTTCTACGAGCTCTACGCCATCGCCGCCGCGGTGCTCGGCGGATGCAGCCTGAGGGGCGGCCAGGGCACGATCCTCGGCGTTATTCTCGGAACGGCCCTCATGCAGGTTCTGCGCACCATGATCACGCTCGTGGACGCGCTGCCCAAGAACATCGAATACGCGATCATCGGCGCGGTGATCCTGGGAGGCGTGGCGACAGACGAACTCGTGAAGCGCTACGTCGCCCAGCGGAAAGCCGCCAAGCAGCTCCAGGCCTGATGCCTCAGACCGCTCACCCTTCTCGCGCCAGTTCGCCTCTCCCCTCCGGCGGGCAATCGCCGCGCAGAGGTCTCATCGTGAACGCGGACGACTTCGGCGCCTCGTCCTCGATCAATCAGGCGGTGGTCGAGGCGCATGTCTCCGGCATCCTCACAACGGCGAGCCTGATGGTCACCAGGCCTGCGGCGCAGGAGGCCGTCGAGCTAGCCCGGCGTCACCCAACGCTCGGCGTGGGGCTGCATCTGACGCTGGCCGATGGATACGCCGCCAGCCCGCAGGCGGCCTCCAGCGGATTGGCGGAGCCCTCCGGCAAACTTCCAGCAAGCCCGACCGTCGCGGGCCTTCGTTACTTTTTCAACCGACGCCTGCGGGAGCCGCTGCGCGCCGAGATTCGGGCTCAGCTGGAGCGGTTTCACGCGACAGGACTTCGGCTCGATCACGTGAACGGCCACTTGAATATCCACCTTCACCCGACCGTGTTTTCCATTTTGCTCGAGGAGCGCGCGCGATGGTCCGACGCGGGGTTTCGTCTCGTCAGGGATCCGCTCCGCTTGAACCTGCGGATCGCGAAAGGCCGATGGGTTTATCGCGGCGCCCACGCGCTGATCTACGGATTGCTGTCCCGCGCGGCAACGGGTCGACTGCGATCGCGCGGGGTCCGCCACACCGAGGCGGTCTTCGGCTTGCTTCAGTATCCGCGGGTGGACGAAGACTACTTCCTGCGTCTGGCGCCGTTTCTTCCGCCTGGAGTTTCAGAGATTTACAGCCATCCTTCGCTCGATCAGTTTCGTCATGAATTCGAAGCGTTGAGGAGCCCCCGCGTGAGGCGCCTCCTGGATGAATTGGGGATCGAGCGTCTCCGTTACGCCGATCTCGCGCGCTAACAAACGACTCTATGTTCAAAACACTTTCCATTCTTGCCGTGGCTCTCGTTCTGGAGTCGATCGGGCTGGCGATGCTCAGCAAGGGGCTGAGGCAGGTGGGCGAACCCCTGAGCTACGCGCCCGGCGAGCTCGCGCGGCTCGTGGTCCGAGGCGCGACGAACTCATGGATCCTGGGCGGCATTGGTCTTGAAGCGATCTTCTTCGGGTTGTTCCTCGTTCTGATGTCGCTGAAAGACGTCACCGTGGTGCTCCCGCTGACCTCGCTCGGATTCCTCCTCACCACGCTCGTCGCCAAATACTATCTGAACGAGCAGGTGTCGTTCGCGCGCTGGGCGGGGATTGTTCTGATCGTTTGCGGCTCGATGCTGGTGAACTGGAGCGATCAGAATAAGAAGCCTGTTTCGCCCGTTTCGGGATCCCCGGGGCCGGCTTCCATTCCCGCTTCGGGAGGCTGATCAGCCGGGCGCGCGCTCCCAATTCCGCGACGCCTCGCCGGGCAGCAGCGTCATCTTCCCGCCTTCACCCACCGCGTACGCCTTCCCGGCCCAGCGCACCGTGCGACCGAAGTGAGCGGCCAGCCAGAGCGCCGCCTGGACCAGGTCGTGCGCCGGAGCGAGCCAGGCGTCAGTGGGCGCGTCGCTTCTCCCGGACAGCTTCTGAATTCGCGCTGAAGCGAGGAGGACCCGCGCGACAATCCAGGTCGCCATGAGGCTCCAGGACAGGGCCGATCGCGTCGTTGCGGCCCAGAGCAAAGGCCAGAGCGTTTGATTTCCGAGAATGCTGAGGAAGAAGGGGCCGGGCTTGCATGCGCGGACCGTGCGGGTCCATCGGAGCATATGGGCCCAGGTTTCCCCGAGGCTTCCTCCGCTGCCCCAGCATTCCACGCGTGTGGGGGCGAGCTCGATGCGGAGCCCGCGGCGCGAGATCCGGTTGCCGAGCTGGAAATCGTCCGCGAGGTGATCCTGGATGGCTTGAAATCCTCCGATGCCCTTGAGCGTTTCGCGGCGCAGGCACATCACCGCGCCGAGGGCGAAGTCGAGCATCCCGAACGAGCGCGCTTGCAACACCTGCGGCCAAAAATCCGCGTTCACTCCAACGCTCTCGATACGTCCGCCCCAACCCCCGGGCGCCTGGAGACGATAGATGCTGTGGGCCAGTCCCGCGCCGGGCTCGACGAGCGTCCTCGCGAGATGGGCGAGGCAGTGCGGGCTCACGCGAACGTCGGCGTCCGAGACCACAAGCGTGCCATGCGCCGAGACGGCCTCCAGTTGAGTCAAAGTCGACACCTTCGGATTCGCCGCTCCGTTCGGAGGGCAGAGGATCAGCCGGGCCGAGGCTCGCGAATGCCTCGACATCGCCTCGCGCACGACATCGCCCACCGGATCCTCGGCGCTCGCGACTCCGAACAGGATTTCAAATCCGGCCGGATACTCCTGGGCCAGCCAGCTCTCAAGGTTCTTTGCGGTTTCGTGGTCGTGTCCCTTGAGGGGCTTCAGAACACTGATCGAAGGCGCCGGGCCATGGGAGAGGGACCGGGGAGGCGTGTCCTGCTGAAAGGCGAAACGCAACGCGAGCGCATGCTGCCAGAGCGCCAGCAGAACGCTCTGCAGTGCTGTGATCGCGAGGACAACGTGCAAAAAAGCCGCCATGAGGAGGTGAAACGTATGAGGTAGGGCGTTCGAGTGACAAGCGACAAAAGGCGCCAGCGTCTCGGATCCCGTCCGCCCCTCCTTCTCCTCGCGATCGCAATCCTAATCACGCGGAGACAACTCCACGGCTTGCATCCTTTTTCTTGAGCCCTTGATGTCCCCGTGCATTATCCCGGGAAGCCTCTATGAAAACGACATCGACTCCCACCCCGTCTTCACCCGTCACCCGCCGCACGTTCCTCAGGTCCGGCGCGGTGCTCACCGCCAGCGTCGCCGCGCTTTCCTGGTCCGCTCGAGCGCAAATCAACAAGAACAGCCGACTCCGTATTTTCCAGATTGGGGTCGGCGGCATCGGCGGTCTTCAACGCAGCGGCCTCAAGGGCCATCCGATGGTCGAGTTCGCCGGATTCTGCGACGTGGACCGCCGCGAACTGGACAAGATTTCCAAGGAGTTTCCCGACGCCTGGACCCTGAAGGATTATCGTGAGGCCTTCGCGAATCGCGCGGAACAATTCGACGCCGCGATCGTCGACGTGCCGGACTTCCATCACGCTCCGGCGCTGATGACCGCGATCAAGCACAAGAAGCACATCTACGCCCAGAAGCCGCTGGTGCATCAGCTCTCGGAGCTCAAGATGATCCGCGACGGATTGAACGCCTCGCCGGAATTGGTCACCCAGATGGGCAACCAGCGCGCGTGCAACACCGGCCGCATGCAATCCGTCGAGATCCTTCTGCGCAACCAGCTGGGACGTCCGGTGGAAGCCTACGTGTGGACGGGCGGCGTGGAGCGCGGACACTATTTCACCGACGCCTGGAGCGCTTACACCCCCGCGCAGCCTGTGCCTGAGTATCTCGACTGGAATCTGTGGCGCGGGCCCCTGACCACGGACCTGCCCTACAGCGAGGATCTCGCGCCCCGCCGTTGGCGCGCGTTCTGGGAAACCGGCGGCGGGCAGCTCGCCGATTGGGGATGTCACCTTCTGGATCTGCTCTACTTCGCCTACGACCTTCCATCGCCGGAGGCCGTCATGACCCACACCCACAAGCCCTCGACGACCGGGCACACCTCGCACAACCAGAGCATTATCACCTACGCGGGCGGCGGAAAATTTGCGCGCGAGAAATTCGTCGTTCACTACAACGACAGCAGCCTCATGCCCTCTTTCGCGGCGCTGGGGCTGCCTCCGACCCTGGTGGGCGCCAATCACACCATGGTGGTTTGCGAGGAGGGAACCCTCCTCCTCCAAGCGGACGGCAAGATCACCATCTTCCGCAAAGGCAAAGTCGCGGAGAGCGAGCCGCTGCCCAGCGTTCAACCGCGCAACCACTGGAAGGATTGGGCGGACAACTGCTTTGGCGCGAAGAAGCCGCTATGGACGCCGCTGCAGATCGGCTGGCGGATCACCGAGCCGGCGTTGCTCGCGGTGAAGGCGACGCGGTTCCCCGGGCAGGAGTTGCGCTGGGACGCGGCCAACTTCCGTTTCTCCAATCACGAGGCCGCAAACAAGGAGATCCTGTCGCGCAACTACCGCGAAGGCTTCGCTCCTCCTTTGGTAAGCTGATCAAATCCGTCGCTTTGATCGGCGTTCGTGGCGGCGAGGTCGGGGCCTGGTATCCGTGAAACCGTATCCCCCGCTCCCGCCGCCTCACTCCGCATCGCAAAGCCATCGAACTCGAAAGCGTCGACTTCCCCTCAGGAGTCGTGGCAGTGCGGGATCCGCAACCCGCTCGAAAAGGCAGGCGCCAAACAATAGCGCCTCTCGGGGACAGGCTTTGCGAACTAGCGCACAAAGGCCATCTCGGTGGTCATCATCAGGGCGTGGGTGTATTCGGCCCATTTGGGCAGGGGCTTGTGTTGCGGCGCGGCGGCAGGCTGTCGATTGCCAGGTCGCTTCTTGAACTGGCCCGCCACGGGCGCCGACGGGCTGGCGGTCGTGTCGTTCGCCGGCATCCACTGGGCGAGGAAGGATCGGCCCGCCTGCGTCTCCTCCGCTGTGGGAGAACGCTGGAAAAGCAGCCGGTACAGAAATCGAATCCGCTCGTCCTCTCCGCTCAGCGCCACGAACTCCGGCCGCTCCGTCACATTCCGCGCCTGCTCCACGACCAGCGGACTGTTCATGAGGAAGAGCGCCTGCTGCGGCACGGTGGTCTCGTAGCGGCGTCCGCTGCAGATGGACGGATTCGCAAAATCGAAGGTGTTCAGCACCTCCAAAAGATCCTCGCGATCCACAAAGCCGTAGAAGGTGCGCCGCTCCGCGGTCGAAAGCTTCGCTGTGCCTCCCATCTTTTCAAGACGCACCAGCCCTTTGCGATCCGAGCGACGCGTGCCCTCGCTCAAGTCCACGGGCTTGCCGCCGATCGTCAGATCCAGCTTTCCGCCCGCGAACAAAATCGAGTCGCGCAGGGGCTCGAACTCCAGGCGACGGATGCTGAAGCGGGTCAGCCACCGGTTGGCGGGATCCTTGGAGCCAACGCCCGCGGCGGGCTCGCTGCTCTGCCGATAGGTATTGGAAAGAAGGATCAGTCGGTGAAGTTTCTTGATCGACCATCCGTCCTGCATGAACCGCGCGGAGAGCCAATCGAGGAGCTCTGGATGCGTTGGGGGGAGCGACTGATTGCCCAGATCGTCGGGCGTGGAAACGAACCCCTCGCCAAAGTGGCCCTGCCAGACTCGATTGACCAGCACCCGCGCCGTCAAGGGGCAGCGTGGGCTCGCGATGGCCTGGGCGAGCTGCAGTCGGCCGCTGCCTTGCTGAAACGCGGGACGCGTTCCGGGAGAGAGAATCTCCAGGAAACGCCGGGGCACCGTGTCGCCGTGGTTCGCGGCTTCGCCCCGGATGAGAATCGTCGAGTCCTTCGGCGACGGAACGTCGTAGAGCGCCATCGCGTGAGCCGGCGCCCCTTCGTGGGTGAGATCGAGACGATCGAACTGCTCCTTGAGAACGCCATACTTCATCCGCTGCCGGTTGGGAACAAAGTTGAAGGCCGCCTCGCCCAGCACCGTGGTCACTTGCGATTGCCAGGCCGCCTCTGGACGCGCGAACAGTTGTCCATATAAAGCCGCCAGCTCGCCCAGCGTGCGCGGCGCCTGACCGCGGAAAGTGTCATGGACCGCCTGCGGCAGCTGCTGAGCCGCGCCCAGGTTCGCCAGCACGCGACGCGCCTGATCAGCGAACCGGGCGGGAGGCACGCGCTGCATCGCCCCCCAGAAGCGGAAGATTCCATTCTCCCGTCTCGCGCCGAAACGCACGAGCCGCTGCCAGTTCTTCAGAACCTCAGGATCGCCGCCGTTCTTCGTGACGTACGCGTCGGCCTCCTTTTCGGGAAGCGTGGTGCCGAAGATGTAAACGCCGGCCAGCTTCTTGTAATCGCCGAACGCGGAGCCGATCATCGACGCCTTGGTCTCGAGCATCTTGGCCTCCAGGTCCGCCTTGTCCCTCAGATAGGCCTGATACGGGGCGCCTGCCGTGTCCGTGACTCCCACCAGCGGCTTGGCCGACGGTTCGTACGAGCTCGCGAAAATGCCGTGCAGCGAATAGTAGTCCGCCTGCGGAATGGGATCGAAGCGGTGGTCGTGGCAGCGCGCGCAGGTGACCGTCAGCCCGAGAAACCCCTTCGTCACGACATCAATGCGGTCGTTGATGATGTCGTTGTCGTTTCCATTGAAATGATCGCCCAGCGTGAGGAATCCGAGGGCCGCGAGGGACTTGTTCTCCTTGTCGTGGGGAAGGCGATCCGCCGCGAGCTGCTCGCGGATAAACTGGTCGTAGGGCTTGTCCTGGTTGAACGCCTCCAGCACATAATCGCGATACGTCCACGCGTACGGATACACCGAGGTTTCCTTCTGACGCTTGATCTGCCCCTTCGTGTCCGAATAGCGCGCCACATCGAGCCAGCGCCGTCCCCAGCGCTCCCCGTAATGCGGGTTGCGGAGCAGGCTATCGACCAGCTTCTCGTAAGCGTCGGGCGAGGGGTCCGCGACGAACGCGTCCACTTCCTCGGGCGTTGGAGGAAGCCCGATCAAGTCGAAGCTCACGCGGCGAATGAGCGTTTGGCGATCCGCGGGCTTCGCGTGCGGCAGCCCGTTCTCCTCGAGTCGCGCGAGAACGAACGCGTCGATGGGATTCGCCACCCAGCCGCTTTCCTTCACCGCGGGCGCGGACGGTTGCTGGATCGGCTTGAACGCCCAGTGATCCTTGGGATTCGAGGCTTTCCCAGCGACAGGGCCGGCAGGGGCGCCGCGCGGATCCGGAGCTCCAATGGACACCCACTGCGTCAGCGCCTTCACCTCGTCATCGCTCAACCGCTCGCCCTTCGGCGGCATTTGCAGATCAGGGTCCGTGTATCGCACGGCCTTGATCAGAAGGCTGCCTTCCGCATTCCCCGGAACAATCGCGGGACCGGTCTTCCCGCCCTTTTCCCATCCACCCTTCCAATCGAGCTGCAATCCGCCCTTCACCTTCCCCTCCGCCTCGCTGTGGCACGAATAGCAGTGCTGCGCGAAGATGGGACGGATCCGTTTCTCAAAGAACTCAAGATCGCTCGCGCTCGCCGCCGTGACTTCCGCGACATGGCCCGCCAGCAGCGCTCCGCCGACCCATGGCATCCAGGTTTTCAGCGCGCTCATGCGAGGATTCCTTTCACGACATGGCCAAAATTGTCGGTGAGACGGAAATCGCGTCCGTTGTACCGATAGGTGAGCTTTTCGTGGTTCATGCCCAGTAGATGGAGGAGGGTAGCGTGGAGATCGTGGATGTGAACCTTGTCCTGGACCGCCTTCGCGCCGAACTCGTCGGTGGCGCCGTGGATCGTCCCGCCCTTCACGCCACCGCCGGCCAACCACACGCTGAACCCCTTGTTGTTGTGGTCGCGCCCGGGATCATCGTTGCCGTTGCGATCCTTGGTGACGGTTCGGCCGAACTCGCCGCCCCAGAGCACCAGCGTGCTCTCGAGAAGCCCGCGCTGGGCGAGGTCCGTGAGCAGCGCCGCGGCGGGTTGGTCGATCTCGCGCGCGGACTCGGGCAGCTTGCCCTCGATATCCTCGTGATGGTCCCATCCGCCCGCCCAAACCTGGACGAAGCGAACACCGCGCTCGACCAGGCGGCGCGCGAGGAGAAGCTGCTTGCCCTGCGTCGACGAGCCATAGAGTTGTCGGGTGGCGGTCGATTCCTTGGAGAGGTCAAAGGCGTCCGTGGCTTCGATCTGCATGCGATAAGCCATCTCGAAGGCCGCGATGCGCGCCTCGAGCTGGGGATCGTGGGAGGCGGATGTCTGCTGTCCGTTGAGCTTTTGAACCAGGTCCAGCTGTCGTCGCTGCTCCGGCGAGGTGAGGTACGGATTGCGTATGTTCTGGAGCATCCCTTCGACGCTCTCCGCCTTGGTGTTCACGCTGGTCGCCTGGAAGTTCCCGGGGAGGAAGGAGGACCCCCAATTCTGCACGCCGCCGGGCGGCATTCCGCCGGGACGCAACGAAACATAGCCGGGCATGTTCTGGTTCGCGCTGCCCAATCCGTAGAGGACCCACGCGCCGACGCTGGGCTTGATGTTGCGGATCGATCCGGTGTTCATGAACATCGTCGCGACGTCGTGCGCGGGGATGTCGGTGTACATGGAGCGGATGATCGCCATCTCGTCCACGTGCTCGGCGAGCCGGGAGAAAACTTCGCTCACCTCGATGCCGGACCTCCCGTGCTTGGAGAATTTGAAAGGGGAGGGCATGGCGACGCCGTTCATGCCGGGGAGGCTCTGGTCGGCGTGCTGGCTCAGCGCGGGCTTGGGGTCCCATGTGTCGACCTGGGAGGGCGCGCCCTGGGCGAAGATATGGATCACTCGCTTGACCTTGGAAGGAAAGAAGGCGCCGGCGGGTGGCGCGGCGGTCTCGGCGGCCGACGGCATTTCGCCGGCCAGCAGTCCGGCAAGCCCGAGCATGCCGAATCCCATGGCTGAGCGGGAGAGAAACTGTCTCCGATCGAGGCAAAACGGATCGTTGAAAAGCGAGGGAGAAGCGGGCCGGCGGATCTTCGATGCATTCATAAAACGCGCTGGATTCCTGAGACGCTAAGGCGCCCCCCAAGGTAACACGAGTCTATGTTCACGTGGAATTCATCGGCCCCCCTCGGCGGGGGTGAAGCGAGGCCGAAAACGGGGGCGGGCGCCCGATCACGACGGAAACCCGATGAACTCGGACGGGACCTGATCCACCAGCCCCGCGCGCTTCGGCTCGTGACGGAGAATCAAGCTCAGGAACTTGCTCGTTCGGATGATTTCTTTTCGGTCATAAGACCCGCTCGCTTCTCCCAGCGCTTCGAGCGACGATGCGGCGTCTCTATTTCCGCGCCTCCACGAACGCTCGTTTTTGTTCGATACTGCAACCGAGAATGAGGCGTCGGATCGAACACGAGCCCTTGCAACCCACTCGCCGCCTGCTAGCCTGGGAGTACTCAGTATGAAAACCAGCGCCGTTATCCTGCTCGCGGTCTTCGCCCTTCCCCTTGTCCCCACGAGAAGCTCCGCGCAGCAAACCTTCACATTCGCGGGCTACGCCTTCGATCAACGCAATACGCCCGATCAGGGCGTGCTCCTCGGCAACGGAGCTCTGCTCGGCGAAGCGCAATTCTCCGCCGGCCTGCCAAGGACCACCACCGGGACCATCCTCGGGTTCCCCGAAGCGAGCGCGGGATTCAACGGGGCTTTGGGATTGGCGAACATTGTCGGCTTGGGAGGCAGCGGGCCGAAAGCCGTCAACCTGCCCGATGGGAACAACGGCACGGCGATGCGACAGGGGATCGAAGTATGGTGGAGCAACCAAAGAGGCCTGCCCAATCTTCCCGGAAATGATTTCGTCGTCTTCGAATCGGCCTCCAGCAAGGCGTCGGTCGAGGGCGTCATGGCTCGGGCGCATTCGATTGCGAGGTCTCTCGGCCAGCCCGCTCGATGGACCGACTGGCACTATTTCCCGCCCGCGGGATTCCATCTCACGATGGGAGTGGAGGGCGCCTTCGCGGACGTGTTCGACCTCTCGTTGATGGGGCTGTCCGAGGACGCGATTGTCGATCACATCCAGATCGCCAACCTGACTCAGGCCGACCGGATCGCGGGGCCCGGCGAGACGATCCGCCCGGGCGTGACGGTGGCGTTCGGACGCGTGGTATTTGATGGTTCATCGGACGCCATCCCCGATGCCGGCCCCTTCGACCCGGACCGGGTTTTCGATTCCACCACCTATGACCCGGATCCTCTCTACCTCGCCGCGTTTCATGACACCGTGAGTCTGCCCCCGGTCTTCAAGTCTATATCCGCCGGCCCGGAGGGCATCGCTCTCGAGGTGGAAACGGCTCCCGGCAACTGGATCATTGAATCCACCGACGCGATCGATCCGACGAACTGGCAACTCGTCGAGGCGTTCAGCAGCGCGGCGGGAGGGGTGACGAAACGGGTCGACCACGGCCAGAACGGCCGTCCAGCGCCCGCCGAGGTCGGAAGCCGTTTCTATCGCGTTTCGAGTCCGCGGGGAGCGTGATCGTTTTCATCCGGTCAGCGAAGCGCTTGACGGGCTCGTCCTCCCCGCGCAGCGTTCGCGCATGCCTTCCATCGAACACGTCTCGCCCGCTGAGTGGAGCCGCCGCGGATTCCTGACAACAGCCACCGCCGCCGCCGCCGCGACCCTGCTTCCAACCGCTCCCGCCGGGGCCGCTCGCGCCGACTCGCCCGCTGGTCCGCGCGTTCGCCTTGGGCTTTCGACTTACTCCTACTGGCATTTCAAGACCGCGCGCGTTCCCATCGAAACCGTCATCGACCAGGCCGCGGAGCTCGGTTTCCAAGGCGTGGACGTGCTCCATCGCCAGATGGACAACGAGGAGCGCGGCTATCTCCAGAAACTGAAGCGCCACGCCTTCACGCGCGGCATCGACCTGATCTGCCTCTCCATCCACCAAGACTTCGTCGATCCGAATCCCATCGAACGGCAGAAAGCCGTCGATCATACCTTGAAGTGCATCGAGCTCGCGTATCAGATGGGAATCCCATGCATCCGGCTCAACTCGGGAAGATGGAACACAATCGCCTCGTTCGACGATCTGATGAAGGCGCGCGGGCTCGAGCCGGTGCTGCCGGGCTACACGGAGGACGATGGGTTTCGCTGGTGCATTGATTGCATTCAACAATGCCTGCCCAAGGCGGCGGAGTGCGGGGTGATCCTCGCGCTGGAGAATCACTGGGGACTCACCCGGACTCCCGAGGGACTGCTTCGCATTCTCAACGCCGTCCCTAGCCCATGGCTGGGCGCGCTGATGGACACGGGAAACTTTCTGGAGGATCCGTATCCCAAGCTCGAGCAGATCGCGCCGCGAACGCTGTTCGTCCAGGCGAAAACCTATTTCGGCGGAGGGGAGTGGTACACCCTCGACCTGGACTACGCGCGCATCGCCTCGATTCTTTCGAAGGCGGGATACGGTGGATATGTGTCGCTGGAGTTCGAAGGCAAGGAGCCGGCGGCCACAGGCGTGCCGAAGAGCCTGAAGGTTCTGCGGAAAGCGTTCGGATAATGGCCCGGCGCGCCTACGCCAAAAGTCGTATTCCCGCGGCGCCGCGTAGCGTGATATGAGCTGGGGTGTGTTAACAAGAATACACATCAACGCGCACACCCAACCCGGCTTATGAATCCGATGAACTCCCATCCCCGCGGACGCTGGTCCGCGACGACTTCCAACACCCCACGTCAGCGCCCGCTCGCATCGTGGCCCAGGGTCCCGCTCCAGGTGGAAACAGCGCGGCTTCGCGAGCTGTTCTGGAACGTGGATGAATCCCCGATCCTGGACGCGGCCATCCAACGGATCGACAGCGCGCTAGAGGAAGTCGAGCTTCCGACCGAACCCTTCCTGACTGGAATGGACTGTCCGATGCCCGAGGCCGCTTGAAGCGTCGCGAACGTCACGTTCTACGATGCCATTCTTGTCGGCCGTAGCGCTCGTCCATGAGTCGCCGCATCCGCACGAGGGGCAAAGGGACCTCGCCCGCACGGCCTCCCCAAGACTCGACAAGCGCCGCTCGCGCGAGGTCGCTCGCGATCCCGAGATTCACGCAGAACTCGGTGTGAGACCGATGAGCGCGGTAATCCGGGCTCTGGGACGGAAACGCGAGATAGGATTCCATCATCGGAAGAGGCGCGCTGAGAAGCACGCTGCCGTGGAAGAGAAGCGCCGCGCGCTTTCGCCGCTGCGCGTTGCCAACGCATTTCCGATCGTCCAGGCAAATGTCCGTAATCCCGCGAGTCGACACTCTGCCGCCCAGCCCGGGCAGTCGCTCCAGCGCGTGGGCGAGTCGACGCATCATCCAGACGTTCGTCCCGGAGAGAGTGCTGAGGTCGCCCGATTCCGGAATGGGCCCGACCAGGGTGTAGTTCAGCACCCCTGGCATCTGAAGCACGGTTCCCCCGCCGGAGCAACGACGCAGGACGGGTACTCCATCGGCGTCGCACGCCTCCAGGTTGGCCTCCCGCTTCGCTGAGTTGGCGTACCCCACAACCACCGCCAGGGATCGCGGCTCCCAAAAGCCCAGCACCGCCGGAACTTCTCCCGCGTCGCAGGCCTCCAGCAGCGCTTCCTCCAACGCCAGAGTCTCCTCCAACCGGGGTCGCTCCATCTCCAACACAAGAGGTTCGAACGCGCTCATGGGATTCTTGTCGACTCAGGAATCCAGATCCGGGGCTGTTCCAGAAGGGTTGCTCAACGTTGACATCAGAAGAACCTTTTGATTGAGATCGGTTTATTTCAGGCCCGCCGTTCATAACCCTTGGCAAGCATCCGAGGCGCTCTATCATGCCGTCGCGTGACTGAAAAAGTGAAATCTGTAAATCCGTTGCCAACTTCTGCTCGAAAGTCCTCCGCTCGCAACACCGGCGCGGACTCGGAAGAAACCCGTCAGTGGTTCAACTCGCTGGAGAACGTCCTTGAAGTGACGCTGAGAACCAAGGGGGCGGAGCAGATCCCGGGCTTTCTGGATGGACTGATCCATCGGCTGCGATCCTCCGGGATCAAGGTGTCGCCGACGGTCAACACGCCCTACATCAACACGATCGCGACCGAGGATGAGCCGGAGTTCCCCGGCAACCGACAGCTGGAAGCGAAGATCAAGAGCTACATCCGCTGGAACGCGATGGCGATGGTGGTTCACGGGAACAAGATCTCGGATGGTTTGGGCGGGCATATTTCGAGCTACGCGTCTATCGCCACCCTGTACGAGGTTGGGTTCAACCATTTCTTTCACGGAGGCGATTGCGGCGCCGCGGACCTGGTCTACTTCCAAGGTCACACCACCCCCGGCAACTACGCGCGCAGCTTCCTCGAGGGTCGCCTTCAGACGCGGGATCTCGGAAACTTCCGCCGGGAGCTGGCTGAAGGCGGCGGGCTTTCTTCGTATCCGCACCCCTACCTGATGCCAGAGTACTGGCAGTTCCCGACCGTCTCCATGGGCCTGGGTCCGATCAATTCGATCTACCATGCGCGTTTCCTTCGCTACGCGAAGGCTCGCGGGCTGATGGAAACACCCAGGGACCCGAAGGTCTGGTGCTTTGTGGGCGATGGCGAGAGCGACGAACCGGAGACGCTGGGGTGCCTCGCCATGGCGGCCCGCGAGAACCTGGACAATCTGGTCTGGGTGGTGAACTGCAACTTGCAGCGCCTCGACGGCCCGGTCCGAGGCAACAGCAAGATCATCCAGGAGTTGGAGGGCGTGTTCCGGGGGGCTGGATGGAACGTCATCAAGCTGATCTGGGGAGGCGACTGGGATCCCCTCTTCGCCGCGGACAAGCGCGGACTGCTCCTGCGCAGGCTGGAGGAGTGCGTCGACGGCGATTTTCAAAAATACTCCGTCAGCCCGGGCAGCTATATCCGCAAGCATTTCTTCGGAAAGTATCCCGAGCTAAAGGGGCTGGTGAACCACCTCACGGATGACCAGCTCCGCAAAATGATCCGCGGCGGGCACGATCCGAAGAAGGTGTACGCCGCCTATAACGCGGCCGTGAACCACAAGAGCCAACCCACCGTGATTCTGGCCCACACCATCAAGGGCTACGGCCTGGGCGAGGCGGGAGAGGGACGCAACATCTCGCATCAGCAGAAAAAAATGAACGAAAAGGAGCTGCGCGAGTTCCGGCGTCGCTTCGACATTCCGATCAGCGATGAGGACATCGCGGAGCTCCCGTTCTACCGTCCTCCCGCGGGGAGTCCCGAGGTGAAGTATCTCCTCGATCGCCGCAAGGCGCTCGGCGGATTCCTCCCCGCGCGCAAAGCCGTTCAGCCCCGTCTCGAGATTCCCAAGATCGCCGACTTTGGCCGCGACGCCATCAAGGGCAGCGGCGCCCGCGAGGCCTCCACCACGATGGCCTTCGTCGACCTGCTCAAGCGGCTGCTCGACAACCCCAAGATCGGCCGTTACGTTGTCCCCATCATCCCGGACGAGGCGCGCACCTTCGGCATGGAGTCGATGTTCAGCCGCTACGGCATCTATTCCTCCAAAGGTCAGCTCTACGAGCCCGTGGACAAGGAAACGCTCAACTATTATCACGAGGCGAAGGACGGGCAGATCCTCGAGGAAGGCATCACCGAGGCCGGCTCCATGGCGTCATTCGTCGCGGCCGGCACAGCCTACGCGAACCTGGGCGTGCCCACGATCCCCTTCTTCATCTACTACTCGATGTTCGGGTTCCAGCGAGTGGGCGACCAGATGTGGCTTGCCGGCGACAGCCGCACCAAGGGATTCCTCCTGGGCGCGACGGCGGGACGCACGACTCTCAACGGCGAGGGCTTGCAGCACCAGGACGGCCACACGCAGCTCATCGCCAGCACGGTTCCGAACCTCATGTCCTATGATCCGGCGTTCGCGTACGAGATCGCGGTGATCATCGCGGACGGCCTCCGACGCATGTATCAGGACGGCGAGGATATCTTCTACTACATCACCCTCCACAACGAGAACATGCCCATGCCGCCGATGCCGGAGGGCGTTCAGGACGGCATTCTGAAGGGGCTTTACAAATTCAAGAAGGGCCCGGAAGGCTGCAAGCATCGCGCGCATCTCTTCAGCAGCGGCGCCATCATGGGATCGGCGCTCAGGGCGCAATCCATCCTCGGCGAGCGATACGGCGTTTCCGCCGACGTGTGGAGCGTGACGAGCTACAAGCAGGTCCGCACCGACGCCCTCGCCTGCCAGCGGTGGAACATGCTTCATCCAACGGAAAAGCAGAGGAAGTCCCACATCGAGGCCACGCTCCAAGGCGAGACCGGCGCGTTTGTTGCGGTGTCCGACCAGATGAAGATCGTTGCCGACCAAATCGCGCCCTGGACTCCGGGGCGGCTCTTCACGCTGGGAACCGATGGATTCGGACGCAGCGAGACCCGGCAGAATCTGCGGCGATTCTTCGAGGTCGACGCCGAGATCGCCGTGGTCGCGACCCTGTTCGAGCTCAGCCGCCAGGGCGCCGTCAAGCCCGAGCTTGTCGCGAAGGCGATCAAGGAGCTGGGAGTGAATCCGGAGAAAGCGTTTGGAGTTTGCGTGTAGCCCGGCGCGTCACTAGCCAGGGTCACGCAAGCACGCGGGAGCCTGACCCCCGCAATGAACCGTCCCCCGAAGAAAAGAATTCCCCCCTTGAGTCGGCCCGTCGCCGCCCAAGGGGGGAATCTCGATGCGTTACCCTTATCCGACTACACTGCTATCACTGTTATCGTATCGCGCGATAGAACTTGGTTCCATCGGGCTTATTGAGAGTCAGCGGGCTGTTGCCAACCAGAGGGGTGTAGGGCCCGCCCACGAGCGAGGCCTCTTGCAGGGCGCCCTCGAAGGTGATCACGATTGAATCCCCGTTCCTTCCAATATGCAGGGCGGGTTCGGCCCCGGTCGGGATGTCATAGAAGGCCAGGTTGTCGATGGCGAAGTACCAGCTGTCCGTGCCCAGCGAGGCGAGACGGAGACGAACGTCCGCCTTGCCCGCCGCCTGATCGAGACGCGCCACTTCGACGCGCTTGCCTTCGACGTCGCCATCGTTGATGCGAGGCACCACGTAGGGCCCGAGGGCGTCGGTGATCGGAGCGCCGATGCCGTCTCCATAGTTGCCGCCTTTGGGCACGCCGTTGTCGACCCAGCTGGAGGTGTCGCCATTCGCGTCCTTGAAGGTGCGGACCGCGTCCACAGTGCCATCCGCGTGAAGCTTGATGTCAGCGTCTTCGAGGAAATACATCACGGGCAGCCAGCTCACGCCCCCATCCACTGAATACTCAACGGAGCCGAGGCTGTCCTGGTTCTGTTCATAGATGTTGCTGAACGAGATCACGACGTCCTTGAACGCTGAGAGGTCGTAGGGCGCGGTCGTGATGAACTGTGTCTGTCCCTTGTTGGGGCCGCCCCGGCTGTCGGTGTTGCCGCGGCTGTCGGACTCCGCGTAGAGCACGTTGCCGGACATGAGCCAGTCGGGCCATGTGCCGCCCGGAGGATTACCGTTCTGAAGCTCGACGGTGTTCCCATCGATCTCGATGAACTGGCCCTTCGAGATGCGATAGGGACTGCTTCCATCGATGTTCGTGATGTGCGAAACATCGACGAGCACCCAGTCCTCATAGCTCTCGGACTTTTGGTTCGTGATATCGCGCCCATCCGAGTTGTGCGCGGTGAAGTTCCACGCGGTCCATCCGGGGGGCTGGGAATCCTCCGGATAGTCGTCGAAGGTTTCGAGGATCTTCGGCGCGGGCAGGACCAGATTCTTGAGGTTGCGGAAATTCCATTGAATGTTGTTCACGACTCCTCCCGTGGTCTTGAAGGATAGGGAGGCTGAGTGCGGCTCGGACGGAAGCCTCAAGCCAGCGGGCGCGTAGGTAACCGTCACGGCGTTGCCGACGCGATCCTTGGTCGTCGTTATGTCGGCTCCATCCAACTTCAACGCAATCGACGCGTCATCCACGTTATCGGTGGTTCCATCGACAAGGCTCAGCGTGATCGAACTGCTCACGGCATCCAGCTGTCTCACGGAGGGCGCCGGGCTGACGGAGCGCACATACGGCGCGACCGGAGTCAGCGAGGCGCGATAGGCCGGAATGCCGCCATTGGCGGTGTCGTTCACGAGCACTTTGGTGCCATCAGGATTCACTGTGAACCATTCGATGTTCGCATCGCCGCCGCCCTGTTCGTACACGGTTCGGAAGGGGTAGACGCCGGCCTCGGGCACCACGAAGGAGAAGAGGGTGTCAGCCGCCCCACGGCCCCCTTCGAACTCGCCCAGTTGAACGGCTTTGAACGCGTCCCACGGCAGACCGCTCTTCGTGCGGAAGCCATCATCGCTGTTGACGCCCATCGTGACGAGCCCGGCGGGCAGGTCCAGGTAGGTGACGATCTCGCCTGCGATGCCATTCTTTTGGGAAGGGATCCCAGGCATGCCGTCGTCCGGCTTGAAGAATCCATTGCCTCCACCAGCGACTTGATTCATGTTGATGACCGTCTCGATTTCGAACTGGAGCGGCGCCCAAGTCGGATCTGCCGGAGCGGCTGCCTCGATGGCAACGCCCACAGCATCAGGACTCGCAAGGTTGTCGTAGGGCAGCAGCGTTGCAGGATCCACGATCTCTCCGGCCAACTGCTGCTCGGGCCGTTCATTGTCGTTCGAGGCCAAAGCCGGGTTCTGGTGGACTCGCCAGACAAACCCTCGCTTGGAGTCGTCGGGGGTGACCTTGGCTGTTGCCGGCAAGAGTGAGTAAATGATCACCTGGAATGTCTGGGAGGACGCGGCAGCGTTGCCTTTCACGTCCTTGGCGTTGACGGCCACGGTGTGAGTGGAACCGGATGCGAAGTAGGTTCCAGCGGGGAGGCTGTATACAACCTTTGTAGTGAGGTCCACCTTGGTCACCGAGGTGGGCGTGATGGTGGCGCCATCCAGCTTTACCGACAGGGTGGCGGGGTCGAGCGCGACCACGCTCTCGACAATATCGACGGAGAAGCCGGAAGGGGAACCCGTCACATCGCCGATGGAAGGCGGCGCGGCCACCGTCGCGATATCGACATCAAACTTCACCAGGTCGGTGTAGGTGTCGGGGGTTCCTGAGAGTTGCGCGTTTGGGCTATGCGTGATTCCAATGGTCGCGGTTCGCGCTCCCGGGGGCACAACGCCGATTCTCACGTACTGAGCCCAATCGTGCAAATGGGTGGTGGTGTCGAATGTGGTCGTTCCATCCGCGAAGGTTTGGAACCCATTGCCGGTGACGCGGTCGATGATGACAGTGCCGCCCACCTGGGCGCTCTGATCATCAAAAAACTGCGCCGTCAGATAGGGCATCTCCGGATTAGAACTGGGCTGGCCGTAGGAGGCGAGCCAGCAGCTGAAAGTGTATTGGCCTTTGCCACCGTCAATGTCGGCGATTGCCACCGCGGCGGTCAGGTCCACGACCTGTGGGCAGGGCCCGCCGTAGTTTCCTTCCGCCACGCCATGACGCCAGGAGTAGCGGACGCCTGGGTCCTCGGTCGCCGGGATCGGGGGTCCGGTGAAATAGGCCTGAGTGTAGTTGTAGGTCTTGAAGTAGCCAGTCCATCCAACGCCCGGGGCGTCTTCGAAACTGCCATTCACGATCAGGTCCGTCGCATTCGCGGCTCCAACAAATGCCAAGCCGCTGGTGATGATGGACAAGCCCATTCTTGTAGTTGGTCTCATAAGGGTTCTTCTATGGGGTTTAGTTGATCTCGAAACATCCGCTGGACCGGGCTAACCAACGCATTCCCCTGTCGAAGACCGAAGGAGGGCTCTTCTGAATATCTGAGCTTGCGTTCGAAAACATACCAGCCGATAGGGATTATTTGATCGCCCTCACGGTATCGAGACCCATGGATTCTGGCAAGGATATGTTACGACGATCCGCATTGGGTTCGGACCCAAAAAAATCTCCTTCGCCCAGGCCGCCGACTGTGGCTTGCTTCGGGGCGCAGCATGGCCCGGAACCGCGACAGCCACCACATCTCGGCAGGGTTTAACCTCCCGACGCGCAAACAACCTCCTTATATCCAAGGGTTGGGCTCCGATCTCCCAGAACTGCAGAAGGCGCGCGCGCTGTGGCAGTTGAACCGGTTCGACGAGGCGCTGGAGGAATTCGACCGCGCGGTCCGCCGATGCCCCCAAAACGTGGTCGCCCTGATTGACGCCAGCCGCGCCTTTGGCGCCCGGTTCGAAATCGCCCGCGCCGAGGCTCTCCTGGACCGTCTCACGAAGCTCGGCGCCCGCAACCCCAAGCTCCTCCATTTGGCCGGCCAAAGCTTCCGGATGATTTTCCGGCCCGAGAAGGCCATCGAATGCTTTCATCGGGCGCTTACCCTCCAACGGAACATTCCCGACGCGCTCCTGGAACTCGCCGTCCTTTACGAACGTCGGCACCGATTGGATGAAGCGCTGGGCTGCGTCGAGGACTGCCTTCGTTATGCTCCCGACTACCTGGAAGCATCGTTGATCAACGCGCGTCTCCTGCGCCGCAACAAGAACGAGATCGGCGCCGAGTCGATCCTCCGCGGGCTCACGACGGACGACCGGGCTCATCCGATGGTGAAAGCGCAGGCCTGGGCCGAGATCGCGCAATCGTTCGACCGAAACGGCGAGTATGACCACGCGATGGAGTCGATGCTGAAATGCAAGGCGCTGCTCCTGCCCGACGAGACGGCCATACGCCGGGAGTCGGATGTGGTGGTCGACAAGTTGCGCGGGTTGGCCGAAGCCGTGACTCGCGAGGATTTCCAGGGTTGGGCCGATGGCTCCCGATCCTTCGAACGACAGAAGGTGGCGCTCCTGACCAGCTTCCCGAGATCGGGAACCACCCTGCTCGAGCAGGTCCTGGACAGCCATCCAGGATTGGTAAGCTCGGATGAACGCGAGCTCTTCGCGCGCGACATTTTTCCGGCGATGTGGATGAGCCCAACCACGCGCGAACCTTCCATCCAGGCGCTCGGGGCGGTTCCGGCGGAGCGGCTGTCGTCGCTGCGGGGACGTTACCTTTCGTCCATGGCGGCGGCGCTCAACGAGCCTCTGGCCGGACGGATTCATCTCGATAAGAATCCCTCCTTCACCCTGATGATTCCGTCCATGCTGCGGCTCTTCCCCGAGATGAGCCTCCTCATCGCGCTCCGCGATCCGCGCGACGTGGTCTTGAGCTGTTTCATGCAGTTTCTGCCGCTCAACACGAACAGCGTTTGCTATCTCTCCCTGGAGCGGGCAACGGCCCGCTACACCGTGGACATGGGGGTATGGCGGCGTCTGCGGGACATTCTGCCGGGGGGCTGGCTGGAGATGAAGTATGAGGACGCGGTGTCCGACCTGGAGCGCGAGGCGAGACGGGCGTTGGAGTTCCTGGGGTTGCCTTGGGATGCCCGCGTGTTGAGTTATCGCGACCGGCTCAAGGAAAAGGCCGTCAGCTCGCCGACGTACGAAGCCGTGAGCAAACCTCTTTACTCGAGCTCCATTGGCCGCTGGAGGCATTATGAACGGTATTTCGAACCCCTGCTCGAACGTCTTCAGCCCCTGGTCGAAGCCTTCGGTTATCGGTAAGTGAGGCTAACGGGGCGTGGCCTCGGTGCATGAGATCAGCGAGCCCGAAAGGCGATCGGGCCTCGGCTGCACGGTAATTGTCACGTATGCGTTGCCGCGTGTCATCCACGCGATGCGCGGGCTGCGTTCCGCTTTTGCGCGGTTTTCCGACATCACTTTCCAACCTCTTTTCCGGTAACCCTCGATCGTCTCCGAATAGCTCTGCTCCGGTCTCGCGGTGCTCATATTGATCTCGGTCTGGTAGCGCGTGTGCTCGTCTTCAGAGCCTGATTTAAATCCGGGCTGAGCGCCGAGGGCGTATGGGGTGATCGATTCCTGCATGAAGGGCAGGGGCAGGTCTTCCAGCGAACGACGTTCGATCGAAAAGAAGCGAAGCAAGGTCGGCTTGGTTGCCGAGGGACCTTGGGCCGCTGACGCGTGCACGGACCAATTGCCTCGAGTCATGACTAGTTTCGCGTCCATAACATCCGAGGCTTTGCTGCGCAGTCGCTCGTCCCGATCGGACTCTTCATGAAGCGCATTCGGAGTTCGGCTTTCGTTGCTCCAGTTTTCCGGATTCACCTTGTAGGTTTCCTCGGTGACATCCGTCCACCCTCTTGCGTTGAATTCACGGCGGTAGTAGTCGATCAGTTCGCCTGCCGAGGCGCTGCACGCGCAGTCTTCAGTGAGAGTCCGCAGGCCGTTCATGGAGTTGAGAAGCGTTTTCTGTCGCTCACATCCTGGGTATGAGGGCCAGAAGAGCCCGGTGGCCTGATGAGGGTCAGACGGCTGGCTAGCCCCTGCGGGGAGTCGAGGTCTTGAAGGAATCTTCGTCGTGCGTGGGTTCGAGTCCTCCACCTCAAACACGCCGGTTGCGAGGCTGGTCAGCAGGAAGATCACCGAAGCGGCGACGACGAACGTAAAGCCGCGGATGGCGATGGGCAGGAGTCTTGCGATCGACGCTTTGTTAGGCCGCTCGTCCATGGCTAGGGCAGTTTGTCTTGGATGCCACTGAGCTTGTCGAAGAGGCCGCTGAGCGCCGAACTCAGCGTAGACCATGTATTTCCGACCTCATCCCATTGGCATACCGAGGAGACTTGCGAGATATCCATGCGGGTTTCACCCATAAACGGGACGGTTACGTTCATGAGGTTGAATGGGAACTTTGTGGAATTCCTAACCTCTTCGGATGTGAGCCCAAAGGTCACCTGAACCCTGAACGGACCGCCTCCGGCGCCTGCGATTTCCTTCCCCACGGCATCGTCGCCGGTCAAGAACCCAAACAGGGCCGCAGGAGATTCCAAATGAAGCTGTGTCAGCTCTGGATCGAACCCGAAGCTGGTGTCGATGTTCTCTTTGACTGTGTCCAGGTCGGGCTGGCCTCCCCGCGTCCCCAAGAGCCAGGACGCGTGCCGGGCCGCCATGAGTGTTTTTAGGTGGTTGGTCGCAAGGTAGCTGCTGTAAATCAGGAGCACAAACGCGAGAGCCATGAGGCAAAGTCCGATACATGCCTCCGCGACGACCTGGGCGGCGCACCGTTGTGCTCGACTGCGGTTGGATTCAAGTTTGATTCTCACAAACGATGCGCTTTTCGAGATCAGTGCCAGATCCAGAAGCTCTCCCCTTGGATCTGGCCAGGGAAGTAAACCTTGATCAGTTTCCCGCGGGCGTTCGCGCTCCCATGGGATATCACGGGGACGCCCTCCACCTGACTGCTGGCGATCGCTAGTATCCCAGGAATCTCAAGCTGTTCTGAGCCCCGGGGATTTCCAGTGTGCATTCTGGTTATTTCCTCATCGCTTCCCCGTTTCCCGTTCAACCATTTCAAGGTTCCGAGGTTCAACAATTCGTGATCGCGGGTCTTCCCGGCGATCCACGTCATGTAACCGGGATTACCAAAGGCGTAGGTATCGTTCCATCCCCAGTCCCCATCCCATCCCATGCCCCGCGCCAAGGACATGGACCCGGAGAAGCCGACGTCGCCACAGCCGAAGTCTCCGGCCACCTCAGCGACATCGCCGATGTAGGAAGGATACTTCCAGGGCAGCCCCTTTCCCGCCTTTTCCTCCACATGCAGCAGCAAGGAGCTTGGGTCCAACGGGAGGGCGAACAGCAAGCCGTCGACCCCTGGAAAGCTCACGTTGCCCGATGTGGGCAGTCCGGGCAGGCCCAAGCCTGCCGCCACCCGAGACAGGGAACTGCCAATGACCTCCACGATCCCGTCGGCCATCGAGCCTTTCGCGCTGGCATTGGCGGCCGCGAAGGCAATCGGTGGGGTTGCCCATACGACGGCTTGGCGTATGGGCTTGATCGCCGTGTAAAAAAGTTGCTGAACGGCATCGATGATGGGGAGGGGCAGGCAAATGGGGCAGGCGATGGCCTTTCCAGCAACACCGGCGGCGACCGTGGGCGGGAAACCGGAATCAATCATCCCTTGAAAGACAGCGGCCGCTCCGCACGCCGCCGCAGAAACGCTCTCCGCGGTCGAGGCCATCACGTCGAAAGTATAGTGAATGTTGTTGAGATGCTGGAGCACATTGCAACCTCGCGCTTGCCAGAGAGCAGCCGCGTCCGCAGCGGAGTCCGCCGCGTTTTGAGCCTGGATGCGGTTATAGATCACCTTGTTCGTGTTGAGAGCTATCAAGCCGAAAATGGTCACCAAGAACACCATCATTGCCGCCATCAGTGTCGTGGAGCCATCCTCGTCGCATCTAACGTCGTCCGCAACACGCGCAATTCCGGAGCCGACCCGGCGGATCATCGCCGATGGGCCCATGGCCTGACGGCGCGCCGCCACGTTCCTGGTTTCGCTCTCCCTGACGGCGGCCTCAGCGGCAATCAAATTCATAACTCACCTTTTTTCCGGTCATGTGTTCGACGTTCTGTTGGCTTGAGATCCTCTGGTTATGAGCGCCCTGGTATTGGGCGCGGGCGGCCCGTTCTGAATTCGCGGCAGCGTCCAGCTGTTGCCTGGCAATTTGCCTTTGGCTGACACTGGCGTTGGGATTGGCGTCCACCTGGTTGAAATTCTCCTGCGCTGCGACGAGATCCTGCTGTGTACTGCGCCAGTCAGCGCACGTTCCCTGCTCGGACTTCATGTCCTCGGCATGCTGCTTCATTGCCTCGCCGGAGCCCTGGGCGTCGGACATCCGGTTCATGTCTGTGTCATCCGTATCGGCGTCTTCCACCGTGTTGCGAATTCGCGGCCTGTACTCCGGATTCTTATGGCCCCAGTCGGAGTGTCCGATGGAGCACTTTGCGGTCACGTTGATATAGGGGAAGATGAACGTAGGGACGGAGCCCGGAGCTAGAATGGCGTTATCATGGGGAGTCTGCAGACTTTCCCATGTCTCGGCGATAGGCAGAAGTTTTCCGGGGATTCCTTGGAGTCCTTTGTGGAGCGGTTTCATTGATCCGAAAGCACTGTCCCCAGGCCGAATGTAGGCCCAGAGTTCCACGAGTCCCGGGATGAATATGGGCTGAGGGTAGTTGATCAGGACATCCACCTGCCGGGGATTGCCACTGAGCGATATTTTCACGCTCCCTCCGAGCCCGTACGTGTCATCGAGCCTCAGCTTGGCCGCCAAGTAACCCATGACAAAATCACCAGATTGTTGGGCGAAGCCGGGCAGGTTCTCGGGAATCCGGATCCCGCCGATCAGCGGAAGCTCCTTAGGGAGGAGTCTCGCCACAGGCGCCAAGGCGATGGCTGCGGCTTCTTCCGCGGCGTCTTGAGCCCCGTTCTTTCCGTCCACTGATTCGTGAACCGAGTAAGCCCTCGCCGCCGCGTAAGCCGCGTAGTTCACGTGTTGAGAGGCCCTGACAATCTGGAGAAACTGGAGCATGACAAGAAAGAAAAACAGGATCACCGGGCAAGTGATCGCAAACTCCGTCATGGCGGCGCCACACTCATCGGAGTTCAGTTCTTCAAACAGACTGTTTGCTTTTCGCTTCATCGGCCCACTCCTACCAACAAAGTCAGGAGGCAGCCTCCGGCTATGGCGAGTCCGTAGGGAACCAGCAAGGGTTGGAGTTTGACGGCTTCCTCTCGCCCGACCTTCCGGATCCGCAGAGCGATCTGAACTCTGGTCCACGCATCCGGACTCCACACGAGCATTCCGACGGCCAGCAAGGCACCCAACACGGCCATATAAACCAAGGCGATTTGCACCAAAGTGAATCCAAGCAACGCTCCCGCAGCCCCCATGAGTTTCATGTCCCCGCCGCTTACAGGACGCCGCCCGTGCGTCTTCACGGAAGACTTGCCGCAAATCCAAAATACGAAGAAGAAGCCGAAACCGAGCAGGAATCCCAAGATGCTCGAAACGAGCGCCTGCCCCCCTTCAAATGCCGCAATAAGAAAACCGAGGCCCGTTGCGGATCCAGTCAACCAGTTCGGTATCTTCCGACGGGTGAGTTCGGTATAAACCACCACGATCAGCACTGCGGCAAGGGTGATCAGGGCGGCGATCGGCAAGGGCGTCCCAAGAATGACAGAGGATTGGCCCATTTCCGTGGAGCTGAGATGGGAGGCGGTTGGATTCATGCGAGTTTAGCCCCATGGCAGAGACAGCACGAACACCGTCAGGTCAAACTGCTGCCGGGCGGCAGAGAAGAGCCCGTTGTCGGGATGGAAAAAGAAACACGTCAAGGGAACCGTCACGAGAAACGTGATGGTGTACTCCGCCATCACCTGACCTTCCTCATCGGATGCGATCTCCCGGGCCCCGGCGCCCCATACTTGCATCAGTTTGATCCAACTTTTCATATGCGTTCTACCCCCTCATGGCAGTTCTTGTGCCATGGGAGTTCATGGTTTGGTTGCAGTCCTTGTCCGTGTATGGACTGGCACATAGATCGTTTCTTCCCGTCCCCCCGGCGCCCCGAAGCGCAGCGCGACATGAGCGTTGGTTGGCCAGTGGTCTGTGGGACCCACCGCCTTCAGCCGGATCCTGTAATGAGGGCTGCCAGGTTGAGGGACCACTTCGTACACAAGGCTGGTTGGCGTAGGGGTCACTTGAAGGAGCGCCCTCGGTTGGAAGGAATGCTGTCTAATCCATAACGTTTCCCATTCCTGATCTAGCGGCCCGGGTAGTCTCAGCACTTGGGGGATCACTTCAATGTCCGGTGGACTATGGAGGACGCAGGGAATCCGCCACGCCGATTGAGTGGAATTGTCCGGACGCAGCGATATGGCGGCCCGAGTGGTCCCTTCAGGGGCCTGTCCTACGAGTTCGACGGACACGAGGTATTCATTCGAGCCGCTCCTTTTCACGGCGGCATGGAGCACAGGAGTCGAAGTTTGCGCTCTCAGCGTCGGTTCCTGGAGCGGGAGGAAACTTCTCACTCGGATCATCGCGTTTGTTTCTCCCGCCCGGATCCTGAGGTGTAACTCCGCTGGTTCAGCCTCGAAGGTTCGCACCAGCACGCCCTCCAGGTTGAGGGTGGCTTCGTGGGAAACAGCGTCGTTCGACTCCAGGGTGAGTGAATGGGCGACGGGGCCGGCCAGGCCCAGAAAGTCCAGATCCACCCGGACGATCCCCCGCTCGCCAGGCTTCAGCAGGCGGAAGGCTACCTCCCCCTTGAGGCACAGAGGGCAGTCGGGTGTCAACTTGGACACGATGAGGTCCTGATCCCCGACATTCGAACACACAAACTGGAATGATGCGCTCAGTTCATTGGTGCGCCGTCCGAAATCGATGCTGGGTTGCGGCAACAAGAGGCGGGGACCAAGCGCTCCCATTGAAGCCACGGGTGAGAGGCAAAGCGCGGCCAGCGACGTGAGGGCGAGGATTCGTGACAGCCCATGCCGAACGTTCCGGGTTATCGCTGGAGACGTTCCATCCCCGGTTGTGCCCGTGGCGGCGTTTGCTCGAACTCGGGATTCGGGTATCATGCGCGTGTTGCGGCGCCTATTGTCCAAGCGCCTTCAATGCTTCCTTTGCCTTCGAGTAATAGCCGTTGGCGTTCCCTTCGATCGTAATGTCCAAGATGTCCTTCAGAGTTGCGGGAATACTCGGGTTCTTTCCAGACAAGCGCTGTTGGATGAGAGGGTAGACCTTTGCAAAGCGCTTGCCTGCTTCCGCCTCCAGTTGGCTGTTGAGGTCATCCCTCTGCGCGACCAGTTTGGGGTCAGGATGCCCCGCCGCGATTGCGGAGTTCCAGCTCTCCACGGTTTCCTTGATTTTCCTGAAGTGGCCGGCGCCATCCTTTTCCAAGTTGAGAGCTTCCGCCAAAGCATTGCTCCCTTTCATGGCGTGATCATTGGCGAGTTGCCACAGCCTCATTCCCAACTGATTCGTGGTTCTTTCCGTCCTTCGCCTCCACTCGGTGATCCAGTCGCCTTGCTCTTGTCGTAGAATGCTCAAACAGAGACCTTGGTGAGCCTGCAGCGCCTTGATATCAGTGGAGGTCGCGCCGAGTTCTGCCTGGGCCAGGCCTGATGCCTTCTCAAGCATGAACCGGATCCGATCCTGCAATCCCTTCAGATCCTCATTTTCCGGGAACATTCCCAGGTAATCCTTGACCCTGTCCTGGGCTTGGCGGAGGGCGTCAGCGTTTCCTTGCTGGTAGAGATCCTTGACCGTCTGAATAGCCCGAAGGACGGCCTGCCGCTGGTTTAGCTCCCGTTGGAGCCGTTTTTTGGCTTCGCTATAGTAACTTTGAGAGTCGGGTATCTGTTCCAGGGCGCTTCGCGCCTCCGCTAGTTTGTTTCTCGAGAAATGTTCTTGAGCCCCGGCGAGCAGCATTGCGTTGGTGCGCTCGGCGTTTGCTCGGGCAAGGCGGTCGCGCAACAGTCTCGACTCTGGAAGTTTGACAAGCTGACTCTCCATTTTTCTGATCGCAACGTCCCAGTTTTGGCTTTGGATCGCCACCTCGGCTCCCTCGACTGATTCGATGGCGCTCTTCAGCTCCAGGGCGGCGCGGTCATTGCGAAAGTCGTTGAGAACCATGATGCATAGCTTCTTCGCCTCCTCGAACGCCTCGGCAGTGGTGGCGTGGCTGGCCGTTTGGCTTGCGGTCTCCAGATTCTTGTTCCGCTGCATCAGCCGTGTCGTGAGATCCAGCTCTTCCTTCACCTCGGACCGGGTGGGATCCATCCCGAACGCCGCCTCCAGAAGCTTCCTCGCCTCATCCAGCTTTCCAGAAGTCCGGAGCACTTTGGCCGTCCTCAGCTGTTCCGCGACCCGATCGGGCGGACGGAAGGCAAGAAACACGAGAATGACCAAGAACAGCGCGGCCAGCGCGCCGGCCGCGATCTTCAGACGTTTCCGCCTCTCTTCGATATCGGTGACCGCAAAGGCGAACCGCGACTTGCCAATGTAAATGGTCTGGCCATCCGACAAGGCGATCCTGCCGTCGACTCGGCGGCCATCCAGCAGCGTTCCATTCTTGCTGTTGCAGTCCACGAGCCAGAATCTGTTCTCGGAGCACTCGATCCTGGCGTGGAATGCCGATATTCCATCTTCGCCCGCGGCCGGAATCATGACTTCGTTCTCGCGCGCCCGGCCGATATTCAGGGCGCCCGTCCAATTCTCAAACACGGTTCCCACGATCTGCGCTGGCCCGTCCAACACGGTGAGTTTCGTGGCAAATCGAGGCTTCCGCGCTGGTGGGCGAGCCTGGGATTCCTGTGCTTTCCCCTCGACCGTGGGAGCCGCCACGGTTGCCTGCTCGCGTGCAACCAAACCGGAGGCCAGCGCCGCTGTGTCCGAAAGAAATTTGATCCGCACCGTGGTCAATCCCCCGATCGTTATCTCGTCTCCATTCTGGAGCTGGGTTCGCCTCGTGAGCCTTTCTCCAGCGAGGTAAGTTCCGTTCCTGCTTTTAAGATCCTCGACCCAATAAACGCCGTTTTCCTCCACGATGCTGATCTGTTCCCTGGAAAGCAGGTCGACCTCGGCTCGGGTCAGCAGGGGTTCGACGAGCACCACCTGGCACTTCGGCGATCGGCCAATGCGAACCTCCGAGGTGATCGGGACCTTTTGAACCAGGGCGTGATCTTTGGTGATGACAAGGGTTGCGCTCATTGCCGGGCGGAGTTTGATCTGAGATGGTCGCTGACTCGTTTAGCTCGCTGGTTCAAGGGATCCGAACTATCGGGGATCATCATCTCGATCTCATCAATGATCCTCAGGGCCTTTTCTTTGTGACCCTGCTTTTGTGCGACTTCAAGCTGGAAGAAACGAGTGGCCACCCTGGAGTTGAGGAGATCGGTTGCCAGGAACAGTTTCTCGGCGGCTTTTGAGTATTCAACCAGGGGACTTTGGGGCGCCAGGCAGAGTTGCACGGCTTTCCGATAGCCTTTGACGGCGCCGTGCAGCATATCGAGCCGCACATCGCGATGCTCCCACATCGAATCGGCATTGAGGAGTTCTTGCCGGACCCGATCGGACAGCAGGCCGGGATTCGTCAGAGCGATCTGTGCCGCCTCTCTGTCGTCCGATGTGTAGTCGACGTAGACCTGACGGGCGTCGCCCGTCAGGCGAAACGATTCCAGTATCTCTGTGAACTGAGAGGATCGCATGTCGGCATACGAGGTTGTGGGACATTCGGCCAGCACGGTGATGCGTGTGTCCCCGTTGGGCACATAAAGGCCCCGGACGGTTGTTGCGCCGATTTCGAACCTGAAATGAACCACATCGGCGTTGTTGACTCTCATGCGTTGCCGGCCGATCTCCCGGGTGTTCGGCTTGCTGATCTCATCAACGAAGAGGGCGAACCCACGGGTCATCCCCGCATGCTTGTAGATCGTGGACTTCTCCACGCGGATCGTGATTCGAGCCCACGCTTCCGTATCAGGTCTTCCCGTGGTGATATACGCCTGAGAGGGGCTGCCAGGATCCTGAATCCAGTTCGCCGGATGTTGCAACGAGCAGTCAGCGTTCTTGTATGTGATCCTCCCCTCCGGACCGCTCGGGTTGTTTCGTGAGAGCTTCAAATACGCCAGGGCGAGAATGACCACAAGAGCGGCGGACGCGTACCGAATCAGGCCCGAGCGTTGTTCCGCTGGTTTTCGATTGCCGGGAGCCCACACGTCTTCCGAGATGACCTTTGTTTCGTCCGTTTCGGAGAGCACTTTGGTCCCTTGCTCACTGTCGGGACCCGCGCTCACGGGTTTTCTCCGATTTCGCTGACGCTCCGCGATGGCATGCGCTTCAGCCGCCACGGTGGGATCCATGGTGTCCTGCGTCATCGCGCGGGTAGCCTCGTCCGCACTGAGGGCCTGTGTCGCGTTCGGATCGCCGAGTTCCGCGGCGGGCTTTGCGCCTTCGTAGAGGATAGTGATGTCGGCAACGGTTAGTTTTTCGCCGTGATTGATGGAGATTTGAGCGGACTTCGCCAGAGCTTTTCCTTCGAGGAGCGTTCCGTTCCTGCTGAGGTCTTTCACGTAGGCTTGGTCGTCCTTGATCCAGATTTCAACGTGGCTCCGGGAGATTCGGTCTTCCTCGCTCCGGCTGCTGGCCTCCAGGACGAAGTCCGCGTCCTTTGAACGCCCCAGCAGGGTGCGTCCTGGTTGGAGCGTGGCCCGCCTACCCTTGCCAGGACCTTCGATAATGGTGATCGAGTGGATCATGAGACAAATCAGTGAGAAGCATCCCGGATCATTTGAATGATCACGGGACCCAGGATCATGATAAAGACCGCGGGCATGATGCAGAGAATCAAGGGCGCGAGCATCTTGACTGGAGCCTCGTGGGCCGCTTTCTCAGCCCGCTGGCTCCTGCGGGTTCTGAGCATGTCCGACTGCACGCGAAGGATGGGTCCGATGCTCACGCCCAGTTGGTTGGCCTGGATGAGCGCCGATACCACCGCGCTCAAGTCCTGCAGCCTGACTCGGGAAGCCATCTCGCGAAGGGCCTCATTTCTTCCCTTTCCCAGTCGCTCTGTTTCGTGAAAGCACCTTTCGAGTTCATCGCGCAAGGCTCCCGGACGGTGCTTTTCGACAACGCGTTTCATGGCGGCGCTGAAGTCCAAACCCGCCTCGACGGAAATGGTGAGGAGGTCCAGCATGTCGGGCAGCTGCAATGCGACGGATTGCTGCCGGCTCGCGGCCTTTTCCCGGATGTTCATCAGGGGGAGAAGAAATCCGGCGAGCGCGAGCGCCAAATAGAAGAGGATCTGTTTGGGTCCCTCAAACAAGAACTCGAACCAGCCTGACTGGTAGAGGATCAACACCCAGAGAATCGGGAACCCCACCGCGGCGAGAACCTGCAGGCCAACGAGGTGGATGGCCGTCAGGCCACCAGGTCGGCCGGCCGTGATCAGGAGATCTTCGAGCGCTGTCGCATACCGTCCCTGGCCGCTGACGTCGCCCGAAGCGGCGGTCGCACCGTGGCGGTCATGCTGGGTCAAAACGAAACAAGCGTCCATGATCCTTCCGAACCTAGCGTAGAAGGACCCGCCCAATCTCGATGCCGTGTCGCGAATCATGGTGTTCATGGCGCAGTTCAGTATTTGATCATGGACGCTTTGCGGACCCAGATGTAGCCCACCGTGTCCAGAACCACCACGGCTCCCATCGCCAGGATCCCCGGAAGTGTGGTCCACATCAACTTCATCATCTCCGGGTTTACCTTGATCATGAAGAAGCCGAACACGTACGGGAGAAGACCCACCACGGACGCCTGCATTTTTCCTTCCGCGGTGAGGGCTTCGGCCTTCCCGTGCAGGATCTTTCGGTCTCTGACCATGGAAACAATTCGGTCGAAGACCTCGGCCAAATTGCCACCCAGCTGCCGGGTGATCTGGATCGCGTTCACCACGAGCTCCAGATCCTCGTCTTTCGTGCGTTCAACGCAGTTCCTCAGGGCGGTGTCGACGTCGACGTTCATCGTAATCCATTCCCGTTGCACGAGTCGGAACTCCTGGCTCAAAGGGGCGGGCATCTCGCGAATCAACATTTCGATGGCCTGCTGAAGCGTGTATCCGGCGCGCAGACCGCTGGCCATCAGCACCAGGCCGTCCACCAGTTGTTCGCTGAAGGCAGCCCGTCGTCGCTTTCGGAGGTAGAGAATCGTGAGCTCCGGACCCCAGTATCCCGCTCCGGCGAAGATCATGGCCGCGATCAAGGGACCGGGAGGAGTCATCTCCCACGTCACCACAAGTCCCAGCGCGCCCAGCACCCCCGCGAAGCCCCATTTGATCTTCTGAAGGTTTTCCACGGAGATGAAGATGAACATCAACTCCAGCTCCCGCGAGACGTGTTCGCGCTGTCTGAATATCTGTGTCTTCAGTTTCAGGGCGAGCGTCGGAAACCAGTATGGCGCGGTGGCGCCGACGAGGCCAAGGGCCATGATGAGTATGATATAGGGCATGATTAGACCTCTCCCAATGGAACGAACATCGACATGTCGACCTTTATCCCAGACTCCGTGGCTTCTTCTATGAAACCCGGGATCACTCCCGTGGCCGAATGAAACCGGCCTGTTTTGCCATCAGCGCCCGCGGCCCTGCGTCTGAGGCAGAAGATATCCTCCAGCACAATGTCCCCATCGTGGATGGTGGTGATCTCAGAGATAGCCGTGATCTTTCTACGTCCGTCGGGCAGTTGCGCCGCCTGCACGACGATATGCACTGCGGAGAAGATCAGCTCGCGGATGGCCTTGAGTGGAAGGCTTTCCGCAGCAAACAGGACCAAGTTCTCGAGTCGTCGTAGGGCGTCGGGCGGAGAGTTGGCGTGCAGGGTTGTCAGCGATCCATCGTGGCCTGTGTTCATCGCCTGCAACATGTCCAACGCCTCGCCTCCGCGGCATTCTCCCACGATGATGCGGTGAGGTCGCATGCGGAGCGCGTTTCTCACAAGATCTCGGATCGTGACCTGTCCCCCTCCCTCGATGTTCGCGGGTCGCGTCTCGAGGCGCACGACGTGGTCCTGGCGAAGCCTGAGTTCCGCTGAATCCTCTATGGTAATCACCCGTTCGCTCTCCGGGATGAACGAAGACAGCACGTTCAGCAAGGTCGTCTTTCCTGACCCGGTGCCTCCCGAGACGATGAGGTTCTTTTTCGCGAGGACGCACACCTCCAGGAATTTCGACATCTGGCGGCTCAAGCTGCCTCCACGAATCAGTTCCTCGATTCCCATCGGTTTTGCGGGGAACTTCCGGATCGTAATGGTGGGGCTGTCCAACGCCAGCGGAGGGATGATGGCATGAACGCGCGATCCATCCTTCAGTCGCGCGTCCACAGTCGGGCTGGACTGGTCGATGCGTTTGCCAATGCCTCCCACGATCCGTTCAATCGCCGTGAGGATTTCCTCCTTTCCGAGGAAGCTTTGAGGAACTTTCACGAACCCTCCGTGCCCTTTTCGTTCGACATAGATCTTGTGGGGCGCGTTGACCATGATTTCGGTCACCTCTGGATCGGAGAGGAGATCCTCCAACGGACCGAGCCCCAGGGCGGAGTCCAGGATCGCCTTCTTGAGGGCTTCGAGGTCGCATTGGAGAGGGAGGTTTTGCTGGTGAGACTTGAGAAGCCTGTCCAGCGCATCGGAGGCGCGCCGACGCAGCAAACGATCCTCCATTTGGATCGCAGAAAGCCGCTTGAGGTCGAGCTCCTGCACCAATTTCCCGTGAAGGCTGCGCCGCGTCTCCTCGATCGTCGCTTCGTCCCGCTGCTTGAGGAGTTCGTCGCTGTCGGCGAAAAGGAACCGATACTCGGCGATGCTAAACTCGTCGCCGTCCTGGATTCGGGTCTGTTGGATCCTGCGCTTCTTGAGCACGGTTCCCGTGATTGTCCCCAGGTCGCGCAGCCACCAGACTTTTTCATCGACGAACAGCTGGGCATGGCGGGAGGACACCTTGGAACTCGGGATGTACAGTTCGCAGTCCACGGAACTACCGATGGTCACGCATCCACCCCGGATCTCGAACTGCTCGCCCTTGTAGCCGCCGCCCATGATTTTCAAGATGCCCATGTTTGTTTCAGGATGATTGCTTGGAGGCCGTGGATCGCTTCGTTCGTCCGTTGGCTTAGGGGCGTTGCTTGAGAAGCTCGCGCCTTTCCTCGCTGAAAGGCTGGCTGGAGTCCGTGGCGGTGGAGATCAACTTGGGAGTGATCACGACCACCATCTCGCTGTTGTCCTTGCGGCGTCCCTTTTCACTGAAGAACAGCTGCAGAAGCGGAATGCTGCCCAGTCCTGGCGTCTTTTCGCTAAACTGGCTTTCGATGCTCTGTATGAGACCGGACAGAACGATGCTTTCGCCCAAGCGGGTCTTTACAAGGGTCCTGGTCTCGAACTTGGTCAGCGAGATGGCGCCTCCGCCCTTTGGGTTGGGAGCGCTGACCTGTATGTAAACCTCGGTCTCGACCTCCTCGCGTCCCATCAGCGTGGGCTTGATCCGCAGCATGAGGCCGTACTCAACGGTCTTGAGGTCGCCGCCCGATTGTCCAGTGACCTGGAAGCTCGTGTTGCCGCCTTGCATGAAGGTGGCTTCGTGGCCGCTCTTCGCAGTGAGGTCTTGTTTGAGGATCTGCTTGGCCGAGCCGTTGCCGGTCAGCGCGTTGATGCGCGCTGCCGCTGACGCGCTGGCGCCATAGGTGATGGAAGGGATGCCTTTCCCCCCGCCGCTCACTCCCGTCTGCCCGCTCACTCCCAAACTCTTCAGGACGTTGTTCCCGTAGGAGGAGCTGCGATCGCCATTTACCTGGACAAACGTGAGGTCCGACTCGATGTTGGCCTCGCGCACCTCGATCTGGTTCAGAACCTTTGGGATGTAAAGCTTCGTGCGCTCTTCAGCCCTTCGCTTCTCCAACTCGCTCATCACCGTGCCTTCGAGGATAAGAGTGCCGTTGCGGTGCTTGACCTTGACGCCGGAGAGGCCCGCTTCCTTGAGCTCATCCTGGATCGCTTCGGCCTGCGCGTTAAAGTCGAATTTGGTCTCGTTGACAACGACGCCGCCATAGATGGCCGCCCACTTCTCCACCTTGGCCTGGTCGTCCGGAGTCAGCAGCGTGCCTTCCAGCAGGACTCGATTCGCGTGGCCCCGTATCGTCAGCCCCTCCACCTTCGCGAGCACCCCTTTCAGATCGTTGATGATCGTCTCGAGGTCGGCCTTGACCTGGACGTTATAGAGCACGCTGGCGCCCTTTCGGCGCTCGATCAGCAGCTCGCTCGCGTCCGCCTCCTTGCCCATCACGACCACCGACTGCCCATCGGCCGCAACAGTGGCGTCGATCGCGCTCGGTTTGCTAATGGTGATCCTTTGAACGCCTTCGGGCACCGGGATGGATATACTGGAGCCCTTCACGATGACCAACTCCTGCGCGGGAGCTTGGGCGTGGGCCCGTGTCGCCATCCCGATGGCGAGCGCAAACATGGGGATCAGACGATTAAGTTTCATGGTGAAAGAAATGGGTAGAGTCAATGTTGCCGCTGCTTAAGGTTTGCGGTTTCCCTGGTTCTCAAACACAGGCTGCGTGGTCGTGTTCAATCCTTTTCGAAGCTCGACGCTCCGAGTTTTTCGCTCGCCTTCGACTTCTCCAATGAGCTGTTCGATTGTCTCAAAGGTGATGCGTGGCAGATCTTTTGGCGCCGCCACTTCGTTAAATCCTTCTCGCCTCAGAACGGCGCCCAGTTCGCCGTGCGCGGCGGCGAACATGAGCACCTGCGCCTCCCGTAGCGACACGGACAACGTCAGGTCTCCTCCCCCTGAGCTTTCACGGCCGAATCCAGCGCCCGCGTACGAGTCTCCGATGCTCAGCACGGTCACATTCTGCAGGAGAACCTTGTTCACCACGTCCTGAGAAGATTTCCAGGAGCCGCCGCCGGCGATAGCGGCCTGCGACTGCTTCGGCATCGTAAACGTGCCCACGATGTCGATGTGATCTCCAGCCCGCACCAAACCCGGCTTGATTCCGCGGGTGATGGAAACGGTGTACGCCCCTTCCCCTTGCGGGATTGTCGCCGAAAACCCGCTGTTCGCCTGAGATTCGAAATCCGACCAGAGCACGGGATCGCCGGCCCGGATATCGCGATGAATCTTCGCGCTCAAGATCGAACCCAGTTCCCCTTCCTTAATGGATTGACGATGAAGAAAGCGGGACGGGAATTCTTTGACCGCCAGGATTTGCTGCGAGAGGGCGGCGCCGGCCTTCAGGTCCTCGCGAGCCACAATGATACGCTCGCCACGAAATTGAGCGCGACTGTCCTGCTGGATCTTTTCGATGTAGGATCGGACGACAAAAATAGCCGCGATTCCGAACAGCAGGGTGATGATGATGGGGAGTTTGTTCTTCATAGAATGGCAGGCTTCGCTGTTTCAGGGATTCTGTGTTCCCAAGCGGTGGAAACCCAGTTTGTGGATTGCTCGCATGATGCGTTCCTTAGGCAGGTCTTGTGCCAGCTCCCGGATCGTCGCCAAAGGCTCCCAGTCAGCAGCCAACGTGGGGATTCGGGATCGTGAGCAACGGCTTCCTATCGGTAGTGTCCTCTCAAAGCAAGCGAAGAACGAAGCCCACGTAAAAGCTTTTTATCGTCTTTCGGGAAGTGGGGAGAGGATCCGACGAAGCATCAGTGTTTCTGGTTGCGCTGCCGCTCCTGCAAGATCATCAATCCGTTCAAAATCCCGGCTTGCTCTGACAGGAACGACTCCTCCGTGGGGTAAGAGGCAATGGCGACGTAGCCGCTTCCTGGTCCTTTGCCTCCCAAGGCATGACCGAGTTTCTCGCCAATGTAGGCGCTTGCATTCGGTATTGCTTGTGCGAGCTGCCAGATTCCCGTCAGTTTTAGGATGTTGTAAGTGATGGATTCGGCCTGAACGATATCGATCATCACCCCATTTAGAATCTGAGCCGATGCGTTGACGTAGTGCCCTGCGTTGATGAGGTCTGGGTTGTTTTGGAGGCTGGGATCTGACTCGCGCCAACTCTTGATCACGTTGATTGCCGCCGAGTAATCGCCCTTGGTTTGTTGAAGGGCGCGGTCAATCAGCTGCGACCGCCTTTCCTTCCAATCCGAAACGCCAGCCAGCGAGTCGATAAAGTCCTTGGCGGTGTTCTTCGTGGGTGTTGGGTTGGTCGTGGGAGTGGTGTGACTCTCCCCCAACCCGCCCCCGGGATCCGATGCGAAGTCGTCCAAACCGGGAGCTGCCGCGTCCGATGACTTCTGCTCCAGCGTCGCGACGCACTGAGCCGCAAGATACTTCACGCCGGCAGAAATCCTCCCGGAGGCGAGCACGAAGCCAACGGCCAACAGTGCCACCAGGACAAGATACTCCGTCATAGCGAGCCCAGCCGAGCGGTGAGTCTTGATGCGAGGGAAGATTCTCATGGTCTTTCTTTCAGTTCCGGACCCATGAATGGCAAGCCCCATGCCATCTCGTTCGCACCCCGCCGCTTTCTCCAGGCCTGCCTGCCCTCGGATCGTTGTCGAGAAGGAGGGGTTCGTTGAGACTGCCATGACAACGAGTCGGAGCGCTGGCATGAAAGCTGCCTAAGGAGAGGAGTAGTTGAGCGAAACAAACAATCTAACCAAAGAAAGACTAAGACTTATGAAGATCAACGTTACAAAGAACAGCAAGCTGGGCATGGCGATGAGCGAGTATCTGATCGTCCTGGCCGTGGTGGCCTTGGGATGCATCTGCATCTTCGGGCTCTTCGGAAAGCAGATCAAATACACCGCGTCTCGGGCCGCGGCGACGCTTTCAGGTGAGAGCGCCGATCCTAAGGGCAATGCGCTGCCGGATGCCAACACCGCCGCCGGCAAGAAGACCGGGATGGTTGATTTCAACAACGCGGGGAATTAGGGGGCGTTAACCGGATTGAAATACGCGAAGCGTCGGGGGCTGGAACTGGGTTGCGATGCCTGATCCAGCCCTCGAGTCGTTTTGGGTAAAGCAGGCTGGTGACGAGGGCAAGAACCGCACGAACGGCGGTTGGCATGGGAGCTGCCTATCGAGCGCAGCGGTTGAACGAAACAAACAATCTAACCAAAGGTTGAACGAAACAAACAATCTAACCAAAGAAAGACTAAGACTTATGAAGATCAACGTTACAAAGAACAGCAAGCTGGGCATGGCGATGAGCGAGTATCTGATCGTCCTGGCCGTGGTGGCCTTGGGGTGCATCTGCATCTTTGGGCTCTTCGGAAAACAGATCAAATACACCACAGCTCGGGCCGCAGCGACGCTCTCAGGCGAGACGGCGGTGGCCGGGAACGACGCTCTGAAGGATTCAGACGCAGCAGCAGCAAAGAAGACGGGGATGGTGGATTTTAACAATGCGGGGAATTAAAGCGCCGTTAGGCGGATACGATTGCGCGAAGCGTCGAGGGCTGGAACTGGGTTGAGATACCTGGTCCAGCCCTCGAGACCTTCTGGGAGAGAAGAACCATTCACGCAGCGGACACCGGCCTCGCAGAGTTTGTTGGCATGGGAGCTGCCCTCTGCGAGGAACGGTTGAACGTAGAAAGAGCCTTTATCGGAGTGAGTGGAGTCAATGAAAACCAACGCAAGCAAGGACAGAGAGATGGGGATGGCGGCGAGCGAGTTTCTGGTCGTTCTGGCAGTCATAGCCTTGGCGTGCATCCTCCTCTTTGGCGCCTTCGGCTCTCGACTCCGGGGAACCGCCAGCCAGACCATCTCCGCCCTTCAAGGGGTGGCGAAGCCGTCTACGCCGGTTCAGCTGGATGTCACAAGTAGCACGATGCGCGACTTCACCTCCGATCCTGGAACTTCCAATGCCTCCGGTGGCCCGGCAGGGCCGGGGAAGAATGATAACAACGAACATCCCTCAGACACATCGGCCCATGAAGGCGCCCTCACCGAGGAGATGTGGAATGAGTTCAAAAAGGATGTCGGAAACAAGCTCATCGACGCGGCCAGGGAGAACTACGCAGAAAACGTCAACCTCATCTTCAAGGAGGCGGCAAAAGATCTTGGAATGACCGAGGAAGTCTACGCCCAGGCATTGAAGCGGGCCGCGTCTGAGTTCGCCGTCAACGGCGAACTTGCCTCCGTGAACGCGATGGAAGCGCTCCAGGACGTGAGCAGCACCTTGCAGAGGGCGAAGGACGCCTCCAAGGCAGTGCATGTTTTCGAGGTGTTGGAAACAGGAGCGAAGGTGGCGGGGGCGGCTGTGGATATTGTGAACTTTGGGTCTGAAATCCTGGAGGCGTCCAGAGATCCCGCGCATCAACACGAGCACGAGGGGCGCGCTGTGGGGGTGGCCGCAGGAGCCGTTCTCGGCGCGGGTTTGATCAGCATCACGGCCCCGGTGAGCGTGCCGGTGCTCATCGTGGGCGTCGTGGGCGCCACGCTACTGGGAGTGCTGCTGAAGCCCATCGGGGGTTACTTTGGTGGCATAGCGGACGCGGCGCAGGCGAAGAGAACTATAGTTCGTCGTGATTAATCGAGCACGGGGCCCAACTCAGTCGTTTGCAGGGCGACTCGTTGCCCAGGCCCACCGGAGGTTCCGTGAAGGCTTGCCACTGGCATGCTCGAATGGAATTCTCGCTCTGCTTGGCGTCGACGACATTTATGGCCCTCCTGAGCTTGGAATCTGGTGAACTGTCCGACATCGGAAGGAAACGATCCGAGAACGAGGATGCCTGTTGTTCCGAGCCGGCGCAGGGCGTCTTCTGCATTGCTGATGGAATGGGGGGTGTTTCAGGAGGCGACATAGCCAGCGAAGCGATCGTCAGCGCCATCCAGGAGAGCTTGGCCGCCATCCGAGGCGGGGAAGCCATTGGGTTGGAGGCCATGGTTTCTCGGGTGATCGATTCGGTCAACAATGCCAGCCGCTGGATCAAGGCTTACGCCGATGAAAAGCACCTGGGTCAGATGGGGAGCACGGTGGTCGCACTGGTGTTCGATCCATTGAATCCCTCGCGCGCCGCCGCTCTCCACGCCGGGGACAGTCGCTTGTATCGGTATCGGTCCGGAGTTCTGACCCAGCTGACCCAGGACCACTCCGCCGAAGTCGCGCTCGCTCAAAAGTACGGCTGCGCCCCCGAGGACATCCCTTCCAAGTTCCAAAACAGGCTATTGAGAGCCGTTGGGCTGAAATCGACGACTGAACTGGAACGCACTGAGGTTTCCGTCGCGCTCGGCGACGAATTCATCCTTTGCTCGGACGGATTGAGTCGGATGGTGTCGGACGAGGGGATTCATCGCGCCTTGACCGCCGCGGGCCGGATCCATCCCGCCGAGTTGAGCCGAACGCTTGTCGATCTCGCCAACCAGGAGGGAGGGCGCGACAATGTCACGGTCGTTGTGGTGCGCGTGGTGGGGGGAGCCAGCGCCCCTCCGCCATCAGCCACCGGGTCATCCCAGAGCGAGGGCGATCATGACACGATCGTTCTTGATGCTTCGCCGGCGCGGCCGCCCAGCTCATACACTGCGGGAGGTGATCCGATCGTGGACCACGAGCCAGCGGCAGGCTCATGCCCAACGCATCGGGCCGCGGGAGGCCCTCATGCCCACCCGGAGCCGGATCAGCAAACGGACCCTTCGCTGCACGCAACCACAGAGATCCCAGATCGCAAAGCTCCGACCGAGAAGGACCGACTTTCAGAAACGCGACCAGTCGCCGAGCCAGAACCGTCCGCGTCTCCTGAGGACGCCAAAAAATCCAGCGCGGCAGAGCACGCGAAGGTCATCTGGCCCAGTTGGAGCTGGGTAGCGGCCTCCGTGGCGGTTGCCGCCTGCCTAACAGCGCTCGTGCTGCACCGTGTGGAACCACGGGATGAAAGGGCGCAGGATGGCTCGCCGCAGCCCCTGTACGCCTCCACTGCGACATCGAATCCTGAGAGCGAGCTTGCCCCTCCCGCGCGGGGAACCGCGCCAGATGGGGGTTATGGCGACGCGATGACGCTCAGCCGACAGCACTTGATGGGACACCGCTTCGAAGCGGCAGGCACGGAGGCGCGGCGCGCGGCGGAGGCCAAACCTGGAGATGTCGCCGCCGCTCGGATGCTTGAAGAGATCAGACGCGCCGGGGAAGACCACGCCGCTGTTCTCCGCAAGGCGCGCGAGTCCTTTCAGTTGGGGAAATACTCGGAAGCTCGCGACGCCGCCGATCAGGGGCTCGCGAGGTTTCCGAAGGAACCACAGCTCGTCGCGGTCTACGGCAACGCTGTTCAAAGCTTGGAAAAGGCTGAAGCGGTTGCTGCGCTCACTTCAAGGGCGCGGGAAGCCGCAGGCCGGCTGGATTTCAGCCAAGCTCTTGCCTTGATCAAGGAGGCGGACCTTCTGAGCCCAGGGGCGCCCATCCTGGGAACCTTGAGGACGGAAATTGAGGAGTCCCGCCGTCGTTTCTCCAAGGCCCTTTCTGAAATATCCGAAGCCTTCCAGCAAGCGAGGTTCGAGGAGGCGACGAGGCGCTCAGAAGAGGCTCTGGGATTATTCCCCTCACATCCCCAGTTCCTGAAACTCAAGAGGGATTCAGAGGAGGGTCTCCGACGCATGGCAGACTGCAAGGCCGCGAAGGAATCTGCGCGTCAAGCCCTGGAGAAAAGCGACCTGAGCGCGGCGGAGCGGTGGATCGAGAAGGCTCTCAGCGCTTGTCCGAAGGATCCCGAGGCCTTGAGTCTCCAGCAGCAGATCCACTCCCCTTCGCCGGCTGCTGGCGGCGGTGATCGTGACTTCGAAGACGCCCTCAAAGCGGGCCAGAGCGCTTTGCGTCAGCGATTGTATGCCAAAGCCGTCGAAGCTGCGGGAGTCGCGGCGCGTTTGAAGCCGGACGCCGAAGAGCCTCGGGCCCTCCGTAATCGCGCGGTCGAGGCGCAAGATCTCGAGGAGGGCAAGACGCGCTTGAACGAGGGAGACTACGCGGGGGTGGAGCGTGTCGTTGCGCGACATCCCGAGTCTCGGGAGTTTCTGAAACTCAAAGGCGCAGCCGATGAGGAGCGGGCGGTATTCAGCGAGGCGAAAGCTCGGCTGGCGGCAGGGGACTACGCATGGTTTGGAGCGGAGGAGCGTCGAGGGGAGCTCGCCAAGGCGGCATTCGCGTCCTTGGCCGCGCGCGCCAACGACGAGCGCCGCTGGCTGGAGGAGCTCGTGGCGCTGAGGATCCAAAGCGACGCGGTGTCCGTCAGAGCCAAGCTAGCGGTCCCTCCCTATGTTGAGCTTTTGGGAAAAGCGCCCTTCAAGGACCTGCAGGCTTGGTCTGCGCAAAGCTCGGACAGGACGTCGCGGGCGCGCACCACGCCACCGGACCTTGATGAGATCAATCTGACATTGCAGCGGCTGTTAGTTCGCAATTGGCGGTCTTGGGACACCACGAGCCGAGAAATCGAGGAGCTGATCGTCGATCCTGAGCTGCGCAGATCGCTGGAGAACAGCCGGGCTGGGAAATCTCCAAAAGCCGACAAGGCTTTGCCGAAGGATCCGGCTCGATTTGTGGCCGATCTTCTCAGTCGAGAAGACTTGGCAACTTGGCGCTCGCAGCGGAGTCGCGCGAAAGCCCTCGATGTGCTCAGAGTAGAAACCTCCAAACCAGCCCGATGATGCGACTTCCTGCGTCTCAGCCTTTGGCCGGAGCGGCCCCCGGATTGGAGTGACTCATGCCCAATCCCCGCGCCAATCCGCGACGTGTCGGCCCCTTCGATGTGTATCAGGAGAATCTGGGCCGCGGAGGGCAGCGCGTTGTTCAGGCGGCGGTGTGCGGCGCCGCCTTGGGAGGCGTCATGCCAGGGGAGCATGTGGCTCTCATGGAAACGAGCCTCTCCGAGGCGGAGATCTTAAGATCCTTGGATCATCCCCATGTGATGAGATACCGCCATGACTTTATTGACGAGAAGGATCCCGAGCAACGGCACTACCTCGTCGCGGAATTGCTGAAAGGGGAAACCCTGGATCGGAAACTAGCCACTTGGAGACGGGACTCGGAGGCTGGGAGGGCGCCCTGGGAGGAGATCCGAAACATTTTCGGCCAGCTGCTGAGCGCGCTCAGGTATCTTGAGGAGAAACGCGTCGCGCACAACGACCTGAAGCCTTCGAACGTTTTCATCACAAAAGAGGGGGAGGTCCGTCTCATCGACTTTGGGATTTCCGTTCGGTTGGGAAGGAGCCAGAGCGGCGGGCCCCGGTCGCATGTGGGCACCTATAGCTACATGGCTCCCGATTTTTTTCTCCAAGCAGGCAATGATTTTCAACCCGATACGGTGTCCGACATTTTCAGCTTTGGCGTGATGCTCTACGAAGCGATGTCGGGGAGACTGCCCTTTGACCCGATGTCTTCAGCCATGGACTGTTCCCGGTTCTGGCGCGCCGACGTTGCGGGGCCGAGGTCAAAGTTCAAGCCTCTGTTCCCTTCGCCGATATTCATGATCCTTCCTTCCGCGAAGGAATGCGTCGCCAACTGCCTCAGGGTCGAGCGTTCAGATCGATATCAGGAGTTCGTCTCGGTCAGCCGCGCATTCAAGAACATCCTCCCGCGATGTTACCACAAAGAGAATGGAAGCGAGCACGACGAGTATATCTTGGAGTCCTATCTCGCGAGGGGCCAGTTCGGGATGGTTTTCAAGGCGCGGCATGCGCGCGGAGAGCGGTCCATGCCGCCTGTGGCCCTCAAATACCTCACGAGGCAGGGAAAGGAAGCTCGCGAACGGTTCAGCCGCGAGGCCCAGTTTCTGAAGAATAACCCACACGAGAATCTGGTGCGGTACGTAGACGATCTCGAAGATCCGGGATCCACGGAGCCGCGTCCAGTGCTCGTGATGGAGCTGCTCCCGGAAATGCCCCAAGCCAGCCTGGAGCAGCGCATCCACCATTCGGCGAACGGGCTTCCCGCCCGCGATGTCGTGCGCTGGTTTGGTGGATACCTTGCCTGCCTCCACCACTTGCATGCCGGAGGCATCAGCCACCGGGACATCAAGCCACAGAACCTCTACGCGCCCGACGACCCCACTCAGCCCTCAAAGATCTTCGACCTAGGGTCGATCACGGATGAGGAGGCTCACTTGACGGGTCGACTCCCCCCCAGCACATGGCAGTATAATCCGCCCCAGTTTTTCCTCGGAAAGACGCACTATGGATCCATGGGAGGCCCGGAGTTTGATATCTACTCGATCGCCGTGTCGCTTTACTTTGCCCTGACCAAGGAGCTGCCGCTTCCACCCATCCGAGGCGAGGGACCTAATACTGAGACACGGAACCTGGACTCCCTGGCGAAGTTCACTGAGAGGGCGTTAAAAGGGAAGCAATTGCACGAGAGTTTGTTGAGATTTGAACACTCCGTTTTTCGGAATTGGCCAGGATTGGAGACGGTCATCCGGAAGGCGTTGAGCTACGAGCCCATTGACCGCTACCCTGATGCCGCGGCGATGCGGGATGACCTGGCGAGCGTGCTGACGGGGTCGCAGGAAACGACACAAGAGGGTGGAACCTCTCGGCAGCCCGACACCAGTCGAACGCAGGTGATGATCGATTGGAGCGGGCCGCATTTGACGGAGGAGCAGCTGAAAAGCCTTCAGACCTTGGTCGATCGGGCTGAGGGAGCCATCACGCAGGATGAGCCGCATGAGGCCAGCGCGCTTTGCCGGGAAGCGCTCGCGATGGCTCCCGCCGGGCCAGCTTCCGAGGTTCCTTTGGTATTGTTCGAGTTGGCCGAAGGCCTAGCCGCGGTGGAGGCTGCCTGCGAGGCGGGTCATTTCGCCGCCGCCCTGCGAGAGGCTGAGCTCCTGCGGAAGAACCCTGCCTTGCAGGGCGGCCGACAGCGCTACATCGACATCCTCGACAAATGGCAGCAACTGGCGCTGGAGAGGGAGCGCGAAACACGAGAGCTCATTCAAACGGCCGATGTTGCGTTGCAGCATTTCAATCACGGGGAGTGCGTCAAGATCTGCTCCAAAGCCTTGCTTGCTGAGCCGGAGTCCAAGGAGGCATTGCGCCTCTTCGAACTCGCAGACAGTTGGGCAGAGGTGGAGGGTTGGATGGGAGCGAGGGTTTGGGACCGTGCGGAGACCGCGCTGTCGCGGCTCGAAAAAGCGTTTCCGATCGATGAGCATGTCGCCCGCTTTCGGTTCAGGTATGCGCGCGAGCTTGAAGGAAGACGCAAGGACGTTGATCTGTTGATGGAGAGGGCGAAGCAGGCGCTCGAAGCGGAGAACTTTGGGGATTGCGTCGCGGCCGGATGGTCCATCGTGGAGGAGTTTGAAGAGCATCAAGAGGCCCGGCAATTGATCGACCTCGGGACAAAATGCCTGGAGGAGCAGCGTCAGGAGCGCGAGCGAGGGCTCTTGAGCCGCATTGCCATGTTGCGGGATGCGCTGTCGAATCAAGGCCACGATCAGACCCTGGAACGCGCCTTGAAAACAGCGCAGCAGAGGCTGAAGGACTTCACGGAAGATCTCGCCTCAGCCAAGCTGGAGGACTCTGCGGCGGCACTGATGCGGTCCGCGAATTTCGCGGCGATCCTCCCCCTGCGCAATGAACGATTGAGAGTGGACGCAAAAACCACCCGGGCTCGCGAGATCGCAAAAGTGGCGGGAGAACTCATGGAGCCCGACGCTCTCATCCGCGACGGCGACTGGAGCGCAGTCGTTCCGATTCTTGAGCGCCTGCAGAGGGACCATCCAGCCCATCTCTGGATTCAGAGGATGCTCGCATCAGGCCGAAGGGAGCTGGTTCTTTCGGAACGGCAACACCGTGCCGCGCGGCAGATCGGGCGCGCCGTGGAGTTCGCGCTCCGGCGCGATTACATCGGATGCCGCAAGGAATGCCGCCAGGCTTTGGCCCACAATCCACGGGATGTGAAAGGCCGTTCACTATGGATGGAATCGCTGGCGCTGGCCAGGGCTCAGGCCTGCGGGTGGCGAGGCGACTGGGCGGGAGCCGTCCGGGAGCTTGCGAATCATCCGCCGACAACCGAGGACTCCTTGATCCCTGCCGCTCTGCGCGAGGCGCAGGAAGAAGTTGCCGCCCAAGTGAGCCACCGCGAAAGGCAGTTATCCATCGCCTCAGAGGCCTGTGCCGCGGAGCAGTATACCAAGGCCATCGATCACTACCGGAGCGCGTTGGAGTTGGGATCCCCGGGGGCCCTCAGGGATGCGCTCCTGTTGAGGGTTGGGTCTGCGGGAGCGGCCATCGAGGGGTTGTGGATAGCCTCCGAACTGAAGCAGGCTCGACAGGAGTTGGAAGCAGGAATGAGGACCCCAGGCGTGGAACGACTCGAGAACTTGAAACTGGTTTTTCCGCAGGCGCCTCTCATTCAGCCACGCCTTCAATCTGCGATCGCCAGCCTCGAACGGGCGGAGACGATGCGGTTCTGCGAGGACAGAATCGAAGCCTGCCACGGCCTGATCATTCGCGGAAACTTCGCTGAAGCGGCCGCGGCGGCAGATGAGGTCGTGAAACGTGATATCGAAGGCGCCTTTGCGGCCCTGGCCCGCGACCTCAAGGGGGTGGCGCAGGCTCTTCACGAGGCGCAGGTTTTGTCAGAGGCTGGATCCTGGAACGAGAGCGCCTTGATTTTGCGGACGGCGGCTTCGCGTTATCTCCCCCATCGTCTTCTTGTCACGAGAAGGATGGAGGAAGCTCAGCGCGAGGCGGCCGCGCGCGAAGAGAAGCAGTCGGCGGTTCTCAATCTCCTACAGAACGTGGAGGAGGCTCTGAACTCCGGCAGCCTGAATGAGGCGTCGACTTTTCTGAATTCAGTGCGCCAGATGGACCCAGACAACGAGCGGTCCGGTCGCCTGGGGCAAGTTCTGGCGACACTCCAGTCCTGTGCGACGCATTCACCGAATCGAAACTTTGCGGCTCAGATCCAAGAAATCGAATCAGCCCCCTGGGCCTTGCGCGAGGATCCTCGGCTTCAACGCTTCGCAAAACAGGCTGCCAACGCGCTGCGAGCCCAGCAGACACAGGTCGAGCATCTGATGAACCAGGCGAGGTTGGCCCTCGGAAACGGAGATCTCACCGAGGGGCGCAGAATTCTCGAAGCGGCCCGGCTCGAGAATCCTGTCGATCCCGCGATGCTTCGGCTTCTCGAAATCACCGCGGTTTTCGACGAAGCAAGATCCCTAATCTCCGCCGGCGATTTGCAAAACGCTGGGGAGCTTCTGGCAAGTGTGAGGATCCTGTCTTCCGAGGAGGTATTTCTGGCGCGCATCGCCAAAGAACTACGCGCCCAAACAGACCGCGAAGCAGCGCGAGGGGAAGCCGGTTGTCGTGTGCGGACCGCAAACCAACATCTGGCTCATGAGAGTTTTGCCGCGGCGCGCGAGGCGGTGGAGCAAGCCCAGGCCATGTTCCCGGAGCTCCCCGAGCTTGATCTCCTGAGCCGCCTGGTTCCACTCCTTGAGAAGGTTTGCGTCGAAGAGAGGCAGGGGCGCTTGGACGCCGCTGAACGACTGCTGCTGGGGGCGGATGTCGATCTGATGAGCCATCCGGCGTGCCAGGCCGCGTGTCAAAGGCTCAACGGAAAGCTGGCGGTGGAGGAAAGACAGAACAAGGTTCAGGATTTAGCGCGATCGGCGGAAGCGTGCCTCGACAATGGGGACGCTATGGCCGCGGGCATGCTCCTTCGCGAAGCTCTCAGGTTGAGCCCTGACTCCCGCTTTCCAGACCTGGAGAGGCGACTGGCCGAGCTGGAACAAACGGTGAAAGGGAAGCCAGGGGGCTAACTCTCAAATTGCCCGAGGCCGCCGGTTTGGCAACGCGCCTCCGCTTCGCCCAGGTCGCCGCAGCGCGCGGCTTATCGCCAACCCGGAAATATCGAGACCCAGTCGACCCCTCGCTGCGCGGCCGCTTTGAGGAAGCTGGGGCGATATCCCGTGAAGACGTGCCGGCCCAGGATCCGGCTCTTAGGGGCAGGCTCGTACCCAGTTTCCTCAAAGACCAGGATGGGTTCCAACCGGTACTCGCCTTTTTCAAGCCCGAGGAGTTCGCTGATGGACGTAATCTTGCGAGACCCGTCCGCCAGTCGCTCGGTCTGAAGAACGATCTGCACCGCGGACGCGACCTGCTGTCGCAACGCGAACTGGGGCACTTCGACCGAACCCAGAAGAGCGCAGACCTCCAGTCGGGAAAGAGCCCCTTGAGGATTGCTCGCATGGATTGTGGACATGCTTCCGTCGTGTCCCGTGTTCATTGCCTGGATCAGATCCAGCGCCTCCTCTCCACGCACCTCGCCCACGACGATTCGATCGGGTCGGAGCCTAAGCGTGGAGTGCAGGAGATGCCGGATGGTGACTTCCCCTTTGCCGTATTCGTCCGGCTTCCGTGTTTCAAAGGCTACGATGTGGGACTGCTGCAGCTGGAGTTCACTCGCGTCTTCGAGGACTAGGATCCGGGAATCGGAGGGGATCAGGGAACTGAGGACGTTCAGAACGGATGTTTTTCCCGAAGAGGTCGCTCCAGATACGATGAGGTTCTTCCCGAGCTTAACGATCGCGTCCAACAGCCGGGCCCCTTCCGAGGAAATGCTCCCCAGGCTGATCAGTTTTTCGAGCGTCAGCTTCTCCTTGCTGAACTTGCGGATTGCGACCGTCGTTCCAGCCCGCGCGATAGGGGAAAGCACCGCGTGAACCCGGCTCCCGTCCGGCAGGCGCGCATCGAGACGCGGGTTTTGGCTGTTGAAGAAACGCCCGACGCTTCTTGCCACATTCATCACGGCGGCCTGCAAGGCCTGCTCGCTGACAAATTCGCAATCCACACGGACGATCTTGCCTTTCCTCTCGACGTAAATGTTTTTGGGGCCGTTGATCATCACCTCGGACACATCGTCATCTTTGAGAAGCGCCTCGACGGGAGCAAAAAACAAGTAGAGGTGGGAATTCTTCGCCGCCGGGCTGTTGGCAGGACACGGTTCTTCGGTTGCGATCAAAGAGGGCTCCTCTGAGGGAGCGTCGATAAGGTCCGCGGGGTCCAAAAGCCGTGTTTCGTTTCCCAGGGGCTCCTCGAACGGCGGCGTGGCATGCCCGACGTCACCCCTCTCATGCATGGCCACCGTGTCTCCGCCTTCCCGCGGGCCGCCCCATATCAAGCTTTTCAAGATGACCCGAATACTCCCGACAGTCAGCACATCGCCCGCCTTTGCGGGCAATATGGATTTGAGAGCATTGCCATTCAGCAGCCACCCCGGCGCAGGCTTCGTGGGGTGCCACAAGAAAACTCCATTCGATTTGCATCGGATCGCCACCTCGGAGCCCCGCGCCTCCGATGTTTCCAAACTCAACTGTGACGCCGGCGTGTTCCCCAATACCAGCTCTGCCTGCTCAAATTGATAGACGCGGGGCTTGTCGCCGTCCTGGTGCAATTCCACCGCAATAGATGATTGGCTCATGTTGACGCCTCGCGAACGCTGGCTTGGCTCTGGTGCGCAAAAACTACCAGGATCACTTTCGCACACAAGATGCGATCTGATCCCGCCTCAGCTGGCAGAAATGATGCCATCCGTCCCGGGGGGTCAGATGGGATCCCAGTCTCCGCCGTGTATGGGCCTTGAGAACTAAGCTCTTGTTTTTGCCTAAACGCTGCGAAATGATGCGACCGAAGCCCGTTTCTTATGACACAGATATGGTCGCTAGCCAGACTGGGAGAGGACGGCCGTGCATTGCAGTACTACACGCTGACCGACGGAGAAAACACCTTGGGCAGAGCCACTACGAATAGCATTGCGCTGCCCGACTCAACGATCTCCCATAACCATGCCCTCGTGGTCTGCCAGCCAGAGGGCGTATCGGTACTGGACTTGCCTTCCAGCAAGAACGGGGTCCGTGTGAATGGCAAGCGCGCGCCCAAAAACGTGCCTCAAACCCTGCAGAAGGGCGACCGGATAAAGATTGGCGTCTTCGAGTTGGAGTTAGTGCCCGGCAAGCCGGTAACGCCTCCGGCCTCCGCGGCGAGCACAACGGCCATACCAGGCAACACCACCCGCTTGCCAAAGGACGCAGGCGCTTCCCTCGATCAGACGATCGACTTCAATTCACAGCCAATGGGGGAGAGTCGCAAGTTTTTCGCGCTCCAGGACTTTTGCTCCCTTCTCACTGAGAACAACGACCCGGCGGAGTTTCGCCGCAAGAGTCTGCGCACCCTGCTCCATGCTTTCTCCCCATGCGAGGTGCATTTGTACACTCCCGACCGGCGATTGGGGGAGGTCCTCACCGAGAACGGCGAGAAGCCGATGGTAAGAATAGCGAACTATCTGGCGGAGAAGTTTCAATCCCACCAGCACGTCGTCAGCATCCCTGGGTCAGACATCGCGCGCCATCAGAAGAATGTCGGCGATTTCAACTATCTCGTGGGGCCTCTGCGCCCCGCCATCGGGGTCCAGGAACCTCAGGTCGACGATCGATGCTCTGAGTTCCTCCTTCTGGTCCGTGAAGCAGGGTGCGCCGAGTTTTCCCGGGATGAGAAATCCCTTTTGCAGACCATGTGCGAGCTCTGGCTCAAGGCGGACGCTCACCTGACCAAGGTGCAGGCGATCCAGAGAGAGAATGGCATCCTCAAGCAGAAGGCGGGGGCCGGCGGACTGATCGGCGGAAGCCAAGCCATGGAAACTCTGCGTCAGGAAGCGCTGATTGCGGCGAAAACAAATATCACCGTTCTGATCAAGGGAGAGACCGGCAGCGGCAAGGAGGTCGTGGCGAGGTTCATCCACGAGAGTAGCCAGCGCAAGGATGCGCCGCTCATCAGCGTCAACTGCGCCGCCATCCCGGGCATCCTGATCGAGAGCACGCTGTTTGGGCATGTGAAGGGAGCTTTCACAGGCGCCGACAAAGACCAAAAGGGGAAGTTCGAGCTGGCCCACGGAGGAACCCTGTTCCTCGACGAGATCGGAGACATGCCGCCGGAGGTTCAGACCAAGGTTCTCCGGGTGCTGGAGAACAGAACGATCGACCCTGTGGGCTCCACGAAGCCCATCCCGGTGAATGTGCGCATCATGTCCGCCACCCACCGGGATCTTCAGGACATGGTGGCCAAGGGGGGCTTCCGTGAGGATCTGCTGGCCCGGATAGCGATCATGCCTATCTTTGTCCCTCCGCTCCGGGAACACGCGGAGGATATCGACGAGCTCGCCCAGATGTTTCTGAGCCGATTCTGCGAGGAGAATGGCATGCCGGAGATCCGGTTCTCGGCCGAGGCTCTGGCCGCGATGAGGGAACACTCCTGGCCTCATAACGTCCGAGAGTTGCGCGGGCTCGCGCAGCGCTGCGCCGCCGCCGCGAGCTCCGCGTTGATTGATGAGGCTCTCGTGAAACGAAAACTCGCGGATGTGCGGAGGGTTTAACAAGCGCCATGGGATGACCTCGTCGCGCAGCTTTCCCCGCAACCAGACCGGTATCTGCAACTGAAACCACATTCATGCCCGCCCCCAGACAGACGCGCTTCATCGGCTGCTACGAGATCATAAGACCGCTCGGAAATGGGGGGGAACGGCAGGTCTATGAGGCGATGTGCGTCCAGGCCACCTCGGGTGTTAACAAAGGCGATCGAGTGGCTCTGAGCTGCTTGAAAAGCGGCGACCTCGCCCGGTTTGAGAGAGAAGTCGGGATCCTGAAGCTCCTGTCGCATCCCAACATCATTCAGTTCAAGCACTCTTTCACGCACCCGGGCGAGGCGGGCATGCTTCTCTGCGTCGTCACAGAATTGCTGGAGGGAGAGACCCTCGCCCACCGGATTGCCGCCGCGCCCCAAGGCCGAGGGTTGGCGTGGTTGGACGCCTGGCCGGTTCTCGAGCAAGTCTTGAAGGCGCTTCAGGAAAGCGCCGCTCGCGGCGTAACTCATGGGGACATCAAGCCATCGAACGTTTTCGTCTGTCGCGACGGAACCGTCAAAGTCATCGATTTCGGCGTCGCCCACCGAACAGAGGCGGACCAGCCTATGGCCAGCCCCGGAGCGGGCGCCGGCTCCTTGGACTTTCTGGCGCCCGAGTTTGGTCGGCGCGAGCCCCAATTCAAGCAGTCGGACGAGTGTTCGGACGTATTCAGTTTTGGCGTGCTGCTCCATCAGACGATCACGGGGCGTCTGCCATTCCCACCCATCACCAACGGCCCTTTCGAACATGTGTCTCGGTGGTCGACGGCTCAGCAGCCGAGTCTCGATTTGTCAGCCCCGGTGTTCCGCATCTGGCCTGGAATACGCGCCTGCATCGCGGCGTGCCTTCAGCTCGATCGAGCCAAGCGCCTGAGATCCTTTTGCGACGTGGCCAGGCTTCTTGCGTCGGTCCAGCCGATTCGCGTGCCGCCCCTGGACGCGCCGGATGCTTATGAATACATCGACGTGATCGGCTCGGGAGCGTTTGGCGATGTGTTTCGGGCGCGTCATTCTCGCCAGGGAAAGGTGCTGGGCGATGTCGTGGTCAAGCGCTTGGTCCAAGCCAGGTACTCGCGGCGACTGGAACGAGAAGCGGAGATATTGAGGCGGCTCAAGCATCCGCACCTGATCCACTATGTCGACTTCAGAAAGGTTGAAACCGAGGCGGGCCCGCAGTTCTTTCTGATTACCGAGTACCTGGAAGGGGAGGCTTCCTCCACTTTGCGATCCAGAATCGACAGGAACCCATCGGGCGTGAATCCAGTCGAACTCTTGCCTCTTTTTGTCGGATATCTCGACGCGCTGGAATTCCTGCATCAGGAGGAGATCATCCATCGGGACATCCGTCCGCAAAATCTGTACGCGCCCGACGGCAAGCCCGAGCGTGGCAAGATCTTTGATTTGGGGATCGCGCTGGACCAGAGCGCCACGGATACCACCGTTTTCGCGCCAGGCGCGTGGGACTACATGGCTCCGGAACTTTCTCAAGCAGGCAACGAGCGTGGGACTCCCCAATCTGACATCTTTGCCGTAGGGGTCACACTCTGCGAAGCGCTGACGGGCCGGCTGCCCTTGCCCTCATGCCCCACCCTGCAGGACTACATGGACCGCTGCCTGCGGCCGCCAGCGAAAGAACTGGCTCTGGCTGACCATGCCGTGTGGAAGAATCATCCCGCGCTGCAGAAAATATTACTGCGGGCGATGGCCCAGAATCCGACGGACCGTTTTGCCACCGCCAGAGCGTTGAAGGAGGAACTGGTGGCTGTCTTGCGAGGCGCGTCCACGGTTTCGAATGTTGCATGGGTCCCTTCTGCCGGCGGCGCCAAACCCCCGCCCTTGCCTGCGTCGCCCCGTTCGGCTTCCCAGGACCAGGAGGAGACCAAGGATTGGGTTCCTTGTCGCGATCAAGCCACGGCCACGCCCCAGCCTTCGGGAACAAAAGGTCCCAGACCCGAACCACCCAAAGCGACAAACGCCAGCCCTGATAAAGGCAAGCCTGTGGCAGCTGGTCGATCACGACTTCTCCGCAGCGTGCTCGCAGCGGGGCTGTTGGGGGCGCTGATCCTTGCTGCCTGGGGATCTTTTCGATTTCTTGAAAGCAAAGCGCAAAACGAAAAAGCCATGCGGCTTCGCGCAGCCCTCGTCTCAACCAGCGAGAGAGTCAAGGATCCTGAGCTGAGTGAACTCCTCCATCGTGAGGCTGACCCGAAGGTTTTTCTCGCTGGTCTCGAGGCCTGGTGGCGCCAGGCTTTGCCTCTCTTGCCGCGCGTCGAACCCGGTCTGAGCAATCTGATAGTGCGCGTATCGGGAAGCCAACTGAACATCCTGCCTTGGTCGGAGGCCGTTTTCGCCAAGCCAGAATTAGTATGGGATCGACAAGCCCAAAAGGCCAAGCTTGCCAAGGATGCCCAAGACTTGGTTGCGGGTTGGAAGGAGCTTGGCGACTTCGTCGCGCAGAGAAGCTCGGCGCAAGAGGCGCATGCCGCATTGAACAACCTCTTGGTAAACTTCCAGGCCGGAGGCGCGAGCGCCAGCGTTCCGCAGCTTCTCGAAGCCTTTCGAACCAACAGAGTCGCGTATAGATACATGAGCGCGCAGGAACAGCTCCGATGGGAAGCGGACCACAACAAAATTGGCATGCTAAGGCTGTTCGGGGGCAAGCCATAGCGCGGATTCGAGGATCCCTACGCTGAGGGCGTTAAGCGGCAGCATCAGTGGGGTAGGGTTTACTGGCACGCTTTCTGCCATCGGACTGACCGGATATTTCGAACTCAGCGAGATTATAAATGCCTTGCCATCAAGAAAACCTATGTGCATCCATAAGTCCAAATTCAATCCCACTGCAATGCCTCATCATCTGACTCCTTCACGAGGTAGGCTCAGTTCACCGATCTCTGACTTGAAGCGCCTCTTTGGAGGGGGCGGACTTTGCAAGTCGGTGTTGGGTTACTCAGCCTTCATCGTCGTTCTGACCTCCGCCTGCTCACAGCCCAATGCCGCGCCCGAGAGCGCTGCCTCGGCTCAAAGCACGCCTTCGACTGGGGTCGCGGCCGTTCCTACCTCGGCCTCTACACAGTCTTCGACTCAACTGGGCGCTGAGGTTCATTCGGTGGTGGCCGAGGGATCGTCCACGCCGGTGAAAGAAAGGACGGCTGCGATTTTCGTAATCAACCGCGCTGGGGAGGATGTGAATGACAAGCTCGCTGCCTTCAAGGACCAGGTCTCCAGCCAATTGGCGAGCGCGGACTTCATGATCATCAGCGACGAGGAAGTGCTCAAATCAATGCAGGTGTATCCGACCGAGATGGAGATGGGCGAACTGCGTAGCGCGCGACAGACCACAGAGGTCGCCGTGGCTACGGCCAAATCGGGTGGCTCGTCCGCGACCTCCGGGGCTGGCAGGTCGGTTACAGAGGCGACTTTCGACACGCCGAAACATCAAAACCTCAACCCCAACCGGAATTCCTTGGGGTCTCTTGCGGATCGGCTGCTCAGCGATCAGAGCAGCGCCCTACGAATGGCTCAGAACATGGGGGCCGAGTACATGCTGTTCGTCACAGTTGGCAGCTTGAGCACACGCGAGGCGGCTTTCAACAACGCCAGGTTGGGACTGAAGGGAAAATCCACCACTTATACGTTGCGGGGCACCTACAAGCTCACCGAAGCATATAGAACAGGGGGCGCGATTGCTGGCGGGCCCATCAAGTCCGACAAGGTCGTGCCCAGCTCGGATGCGGTGCAGATCAAAGATGACGGAATTCTCAATGAACTGCTGGAGGAAGGCGCCGCCCAAGTGGTTGCGGGCATGACGGAGAAGGTTCGGACTCTCCCGAGGCCTCAGGAACCCACGAAGGTGAACGTCACCATTGCCTCCTACGCCAAGGATCTGGCAGGAAACGAAATATCCCTGCCGGACCTCCGCTTGACGGAAGGCAAGGTGGCTGGAAGCGAACAAAGCTTTCCTGCCTTGGTCAGCGCCACGGTCAAGATCGACGGGTTCGCTTTGGGAGTGACCCCCGTCACCCTCAAGCTCCTGCCTGGCCCCCACAAGCTGCAACTCGAGCGACCGGGCTTTAAGCCCATCGACATGCACTTCCTCGCTCAGGAAGGAGTCACTCTAGCCCCAACCATGTGGATGCACGAGGAGGGCTTCGGGCGCTGGAAGAGTATTCGTGAATTCCTGAATGGGTTGGACACCAAGCGCCAGCTCACGCAAGCGGAAGTCAAAGTTCTCGAAGGCCATGCGCAGATGCTCCGCCAAAGCGGATTCCTCGTGGATATTCGGAAGAATTCCAAGGAGGAGATCCATGTCAAAGAGGACATCAAGGTGGATACCAAAGAAGCCCCGAAACAAAATGTTTTTATTCCCAGCTTCTGGAATTATTGGCGAGGCCGCTAGACCACCGCTACTCTCTCAAGCTCCTTAGCCCTTCCTCTCTTAATCACAAAGCCTATGAAATCTTCTCTTACAAACCCGCGCTTGGCGGTCGGCAATGCTTCGAAAATCCTATCGCCGACACCGGCCTCCCTACTCGCAAACTGCCACAATGCCTCCGTGGCACGTATCAATTCCATCTTCCTGTCGGCGATGGTGATCCTCTTCATTGCTACCACTTCGAGCAATGGGGAGGAGAAATCCCTCGGTCCCAAACGTGTGGCGATAGGACAGGTCAGCACGAACGATGCGCTCAGCGTCAAGAGCGATCGAAAAGGCAAAACCGTGGATATGGGGCAGGTCCTTTCAGCCCTGCAGCAACGACTCAATGTCGTTTTCGTTCAATCGAAGAAGTTCGACATCGTGGAGTATCGGGATGTCGGACGGCGGGTCGATGACATCGACACCCAGAAGGAGAGCGGGGTCTTCGACAGCAAGACACTGGCGAAGCGCGGGAGGCTGAGGGCGGCGGAATTCATTGTCGAAACCACGATCGACCATTTCCTTGATAGCGAAGTCGACCAGCCTTTTGCGGACGGCAGCAAAGGGTATCGACGCCGTCTACAGCTCAGCGGCACTCTGAAGATCGTGAATACCGAGACGGGGAGCATGATGGACGCCAGTTCCATCAACTCTGAGACCAATGATGTCATTGTATTGCCCGCTGGCCAGGTGATCGAAAAGCAGCGACTGGAAGAACTCTTCCCCGCGCTTCTAAACGACTTCTGCGACCGGGTCGTCCAGAGCACTGAGAATTCCATTTACCCGATGAGGATCATCGACGTTGAGAAAAAGTTGGTGACGATCAACCGCAATGATAAGTCCGGTCTCAAGAAGGACGAGATCCTGAAGGTTCTCGGCCCGCCGAAAGTCATCAAGGATGAGGAAACAGGGCGTGAAATACGGCGCCCCGGCGCAGCCTTGGGCGAGGTGAGAATCACCGAGTTGGATCCGAACTACGTGCAAGCGGAGATCATCAAGGAGACCCAGGAAGGGGCAATCGTCAAGAACGCGTTTCTCAAACGGCCATAGAGTCCCTTCTCGACCGAATTGAATGCTCACATCACTCGAACCGTTGGCATCGAACCTGCCTCTGACACGTTATGATTCACTTACAACCTTTCGTTTCACTTCGCCGCAACCTGAGACCGTTGGCCATAGGGCTGCTGATCGCCTCAGGTTCCATCTCGTCCGTTTCCGCCGCCGGGCTCGGACTCGGTCCCTCTACATACGACCAAAGAATCTCCAAGACCGCAGCGGCCTGGAGGACTGGCAACCTGACCGTCGTTGAAAAAGACGCGCACGAGAGATACGCCTCCTCCTCACGGGAGGACTCAGCTGAAAACAAGCGGGATTCAAAGAATGCGAAAGCTCCCAAGGAGACGCCCGCGCCCGTGTCGGAAACGGACATGGCGAAACCCAAGGCGCTAAAGAAGGATTTCATCGTGGATGGGCTGGAGTATGGAACGGTGCTGCTTTCCAAAGGCAGCATAGCGGAAGGCATGAAGGTCATGGATAAGGTGGATGACCAACTTTCGCGGTATGAGTTGCAGGCAAAAACCCAGGCTGCAAAGGAGCTGGTATCGATCATGAGCAGCGAAGCCAACACGCCATACCGCGGCTACGCCTATGACGGCATCATGCTCAACGGATACAAAGCGCTGGCCTTTCTTCGACTCTCGAATGTGGACAATTGCCGTGTTGAGTTGAATCGGGCGGTGAAGCGGCAGACCGACGCCGTGGAGATCAGCCGCCAACGGATCGAAGCCGTTAAGAAGAAAATGGAGGAAGCGAAGGATAAGGAGCGAGCTGAGAAAGCCGCCCGAGACCCGAAGGTTCAAGGTCAGCTCGAGAAGGAATACAGCTTTCTCGACACGCTCAAGGTCTATGGAGACTACGAGAACCCTTTTGTGGTATACCTGGACGGGTTGTTCTTCATGGCTCATTCCGTCGGGCCCGCGGACATGGAGCGAGCTCGCAAATCCTTCGAGCGGGCGAGCCAGTTCGCCGCGGACAATCCTTATGTGAAACAGGACTTGGCTGCTATGGAGGCTGCTGCGTCCGGCACTCCGATTCCACCCACTACATTCGTGATATTCGAGTCCGGATCCGCGATATCGCTAAAAGAGCGGAAGATTCTCATCCCCACCTTCGTAGGGAGCGGCGCCGTGCCGGCGGCTTTTCCGGTGCCCTCACGGAGTGACGATTATGTCCGTTCGCTCAGCATCACCGCCGCGGACAAGGTCGAGAAAACCCAGTTGCTGGCCAGTATGGACAGTGTCATCGGGTTGGAGTTCAAGAAAGAGCTGCCTGGGATTATCAGGAGAACAATCATGAGCACGCTGGCCAAGGCGGGGATCGACTTTGGCGCGTCTCAGGTTCCGTACCTCAACATACTCAGCGGCGCCTTCATCCATGGCTCCACCCGTGCCGACTGCCGGTCTTGGTATACCCTCCCGAAGGAGATCCAGGTGTGCCGGGTGCCTACGCCGGAGGATCGGAAGCTTCAAATCGCTCCTGCGGATGGCGGCGCTCCGATCATGGTTCAGGTTGAACCGGGCCACTTTAACATCCTTCACGTTCGCAGCGTCACTTCAAAGGCGCCGCTGACCATCACCCAAATCACACTCAAATGAAAAGTTACTCGCTCAGGGATCTCAGCGCAGTCGTTTGCGCCGCGTTAGCGGTCTTCGCAGCCGGATGCGGCACGACAACGAACACCACCGAACGAGCTCAGCCGGTGGGCGAGCGCGACATGGTGTCGGACAAACGGGTTTCGACAGACAGTAGATTGAGCATCCGCGCCCAGCTGGTGGGGGTCAATCAAGCCAACACGCCTGGGGGACTCCTGAAGGTCCAAGCGGAGCTGCTGAACACAACGCACACCGCTCGCAACGTCCTTTATCGCTTTGAATGGTTTGACGAGCAGGGTATGCAAATGACCACCGCAACCAGCGGATCCTGGATCCCATTGTATCTGGAGGGGAAGGAATCCAAGTTCATCAATGGTATTGCGCCCTCCGCCGCGTGCCGTGACTTCCGCTTAAAACTAATCCGTCCTTGATTCTGAACTCGCCGAACGGAAATCTTGCTCGCAGGAACGCAACAAAACTGAATAAGCCAATATCACAATGAAAAGCATTAACCTCCTGGTATCCGCCGTAGCATGCATCGCTCTTGCGACTGGATGCGCCTCCGACAAGCCTGTTGTCATCACCCCTGACGATGGCGGCAAGCGCGAGGTCGTGACGACTGGAATCGATCCGACCGATTTCAAACGAGTCGCCGACGCGATTCAACAGCGCATTGGCGCAAGCGGGGTCTTGCAAAAACTTCAGGACGGCTCCCTACCCCTTGTCGCCGTGAGCACTGTGATCAACAACACATCGCAGCGCATCAATGCCGCGGACCTGACAGGGGCGATCATGACGTCGTTGCAGGAAGGGAACCACTCGAGAGTCATGTTGAATATTGGCATCGGAGCTGACGGCCAGCCTATCCTTCAGGATCGCACTGGCAAAGCCAACAATGACATTGATGTATTCACGAAAGGCACGAAGGTCATGCGTCGGCCAGACTTTACCCTCTCTGGCACGATCGATGAGACCTACACCAGACAGGGCAATGCCAGGCAGTACTCCTACAAAGTGCAGATGCGCTTGGCTCGAGGGAACGATACAGTTTGGCAAGGCCAGGAAGAGATCAAGAAAGGCGTTGGCGTTAAGTAATCGGCCAACCCGGCATTGAGGAAAAAGCCGCGGGCATGCCGGAAGCAGGTTCGGTTGGGCGAGCGCTGCAGTCAACCCGTGCTAATCCTCCGCCTGCCAAAGACTGAGTCGTCGCAGTTGGCACGCCGCCTGCCTGCTTTGCTCGGAAGACAGAGTCGTCAAGCATCCTTCTTCCGGGTTGCTCGCGACTCATCGGTTTAACTATCGGAAAGCCATGAAAAGTCTATCATCACAGATCACCCTTCTGGCCGCAGGCGCCTTGTTCGCAGGGTGCGCCTCGGACCCAAATCGCGTCGGGTTGACGAATCCCCATCAACCAGGTCCAGCCGCCGGGCGCGCCGCCGGCTCCGCTGTCGGCGCGGTCGGCGGCAATGTGGCTGGCGCAGTGGTGGGATTCGGGGAGGGAGTGGCCGCAGGCGCCGCTACGTCCTTCGATAACACCCGCCGGGTGGTGAGAGTCTGGCGCAATGAAACCACTGCGGATGGCCGTGTCATCAAGGTGCCTGTCGATATCGAAGTGGACCGCTACGGGCGCCCCTTGGGAGCCCCTCCCGCGCCCGCAACTGTGACCGCTCCTCCGGCTCCCGCACCCAAATAGACGGACCTACGGTTACCCACTCTCTGGATCCGACCAGGTGTAGGTGAAACCTCGTCGAAGTTCCGGTTTCGAGTCGAGGTCGGGTCTCCCGCTATGGTCGGTGAAACGGGTATCGCCGGTCACCCGGAGACCCCCAGGGCTGTGCTTGATGCGCGATGAGCTGCAGACGCTCTGAGCGGGTCACCGGGTCCCAACCAATCCATTGGTCGCGCTGGTTTTCCAGTTGCGTTGGGGGCGAAGGATCTGTTCGTATGAGCTACAAATTCGCTGATGAAATCACACTCGGTCGACGTCGTCGTTCCTGCATCCACCTCCAACCTGGGCTCAGGTTTCGACACGCTCGGAATCGGCCTCAAGGTCTATAACACCATCCGCGTCACGGAACGAAAGGCCAAGGGCCTCAACCTCGTGACGCCTGTTTCCCAGGAGGAGTGGCCCCGGGTCACTCGTATTCTTTACGAAGCCTACCGGCTGTTCTTCGATCGCGCGCGCAAGGCCACCTTCGGCCTGGATGTCGAAATCTCCGGGGACATCCCCGCGGAACGCGGCCTCGGCGCGAGCGCGACATTGCGACTCGGCGTTGTGGCCGGCCTCAACGTCCTCGCCAAGACCAAGTTTGACCGCCAGACGCTCCTGAACCTGGTGGCCGAGCTCGAGGGCCACCCCGACAACGCCGCCCCCGCCGTCTTCGGCGGCTTTACGGTCGCTGGCAAGGTGAAAAGCGGCTTCCGCTATCTCCGGTTTTCTGTTCCTCCGCGCGCCACCTTCGTCACTCTCATCCCCCGCGTCGGTATCAGCACCGACTCCGCGCGCGAGCTCGTGCCCCACACTTTCAACAAGATCGACGCGATCCACGGGCTCAACCGCTCCGCGCTCATCACCGCCGCTTTCGCGAGCGGCGATCTGGAGCAACTCCGCGGCCTGTTCGATGACCGCATCCACCAACCGCATCGCGAAAGCCTCATTCCCCAGCTCAGCAAGGTGATTCAGGCTGGCGAGAAGGCGGGCGCGATCGGCGGATGGCTCAGCGGCGCGGGGTCCGGAATCATCTGCCTGACCCTGAAAAAGCCGGAGTCGGTTGCGCGCGCGATGCGGCGGCAGTTGCCGGACTCAGACGTGAGCCTCCTGAAGGCGGATAACGAGGGCTTCAGAATCGCATAGCGTCGGGGCGCGACGCAGGCTGGCAACCTGCGGACCAGCTGGCAGGGCAGCGCGCTGCGGGGCGAACCCAGAGCTTGTGGCTGCCAGGGCCCTGGGTGAGGCGGTTCATCCCGCCCCTTCCGGGAAATGAGAATTGCCGGGTCTAATGAATGCGTTCTTGCAGGTCAGGGCCTCGTCCATCGCGTTAGGCCTCCTCTTGAGTATGCTCTCGCTGATCGGCGCGGAGCAGACACCGCGAACTCCGCCCCAACAGGACAGGACCGCGCGTCCGCCCTTGTGGTCGACGCAGCCGCTGCAGCGTCCGCCGACGCCCGACCTCGGACAGGCCTCCTCCACGACCTCCGCCCATCCCATTGACGCCTTCATCCGATCGACCCTCGCCTCGCGTCATCTTTCGCCGTCCCCGGAAGCCGGCAAGCGCGCGCTGATTCGACGCGCCTTCTTCGATCTGACCGGGCTTCCCCCGACCCCGGAGGAAGTGGAGAGCTTCGTAGCGGATCCGGATGAGCGAGCTTACGAGCGAATGGTGGATCGACTGCTCGCCTCGCCGCGCTATGGAGAGCGCTGGGGACGGCATTGGCTGGACGTCGTCCATTTCGGCGAGACCCATGGCTACGACAAGGACAAGCCGCGGCCCAACGCGTGGCCCTATCGGGATTACGTGATCCGCGCGCTGAACGAGGACAAGCCCTACTCGCGCTTCGTCCAGGAGCAGATCGCTGGCGACGCGCTGTTCCCGTTCACTCGCGATGGCGTCGAGGCGTTGGGCTTCATCGCGGCCGGCCCGTGGGATTTCATCGGACATGAGGAGGTGCCGGAGTCCAAGATCGACGGGCGCGTCGCCCGCCACCTGGACCGCGACGACATGGTGGCGAACACCATGCAGACCTTCGTCAGCCTCACCGTCCACTGCGCCCAATGCCACGACCACAAGTTCGATCCGATCACCCAGGAGGACTACTACAGCCTCCAGGCCGTGTTCGCCGCCGTGGATCGGACCAACAAGCGATACGATCAGGACCCTCAGGTGGCGCGACGCCGCCAGGAGTTGGAGCAAACGATGAAGGCGCTCGCGTCGATGAAGGAACAACGCGGTCGCCAGGTCGAAGGCCGTTCCGCGGACGTGTTCGCCGCGCTGGACCGCAGGATCAAGAGCGCCGAATCCAAAACCAAGTCATCGGAGGCCTTCGGCTATCACAGCGCCATCGAAGCGAAGCAGGACTCCGCGAAGTGGGCGCAGGTGGACCTGGGCGCGACGCTCGCTCTGGATCGGGTCGCCCTCCACGCCTGCAAGGACGACTTCAACGGCATCGGCGAAGGGTTTGGGTTTCCGCCGCGCTTCACGATCGAGGCCGCGGACGACGCCTCCTTTCAATCCAACGTCCGCGTGATCGCGGATCGGTCGCAGAATGACCAGCCCAACCCGAGGCTGCGGACGCTGGTCTTCGACGCCAAGGGCCTACAGGCCCGGTTCCTTCGCGTGACGGCGACGAAGTTGGCCCCCAGGCAGAACGATTTCATTTTCGCGCTCGCGGAACTCGAGGCGTGGAACACCGCCAATCAGAACGTGGCTTTGGGCGCGCCCGTGAGCGCCCTCGATTCGGTCGAGGCGCCGGCGCGCTGGCGAAAGGCGAATCTCACCGACGGCTTCTACGCGGGACAGGCCGCGGAGGGCGCGGAGTCCGTAGAGGTCCTGCGCAAGGAACGCCAGGCGCTTTGGGACAAGACGATCTCGTCCGAAGAGGCGCGCGCCCAACGCAAGGAGGACGAGGCTGCCGCGGCCGCGAAGAGCGAGCTCGAGAAGCTTCCCGAGCCTCGCATGACCTATATCGGCGCGGTGCATCAAGGGACCGGGAACTTCGTTGGAACCGGCGCGCAGGAAGGAAAGCCGCGCGTCATCCGGATCCTGAGCCGAGGCGACGTCCAGAAGCCCGGACGGGAAGTGGGACCGGGGTCGGTCCAATCATTGACATTTCTCCCCGGCCGATTCGACCTGCCGCCGAACCATGCCGAGTCCGAGCGCCGCGCCGCGCTGGCGCGATGGATCACCCATTCTGGGAATCCGCTGGCATGGCGATCCATCGCCAACCGCGTCTGGCAATACCACTTCGGGCAGGGGTTGGTGGACACTCCAGGCGACTTCGGTCGCATGGGCGCCAAGCCCTCGCATCCGGAGCTGCTCGACTGGCTCGCCTGCGAGCTTCGCGATGATCCCGCGCAATCCCTGAAGCATCTCCACCGCCTCATCATGACAAGCGCCACGTATCGGCAATCCTCCTCCTCGCTTTCGGCCGCGGCTCAGCAACAGGACTCCGAAAACCGGCTGCTGTGGCGGATGAACCGCCGGAAGCTGGAGGCGGAGGCGATCCGCGACAGTGTCCTCTTCGTCGCGGGCCAGTTGGACCTCTCGATGGGCGGGCCGAGCTTTCAGGACTTCGTGGTGGAGAAGCCCGAGCATTCGCCGCATTACGAATACCATCTCCACGACCCCGAGGATCCCAAATCGCATCGGCGCTCAGTGTACCGGTTTCTCGTTCGCTCTCAGCAGCAGCCCTTCATGACCACGCTCGACTGCGCGGATCCCTCGATGCAGGTCGGCAGGCGCAACGAGAGCGTCTCTCCGCTGCAGGCGCTGGCGCTTCTCAACAACGCCTTGGTGATCTCCATGTCGCGCCACTTCGCGAAGCAATTGGAGGACGCGGGGGGCGAGTTGCGGTCTCGAGTGGCCGACGCGTTCTACCGGGCGCTGGGGCGACCCCCGGAGCCCGGAGAGCGGGATCGACTCGTTTCTTTCGCGTCCGAACACGGGCTGGCGAATTTCTGCAGAGTGCTGTTCAACCTCAACGAATTCGCTTTTGCCGACTAGCGGCCTCTTGAATCCACCCATGATATGAGCTCTCAGCGGTCTCCGTTCCATCGCCAACCGTCGCGGGCGGCCAGCGTTTCGCGACGGGAGTTTCTCTGGCAATCGGGGGGAGGGCTCGGAGGCATGGCCCTGTCGAGCCTGTTGGCGTCGGAGGGCTGGCTCGACGCCGAGCCCGCGGCCCGACGCCCCGGACGAATTCCGCATCATGCGCCGAGAGCCAAACGAGTGATCCAGCTCTTCATGGCCGGAGCGGCCAGCCATATCGACCTGTTTGACTACAAGCCTCAGCTCGTTCGACACCACTCCAAGCCCTCTGATTTCGGAGAGCACGTGGAAGCCTTTCAAGACGGGCTGGGGCCATGGATGAAGCCCGTGTGGCCGTTCCGGCCCCATGGGCAGTGCGGGAAGCAGCTCGGAGAGACGGTCGCCGACCTGGGGAGCGTCGTGGACGACATGGCGTTCGTTCACAATCTCGTCGGCAAGACCGGAGTCCATAGCCAGGCCACCTATCTTCAGGCGACCGGATTTCAAGTCCCCGGCTTCCCGGGAATGGGCGCCTGGGTGAGCTACGGCCTCGGATCGATGAATGAGAACCTTCCGGCTTTTGTGGTCCTTCCCGACCATCGCGGGTTCCCGTCGAACGGGCCGAAGAACTGGGAGTCGGCGTTCCTCCCAGCCCAGCACGCGGGAACGATGATCTTTCCCGGACGCGAGACGCCGATCACCGACTTGTTCCCGGACAAGCGCGCGGACTTCATCACGCGCGACGCCGAGGCCGCGGCGCGGGGCGTGCTGGAAGAACTCAATCGCAGGCATGCCTCGGGCCGGGAAGGGGATGACAGGTTGGAAGCAAGAATCCAAAGCTATGAACTGGCGGCGCGGATGCAGCTCGCCGCTCCGGAGGCGCTCGATATCTCCAAGGAACCTGAGTTCATATTCGACCTGTACGGCATTGATCGCGCAACGAAGACTTGGCCCAAGGACATCAACTCCCGCGAGGAGATCGATTACTTCGGACGCAAATGCCTGGTTGCGCGCCGGCTGATCGAGCGCGGCGTGCGGTTTGTGCAGGTGTGGTCCGGCAACGACAACGGATTTCCGCGTCGCAACTGGGATTCGCACGAAGACATCGAACGCGACCACGGCCCGCTTTCGCGCGGATTCGCGCGGGGGGCCTCGGCGCTCATTCAGGATCTGAAGCAGCGAGGGCTCCTCGACGACACGGTGATTCTCTGGACCACCGAGTTCGGACGCATGCCATCATCCCAGGGAGGGAAGGGCCGCGACCACAATCCGTATTGCTTCACCAACTGGCTCTGCGGGGGAGGCGTCAAGGGCGGCGTCACGTTCGGCGAAAGCGACGAGTGGGGCTACAAGCCGCTCGATCGAACGAAGCCGACCCAGGTCTACGACATTCATGCCACGGTGCTGCACTTGCTCGGCATCGAGCATGAGCGGCTGACCGTTCGCCATAACGGGATCGACCGGCGACTCACCGATGTCCATGGCCAGGTGATCCGGGAACTCCTCGCCTGAGAACCGGACACGGCGCCTCAGTCGCCTGGCGCGACGAGTCGATAGTACCTCTGGTGAACACCCTGTGGGATCGGTTCGGAGAACACTTGTCCCCGGTCCACCGGCCCCGCAGAGAACACCATCTTGGAGGTCCAGATCATTCCGGCTTCGACGAGCCTGTCGGAGGATTCAATGCGATAGGAAACTCCCCGCTCCGCGTGAAACTGTAGGTTCACCTCCCCGCTGGAGAAATCGACCGAGCTGAACACGGCCGGCGCCGCGGGGCCGGGGCCGCGCCCCGGTGTTGGCGGACCCGCACGCCAGTTCAGAACCTCGTTCCCGTAGTCTGTGGCGAGGATGCGGTGCAACGAAGCTCCCAGCCCATTGGCCGCTGAGGGCCAGGGCGCCGCGTTCTCATACTGGACCGAATCGAAGAGAACCATCGGTATGAGCCCCGCGTCCGGATGTGGCGGAACCTGGACATCGTCGGGGCGGAACAGGCCGAGCGTCTGGGTGAAGTGGCTGAGCCGGCCGCTCATAGGGCCGAAGATCTGGACATCGTCAGGAACCGCGAAGCGGCTCTTAAATGAAGCGAGCCTCGCTGTCTCGACCATCGGATCGAATGCGACAATCAGAATATAGCCGTCGGCGGGACACCCTGTGCGGATGGGAAGAGCGTAGGAGACGCTGCCCTCGAGACGCCATGTGTTCGACACGTTGAACGGATCGTTCAGAAGGTTGTAGAGCAGCTGCACGCTGGGCGTGGCGTTGTGGAGCTCGATGAAATCGTCCTGCCAGTTGTCCACCAGAGGATCCGACGAAAGGGGATGATAAAAGACCTCGCTGATGACCAGCGGGGACGCCTTGGGAGGCGCGTTTGTTTTTCCAGTCCCCAGCCTGAACTCGGATTGGCTGGCGGGGCTGTCCACGCCGAAGGTTCGCTGCGATTGCGGGAAAAAATCGGCGCCATGGCTCGTGGGGCATCGCCCCCACGAGAATCCATTCTGGGCCGGCCCTAACTTTTGGAAAACATGGCCCCCGGTCAATGTCCCCGCCGCATCGCCCGTGAACAGGTGACATTCCCCTCCATGCGCCGAGTTGAAACGGAACGTGCGGCCCTTGTCGAGGCCATCGAAGTCAAATTGGTACTCATAAAACACAACAAAACCAAACGGGGGAATGATGGTGTGCGCGGGGATCTGATACTTTTGCGCGTCGATCTTGTGGCTGCTCAACCACCAATAACCGACGTCCACCGAATCGCCCGTCGTGTTGTGCAACTCCACAGCGTCCTCCAAGGGAGGATCCGTATGAATGAGAACCTCGTTGATGACCACGGAGGTGATCGGTTGGAGGTTGCTGGCCCCCGGGGTCGCCTTCCCGGCGGGGAAGGAAACGACATTCGTCCCCCCGTCCGGGATGCGTCCTTGGGAAACGTTCTTATCCTGTTTGTCGAACTTCAACTTTTGGATGACGGTGGTCTTGTCCGCCGCGAAAAAAGTGAGGCTCTCGCCGCTGGCGCTGAGCTTGAAATCCAGGTGGTTGGCGTCTGTGCGCGCGAGGCCCGAAGCGAAGAACTGGGCGAATCCATTGGCCGCGATGAACGAAAGCGCGGGGATGGGACGATTCGTCGATGGGGTCGCGCTCTTCCCCGAGAACACCAGGCCGCCCAAAGCGACGGGCAGATCCTCCTGATTGTAGAGTTCCAGCCAGTCCTCTCCAGAGGCTGGCGATGCCATCCATTCGTTCATGCTGAGGCGGGTGTTCTTGCCCAGCGATGAGGCGGCATTGGGAGCGAGGGGCGTGGGCTGCGTGAGCACCCAGTTGTCGACGCCGTCCGGAGAACGACCGATGCTGAGGTCCACCGCTTGGATGCCAAATCGGAGAGAGTCCAACAGCTGTCCGCCAATGGAAAACAGCCCGATCTCTTCGCCGGCGGAACTCAAACTGAAGCTCGTATGAAACTCCCCGGGAACGGTTGCCTGATCACACCAAACGATCATGTATTGGCCCGGGCCCAGGACCGTCCCGGCGGGAAAGATGAACTTCTTGGGCTGGCTCAGATTGTCCGTAAGGGACATCCCGGAGAGCGTCGTGGAAGTGGGACTCGGATTGTAGAGCTCCAACCAATCGGAGTACGTGGCGCCATTCCGGACGCCGCTCACATTGTTGGCCATGATCTCGTTGATGACCACCCCGGCAGCGTGAGACCAGATAGGGGAGAAAAGGATTCCCACAACGAGTGTCCAGCACTTCGAAAGACGCATACAAATGAATCGGTGTCCGCTATCTCAATAGCCCAACTACCACAAAACCGCCACAAGATAGATCGGTTAACCTATCCGACACAAGAGGGTCACTTCGCCGTGTTCGGGCGAGCGGCCTTCTTCCGCCGGGGGCCTCGGCGAACCGGGGATCGGCGCTTGGGGGTCGTCGAGGCCGAAGACTTGAATTCCGTCGCGCGCCAGAGATACCAGGCGGCGACGCTCCGATAAGGCGCCCAGCGTTCCCCGCGCGACTGGAGCGCTTTCGGCTTGGGGAGCTTCTTCAGGCCTTCGACGACCGCGAATCCCTTTCTCACGCCGAAATCGTCGACAGGCAGAACATCCAGACGCCCCAGGGTAAAGATCAGGAACATTTCCACGGTCCACCGGCCCACGCCACGAACCGTCGTGAGGCGTTCGATGATCTCCGCATCCTCCAACGCCTGCGCCTCCTTGCTGGACGGAACGACGCCCTCCATGGTTTTCAGCGCGATATCGTGGATGGCTCGCGCTTTGGCCTCCGAAAAGCCGACGCTGCGGAGAACCTCGGCGGATGTGTCGAGAACCTGAGCCGGGGATGGGAAGGCGCGGCGGGGGAACAGCGCGAGGAAGCGTCCCAGGATGACTTCGGCCACGCGGCCCGTCAGCTGCTGATGCGCCACGGCGGTGACCAAGGCTTGAAAGGGCGACCTTTCCAACGACACGTCAAGCCGACAGGGGCCCACAAGCGCGATCAGCTTCTCCATGAGCGGGTCGGAGCGGCGAAGATGCCGGACAGCCTTCAGATGCATAGGGGTTCACCGTAGGGCCAACAGCGCGCGAACCTCAAGCTTGGTCGCGTTCTCATTCTCGAACCCGGGCGCGGCCTGAGTGTCCCTACTCCGCGCCCGGACTGGATCGCGCCGGGGTGTCGAGTAGATGAAGATAGCCCTTGCCTCGCGCGACGCCGAGTTGCCGGTCCATGGCGGCATCCACAGGATCAGGCCCCGCTTGTCCCAGCCGTTTGCGGATCTCGCGCCGCAACCACCAATACCCGGAGTTCCAGGAGTACAGAATATGTCCATGGGGATGTCCATCCAAGGTGCTGATCGATTCATTGAAAGCGGGCGTCTGGGCGATCTCCCGAGCGATACGTTCGCGGAGCAATCCGTCGACTTCCCGACGGTCCATCCCATGAACTCCCGCGAGCAGATAGTTCGCCGCGTCGTTCAGGAACCAGGACCCGCCGTAGCAATAGACGCCGCTATGCCCCGGCAGCAGCGCGCCATCCGCTTGGGAGATGACACGGAGCCCGTAGGGCGTTTTCACCTTCTCCGAAGTCCGCACATGCGTGAGCACCTGGTCGTCCGTCAGGAGTCTGCGGCCGAACACGGCGTAGGTCAGAGTCGCGCCGTACAGCGTGTCCTGGCCCAGCGTGTCGCGAAGCTTACGGCTGGTGGGCATGAAGCCGCGTTCAAAGTTGAAAAGTCCTCGATATGCCGCGATCGAACGTTCGATGTCCTGGCGCGCGACGGGCAATCCCAATTCCTGCGCGGCGAGGAGCGCTCCGCAGTGAAACCCCTGGTCGCTCGCCGGAGAATCGTCCTCATCGTAGGGCAGCACATCGTGATAGGTCTTCCAACCTTTCGGATTGGGCGCTCCGGGCAAGGCCGGTGGAATAAACAATCCGTCCTTCTCGTTGCGACGGATGAAATCATACGCCTGTCTCGTCAGCGCCTTGTTCACAGAGCCTCCAGCCCGTTTCATCAGCGCGCCCCAGATCAGGTAGTAGTGGGAGTTGTCCTCATAATCCATTCGATTCCAGAAGACGGCCTTGTTGGCCTCGATGGTCTTCTCGGGATCGTCGAGCCCCAGCGCGCAGTAGAAACCGTCGCTGACCCACTGTTTCCACCCATAGCCCGGACCGGAGATGAAGATGTACTTGCCGTCGCGCGGCTGGTCGTTGGCGTCGCGCGCCAGATTGCGGCGGAGGAGGTAGAGAGCGGTGTTGCGCAGGATCGCTTCCACGATGGACGAGTTCCAGCCCTTGCCGTTGGCCACGGCGAGGTGCGCGGCGACCTGGGCGTCGTAGTGATTGCGGGCCGGGCTCGCGAAGACCCAGGTCGTGAACCGCCTCGTCTCGCCCGCGGCCAGCGACTGCCATCCATCCATCGAATACTGGTAGGTGTCCCGCGCGTCCTCCGGCGGCTTGACGACGAGCGCGTAGGGCTCGCGACCATCGCCCGCGAACAAGGCGGCTCGCCGGTTCTGGGGATCGATCAGAGCCAGACAACGGTTCTCCCACAGTCCCGGCGAGTCGGCCGCGAAGCCAAACACCCGATCTGTCGTCCGCAGCATGGCGACAGGAAAAGTCTCCACACGCTCCGCCCCCCGCACCGTGTCGCACACGACCCGCGACTTCTGAGGGCCCGAGAACGACGCCCACTCTCCGTCCAGTGTCGTCTCCAATGGAAAGGACACGGCGAATCTTCGCGCCGACTCCGCCGAGACCTCGAGCGTGCGCTCCACCAAGGAGGGGTTTCTTTGATCGAGTCGCCACCGAAGGGTCAGCCCGGCGATCCGCGCCGGCCCCAGCTCCAGCGTCTTCCCGCGTCGATGGACTTGGCGGAACTCGACGACCACCGGACCGGCGCCAGGGAGGATCAACTCCACACCAGCCGTCGCCGAGGTCAGGGAACCCCACACCCGCTGAGCGCCCGAATAATAATCCACACGCACAGTCCCATTGGTTTCTACCGCCGCCGCGCGCAAAGGGATCTCGGCCTCGGGGGCAACCCCGCGCGCCATCCGCTCAGGCGGGGGCTTCACGGCTTCGGCAAGCCCCGAGACCAGCGGCGTCAGGAGGAGCAGCGATAGGAGTGGACGCATAGGGAATCTTCAATTCGATCAGGTTCCCAGGCACCCTCCTGAGCCGGTTCCTTTGAGGCAACGCAAAACATCAGGCCCAGAGCAGCCCGCTGAAATCCAGGAAGATGGTTTTGCAGGCCGCGGAGCGGTCCGCTAACGTCCGCCGCGATGTCCGCCTTTTCAATCGCCTTGCGCCGAACCCTGAACTCGCTCTCGCTCGCAGCGCTCGTCGCGGCGGGCCCGACGAACGCCGCTGAACCCGCCTCTACCTCCACCGCGGCCACGGAGTCGCCCACGGCGGAAACGATGGAGCGCGGACGGCAGGTCTACGCGCAAAACTGTTTTATCTGTCATCAGCTCAACGGGCAGGGGCTGCCGGGAACGTATCCCCCGCTTGCCGGATCCGACTACCTGATGGCCGACATCGAACGTTCGATTCGCGCTGTCCTTGAGGGATTGTCGGGAGAGATCCGGGTGAATAACAAGCGCTACGCCGGAGCGATGCAGCCAGCGCTTCTCCGCGACGAGGCGATCGCCGACGTTCTCACGTTTGTCCGGAACAGCTGGACGAACCGCGGAGATGTCGTGACGCCCCAGCAGGTGGCGGCGGCGCGTCTGAAGACCGGTTACAAGACCTTCGAAGCCCTCGTGGCCGCGAGCCAGTTCCCGCCTCTGCCCGCGCCGCCTGAGGGTTTCGCGCTGCGGGAGGTGGTTCGTATGCCCGCGAATCCGCAGCGCATCGCGAGCGACGGAACCGGCCGGGCGCTCTACGTCCTCACAGGCAACAACGGGGATGTCTGGCGCGTGGATCCCTCGAGTGGATTCATCCGTCAACTGCTGCGCGGCGCGAGCTACCTGGAGAAGCGGCCCGGCGACATCGGCGGTCCCACCATTCTCGTAGGCATGACGATGGACAAGGAGGGGCGACTCTACATCGGATCCAACCAGCAAAACCGCGATCGCCTCCCTGTTCAAAACATCGTGACCATTTATCGGTCGACGTCCTTCAAGGGCGGCGACCCGATCGATCCGAAGCCGTGGTTTCAAACCAACTATCCCGGAAACTTCGCCTTCCTCCACGGGTTGGAAGGCATGGCCTTTGGTCCCGATGGCAGCCTGTATGTGGCCAACGGCGCCCGCACCGACGCCAACCAGGGCGGAGGCGAGCCGGAATACTATGGCAAGGGCGAAACGGAGCTGACATCGGCGATTTGGAGAATCGATCCTCAAGGCTCCCCGCCGACGCTTGAAGTCTTCGCGAAAGGCATCCGCAACGGATATGGACTTTGCTTCAATGACAAGGGCGAGCTGTTCGAAAGCGAGAACGGCCCGGATGCCCACGCGCCGGAGGAACTCAATCTCATCGAGAAGGGAAGGCACTACGGGTTTCCCTATCAATTCTCGGATTGGACCAAGAAGGCCTATGCGCATACCCCCGACGCGCCGTCGGACCTGGCTTTCACTTTGCCGATCGCGAATGTCGGCCCAGATGGAGGCTACGCGGGCAAGCCCCTCTACAGCTTTGATCCCCACTCATCCCCCGGCGGCATGACGTTCCTCGGCGATGATTTCCCGGAAGGCTGGCGAGGAACGCTCCTGATGAGCCGATTCGGCAACTTCATCCGAGAGCCCAAGACAGACTGCGGCTTCGACGTGTTGCAAATCACTTTGCGACGAAGCGCGGCGGGCGCGTACGAGGCCCAGGTGCGAACCGCCCTGGCGCCGCTGGGACGCCCCAACGATGTTCATCTCAGCGGCCGTGGGAAGATCTACATCTCAGAGTACAGCCGAGGAACGAACAGCGCCAGCTCCTACACTCTGCCGGGCCGCATCCTGGAGCTCTCGGTGAAATCCAAGCCCTGAGCAAGAAGCAGGGGAATGTCCGACGCGGCCCCGGTTTCAAGCGGAAGCGGTCGCGACCCCGGGATCATTGGACAGCGACCGGCCTTCGAGCTTCGCGAGGGCGCAAACCTCCTCGCGCATCAGCTTCGCGAGCTGCTTGCGATTCAAGTCGGGCGGCGCGTTCGCGCCAGGCCGGACTATCGCCCGCACCTCTTTCAACGTGAAGAGATGCAGGAGGTGCGGGAAAAACGTCATGTCTTTCCAATAAGCCACCTCCTCGGAGGCGTCGCCGCCCGGCGCCTCGTATCCGATCCAGGAGGGAGTCACCGGCCACCGATTCTGAACGGCTGGCTCGAACAGCGAGGAGAAGAAAGGCAGCACCCGATCGCCGCCGGTGCTCGTGCCCTCCGGAAACAGAACGACCACGCTTCCGCGCTCGATGACGGGCGCGAAGGCTTCGGAGATTCGCTTCACGTCCCCTCGCTGGTCCCGGTTGATGAACAGCGTGCCCGCGCACCGGGTCATGACTCCGATCACCGGCCAGTTCTTCACCTCGCTTTTGGAAACGAATATAAAAGGCTGGCAGGAGGCGTATACGATGATGTCGAGGTAGCTGAGATGGTTGCTGACCATGAGGCCGCGGGAGGGCAGCGCGCCATGGACGCTTACCTTCACTCCGAGCAGCTTCAGGAGAATGCTCGCCCAGAGACGACACCAGATCGCCCGTTGCCGGGAATCGCGCGACTTCCACGTGGGCCACATGCGAACGAGGTAATCGAGAACGCAGCAGGCCGAGAAGACAAGGAACAGGATCAGCCGCGCCGCCATTCTGAGAAAGCCGATCATGCGAACGCAGGGCGGCGGTCAGGTCAGGTACTTGATGACCGTGTTGCTGGGAAGGTCCTCGAGGTCGAGGAGAGTGAGGAAGTCGATCGTCTTGAACTCGCGGTCGATCGCGGGCGGGCCGCAGATCTTCGCGCCCAGGGAAAGATAGGCCAGCAGAAGCTTGGGCACTTTCGGCGAGCGCTCTGAGGGATGATCCAAGGCGCATCCATAGGCCGGCTGCGGTTGAGTCCGCCAGCCGACGGGCGCCAGATAGCTCCGCTCCAGATCCGCGTACATCGCGGCCCCGAGGGTGGGATCCTGGGAGGTGAGCGAGCTGCAGCCGATCATGTAGCGTCCCCTGTGGTCGCGGGCGTAGGCCGCGATTCCCCTCCACAACAGACCCAGCACCGCGAGATTGCGATGCTCGGCGTGAACACAGGCGCGCCCCAGCTCGATGATCTTGTCCCGATGAGCCTCGAAAGGGGCAAAATCAAATTCCTGCTCGCTGTAGTAGCCCAAGTGCGAGCGCGCCTTGACCCCCGTTTGCAGGCGGTAGGTGCCGACGACATCCCGGCTCCGGGTGTCCTCAACGATCAGATGGTCGCAGACATCGTCAAAGGGATCCTCGTCGCGGCAGGTGGCGTAGGAGCTGTCCAATCCTTCGTGCAACTCGAGGTTGAAGACAAGGAATCGCAGGGCTTGGGCCGCGTGAATATCGGGCTGCGAAGAAGCCAGTCGCAACACGTAGTGGCTGCGGGCCTCGCTCCGGGCGAGAATCCGGTCCCCCATCGAGGCCGGGGAAGCGCTGGAGATGTCTGTCTTCAACGTTACGTTGGATGGATCGGCGCGACCTTCGCGCCGAAAGCAACCTCATCCTTGATGCGGGGCAGGCTTTAGTCAATAGGCGTTTGAAAAACGGGAACCCCGCCGCTAGGCGCGAACAAAATAGCTGAGATTCTCCAGCTCGATGGCGAGGTTCACGTTGTTGACGACCACCTCGTCGGGCACCTGAAGCACCGCGGGGCTGAAGTTGAGAATCCCCGCGATCCCGTGCTCGACGAGGAGGTTGGCGACCTCCTGCGCGGCGGGAGCGGGAACAGCCACAATCGCCATCTTCACCCGATGCTCTTTCAGAAAGGCGGGCAGCGCGTCGATCGAGAGGATCGGACGCGGGAGATTCCTCGCTTTCAAACGATCCGTGGCGGCGTCGAACGCGCCGATGATTTCGAAGCCTTCCTGCTGAAACCCCTGATAAGAGAGCAGCGCGGCCCCCAGATTTCCAACGCCGACCAGGATCACGGGCTGGAGGCTCGAGGTGCCCAGCAACTGGGAGATCATCTTCGCGAGAAGCTCCACATCGTAGCCCAGCCCGCGGGTGCCGAACTGGCCGAAGTAGGTGAGGTCCTTTCGCAGCTGCGCCGACTTGACGCCAGCAGCCTTGGCCAAGGCGTCGCTGGACACCGTTCGAATCCCGTTGGTCTTGAGACGATGGAGGCAACGGAGATAAATCGACAGTCGATAGACCGTCTTGCGCGGGATCTCAGGACGCGGCTCTTTGCTCACGGGGTCCCATTAGGAATCAGCAACCCGCCTGGTATCAACCCCGAATTCAGTGCCTGAGCTGGGACGGCTCGAGAGCGCCAGCCGCCCGCCTCCGCGTCATCTGGCGCGGCCGGGGGAGAACACAGACCTAGGGGGCGGGTTTCAAAAAAGCGCTCGTCCTCAATTTTATTGAGACAAGCGACTGCCCAAGTGCTAGAGCTAGGCCCGCAAACGGATGAATCCAACCAACACAGTCTACGGGTGGTGGAACCCACGCCGGATTTCCTTCGCCCTCGTTCTGCTCGTTCTGCTCCTGCTGCCGGTCCTGCAGATGGCGACGGCGATGCTCACGATTCTCTTCGCCTCGTTCGTCCTCAGGAGACTCGATTTCGGGGGCCGGAAGTGGCTGAGCATCGTTCTCTTCACGGGGATCGTATGCCTCATCGGATACGCTTTCGGCGAGTTCGCGCGCCGCGCCGCCCATGCCCTTCCCAGCGTCGCCGATGAATCCATCCCCAAGATCATCGCCTTCGCCGAGCAACGCGGCGTGGATCTTCCCTTTGACGACGCGAAGGAGTTCAGAACCATGGTCGGATCCGAGGTCCAGAAACGTTTCGCCGAAGTGACCAACTTCGCCAAGCTCGCGACCAAGGAAGTGGTCATCCTGTTGCTGGGGCTGGTCATCGCCTGCAGCATCTTCCTCAAGCCCACTCTCGATCTGGATCCAGCCATGCACAAGGTGCGGAACAACCTCTACTCGGCTTGTTGCCTGGAGCTCACCGAGCGGTTCAAGGCGTTCTACCACAGCTTTGAAACCGTCATGGGCGCCCAAATCATTATCTCCCTCATCAACACATCGCTGACCAGCGTGTTCATCCTCGCCACATCCATGAAACACCCGCTGGTGCTGGTCGGGGTGACTTTTCTTTGCGGCCTGCTCCCGATCATCGGCAACATCATCAGCAATTGCGTCATTGTCGCGGTGGGGTTCACGATGTCGCCGGTCATGGCGATCGCGGCCCTCGTGTTCCTGATCGCGCTTCACAAGCTCGAGTATTTTCTCAACAGCAAAATCATCGGGGACCGCATCCGAAATCCGGTGTGGCTCACCATGCTCGGGCTGATCATCGGGGAAAGAATCCTGGGCATCCCCGGCATGATTTTCGCCCCCGTGGTGCTCTACTATTTGAAGCTCGAAACCGGAAGCATCCCGGCGCCGCCTGACGCGAACGAGGCCGCCCCAGGCCCCGGCCCGTCTCTCAAGTCCACCGGGGGAGTCTCCGTGGATTGAGCCCGAAGGGCCCCTTCTCTCGCGACCCCGCATGTTCGCAGCCTTCATCACGACGGTTCTTTACTCCCTGTCCTCGCTCTTCGCGCAGAGGACCGCCCGCATCCTCGGCGGCATCAGCGCCAACTTTTGGCGGATGTTGCTCGCCACCTTCATGCTGGCGGCAATGGCGCGCGTGTGGGGCCAAGAGGCGCCGGCGGCGGCGCGCCCCTGGCTGTTTGTCAGCGGGCTGATCGGATTTGGCATCGGAGACGTGGCGCTGTTTCAAGCGCTGCCGCGCATCGGGTCGCGTCTCAGCATGCTTTTGGTCCACTGCCTGGCGACGCCCACCGCCGCGCTGGTGGAATACCTTTGGTTGGACACCCGGCTGACAGCGGTTCAGGTCGTCTGCGTCGGGATCTCGCTGTCGGGCGTCGCGTTCGCGCTGGCGCCTTCGCAACGCCCCCACGCCGACCGTCATCAGTTCAGCCTGGGGCTCTTCTGGGGACTGGTGGCGATGCTCGGACAGTCCATGGGGGCTGTGCTGAGCCGGAAGGCGCTGACCGCGGTGAAGCTCGCGGGCGGCGGAACCCTGGACGGCATCACCCAGGCCTCCACGCGCGCATGGGGAGGGATCCTGGTGGCCACGATCGTCTACCTCGGGTTCGTTGCGCGGGAACGCTGGATGGCGACAGCCCGGAACCCGGCGCCAGCGGCGGCCAGCGCCGTCCCTCGCGGCAAAGCCTGGGGATGGGTCCTTTGCAACACGCTCGCCGGCCCCGTGCTCGGCGTGAGCTGTTTTCAATGGGCGCTGTCCCAGGCCCCCACCGGCGTTGTGCTTCCCATCGTTGCGCTCACGCCGCTGGTCATCCTCCCGCTGGCTCACTGGATGGAGGGGGAGAAGACGACCCGCCGGGAGATTCTTGGAGGCTCCATCGCGGTTACCGGCGTCGCCATTCTCGCCCGCCTCCGCGCGACAGGATGAGCGTCAAAAGTTCAACCGCAGACTGACCGCAAGCGTCCGATGACGGGGAAGGGTCTCCGTCTCGCTCAGAGGGTTCAATCGATAGTCCTGATCGGTCAGGTTCAACAGCCCGACACGGATCTCCGCGCGTCGATTCGGCCAGCGATACCCGGCGTGGACATTCAGCTGCCAGAAGTCGTCGCCCGGTAGGTCGGGCACGTAATTGCGGTTGCTCTGCCGATGCCAGATGGCTTCCCCCAAACCGAAGAAACCGCTCGGATGCTGGAATTGAACAAACAGCCTGGCGCTGTGCAGCAACGCTGAGCTCGCGGGTGGCGAGAATGGCGGCGTCACAAAGGTCGTGGAGGGCAGGTCGGGATGAGCGGCCTCGATCTCGGAATGAGTGAGACGATAGCGCGCGCCCAGCGACCATTCGTCGCCCAATAGGTGATACGCATAGCCGCCGATGGATCGCTCCTGATAATTCAGCCGCTCCGACAACGAGGAGTTGGTGAAGGCAGGGACGAGGCCAAACGAGCCCGAGAGGCGTTCCAGCTCGGAGGTCAGCCAGGCCCCGGAAACTCCCACCCACGTGTTGGAACCGATCCGCTGGTCCACCGCGAGCATGGCCATCCGCATCTCGGCGCCGCTGTTCGCGTTCGCGAGCGACTCCGGGATCAGGCTCCGAAACGCCTGGTTGAACCCCGCAATCTGCGTGGGCTCGAGTTGAAAGCTCTGATCCAGGCTCACGCCCGCGAGCGATCTGCTGACCGCGCCGCGAAGCGTGGTGGAAGGCTGTGGATTCCACACGAAGCCGAGCTTCGGCGCCAACATATCCCGGTTCTGTTCGCCGGCCTGCAGCGGGGCCAATCGATAGTTCAAGGGATACCGCAGATGATCATATCCCAGCCCCGCAATCAGCGTGAAGGATCGGCCCATTCGCCAATGATCGTAGAGGTAGCCGCCGAAGCGCGAAAAGTCCCCGCCCACCTCTGTGACGGTCGAAGGACCCGGGGTGAGCGGGATAGGGAATGTGGAGAGGACGGCCGGGCTCACGAATTCATTTCGCGCGTTAATCTGCCCGGTCTGCGCGCGCAGACCCGCCACCCAGGTGTGGGCGTCCCGCTCCAGGATATGCTGAATCTCCGCGGTGTAGATTTCGAGCCGGCTGCGATACGCCGCGTCCACCACCGTAGGTATGGCCAAGGGAAGGCCTCCCGCGTTGGCGATGGTGACCGGGCCCGCCGCGGGATTGCGAACGCTCATGGCGTCCGTCAGACGACTCGCCAGAAACAGGGTGTGCGAGCCGGGATTCCACTCGCGATGATAGCCGCCGATCAGCAAGGGCTCCTGCCGCTCCAACACGCGCAGGCCCGGCACGCCGTTCGTTGGAGAGTAGTAGGGCGTCAGGTCGCCTTGATCCGCGGAGTAATAAATCGCCTGAAGGTACACGCTGTCCTGCGGCGAGAGCTCCTGCTTGAACTGCGCGTCGACGAACGTGCTCGTGATATCCTCGTTGGGACGCTGCCCTCTCTCGGATCGAAAGCTTGTCTCGACCGCGTAGCTCATCCGGTTGAAGCGGCCGTATTGGGCCGCGGACTCCGTCCAGTCGCCGCGGCTGAGATAGTCGGTCGCCGACACAAGGCCGATGCCGCCTCGAACAAAGAAACGGGCGAAGTCCTGCTCGCCCAGCGTTTGCGACAGGGTCCCGGCGGCCGCGGGCGACAGCAGGTTCGCCAGGAGATACTCGCTCAGCCAGGGCGTCTCGTAGCGGAGCAGGATGCCATGCGGATCCCTCAGCAGATTGTAAGTGTCGGCGAGGAACAGATGCGCCGAGTAATTGGCGTAGTCGCTCGCAATCGAGCGACCCGCCTCAGCCAGCGCAACATCGCGAAGTCCGACCGACTCATAAGCTCCGGCGAGATTCGCCCCTCGCACCGCAAGATCTTGATCGAGCAGGAATCGAGACCGGTAGATCGCGCGATTGTCATTCAAGGCCTGGGAGCGCTGCAGATCGCGCACAGCCTGGTTGAGCCGGTTTTGATTCAAGTTCACCAGGGAGGAGTAGAGCCAGGCGGTCGGATCCTGCGGGTCGAGTTCCTTGGCGAGGTCAAGCTCCGTCCGCGCATGATCCAGCTCGCGCGACTCCTGCCAAGCCTTGGCGAGATAGCTGCGCAGCACACCGCGCTGCGGCTCCAGCGAGGCGGCGATCTGCATGTCCTCCCGTCCCCCGGCGCGATCGCCCGAGCGGATCCGCAAAAGTCCACGTCCCAGCCACGCGTTGGCCAAAGCCCCGTCGAGCCGGATCGCCTCGTCAAACGCCGCCCGAGCTTCGCTCAGCGCGAATCGGCGGATCGCCATGAACCCGCGCAGCGCGTGGGCTTGGGCATTGCGAGGACTCAGGGACAGCGCGCGATCCAGCGCGGCTTGAGCCTCGGTGAACCGCCCGAAGCCAATCTCGAGCTCCGCCAGCCTCGCCCAGGCGAATCCGAATTGAGGCGCGGCGATCGTCGCCAGCAGGGCGGCCAGACGCGCGGACTCCAACTGCCTTGCGCTCTGCCGTTCATACGACTCCGCCATCCACTCCGACGCGAGTCGGTTGGTTTCGGTGGAGACGATCGCGACAAGCTCGGGGCGGCTCACAGCCTTGATGACGCTGCGCAGCGCGGCGCTCGCCGCCCGCAATCCCGGGCTGGCCGTGGCGTCGGAGGGGAGCATCGCGGCGGCGGCGTTGACTTGTCCCAACGACGCCAACAGGGCGGCGCGGTAAACCTTCTCGGCGTCCGACGCGCCGGCCGCGGCGGCAGGGTTGGAAGGATACGCGCGGAACGCCTCCGGGAGATCGCCGGCGCGGTACGCGGCGAGCGACGTCGACAACCGCTGGGTGTCGGCGTCCGTCAAGCCGAGGTCTTCAACGGCCACTACGCCGGGATAGTAGAGCACCCATTGGATCAGCGCGTTGGCCTCGACCTTCGCGGTCATCCGCGGAGCGACGCCTGGGTCGGCAGAGGCCCTCTCGCCGGGTTTGACAATCGCGCGTCCGGCCTCGTTGGACAGCTCTCCCTCGCCCGCGATGACGGCCAGGGAGAATCGTCCGGTGTTCTCGTCGGACTCGACGATGAACTCGGTTCCGCGCGTGGCGGCGCTGGCGGTGCGGGAGTTGATCCGCGTGGAGCCTGGGGCGTCGCGGTGGAAGAGGTAGAGCAGTCCGTGCCACAGGCTGACGCCGAAGCTTTCGGACTCGCCCGAAGGCGGATGCACCGTGAAGCGCGAGTTCTCGGCGAGCCGCATCACCGTGAGGTCGGACAGTCGCACGGTGGCGCGCGTGGCGGGGCCCAGCCTCCCGCTGTCGTTCGGATTCAACCGCTGGCCAACGTACCCCGGATCCCACTCCGGCCCCCCGGCGCGCTGTATTTGAAATTTTTCCTTTTCGCCTTCAATGGCGAGAACGATCACTCCATTCGTGGAGGCGCCGCCGGACGCGGCGGCCTGCGACGCCATGGGCAGAAGCACCCACAGGATCGCGGGGAGGCATCGGGCGAGGATTCGCAGGCGCTGGCGCTGAGATGACCGGATCGATTGAATGTCTCGAGAGTAGGATTCCAGGGAACGCCGCTCAAGCCTGGGATCGGAGGCGAATGGGGGCTTGGCGCCTGCGCCGATTCTCATTAGCGTCCGCGCGTGACCTCGTTCCTGCGCTTCGTCGGAGTGATGAATGCCGCAGTTTGGCTCGGCGCCAGCCTGTTCCAACTCTTCGCGGTCTCGCCCTTTTTTGGATCGGCCGCGACCCGCTGGCTGCTGGGGGACGCTCATGCCCTCGGCGCGGGACTGATGCTGTGGGATCGTTTTTACACGACGCATTACCTCTGCCTCGGGGTGGCGTGGATCCAACTGCTGGCGGAATGGGTCTATCTGGGACGCGGGATCCCTCCATTTCACCGCTGGGCATTGACCTCCCTCCTCGTGCTGGGGGTTCTCGGCCACGTGGAGCTGAATCGCTGGGTCACGCCCGCGCACTGGAACCGATATCAGCCGAAAGCCTCCGCCGAATCGCGAGCGAGCGCCGAGCGGACGTATCCCTTGTCCAGCGCTGTCTGGATGACAACGAACGTCGCCCTGGATCTCACCGTGCTTGTGTTCAGCCTTCGAATACTGATGGCCGTCCCGGGACCGCGCTTCATGACGCAGGGCAAATTTCGGACGCCGGACTCCCTGGATCCCTGAGCCCAAAGCGGACGCGCCGCCCCCGTCCGTCGTGGACCGACGGCCCTTGGACTTCGCGATGGTCTTACTGCGGAACACCATAGGATCCCTGCGGCTCAGGGCGCTCCGGGTTGGGGGCTGATGCGGCCAAGGGGAAGGGCGGGAGCCCGGTCACAATATCCGAGTCCCGCCCCGCCAACCTGTGTTTCCAACCATGAACGCTCTCACACCCTTCTACGAAATGCGCGGGTTGACATTTCAGGCTTTTCGAGAAACTTGTTGTTCGGGCTAGGATCCATGCTCCCGCTCCGGCGGGGCCGTGGTGGAAGGCAAAGAAATGGCAACTGAGTCTCCAAACTCGTTTGGACAGTCTGGACACGGCGGCGCGGGGTCGCGCCCACCGTCCAACGAGGAGACCTTGAAGTCGGACACGATCCAGATTGAGCGGAAGACGTTCATGCTCTCCCTGAAGCAGAACGCTCGCGGCCGCTTTCTCCGCATCACCGAAGACGTGAACGGACGCCGGGATACCATCATCATCCCGGCGACAGGCCTGGCCGACTTCAAGATAATCCTCGATGACATGGTGAAGGCAAGCGCCGCCGATTAGCGCCGATGAGTTCGAACGCCTCCCCGCTTCTCCTCGCTGGACGAGGAGCCAGCGGTGGCGGAAAGCGCAGACTGAAGTGAAGCGGAATGAAATCGCTTGGCTTCCGAGGCGTTCCGCGCGCCCCGGAAAAACAGGCGGCGCGCCGGGGCAGGACGGGAGGATCAGCTCTTTGCCGCGGCCTTCTTTCGCGCCTTCTTGACCTTCACGCGCGGAGCGTCGCCCCATAGGGTCTCCAGGTCGTATCGGGAGCGGGCTTCCGTGTGCATGATGTGGACCATCACATCGAAGAGATCGATCACGAGCCAGCCGGAAGCGAGGCTCCCGTCCTTCGCGCGCAGGTCGACGCCATCCTCCTTGGCCAGACGCGAGGTCAACTCCTCCGCGATCGCCCTCAGGTGCGGCTCGTTGCCGCCGGAGCAGATGACAAAATAATCCGTGATCGAGGACAGCCCCCGAACGTCAAGGATGGCGACATCCTCGGCTTTTCGGTTCTCGGCGAGATCACGACACAATGCTGCGAGCTTCTTGGCTTCCATTGAGGAGATGCTTGTCAGGATCCAGCGGGGAGATAAAGCCGATTGTTCAGGATGGCTTCCTCGACCGCCGGCGGCACGAGGTGGCGGATAGGGAGACCCTGTCGCACCCGGTCCCGGATCTCGGAGGAGGAAAGGCGCAGTGGGAAACCAGCGAGCGCGCGGACCCGAAACAGCGCCGGGGCGGCCTCCAGAGGCTCGCCGGGCCGGGGAATCGCCACGAACTCCGCCAAGGCGGCGAGCTTCGAGGCGTCGCGCCATTTCGGCAGCGCCTTCACATGATCGCTCCCGATGAGATAGTGGAGCGACGCTCCCGGAAAGCGCGACGCGTAGTCCTCGACCGTCTGGATCGAATAGGAGATCCCGCCCCGACGGATCTCCTGATCATCCACCTCGCATCGGGAGCATCCCGCCAAAGCCAGCCGCAGGAGCCTCAGTCGGTCGGACGCGGACGCCGGGATCTGCTCGGGCTTGAACGGGGACTGCGCGGCGGGGATGAAGAACAGCCTGTCCAGCTTCAGCTCCTCGCAGGCGGCCTGCGCAACGAGGAGATGTCCCAGGTGGACCGGATCGAAGGACCCGCCATAGAGTCCCAGTTTCATGTCCGCAGCTTCATCAGGAGATCCTTGCTCTCCACGCCTTCGCCCGCCTGGACGTGGATCTCGCTCACGACGGCGTCCAGGGGGGCATAGATGGTGGTTTGCATTTTCATGGCCTCCATGGTGCAGAGCTTGGCGCCCTTCTCGACCTTGTTTCCAACGCTCACGTTCACGCTGGTGATGATCCCTGGGATCGGCGCGCCGACCTGGAGCGGATCCGCGGTGTCGGCTTTGGCGCGCGATTTCGCGACAGCCTTGACCGAGCGGTCCGCGACCTGGGTTTCGCGCGTGATCCCGTTCAGCTCATAGGTCACCGTGCGGCGCGCATCCTTGTCGGGCGCTCCCACATTGATCAATCGCACGAACAGTGTTTTCCCCGGCTCGATCTCCACGCTGATCTCGTCGCCCGGTTTCAGCCCATAGAAAAAGGAAGGGGTGGGCAGCACGGTGACGTCGCCGTATTGGGCCTGGAACTTCGCGAAATCGACAAACACCTCGGGATACATGAGGTGGCTGAAAAGATCGTCGTCCGAGACTTCGCGCTTCAGCCGGATCGCGAGGCTCTTTCGTTCCTCGCGAAGGTTCATCGGCTCAAGATCGGCCCCGGGGCGGCCCTTCATCGGCTTCTCCTTTCCGAGCACAACGCGCTGCACAGCTTTCGGCCACCCGCCCATGGGCTGTCCCAGCCCCCCGCGGAGCATGTCCACAACGCTCGCGGGAAAGGGCGTCACGCCGGGCTCCAGATTCACCACATCCTTGGGGTGAATCCCGCGAGTGAAGAGGAACAGCGCCATGTCGCCGACCACCTTGCTGCTCGGCGTGACCTTCACGATGTCGCCCAGGAGCGCGTTCACCTCGGCGTAGCACGCCGCGATCTCGGGCCAGCGATGCCCCAGGCCCATGCTGCTCGCCTGCTCGCGGAGGTTCGTGTATTGGCCGCCGGGCATCTCGTGCGAATACACGTCGGCGCTGCCCGTCCGGGGCGCGGTGTCGAACGGACGATAAAGATCCCGGACCTGCTCCCAGTAATCCGAAAACGCGTTCAGCGCCTGGAGATCCAGCCCGGTGTCCCGCGGGGTGCGCTGGAGGGCGGCGACGATGGAGTTGAGGTTCGGCTGGCTCGTGCTGCCGCTCATGCTCGCGAGCGCCAGATCGACGACGTCCACACCGGCCTCCGCCGCCTTCAGCACACTCGCCGAGTTGACGCCGCTGGTGTCGTGCGTGTGGAAATGAACCGGCAGCCCGCTCTCCTCATTCAACGCCTTCACCAAAGCGTAGGCCGCGTAGGGACGGCACAGCCCCGCCATGTCCTTGATCGCGAGCATGTGCGCCCCCATTTTCTCAAGCTCCTTCGCGAGCTTCACATAGTACTTCAGCGAGTATTTGTTCCGGCTCGGATCCAGGATGTCGCCGGTGTAGCAGATCGCGGCCTCGCAGATCGCGTGGGTCGAGTGCACAGCCTCCATCGCGACCTTGAGATTCGGAAGATAGTTCAGCGAGTCGAAGATCCGGAAGATGTCCATTCCGGACTCCGCGGCGTGCTTCACGAATCCAGCGACAACGTTGTCCGGGTAGTTGCTGTATCCCACGGCATTGCTTCCCCGAAACAGCATCTGAAAGCAGATGTTGGGGATGCGGCGTCGCAGCTCGCGCAGGCGGAGCCACGGATCCTCCCTCAAGAACCGCATGGCGGTGTCGAAGGTGGCGCCGCCCCACATCTCGAGCGAGAACAAGCCCGGCGTGCGGCGCGCGACGGCGTCGCTGGCGGCCATCATGTCGTAGCCGCGCACCCGGGTCGCCATGAGCGATTGATGAGCGTCGCGGAAGGTGGTGTCGGTGACGAGCAGCCGTCTTTGCTTCGCGGTCCACTGGGCGAACTTTTTCGGCCCCATCTCGAGCAGCAGATCGCGGGTCCCCGGCGGAGGCGGCGTCTTGTGATCATACGCGGGCGGCGCGGGCGGCTGGGAGGGGCCGGTGTAGCGATATCCCTTCGCGTGGGGATTGCCGTTGACGATCACGTCGGCGAGGAAGCTCAGCAGCTTGGTCGCGCGATCGCGGCGCGGCCGAAAGGCGAACAGCTCGGGGGTGTTGTCGATGAGCGTGGTCGTCGCCTGGCCGCGGCGGAAGGTTTCGTTCGCGATCAGGTTCTCAAGAAACGGGATGTTGGTCTTCACCCCGCGGATGCGAAACTCCCGAAGCGCGCGATCCATCCGCTGCAACGCGATCGGAAAGGTCTGCCCCGACGCGCTGATTTTCACCAGCAGCGAGTCGTAAAACGGAGTGATCACCGCGCCGGCGTAGCCCATGCCTCCGTCCAGCCGGACGCCAAATCCGCCTGCGCTCCGGTAGGTGAGGATCTTGCCGTAGTCCGGGGTGAACTTGTTCTCGGGATCCTCCGTGGTGACGCGCGCCTGGATCGCGTAGCCCTGCCGCGGCACCCGGTCCTGCGACGGAAGGCCGACGCCCTCGCTGAACATCGGATGCCCCTGGGCGATGAGGATCTGGGCCCGGACGAGGTCGATGCCGGTGATGACCTCGGTGACGGTATGCTCGACCTGGATGCGCGGGTTCATCTCAATGAAGAACCAGTCGTTGCGGTCAAGATCGAAGAGAAACTCAACCGTGCCGGCGTTGTCGTAGTTGATCTCCTTCGCGAGCCGCGCGGCGGCGAGGCAGAGCTGCTGCCGGACGTGGTCGTCGAGCCCGACGCTCGGCGCGATTTCCACGACCTTCTGGTGGCGGCGCTGCACCGAGCAGTCGCGCTCGTGGAGATGCAGCACATTGCCGTGCTTGTCGCCGAGGACCTGCACCTCGATGTGCTTGGCTCTTGGAATGTACTTCTCGAGGAAGACGGCGGGGTTGCCAAACGCCCGGCCGGCCTCGGCCTGCGCCTCGTCGAGCAGCGGCGCCAGATCGGCGGCGGCGCGGACCACGCGCATGCCGCGCCCGCCTCCGCCAAACGCCGCCTTGATGATCAGTGGAAACCCGATTTCCTTCGCGACACGCAGCGCGTCGTCGCGATCGGTGATGGGCTCCTCGGTGCCGGGAAGCGTGGGAATATTGAGGCGTTGCGCGAGCGATCGGGCGGCGGTCTTGTCGCCCATCATGTCCAGCAGCTCCGGACGCGGCCCCACGAACGTGATCCCGGCCGCGGCGCAGGCGCGGGCGAACTCCGCGTTCTCGCTCAGAAATCCATAGCCCGGGTGAATCAGCTGCGCGCCCTTCTCGCGCGCCAGGGTGACGATGCCCTGGATATCCAGATACGCCCCCACCGGGCCCTTGCCCTGGCCCACCAAGTACGCCTCGTCCGCCTTGAAGCGATGCACGCTCATCCTGTCTTCCTGGGCGTAGATCGCGATCGTCTGAAGCCCCAGCTCCGTGGCGGCGCGGAAGACGCGCACGGCGATCTCGCTCCGGTTCGCGACGAGCAGTTTCTTGTGCGCTGGCGCCGCCGAGGGTTTCCCCTCCGCGGCCGCGGTGATTGAACGTGACGCGGTGGTCATAAAATGGCGGCAAATTTATACCCGCGCGCCTCCGCAATGCAAAGGATTGGTTCAAATCTTGCCCATCGCTCGCTCGCTGATAGGGTCGCGCCGGATATGGCCTTCGCCTCGTACCGAGATTTTATCAACACCCTGGAGAGCGCCGGGGAACTCGTGCGCGTTTCCACGCCGGTCGCCACCGAGCTCGAGATCACGGAGTGGGCCGATCGCGAGATGAAGCGGCCGGGCGGCGGCAAGGCCCTGCTCTTCGAGCAACCGACGGTGAATGGGCGGGTGTCGCCGTTTCCCGTGGCGATCAACACCCTCGGCTCATGGCGTCGCATGGCGTTGAGCATGGGGGCCGCGAGCGTCGAGACGGTCGCGGCCGAGTTGGGGTCCCTGATGAAAGCGAAGCCGCCCACCAGCTTCCGCGAAACCCTCCGCCTGCTGGGAACCGCGATGGATCTCCGCCACGCCAAACCCAAGCTCGTCGCGCGGGGAGCCTGCAAGGAGGTCGTCCATCTCTTCCCCGAGTCTCCACGACGATCGGAGCCCTGGCCCGACGCTCCCGGGCTCGCGGCGCGTTCAGGATCCGAGCCCACGCTCGCCGATCTGCCCATCCTCAAATGCTGGCCGCTCGACGGCGGACGTTTCATCACGCTGCCCTGCGTGGTGACGCGCGACCCCGACACCGGCGAACGAAACGTCGGCATGTACCGCATCCAGATCTACGACGGCGCCACGACCGGCATGCACTGGCAGCTCCAGAAAGTGGCCGCGCGCCACGGCCGTCGCTACTACGAAACAGGCGAGCGCATGCCGGTCAGCGTCTTTCTCGGCGGCGATCCCATGTTCCCTTTCGCCGCCACGACGCCGCTCCCCGACGGACTCGACGAGTTCCTGCTCGCGGGATATCTGCGCAAGCAATCCGTCGAGCTGGTGAAGTGCGAGACCAACGACCTGGAGGTGCCGGCCAACGCGGACTTCGTGATCGAAGGCTATGTCGATCCCTCCGAACCCCTGCGCCTCGAAGGCCCGTTCGGCGACCACACCGGATTCTACACCCTGCCGGAGCCTTATCCCGTCTTCCACGTCACCTGCGTCACGCACCGTCGCGACGCCATCTATCCGGCGACGATCGTGGGAATCCCGCCGATGGAGGATTTCTACATTGGCGGCGCTTCGGTGAAGTTGTTCCTCCCCATCTTTAAGATGAACTTCCCGGAGATCGTCGACATCGCCCTCCCGGCCGAGGGCGTGTTCCACAATCTCGTGTTTGTCAGCATCCGAAAATCCTACCCGATGCAGGCGTACAAAATCATGCACGGCCTGTGGGGCATGGGGCAGATGATGTTCAGCAAGTACATCGTGGTGGTCGACGACGACGTCGATGTGCAGGACACGCGGGCCGTCCTCTTCCGGCTCTGCGCCAACACCGATCCCCAACGCGACACGCTGCTGACGCGAGGCCCCTCCGACGTTCTGGATCACGCCACCAGCGAAGTGGGCGTCGGATCAAAGATGGGGATCGACGCGACGCGCAAGATCGCCGGCGAAGGGTTCAAGCGTCCGTGGCCGCCCGTCATTCGCATGAGCCCCGAGATCCAGTCGCGAATCACTCGGATGATGTCCGGCCGCGCCGCTGATAAGTAGTCGCGAAGACCTCAGGGACGGATGCGGTAGTATTTGCGGATGTTGCGCGCTTCGAGCGTCAGCGGCGACGCCAAATCAGCCCTGTCCTTCCACGCCGTCACGCCCAGAGGATCCAGATTGTCGGCCTCCTGAATGCTGCCGCATGACCATCGCAAGATCATCTGCTGAGGCGTTGACGGTGGTCCCGACGGGCCAGGGGCGCGACTGATATCGAGACGGAAGGGCCTTCCGGCGGCTTTGTAATACAGATGGCAAATCTCCTCGGATGTGAGCGCGCGATTGAACACCGCCATCTCGCAAACCCGACCCGCGAACCCATGGCCCGACGCGTCGGCCGCTCCCATGCCGATGGTGAACGGCGAGTTGCTGAGCGCCAATTGAGCCCTGTTTGTCACGCTCGCCGACACCAACACTCCGTTGCCGTACAGGCTCAATCCTGAGGCGTCGGCCTGGAGAACCACGAAAGACCATTCGCCCGGCGCGAAGAAACTTGCGGCCTCGAAAGGGTTCGAAAGAACGGGTCCGCGGGCCTGAAGCGCGTCGCTGCTGGAGAACCCAAACTCAAGCGCGTCCCTCTGGCCCATGAGATCTGTTCCGCTCTGTTGAGCCTGATCCGGACGGAACCAGCCCAGCCAGCTGAACGAGGAGAGATTGCTGAGGGACAGGGACGTCGCGACTCCGGAGTTGATCCCCGTGAAACCGGCCGACCCATGAGGATCGCCGCTCAACGCGCCAGGAAGACCCAGCGTTGCGTTTTGGTATCGGCCGTCCCAGCCCCCGATCCGGTCGTGCGCCACATCGCCCTCCGTTTCATCGAGGCGCCAGTAGGCAACCGGCCGACGACGGGTCAACTCGGCCTCGTAAGAACCTTCTACCGGAACCAGGACATCCAGGACCACCTCATCGCTGAACACGTTGGTGATCGGATTCGTCACCACCACGCGATATCGCCCGGCGTCCCCGACGTTCACTCCGGTCCATTGGAGCGTTGGGTTCGTTGAGCCCGGCAGATCCACTCCGTCGCGCTGCCACTGGTAACGCAGCGGCAGGGTGCCCGACGCCGTCGCGCTGAATGAAAAGCCGAAGCCGGCGTACCGCGCTCCGGCGACGGGCTGTCTTTCGATCACCGGAGGATGCGCGGGCAGAACCGTCACCTGAAACCGGGCGCTCTCCGTCCGGCCGTAGAGGTTCGCCACGCGAACAAAATACTGTCCGGTATCCGATTCCACGGCTGGCCAGAGCGCGAGGTCGGCGTTGGTCTGAGACTCCAGGGAGACATCCGGCGATTTGAACCACTGATATTGGAGATCGGGCGAGCCGCAGACTTCAAGGCTCGCGCGAACCGTGAATCCCGCGAAGAGAACGACGGGCTCGGGCTCGCGGAAGATCTCGGGCGCCTTCGGGACGGCGGAGTAGTACTGATTGCAGACCTGGGCGGCGCTGAGGGGCTTTTCGAAGAGGGCGAGCTCGTCGATCTGGCCGCTAAAGAAATCGCCGCCTCCGTCGAAAACCCCGCCTCCCCCGATATTGAAAGCGAAACCATTGGTTGAAGACGGGCCTTGCGAACGCGTCGCCGCCAAGGCGCCGTTTGTGTAGAGAAGCAGGCGGGGTCCCTCGCTGACGATTGCGACATGCGACCAGCGGCCATTGGGAAAGGGGTTGGGGATATTCAGGCCGCCGTCGGTCCAGACCTGAAGCGTGTCGGCGTCAGGGAATCCAAACTCAAAAAGGTCGTTTTGCCCCCAGAGCCCGGAGAGCGGAGCGGGGTTGAACTCGCGACGCAACCACCCGGACAGAGTATAACGCGTTCGGCCGTTCATCACCCCTTGAGCGATGGTCACGTATCCCTCCCGTCCATCGAACGACGCCGCGGTGTTGCCGTCCTCGAATCCGAGGAAGTCGGGCGCCTTCGGCGCTTCCAGCGTGTTCAGCGCGCCTCCGCGGTAGGCGCCGTTGAGGGCGTCTCCGCTCGAACCTGAGTTGTCGGCGACGTCGAAAGCGAACGCGGCTTCGCCCAGCCGCCAGTATCCGAGGGGCGCGTCAGCGAGAATCGTCTGCGCGTAGGGCTTGGGGTGGTGGTCATGCAGCGCCACGGCATAGTGGGCGCTGACCTGCAGGGCCGTGAGGGCGCCCCCATAAAACCCGATCTCGTCGGCGTCCCCTGACCACTCCAGGCTGTTGTCCGATCTGATTCCAATCGTGAGATCCCCATCGACAGCCGGAACAAATCCGGTCGACCGCCCCTCCGCCACACTCACACCGTTGACGTAAAGCGCGGCGGCCGCCCCGTCGTAAACCATCACCACGTGATACCACGCGCCCGGAGTCGGCGCGCCTCCGCCGCTGAGATTCAGCGACGGCGCGCCTCCTTGCTCGGCGTACAAACGAAAACTAAAGCCGGATCCCGTTTGATAGAGCACCCAGCCCGATCTCGGGATCGCAAAATGGCCCGAAGACATGACGCACAGCGGAAGCAGGCCGGCAGGCCCCGCGGGACGGAACCAGCCTTCCGCGCTGAACGCCGACGAGGGATTCAGGTCGCTGCTCCAGGGGATGCGCACACTCTGACCCCCCACCATGCGGGCCGCGGTGTCCGGGTCCGACACGAGGGCGCCAGGCGTCGGATGCGTTGCGCCGCTATAAACGCCGTTGGCCACAGGTCCCAAGGATCCCAGGTTCTGCGCGATGTCCGGCCGGGGAACGGCGACGCCGTCATTGAACCGCCAGTAAGCGAGAGGTTCCTGAGCAAGCACTGTCGAGGCGTAGGAGGCGGCGGCGAGCGCCTCCCCGCGCCCGGCGAAAGCCATCAGGACGGCAAACAATGCCTCAAGGGAACGAGAAGCGGGGTTCAAGGGTTTCACTACGATCGCCGGTTACTTCTGCGCATCCTGATCCCGTTGAAGAGTTCGCGGAGAAGCCCGGGCGGGCGGATCGTGAACCCTCCGGCCAAAGGCCTACAGGATGTCTCAACCCATTAGCAGGGAAGTAGGAAAACACCAATGCAAAAACCATGAGACGCGGCCGATTCGCGGGTGGACTCTGCATTTGACTTGTCCACTCCGGGTTTGGTGTCATCTCGCGTCATCCACTCCGCCGTGAACAGGATCTTTGTCGCTCCGAGCGCGGGATTCCCGGGCTCCGCGGCCGGCTGACGCGCATGACCGCTACTGATTGGAAATTGATCCTGCTGGCCGTTCTCGCCGTCGCGGGCCTCGTGCTTTGGGTTACGCGCCTCAAGATCAATCCCTTCATCTCTCTGGCGCTCGCGTCCCTGGTGGTGGGCGCCGGCACGATCCTCATGGGCATCCCCACCGTCGCCAACGCGGCGAAGCCGGGTGAGAAGTCCGTCATCCTGTTGACCGCCGTGGTGAAGGCGTTCGGCGAAGGAATGGGCGCCACGCTCGGCGGCATCGCCGCCGTCATCGGGCTCGGAACGATGCTGGGCAAATTGCTCGCGGAGTCCGGCGGGGCCGAGGTGCTCTCAAAGAGCTTCAGCCGGTTCTTCGGGCCAAAACGGGTCATCTGGTGCGTCATGGCTCTCGCTCTGACGGTGGGGCTGACAACCTGGTTCGCGGTAGGGCTCGTGCTCCTGCTTCCCATTCTTCTGACGCTCACGCGCGAAACCAAGCAGCCCTTCCTCGCCCTTGCCATCCCTTTGCTCTCCTGTTTGTCGGTGATGCACGGAGTCATGCCGCCTCATCCGGGCCCGGTCGTCGCCGTGGACGCGCTTAAGGCGAACAACGGCTATGTGCTGCTCTGGGGGTTTGTCATCGGGATCCCGACCGCCGCGATCGCGGGCCCCATCTTTGCCCGATGGGCCGTCAAGCATGTCACAGCCGAGCCGCCGGACATCCCCGTGAAGGAAGGCCGGCTGCGTCCCGGGCTCTCTCTCCCGGGCTTCGGGTTGACCTTGTTTTCCATTCTCCTGCCCGTGCTCCTCATGCTGCTGGCGACCGTCGCGGAGCTGACGCTGGAGAAGGGCAGCCCGGTGCGCGAGGCCCTCGGGTTTGTGGGCAACGCCACGATCGCGCTGCTGATCTCGGTGCTTTTCGCCTCCTGGTCGCTGGGCACGCGCTGCGGCTACGCAAAATCGGAAATCCTCAAATTCACCGAGCAGAGCATCGCCGCGGTGGGAATGACCCTGCTGGTGGTCGGCGGAGGCGGAGGATTCGCCCGAGTGCTGAAGGATTGCGGCGTGGCCGACGCCTTGGCCGCGATCGCCAAAGGGGCGCATCTCTCGCCCTTGCTCTACGGATGGCTCATGGCCGCCTTCGTTCGCGTCGCGACCGGATCCGCCACCGTGTCCATCACCACCGCCGCGAACCTGCTCGCCCCCGCTCTCGTCGGGGACACAACGACCAATCGCGAGCTGATCGTCGTCGCCATCGGCTGCGGTTCGCTGTTCCTGTCCCATCTCAACGACGGCGGGTTCTGGATCGTGAAGGATTGCCTGGGGCTCAGCGTCGGACAAACGTTGAAAACATGGACCCGCACCGAGACCATCGTCGGAATCGTCGGAATGCTCATCTCGTACGTCATCAGCCTGTTTGTGCACGGCTGAAAATCGTCCCGCTGGTCGGCCGTTCAGGTTTCCGCGAAGAGAAACTGGAGATCCTCGAGACTGAGGCTTTTCGCGAACCGCTCCTCGCCGAGGACGTCCTCGGCCAGCTGGGATTTTTGCTTCTGCAGCACGCGCATCTTCTCCTCGACGCTTCCCTTGATGAGCAGGCGGTAGGCGATGACGTTGTTGACCTGGCCGATCCGGTGAGTTCGATCGATCGCCTGGTTCTCCACCGCGGGATTCCACCAGGGATCGAACAGCACCACGTAGCTCGCCGCCGTCAGGTTGAGCCCGAATCCGCCGGCCTTGAGCGAGATCAGGAAGATCGCGGCGCCCTCATGGGCCTGGAACCTCGCCACAAGGTCCCCCCTCTCCTCGGTGGCGCCGGTCAGGATGAAATGATGCCACTCGCGACGCTTCACCTCGGCGCGAATGAGCTCCAGCATCTCCACGAACTGGGAGAAAACCAAAACCTTGTGCCCTTCCTGCATCAAGGGTTCGAGCTGGTCGAGGAGCGCTTCGAGCTTCGCGCCCTCCTCCTTCGACTTCGGATTGACGAGCCTCGGAGAGCAGCAGATCTGTCGAAGACGGATGAGCGACGCGAGAAAATGAAAATGCTCCTGGGCGAGCTGCTTCTGCGTTTTGATCCGGAGGAGCATCTGCTGCGCGCGCTTGAGCTCCGCGCGGTAGAGGGTCTTTTGCTCGCCCTCCAGCTCGCAGAGCAACTCCTCCTCGGTGCGACTCGGCAGATCGGTCGCCACCTGCGACTTCGTGCGGCGGAGAAGGAAGGGGCGGACGCGGGCGGAGAGGCGGCGTCGCGCCAGGGAGTCGCCCGCGGCGTCATACAGCTTCGCGAACTGGGCGCGGCTTCCCAGCAGCCCGGGCATCGCGAACGCCATCAGGCTCCATAGGTCGAGCAGGCGATTCTCGATCGGCGTGCCCGTGAGGACGAGCCTTTGCTCAGCCCTCAGGCTGCGCGCGGCCTGCGCGGTCTGGCTATCGGGATTCTTGATGTACTGGCCCTCGTCGAGAATCGCGGCAAGCCACTCGATGGGCGTCAGCGTCGTGTGCATCGTTCGCAGATGCGTGTAGTTGATGACATGGATGTCGGCGTCCCCCGCGTGCGCGGCGATCCGCTCCACCTCGGACTGGCTCCAGAGGCGAACGCGAAGGCCCGAGGCGAACTTCACCGCCTCGGATCGCCAGTTCTCCATCACCGATTTGGGGCAAACCACCAGCGTGGGCTTGATGACGCCGCCGCTCTTCGCATTCGCGCTCGCGCGCAGCCAGAGCAGCCACGCCAGCGTCTGCAGCGTCTTCCCCAAGCCCATGTCATCGGCCAGGATTCCGCCAAAGCGATTCTCGGAGAGGTAGGCGAGGAAGTGATATCCCTCCAGCTGATACGGCCGCAGGGCGGCCTGAAGTCCGTCGGGAAGCGCGGGGGTCACGCGGGCCTTCACCTCGTGCGCCCTAACTTGAAGCGCCTGCACCGTGGTTTCCGGCAGGAATCGCCGCGCCGAGTTCTCGGCCAGCTGCAGAACATGAAGACGCTGCGGCTCGGCGCTGAAGCCGGCTTCCGCCAGGCCCAAACGGGCGAGGCTGGCGTTGTCCTCGTCGGAGAGATCGATGGAGAGACGTCGCCAGCCCTTGCCCTCGAGCCGCACGAATCGACCCCGCGAATTGAGGAGCAGCTTCATCTCCGCGGGCGTGAGCCGCGTGTCGCTGGCGTCCAGCACCACACGCAGATCGAACCAGTCGAGCGACACCTCGGACACCTCCAATCGGACCTTGGCTGACACGGTGGGCGCCTTCAGCGAAGCCAGATCTCCCTCCAGCACCACCTCGATCTCGCGGGGAAGACTCTCGAGCCACTCGAAAAACATCTCGGCGAATCCTCGTTTGACCCTGAGGACGAAAGCTCGCTGATTGAACTCGAACGGCGCCAGGAGCTCCTGCATCAGTTGAGGGGCTCGATCCATCAGCGACCGGTCGTAGGCGCGGATCCCTCCGTCCTCCTCGTCCGACAGCTCCGGGCCCCAGTCGGACTGCACGAGCGGCGACCACGAAGCGCCGGTCCAAACCTCGGCCACCTGGTGATCATCGGAGTGGGCCGTCATCGTCACGAGGCAGTTCTCCGACTGCGACCCGACGAAGAGAGGCGCCAGCCGGCAGTGGATCCGGATGTGGACGGGAACCACCTGGACCGCGGCGGTGAGATGCTCGGGGATCGGAAGCCCCAGCTTGCGCAGAAACGCGATGCCCTCGCCGCTTTCCAGCGCGCGGCGCGGAATGTGGTTCGGCTTCGAGACGTCCAGTTCCGCGCTCGCTCGCGCCGGCCCCTCGTACAACCCTCGATCGGTGAGATACAGCGCGGGCTCGCCGGGAAAGACTCGGAGAATCGGAGGCACAGGCGCCGCCCCGGGAACGGAGGAGGACAGCAGAAGTTCATAGTCGTCCTCCGCCGCCGCGGGCGGCACAAGGCGCCATACCAGCGGAGCCGAGGAGCGCCGGATCTCCAGGCCGGCCTCGTTGACGAGCAACGAATCGAGCAGCGGATTGCGAATCAAGCGGCCGAGAAGACCGAGATCGGCCGTGTTTCCGTAGAGCAGCTCCCAGTTCTTCGTGATCTGGTAGTGATGCAGGAAGGGAATCCAGATGTGGGCAGAGGCCTCGGACATGGTCACAGCGCCCCGGGCGAAGGCGTCGATGAACGCGTCGAGTTCCTGTCGTCGGATGGGCTCGAAGTCCTCCGCGTTCCCCTTCCTCCACTCCAGCCAGGCGCCGCTGGAAACCAGGCGGATGCGAAAGCAAACCGCCGTGAAGCCCAAAGCCTGGGCGATGGGCGGCGGCTGGGCCAGGTTCGCGAGCTTCGTCCGCCACTCGCGTGTCTTCGCCGCGGCGTGCCAGCGCTCATGCTTGCGCCGCACCTCGGTCAGGTCGCTCACCCCGCGCATGAACGCGGGCATCGCGAGCTTCTCCTGGGACGCCTTGAAAGCCAGGCATTGCCAGAACTCGAGCTCGGTCTTGATCGCGAAGGGCGCCAGCCGGACCTTGTAGTCGAAGAAGCTGCTGTTCTTGAAGCCAAGCCGGCGGAGTTCCATGGTGGACACCTCCAGGCCTCCCTTGGAATCCCGATACATCCCCACGATCTCCCGGATGAAATCCCGTTCGCTCTTGGCGAGGGCTCGCCCCAGGGCGGTGGACACGACGCCCTCCAGCCCGGCCGGGGTTCCCGCGTCGCCGGACGCGGTCTGGCTGCTGAGGCTCTGGACGGTCGCGTGGCTGTGCTCGGCAAGCAGGGTCTTCGCCGCCGCGAACGCGTGCGCGCAGCGAGGAACGGCGGGGCACCCGCAATCGACCGTCCAGCCGAGCTTGTCATCGTCGGAGAGCACCCAGGACAGCGACGCCGGGGCCACGATCGCGATCCGAAACCGTTTGCCATTGGGATCGCTCTCGACGATTTCGGCGCCGCCCCCGCGCAGCAGTTTTTGGCCTTCAGTCCGCGCGGCCTTGGGGATCGCGTCCAGGAAGGCGCGAAGCGACACCGCGTTGACTGCCAGAAAAGTCTCGGACATTGGGCGGGGAGACTAGCGATCGCTCCCAAGAAATCATCCCTTATTCTGAGCTGAAGCCGAAACAGGCCGCATTCCCGCCAGCCCACGAGGGATCGCGGCCGATGAACGCCTCGCGGAGCTATTGAGCCCGCACTCGGAAAAAGAGCGCGGCGCCGGGAGCTTTCGTCACCGAGATTCGGTAGCGTCCGCCCCCGAGCGACTCAACGAGCCCGTCAACCTCGCGCGTCCATCCCGACAGGGACGCGGACGCCGACTCCAGTGAGAAGAACGTGGGGCTGCCCGCGGTGACCTGAATAGGCACCGACCAGTGCGTGGCGTCCACGAACGACGGCGTGAGAAGCCTCAGCGAAACGGCCGCAAGAACATTCGATGTGACGAGCTCGAACACGGGTCCAAAGGGAAAAGTGTGGTTGGAGAGGACAGCTCTCGCTTGAAGCCGATGGCGCCCCACGATCGACCTCGTGAAATCGAACTCGCCAACGGCAGGTATGGAGTTGGTTTGGGGCTGCAGCACCTCGTCCACCGCGGTGAACGCAATGTCGTCGACATAGAACCCAACGTCACGATCGGTCTGCGGGAAATAGTTTCCCGATGAAAAGTCATAGAGAAACCGCACGATCGACTCCTGCCCAGCGAAGGAGGCGAGGGCCACGTTCACGGCCTCAAATGCAGTCTGCCCTTTGTCCCCCGTTCCGCTTCGGCTCCACAGGTCCTGCCAGATTGCTCCATCATCGGTGGAGATCTGAGCTCTGGCGGTCTGATCGGGGCTCGCCCAGCCCAAGCGGGAAGCAAAGGACAGACGGGACTCCGCGCGGGGCAGGAGCCTGCGGGCCAGCTGAAACGACTGGGGACGCGCCGGCTTGGGGTGAGCGAGGTGGAAGGCGCGCGCGCCATGGAGTTTCACGTCGGAGACAATCAGCGGATAACTGCTGATGTCCGCGATCACCTGATTGGCGCCGTTCTCAGCGCCCTCGACATCGCTCAAGGGCGAGAGCGTCGTCGACCTCACCTCATAGCCCACAGCGCCGCCCACACGCGACACGAAGAACGAGGCGGGTTTTGAGACAGCCGCCGTCGCCGGACCCGCGATCGTGGGCGAACGGTAATCGGGAATGAAATCCACCTTCACATTGCGCTCGCTGAGCAGCGTAACGATTCGCGCGCTGGTCGGAAATCCACCCCCTGAGAATTGGACGCGACGCGCTCCGGATCCCGAGAACGGAATCGCATAGGCGCCGGAGCTCGTGGTGATCGCGTACCGATCCGCGCCCTCGACGTCCACGCGAATTCCCTGAATCCCTTCGCCGGGATCGAAGATCTGGTTTCCATTCAAATCGTAGTAGGCAACGCCCGTGACGAACGGTCGCGTCGCCTGCAGCAATCCAAATTCCTCCGTGACGAGCTGAGGCCCGACCGACGCGTTCGTTCCGAAGATGACCCCGATGCCCGCCTCGCGGAACAGATCGTCGTGGATGCTGTGGCGATGCCCCGCGGGCGTCTGCATGCCCCCCGGCCCGTTGCCCCAGTCGGTGTCGAAGCCCACGTGCGCAAACGGAACCGACTCTGAGTAGGCGAAGATATTCTCCCCGAACGCGCCGCCCTTGTTCCAGGGATAGCCGGCGTTGATGAATCGCTGGTCGGTCGACAGCGCGCCCTCGGCGTGAGACTGGGTGTCGTTGGCCAGCATCCACTGGGAATGTTGGCGTCCGGCGGCGATCAGGATCGGGCTGAACGCGAGAGGCTGCGCGGGTTGGATCAACGCGAACTGAGCGACCAGGAGGTTGGTGTCCACATTGAACGCCGCGTACGCCCTGAGGACATCGGCGTCGGTGGGAAACGCCAGGCGCAGGGCCTCGGCCATGGGGTTCGCGCGGGCCCGGTTGATCAGCTCCAGGCACTGCTGCTCAAGGTCGGTCGGATCACCGCAGTCGTAGAGAGTCGGATCCCCCGCGCCCTGGAGCTGAGCCGCGGATCCGGCCGACGGCGACGCCGCGCTGCCAAACGGGGGATACTCCGCGGGAGCGCGGGAAGGAATCTGGGGCAGAGCGGCGAAAGCGCCTGCGAGGAACACTGCGACCGTCGCCGCTGCGGTCCCAAGGCGAGCACGACGCCGGACCGGGGTGAACGACGGCCAACAATTGTAGACACGCATACGCCAGTGTGAAACCGAGATAGAATACTCGCGTCGCGCGCGCGCGCAACCGACAAGCCCATCTTTGTGAGGGTGCCAGGTCGGAGGAGTGTGGAAAGTCTGAATTGTCGCTGTACAGGATGACTATGGTAGACCGGGAATCTGAGCCAATGCCTGCAACGTGCGCGTTTACTTCATTAGAAGTTCACTTGCTGGATCAGTTGGTGAACGAAAAGCGTGGGAGTCCATGCGAGAACAAAGGCAAGGAGCTGGCTTTCTACATACTGTAGCTGGCACGACTTGGTGGATACTTGGCCAGGGCCGGAGATCCACCACCAGGGAATATGGCCATGTGGCGCGCGATGTCGCGCCTCAACGACATTCAACTGGGGTTTCAATTGGCCACGACACTTGTGCGTAATTGAAAGGCTAAATCACCGCTTACGTAACATCTTAAGTTTAAAGAGGTCGATCGTAACGGAAACTGTGGAGGATCTCAGTTACCCTGGGGGACAAGACATTGATCCGAAAATGCTCGAAGGCAGGCGGTTTCCCCTGACCATCGTACACCACCAGGTAGTGGACCGAGGCACGTTCCTCAGCGGATTGCCAGGAGACAGGAGCCCACATCTCGTCAACAGCTACTACAGATGTCCGCCGGATTGGCCCCCCGGAGGTCATCCGACCATCCTTCCGGTACCGCAGAATTTCCAACGCGGCTGATTCCTGCTCTGTCGCGGTCGTCGAATCCCTGAGTCGCTCCAGCACCCGCAGCTCTGAAGCCCGGCGACTTGGGTCCGGTGCCGCCGCGTGTTGAGGACGCGGCTCCGTCTTGCAAGCCCAGAGAGTCGCTGACACGGCGACACCGATGCAGAAGTCTCTCACCCAAACGCGCCATTTAGTGATCACTTTGTTGCTCCAGTCATCCCCCTTGTCGCTGCTATTGAGCCGTCCAGCTACCGGTTGCTCCCAGACCAGACAGTTTGGAGCAAACAGCGTGCTGGAAATCGTTCGCTCGCGCTTGTGTCGTGCAAAATCAATTCTGAGAGTGAAAGTCGTTGGAAATGGTTGACACAGGTTTTGGTTTGTTCGACCGAACGAGGATCCAGTTCTGGCAGCGGAACCAGTCTTCCACGACCCAGCGCCAGGTGGAAGTGGGGTCACCCATTGGAGTATTGGGTCAAGAGACAAAATGTTTGTGTTCCCAAATTGGTTCATCACTTTTTGGGCTCGGTCGCACGGACTGAGCAGACGCCTCGAACGATCTTGATTCGTTCCTGCAGCTTCGTCTTTTGAT
>JACQFQ010000042.1 GCA_016199985.1 Verrucomicrobiota bacterium | reverse complement strand
GAGTTCCGTGAGCGCTAACCCATCGTTCAAGTTCAAGCCGCTCAGGCGGCTCCAAGCAAATCGGTGTGGCGATACGTGGCACGGAGCCAAAATACTGGGTCAAAATAATAACTCCAGTCATTTATGAGACAGAACACTAGGCTTAGCGATTGAAGTAGGGGACACGCTATGAACAAACGACTCACCCCAGCATTTATTGAACTGACTCACGACGCTCTCCTTAAAGCATTCTGGTATAAGCCATCACTCCGTCTCTTTCTCCAGCAACATCGGATAAAGGATTCCGTTCTCGCGCAATGGCACGCGGATCAAAGTAAACGAGATTATATGGCATTCCTGTGGCCTCTGCTCGTAAAAACGGAGGGAGGCCATGTTGCCATTCTAGAGATGGCGCGTTCTTTGTCGGAGATGCATCACTTTCCTGATCTAGAGCGGAAGGAAGATACAAAAATCCGCATACCGGAGGCAAGAATCGCCATCGCCCGACTGAAGGATGACGTGGACAAAATAGACGAAACCCTCCGAGAATCAGAAAACGCAGGGGTGAGACGTAGGCAAGCTCAAGAGGAAACCTCCAAACGATTGGCTGCACAACAGTCACTGGTGAAGCTGCAACAACAGCTCACGGAACTGACTCAAAAACTAGGCCTGCAAGAGGGAGGATATGCGTTTGAGAGGTGGTTTTACGATCTTGCAATCTACTTCGAATTGGATGCTCGTCCCGGTTACAAGGCCGACGGACGACAAATTGACGGGGCGATCACAATCGAAGGAACCACGTTCTTGGTTGAAACAAAGTTCACTAAGGAACCGATTGGCTCTCCCGATATCGATACTTTCATGGCGAAAATCGAGTCTAAAGCCGACAATACGATGGGGATTTTTGTCTCACTCGCCGGCTTCAACGAAGGGGCGATTAAGAGTGCCTCAAAGCCTAGAACACCAATGCTATTGCTCGACCACAGCCACATCTTCAATCTCTTGCTCCGCGGCGTTTCGACGCTGCCACAAGTCGTGTCACGCATAAAGCGTAACGCATCTCAAACTGGCCGTGCCCACTTGCCAGCTGACGAATTCTGAGTTCCTCATACGAGCTTCCTTGACCAGGAAATGTCACCCCCCGTGTTTGGTTGCTACGCGTGCGCCTGAATCCTGCGGACTCTGGCACGATCGCGTCGGACTGGTCCGCGTCCGAACGACTGATCAACCTTCGCACAACAGTCATAGCTCCGTCTGGAGACTTGCGCACATAGAAGTGGAATCCCTGCGCAGCGGTGGACAGAGCACCGATAAAGAGTTCGAGTGGGCCGTGTTGCAATCCTTTACCTAGAAAGTGCAAGCTTGGCGGCCTCGATGGATTTGAACCAACCGTCGAAGTGTGACTGGCCACGCTGCGCCGCCGCAACTAGGGCATCTGCCAACAATGGTCCCCATTCCTCCGAAACGAAACCTATGCGAGCCACTGTTGCTTTGCCGGACAACACCTCTACGTAACGTCCCTCTTGTTTCTCCAGATCAAAAACCCGTATCGTAACAACCTGGCCGGTGGCCGTGTGGCTAACATGCCGCGTTCCGGTTTGCGCTGTGACTCGCGGTGTTGTGGAATACGTAGTGTGCGCCTGGGGGCCGTATGGAGTGTTTATGACCGTGGTTTGGCTCGTCGAAGTTCCTCCAAAGCTCGTATACACAGGCTGATCGTATTCCAACGATCGAGGGCCGGTGGCCGAGAGAGTGCAGAACACGGCGTGCGTCGCCTGGTTGCTCACAACTAAGAAGCCTCCTTTCGCCAAGGCCTCCGTGAACCGCACCTTAGCTATGCTTTGCTCAATTGAAACCACCTCATTCGTATCCGCCTGCATAATCATGAAGCGGGCATCCCTCGCGGAGAGTGGCTGCAACGCCTTCAAGTCTATTTGCACAATGTATTCGCCGGAAAGAGCATGGCCTTTTGAAAAACATCCCACCAATGTGAACGCCACGCCCAGCAGGAGTAGCGTTAACTTGAGGAGCCGGCGAAGGTTATCGCGGGCAGCTTGATTCATAAATGGCCCCTGTCTGAAGTCTGATTGGTTAGTTTTTTTGGTTTAGGAAACGCGTCCCGTCAAATCGCTCTTCCGCGCCGGGTGACCCCCTCCGCCTACATCTTCGAATGCTGGCGAATATGGTTGAAATCCTGGGAAATGTTAGCAGTGGGCGTTAGCAGAAAACTCCTAAGTGATTGATTATCAAATTGGAGGCGAGGGTCGGAATTGAACCGACGCATAGGGCTTTTGCAGAGCCCTGCCTTACCACTTGGCTACCCCGCCACTCCATTCGCGCCCTCTATTTTCGGCGCGCCCGCAGATTAGTTCCACCGCTTGGACAGGCAAGGATTCTTTTTCTATCGAACTTCCCTTTTAGTCCACCGCCTGAACCGTGTAGCCGCCGGACTTTTCGTCGGGGCGCAGCTTCAGAAGCCCACGCTTCTGGGCTTCCGCGAGCAGATCGTTGAAGGAGCGGAAGCCGTGGGCGCGCTCGTTGAACCCGGGGTTCAGCCTGCGGATCGCCTGCTTGATCATCGAGCCCCAGATGGGATCGTTCTCTCCCCGCTCTTCAAGGATCGCCTCCAGGGTTTCCACCACAAGATCGAACGCCTTTTCCAGCGACGGCCCCTTGTTCTCTCCAGGAGCGGTCTTCGCCGCCGGGGCGCTGGGCGCAGCGGCGCGCCGCCTCGCCTTGGCGGGTTCCTGTCGGACGAGATCGTCGTAGTAGATGAACTCGTCGCAGTTGTTCAGAAAGAGGTCGGATGTCGAATTCTTCACGCCAACGCCGATCACGGTCTTCGCGTTCTCCCGCAGCTTGCTCACAAGCGGGGAAAAGTCGGAGTCGCCGCTGATGATGGCGAAGGTGTCCATGTGGCCTTTGGTGTAGCAAAGGTCCAGCGCGTCGACCACCATGCGGATGTCGGCGGAGTTCTTGCCCGACTGTCGCAGGTGAGGGATCTCAATCAGCTCGAACGCCGCTTCATGCAGGCTCCGCTTGAACTCCTTGTAGCGATCGAAATCGCAGTAGGCCTTCTTGACAACGATGTGCCCCTTGAGGAGGAGCCGCTCGAGGACCTTCTGGATGTCGAAGCTGGGATAATGGGCGTCGCGGGCGCCGAGAGCGATGTTTTCCAGATCCAGAAACACAGCGATCGTCGCGTTGGAATTGGGGTCACTCATGGGGGGAGAAGCTCCGTTTGTGGCGGCGGCCCGAGAGCGGGGCAGGGGAGAGAGGTTGGCCTGACATGTCGGGTCATCGTAGTCCAGAGGCCTTCGGAGAGCCAAAACAATACTTCCGAAAGATGGGAGCGCGCCGCCCCGGCTCACGGACCTCGCAGCCACCTCAGCAGATCGGCCATGTCCTGGGGCTTCAGCGCCGATTCAAAACCGGTGGGCATCAAGGAAAGCTTCGAGGGCTCCATCGACGATATGTCGCCGCGCAGCACCGCGTGCTCCACGCCGCCCGCTACGCGCACGACGATGTTGTTGCCTGTCTCCGCGGAGATGAGGCCGGTGAGATCCTCGCCGGACCGAAGCCGTATCTGCCACGCCCGATAGCGCGCTTCCACAGACTGATTGGGATCGAGGACGGCGGCCAGGAGCCAGTCGACTGGTTTGGCGCCGACCATCCCGAGATCGGGGCCCACTTCGTTGCCCTCGCCCCTCAGACGGTGACAGGGCTGGCAGAGAGCCTGGAATTGAGCTCGTCCGCGTTGGGGGTCCCCCTTCAACGAATCGACGGATGAATACCCGGCGATGACTTGCGCGCGGTCCGCCGACGAGGGTGTCAAAGCGACGCGGACCGCGGCGGCCTTGGGCATGGGAGCGTCGGTTTTCAATTGTTTGAACAGCGCGCTATCGGGGCGCAGCGAGGACATCACCGCGATTCGCGTCCATTCGTCGGTGTCCTCTCTGGTGACGAGTTGGCGCAGCACGGGCTCGATGTCCTCGGACGGCCACGCTCCCAGGGAGAAGGCCGCCTGGAAACGAACCGACGCCTCGGCCTCGGACGCGAGCCTGGCCACGGCGTGGAAAAGCTCCTGGCCGCCTGGGGCCAGCGCTTCGCTTTGCCGCAGGGCTTCGCAGCGAACCGCGGGATGCGGGTCGCCGAGAGCGCCGATCGCGTCGCGCGCGGTCAAGGCGTGAAGTCCCCCGAGCGTCGCGAGCGCTTGCAGCCGAACCTGGGGCGCATGAGTCGCGTTCAACAACGGAAGAAGCCACTCGCCCGCTTTGGGATCAGCTCGCTCCACGAGCAACCGTTGAACCGTGTCCCGCTGCCAGCCATTCATGCTGTCCATCGCCAAAGCGAGCTCGCGCGTGGTTTTGCGGGCGAGGTTCGGGAGGGCGCGACGCGGTTGGCCCTCGCGCGACACCCGGTAGATGCGGCCCTTGTCTGAGCCCGCGCGCAAATCAAGCCGGGCCTGCATTTCGGACGAGATCCATTCGGGATGTTCGATCACGAAGCGGTACATGTCGGCCACATACAAAGCGCCATCAGGCCCGGTGTGGGTGGTGACGGGCCGAAACCAATTGTCGTCGCTGGAGAGGAACTCGCTTTGCTCCTCGCCCTTCGCGCGGTGACTCGCGAATCCCGGCCCCTCGGGCGCCAGCACCTCGCGGTGGATCGCGTTATGGACGGGCTCGCTCGCGAAGACGGTGGTCGCGAAGTCCGGGCCGAAGGCGTCGTCCCGATAAGGAGTCGGGCTGCATCCGCTGGTGACGTGATTGAGCGACCAAGGCTGGTTGGGACGGATCATGGGAGCGCTGGCGGGAAAGACGCGGGTGGAGTTGTCGTAGTTCGCGAGGACCCGGGACACCCGCTTTACCGCCAGCCGCGGATTTCGACGAAGATAGTGTTCGGGCAGCATCACATGCCACAGCCACGTGGGATTGTTGTTCCCGAACCAATTGCCCCAGTCATCGCGCCGCCGTCCAAATTGAGTTTGCGCGGACACGGTCTCGATGTCGCCGGTGTTCGGATGGAACCGGATGTCGCGCCCGCTGATGGAAATGGTTTTTCCCGTGGCGATCGATTTCACCGACCCGCCGCTATCGCCATTTGCCGCGTAAACCCATCCGTCCAGCCCCCACTCAAAGCCGTTGACGCGATGCTGTTGATTGCCCTGGACGAAGCCCGTGAAGAGCGTCTTGCGAACATCGGCCCGGCCATCTCCATCGGTGTCCTCCGCGTAGAAGATGTCGGGGGCCGCGGCGATCAGGAGGCCCTTGCCCCAGGGCATCAGGCTGGACGGAAACGCGATTCCCTCGAGGAACGTTGTCGCCTTCTCATACCGCCCGTCGCCGTCCGCGTCCTCGAGCATTTTCACAACGCCTCCGGGCTTCCCTTTGCCATCGAGACCCAGCGGATAGTCCCGCATCTCGACCACCCAGAGGCGACCTTCGCCGTCCCAGTCGAAGTAAACAGGGTCGGTCACGATGGGCTCGCACGCGACGAGCTCCACGCGAAAGCCGGGGCGCACCCGAAAACTGGCGAGCGCCTCCGTTGGCGATTTGGGGGACGGCATGTCAAAAGCGATGAGCTCCTTCAACGATCGCCGTTCCACCGAGGCCGCTCGCCCGGCGCTGGCGGGGCGCGTCACCACCAGGTCGCCCCTATCGATCTTGACCTGGGCGTCCGTCAGCGAAGGCGGTTCGCTCGCCTTTCCCGCGCGCTTGCCGGCCCGAATGAACTGCGACCACCCGCGGTTCCATCCCAGATCGGGCCGCACATTCTTGCTCCAGAGATAAATCGCAAAGCGCTCCGGGTTCGAAAACAGCACGTCGTCGTATCCGTCGCCGTTGAGGTCGATGAACCGGAGCCCTGCGTCGGCGCCCGACGCGTCGACAAGCGTCACGCCTTCGGGCAGCGCGTAGTCCGCCTTGACCCAGGATTGGCTGGCGGCCGCCCAGCTCTGGATTTCGTTTGTGCCTGGACGGCTCAGCAGACGCTCCTGAATCCCGTCCCGGTCGAAGTCGTGGAAGAGCGTGCCTTGCGGAACGACCGCGGGAATGGGCTGGGCAAGGAGCGCGCCCGTGGCTGCGACCATGAAGACGACGCAGGAGCACAGGGCTCGGAGGAGGGCGATCGGACCCTTGAGTGTGGGGCGTGGCATAGGGGTGGTTGGTAAACGCGCGTTATCGAGTGGATTCGAGGGGCAGCCCGCTGGGCACTGTCGACGGCGCCGACGTGTCGTAGGTGGCGTCGCTCAGCGAGTCGAAAAACGATTCCAACGCCGGGAAATCCTCATCGCTGAGTCGCATGCTTTTCAGTAGAGGGTCGAGAGGGGGGCGATCCGACGCGCCGCCGCCTTCGAGCGTTTCGGTGACGGCCTCGGCCAGGCCGTCGTAGAAAGTCAGCACCTCGCGGAGAGTGCGCAGGCTGCCGTTGTGCATATAGGGGGCTGTGTATCGAAGATTCCGCAGGGTGGGTGTTCGAAACGCCCGCTGCCCGCCGGGCGAGCTGTCGGGGACGCCGACGTAATGCGTCTTGAAGTCGGAGAACATGGGGCCACCGTGGCAATGGACGCATCCGGCGTCCTGGAAGACGCGAAGGCCGCGCTGCTGCTCCGCGCTCAGGGCCATGGTGTCGCCTTGCAGAAACCGGTCGATGGCCGCGCGTGGAGTGATCAGCGAGCGCTCGAAGGCCGCGATGGCCTGCGCGAGATGTTCCGGCGTCACTGCCTGCCCGGCGCGCGGCTCGAACGCCTTTCGGAATCGCTCCCGGTAATCGGGAATGTCCTGCACACGGCGGACAGCCTCCGCCATGGGATCACGCTCCTGGTGGCCGGCCCCGGACATCTCCCCGACCATCGCGATCGGAATGGCGACCTGGCTTTCCAAGCCGCTGGCGCGCGAATCCCAGAACATCGGCGCCGCGGCGGCCGCCGGTTCCGCGCCCGAAACCAAGCCGTTGAATCCAACATTCAAGAGCGTCGGGGTGTTGCGAAGGAGCACGGGCAGCGAAGAGGGACCCACAAACATTCTCGCGGGCCCGACGCCCGCTCCTCCGACGCCGATGGGAACAGGCCGCGCGTCGCCCCAGCCCCATCGCGGGCTGTGGCAGGTCGCGCAGGAGACGTCGCGAGTGGACGACAGAATGGGATCGAAAAACAAAAGGCGACCCAGCGCAATCTTCTCCGCGGTTCCAGGATTGTCCGGCGGCTCAGGCGCTCGTAGAGGCAGCGGGGTCAGCCGCATCTCCGGTGGCGCGGCCGCGCCCGAGCCAGGGAAGGCAAGGGGAGAGGCGGCGCTGGCAGCGCGGTCCGGCGGGGCTGGTCCAGCGATCATGGCGCCAGCCCATCCGATAACGAGAGCTCCGAGCACACGCTTCATTGCGACAATCTCTTGAGCACGTTGCGGGTGATGCGATCAACGGCCGCGTCGCCGCCTCGCAGCCCATGGGACCAGTCCGTGCTGCCGCAAGTGAAGACCGTTCCTCCCCGAGTGTAGACCCCCAGAACCGCGTTGCCCTTGCGGCCGTTCTCCCATTGGTCGTACCACTGGCAATCGTCGGGATGCCATTGAGCCGGGGCGGTGCCGAGAATCGTGAAGGACTTCGGTGTGCCGTCCCGATAGGTCGGAACCGGCAGACCTTCGTTCCACGTCAGCTCGCATCCGTCGCATTCGTATCCGACGATTGTGTCCTTCCCGCCGAAGGCGTCTCCGCGCTTCAGCCCGGTTCCTTCGAAGATCCAATGCTCGGGGCGATGAACGGTGAAGGCGCCGCTGCCGTCCATGAGCTGACCGTGGCTCCTGTGATATCCTCCCCACAGGAAGCCCACGCCTGTCAGCTGATTCTCCGGCCGGTTGACGAGATGATGGCTCCAGAGCGAGGACAGAGCGGAGTAGCCTTGTCGCTCGCCGTAGACAGGGTCGGATTGCGCGTTCTGCTTCCAGCATGTCAGGGCCTGGCCGCCGTCCTCGTTTCGCACCTGCCAGCAGCAGGTGTTGCCGCTGAAGAACGCCACGTTGCCGCCCGCCCCGATGAAATGCTCCAGATTGTCGCGCATCGGTCCCGACCAATACTCATCATGACCCACGCTCAGCACGAGGCGGTAGGACTTGAGCATCTCCGGGCGCGACTCGAGATCGCCATTCGCGGCGTAGTCCAGGACGAACCCATTTCGTTCCGCCCACTCGACGAAGGGCTGCTCCCACGTGCCGAACTGACTGGACGGAGGACGTTCGAACGAGACGCGGTGTCCCTGGTTGCCGCTACGCCCGTTGAAGCCGTACAGGCTGAACCCGCCCCAGTTGTTGTAGGCATTATAGGTGTGAGTGGAGAGCTGCAGGAGGATCTTCGAGTTCCTTCCCGGCTCGGCGGCGCGCAACACGAAGTAACAGCTTCCTTCCGCGGTTCGCGTGTTGCGATGGATGAAACTCCCGCCGCCATCGCGGGCGCGAAAGGTCACGTGGTAGTAGCCGCTGCGCCAGTCCGTGGGGATCTTCAAGCTCACGGCGGCGGGCCAGCGACATCCGTGGGAAGAGGCGTTCTGGGGCGTGGGATGCTCCCGTCCCGGGACGGGCCCCGACGACCAATTCGTCTCACGTCTGCCTCCGATGCGCGCGATCTCGACGGAGAACGTCGCGGCGCTCGAGGAGACATGGAGCGTCAGCTCTTCGCCCGGCGCATAGCTGGGCCGGCCGGCGTAGCCTTCCACGAACAACGGTCGTGGTTCATCTGACATCTCGGCCGCGCGCGCGGCGGAGATTGTCAGCAAGGCAAGCCCTGAGCACAGAGAAAGGATGAGGGCAGCAGAAGCGAAACCCGGTTTTTTTCGCGCAGGCCGTGGGTGTTGCATGCGCGACCCTTTTTCCACTCGGTCGAAGGTTCAAGCCAAAAGATCAGGCTGGAACCCATCGGATGAGCCGGGATTGCGCGCACTCCGGAGAATCGGAGAACCTTCTGCCGGCGAATCCTCTTGCTTTTCCGATCGGCCCTCTCTACTGCCTGGAGCTCATTCATCCGAGCGATAGGGGCAATGACCACGCAGAGGAGCCTTCTCGAGAGGATGAGGTCGTTTTATGCGAATCGCGTTGATTGTTGTGTTTGGCCTGTCTCTGAACATAGGTTCATTTGCCCAGGGAATCACGGGGGCTCTGCTGTACCAGACGGCGCGCTTTGGAGGTAAAGCGGTCCCCATCTACAACTACGATCCTTCCGATCCGACCTACGAAGTGCATGGGGAGAATCGTGCGCTCTACGCGCGACGCGACCCGGTCCTCGGGACCGGCTTCTGGGCGCAGCTCTGGACAGGGCCTAGCCGCGCCACGGAGGCGGGGCTGTCTGCGGTTCCGTTGAGCCTCGTCCACTTCCGGGAGAATCTCAGCGCTATCCAAGGCGACAACGCTTTCAAGATTCCGGGCACTCTGGGAGGCGACGAAATCACCATTCAACTCCGCGTCTGGGCCGCCGTGTCCTTGAGCGGAAAGCCGGCGTCGAGCTGGCAGGACGTCATCGACATGCCCGATGTCCCAAGGGGCAAGTCCAGGCTGGCCACAATTGTCCTCGGGAATATCTCCGCGGATAACAAGCCCTATATCCCCCCGAATATGGCCTTCGCCCTGGAAGGATTCGGGCTCTACATCGTTCCGGAGCCGTCGGTCTTGCCCCTGGCTGGCTTGGGCGCCTTGGGGCTGCTGGGGATGATGGTAGGACGTCCCGGGTCCTTGCGGAAAAAGCAGATCGCGGTCGACGTTCGTTCCGCTGAACTTTCCAACCCTTCAACTCACCTATGAATGGATTTCCGAACAATCTCCGATGGGGCGCCCTGGCCTTTGGCTGCGTCTTTCTGATGTCAGCTTTTGGACTGAAGGCGGCGGCCACCGACACCGACCACGACGGGCTCTCTGACGATTGGGAGCGAGGCGTCGGCCGGTATGAGATCGTGAAAGGGGTCTTCACCTGGCAGCAGGCCAAGGCCGACGCCGAGCTGCGGGGAGGGCATCTCGCGACGATCATCAACGACCTGGAGTGGCAGGATGTTCGCAGCGTGCTTGGGGCGGCTTTGGAGGGCAAGAACCTCTGGCTGGGCGGAACGGACGAAGGCACCGAAGGCAACTGGCGGTGGGTAACCGGCGAGAAATGGTCCTTCACCAACTGGCGGCCGGGCGAACCCAGCAACGATTCGTTGGGCAACGGCCATGGCGCCCCCGAGAACTATCTCATCATTTGGGGTAATGAGACCGCCGGCGTTGATGGGAACAAGCTGTATTGGAATGACGTTCCTCCCACGGGCGGTGTGCTGGCTCGTGATGGCTACCTGCTCGAGCGCGGTTACTGGACGGATATGTTCGATTCGGACACCGACCGCGACGGTCTGCTCGACAGCGAGGAGACGTTCGATCTGAAATCGTACGAAGTGGTGAGGCTCGGCCTGGACTGGATTTCGGCAAAGGCGGACGCCGAGGCGCGCGGCGGTCACCTGGCGGTGATCACCTCCGCCGCGGAATGGAAGAAGGTTCAGGACACCGTTGGCGTCGCCTTGTTGGAAAGAGATCTTTGGCTGGGCGCCACCGATGCCGCCGTGGAAGGCCAATGGCGATGGGTCACGGGCGAAGCCTTCACCTACTCCAACTGGCAGAGCGGTCAACCCGACAACCTCGGCAACGAGGATTTTCTGATCATGAGGGCCGGCACGGGCGCCTGGGCCGATGTGTCCGGGGGCGCGCCGAACTGGTACCTTTTGGAGCGCGAGAACACCTACCCCACCGATCCCAACAACCCGGACACCGACGGCGATGGGCTCCGCGACGGCGAGGAGGTCAAGTCTTTCCACACCGACCCGACGCGAGTCGACACGGATAACGACGGCCTTTCCGACTTCGAGGAACTCCGACGATTCAGAACCAATCCCCTGCTGCCCGACACGGACGGCGATGGCCTGTCGGACGCGGACGAGATTTTCATTTACCAGACCGACCCTCTCAAGACCGACACCGACGGCGATGGGTATTCGGACAAGTTGGAGGTGAGCTACGGATCTTCCCCCATCCTTGCGAGCAGCATTCCCAGCGCGCCGACGCGGATTTACACCGCGGTGGAGATCGAATTCGACACAAAGCTCAACGAGTCGTATCAAATCCAGATCCAGACCGATGTGGGAGGGCCTTGGACTAATTTCGGAAGCAAGATTGCGGGGACCGGATCGCCTCTCAGCCGGCTGATCTCAACGAGGAGCGCCTCCAAGGCATTCTGGCGCGTTGTGCTCGCCCGTTAACGGTCGCCGACCCAAACCGAGATGAACCCGGTGCGTTCAGTCCTCCCGACGCTTTGGCCAGCGCTTCTCACAGCCGCGATTCTGGGGCTGTGCGGTCTCGCCGGCCCCGATCTCATGGGCGCGTCTCCTGGCCTCGACTCCGATGGCGATGGTCTTCCCGATGACTGGGAGCGTGGGTTCGGTCGTTACGAGATTGTGCTTGGAAGCTTCTCATGGGAGCAGGCCCGGCTCGACGCCATCAAGAGAGCAGGGCACCTGGCCACCATCATCAACGCCACCGAATGGAGCGACATGAGGGCGGTGTTGGGCGATGCCCTCCTGGGCAAGAACCTTTGGCTGGGCGGGACCGATGAGGGCACGGAGGGCGCATGGAGGTGGGTCACCGGGGAGAAGTGGTCATACTCGCATTGGCGAGCCGGCGAGCCGAGCAACGATTCTTTGGGAACCGGCCATGGCGCTCCTGAGAATTATTTGATGATCTGGGGCAATGAGACCGCCAGCCGCGATGGGAATAACCTATACTGGAATGATGTTCCGATCACAGGCGGGGTGCTGGCGAGGGATGGCTACATTCTTGAGCGCGGCTCATGGACGGATCCATTCAATCGCGACACCGATGGAGATGGCCTGATCGACTCGATCGAGGCCCCGATGGGATCGACCTATAAGATCGTGGACGGCCCTTTCACGTGGGTTGAGGCCCTCGCTGACGCGGGATTGCGGAACGGCCATCTGGCGGTGATCACCTCGTTTCAGGAGTGGCAGAATGCCCTCTCGCAAGTCAGTGGAGGCGTTGCGCCCCGAACGAATCTCTGGCTGGGGGCCACCGATTCCCAAACCGAAGGCGTGTGGAAGTGGATTACGGGGGAGCCTTTCGCTTATACAATGTGGGGACGCGGCGCCCCCGACAACCTTCTCGGCGAGAACCAAATCGCTTTCGATTTTCGGATAGAAGGGTGGAACGATTTCCGAGGCAATGATCCCGCGGTGCGATTCAGCTATCTCCTCGAGCGCGAGTTTATTTCCAGCACGGACGCCAACAATCCCGATTCCGACTATGACGGCCTGACGGACGGGGACGAGGTGAATCTATACCACACCGATCCCGCGTTGCTCGACACTGACGGCGATGGCCTGTCGGACTACGACGAAATCATGCAATGGAAAACCAGCCCGATTCTTCCCGACTCCGACGGCGATGGATTGTCCGATGGCCAGGAACTGTTCGTGTATCACACCGATCCTCTGCGCAAGGACACCGACGGGGACGGCTTCTCGGATGGGGAGGAGGTCGCCTCAGGAACGAATCCTTTGGACAAGCTGAGCTCTCTGGCCGCGCGGTCACGGACCTTCCGGGCTGTCGAGATCGAATTCTCGACCAAGCTCGGGGAATCGTACCAGGTTCAGGTGATGAGCGCGGTGGGCGTATGGGTGAATCAGGGTTCCCGCATCGTGGGCGACGGCCAGCCCCACTCGGTGCTGCTGTCGACGCGTTCCGCCCCGATGAAATTCTGGCGCGTGGTTCTGGCGAAGTAGTGGGTTTTTGCGAATGTCGTTATGATGCGCCGTTTCTTTCTCCTCCTGGCCTCGGCTGGGCTTCTGAACCTGTGTTGTTGGGCGCCCCTGGGCCTCGCTCGTGAGATAACTCCAGCCGCCAGCGATCCTCGAATCTCGGTGCGCCTGCTGACCACGGTCAAGGATCCGGACCGCCCGTGTCGGATCGCGAAGGACCCTAGGAACGATACGCTCTACTACATGACCCTGGGCGGCTCGATCTACCGTCTGCGGATCCAGGCCGGCGACAATCTCTCCACGAGCGCCCTCGTCGCCGACGCATCGAGCCATGGGCAGACGAACACCATGGGATTCGCCATCGGCCCCGACGGGACATTCTATGTGGTTGCGAATCATACGGCCTCGACCAACGACGCCTTTACATGGGCCGTCGTCCTGCGGGGAATCCAGCAGTCGGGCACCGAGCAGCGCGCGTGGTCGGTGGTCGCTTACACGGCGGCCTACGCGCGGAGCAAGACAGCCTTCGATCACGTGTTCAACGCGGTGGAGGTCAGTCCTGATGGGAAGACGTTGTACTTGAATAGCGGATCGCGGACCGATCACGGGGAGATCCAGGCCGGGAACGGAGCTTTTCCGAACCTTCGTGAGGAACCGCTCACAGCGGCCATCTTCCGGGTGCCGGCGAACGAAACGAACACGTTCCTCCCCAGGGATCTTGCGCGCCTGAGAGCCGAGGGGAGGGTTTTTTGCGAGGGCATTCGCAACACATTCGACCTCCGATTCTCGCCGTCGGGAGAGTTGTTTGGAGCCGAGAACGGTCCGGACCGCGGCATGTCGGACGAGCTGAACTGGCTACGGGAAGGGATGCACTACGGGTTTCCCTGGCGCATGGGAGGCGCGGACAATCCGCAGCAATTCCCCGACTACGATCCCGCGAAGGACAAGCTTCTGGACCCGCTGTTCACCGCGGTCAAGGGAGGCTATTTCCAGAACGATCCGACCTTTCCACCAGCCCCGGCCCGGATGATGGAGCCCATCCGGAACCTGGGGCCTGACGCCGACAAATTCCGCGATCCGTCTGATGGATTGGTGAAGGACGCAAGCGATCTGGGCCTGCCCTTCGCAACGTTCACGGCGCATCGTTCGCCGCTCGGCGTTGTTTTCGACGAGAAACGGGCAATGGCCGCGCCCTATCAGGGGGACGCGTTCGTGATGGGCTTCAGCGACGGCGACCCGACGGGCGATCGATTCGAGGGGCCCTTCGAGGACGCCAGCGACGATCTGCTGCATCTCCACCTGACTAAAGTGGGGGACAACTACCAGGCCACTGTTTCCAAGCTCGTGACCGGGTTGAACAATCCGATAGACAACGAGGTCATCGCGAATCGCGTTTTCATCATCTGTTATGGATACGAGTACTCGATCTGGGAGGTCACGCTGCCCGCGGCGGACGTCATCGAACTGAGCAACCCTGCCTGGACCCCGGCCGGCTACTCCTTCACGTTTAATGCGAACGCCGCGGGTGTCGTCCGCCTGGAGATTTCAACCGACCTATTGGAATGGAAGTCCGTCTGGAGCGCCGCCTTGCCGGCCGGCCCGTCCTATTTCATCGATGGATCCGCCAGCCCTGTCTCCGGATCCCGGTACTACCGCGCGGTTCGGGCGACGGGCGGGTTGCCCTAGCGCTGCCAGCCTGGGAGTCGCGGGAACTTTTCATGGACGATGCGAGACGGCCGTAAAGCGGATCATCACTCGCGGCCTCGTGTCTGCGCTGAGAGTTTCGGCGCCTCGCCGACCAGAGGCTGCGTGCTGCGCAGATAGCCTAGGAGGTCGCGGGTCTGCTGCTCCGTGAACGCGTCCAGCAATCCCTCAGGCATCAGCGAGATTCCGGCGGGCTTGAGTTCCAACAAATCCGCGCGCGCCAGGGTCACGTTCTGGTTGTCTAGGCCCCGCATGACAACTCCTCGGTCGTCCTGCTCGACGAGAAAACCGGACAGTGATCTCCCATCCTTCGTCTCCACGGAGTAGTTCTCGAAGCCTTCGCGGATCTCCGCGCTGGGGTTCACGATGGCCAGGAGAATCGATTCCAGGTCCGCGCGATTGTACGCTGTGAGATCCGGGCCTACCTCCGCCCCCTGACCGAACAGCTTGTGGCATCCGCCGCACGTGTTCTGGAAAAGCGTCCGCCCTTGATAAGGATTTCCCACGCCCGCGCGGGCGATGGCAGCCAGCCGTTGAATCTTCTTTTCCATGTCCGCCGTCGTCGGACTTCCCGTGTTGGGCCAGAGCTTCTCGAGACGCGCTTGCAGCTCGGGATTGCGGTGTTGCTTCAGCTTCCGGACGATGTTCAGAGGAATGGTCTCGGGCTTGATTCCGACTCCCGACCAGGAGACGCCTTTGGGGTCGATCGACTCCGCGAGCTTCATCGCCCAGGCGGGACGGCTTGCGAGCAGCGTTTGCGCCGTCGGCAGCGACTCGGGGCCCAACGCGTGATAGACGCTCAGGATGATCTCGGCCACAGCGGGATCGTCGTGGCTCTGGAACGCGGACAGAATCGCTTTGCGGAGGGCGTCGTCCTTCGAGACGCCCAGATAGGCGCGCTTCAAGGATGGCAGCGAACCCGGAACCTTCACTTCGCTCATCACTCCGAGAAAATCCAGCCGTTCCCCGCGAGGAGCGGTTTCATCCGCGATGACTTCGATGGCCTTGCGAACAGCGCGGGGATCTCCCTGTCGCAACGCAAAGGCCGCGGAAGCCATGCCATGGCGACTCATGGCCTTTACCAGTTCGGCCGGGAGGCCGGCCAGCGTCCGACCCTTGAACGCCGCCTCAAAGCCTGACGCCAGTCGTCGACTGTGGTCGGGCGAAGGGGAGAGGTCGAAGAGTTGGGCGCAGGTCAGCATATCCCTGCGCGACCCGGCTTGCGCGAAGCGACGCGCGACCCGGTCGATGAGATGGTTCTCAACCAATGGGCTTCGCCAGAATGACGCGTCGGCGAAGAGCCTGATGACCTCATCGCGCTCCTGGTCGCACTTCGCTTCGATCGCCCACCAGAGCATCAGGGGCATTCGATTGTCCGTCGCGTCCTCCGAGCGCCGGGCCAATCCGTTGACCAGCGCCAGGCCTTCCTTCGCGGGAAGGCGCTTCGCCGTCGCGGCGAGCTGATTGCGGACTTCGAGGCTTGTCTCCCGCGAGGACATGGAGGCAAGCCGCGCCGCCAACGCGGGCGGCGCCTGAAGTGCGTCGCCGATCAACCGCACGGTCCAAAGCCGCACCTGCGGATCGGCGTGCTCCAAGGCGCGCAGTGTCTCGGCTTCGCTCAGCCCGCCGCAAAGGTTCAACGCCCACAGCGACTCGAGCGCGATTTGACCGGAGCCACGATGCAGGGCCGAGGATAGCGCGGGCAGAAGCGAGGAATCGCGGCGATCCGCCAAGAGACGAAGGACCGTCTGACGCGTCCATCGATTCGGCTCCGACAGGCGTTCCATCAGCGCGGGCGTCGAGAGGCGCGAGAGATCGACGGAAGGTCGCGGCGCGGCGCCCTTGCTCCTCAGGCGATAGATTCGACCATTGCTCGTGTCGATCTTGCCTTCGTGGTTGCGGAAATGATTCACCTGCTGGTCATACCAGTCGCAGACATAGATCGCGCCGTCGGGCCCGGCCTTGATGTCCACGGGACGAAACCAACGGTCGTCGCTGATCACTGGACGCCCGAGGTCCCGGGTGCGGAACGAGGACTGATCGGGAAGGATCTCGCTTTCAACAATGCGACCCTGGATGGGCTCGACGCCAAAGAGCTTCCCCGCATGCCGCGCCGGCAGCGCGCCATGATCGTAGATGAGAAAGTTGTGCGTGAAGCGAGGGACGCTTCCGAGGGGCATCGCCGGGAAATACCCGAAGGCGTAGGGATTCGACAGCGGGCCGTGCTTCTCAAAGCCCTTCTGCAAGTAGGCCCCCTGCGCGTAATGGAATCCGCGCGTGTCGCCGCCATTGTGCCCGGAGAAAATCCGCCCCTGGCTGTCGATCTCGCATCCGAACGCGTTGCCGCCGCCCTCCGAGAACACTTCGTAGATCCGCTTCTCGGGATGGTACCGCCAGATGCTCTGCCCCTGGGAATAAATGGGCTTCGCGTTCTTCGCTTTTCCGTCCGCGCCGTAGACCTGGATGTTCGCCGTGACCGTGCTGCCCTGCGCCGCGTACAGCCAGCCGTCGGGCCCCCACCGAAGAGAGTTGGCGACGCTGTGCGTGTCCTCGAGCCCGAAGCCCGAGAGCCTGACCTCGGGATCCCCGTCCGGAACATCATCATTGTTCGCGTCGGGATAGAAGAGGAGATAGGGGGGATTCAAGACCCAGACGCCTCCGCGTCCCCGCTCCACCGCGGTGGCGATGTTGAGTCCGTCGACGAATGTCTTGTGGCTGTCATAGACGCCGTCGCCGTCGGTGTCCTCGTGAATCGAGATGCGGTCCGCCCCTTTGAAATGCCGGGGCGGCGGCGGCGGAACCCGGTCGTACACGGCCCGCCACACACTGTCGCGGCTGACCATCGTCAGGCCCGCGGGGGACGGATACTGGCGATACTCCACCACCCACATCCGTCCGCGTTCATCGAAGTTGAGGAAGACGGGCTGCGTGACGACCGGTTCGGCGAGGACCTGGTCCCATTCCAAATCGTCGGCGACATGGAAATGCTTCATGGCTTCCGAGGGGCTCAGCGCGGGCGCTCTTGTTTCCTGAGGGAGGTCCGGCGCGGCGGGATTTGAGCGCGGCGCAGGAACCGGAACGCTTGCGGCGGCATGCGTGGCGCGGAAGACAGGGGTCGTCCCGGCGCGGCTTTCATCATAACTCGCCCAGGCGATCGCATCGCCGGTTCGAAAATCCCAGTTCCCCGCGAGCGGGATGAACTCGTTTCCGAGACGCACGGAAGGGGCCTCCGCCTTAAAACCCCCGCGGCCTTCATTGTCGAAGACGCGGAACGCGATCCAAAGGCCGCGCTCGTTCGCCGTCAGCGCGGGCGCCAGCGCGTAGTCCCCCTTCTCGGACAGGCCGTTCACATAGTTCGGAGGCAATCCGCCCGCGCTCCCGACCTTCGTTCCGTTGACATAGGCTTCATGCGAGTTGTCCACGTCGCTGACCCGGAGGCGGAGCTCCTTGCCTCGCCACTCCGGGGGCAGGTCAACGCGACAGCGATACCACGCAAAGCCGTCGTAGCGGGCCAGACGGCCTTCGGAATTGTCCTCCCAGGCGCCCGGGACTCGAAGCGGGCTCCAGCCCCGGGAGTAATCCAGGCTTTCGGCGACGGGCTGAGCCTGTGGCGGCGGAACAGGATCATGCAGGCACCAAAGAATTCCGTTCATAAGGAGGCGACGGAACGCGGCCTGCTTGAAATCGTCCGGGTTGCCGAGGGAAGTGTAGAACACCCGGCGATCTTCCTGGGTGTTGACCCATGCGACGGGCTCCACGGCGTCCTTGCCCTCAACCCGCCCCTCCAATAGCGGCAGTGTCGTGGGCGCGAGGCGCGTGTTCTTGTAGAGATGCGAGGTGACCCTGAGGGCGTCGCTCTTCACTCCGGTCAGCACGAGATGCGAAGCGTTCGATCGCACGATGTTGACGATCGTAGGGGGCGCCGCCGGAGGCTTGTTGCCGTAGTGGCCCTCGTAATGTCCGCCCAGAACATCCACATCGAAGGAGGACCAGGAGAGGTAGTCGGCATCGGAGGGCTTCGCGTCGAACGCGTGGCTCGCTGTGCGCAGACCCACGAGGGGCTTTCCCGCCGCCAGATGCGCGCGAAGCAGTTCCATCATCTTCCTCGGAGGCGTTCGGCGACGGGCGCTGAGAACGAGGAGATCCGCGTCGCGGATCGCTTCGTAGCCATTGAAGTCGGGGTCACCATCCTTGGGCGAAGAGAGGACGTACGACACCGAATAGCCCCGCCACTCGAGCTCGCTGCGCGCAAACTCCGGCAAAGTCTCCCATGTGTGGTATTCATTCTCGCCGATGACCATGACGATCCGCTTCTTCACGTCGCCCTGAAAACGGAATGGTTCTCCTCCGAGAAAGTCCGCGCTGGTGACGCTCGGGCACCAGTATTGCTCGATGTGTTCCACGACGAGCTCCGTTCCTCGGAAGTGGGAAACGTAGGGAGGTTTGCGATGGTTGTACATCGAGTCGGTGAGATCGCGCATGAGCAGCACGTTCTGTCCCTGGGCGACCATCTGACGAATGGCGAAGGGGCGTCCGAGAACGCACATGTTGATGTGAACGCCCATGACAATGACGTTTGTGATGCCGCGCTGGCGCATCAGATAGAAGGCCTCGGCGGAATCCGTGATCGCGTCGCCTTCGAGAATTTCCAGCGCTGGGTGCTGCCGTTTCCATGCGCCATAGCCCGGGCACTCCGGGCAGCCGTCGCAGCCGCCGTCGGAGTCGTCGATGGGCAGCGCGGCCTCCTTGACGCCAGTCAGCGAACACCATCCTTGCAGCGGAACCACGGTTTCCACCTTCGGAGCGGCTTGGGCGAGCTTGCGGCCCGGATGATCCTTGTAATAACCCATGGTGTCGCTCGGGCAGTGGATGATGAGCATTCCCTTGGCGCGCGCCGCCTTCAGGACCTCGTTCATGCGCGGCGCCATCTCGCCAACGCGCTCGGTGGCGTCGGGGCAGTGATGTTTGTCCCACATGTCACAAATCACCACCGCTGTCCGCGAAGCCTCCCAGCGGACGGGCTTCTCAAGGAACTGAAACACGTTCGTGTCGGCCTCCGACCGAACCCGCGAGCGGGCCCGCAGCGCGATGGATTCGCCGCGCAGGCTCGTGGTCCACGCCAGCGGGGGGAAGAGGAGGACCGCGAGGAGGATCCGGCAAAGCTTCGCGCGGATGAGAATTTTTCGCGGTGGATTCCCGCCGCAGCGGGCTTGTCTCGCGGATGGAAGGAGCGACTGCATGAGAGGAGGTTCTTACACCGAGAGCGCGCCTCATGTCATCCGTGATTTGTCGCGCCGAGGCGAAAGTGGATCCCTACCGATCCCCTCATTGCCCCGTGACGCGGTAGAATCGCGGCGCGACTCCCAAAGGATTCGGATCCACCAGGGTCAACTCGGACGCGGTCGCGGTTCCGGTCGTCGCCTTGGACCATGCGCGCAAGTCTTCGGAGGCCTCCAGCCGATACTCCACGCCTGGCGTGGCGCCGCGCACTTGGATTTTAGCGGCTCCAGTCACAGGAGTGAGCAGGGCGATCGTGAGGAGCGTCTCACGCACCGCCGAAAGGGCGGCGAACGCGTCGACTTTCCCGTATCCCCATTGGGCGTTCGGAACAACCCCGGTGAACGCGTCGGCTCGGGCGGTCTGTTGGAGAATGCGTTTCACTCGAGCCGCGTCCAATCGGGGATTCATCTCCAGCATCAGCGCGATGATGCCGGTGACAATCGGATTAGCCGCGCTTGTCGCGCTGGCTCGGCCGTAAAGTCCGTGACCGTCCTGGATTTCGTTGTGCCTGGCAGTCGCCCAGTAGGAGTTCGTGTTGTAGGTCGTGAACACGCTGTCCCCGGGCGCGCTGATATCCACGCCGATCCTGCCGTCAGCGAGCGGCCCGACTCCCGTTCCGAGCCACAGTTCGCCAACGCCCCCTTGACCGGTCAGGGACCGAGGAATGCCGTCCACATCCACCCACGCCACGCGATGAACATAGTCGTTGGGGCAAATGTTGTGCGCCGCGCTGGCGAGATCCCAAATCGTGCCGCCCGGGACGACCAGCGAAGTGAAGTAATTCTGGCGGGTCTGGGAATCCCACGAGCGGGAGGGGTTGAGCGTCGCGTAAAAACGGCCGTCCGCGATCGTGGCCCCGCGCAGCTCGATGGAATAGTCTCCGATCGGACCCGACAGCCCGATGTTGATCTCCCGCTTGCCGCTCGACGGGGCGTAGTAGTTAAAGCCGCCGCTGGAATGATAGTAAGAGAACTCCCCGGTGTTCTCCTGTCGCGTGTCGAACGAGAGGTCGGGCGGATCGTAGGGCCCGTAGGAGGCTGTAGGCGTTTGAATGGAGACCTCGAACTGATCGTTGGTCGGATACCAAAGATCGCAGTAGAGCCATCCCAGCGTCCCTTTGTGGATCTGCAACAAGACACTCTCGCCCGCGTCCACGGCTCCGGCCGCGTGGTTGGCGATTCCGCCGTCATCGCTGGTTCCTGTGACGAAGACCAATCCAGGAATACCGGGGCCAACGGTCGCGTCGAGGGTCCTGCAGAGGGCGCTGGTTCCATCCGCCGGGCCGGCCACTGAGCCGAGATTGAGAAGCATCACCGCCGGTTGGCCAAGGGCCGCGCTCTGGTCGCTCACAAATCGGATCGCGATCGGCGCGCGATTCAGATCGAAGAACGGCGTTTCAGCGGGTTGGCCATCATGCGCGGGGACGTTCTCGGCCACGAATTTCACGACAACGATCGTCGCGGCGGGCGCGATGCCCCGGTATTTCGCCAAGTTGGCGCCGTTCCCGCAGGCGATTCCGGCTGTGCTGGTGCCATGGCCCAGGGCGTCCCGCGTCGCCAGGTCGGTTCCCGTCGTCAGGGCGTCATCGATCTCCTCCCGTGCGTAGAGGGTGCCCATGCCATAAGGATTGTCGGGGGACGCCGCGCCGCTGTCGTCGGTCAGGTCGAGCATCGCCGCGATGCGGGTCGATCCGTCGGGGTTCCGAAAATCATTGTTCCGCCAGTCGATTCCGCGATCAAGAATCGCCACGATCACCCCTTTTCCGGTCACGCCAAAGGCGGAGACCGCGGCGTCGACACGGGTTTCCACGCGAGCCTGATCCATGCTCATTGCGCCGGGCTCGCGCCCCGGCTGGAGGAGCAGAATCAGCGAGATGCGAAGCCACCTGGAAACACCGCGCAAACGGGTCCGGCGAGGTTGAGTGTCCGTGAGCATCGACCGAATACATTGTGGAAATCGCTCAGAAAAGCGACTTCAAAGTGGGGGAGTGGAGGGCCAGGATGCGGGTTCGATGTGGCAGCGCGGCCCTGTCCGCGTTTTGCAAAGCCGAACCCTTACGACGGTTGGTTCTTCAGGTTGGGCGTTGACTCCCGGGTCCGTTTGCGTCGCAAGATGAGCCCACACCATCGCGCAGGCGCCTCTGGGCGTCCTGAGATGAAACAGTCTATGCGATTCCGTCTCTTCACAGGCTTCATTTGCGCCGCGTTAGTGGCCCAGCGGGGCGCCATCGCGAAGGCGCCGGATCTCGGGGATCGTGCGCGACCCAATGTCGTCGTCGTCCTAGCGGATCAATGGCGCGCCCAGGCGTTTGGTTTCGCGGGAGACCCCAATGCCCAAACGCCGAACCTCGATCGACTCGCCGGGGTCAGCGCGCGATTCGTGAACGCGGTGGCCGGGCTCCCCGTATGCTCGCCCACCCGAGCGTCATTGCTCACAGGCCAGCGGCCGCTCACGCATGGCGTGCTGATCAACGACGTTCCTCTCAATCCCAGGGCGAGAACATTGGCCAAGGTGTTCCGATCGGCGGGCTACGACGCCGGAATGATCGGCAAATGGCATCTCGATGGAAGAGGCCGTTCCGATTACATCCCGCCCGAAAGGCGGCAAGGGTTCAACTACTGGAAGGCGCAGGAGTGCACGCATGACTATACCAACTCTTCCTACTACGCCGATCGACCTGAGAAGCTAAAATGGCCGGGCTACGACGCCTTAGCCCAGACCCAGGACGCGTGCGATTACCTCCGCCGGCACCAGCAATCCGGCAAGCCCTTTCTGCTCTTCCTCGCGTGGGGACCGCCCCACGATCCCTATTCCACGGCCCCTCTGCAGTATCAGGCGCGGTTCGACCCAGCGGCCTTGCGGCTGCGCCCGAATGTCCCTGTCGGCCTGGAGGCGCAGACTCGGAAGATCCTGGCGGGCTACTATTCTCACTGCTTCGCCCTGGATGATTGCATGGGGCAGGTGATGCGATCCTTGGAGGAGACGGGCTTGGCGTCGAACACCATCCTTGTCTTCAGCGCGGATCATGGCGACATGCTGGGCTCGCAGGGAATGCACAAGAAGCAAAAGCCATTCGACGAATCCATCCGTGTGCCGATGCTGATTCGCTGGCCCGTGGGCTTGGCCGACCGGGCGCGCTCCATCGACGCGCCGATCAACTCCGAAGACCTCATGCCGACGCTCCTCGGGCTCTGTGGACTTCCGATCCCGAAATCCGTGGAAGGCCTCGACTACAGCGGTTACCTCCTCGGCCGCACCGGCCAACCGCCCGGAGACAGCGCGACAGTCATCCTTTGCGCCGCCCCATTTGGCGAGTGGGAGCGGCGTGTTGGTGGGCGCGAGTACCGGGGGATTCGAACCGACCGGCACACCTACGTGAGAGACCTGAACGGACCCTGGCTCCTCTTCGACAACCAGGTCGATCCCTATCAAACGAACAATCTTGTGGGCCTGGTCGGGCCTTCGCCATTGCAACATGACCTGGACGCTCTCCTGGCCCGGAAGTTGAAAGAGCGCCAGGACGCTTTTCTTCCTGCTGCCCATTACATCCGGAAATGGGGCTATCGTGTGGATCAGAACGGCACAGCGCCCTACACGCCATGACCTCGGGCCTGCTACTCCGCATGAAGGCAGTCCGTCGAGGGCTCAGTCTCCCTGCGTTGTGGTTGTTTCTTGGAGGCGCGGTCGCGGCGGCCGCGGCGGGCCCGCCGGCGTCGCCTGAACGTCCGAACGTGCTCCTCATCCTCGCCGACGATCTCGGGTGCTCCGATCTCGGCTGTTACGGCGGCGAGATCGCGACTCCTAACCTGGACGCGTTGGCGCGAGGCGGGCTCCGGTTTTCGCAATTCTACAACACGGCCCGCTGCTGGCCTTCGCGCGCCGCGATCCTCACCGGCTACTACGCGCAACAGGTGCGGCGCGACACCGTCCCGGGCGTGACGAGCGGCGCGCAGGGGACGCGACCCCCGTGGGCGCGGCTCCTGCCGGAGATGCTTCGGCCGCTGGGGTATCGATCCTACCACTCGGGGAAGTGGCATCTGGACGGAAGGCCGATGGAGAACGGATTCGATCACTCGTACAGCCTCAACGATCACGATCGCCACTTCGCGCCGCGCCAGCATACCGAGGACGACAAGCCGCTGGCGCCTGTCCCATCAAACAGCGGCTACTACACGACCACGGCGATCGCGGACCACGCCGTCCAATGTCTCCGAGAGCACGCCCAGCAGTTTGCCGAGCGACCGTTCTTCAGCTATGTCGCCTTCACCTCGCCGCATTTCCCGCTCCAGGCGCCGTCAGAGGACATCGCGCGCTATCGCGACAAGTATCTCCGTGGATGGGATGTCATGCGCGAGGAACGCTGGAATCGGATGAAGCGGCTCGGCCTTGTCGACGGGGCGCTTTCAGCTGTGGAACGCGACCTCGGTCCTCCGTATCCCTATCCCGAGGCCATCAGGTCCCTCGGCTCGAACGAGGTGAACCGCCCTCTCCCCTGGAGCGAGCTGAGTTCATCGCAGCGGGCATTCCAGGCGGCGAAGATGGCGGTTCACGCGGCGATGGTGGACCGAATGGATCGCGAGATCGGGCGTGTGCTGGAGCAGCTGCGCTCGATGGGGGCCCTGGAGAACACGTTGATCCTCTTTCTTTCCGACAACGGCGCGAGCGCTGAAATGATGGTGCGCGGCGATGGGCACGACCCGGACGCCGTTTGCGGCACAGGCGCGACCTTCCTGAGCCTGGGGCCCGGCTGGTCCAGCATGGCCAACGCGCCCTTCCGACGGCACAAAACCTGGGTCCATGAGGGCGGCATCTCGACCCCCTTGATCATCCATTGGCCGCGAGGGTTCAAGGCCCGCGATGAAATCCGTCGCGCGCCGGGCCATGTCATCGATCTCGCGCCCACGATCCTTGCCGCCGCCGGCGCCACGCGACACCCGGCAGGTGACGGCCCGCCAGTTCCGCCGCCGCCAGGGCTGAGCCTCCTGCCCCTGTTTGCGAAGGACAGACCCCTCGCGCGCGAGTCCCTATGGTGGCTGCACGAGGAGAACCGCGCCTTGCGATCGGGACCCTGGAAGATTGTGGCCTCTGGAAAAAGCAGTCCATGGGAGCTGTATGATCTTCGCAACGATCGGGCCGAATCGAATAATCTGGCCGCGAGGCGGCCCAGGCGAACGCGCGCGCTTGCCGTGGAGTGGCAGCGTTTGACCGACGCGTTCAGCGCGCTCGCGCGCAGCGGCATGATCGAGGAAGGAGCGCCAAAGGGCCAGGGGAGGTGAAGACGGCGGATCGGGCGTCCGAGGATGGATTTCACTATGAGCTGCCGGTCTCGGCTTTCCCTGCGCCCTGCGTCACGGGCGAGTGTTACCGCGGCGCCCAGCAACGCGGAATGGACAAACGGCGGGTTTCTGAGGAGGCTCGGCGCGTGCCACTCGACGCTTTGGGGATTCTCGCGCGTTTCCAGCGGGTTCGATGGGCGCAACCACAGATCGCCATGAAAAACCTGCTCCCTGTTGCTCTCGCCGCCGTTCTGCTCCTGACGCGGTTTCAGCCCGTGCTTGCCGAGGCCGCTCCCCCCCAGCCGGCGACGCGTGGGTGGGCAGACGCCGTTGAGTCCGCGCTTGTCCAGGCGGGCACGAACCGGCAGGAACTCGTCCTTGCCCTGGAGAAGACCTCGGGTGAGCAGCGCGATTCGGTCGAGTTCCTCATCACGAACATGCCGCCGCGAGACCTGCAGTCCCTCTCGTCGCAGTTTCTGCTGGAGAACGTTTCGCTCGCGCGCAAAGCCCTCGAAGACGCGCCGTGGGCTCGGAGCGTGCCCCGGGAGGTTTTCCTGAACGACATTCTGCCTTACGCCAGCGTCACGGAGCAGCGGGACAACTGGAGGCAGCGAATCCACGACATCTGTCAGCCGCTGGTGAAGGAATGCAAAACGGCTGGCCAGGCGGCGCAGGCGCTCAACCAAAAAATCTTCCCGCTCCTCAAGGTGAAATACTCGACCCAGCGACGCGTGGCGGACCAAGGCCCGTTGGAAACGATGCGGACAGGCGTGGCCACTTGCACCGGCCTCTCCATCCTGCTCGTCGACGCCTGCCGCTCGGTAGGCGTGCCGGCGCGCGTCGTCGGCACGCCGATGTGGAGCAACAACAGCGGCAATCACACCTGGGTGGAGATCTGGGACGGCGACTGGCATTTCGTGGGCGCGGCTGAACCGGATCCCAAGGGATTGGACCGGGGATGGTTTGTTGGCAACGCGTCGCAAGCCGTGAGGAACGACCGCGCGCACGCCATCTACGCGTCCAGCTTCAAGAAGACGGGCCTGACCTTCCCCCTGGGCTGGACTCGCGGCGACGCGGAATACGTCAGCGCGGTGAATGTCACCGATCGCTACGCCTCGGGCGACAAGGCGGTCGACGTCGCCACGACGCGGTTGCAGGTGAACGCGCTCAACCGTCCGATGGGCCAGCGCGTCGCGGCCAGGGTGACGATCACGGACACGGTCGACGCCGCCTTGCGATTCGAAGGGACGAGCAAGACCGAGCCCGCCGACATGAACGACCACATGGGCTTCAAGCTCCCGCAGCGGCGCACCTACATCATCGACGCGGAGCAGGGCGGCCAGAAGGTCCGGAAGTATTATTCTCCGGGGACCAACAAGGAGGACCTGCTCGTTCTCCATCTGAGCGGCGTGCCTGTGGTGATTGCGTCCGGGCCTGGGTATTGCGCGGCGCCGAGCCGCAAGAAGCCGCTCGACGCGAAGGAGGAAGCCGCGCTGAAGGGGGCGGCGAAGGCCTATTTCTCGGCCACGGGCGAGAAGCAGGCGACCTTTAAGTTTCCGAGCGCTCTCAACTCTCTTCTGTCCAGGAATGAGCCCGCCGTTCGACGCGCGGTGTGGGACGCGTATCTTTCCGCGCCGATCCATGAGGCGCTTCGACTGAGCTACGGCGAGAATCAGGTCCGATCCGGGAAGTACGCGAGTCCCTATACCGTAAAGACCGTGGGCAAACGGCCGCCGAACGGCTGGGGGCTCTTCATCGCGATGCATGGCGGTGGCGGCGTTCCACAGGAGATCAACGACAGCCAGTGGCGTCACATGCAGATCTATTACCGTGATCACCCGGAGGTGGGCGGTTATCGGTACGTGGCCCTTCGCGCCCCGAACAACGAGTGGAATGGGTTTTACACAGGCTATGTTTACCCGCTCATCGCCAGCCTCGTCCGGCAATTTGTGATCTTTGGGGACGTGGATCCGAACAAAGTGTTCGTGATGGGCTATTCGCACGGCGGCTATGGCGCGTTCGCGATCGGACCGAAGATGCCGGATCGATTCGCGGCCGTCCACGCCAGCGCCGGCGCGCCCGCCGACGGGATCCTGCCTCAAAGCCTGCGGAATACGCCGTTCACCTACATGGTGGGGGAGAAGGATACGGCCTACGGCCGCATCGATCGCAACCGGGAGTTCGATCAGGCGATCGGGAAGCTGCGGGGCGACCGTCGGGATATCTTTCCCGTCACGTTGACCGTCATCGCCGACCATCCGCACTCCGGTCTGCCGGATCGGGACAAGATCGCAGAGATGTACCCCGCCGTCCGCAACCCCGTGCCCACGGACCTGACCTGGCCCCTGACGGATGCCGTGGTGCGGGATTTCTTTTGGCTGGAGGCGCCGCATCCGGAAAAAGGGCAGGAATTCGACGCTTCCTGCCACGACAACCGCCTCACCGTGCGCACGACGAACCTCGCGGAGGGCGCGATCCTCCTGGACGGTCGTCTCGTGGATTTCCGCGAGCGGTTGACGTTGGACCTCAACGGACGCGTCAGCCGGATAAAGCTGACGCCCAGCCTCCGCACGCTCTGCGAAACGATGCTGCGGAGAGGCGATCCGGATCTGGCGTTCACGTCGCGGCTTGACCTGCCGCTGAAGAGCGGCGCGCGCGCGGACGCGCGCAAATGAACACGGGGAGGCGTCAGGGCGCGCTGGGCTTGGCTTCGCGCGCGGGGCTCTGGAAATCCTGATAAGCGACGCGGACGCCTTCCTCGAGGCCCACCTGCGGCTTCCATCCCAGCGCGAACAGGCGGGAGGAGTCCATGAGCTTACGCGGAGTTCCGTCGGGCTTCGCGGCGTCCCAGGTCACGCGGCCTTCGAAGCCCACGATGCGCGCCACCAGCTCGCTGAGTTCGCGGATGCTGATCTCGCCGCCGCTTCCCACATTGATGAACTGTTCCTCGGAGTAGTGGCGCATCAGATGGACGCAGGCCCGCGCGAGGTCGTCGGAGCACAGAAACTCCCGCATCGGCGACCCGGTGCCCCAACAGGCGACCTCCGGGGCGCGCGCGAGCTTCGCCTCGTGGAACCGGCGGATCAACGCGGGGAGCACATGCGAGTTCTTCGGGTCGTAGTTGTCGTTCGGACCGTAGAGGTTCGTCGGCATGGCGCTGATGAAGTCGCATCCGTGCTGGCGCCGATACGCCTGGCACATCTTGATCCCGGCGATCTTGGCGATCGCGTACCATTGGTTGGTCGGCTCCAGCGGCCCTGTGAGAAGATGCTCCTCCTTCATGGGCTGCGGGGCGTGCTTGGGGTAGATGCACGAGCTGCCGAGAAAGAGAAGCTTCCGAACCCCGGCCATCCACGCGCCGTGGATGAGGTGGTTTTGGATCTGGAGATTCTGGTAAAGGAAGTCGGCTGGCTGATGATCGTTGGCGTAGATCCCGCCCACCTTGGCCGCCGCGATCAGCACAAACTCCGGCCGCTCTGCCGCGTAGAACCGCGATACGGCCAGGGGATCGAGCAGATCGAGCTCCGCTCTCGTCCTGACGATCACCCGCTCAAATCCCTGCCGCAGCAGCTCGCGGTGGATCGCGCTGCCGGCGAGTCCGCGATGGCCCGCGACGAAGACGCGTGAGTTCCGCTCCATCATTGTCATCGGCGCAGCCTACCGGCCGAGTCTTGATTGTCGATTCTGAACACGCTCCGCCGCCTCCTTCGTTCGTTGACGCTCTTGCGTGGAATTGGCGCCACAGCTCGGGGACTCAGGGCATCGTAACGCAAGAGGTCGTTCTCTCCGCTCGAAGATCTCCCATGACATCCAGGATTCCCCCGAATACTCTTCCTCCACGCGTAGTCCAAGTGTTCACAACGCAGCGATCGCATGTCATCATCGACCTTGATCCCACTTTCTGAGGGGCTGGCTCGGCGTCCGATTTCCATCGGGCTCCAAATCCTGACTCTTGTCGCTTTTTCCGTTTCCTCCGCGGCCGCCGACACCAAGGCGTTGAAAACCGTCGACTTCGCCCGGCAGATTCGTCCCATTCTTTCGGACAACTGCTTCGCCTGCCACGGCCCGGACGACAAGGCGCGCAAGGGGAAGCTTCGATTGGACCTGCGGGAGGACGTTATGAAGCCCGCGAAATCAGGGAAGACCCCCGTGACTCCCGGCAAGGTGGAGGAGAGCGAGATTGTGCGACGGATCCACTCGACGGATCCGGACGAGGTCATGCCTCCGCCCAAGTTTGGGAAGAAGCTCGCCGACTCCCAGAAGGATTTGCTCAAGCGATGGGTCGCTGAGGGCGCCGCGTGGACGACCCATTGGGCTTTCGAGCCCGCGAAGCGTCCGGCCGTTCCCGAGCCCAAGAACGTCCGTTGGGCGAAGAACGACATCGATCGCTTTGTTCTCGCCCGGCTCGAGAAGGAGGGGCTGCAGCCGTCGAAAGCGGCTGACAAGACCACGCTGATCCGTCGCGCCAGCCTGGACCTCACCGGCCTGCCGCCGACGCCCGAGGAAGTGGACGCTTTTCTGTCCGATCGCGGCCCCGACGCCTACGAGAAGCTGATCGATCGCCTGATGAGCAGCCCGCGCTATGGGGAGCAGATGGCTCGCAGCTGGCTCGACGCCGCGCGCTACGCCGACTCCCACGGCTACCACATCGATTCCGAGCGCCACATGTGGAAGTATCGCGATTGGGTGGTGAAAGCCTTCAACGAGAACATGCCTTTCGATCAATTCACCCTCGAGCAGCTCGCGGGAGATCTTCTTCCCAATCCGACCCTCGACCAAAAGGTCGCCTCGGGCTATGTGCGCGCGAACATGAGCACGGGGGAGGGCGGGGCGATCATCGACGAGTATCAGGCCAAGTACACATTCGATCGAACGGAGACCACCTCCACCATCTGGATGGGGCTCACGATGACCTGCGCCCGATGCCACACGCACAAGTACGATCCCATCACACATAAGGAGTACTACAGCCTCTACGCGTTTTTCAACAATCTCAGGGAGTCGGTGATGGACGGCAACGCCCCGAACCCGGACCCGGCGATCCAGGTGCCGACCGGGGAGCAGAGCGATCGTCTCGCGAAGCTCAAGACTTGGATCGCGGACGGGCAGAAGAAAGTCGACGCCGCCAACCCTGGGCTGGATCAGGCTCAAGCGAAGTGGGAGAGCGAATGGCGCTCGCGCCTGAGCCAGGGCTGGAGCGTTCCTGAGCTGGGCTCGTTCCAGGCCCTCAGCAACGCGCAGCACCGGGTCCTGGGCGATGGGTCGGTTCTGGTGAGCGGGGCGAATCCTCCCAAGGATGTTTACGAGCTGACCTACAAGCTAGAGCCGGGGCCGATCGCGGCGCTCAGGCTCGAAGCTCTGCCGGATGACTCGCTGCCACAGAAGAGCAGCGCGCGATCGGATGATGGCAAGTTCCGGCTGTCGGAGTTTGAGGCCGACTGGTCGGTCCTGGACCCGTCGGGCAAGCCGGGCGAGAGCCACAAGATTGTCATCGGACAGGCGGTCGCCGACGCGGCGATCAAGGATCGCGAGATCGAAAAGGCCATCGACGGCAAGCCGGACACGGGATGGCAGCCGACCGATCAGGCGATGACCGCCCGGCACACCGCGCTCTTGCTTCTGAAGGAGACGACCCACATCCCCGCGGGAGCGCAGCTGCGGGTTCGGTTGAAGTTCGAGGCGTCCGTGAACCGGAGGTCGATCGGAAGATTTCGTGTCAGCGCCGCTCGCAACGACGATCTCGCCGGCCTGCTGCTTCCGCCGAAGCCGCAGCCCTGGCAGGTGCTCGGGGTCCTGAAGGCGGGCGATCCGATTGCGACGCTGGACGCGGTCGCGGGTCCCGAGGAGAAGCTCGATTTCGCCCAGAAGTTTCCGGGCGTTCGCGAAGAAGCCCGGTGGGGGGCGCGCGGGGATCTTGAGGATGGCAAGGAGCATGTTCTCGTCAGCAGCCTGCACGGCGTCCATGGCGTCTATTATCTGGCGCGGACCATCACCGTCCCGCGCGATCAACGCGTTGAGGTCGCCCTTCGCGGGGATGATTTGTTCAAGGTGTGGCTGAATCGATCGCCAATCGGAGAGCGTCGCGCGAAGGAGAGCCCGGTGGAAGGCCCGACGAAGCTCGCGCTGGATCTCAAGAAGGGCGACAACACGCTTCTCGTGAAGCTGGTGAATGTGCAGGGGGACACCCGATTTCGGTTCGACATGAGCGTCCTGGACGCGTCGATCCTGCCCCCGGCGCTCGCCGTCGCGCTCGCGGCTTCGGATCAGCCCACCAAGGATCAGGCGTCAAGCCTGAGGAACTATTTCCGGCGCGTGAGCTCGCCCGAGTGGCGCCGGGAGAGCGATCAACTCGTGAACTGGCGCAACGAGGAGTCGGGCCTCAACGGATCCATCCCCACCACCATGGTCGCGCGCGAAGAAACGGAGAAGCCGCGCGAGACGTTCATGCTCATGCGCGGCGAGTACGACAAGCCTGGCGAGAAAGTCTCGCGAGGCGTTCCCGCCATCCTGCCGCCGTTTCCCAAGGACGCCCCCACCAACCGTCTCGGGCTCGCGAAGTGGCTGCTCATGCCTGGGCATCCTCTGACCGCCCGCGTCAGCGTGAATCGACTGTGGCAGCTCGTGTTCGGCGTCGGATTCGTGAAGACGCCGGAGGATTTCGGCACTCAGAGCGAACCTCCCTCGCATCCGGAGCTGCTGGACTGGCTGGCCACGGAGTTCGTTCGGTCCGGGTGGGATGTCCGACACGTCCAAAAACTCATTCTGACCTCCGCGACATACTGCCAATCGTCGAAGGCTTCGCCCGAGCTGAGGGCGAAGGATCCTGACAATCGATTGCTGGCGCGAGGCCCGCGCTTCCGGGTCGACGCCGAGTCGGTCCGCGACGAGGAGCTTTACATCAGCGGACTTCTGGTCGAGAAGGTGGGCGGCAAGAGCGTGAAGCCGTACGAGCCCTCGGGCTTGTGGGAGGCGGTGTCGTTCAACAATTCCCAGAAGTACGTTCCCGACGAGGGCGAGGGGCAATATCGGCGGAGCCTTTACACGCATTGGAAGCGCCAGAGCCCGCCGCCCAACATGCTGCTCTTCGACGCGCCGACGCGGGAGTTCTGCGTCGTGAAGAGGCCGCGGACCAACACGCCCCTTCAGGCGCTCGCTTTGCTCAACGACCCTCAGTTCGTGGAATGCTCGCGGGCCTTCGCGGATCGGATTCTCCGCGAGGGCGGCCCCGCCACGCAGAGCCGGCTGACCTACGCGTTTCGCCGGGCGACGGCCCGGAAGCCCGCGCCGGACGAACTGAAGTTGCTGGAGCAGGTCCTGTCGGACGCGCGCGCCGGCTACGCCAAAAGCCCGGAGAGCGCGAAGCAGTTTCTCAAGATCGGCGCTTATGTCGCGACGAGCGGAGCGACGCCGTCCGAGCTCGCGGCATGGGCGCATGTCGCCAGCCTGCTCCTGAACCTCGACGAGACTCTCACCAAGAACTGACCCGCGCCTCCCTATGAACCCCATTCGCGAACACGACATTCTCCTGACGCGGCGCCAGCTGTTCGGACGAGCCGCCACCGGCATCGGAGCCGCGGCGCTGGGGTCGCTGCTGAACCCCGGCCTGACATCGCTGGGCGCCGCCCCGGATCCCTCCGGACTCTATCCCCTCAAGTCGACGCACCACCGCGCCAAAGCCAAGCGGATCATCTATCTGTTCATGGCCGGAGGTCCGTCGCAGATCGACCTCTTCGACCCCAAGCCGATGTTGGACAAGTATCATCAGCAGGAGCTGCCCGCCTCGGTTCGGATGGGGCAGCGCCTGACGACGATGACAAGCGGCCAGGCTTCCTTCCCGGTGGCCCGGTCGATCTTCAGCTTCAAGCCGCACGGGCGCAGCGGAACAATGGTGAGCGAATTGATGCCGCACACGGCGGGCATCGTGGACGACATCGCGATGATCCGCACGTTGAACACCGAAGCGATCAACCATGACCCCGCCATCACTTTCATCCAAACGGGGTTTCAACAGCCGGGCCGCCCGTGCACCGGCGCGTGGCTGAGCTATGGGCTGGGCGCCGCGAACGAAAACCTTCCCGCGTTTATCGTCATGATCTCGAGCGGGAAGGAGGCCGACCAGCCTCTTTACACCCGGCTGTGGAGCTCGGGATTTCTTCCGTCCGAACACCAGGGCGTTCAGTTTCGCGGAACAGGCGACCCGGTGCTGTTTCTGTCGAACCCGCCGGGCGTGGATCCGGCGGCGCGCCGGCGGGTCCTGGACGGATTGAATCGGCTGAACCAGAAGCAATACGAGGCGTTCGGAGATCCGGAGATCAGCACGCGCATCGCGCAATACGAGATGGGCTTCCGGATGCAGACCTCCGTTCCGGAGCTCACGGATGTTTCCCAGGAGCCCCGGTCCACGCTCGACCTTTATGGTCCCGACGTGAAACGCCCTGGCTCGTTCGCCTACAACTGCCTGCTCGCGCGCCGCATGGCGGAGCGCGGCGTGCGATTCATCCAGCTCTACCATAGGGGCTGGGATCAGCACGGGGCGCTGCCGCGCCGCTTGAAGGAACAGTGCGGCGACACGGACCAGCCCAGCGCCGCGCTCGTGAAGGACCTCAAACAGCGCGGGATGCTCGAGGACACACTGGTGGTGTGGGGGGGCGAGTTTGGCCGCACGGTGTACAGCCAGGGAAAGATCGAGAAGGACAATTACGGACGCGACCACCATGGTCGGTGCTATTCGATCTGGATGGCCGGCGGCGGGGTGAGGCCGGGCATGGTCTATGGCGAGACCGACGACTATTGCTACAACATCGTCCGAGACCCGGTGCACATCCACGACATGAACGCGACGATGCTGCACTCCCTGGGCATCGACCACACCCGGTTGACCTATCGTTTTCAAGGCCGCGATTTCCGTCTCACCGACATCCATGGCGAGGTCGTGAAGGGGATTCTGGCCTGATTCCCATTGCATTCCTGCCCTCCCGAAATTACAGAGGGGGGGTGTCCTCTGGATCCGAGTTTCAAGCGCTTCTTAACGCGACCATCGATCATCTCGAAGCCGCCCAGCGGCGCGGCGAGCGCTTTGTTCAGGTCGACCCTGAGCTTCTCCGCGATCTGGCCCGGGCCCCGGCGCCGACCGCTTCCGTCCAGTCAGCCTCCGCGTCACGGATCGCCATGCCGCCCGCTCCGGTAGCGCCTGCGCCTGTCCCCTCCGTCGCCGGTTCGCCGCACGCGTCGCCGGTCTCCGTCTCCGCTCCATGCGTCGACAAGGAGGCCGCTATGGCGGAGCTGAGGGAGCGCGCGCTGCGGTGCGTGACGTGCGCGCATCTCGCGTCTTCCCGGAAAAACGTGGTGTTCGGCGTCGGCGACATTCACTCCCCTTTGATGTTCGTGGGCGAGGCCCCCGGGGCTGACGAGGACGTGACAGGCGAGCCCTTTGTGGGGGCCGCAGGACAGCTGCTCACCAAGGTCATTCAAACGATGGGGCTTTCTCGCGAGAAAGTTTACATCGGGAACGTCCTCAAGTGCAGGCCGGACACGCCGGGGCAAACCAAGGGCAATCGCAAGCCCACGCACGAGGAGATGCGCACCTGCCTGCCCTATCTCCAGGAGCAGATCCGCATCATCCAGCCCAAGGTCATCGTGGCTCTGGGCGCCACCGCGGTGGAGGGATTGTTCGGACGATCTCCCATCTTTATCACCAAGCTTCGCGGGCAGTGGATGCAATACGAAGGCATCGACGTCATGCCCACCTACCATCCCTCCTATGTCTTGAGGAACCAAAGCCTCGCGACAAAGCGCGAGACCTGGGAGGACATGCTGGCGGCGATGGGTCGGCTCGGAATGGAGATCTCCGAGAAGCAGCGCGGCTACTTCCTCCGCTAGAAAAGGCCTCGGGCGCTTTTTTCCGGGGACTTCGTCCCCTATTGAACTCCCGCTGGACCTTCGGATTCGGGATCAACGGCGCCCTCCGCGATTCTCGTGATCAAGAGCTCCTTCTCCTTCTCTTCGAGCATGGGCAGCTCCGCGGCCGCGAGCCAGGCGCGCGCGCTGGCGAGGTCCTGGAAGGTTCCTTCCAGCTGGGCCTCGAACGCCAACGCGGTGATCAGGCCGATCTTCTTTCCCGGGCGCAATCCGAGCGCGAGCAGGTGGCGGCCCTTGAGAATCGGCTCCGGCCCCTGGGTCTGCATCCGCAATTCCTGAGAGCGCCGCAGCAGCTCGTGAACGGACTCCGGGATGATCGCGGGCCTTGGCGGCCGGCCGAGAGCGTCCGCTGACATGACCGCGCATAGCCCCTGGATGGTTTCGGGTTGCAGCCGGTGCGCGAGCCGGCGGATGGCGCGATCGGAGCCCGACTGCATATGGGCGAGGTGATGGGCGACGAGGGGGATCACGCGCTCGGTGATTTCGTTTGTCATATGCAGGCGTTCGAAGAACGGGACGCAGAGTTCGGCGCCGAGCGGCTCGTGCTCGGGCGAAACGATGCGCAGCCTCCCGTGGCGCGTCTCCTCGCGCGTCGTGTCCGGTTTGCCGAAGTCGTGGGCGAGGATCGCGAACATCCACGCAATGCGGCTGGACGGGTCGGCTTCGAGCCACACCGGGAGCTTCGCCATGGCGTCGCAGCAATGCGCGGTGTGAACAAACACATCGCCTTCCGGGTGCCATTCCGGATCTTGTGGCGTCCCCCGCAAGCGCGCGATCTCGGGGAAATGCTCGATCCACCCGGTTGCCGCCAGGAACTCCAGCCCCCTCGAGGGGCGAACGGCGCGCTCGGCCCACTTCATCCATTCCTCGCGGACGCGTTCCTTGGCGATCTCCGCGAAGGTGGACTTGATGGAGCGGCAGAGATCGATGGTTTGAGGCGTGGCGACGAGGTCAAACCGTCCGGCAAACTGCATCCCGCGCATCACTCTCAACGGATCCTCGACGAACGCCGGACTCGTGTGGCGGAGCGTTCGGGCGTCCAGGTCAACGAGGCCGCCATGGCAGTCGATGATCTCGCGCGAGCGGGGATCGAACATCAGCGCGTTGATGGTGAAGTCGCGCCGCGCGCTTGCTTCCTCGAGGGTGAGGGAGGGATCGAAGGCGGCGATGAAGCCGCGATGGCCGGAGGCCACCTTGGAGTCGCGCCGCGGAATCGAGAAATCGTACGTCGCGCCGGGACGCGTTGTCAGCTTGATGACGCCGAAGGATCGTCCGACGCAATCCAAGCGTCCGTGCCGCGATAGCCGGGCTTGAAGGGCTTCGTAGGGCTGTCCAAAGACTTCGACATCGAAGTCCTTCCCGTCGTGAAGGAGGTAGGCGTCCCGCACGCTGCCGCCCACCACGTAAGCCGAACGGAGCTCCGGGGCGGCGCAGAGCAGTTCGCGCAGCTCGCCTGGGAGCGCCATGTCGAAGGGCCGGCGGGCGACAGTCATTCCGGCGAGTTTTGCCTGGGCGGCGGAGCGAATGCACTCTGGAATTTGCGCCGCGGCGCGTCGCCTGGAATCCAGGGTCGAACGGCGCTCGGCGGTTGCGGCGGCCCGAACCGAGGGACTCTTTTCGATCCACTGAAAGAAAGGCCCGTGGGTTTTCGTATGGATAAGTGATGCACGCCACGACGGAACCGCGAGGAGCTATCCACGGCGGGGGTTTTCTGAATCCCCGTGTCCAAAGTCTCCGGCCGTCCTTCCGCGCGCATCCCTTCCGCATCAATCCCTATGTCATATCGCAAACCACGCCGACTCCCTCGCTCCGCAGCCTGGGCGGCTTTGTCCGTGCTCGGAGGCTCCATGCTCGCCCATGGCGCCTCGATCGTGTCCATCAAGACCTTCGTTGACGACTTTGGCTCCAGCGGCCTCGTCGACCTGCAGGTCAGCGCTCCGCCGAACTCGCAGGTCACCCTGCAAGCCGAGGACGCCCTGGATGGCGTCAACTGGAAGGATGTCTCCGCCCCCACGCTGATCGTGGGATCCACCCCGGTCACATTCACCGTTCCCACGACGTTCAGCGACGGCCAGACCCCCGTGCCACACCGCTTCTTTCGCTTCCTTGTGGAAACGTTTGGAGTAGACGTGAAGGACGATGGATCTTCGCTGAATCTGCGCGTGGGGTCTTCCATTCCCGCCAGCGTGCTGTTTCAAACACTGTCCGCGAAAACAGGCTTCAGCCTTTTTGGCTCCAACGAAACGAGCCTGGTGAAGACGATCCCCGCCTTCACCGCGACGGGAGCGAATCTCGAGGACGCTCTGAGCAGCGCCGGGCTGCGGCTATGGACGCTCGGGCCCGAGAAGGACGACCCGGGCTTCGCCAAGCGAGGGCTGATTCCGATCAAGCGCCAGGTCAACCGGCTCGAGGATCTCCCCGAGGACGTCGGCGTGGGACTCATTGAGTCGGGGTTCGAAGGGCTTCCCAACATGCCGAGACCCATCGGCGTCGCGAAAGAGATTCCCCCCAGTCCGAACAATGACAAGGGACTCAAGCTGGAGATCGCCGACACTCGGGACATCAGCCAGATCGCAAACCCGCTGGTGGCGGAGCTGGGGCGGCATATCCGGTTCACCTTCTCGCTGGGCGTGAATGGCGGTCTCAAGCCGACGGCGGCTTACAGCGTGCCCGGCAGCTCCGTGCTGAAGCGGCTTCAGCTGACGGACGAGGACGCGCCGGCGAATCCGCCCGCGGGCTCGCTGATTTACGTCGTTCGATCGCAGAAGGCGACCTCCTTTGGCCCGAGCGGGATTTTCCACATCGGCGCCGAGCCGGATCCCTTCGAGGCACGCGCCTATCAGCCTCCCTTCCGCGGCGCGCACGGCAGCGTGCCTCTGGCGCGCGAGGACATCCGTCTGCAAATCCCCGTCCTGGACAACGACCAGGATCTCGCGGGGATGGTGGTGGAGGTCTATCGGTACGTGAAGCCCGCGCGGCTGGGGTTGCTGACTCCGGACGCGTTCCTCAAGAACATCGATCACTTCCAGCTGCTGGGGAAGATCGGCGGCGAGCAGCTGAACCGGCTGGTCGTCACGACGCCCAAGCCCGGACTCGGTCTTCAGGACGTGGACCTGGCGGGAGTCACCCGGCCCGCGACGCTGACGCAGCTCCACTCCAGCGGCCCGCGCGCGACGAAGTTCAACATGGTGATCATCGCCGAAGGGTTCGCCGACACCGCCGCCGACCAGAAGACCTTCAACGACTACGTGGACGCGACGGTCATGAACGACCTCCTGCAGCGGGATATTCATCCGGAGCTTCTGAACGCGATGAACATCTTTCGGATCAACACCTTCTCCAAGCAGAGCGGCGTGACCCGGGTGGACGCGAGCGGGAACGTGACCTCTTCGAAGGACACGGCGCTGGGCTATCGATTCAGCGGGAATTGGAATCGCTGCTGGATGGAGCCGGGCCCGGGGACGATCGCGGCGATCGACGCGATCATCAACACGCTCATCCCGGAGGCCAACGTGAAGGCGATCGTTCTCAACACGACATCCTTCGGGGGCTGCTCCCGAGGACATCATTTCGCGGTCACGCGCGGGTCCGACTGGAGCGTATACGCGCATGAGTTCGGGCACTTCTTCGGAGGATTGGGCGATGAGTATCAGTGCAACTCGGGGTCGCCGGGCTGCGGCTGGTACGCCGGCGCGGAGCCCGACGCGGGGAACCTGACCAAGACCACCGTGCGCGCCTCGATTGAGTGGAACGACTGGATCCCGGCCACGCGGCCGGTGCCCACGGCCCTGGCGAACGTCGCGGATGAAACCCAGGACGCGGGGCTGTTCCCAGGCGCGACGATCGGGAGCGGACAATGGTGGAACGGCATCTATCGGCCCAGCTGGCGCGGACGCATGAACAACAACTCCACGCTGCACAATCCGATCGGCTACACCGCCATTCGCAACAACGCGCGGCTTCGTCAGGACGGCGACTTCCGCAAGAGCGTCGCGGGCGACTTCAACGGCGACGGACGCACGGATCTCGTGGTCCTCGACGACCGTCAGCTCTCGCTCTATCTGGCCGCCGACCGAAATGTCGGGCCCAAGGATCCGGCCACCGGGGCCGCGCCGCGCCCGGTCACCGGCGTTCTTGAGCCCGCCTGGTATCACACCGACATCCTCTACAACGCGTCGAAGTCCAAGTCGTGGGAGTTTCGCGGTTCGGACATTCTCATCCCCGCCGACTTCGACGGCGACGGCAAGACGGACTTGTATGTGATCAATCTCACCGCCTGGGTGAAGCCCTATGTCTGCATGCTTCGCTCGACGGGCAAGGGATTCGAGCCCGTGCGCCGCTTCGACCTCGAGCTTCCGGGTTGGGGCGACATGCGAGCCGGCGATGAGTTTTACGTGGGCGACTTCACCGGCGACGGCAAGGCGGACCTGATGGTCTACAACGGCGTCGATTGGTCGATGCCCTACTTCCTGATGCTCCGTTCCACAGGGGTGGATCTCGCCTACAGCCACCGATACGACCGCTATCTGCCGGTATGGGAGATGGGCCGCCACGAGAAGTTTTTTGTCGGCGATTTCGATGGCGACGGACGGAAGGAAGTCATCAGCCAGAACACGCAGGATTGGAACCAGGTTCATCTGATGGTGTTCCGCTCCCTGGGCGCGCAACTGGCCCTGACCGACCGCTACTACGGCGAGATCAGAATCAACAACGGGCTCTACTGGACCATGCGGCGCCAGGACGAGCTGTTCCTCCCCAACTTCAACGGGGACAAAACCACTGATCTCGCGATCTTCAACGGACGCGACTGGGGTCCCGAGTATCTGGGACTGTTCGCCCTGGTGGAAGGCAAGCTCAGCTTCCGACATCGCTACGACGGCGCGGTTCCCGGCTGGGATCTCTCCCGTCGCGACCGGTTTTACGTGGCCGATGTCAATGGCGATGGAAGACAGGACCTCGTGGTTTACAACAGCAAGAACTGGTCGACGCAGTACCTGGGGATCCTGAAATCCAACGGCGACGGCAGCCTCTCTGGCAGTTGGCAGGACGACTGGATCGGGTCTTGGAACCTGGGCGACGGCGACGACTTTCATGTCGCCGATTTCCGCGGCGCGGCGGGCTGGGATGACCTGTTTGTGTTCAACAAGAACTGGCTCGGCCTCCTTCGAAGCTACGCCACCCGGTATCAGCTCGAAGCGATCTACCCGAAGTGGATCCATAACCATCGCTACCAAGCCAATGGCTGGTGGTGAAAAGAACGACTGGTTCGTGAAATGACGCGCGGGGGCTGACGGGGTCGTCAGCCCCCGTCACGTTCCACTTGTCAAAGGGAGTCGATGCAAGGAGTGTCGGCTCTTTCTTATGACCGATGAGGAAGCATTGATCGAGCGGCTGCGCCTGGTGGAAGCGCTCCACGCGGGCGCGGCGACCGCCGGGGAGCGCGACGCCGCCGCCAGCGCGCGCCTCAGGATTCTTGAACGACTCAAAGCGTTCGAGAGAGCCGCGCCTCCCCCCGAATACACGTTCTCGTTTCGAGATCCCTGGTCCAAGAAGCTCTTCTCCGCTTTGCTCCGCCGATACAACCTGAAGCCTTACCGGTACAGGCGTCAACGCCACACGACGGTGATGGTCCGGGTTCCCAAGCAGTTTGTGGATGAGACCCTGTGGCCCGAGTTTCTGGAGCTCAACAAATCGCTCACAGGCTACCTGGCGGAGATGACCGATCGCGTAATTCGGGAGAGCATGCACGCCGACGCGTCCGAGCCCGAGATCCGGGCCGAGCCCGCCGCTTTGCCCGCGTCGGTCCAGGGTTTCTCGGATGAATAGCGACAGGGCTGAGCCACAACTCCGGGGACTCCGTCCGCCCGATTCCACAAAATCTCATTTGAGTTTTCGCATTCCTCCGGCCATGGTCGCGTCGTCAACCAAAACAGCTGCGTAACCTCCGGTGATGAACGCGCGACGAGCCATCCACATTCTTCTGGTCGAGGACAACCCCGGAGACGCGCGATTGGTGGTCGAGGCCTTTCGCGAGGCCGAGGTTCAAAGTTGCCTGCAATGGGTCAACAATGTTGACGCCGCGTTCACCAAGCTTCGAAGCGGCGCCCATGGGGGGCGGGTGGGGGCGGATATGATCGTTCTGGATTTGAAGCTTCCACGTAAGGATGGGCGGCAGTTTTTGGGCGACCTGCGCTCGCATTCGGAGTTTGGAGCAATACGCGTTGTGGTTCTGAGCACTTCCGCGATCGAGGAGGACCGCCGATGGGTCGCTCGATTCAACAACACTTCCTTTCACACGAAGCCGATGGCTTGGAGCGCCTGGGTGAACTGGGCCCGGCAGGTGGCGGAAGGCTGCGCCTTGCCCCCTGAGCCTGTGGGCGAGCCTCGGATCGCAGAGCCGCATCGGCTCGTTGGATGACACAAGGTTCCCTCAGCACCCCCGCGCCATCCCCGAAATCGCCTTCCGCCGAGAACGGGACGGAAGGGATCCCGTTCTTTCAGCGGCTTCGGGTTCGCTTCCTTCTCCTGATCGCCGTCCCGGCCACTCCGCTGCTGCTCCTCATCGTCTACACCTTTTACGAACAGACGCAGCGCGCCCGCAATGAAGTGGGCCTGTCGGTGCAGCGGATGACGCGGATGATGTCCCAGCAACAGGACCAGCAGATGGAGACCGCCAATCAACTGCTGTCCGCGCTGGCTCAGATGGAGCGCTGGCGCTACCCGAGCAATTCGCTGCCGAGCGCCATCATGCTCACGCGACTGATGGATCTGCATCCCAACTACGTCACGATTGGCGTTGTGGGATCGAATGGCAGCGTGATCGCCTGCGGAACCGACGCGCGTCCCGACCTCAACCTGTCCGACAAGCAGTGGTTCCAGAAGGTGAGGCAGACCCGTGAGTTTTCGACGGGGGAGTTTCAGGTGGAACGCCCGTCGAAGAAGCCGACCTTGTCAATCGCCTACCCGATCCTGGATCGCACGAACGGCGCCTTCATGGGGGCAATGTACATTGCGCTGGACCTCTCTTGGGTGAAGAAGTTTGCCGTCGAGGCGCAGCTTCCGGAAGGTTCGAGCCTCGTTGTGCTCGACGCTTCCTCCCGCGTTTTGCTCCATTATCCCGACATTCCCGCGTCGGAGGCCGGCCGCGCGTTCAACCAAGGGCCGGTGTTGCACGGCTCGGCGTGGAAGGAGCAGGCCGCGGGCTTCTTCGAGCGTCCAGGGCAGGACGGCGTATCGCGCCTGTATTCCCTCGCCCGGCTCGTGGGCGACGAGGATTCGCCTGAGCTGCGCGTGGCGATCGGCATTCCCTCCAGCGCCGCCTTCGCGGCGTCCAAAGCGACCCTGCAGCGGAACCTGTTCGTGATTGGGGCGGTGATCCTTCTCACCGGGGCGCTGGCGTGGATCGGAACCGACCGCTATGTGGTGCGTTGGCTGCGGCCCGTGATCCGCGTGGCCCGCGAATTGCACTCGGGTCGCCTTGAGGCGCGCACCGGCATGCCGCATCGCGGCGGAGAATTGGGCTTGCTCGCGGGCGCTGTGGACGAGATGGCGGAGAGCCTTGAGAAGCGCGTGTCCGAGCGTCAGCAGGTGGAGTCGCGGTTGAAGGCGCTCAACTCGGACCTCGAGCGCAAGATCAGCGATCGCACGCTCGAGCTCCAACGATCGAACCGCGAGCTCGTCGAGTTCGCCTACGCCGCCTCCCACGATCTCCAGGAGCCGCTGCGCATGATCGCCGCGCACCTGCAGCTCCTGGAGCGCCGATACAAGGGGCGGCTGGGCGCGGACGCCGACGACTACATTCACTTCGCGGTCGACGGGGCCCAGCGCATGGATCAGCTGATCCTTGATCTTCTCGCCTACAGCCGTGTCGGAGCGCAGGAGCAGGCGTTCGCGCCCGTGTCCTTGGACGAGGCTCTGGCCCGGGCGCGGGAGAATCTCACCCTGCGGATCGAGGAATCGAAGGCGATGATCCGATCGGAGCCGCTTCCGGACGTGCTCGGCGATCTGTCCCAGCTCACCCTGGTCTTTCAGAATCTCATGGGCAACGCGATCAAGTTCCGGGGCGCGGAGCCGCCCGTGATCGACATCACCTGCGAGCCCGCCGTGGACCAGCCGGACAAGTTCTGGCGCGTGGAAATCCGGGACAACGGCATCGGCGTCGCGAGCGAGCACTTCGATCGTATCTTCCAGATCTTCCAGCGGCTCCACACCCGCGAGGATTACCCGGGCACCGGGATCGGGTTGGCGATTTGCAAGCGCGTCGTCGAGCGCCACGGCGGCAAGATCTGGTTGGAATCCTCGGCGGGGAAGGGCGCCACGTTCTTCTTCACCCTGAAACGCGTTCCCCATTCTTCATGAGCTCGCCGCACCTCACCCTCAGCCAGGAGGCGCGCCTGGTCATCCCGACGCACGTCGCCGTCATCATGGACGGGAACGGCCGATGGGCCAAGGCGCGCGGGCTGCCCCGGGTGGAAGGCCATCGCCAGGGGGCCGAGTCGGTGCGAACTCTCGTCAAGGCCGCGGGCGAGGTGGGGATCAAGTATCTCACCCTCTACGCCTTTTCCGTCGAGAACTGGAACCGCCCCAAGGACGAGGTCGACACCCTGATGAAGTACCTCGCCCGCTACCTGAAGCGCGAGACCCCGGAGCTGCACCGGAGCAATGTGCGGCTTCAGGTGATGGGACAGATCTACCGTCTCCCGGAGGCGGTGCAGGAGCAGCTGCAGAAAAGCATCGAGCATCTGTCCCGGAACACCGGGCTCACCCTGGTGCTGGCGCTGAGCTACGGAGGGCGAACGGAGATCGTCCACGCGGTGCGCGCCATCGCCAAGCAGGTCCAGGAGGGACGATTGGATCCGGCGGAGATCACGGAGAAGACCGTGGCTCAAAATCTTTACGCGCCGGCGATTCCCGATCCGGATCTGCTCATCCGCACGTCGGGCGAGATGCGCGTGAGCAACTTTCTGCTCTGGCAGATTTCGTATTCCGAGTTTGTGGTGACGGAAACCTTGTGGCCCGATTTTCGCCGCGCCGAGCTCGTCGCCGCTCTGGAGATCTACGCGGGCCGGCATCGTCGATTCGGCCGCCTTTAGCGCCCGCTCCGCCTGGAGGGCGTCGCTCTCAGTCGCGCACTGAGGCGCAGACCATCTCGATCACCCGGCGCAATCCGTCGTCGCCGCCCAGGCTGCCTTCATGAAAGGGGCCTCGCGGAATCGGCTGCCATCCGTCCCTCGATGTGTCGACCGGCTTGCTGGACGCCTGGGGCAGTCCGGTGAGCGAGGGGTCGTATTGGTTGTCCCGACCGCCCATCTTGTAGATCACCAGATCGAGCGACGGCACAATGGCGAGCCCGAATCCTCCCGCGCCGGATTTCCAATAAGCGTCCGTTGGCGCGCCGGCGACATGGGCGTCGGAGTTGTTCTCGAACATCAGGCTGTAGGGGGAGTGCGGGTTGAACGGCGAGGGCTTGCCGCACAGCGCCACATAGCCTTCAGGAACAAGCCGCTTGTCCTTCCATCGACCGCCGCGCAGAAGGCAATAGCCGAAGCGCAGCGCGTCCGTCGCATGAACCGCGATGCTTCCGGCGCCATTGGCGTGGGGCATGGTGAACCCGTCGCGGTGCAGACAGAATCCCCAGGGCCCCCAGCCCATGGGCTTCGCGAGACGCTTGTCGATGTAGGCTTCGAGCTCCATCCCCGTGACGCGTCGCAGCACCATCGAGGCAATGTGCGGCTCAGGGGAGGAGTAGGAGTATCCGGCGCCCGCGTTCGTCCACATCGGGACCCGAAGCGACGATCGATCGAGGTCGCGAATGTCTTGTCCGGGCGCCGCCTTCAAGGGAAACGATTTGCCAAGAGTGACGGCGACGGGCGCGCCGCCTTCGCCCGTGTAGCCGCCGCTCATGCACAGCAGCTGTCCGAGCGTGATGTCGGCGCGCCGCGGATCGTCGAGCGGCAGGGCTTCGGGAAGAAACCGTTCGGTGAAGACCCGTGTGTCAAGGCCCTCGGGAATCCTGTCCTTGAACTCGCTCAGCATGATCCCGCACGCGATGCTCGTGTAGGCCTTTCCTGTGGAGGCCATGTCGGGATTTGCGTTTCGGTGGGCGCGTCCAAAGTAATTCTCGAATACCAGGCGCCCCCGGCGCACCACCAGGAGCCCTCCATTTTGTGTGCATCGACGCATGAAGGCCCATGTCCGTTCGAGCTGGACGGGATCCATGCCGGCGGTCTCCCGGATCTGCCGCGGGGTGTCGGCCGTCCTCCAGCCTCCCTGGGCGTCGGGCGGGGGGAAATAGTCGCCGGCCCCGGCAAGGAGAGTTTGACTGGTCAGCGAGACAACCAGAAGAAGAAGCCTGCCGCAGGCGAGGAAGTGTCGCTTCGGATCAGGGGAGCTGCGGTCGATTTTCATGCGTTATCGGTGGTCGCGGCGCACCCTGCCACGCCGCCCCTCGCCTGAACAAGCACACATCGCGGTTCTTGCGAGCAATTATTGCGAAACTTTTTATCAGGTTGCGTTGTCTTATCCGCGGGCGGTTTTCAGCCGTCCGCCAGCTCTCCGATGTCAGCGCGGGGGTTGTGGACGCTCCAAGAACCCTGCCTGGGGGCTTGCCAAGAGCCGTGTCCGCGTCCGGTTTGCGTCCGGTTTGCGTCAGGGTTCTCTAGTTTTTTCGAACCAATCAGTGCCCAGCGTCGTAGAACAGTGCAGAGAGTTGCAGCGACAAATGAGCGTTATGCGTCACATATCGGAGCACGGTGAGAAGCGGATGAGGAGCGCTTCGGCGGTTGCGCCCCCTCATCCATTTCAAGTAGTAATGAGGGCCATGTCTTTGTCCGCACACAACGGATGTCCTCCCTGGCGGAGCGCCTGGGTCGCGGCCCTGCTCGCCGTGATCGGCGGGGCGGCGGGGTTGCGAGCGGAGGACGCCGCTTCCACGGCGGTTGGATCCAAGCCTTCGTCGACGGGATCAGGCGTGACCTACCGCAACGAGAAGATTCCCGACAAGCCCCTCTCCATCCACATTGTGAAAGTGGATCGCTCCCGTCAGGACTTGGTGCTTTCGACCAGCCTGGGGAAAGGCACCGTCCTGGACCTGAGCCCTCTGAGCGATCAGGTGAAGGCGCTCCAGAGAACGAATCAGCGTCCGCAGGTCGCGATCAACGGCGATTTCTATCGGACGGAGCGCGAGCCCTTCGCAGGCGACCCTCTCGGCTTCCAGGTCATGGAAGGCGAGCTCATCAGCAGCTCGGTCACGAACAAGCCCTGCTTCTGGCTGGATGAGAAGTCGCAGCCGCACATCGGGATTGTTCGCAGCGCGTTCCAGGTCAAGTTTCCCGATGGCCGGGCGCTTCCCGTCGAGGTGAACGAGGAGCGCGCGCGGGGCTCGGCTCGGCTCTACACCCCGCGCCTGGGGGCTTCGACCCAGACGACTGGAGGCCGCGAGTTCGTTTTGGAGCGGTCTGGAGAACTCGAATGGCTTCCTTTGAAGCCGGGCATGGCCTACGCCGGAAAAGTCCGCGAGGTCCGCGACGCGGGGAACACCAAGCTCGCGCCCGACATCATGGTGCTGTCCGTCGATGCCCAACTCCTCTCCTCAATGCCGGCGCTGAAGCCTGGAGACAGCGTTGAGATTGAGACGACCACCTTCCCCGACACCCGGGGCTGTGAGACCGCCATTGGGGGAGGGCCGGCCTTGGTCCGCGACGGCAAGATGGGCGGCTACAGCGGCAACAAGACCGACCGGCATCCGCGCTCGGCGTTCGGCTGGAACGATTCCCATTGGTTTTTTGTGGAAGTTGACGGCAGACAGAGCAATCTATCCATCGGCATGACGCTCCCCGAGTTCTCCGAATACCTTCGGACCTTGGGAGTCAAAGAAGCTTTGAATCTGGATGGCGGCGGGTCCGCCACCCTCTGGCTGTTTGGGCAGGTGGTGAACAGCCCCTGCTACGGATACGAGAGAAGCACTGCCAACGGCCTTTTAATTCTGAAACGCGACGCGCCTCGACGTGAGCCGGATTGAACCTAATCGGAAGGCAGGCGGGTTCTTCTCGCGGGCCCTGCCGTCTCGATGGGACTTCCACCCCTTCCGCGGGCGTCCTTCCCGGTTTATTCCAACCCTGCTCGGACGCTCGCCCTCCTTCTCCCTCTTCGCCGCCGTTCTGGCGGGCCTGTTTCTGAACTCCGGCTTGAGCGCGACCGCGGCCTCGCCTCGCGTCCTGATCACCGAGGTGATGGCGGCGAATCATCGGACCGTGATGGATGAGGATCGCCAGCCGTCCGACTGGATCGAGTTGTTCAACGCGGGCGCGGAGAGCGTGAGCCTGCTCGGATGGCATCTGACCGACGACTCCAAGGATCTTCGGAAGTGGACGTTTCCCGAGACGAAGCTGCTGCCGGGCGAGTACCTTCTCGTCTTCGCTTCGGGGAAGAACCGCCGTCAATCTGGCAAGGAGCTGCACACGAACTTCAAGTTGGACACAGCGGGGGAGTATCTGGGGCTGATCGAAGCCGATGGACGGACCATCGCGTTCCAGTTCAAGCCCAAGCTGCCGCCGCTGCGTCCGGACGTGTCCTATGGGATCCCTCTCGTGGAGCAGACGATCACCTTGCTGGCGGCCGACGCCGTGAAGTCGGCGCGCGTCCCCACCTCCGATCCCGGTGAGGCGTGGAAATCGGCGGGCTATTCGGCGGCCGACTGGTCGACGGGCCGCGGCGGGATTGGATACGATTCCGGGACGAATCTCCTGCCGTGGATTCGCGCCGACGTGGGAGCCTTGATGCGATCCAAGAGCGCGTCCTTGATGCTTCGCGCTCCGTTTCTAGCGACCAACGCCGACGTGAGCCGGCTGTCGCTGCGGATGTATTACAACGACGGATTCGTCGCCTGGCTGAACGGGCAGGAAGTGGCGCGGCGGAACGTGGCGACGAACGTGGCCTGGAATGGCAGCGCCCTCCGCTCGCGCGAAAAGCTGGAGCCCGTGGCATGGCGCGAGAATTTCGACGACGAGGACCCGAACGTGGCGTTGATGAACGCCGACGCCAACGGCCGGGCGCGCATCGTCAGCACTCCGCCGAACACGAATCACTACCTTCGGCTTGTGAACGGTCGTTTGGCTGACCAAATGAACGGGGCGGCCTTCCCTCAGCGCGTCGCCAGCCCCGCCCAGCGATTCCAATGCGATTTTGAGTTTCGATCGAAGAGCCCCCAGCCCTCCGCGAGCGATCTCTACCTCGCCCTGATCCCGACGGGCCGGCACGGAGAGCGCGGGATCGGCGAGCCGCTGGAGATGTTTCAGCACGGACGCGACATCAAGCTGGCCAACGCGTTGGTGATCCAGCTGGAGCTCGCCGCCGGCGGACGCGAATCACAGGCGATTGTCCACTGGAATGGGGATCCCCATGTCCAGGCGCCTGTGTCCGAGCCCAGCCTCGGCTGGCGCTTTTACCACAAGGGCGTTGTCGACGTTCAGTTCACGGACCGGGGCGCCGTGGTCTCGTTGTCCGTGACGACCGATGTCCGCGGCGGGACCGGCAAGGACGTGTCCTTGCTGAAGAGCCTGCTGATCCCGGGTGTGAAGCCCTACGCGTCGAGGCTCCAAATGGTGGCGCACACCCGCTCCCAGCTCAGCACCTTCGATTTAGACAATCTGCAAGGGCAATGGGTCGGGGGAGGCGACAGCGTCTACGAAGACATCGATCTGACCTTCGCGCGGCAGCTTTTGAAACCCGGGCAGAACATCCTCGCCGTCATGGCCTATAATGCCAAGGCGGACGACACCGGCTTCCTCATCCTTCCCGAGCTTTACGCCCACACGGCCAGGTTTCAGCTGGATTCGCCCCGCTACTTCTCGCCTGCGACGCCGCTGGCGGCCAACTTGGATCCCGGTCTTGGCGCAGAGGCGGGCAAGCCCTCGATCTCCCCGCGAGGCGGCATGCTGCACGGGCCGCAACGGGTCGAGATGTCCACGAGCACGGCGGGAGGGGTCGTGCGATACACGCTGGATGGACGCGAGCCCACCGAAGGCTCCCCGGCTTACGTGAAGCCGTTTACCATCGATTCGCCGGCGGTCATCAAGGCGCGCGTTTACGCGCCGGGCTACCTTCCCAGCCTGGCGGCGATGGAGACATTCAATCAGCCTTCGTCCGACGTCGCCGATTTCGACTCCAACCTGCCCATCCTGATCCTCACATCGCAGGGACGCGTTCGCTACGATTCGCGCAAGACTCCCTTGGTGGTGCGCTTGATCGAGCCGGGATCCGGTCGCGCCTCCCTGAATGGGGAGGCCCAGGTCGAGACGCGTGGCGACTACAACATCCGGGGCTTCAGCTCCACCCGCTATCCCAAGAAGTCCTACACCGTCCGGTTGCGCGATGAGTTTGGGGAAAAGACGAAGACCAGCCTGCTGGGGCTTCCCAAGGAATCCGACTGGGTGCTGTACGCTCCCTTCCCGGACAAGACGCTGATGAGGGACGCGCTGGCGTACGACCTCAGCCGGAGGATGGGTCACTACGCCGCGCGGACGCGGTTCGTCGAGGTGTTCGTGAACCAGGTCGGCGATTCCCTCAGCTGGCGCGACTACCAGGGCGTCTACGTCCTCGTGGAGAAGATCAAGCGCGGCAAGAACCGCGTGGACATCCATGAACTGGGCCCGGGGGACAGCGCGGAGCCCGAGATCTCGGGCGGATATATTTTCAAGCGCGATCATTCGAACAAGGAAGGCGCCGCGTTCTACAGCCGGGGCGGCGAATATTTCTTTGTTGAACCGAGCGCGGACGAGGTCACGCCCACCCAGAAGGACTGGCTTCAGCGCCACTTCCAGCAGGCGGAGCACTCGATTTATGGCAAGAACTTCATGGATCCATCGAAGGGATATCGACGCTACATCGATGTGCCGTCCTTGATCGATCAGCACTGGTTGGTGGAGCTGTCGAAGAACATCGATGGCTTTCGCTACAGCGTATATTTCTCCAAGGACCGGGGGGGCAAGATCAAGCTGGAGCCCGTCTGGGATTGGAACCTCAGCTTTGGGAACGCCAATTATCTGGATGGCGAAAGCCCCTCCGGCTGGTACTCCGACCAGCTTCGCGACTCCGAGATCACCTGGGTTCGGCGGTTGGTTGAGGATCCCGAGTTCAATCAAGAGTACATCGACCGTTGGTGGGAGCTTCGCCGCGGACCGTTTCAGTTGGAGGCGATCATCAAGCGCGTCGACCAGATGGCCGCGGAGCTTGGCGAGGCTCAGTCGCGCAATTTTCGCCGATGGCCGATCCTGGGACGTTTCGTGCACCCCAACTCTTTTGTCGGGAGCAGCTACGAGGAGGAGGTCAACTGGATGAAGGCGTGGATTCGCCGGCGCATAGCCTGGATTGATGGGCAGATGGGGCATCAGCCGCCGTCGATCGCCGCCAAGCTGGACGGCGCCGCGAGCCGGTTGACCGTGAAGGGGCGCGGCCAGGTTTATTACACCCTGGATGGCACGGATCCGAGGAAGCCCGGCGGCGAGCCCTCCCCGGCGGCGAAGGTGTATGAAAACCCCATTTCGTTGAAGGGCGTCTCGAAAATCATCGTTCGCTCCCGAAGCGGCGACACGTGGAGCGCGCCCAATGTCTGGCAGGACGGCGGCTAGCGCGCCGACCTCTGAGTTTGACATTCGTCCGTTTTGCCTCGTATATCTGCGCGCCGTAAACACGAACTTAACGCAGACATCAACATTCGAATCTACCTACTCTTATGGCTATCTCTGTTGGATCCAAGGCGCCTGATTTCAGTCTCAAGTCCAAAACCAAGGACGGGCTTGTGGACGTGAAGCTGAGCGAGAATTTCGACAAGAAGAACACGGTTCTCCTTTTCTTCCCGCTCGCGTTCACGAGCGTTTGCACCCAGGAGTTGTGCGACATCTCCCAGGGCATCAGCGGCTACTCGGGCCTCAACGCCGACGTCATCGGCGTGAGCGTCGACAGCCCCTTCGCCCAGGAGGCCTGGGCGCAGAAGGAGAAGATCAGCGTCCGTCTCGCCAGCGATCTCAACAAGACAGTGACCAAGGCCTACGGCGTGGAGTTCCCCGCGCTGGCTGGCATTGGCGACACCTCGGCGCGCGCCGCCATCGTCATCGACAAGAAGGGCGTGGTCCAATACGCCGAACAGACCCCGACTCCCAAGGACCTTCCGAACTTCGCCAAGGTCAAAGAGGTTCTCGCGAAGCTGTCCTGACCTGACCTGAACTGATTGTTCGCCCGAGTCTGAAAGGCTGGGGCGCCAGCGGCGACCGTTTGACGCGGTCGCCGTTTCGTTTTGCGCCTGTGCTGGAGGCGAGAAGTCTTGTCCGATGGGCTTCTATTGCGCGAGGCCGGCTTCGGAGAGCTGCCTCGTGAATACCGCGGGTCTCTTGGGAAAGTAGTCGTCAAGCAAGCGCCGAACCTCGGGCTTCCAATGGGCTTCTACCGTGTAGAGCTCGTAGGGTTCGGTCTTGTAGCGATGAACATCCCTTCGGTAATCCCCCCAGCGGGCCGACTCCAGGAGCAGCGCCGCTTCCACGCCCTCCGCAAGCCGTCGGTATCGTTCGCCGCTGGCCGAGGCCGATAGCGCGCCGCCGGCGCCGAGCAGCTCCCGAACGCGTCGCGCGAAAGCCTCGCGGAAGGCCGGGTTCTCGCGCAGCTTTTGAAACAGCCGCGGCGGGCTCTGGTCGTCATCGTAGGCAATCCGGTTGTCCTCCACTTCCTCCAGCGTTCTTTCCCCATCCCACACGATGAAGATGAATCGTCCTCCCTCCTGGTCGGGGCGCGACGCATACCAGTTCGAGGATCGATCGTAGTCCGCGTTCGCGGCGAACAGATTCAGCGCCATGTAATCAATGAACGCGGGGAGATCAATCCACCCCTGGATCTTCTGGTAGGCGGACGCCGAGCCCAGGCCTGAGTTCGCGAGATCCATCAGGTTCCGCCATGCGTTGGTTTCCCCCTGCAGGATCTTGTCGGCGTTGCGGACCTCATAGTCTCCGGCCTTGCCGCCGAGATGCGATTTCAGGAAGGGCCCATCGGGTCGCTCCACCAGATTGTAGACTCCCCAGTAAAGGCCGTTCAGATAGAGATGAACAAACCGGCCTCTCGGCGAGAGCCGTCCCATCGCGGCATAGGTCTCCCGCATCCATTGATCGCGGAGATAGTCACCGCGCCGGCGCTCCTCGCTGTTCCAGTGAAGCCAGGTGTTGTTGCATCCGCCGCGCAGCACGAGTTCGCTGAATTCCTCGGGCGCGCCGCCGAACACGGGCTGGTGGAGGGCAGGGTGGCCTGTGTGCTTCTTGAACAGAATGCGGAAGGAATGCTTGGGGCATTCCTCGGGGCGGCGATTGAACCCGCCCTGAACGCGCGCTCCGCACTCGGCCTTCCATCCGGGCTCGTTCTTCCAGGGAAACATCTCCAGGGACGCCGCGCGCTCCCAGTCGCCGCCGCCCTCCATCGGATTCGCGTAGATGCCCCGCTCCTCGGAGAGCAGATCTCCCGGATCCAGATTCAGCGCCAGGGTCGGCAGCGCGGTCAGCGCTTCGTCGAGTCGCGCGGCCGGGGTGTTCGTGACTACTTCAGGATCCATCTCGTAGTCCGCCGGAACCTTCCAGCCCTCGTGCGCGCCCCAATGCGGCGGTCGGCCCGCGCCGTCCTGGCGCAACACGGAGTCCGCGATGAGATACGTGCGGGTCAAAACCTCGCTCGAGGCGGACCCGGGCTTGAAGGCCGCCGCGCGGAGCACAGTGGAGTTCGCGATCGTCAGCGGGTTCACGTAGGCCGTGCTCATCGAGGTTGGACGGCTGCCGTCGAGAGTGTACCGGATCGTGACGCTCGCGGTCCGACAGCTCAATCGAACCATGACAGGCTGGGAGTAGAGGCCGCTGGGCTGCGGGCATTCCGGGGCGACGGCGGCGGTGTCGGCGCCCGGCAGATTCTCCGCGCCGGGCGTCGGGATCGGGAGATAAGTGTGCGCGGGAAGGGGTCCGGCGAAGCGCCCGCTCGCTCCATGCAAGGACTTGAAGAACGCCTCGGGGAGACCATAAGAGATGTCCGATCGCTGCGGGGGATACTTGGGGGCGAACGCCGAGGCGATCGTTCCGCCGTCGGCTTCCACCAGGGCGAGGTAGTCGCCCTTCTTCCCCAACTTGAAGTTGGTGTGAAGCGGCTTGTGCGGATCGCGGCGATCGTTTCCCGAGCTGAAGACAAGAAGAAACTGAAGCGGGCCGATGGTGACCTCGGGGAACGTCCACTTTCGCTTCGAGTCCTCCTGGTCGGTCAACGACCATCCCTTGAGGTTCACGGGGAAGGGAGTGAGGTTGAAGAGCTCGATCCAGTCGGAGTGCTCCCCGTCATCGTCGGCCAGCCCCTGTCGGTTGTCCGCGAGGAATTCCGAGATCACCACTGTCGGCAACGCGCGCGCCGTCGAGGCAATGGCGAGAGAGGCCATCAGGGCAAAAAGCGACCATAGCATGCGCCCTGACGCCCCCCGCGTCGCCCACTGCCGTCGCGCTTTCACCAGCGGATCTTCTTCGGGAAGTATTCCGCGATCAGATCCTCGTAGAAAGGGCGCAGCTCCGCCACGTTCGGGGGCTTGTGGCTCTTGGTGTAGAGATCGTAGGGATTGAAGGCCTGGACCCACTTCAGATTCTCGCGGTCCTGCTCGTTGAGCAGATGCGAGTACTGACCCTCGCGGTGCCAGGGATAAAAAGAGTGGTAGCGAAGCATGTAGAGCCCGGACATCGGGAGATAATCCTTGCACACATGGTAGATGTATTCGTCATGGCCCCACGACAGCTTGACCGAGTCGAGGCCGCAGCCTTCCTCGTAGACCCCGTTCTTCGTCTGCAGCTTCGAAACCTGGTAGTCGGGATTGTCCTCGAAGAAGCGCGGGAAGACGATTTTGTCGGAGTAGGCGCATCCCGTGGGGAACGTGTCGCCGACGACGGCCCACTGGGGCTCGCCCCAGAGGCAAAGAATCTTTCCCAGGTCATGCACAAGCCCGGTGAGGATGAACCATCGCGGGTGGCCGTCGCTGCGAATCTGTTCCGCGGTTTGCAGGAGATGCTGGAGTTGGGAGAGATCGGTGTCGGGATCGCTGTCGTCGACGAGTTGATTGAGATACTCCATCGCCTCCCAGATGCCCATCTCGCGGCGGCTCAGGGAGAGGAACTCCTCCCGCTTGGCCTTGGAGAAGTCGTGGGTCTGGTAGCGGTGGTTCAGCCGGTAGAACTCGCGGACCGTCGGACGGGCGTCGGCCTCGTAGTTGCGGAACTGCTCCTGTTTCTTCTCTGGGTCGGTGGCTTTGAAGGGCGCCGCGGAGTGGGATGCGGCGGCTTGCGGCTCGGGGTAGCGGTCTTTGAGAAAGTCTTCCCACTCCTCAAGGCTGTGGAGCGGCGTCGGATTCGGAGAGGGCGTGGTTTCCATAATACAATGCGGCGTCAGCGCGCACATAAGTGATCGGTTATTCGGAGGCTGCGGGCAAGCGCAAACCTCACGCTTTCAAGGGGCGCTTGAAAGCGAGCGCGCTCCCTTTTGAGCGGCGCCTGACGCTGATGACTCCGTTCTCAGCCTCCTCAACCTGCCGGGGAATCCATTGAGACTGATGGCCGGATGTCAGCGACTCCCGAACGGGAGCACGATTGTTTGCAATTATCTGGGTCATGGACATATCGGAAAGCAGCCCCGTTTCTTCGAGGTGACACGGGAGAAGAAGGTAGTCTGGCAGTTCGAGGATCATGCCCGCTTCAAGACGATCAACCAAATCCAGGCCCTGAACATCCCTGACGACGTGGCGAAGGGGATAATCCCGCGGTGAGCGTTGTGAATGTCGGTCAGGGCGTCGCTAATAAGCCGGCGCGCCCGCGTTTTTCGGAAAATCCTCTTGTAATCGAGGGGCGTGTCTGATATACAAAACACACTCACCGAAAGGTCCACATCGATGAGCAATCGTTGCAGGCGGCTTATGATTAATAGAGCGCTTTTTTGGATCGGTTCGGTTTCTCGGCTGGGTTGTTCTGCCTTGGTAGCCGCGGTCCTCTCCTTCTTCCTTTCACCCGTATCCACGTCCGCCCAATTGCTTCCGCCTCCGGACGTGACGGATCCATTCTCCTCCATCGATCTTTGGTTCGATCCGCCAGCCGACCTGGACATCCCGGACGAGGTGCTCACCCCGACAGCGATGAAGATCAGCGTGTCGGAAGGCCAGCTCAGCGTTGAGTGGGAGGGAGACGGATGGCTTCAAACCTCCGACAGCATGGACGGGCCCTGGGAGGATATTCCAGACGCCAGCAGCCCCTTTCTGATTGATGCGCAGCAGGAGTTGGGACGCTATTTTCGGTTGTCCGGCGCCGCGTTTCTCGACGCTCTCGACCTGGCTCTTCGAGAAATCAGTCTGATCGATGATCTCCAGATTCCCAAACTGACCCTCTCTGCGGTTCAGCTCACTCGCTGCCCAGCCCTCCCCACAAGTTGCCCGCCTTTGGCGACCCAATGCCCTGCTTTGTCAACCGGGTGTCCCAGCCTCCAAACCCGCTGTCCGGCTTTGCCAACCGGCTGTCCCTCGACAGTGACGGTTTGCCCGGCCGTGCAGACCAAGTGCCCGACGGTCGATACACGATGTCCTTCGGTCCAGACCCGGTGTCCCAGCCTCAAGACCGCCTGCCCCGCGGTGGAGACTCTCTGCCCCAGCGTTCAGACCCAATGTCCGCCGCTTCCCACCTTCTGCTACATTGCTGACACCATCTGTCCCGCGTTGGAGACCCAATGTCCTCCGGTGTCGACACGCTGTCCGCCCGCGGAAACAAGATGTCCAGCGATTCTCACGGCTTGTCCGGTTGTGCTGACGCAGTGTCCATCGTTTCTCACGCGATGCCCGATCCAACCGACGCGTTGTCCCTCCATAGAGACGCGATGCCCGGCGGTGGAAACGAAGTGCCCGCCTTTACAGACTCGGTGTCCCGCGATCAGCACGTTTTGCCCTGTGGTTGAGACGAAGTGTCCGCCCGTGGCCACCCGATGCTCGGCGGGAGATACCTTCTGTCCGGCTACGGAAACGAAATGTCCACCGCTGGAGACGCGTTGTCCTGTGATTGAAACGCGCTGCCCGCCCATCGCAACGGCGTGCCCGCCGCTGACCACGCTATGCCAGGCCGCCGACACGATATGTCCAGCGACCGAAACGCGATGTCCGCCACTCCTCACGCGGTGCCCGGCTTTTGACACGCAATGCCCGCCCATCGCCACGGCGTGTCGCGCCCTGGAAACGGTGTGTCCGCCTTTGGAGACTCAGTGTCCGCCTCAGTTGACGCGGTGCCCTACGCTGGAAACCACTTGCCCCGCCGCGCTGACGAAGTGCCCGCCTTTGGCCACCTTGTGCCACGCCGCCGTGACCGTGTGCCCCGCGATGCCGACTCAGTGTCCAGTCGTGGAGACGCGCTGCCCGCCTGTGCTGACACGTTGTCCGCCGATCTTCACCCGATGCCCCGTGATAGAGACGCGCTGTCCGCCATCGCTGACGAAATGTCCAGTGATAGAGACGCGCTGCCCGCCTGTGCTGACAAGATGTCCGCCAGTCCCCACTAAATGTCCGCCGGCGGCAACGCTTTGCCAGGGCGCCGTCACCATCTGCCCGGCTGTGGCGACCAAGTGTCCGCCATTGCCGACGCAGTGCGCCGGAGGTGTCGAAACGGTTTGCCCAGCCGTGGAGACAAGATGTCCGCCTCTGCAAACAAGGTGCCCTGTCATCGAGACCCGCTGCCCGGCAGTGCTGACGCATTGTCCGCCTATCATCACGGTCTGCAGGGGCCTCGCCACCGTATGCCCTCCGTCGGAGACCAAGTGCCCCGCTGTTGAAACGCGTTGTCCGCCCGTGCTGACGCGTTGTCCGCCCACACAGACTCAATGTCCTCCGTTGCCTACGCTGTGTCAGGTGGCGCCCACGGTGTGCCCGCCGATTCCGACGAGATGTCCGGCCATCGAGACCTTCTGCCCGCCGACGGAAACGCGGTGCCCAGTTGTGCTCACACGCTGCCCTGTGGTAGCGACACAGTGCCCGCCCACGCCAACGAAGTGTCCGCCTGTGGCGACGCTTTGTCAGGGAGCGGACACCGTCTGCCCGGCCGTGCCCACCCGTTGTCCGCCCGTGTTGACGGCATGCCCGCCGATCGCCACAAGGTGTCCGGTCGTAGGCACTCAATGCCCGGTGTTTCAGACATTCTGTCCAGCGACAGCGACGCAATGCCCGCCTGTGGCCACGCGATGCCCGCCAGCGGTCACTCACTGCCCGGCTGAGTTCACGAAATGTCCACCCCTGGAAACAGTGTGCCATGGCTTGGTCACTGTATGCCCTGCCACGGAGACTCAATGTCCAGCTGTGACCACGCAGTGTCCTCCAATCGCGACCCAATGTCCGGTGGTGCTGACACGCTGTCCTCCCCTGGATACCGCCTGCCCGGTGGTCGCGACGCGGTGTCCGCCCGTGCCCACTCAGTGTCCGGCGATCTTGACGGCATGTCCGTCCGTGGCGACGCAGTGTCCGCCGACTCCGACGGTCTGTCGTGGCCTCGCCACGGTCTGCCCGCCTCTGGCGACTCAATGTCCGGCCTTGCAAACGGCATGTCCTGCCATCGCCACTCTATGCCCTCCAACGGCCACCAAGTGTCCGCTGACCGCGCTCACATTCTGTCCATCGTTGGCCACGGTTTGCCCACCGTTGCCAACGTCATGTCCGGCGTTGCCCACCGAGTGTCCGGCAACTGCGACGTCCTGTCCGCCTAAGGCAACCGCGTGCCCTGCGGGAGCCACGGTTTGCCCGGCCGTCCTGACTCAATGTCCGGCTCTTCCGACGGCGTGTCCTCCCGTCGCGACAGCCTGCCCACCCACGGCAACGGCGTGCCCGGCGATAAGCACGGCGTGTCCCGCTACCGCGACGGCGTGTCCGCCCAAGGCAACATCGTGCCCTGCGATAGCCACGGTATGCCCCGCGGCCGCGACGAAATGCCCGGTCTTAGCCACGGTATGTCCCGCCACCGCGACGGCCTGTCCGCCGCAACCTACGACTTGTCCGCCTTTGGCCACGGAATGTCCGGCGACGGCGACGAAGTGTCCCCCTAAGGCAACATCGTGCCCTGCGATAGCGACCGTATGCCCGGCTGTTGCGACGCAATGCCCGACGTTACTGACGGTGTGCCCCGCTACGGCGACCGCTTGCCCGCCGCTGGCAACAACCTGTCCGGCGATATCGACGGAATGCCCGGCGACGGCGACGGCGTGTCCGCCCAAGGCGACAGCGTGCCCCGCGATAGCGACCGTATGCCCGGCCGTTGCGACGCAATGTCCGTCGTTACTGACGGTGTGCCCCGCTACGGCGACCGCTTGCCCACCGCTGGCAACCACCTGTCCGGCGATACCCACGGAATGTCCCGCGACGGCGACGAAGTGTCCCCCTAAGGCAACATCGTGCCCCGCAATATCGACGGTATGCCCGGCTGTAGCTACGCAATGCCCGACGTTACTGACGGTG
>JACQFQ010000040.1 GCA_016199985.1 Verrucomicrobiota bacterium | reverse complement strand
ACGGCAACAGTGGATTCGATCGTCGAAAAACTAAGCAGATGCAAACAAACACTGGAGACAATCAAGCCCGGTTGCACTCAACCGCGAATGCGGAAAACCAAGGAAAAATAACTCCAGTCGTTTGTGAGACACTACACTAGCGGCAGCAGCGCGAGACCCTCCCATTTTTCGTTGAGCGTGTTCAGATCCTGGTTGGTGCTGAGGTTCAATCCGAACCTTGCCAGCTCGCCGGGATCCAGCAGGTTCACGAGATCGACGCGCGAAACCGGAGCGACACCAGGGGGCAGCGAACCCGGGGCGAAGGAGATCTGTCCGGGCGCTCCCGCTTCCAGGTCATAGCCTGTGTTGATGATGTTGGTGGCGACCGAAAGATCGCCTATCATCACCCGCTTGAAGCTGGGCACGGTGTTTGTGCCCGAGCCGAGACCCAGGTTGTCGCGTTCTATGACGAGAAACTGAACGCTGTTCAGAGCGAGGATTTCGCTCAGCGGGGTGTTCCGGTTGGTCGTGGCGCTGCCGTTGAGGCTCAGCGGATAGATGTATTCGGCGATGGGCTGTTGGTAAGACGCCGACGCCGGGTCGACATCGAAGACGACCAATCGATCCGCGCGCGCCAGGTTGCCGGCGCCGCCATCCTGGACGAGGGGACTTTGGAGAACTGTGAGCAATCGGCGGCCGTCCGGTGTCAGGCTGACGCCTTCGAACCCTCGATTGTTTCTACGGCCGCTGGTGGGCAGGTTCGTCGCGGTGAACGCGTTGGCGGCGGGGTAGGGGCCCCGCTTCGGGAGGAACGCGGCGGGCGGCCGCATCGCGTAATCCAGGTTCCCTCCAGCGCTGAACTTGTAGATGAAGGGACCGTACTCATCGGCGATGTACCAGCCTCCGTCCAGCGCGCGCGTGAGCCCTTCAGGATCCAGGCTCCTATGGCCTTTTCCCGGCGAATTCGCCTCCGAGGACGGGAAGTTGACGCTCGTCAGGCTGCCCGCGTCGAAGCCGGTGAATGTGTTCGTGAGGTCGTAGGTGAGAAGCATCGTGGCGGTGTTGGACAGCGCGATTTGGGTCTGGGGCGCCGGCGCGGCGCCGTAGTAGGGGGTGATTTGGACCTGGAAGGACTGCAGGCGCGGGTGGAAGTCCTGCGCTCCGTCGCCGAACCCTCGATCTTGGGCTGAATACAGGACGCCTGCGTAGGTGAATCCGCCGGCCTCGTCGCCGCTGCGGGTCAAGCTCAGCGGGTCCAGCCAGATGGCGGATCCGATGCCTCCGAGCGTGTCGAGGTTGGGGCCCAGTTGGTCAAAGGACGTGGAGGGGATGCGGCCCACGCCGACCAAGCCGTGGTTGGTTGAGGTTTGCCCCAGTCCCGTGGAGCAGGAGATGGCCAGCAGCGTCGCGGCCGCAAGGATGCGTCGAAGTTGTCGTTTCATGTGGGTTGCGTTGGATTGTTGGGTGTTGGTGCGCGGTGGGGAAGCATTGGAACTGTTTCCTCTGAGGGAGCAGGCTCGGTGGATTCCACCACGAGGCCGGGCTGCGCGGTCTGGCGCGGCCTCTCGTGGATCTCGCGAAGAATGTTGCCCATGGCATGGATCGCGCTCATCTCGGTGGCGTCTTCCGTGAAGCCCTCGGGCTCGATCTCCACCACCACCTCGATCGATCCGAAGCGCACTTTGTCGCCGGAGCGCAGCGGCGTCTGCTGGTTGTGGAGCGGTCGATCGTTCACGAAGGTTCCATTTCGCGATCCGATGTCCCGAACGATCACCTCGGCGCCGTAGGTCAGGAATTCACAATGCGCGTGGGACAACTCCGGGTCCGGGATCGACACGACGTTCTCCTCGCCCCGACCGATCGTGGTTTTCTCGAGCAGAAGTTCGTAGGTTTTTCCCGGCAGGACCGGGCCTTGAAAATGGAGCTTGGGCATAGAAAGACTGGGTTGGGAGTGAGTGGCGGCCGGGGAGCTGAAGCGTCGGGCGGCCAGAGGCCAGTGGATCGGAGAACCAGGGTTGATCTTGGCGGTGGCGGCGCAGACGTTCATTTCACCCTATTCCACGGGAACGCGGGCCGGAGGGGGACGAGGAGTTTGCAACAATCGACGATCGGGCCGTCCGGGGCCGGGGGGAACGATCGCTGGCTCGCGAGGGAGGTGGACTTGCGCGGTCAGCGCCGCGTCTGGGAGGAGGGAGCGACTCCGGTTTCGAACTGGAGCCATTCGTTTCGAATCATCGACCGCATCTCATCGTAATCGCGGTCCGTGGCGATCTGGAAGCCTTGGATCACCGAGGTCTGAAGCCGCGCCAACATCTTCTTTTCCTGGGAGCTCTTCAGGGAAGTCATCGCTTCCTGAAACGCCTTGACGATGATCGGGGAAAGGCCCGCGCTCGCCACATGGACGTCGCTCGGGACCTGGAAGGACGCAAGCTCCAGGAGTTCGCCTCGCTTGTAACGGTAGTTTTCGAAGTAGCGCGCTTGAATCTCCCCCACATCGTAGTCGCCGCGGAGCACGGCCCGGACAACGGCCTTGTGCGCCAAGCCTTCAGCGTCCATTTCTCCTTCCGGACGGGAGCTCGGGTTGTCCTTCGCGCTGCCAATGTACATCGGATCCACGTAGGCAAGGTTCGTGTACAAACTCAACTGCGAGGCTGTCACGCCAGCGCGCGCCAGATGGACTTTGGCAAGAAAGCTGAGCGTGGAATTCGTGTGCGCGAACGCCACGCGATGGCCTTTCACCTGGCTGAGCGTCGAGATGCCGAGGGGTTTTCGAGCGAAAATAACCGCCTCGCGGTCCAGCAGTTCTCGCAGCACCGCTTGGATTCCAGGCGCGGCCTCCTTGGCGCGGATGTAGGCGAGCGAGCCCATGCGTTGGAAATCAGTCTCATTCCTCACCACGGGCTGCGACGGGCCCATCGACATCTTGTACAGACGGAGATCGAAGACCACAGGACGATGCAGGATGGCCTCCATCTTCCCCTCGATGTGGTGAAGCAGAGGGGCGTAGACAATCGCCTGCGCCACCGGGGCCTGATTGATTCGGACTGCGAAGGTGAGCCGTTCCACATGGGCGCCGGGGTCTCGCGGGACGAGGTTCGCGAGGGCCTTGAGGTCCGAGGACAAGATGGGGGCGTATGTTTTTGTGGGATCCAGCCACAACTCCTCCACGCCCAGAGTCACCTTTTGGAGGTGCTCCGCGCGCATCAGATCCAGCCGACGCCTCTGTTGGTTCGTGAGGTGGAGCAGGGTCAGGGCGAGCGTGAGTCCCAGGCAGAGGCTGGCGATCAGGCCCGCGCCCACCTTGTTCCGCGCGCTCCAGCTCATCGCTCTCCGGATGGGCCCCACGGGACGAGCGTGAATAGGCTCGTTGCGAGTCCAACGATCCAGGTCCTCGGCCAGCGCGAGGGCGCTGGGGTAGCGGGCTCTGGGATTCTTATCCAGGCACTTCAGGCAGATCGTTTCGATATCGGGGTCTATCAACCGCAACATCGAACTCGGCCGACGCGCCTGCTGGTCTGTCACCATCCGCAGAGTTTCGAGGGCGGTCGCCGCCTTGAACGGGGGCTGCCCGGTGAGCATTTCATAGAGCACGGCGCCGAGGCTGTACACGTCCGAGGCGACCGTGACCTGGCTTCCTGCCGCCTGCTCCGGAGACATGTAGCTCGGAGTTCCCATCGCCGTTCCCTCTATCGTCAAGGGGTTGGCGTGCGTCGTGGCGGGCAGTTGATTCAGAAGTTTCGCGAGGCCGAAGTCTGTCAGATGGGGTCGCCCCTGGGCGTCCACGAGAATGTTCGCGGGCTTGAGGTCGCGGTGGAGCACGCCTTGTTCGTGCGCGTGATGCACCGCCTGAGCCACGGCGGAGATGAGATGCGCGACCAGCAGCTCCCGGCTCTTCACTTCGTTCTTTGGCAGGGGGCCTGTTCGAGGGGCGACGCAGAGGCGCCCATGATGAATCATGTCCTTGAGCGATTCTCCTTCGATGAACTTCATGCTCAGGAAGGGTTGTCCGTCGAGCTCTCCCACCTCGTAAATGGGGACGATATTGGGGTGGTCGAGCTTTGCGGCGGCCTCGGCCTCGATGGTGAAGCGGCGGCGGACCGAGGGAGAATCAATGTGCGCCTCCAGGATCATTTTCAGCGCCACGCGGCGATGAAGGCTGACCTGGATGGCTTCATACACAACCCCCATTCCGCCGCGTCCGATTTGGCGGCCCAATTCATAGTCCGCGAATCGGCGCTCCGGCCGAGTTCCCTTCTGCTGGACGCGCGTTTGGGAGGCGGAGTCCGGATCGGTCGCGATCGCGAAGAGGCACTTCTGGCAAAGGCCAAAAAGCGCGTTCTTGGGGATGGGGGACTGGCACTGCTGGCACTGGAGTGTGTCCGACATGATGCGCGCGGCTCGGTGTCTGGGTGTCAGCGAAGGTCAGGAAACCAGATGATTTCCACCTCGGGCTCAATTGCGCCGCCCTTTCCGCGCCCCGGATTGGTCTGGACAACCTTGTTTCCCGGCAGCGATTCAACATGCAGATCCCCGAACGCAAGGTTCCCCTTGCCGTCGTGACGCACGCCCGCAAACCGCGCGGCTTCTGAGGAGGGTTGGCCCAGATTGTTCTTTGCCTGATCCTCGTCCACTTTGGGTTCGCCCTCCAGGAGATTGTCCAGGAACAACACCGTCTTGGCGGGCGACTTGATCCGGTTGAACGAGATTGTGGGCACGTTCGGAGACTCTATCAGGAACGAGTTCATGGCCAGGGAGAAGATCGCGATTTGGGTGTTGGGTTCCAGTGTCTCCTTAGGAAGGCGCGCGCTCGGGCAGTGGAACAGGGCGTTGCGGCCATAGAACGAGGGCCTGGAGTTGTAAGAGCCGTACCGGGACGCCGGCAGATTGTTCATGTAGCTGGCAAGGCCGTTGTACCAGGTGTCCTTGCTCTTATCATCCATGACCTGAGGCCAGCTGTTGAGATACACGCTCCCGAGGTCGTGGTAGCCTTCGCGAGGGATCATGCCGTCGTTGTCCAGTGTGTAGGAATGAAACGCGATGGCCCACTGTCGGATGAGGTTGAGGCACTCGGTCTGATGCGCGATCCGCTTCGCTCGAGCCAGCGAGGGCAGTATCATCGCGGCGAGTATCCCGATGACGGCGACCACGACGAGCAGCTCTATCAGCGTGAACGCCGCCTTCCGCTTGAGGCGCTTTGAGTTTCGAGGCGTGGCGTTCATGGCGTTTCCTGAACCCGGTAGAACCGCTGCTTCCGATTGCCGCTCTTGCTGTCGGTGATCGCCAGAATTGAATTGGTGGCGGAGGCATTGTCGAGAGGTTTCCAATTGGAGTCCAGCAAGCTGTCCTTGTAGGTCAGGGCGTAGTTCTTGCCTTCCACCGCGCGCCATCGCAGCGTGGTCAGGGAATTCTCCCGACGGATGTCCACGAATCTCGGCGGCGGGTTCGCAAGATAGCCCGGCGATCCGATGTCTCCGCATTCTTTCGCCCGGAAGCCTCCCGCCACTCCCGCGGCGGAAACCGCCCCTATGAGACAAATGTCGGCGTCATCGGCGATCGTCGCGCATTCGAAGTAGTGACTGAGGCCTTGGAGATCCTGGGCATAAGACTGCCAGCCCACTTGGTCGGAGGGATCGTCCGCCGCCCCGTTCCAGATATAGAGCGCAGGCGTGGCCCCTCCCACCGAAAACCCTCTGTAGGTGGCGATCTGTAGGCCGCGGGGGAGATTCTCCTCTCCCCACCAACTCCTGAATTGATCCGGGCTCATTCCTTTGACGAACACCATCACCTCGCCCGGTTGAAGCACCGGCGAGTCGGGGATCGCGAAAGCCCCGTCGAATCCCGGGCTGTCCGAGATTCGATAACCGTGGAGATTCACGGCCGCCGCGCCGCGGTTGAGGACCTCAAACCACTCGTCGTGTAGTCCACATAGGTTGGGGAGCCCCATGATTTCCGTGATCGCGAGGTCGGGCTTCGGGATGACGGTGAGATGCGCGGACGTTCGGAGGGATCCGATGGAGTTGGCGACGCGCACTGAGAACTCGATTCCAGACATCTTGAGGCTGGTCACGGGGATGGTCACGGTCGGATTCGTCGCCCCTGGGATCTCCACGTTGTTCGATGACCACTGATAGGTGGGGAGGGGGAAGGCGCAGACAGTGATGGAGAAGCGGGCAGTCTGGCCGGTATACACCTGGAAGTCCGTCAGAGGCGTCACGATGACCGGGAGCGATTCGCGGCTGCTTACCGTGAGTGTGGCGGTTCTGCTTTCCATCGAAAGGAACCCATTCTCCACAGTAACGCGGTAGCGCCCCTGATCCTCCAACCTTGCGCGGGGAAGGAGAAGTTCGCGCTCGGTGGCCCCATCGATGGGGCTGTCGTTGAAAAACCACTGATATCTGGGGCGCGGGAGTCCCCCCGCCTTGACGGAGAGCAATGCCGGTGTTCCAGCGCAAACGTCCTGATCGGCAACGTCGCGGATGAGTGTCAGCGGGAACGGTCCGCGAGCGAATCCAGGCGAGCCCAATTCGCTGGCGTGCTCGGCGCCGCACGTGTCGGCCGCCCCGACGCCGCTGAACGCGCCGAAATCCCAGGAGTTGGTGTCGTATATGAACGTCACTCCTGGCTTCGCCGCGCCGAATTCGACACGATCCACCAGAACCCCCTCCGAATCGATCAAGCGGACGATATCTCCGGAGCCACTGATGCCCGGGCCGTCGTAGATGCGCACCTGGACGCTCGAGGGAAGACATCCCCCCCAACGCGCGCGGAATTGCTCCACCGTCATTTGTGTTTTGGCGTTGGTGCGAATCAGGATCACGGATTCCTTCGAGCCGATCGTAAGGCGGATCGAGTCGTCGAGGAACAAGGGCACGATCTTTTGCGAATCTCCGATTTGATAGTCCGTAACATCCACTTCCTGGTCCCCGAAATTGGTGAGCTCAAAGAAATCCGGCCCTTGGGTCACGAGTTGAGAACCGTTGAGTTTGGAGCCGGAGGACATCACCTCGGTGATCGCGAGTTGCCCTCTGCCATGCGCTGTGAAACAGAAGAAGGCGAAGGCAGTGATTCCCATGGCCCGCAGAATCTGACGACGGGGCCAGGCTCTGTCGGGTCCGCCGCGATGCGGGCACGGGGGGTGGGCGGTTGAGGCTGAGGTTTTCATACCCAATTCCTATTCGGTTTCTGTCGGTCGATCATCCACTCAGAGACTACGTGACATTGGGGGGGCGGGGGACAATAGAAATGTGCGTTTTGTCGCTTTTGCCGCCAACCCGATCCCATGAACGTCTCAATCCTCCAGCGAAGCGCGGAGCTCCCGCAATTCCTGCTCCACATCCCCGTCGTTCGCCACCGTTTGGCGAATCTGTTCGCGGATCACTTCCTTGTATCGCTTGCGGAGCCGCTGAAGGGCCTTCTTGATCGATTCTTCCGACATTCCCAGGGTCTGCGCGATATCCGCGCAGGTTCGCGCGCCTTCTCCGCCGACCAATGAGCCTCGCAGATGGATGAAGAGGTCCTGGCGCCCTGCCTTCCGCGCCTCCGATTCAAGCTCCTCCAGAGCCGAGTCCAGCATTGTCAGCGCCCACCGGCGCTCGAAAAGTTTCTCGGGCGTCTGCGGATCTTGCGGCTCGAAACGATAGCGATCCTCGGCCTCTTGGGCGTCGATCGACACAATCACCTGCCCGCCTCCGCGCTTTTGCGCTGACTCCCTGTCCCTCACGTCCCCCATGTAATTCTTGAGGGAAGCCAATAGGAATGAGCGTAATCTTCCCCGCTCCGGGGTTATCGCCCGGAACGCGGTTTTTTGAATCAAGTGAGTGAAGAAGCCCTGGGTGAGATCCTGCGCGTCGTGCTCCGAGTAGCCTGCGCGACGGGCAAAAGCGTAGAGCGGATACCAATAGGAGCGTCCGAGCTTCTCCAATGCGATCAAGGCATCGCCCGAGTCCGCGCTTCCCGCGGCGAGCACCACACTCCAGTGCGTGGTTGTAAAGGACGCGTCCTGGCCGCGGCCCACCGGTCGAGTTAAATCGCCTCCAGGCATAAGATGTTGCTGGTGATGAGTATTCTCTAGCGGGAAACGGCAAGACGGGCGAGCAGAATCTCATCGCTGGGACCACGCGCGATTTCACGGTCGCCTTTTTTGACAAAGGGCGATTCTGACGTATAGTAACCGCGCTCAATTCCAAAGCCGGCATCTCCCATAACAGCGACCGCGAGGTCTTCCGTTTCCGATGACGTCCGGCGGATTGAAAGGACTCAGTCCAGCTTCACCGCGCCCTACGGTTCGCTCGTCGGTCGCATCGGATCGAACTATCTTCTGCTCGGGACAAGCTATGTCGGATTTGCGCCCACGAGTGGAGCTCTCGAACTGATGTATCGGGACGAGAACAGCTAGGACAACGAGGAGAAGATCACGGTGCAGGTGAACGCGCGGCCGCTCCAGGATCACGTGCCTGACACCACGGGCGGTTTGAGCGCCCTGGGCATTGCGAGCATGGGCCTTGTGTTCTTCCGACGCTGGATCGGCCGCCGGGCCACCGCGGCGACGGCTTGATGGATCGACTGTGAGGATCCGAGCGGCGCTGTGGAGCGCGCGCTATTCCCCGCCAGCGCGGTCACTGGGGTGTTCAACACCCGGGTGGCCGCGCTCCGCTTTTGGCGTGCCTCCTTTTCTCTTGAGCGTTGCGTCCGGGATTCATACGGTGCGGCGTCAGTGCGAAACGCATTCAGCAACTCTTCGCTTATGAACCTCCAATCCTCCCTTCCGCAACCGATCGGCGATCCTAGTCCGCGTCGCGTTCCTCTTTTCCCTTCGCGTCCATGGGGTCCTTGGTTCTCTGCGGGGCTTCTGATCGCCGGCTGGGTCACCGGGCTTTCGGCGGCCGAACTGCCCAGGTCCACGCCGGAAAAGGCCGGCCTGTCAGGATCCAAGCTGGCGGAGGTGGATCAGTTCATGGAGCGCGCGGTCGCGGACCAGAAAATCGCCGGAGGCATCATTGCGGTGTCGCACAACGGGCGGATCGCGTTCTTCCACACCTATGGACGGATGGACCTGGAATCCGGAAAGCCGGTCCAGGCGGACACCCTCTTCCGGATCTACTCGATGAGCAAGGCCATCACCACCGCGGCGGCGCTGACTTTGTACGACGCGGGGAAGCTCGGCCTGGAGGACCCTGTCGCGAAATACATCCCGAGCTTTTCGCAGCTGCGCGTCGCTGGCGCCGACGGCTTGCATCCGCCTTCCCGCCCGATGACGGTTCGAGACCTGATGCGTCACACCTCGGGCCTCACTTACGGCGGCGACGGTCCTGAAGCCCATCGCGAAGCCTTCAAACGCCTGAAGCCGCTGGAGTCCGTCGACCTCGAGGAGATGGCGGCGAAGGTCTCGCAGATCCCTCTGGCCTACGATCCCGGGATGGACTGGATCTATTCCATCTCCACGGATGTTCTCGGGCGCGTGATCGAAGTGGCGAGCGGGAAGAGCCTCGACTCGTTCCTGGAGGAGGCGATTTTTCGCCCGCTGGACATGGTCGACACCGCGTTCACTGTTCCTCCCTCGAAGGCGTCGCGCCTCGCTGCGAATTACAAGCGCTCGCCCGAGGGGTTGAAGGTCATCGATGCGCCAGCCGCCTCGAAGTTCGCCAAGCAAACGACTTTCTTTTCGGGCGGCGGCGGTCTGGTCAGCACAGCCCGGGATTACATGCGCTTCCTTGCGATGATCGAGCGGGGCGGCGGCCTGGATGGCCGCCGTGTTCTGAAGCCCCAGACGGTCGATCTGATGACCCACGACGACCTCCCGAGGAAGGCGTATCCGATCCACTTCGGGGCGGAGACGCGTCATGGAGTTGGCTTCGGGCTGGGCTTTTCTGTCCGAACCCAAGGTTCCAACTGGGATCCCGCGGGGCATCTGGGCGAGTATGGCTGGGGCGGCGCCGCTTCGACCCACTATTGGGCGAGTCCGAACGACAAGTTGATCGTGCTCACTCTGGAGCAGATCATCCCGTACCAGTGGGACACCGAGTTCGGAGTGAAGAAGATCATTTACGATTCGATCCTCCGTTAGCAGGCAGCCAGCCGAACGTGACCGCGCTCTTCTCCTGCGGCTGCGCAGTCTTCACTCCGGGCGTCATTTTGCGGGTCGATCACAGGCATGCCAGAGTTCAGCCCCGCAGGCGCGAAGCCCTGACAGGATCCTGGCCTGGGGAGAAACCCCAGGGAGATGACCCGGCAGAAGCGGGAGAGCCGAAGGCCCTTCCGACCCGCGTCTTTCGGAAAGTCGTGGGCGTTTCGCGCGGCTTGGGGCGTCAGCTATCCCCCAACGCCTGTTGCACCGGCATGGAGTTGCCGAAGCGCTCGAAGTCCTTGAAGGTCCAGACCACCTTCTTTTCCCGCGTCACCTCGATGAACTGCGGATTCTCGGGGCCGGCGTGGCAATTCCCGATCAGGGTGTTGCCATTGGGGAGGCGTTCAACGCGAGTGACCCACGCGAGCGTGATCCCGGGCAGATCATTCTGCTCGATCTTCCAAACGATCTCCTTTCCCCGGTTCACCTCCAGGACACAGTGCCCATTTCCGCCGCCGATCAGGGTGTTGCCGTTCGGAAGCCGCGCCGCCGAGAAGACGGAGTTGCCGAAGGCCTCGGGTCCGTGGCCGGGCTTCCTTTCCTTGCCGAAGAGCGGGACTTCGTATTCCCAGACGACCCGGCCGCGTCGGTCGTACTCGCGCACCGCGCCGTCGCTCTCGTGGGCGACCAGGTAATGGCCGTTCGGGAGCTTGCGCGCGAGCCGGGTGTCGCTGTGGGCGCTGGGATGATTCACCTTCAGGGGAATCTCCCGATGGATCCCGCCCTTCCGATCGACCTCAATGATGCGGGATGGGCCCGATTCCACGATCATTGTGAGATCATTGGCCACGCGCTGGAACGCGTGGACTTCCACGCGCTTGCCCTCATTGCCGTTCCGTTTTCCGGCGTCGTATTCCCAAACCACTTTCTTGTCCCGGTCAACCTCCACCACTCTTTGCCAGCCTTGCTGCGTGAGGATGTTTCCGTTGGGGAGAACGTGGGCGTCATGAATCGCGCCCACCGGGAGTTCCCATTCAACCTTGCCGTCCGCGCTGAGGATGGCGAGCCGATGGGTTGAGTCATCGGCTCCGAGGATGCGGCGGGGGGAGCCCGTCTGCGCCGCCGAGAGGGACAGACATGAGGCCAGAGCAGCGGAGAAAATCCACGAGGAACACGAGATAGGAGATGAGCGCATGCCCTTTCGTAGCCACTTTCGGCGGCCATGGGAAATAGGAAAGTGACTCGGGCGCTTGCCCGCGCCTTGAAGGGCGGCGAAAGCCCGTATCTCCAAGGCCCGCGTTCCCGTGACTCCCGTCCCTATCCCGGAGGATCCAAGCGGGTAGCCGGGGGTAGAGAAGCCATCGCGATGAAATCTTGTCTGACATTTCCAGCGAGTCCTGATTCACTCCGTCTCGACACACATGCCTGAAGAGCCAACAGCATCGATCGGAGCGCGGCCGTCCCGGGTTGGCCGGTGGGTTTCATTTCTGATCGGCGTCCTGCTCGCGAGGGTCTGCGCGGGGGCGGCAACGTCTCCCGCCCCGATCGACTTCAACAGGGATGTTCGCCCCATCCTCTCCGAAAACTGCTTCGCCTGCCACGGACCCGACAAGGACAAGCGGAAGGCGGGGCTGCGTCTCGACTCCAGGGAGGAGATTGTTCGGAAGCTGGAATCGGGACATGCCGCCGTGGTCCCGGGGAAGCCGGATGAGAGTCAGGTCCTCAAGGCCCTCGCGCTCCCTGATGACGATGACGGTCACATGCCTCCAAGGAAAACAGGCAAGCGCGTGACGCCGCAACAGGAGGCGGCGCTCCGACGGTGGATCGAGGAGGGCGCTCGCTGGGCTGGGCATTGGTCCTACACTTCTCCCGTTCGTCCCCAACCTCCGACCGGCCCGCGAACCACGGGCGCTCGCAACGACATCGATCGTTTTGTGTTTCAGGAGCTAGGCCGCCATGGGCTCGGTCCCAACCCTGAGGCCGATCGCACCGCGTTGATCCGCAGGCTCTCGCTCGACCTGACGGGATTGCCGCCGCTGCCCGAGGACGTGGATCTGTTCGTCGCCGACCCCCGTCCGCAGGCTTACGAAAAGCTGGTCGACCGCATCATGGAATCTCCGCACTTTGGCGAGCGTCTCGCCTTGGCATGGCTGGATCAGGCTCGCTACGCCGACACGAGCGGGTATCACTTCGACGGCTTCCGGCAGATGCATCTGTGGAGGGACTGGGTCATCCAGGCCTTCAACCGCAACCAGCCCTTCGACCAGTTTACGATTGAGCAGTTGGCGGGCGATCTGTTGCCGAATCCGACAGTGGACCAGAAGATCGCCACGGGGTTTCATCGGAACGTGATGACCACGGACGAAGGCGGCGTGGATCCCGCCGAGTACATGGCCAAGTACTGCGTCGATCGGGTGAGCACCACGGCGCAAGTATGGCTGGGAACGACGCTGGGATGCGCCGAGTGCCACGACCACAAATTCGATCCCCTCACGACGCGCGAGTTCTATCAGTTCTACGCGTTCTTCCACAATGTTCCTGAGAGAGGATTGGACGGAACGCGCGTTCGCAACCCGGGTCCGGTCCTGCGCGTCCCTTCAACCGATCAGGGCGCGCGCCTGCTGCTCAGCCTCGACAGCGTCGCGACGGCCGAGAAACGGTTGACCGAGGCCGAGGCCGCGCTGCCTCGGGCCCAGGAAGCTTGGGAAAAGTCGCGGCAAGCCTCGCTAGCGGAGGCGCCGCGGCTGGAGGGTCTGGCGCTGCGGTTTCCTCTGGGAACGAATACCCAATCGGAGCCGGCGCAGGCGGCCTCTTTCTCCTCCGCCTCCAACGCGCCATCCGGGTTCCATGAGTTTGTCCCGGGGTTGGGCAACGGCGCCCTTCGGCTACGGGGCGCGGAGTCCAACGTGATCCACGCGGCGAACGTCCCAGACCTCGACGCCACGAACGCTTTCAGCTTCGGGGCTTGGATACGTCCGGAAGCCCTCAGCGGGGCCATCCTCAGTCAGATGGAGGAGGGGCCCGGCTATCGTGGATTCGACCTGCTACTGACGGATGGCAAGGTCGAGGCGCATTGGATTCACAAGTTCCCCGAGAGCGCCTTGAAAGTGAGCACGAAGGATCGCGTGCCGGTGGCGTCCTGGCATCACGTGTTGGCGACCTACGACGGCTCGCGGAAGCCGGCCGGCGTGAAGATCTTTATTGATGGGGAGTCGCGGGCCTTTGACGTTCCGTACGATTCGCTGAAGGACACGATCACGAACGCCGCGCCGTTGCTGATCGGCGGAAGGATTCACGCGCTGCAGTTCTCTGGCGCCATCAGCGACGCGCGATTCTACCGCCGCGCTCTCGCCCCTGCGGAGGTGTCCGCCCTTTTTTCCGCCCAAGCGGGGCTGATGGCGCGCGTGCCGGAGAAGCAGCGTTCCGACGAGGCTCGAGCCTGGATGAAAACGTTTTTTCGCGAGCATGAGGCGCCCGACTTCATTGCCGCGAGGGATCGTCTCAAGACCGCGCGTCGCGAGAAGGAAGAGTTGTTGGGGCAGATCCCGGACACGATGGTGATGGAAGAAATGGAGAAGCCGCGGGACACCCACATCCTGGTCCGCGGCAATTACCAGAACCTCGGCGAGAAGGTGACGCAGGCAATTCCCGCCTGCTGGCCGCCGCTCCCCGCGGGTGAGCCGACGAATCGTCTGGCGCTGGCGCGATGGCTGGTCTCCACCAACAATCCGCTGACGGCGCGGGTGACCGTGAATCGTTATTGGGCGATGGTGTTTGGCGCGGGGTTGGTGAAAACGAGCAACGATTTTGGATCCCAGGGCGAGCGGCCAAGTCATCCAGAGCTTCTGGATTGGCTGGCCTGCGAGTTCATGGACCCGCAAACGGGCGGCCGCGACGCGTTCGGAAAGCCCATGGCGCATCCCTGGGATGTGAAACATGTCCTCCGACTGATTCTCACCAGCGCCACCTACCGCCAGTCGTCGACAGTCGGTCGTCAGGCCTTGGAAAAGGATCCCTACAATCGGCTCATCTCTCGCGGTCCGCGATTCCGTCTCGAGGCCGAGCTGATCCGCGATGTCGCGCTTTCCGCGAGCGGGTTGCTCAACGAGCGAATCGGCGGGCCGAGCGTGAAGCCGTATCAGCCGCCGGGGATCTGGGACGGCACGGACCACCAGTACGAGCAGAGCCACGGGCCGGACCTGTATCGCCGCGGTCTGTATGTCTTTTGGAAGCGGGCCGCCCACTACCCCAGCTTCCAGACCTTCGACGCGCCAAGCCGCGAGACCTGCACGCTCTTTCGACCCCGCACCAGCACGCCTTTGCAGAGCCTGGTGCTGATGAACGACCCGGTTTATGTCGAAGCCTCGCGGGCCTTGGCCGCTCGCGCCCTGCGGGAGGCGGGGCCGGCGGCCAGCGATCGTGTGCGTCGCGCTTTCCGTCTCGTGCTGGCCCGTTTGCCGCAGCCCAAGGAACTGGAGCTTTTGGAGTCCACCTACAGACAGCAGCGGGAGCGTTTCACACAGGAGCCCAAGTCCGCCGAGGCGTTGCTCAGCGTGGGCGAGTCGGCGCGCGCGCCGGGCCTGGATCCCGTCGATCTGGCGGCGATGACGACCGTGGCGAACGTGTTGTTGAACCTGAACGAGACCATCACCAAGTGACTTTGAAAACCAACCCTGTTTTGGATGTCGACCCGTGGGTCTCACGCCGCGCTTTTCTGGCGCGGAACAGCACGGGCCTCGGCATGTTGGCGCTGAGCTCCCTGCTCGGCGGCGGATCGTTGGGCGCCGCGGCGCCTTCTTCCACGAGCGGAATCGCGGCGCAGTTGCGCCACGCGCCCCAGGCCAAGCGGGTCATCTACCTTTTCATGTCCGGCGGGCCTTCGCACATCGATCTTTTCGATCCCAAGCCGAAACTTGCGTCGCTCACGAACACCGAGCTGCCGGGGTCCGTGCGCATGGGGCAGCGGATCACCGGCATGACCAGCGGCCAGAAGCAGCTTCTGTGCGTGGGGTCGCCGTTTGAGTTCAAGAAGCACGGCCGCTCCGGGATCGAGTTCAGCGAGCTGCTGCCGAACATCGCGGGCGTCGCGGATGAGCTCTGCCTCATTCGCTCCATGTTCACCGAGCCGATCAACCACGATCCCGCGGTGACCTTTTTCGCCACCGGAAACCAGCAACCGGGGCGGCCGGTGATGGGTTCGTGGATCACGTACGGCCTGGGCAGCGAAAACTCAAATCTTCCGGGCTTCGTCGTGCTGCTCAGCGGCGGAGGGGGACAGCCTCTGCAGGCGCGATACTGGGGAAATGGCTTCCTCCCGGGGAACTATCAGGGAGCGCAATTCCGCGGGGCCGGGGATCCCGTGCTTTATCTCACCAATCCCAAGGGAATCGACAGCCGCGCCCGGCGGCAGCTGATCGATTCGATGCGCGAGCTGAATCAGATGCAGCTCGGCGCCGTTGGCGATCCCGAGATCGCGACTCACATCGAGAACTACGAGCTTGCCTACCGGATGCAGAGCAGCGTTCCTGAGTTGATGGACATCTCCACCGAGTCCAAGTCCACGCTGGAGCTCTATGGCGCGGAGCCGGGCAAGGCATCGTTCGCGAACAACTGCCTTCTGGCCCGCAGACTCGCCGAGCGCGGCGTGCGGTTCATCCAGTTGTGCCATCGCGATTGGGATCATCATGGCAATCTTCCCAGTGAAATCCGCCGGCAGGCGAAGAACACCGATCAAGCCAGCGCCGCGTTGATCCGCGATTTGAGGCAGCGGGGCCTTCTCGACGACACGCTGGTTATTTGGGGCGGAGAGTTTGGCCGCACGACCTACAGCCAGGGGGAGATCAAGAAGGACAGCTTCGGACGGGACCATCATCCGCGCTGTTTCTCCCTGTTTATGGCCGGCGGGGGCGTTCGTCCGGGCATCACCTATGGGGCAACGGATGATTTTGGATACAACATCACCGAGAACAAGGTTCACGTGCATGATCTCCACGCGACCCTGCTGCATCTCCTCGGCGTCGATCACGAGAAGCTCACCTATCGATTTGAGGGTCGCGACTACCGGCTCACCGATGTTTCAGGCGAGGTCGTTCGCGGCGTGCTGGCGCGACCGGGCTAGCCCTTGCTTTTCGCCGACTGCTCGCGTTTCTTCGCCTCAGCGTCCAGCTCCAACAATCGGTCCTTCACCCTTCGATCCAGCGGAAACGCCGTCGAACGAGCTCGAGCTTCGACGTTCAAGAACCGGATTGCGTTCGCCAGAAAGAATTTCACATAGCGCTCATTCCCTTGCTTCTTGAGCAGCTCCTGGTACGAGGCAAGATAACTCGATCGGTCTTGCGCGTGGCTCAGGGGCATGAACCAATCGGATCCATACAGGATCTTGTCGGCGAACGGCAGGGGGTGGTCTGGAGTTCCATCGCGCTTGAGCAGGGCAGAGAACCGTTCCTCGAAGTGGTCGCGCTCGGAACGCTTGCCGGTCAGCTCGTCGAGTATCCCGACCTCGCAATAGACATTCGTGTAGCGGGTGCAGAGGTGAACGACGTTCGACCCCCAGAAGGGATCCGGGTGGATCGCTTTTTTCGACCCGAGCAGCAGGCCGGCCCCGTGGGCAGGGGTTCCATCGGGCGCGTTCACCGTCCGGTGTCGCTCGCGGAACCAATAGTTGGGGCCGCCGGCGTGACCGAGGCAAAGACGAAGGTTGAGCAGTTCGGGATAAGCCGCGCTCCGTGTTTCAAGCAGTTCCCGCCACCACTGGGGATCAGCCATCCGTTCTCCATAGCCGCTGCGGGCCTGGAACTCTCCCGAGTTGCAATGAGCGAAAACCGGGATGTCATTGCGCGCGCACCACGTCAGCATCTCCAGCATCTCCGCGTCGAGCTCGGCTCCGTCGAGGCGCTTGCCGTGATTCATGTATCGCGCTTCCCACTGCTTGCGGGGCTGGCTCGTAAACAGCGCGAAGGGGCGCTTGGGAATCTCGTTGTGAGCCGGTCGATATCCGGCCGGCGGATAAACTTTCACCCCGAGAGCATGGCTCCGCATCAGGGCATTGGTCACAACGCTCAGCGCCCGGCCATTCGTGGCTCGCGCCTCCCAATGATTCCGATAAGGACTGAAAGCGACGAAATACGCCATAGCTCCGTTGGCGCTGGTCTGCTGCGCCCTCATGTGATGGATCTGCTGCTGAACATCCATCAAGGAGAAGGGATCCGGATGCTGGTTGTACGTGGGCCCCATGTCCATCATGTGGCTGACCATGAAAATGTTGGTGACGCCATGGTCCTTCTGGAACTGCGTCACCAATTTTTCTTCGGGGAGGGTGAGCCGCTCCACAAATTCGCCGAATGCGGCCAGCGAGTCATCCGGATCGCGGTCGGCATGGCGCATGAGGGATCGAAGCACCCGCAACCACAGGAGCTGTCCGGGTCCCAGGCGACGCGCGCTCTGGAGCCTCGCGCGGCGAGCCAGGGCGTTTTCCACGAGTTTGTGCGCCGAGGCGTTTTGCATCTGACGCCTGGTCCTGTTCTCCTCGGGATGCTCCAGGTTGTAATGGTCCGCGGCGCGTTGAGCCGATTCCGCCGCCGCGACCTTCGGATCCTGGGCCGACCTCCTTCTCACCCCGGCGTTGCCGCCTGAGAGTTCGTTCTCGTCTGCGATCGCCAGGATGCTGTGGGCCAGCTCCCGCGCTCCGCGATCGCTGAGAAGCCATGTCAGCGGCGGCAGCGCGTCGCGTCGCCCCAGGATGATGTTCTCAAGCGGAAGAAAGTACGCGTTGAAGGTGTGGGTGTGGATGTCCACGATCGGCATATCCTTCAGAGGGTCCGACGCAGGCGCGTCGCCAGCTCTCAGGCCCCGCGGTCCGACGCACAACAGAAGCACCCCCAGGTAGATCGCGCGAACCGCGTGGTTCCATCTGTCGCTACCATTCCGTGGTCGCATAGTCTTTCAAGAATTGGCCCCAGAGGTGATCGCCGGAGTTGAACCCCGAGATGATGGGATCCACGATCCTCGCGGCGCCGTCGACGATGTCAAGCGGGGGATGGAACCGGTGATCACGAACTTTTCGCTCCGCGATCTGGGCCGGGTCCTCGTCCGTCACCCAGCCTGTGTCCACGCTGTTCATGTGGATGCCATCGGCCTGGTAGTCGGCCGCCGAGGTTCGGGTCATCATGTTCAACGCCGCCTTCGCCATGTTGGTGTGCGGGTGCCGCGTGGTCTTGAACTTGCGATAGAACTGACCTTCCACCGCGGACACGTTGACGATGTGCTTGTCCCGCTCGGGCGTTCGGAGCATCAGGGGCTTGAGCCGCGCGTTGAGGATGAAAGGCGCGACGGCGTTCACGAGGTGCACTTCGAGCAGTTCCACGGTCGGAACTTCAGCCAGCGTGAATCGCCAGGAGTTCCGGTCCCGCAGATCCACTTGCTGAAGGTCCTTGTCCAACCGTCCCTCGGGAAAAAGATGCCCCTGGTCGTCGAGCTCCTCGGGTAACATCCGGAGCTGCGAGAGATCCGCCGATTGCGCCAATCCGCTTAAGGCGGGCGTCTTCCCATCGAGCGGCGCGGTGACGGCCCCTTCAGGCAAAATGTGATACCGGCGAAGTCCCTCGTAGGACCCGAGGAGCCGGCGGGCCCGCTCCGTCATCCTGTCCAGCGGGCCCGCTTCGAGCGTCATCATGTGCTCGTAGTAGTCGGGGGGGCGGCGAACGGTCTGGCACGCGTTGTTAATGATGAAGTCCAGCCGGCTCTGAGTGTTGAGCAGGTGGCCACAGAACGCCTCGACGCTTGGTGTATGGCGCAGATCAAGGCCGAACACTTCGAGTCGATTTCCCCAGGCCTCAAAATCGGGCTCGGCCGCGTATCGAGCCGCGGCGTCGCGCGGAAAGCGGGTGGCGACGATCAGTCGCGCTCCGCAGCGCAGCAGCTTGATCCCCGCCTGATAACCGATCTTGACCCGCCCGCCGGTCAGTAGCGCCAGCCGACCCCGAAGGTCGGTCAGCTCCGTCCGCTTGCGGAAGTTGAGCTCGGCGCATCGAGGGCAAAGCTGATCGTAGAAGTGATGAAGCTCACAATAGTCCTTCTTGCAGATGTAGCAGTTCTGCTCCTCCGGAAGCTCACGAGCGTCGTCGCCTTCGGTCATCCCCGTCGGCGGGAGTTGGGGCGGCGATGGATAGTTGGGCGTTGTGAAAACGGGTTTGCTTCGGAGTTTCCGGATCCCTGTTGTCTCGAGAGCCTTGTCCATCTGGGCCTGACGCTTTGATTTCTGATGTCGCAGCTTCGCTTTGCGGAAACGGCGTCGGTCGCGCACGTCAGGCGAAAAGACCTTGCCCGCGGCTTTCAGCAGTCGTTGTCTCAGCTCATCGGGAACCGGCGCCAGCAGGGTTGCGTCCGCCTCCAGACGCTCGAGCACATCCGCAGCCGCTTCTAATCGCGAAAGGAACTCGGCCTCAGGGATGCCCGCTTCCACCGGGAAGGGTTTGGATGAGCGCGGCGAGGGCTCGGGGCCGGGGGATCCGGGCTGCGATTCGGGGCTGTTGACGGACGACATGTGAAAGGGAGGCTATTCGGCCCGCCCTCGGGGTTCAAGCGATGCCGCATGGCGCCCTGCGTTCGACGCGGCCGCCGCAGCTGCGGGGCCGAAGACGGTGGAGGCTGAGATGTGGAATGGCGAGGGGCGGCAACGGAGTCCGTCCCGCATGGGGACACGGGCTCTCGGCCGGCGGATTTATGGACAGTTTTGAGTCACTTGGGAAGGAGTGATGAGGGGGTCCGACGCCACGAATTCTCCATCCCGGCCCCAATTTGTTTATTTTAACCACAATTCCTTTGACTCTGTTTCGCAAATCGACTAAGAGTTTCCTTACCCAAATCAGCCTGGCATCTCTGTCTTGCATGCGGTGCATCGGATCCATGCTTACGTCGCGCGTATCGTGCGCAGACTCGGTGAAATAGGCGGAAGAGGGATAAACTGACATAGTCGCTAAGCAGTCTTAGAAACAACCTACGCCATCCTATGTTTCCCAAGAAGTTCATCATCCCCTCCTATCTTGTCGCACTGATGTGCACGGGGCAGGCGGCCAGCGCGTTTACCGGGGGCCTCAGTCTCGGCATCAATTTCGGCGCCGACGAAGTCTCCAACGCTGGCACTCTCGCCGCGGATCAAACAGCGGGCGCACCATCCTTCGTGCAGGCCAACTGGAACAGCCTCACCACCAAAGCGGGCACCGTTGAGAACCTCAACCTCGACAGCAACGGTCTTTCCATTCCCAGCTCGGCCGCCGTGACCTGGACCTGTCCGAACACGTGGTCCAGCACAGGCCGCGGCGAAGAGAATAACCAGTTTCCCGCTGGCAGCGGCGATCGCGCCCTCATGCTGGGTTATCTCGACACCGGCGCTCCTTCCACGACAACGGTGGACATCACAAGCATTCCTGCGGAGCTTGCAAGCGCTGGCTATGACGTCGTTGTCTATCATTTGGGAGGCGTGCCAGCCCGCGGCGGTGGCTATCAGCTGCGCGCTACCGACGACACCCCCCTGGCCGACCCTCTCTTCGGCGACGGTCCCACCAACCCCACCCAGCACTCGCACGACCTGGGTGTAGATCACGCCGATAGGGGCACATTCATGGTGCTCCGGGTCCCGCACGGCCTGACCGGAGACTCGATCCGGGTTGTCGCCAGCACAGCCAACGGCTGGGGCTTCGGCGGCACGCAGCGCGCGCCGTTCAACGCGGTTCAACTGGTTCCTCACGACCCTCGGCCGGTTATCACCTTCACGTCTCCCTCGGATGCGTCCAAGCAGCTTCCCACGGCGGATGACGCCGCGCTCAGCTTCGACTGGCTTCCGACGACTCAAGGGCTGGAGTTCACCATCACCGATGACAACGCCGCCTTGAACATCGCCTCCGTGGCGTTGACCGTGGATGGCGTCGCCGTTAGTCCTGTGGTGACCCCGGGCGCTGGCGTCGCCGTGGTGAGTTTCACCCCGGTCGCTCCTTGGGATCACGGATCCCGCCACACCGTTGTGCTGAGCGCAAAGGACAACGAAGCCACGCCTGCCGCGATCCAGGCCTCGGTCAAGTTCTCTGTGGATCCGATCGGCGACGGCACTCTGTTCGTCGAGGCTGAGGACTTCAACTACAGCGACGATGATGGCCTGAGCAACGGCGGTCAGCACGCCAACTTCGGCGATGCCGACGCGTCTTTGAAGGGCAAGAACGGCGTTCTGGACGTCGACTACCACGATCCGGGCGCCAACGAGCAGAACATTTACCGCGCTCCGACCGGCGTGGCCGTTGGAAAGCTTGGAACCGACAATGCCGCTCGCGGAGCCAACACCATCACGGAAAACTACATCCTGGGATGGAACGACCCGGGTGACTGGTATAACTACACCCGCGACTTCGGCGCCCCGCAGAAGTACAAGATCTACGCGCGGCTCGCCTCGGGCGGCGCGGACGAGCACGCCGTCCTCAGCAAAGTGAAGGGCGATGTCACCACACCGAACCAAACGACCCTGGATCTGGGCAATTTCGACGCCGAAGCCACCCACAACTGGGATACCTTCAGCTACGTTCCTCTCCGCAACTCGAAGGGCGAGGATGCCCAAATCCGTTTGAGCGGAGTGACGACTCTGCGTTTCACCGTCATGCCTGGCAATCTTGACTACAACTATCTGGCCTTCGTTCCGACGGCTGGTCCGACGCTCCGTCCGACGATCGCCACTGTGTCGCCGGCGGTCGATTCGACGTTCAATATCCGTGACCCGCTGGTGAAGGTTGTTGTTTTCGATGGCGACACCGCCGTGAAGGCTTCGACAATGAAGCTCTCCGTCGATGGCGCTGACGTCGCCGGGACAGTGGTCGACACCGACGATGGAGCTGAGATCTCCTTCAAGGTGCCTTCGCGCTTCGCAGTGGGCTCCTCGCACAAGGCGAAGGTGTCCTTTACCGATGATGATACCCCGACGGCCGACGCTCAGTCCTTCGAATGGTCGTTCTCTGTTCAAGACTTCACTTCCGACACCCTTTTCGTGGAAGCGGAGGACTTCAACTACAGCGATGACGGCGGCCTCGAGAACCCGGGACAGCACCCCGAGTTCGGCGATCCGAACGGCGGCTTGCTCGGCAAGAGCGCGGTGGCGGAGATCGACTACCATGATCCGGGCGGCAACGAGCAGAATATCTACCGCGGGCCTACGGGCGTCGCGGCGGGCAAGCTCGGCACCGACTCCGCTCAGCGGGGCCTGGGCCTGAACAACGCGAGCTACATTGTCGGATGGAACGACGCGGGCGATTGGTATAACTACACTCGGACGTTCCCTGCTGGCGGTGGACCGCTTCCCGGAGTTCGTTACAACATCTATGCGCGGCTTGCGTCCGGCGGGTCCGATGAGCATGCCAGAATCGACTTGGTCACGAGCGACCCAACCGCTGGCGACCAAACAATTGAGCCGCTCGGAAACATTGATGCCACCGCGACGCACAATTGGGATGTGTTCCACACCGTGCCGCTTCGCAATGACTTGGGAGAGCTGGCTTCCGTTCGTTTGAACGGATTAACAACGATCCGGTTTACTGTGCGTCCGGGCAACCTTGACTACAACTACATCGCGTTCGTTCCCGCGGACGTCCAGGTGATCAAGTCGACGTTGGTTTCCGCGGCGCCGGCGAATGGCACCTATGTGACGCACGGGTCCGAAGTCAAGGTCGTCCTTCGCGACCAGGACTCCTCTGTCAAGGCTTCCTCGATCCACCTCACGGTGGACGGTGTGAATGTGACCGGCCTCTCAACGATCACCGACACCGACACTGGCGCGGAGATCAGTTACATCGAGTCCGTGGTCACGCGCCCGATCGGACACACCGCGACGGTGGAGTGGGGCGATGACGGCTTGGCCGGCACGCAGAGCTTCAGCTGGAGCTGGGGCGAGCCGTACAACACCGACAACCTCTTCATTGAGGCCGAGGACTTCAACTATGACGGCGGACAATCCTTCGCCGACGACTTCTCGAGCAAGGGTCTTTATGACGGGAAGGGCGCCGTGCATTTGGTCGACTACTCGCAGCCCGGCGGCGGGAATGACTCGGACAAGTATCGCCATGGCGAAAGTCCGAACGTCAACATCACAGAGCTCAATGACGCGAATCGCACCGGCGCCGGCGACCGGCCCGGTTTCGACGCCATCTCCGACTTCAAAGTCGGCTGGAATGATGTGGGCGATTGGTACAACTACACCCGCAGCTTCCCGAAGGGTAAGTATCACCCGTACGCGCGCCTCGCCTCCGGCGGCGCCGACATCCATGCCGACCTCTCGAAGGTGACCAGCGATCCGACCCAGGGCGATCAGAAGACTGCCTCGCTCGGAACGTTCGACGCGCCAACGACTGGAAACTGGGATGGGTTCGTGTTTATCCCGCTCCGTCAGAACGGGCAGGAAGTCACCCTTGACCTTGACGGCCCGATCACGCTGCGCCTGTCGGTGCTCCCGGGTAACTTCGACTACAACTACCTCATGTTTGTTCCGGACGTTGCCCGGCCGAGGATCAGCGTGGGAGCTGTCACGGATGGCAAGTTCACGCTCACATATCCCGCGGCCGGCGGAGTGCTCCAGAGCGCGCCGACAGTCCTGGGACCGTGGACCGACGTCCCCGGCGCGGCGGGCTCCGCGGATGTGGACGCGAATGGCGGAGCGGCCCTCTTCTTCCGGCTCCGCACGCCGTAGTAATGAATCCACCTCGCTGGGCCTGATTGCCGACGCGATCAGCCAGCGGGCGACCAGATGAGTCTCATAAGAGGCCGGGCGAAAGCCCGGCCTCTCTATTTACGCTCACAGCTTCGGATGCGTTGTCTCAAAGAGCTGAAGAACCGAATGGCAATTAGGATTGCCCGGAAGGGCAAAAATCACTATCCGGAGGACGAATGCCATCTCTTCTCTCTCCTGTGGCGCCGCCCTTCGCGAGGATTGCCGCTTGCGTCAGCGTCAGCGTCGCACTCCGATTTGCCGCGTCGTCGCCTGTCCTCGCCGCGGATGTCGCGGCCCTGCCAACGAACCATTCCAGATTCCCCTGCCCGGAAAACGAGGTCGCTCGCTACACGGCCTATCGCGCTGATGGCCCTATCCTCGTGGACGGCAAGCTGGAGGAGCCCACATGGTCTCGTGCGCCGAAATCTCCGCGCTTCGTGGACATCCTCAGCGGCGGCGCGACTCGTCACGACACGCATGCAATGGTGGTCTGGGATGACGAAAATCTTTACGTCGCCTACCAGATCGAAGAGCCCCTCGTTCACGCCAAATTCACGCGGCACAACGATCCGATCTACTACGACAACGACGTCGAGTTCTTCATCGCTGGCCGCGACGCGTACTACGAATTTGAGATCAACGCCTTCAACACCTGCTACGAGGTCTTCTTCATCTGGGGGGATTCATACGAGAAGGGCGGGTTCTCCCAGGCTCCCGAATTCGCCCGGAACAAGCTGCAACCGTTCAACGGCGTCGGATTCAAGAATCATCCGCGCGGCGGGAGGCTCGGGCAGTTCAGCTGGAGCTTTCCTGGAAAACAAACTGCCGTCTCCATAGACGGGACCGTGAACAAGGACGACGACCGCGACCGCGGCTGGACCGTGGAGCTCGCGTTTCCATGGAAGGGCCTGGAGTGGCTCGCCAAGGCTGAGGAGCGGTCGCTGCCTCCGAGGGAGGGCGACGAGTGGCGCATGGATTTCTCCCGCTTCAACTCCTACAAGGAGGCCCCGCCCTCCAAGGACTCCGGCGGCTGGGTGTGGACCCGCCACGCGGTCTGGGATTCGCATGTCCCGGAGTGCTTCGCCCGCATCCGATTCTCCACAAACTCAATCGCCTCGCTCGCCGCGGGAAAGCCGAAAGAATAGCCATGCGTTTTGTCTTCGCCCTCGCTTTGTTCGTTCTCGTTGCGCTCGTCGGGCGGTCGCAGGAGATTTCACTGACCCTTCAAACACGGGATCCCGCCACGGGCGCGATCGTTCTCTCGACGGAGAAGGTCGACCCTCGGCATGTGGGCGTTATTGCCGTGGATGTCTGGAATTACCACTGGTGCAAGACAGCAACCATGCGGGTCGACGCGTTCGTGCCGCGGATCAACAAGGCTCTCGAGGCCGCTCGCGACCTGGGAATGACGGTCATGCTATGCCCCAGCGACGTGGTGGATAACTACGTCGGATATCCTCAGCGCGAGGCCATCTTTGCTTTGCCGAAAATTCCGGTTCCGAGCGTCGTAAACGTCTCCTGTCCCCCTGTGCCCGACGCCGGCGGTTGCGCCTGCGGACCTGAGCGCTGCGCCGGGAACTACGGATGGGACGGGATGCATCCCGGGCTTCGCATTGGAGACGCCGACCTCATGCCGGACACTCAGGCGGAGGTCTACTCCATCTGCAAGCAGAGGGGGATCACCCACCTCATCTATGTCGGCTTCCACACGCAGGTGTGTCTGCTGGGAAAGCCGATGGGCTTGAAGGCCATGAAGACCGCGGGACTTCGATGCGTCCTGGCGCGCGACATGACGGATGCTCATCCTGGCTACGATCCGACGCGCGGATTCACCCCCGATCTCAACACGGCGCAGGTCGTGGAGCATTTTGAGAAGCACCTGGCCCCCACCATTCAATTCCAGGAGGAGCTGATGAAGCTGGGGAAGTGGGACGCGGGTTGGATCGTGGATCCGGTTCGAGTGGCGCCCTGGGGAACCTCCATGCGTCCCCACCTCTTCGAGAAGCCCATCACCGTCACGCTCACCGCCCCCCTGCAATCGAACGCCGAGATTCGCTACACCCTCGACGGATCGCAGCCCACGGAAATCTCGCCGCTTTACTCCCATCCGTTCGCGGTCGCCGAAACGACGCGTTTGCGAGCCACGGCGTTTCGCGGGCGTCGGGCGGTCTGTTTGGAATCGGAGGGCGCGTTCTATCGGATGGGCCCCGCTCCGCCCCTTCCCGACGTGTTCATCGGCGACCTCTCTCCTGTCCGCAGCGTCGGATTCGGCCACACTTACGGCGGCGTTGTGCGCTACTCCGGTCTCACGAAACCGCCGCAGAAGGACAAATCGAATCTCGGGGAAGACCTGAGGATCAACCGGCAGACCTATGCCCGGGGCATGGGCGTCCATGCGCCCTGCGAACTCGTGTATGCCGTTAAGCCCGAGTACAAGCGCTTCGTCGCCCTGGCGGGCGCGGACGAAAACCTCATCCGCCTCAGCAACGGTTCCAATCTCGCGAGGTATCCTAGCGTGGTCTTCAAGGTCTTCATCGACGGAAAGCAGGCCGCCGCGAGTGCGGTGATGCGAGTTCTCTCGCCCGCGTGGAGGTTCGACGTCGAGATTCCCACGGGCGCCCAGATCATCAGCTTGGCGGCGATGGACGCCGGCGACGGGTCGCGCGAGGACTTCGCGGATTGGGCGAACGCGGGATTCGTGATCGGACGCTAGTCGTCGACAACCATGTTCCCGCCACGGATCTCCCGGAACTGTTTGCTGCGAACGATCGCCTCCACCGCCGCGCTGACGCGGTAGCCTTCCGACTTCAGCTTCGCGCGCATCTCGGAGATGAGCGGCCCGTCGGACACCAGCACGCCTCGCCCCAGCGAGTACCCCAGCAGCTTTCGGCAGAACTGCTTCAGGAATCCGTCGAGGCGCTGCGTCAGAAGATAGTTCCGGAGTCCGTCAATGCCTTCGAACTCGGCGCCGTCCATCGGCTTGGCGTGTGTATCGATCGATCGGCCCCCCAGGTCGCGCTCGCGGAACCGCCCGATGGGGTCGAAGGCTTCCAGGGAGTATCCGTAAGGATCAATCCGGCGATGACATCCGTAGCACTTTGGATCCGTGCTGTGCTTCTCTGTAAGCTGCCTCACGGTGAGCGTCTCCGTGGCCTCATCTTCGGGAAGGCGGGGCACATCCTTGGGCGGACGGGGGAGCTTTTCCCCGAGCAGCACTTCGGCCACCCAGTTGCCGCGCAGGATCGGGCTGGTGCGCGAGGCGCCGGACTGTTTCGCGAGCGTTGAGGCCTGGCCCAGGATCCCGCCGCGGCCCAGCTTTCGCAGGCCGTCCACCTTTCGCCATTCAGCGCCCTTCACTCCCTCAATGCCGTAGTGCTTCGCCAAATCCTCGTTCACGAAGGTGTCGTCTGAGTTGAGGATGTCCAAGACGGATCGGTCGCGCTGGAAGACATCCGTGAAGAATCGGATCGTCTCTTCATACATCGCGCCCCGCAGCCCGGTGAACGTGGGGAAGTGTCGCTCGCTCTTTTCGCTCAGCTCGTCAAATCCGTAAACATGGAGCCAGGCGCAGGCGAACTCCGTCGCCAGGCGACGCGCCCGAGGGTCGCGGAGCATTCGAAGCGCCTGCGCGACGAGGACATCGGGGTGACGCAGCTTCCCGCTGTCGGCGAGAGCGCGGAGCTCGCCGTCGGGCGTGGTGGACCAGAGAAAATAGCTCAGCCGGGTGGCGACTTCGGAATCACTCACCGGCCCTGGTTGATCGCCCGGAGCGGCCTTCTCAGCCCGGTAGAGGAAGGCAGGGGCCACGAAGACTCGCGCGAGGGTCAGCCGAATGGCTTGATCGTGCGACATGTCCTCGCTTCGGAGTTTGCGATACAGGCTTCGGAGCTCGGTTTTCTCCGTCTCGACCAGCGGACGCCGGTAGGCCTCGTTCGCGAACTTCAGCACAGCGTCGAGGTGGGCGGGCTGCGTGTCCGTCAGCCACTTCTTGAATTCCTCGGCGCGCTTCTTGATCGGCTCGCGCAGCGGCTCGAACGCGCTGGGATCCGCGTCCTGCGTCGCGAATTGCCAGAGCTGCTCGAAGGCGTCCACGAGCTTGAGCGCGTCATGGCTGACGTAATGCAGCTCGGACCAAAGCCGATCCAGTTCGGCGGTCTGGCTCTCGTCGAGCATCAGCCGACGCAGGGCGTCATCCTCGCGATAGTAAAGGGTGAGCGTCACAACTTCGTCCACCGGGACGATCTTGGTGTAGCACAGCGCCGCTGGGAACAGCTGCCGGAAGGCGTCAAAATCCGCCTCGATCCGCTTCTGCGCGCGGCTGCCGTTGTTGACGAGAATGGGGGAGTCTGAAACGACGGGCCTCTCTCCATCCGACCAGGTTCCTTTTCCGCCTTGTTCCTTGACGGTTCCCGCCGCGAGCGCCAGCGAGGGAGGCTTTGTCGTAAGCGCCTGCATCTGGACGCTCCCTTCCTCTCCGGCTCCTTTGTGGAGGGACGCGGTGGCGACGAACTCGCATCCCGCGACGAGATCGGCTGGCAGCCGCGCTTCGATCACGGACGGCGCGCGCACGCAAAGGCTCGTGTCGCTCACTTTGGCGATTCCGTCGGGATGCTTTCCGAAAAGAGCCGGATCGAGGCCCCAGCTCGTCCTGTTTGAAGAGGCGGCGTCCGCGGGGGGCTGACGCCCTAGATCGCCCAGCGCGCCGCGGAGCAGGGGACCGGTGAGCGATGTGAGCTGGCGGCGCAGAATGGCGTCGGGCGAATCCTGTGCGAGGCCCGCGGCCCCCCCCACCAGGAGACTGTGAATGCCCTGGGCCAGGCGTTGCTTCTCGTCCGGACTGCCGCTCGATTGCCATTTCGCTAGAAGAGAACCGGCGGGAAGAGCCGGCTCCGAAGCGCCGCCCGCGTCGGGCTCGCTATGAAAGTGCCAGACATTCGGGTTTCCAAGGCTGTCCGCATGAGGATTGCCCGCAAGGATGTTGGGGGAGATGTCCTGGGCGAGATCCCAGACGCGGGGGCCGTCGGTGATCCGCAGATCCACCGCCGTGAGATCGCAGGAATGGTTGCCGTCGCGCGGGCTGATCGCGAGGGAGACCACGTCGCCCGGGCGCGCGGCCAGGTTCTCGAAGGGCCCGAACTTGATTTCCTTCGCGCCTTGGGACACGCCCGCCGCGAGGCGCTGTCGCGTCGGGCCGCGACGCAAATCCACGGACCAGGCTATGCCATTCCCGCACTCCGGATGCGCGTGCTGCACCGCGCCTTCCACCCTCAGGGTCCCCGCAACCGGGCTTCGCCACGAGGCGACGGCCTTGAGCTTTGGGGAGGGATGCATGGCCACGCCGTGCGGCTTCATGTTTCCGGGGACGCGGACGTGCTGATCCGAGGAGTTCGCCAGCGCGCTGAGCGCGTCCGCGCCAACCCAGCCTTTGATGAAGTCGTAGCTCTGGGCGCTCTCCATTTTCTGTGTCATGTGGGCGTCTATGCGCGCGTCGCCCGTCCCGATGCCCAGGCATTCCAGCCAGGCTCCCAGCGCGGAGGGATCCAGCCCTCGGTCCCTGGCCAGTCGCGCCACGCCGTCTCGGTCGAGGGACCCGGAGACGCTCGACGCGGCGGCGAGGCATTCGACAGCGCTGGAGAACGCCTTTTCGCGGTGCGACGTCAGCGCGTCGAGCGCTGCTCTCACGTCGCGCAGAGCGAGATCCGGCCGGCCTGGCGCCACGAGACGAGGATTCTCCCAGACGGCGAAATCATTCTGGTTGCCGTCGCCCGCGTCGGAGGTCGTCAGATACAGGGTCACGTCCTTGCCAGATCCCGCGTCGAGATTCTTCAGACGCACTTCCCGGGCCTCGGCGAGCGGCGTCACCGGCATCTGCCAGGCTTTGGGGCCGTCGCGCTTGCCAATGTGTCCCACTGTGGTGAATCGCCAGAGGCTTTGCTGCCACTGGGCGATGCTGATGACCAGTCGGCCGGCGTCCGCCGTTTTCGCGGAGCGCCACTGCGCGCGCAGCGGATCCAGCAGGAGCGACGGCGTGGCGTTGGTCAGCGCATTCCAGAGGGTCGTGAGGTATTTGACGTTCAGGCCTTGCGCCTTGGCCGCCTCCGCAAGCGTCATGCGGCCGGATTGGAGGGCGTCGCGGCTCTTGAGGGTCGCGGCGAGATACTTTTCCAGGGGGATCACCCCGCCATCTTTGGTGTCGAAACGGATCCCTTGCAGGTTCACCGCGCTGCCGCCGCCGTTGATCGTGAACCGGCCGTAGAATGTTCGAATGGCCGCGAGGGCTTCCTCTGTCCAGTCGCGCTGATAGGCGCTCTGGGAGAAGCGCAATCCATCGGGTAGAAGAACCGCGTGGCCGGCGACGCCCTTTCCGGCGTCAAGATACTTGGTGAGCAGGGAAGGGGACATCACGAGAGAGTTCCCGACGTTCATGAATCCTTCGCCCGAAGCGGAGTCGGTGGGAAACTCCTTGGCGGGATCGAGCGACGCCACGCGAGTGAGATCGCGGAGGGTATAAGTGTATTCTGCGTTCGAAAGGCGCCGTAGCACGACGGGGCCCGGATCCCCTGCGCGGGCGAGCGCGATTTCGTCGAGCATTGCCCCCGCCCAGTTCACGAGCGAGTCCCGTTGCGCTGGCGTCGGCTGCGGCTTCTCCTTCGGTGGCATTTCGCCGAGGCCCAGCTGCTCAATCACCCCCTGCCACACCTTGGGCTGCTTCAGGATTTCGCTCCGGGACTTGAACTGCTCCAGATCGAGATCGCCTTTGTGCTTCTCGGCGGAATGGCAGCCCAGGCAATACTCCTTCATCAACGGACGGATTTCCTTTTCGAAATCGGCCGCCGGGCAGGGCAAGGCGCGGGCCATGCAAAAGACCAGGAGGGGAAGGGTGGAGCGGAGGGAAAAAGGCCAAAGTTTCATGAATGATGCGGTTCGAGTTGCCGGGCGGGCGGTATTAGTCCACGGCGCGAACGGTGGTCAGGGATTGGATGAGGCTATGGTCTTCCCACTTCCAGATCACCTTCTTGTCGCGCGTCACCTCGAAGGCATGCGCGCCCTTTCCCTCCTGGCCTCTGAGGAAATTGCCAACGAGCAGGTTCCCGTTCTTCAGTCGTTGAACGCTGGACACCCAGGTGATGTTCAGGTCGGGAGCGTCCGCCGCCGTGAACTCCCACGCGATCTTTTTGTCTCGGGTGACTTCGAGGACGCGCTTCTGCGTGCCGCAGGAGATGAGGGTGTTGCCATTGGGAAGTCGCTGCGCGTCGCCCGCGTTCTCCACCCCGGTGTATTCCCAGACCAACGCGCCAACGGGATCCACCTCCCGCACGGCGCCTTCCCCCTCGTGCGCGGCGAGGATGTTTCCATTCGGCAGCTTGTGAACGTTCCGGACCTGGAGGTGGTAGCCTTTCTCAGTCGTTTTCAGCGGCGTGACACGCGTCACCCTGCCCTTGGAGTCGACTTCCACGGCCTGGCAGGGCCCTTGCTCGGCGACCAAGGTGTTGCCGTTGCGCAATCGCTCGCAGCCGAGGACTTGCGGGCACTGGCTGACGTAGCTCCAAACCTCGTCGCCCTTCCGAGTGACTTCACGAACGCCGGTGGGCTTGCCGCCGTATGCGTAGAGCACATTTCCGTTGGGCAGGACCTGAAAGATGACCGCGATGCTGGGAGGCTTGTGCTCCCAGATCACCTTGCCCGCCGCGTCGAGTTCGATCAGCCGGTTGGGTCCCTTCCCGTACTCGAAAAACATCAGCCGATGCCCGGGCGAAGAGTCGGCGGCCGTCGCGCTTGCGCCGTGGAGGAGAGGCGTGAGCGCGACCGCAAGGAGGAATGAGGAGGCTTTCATGGAGAGTTCAGGCCGCCGCCGCTTGTCCACGCCGAAGGTCGCGCCTGGATCCGAAGGATCGAAGCGCGCGTGGCGGGGGCGTAAATTGCGCTGGCAAGAGGCATGTCGACAGTCTTAGAAGTGAGCGGTCGACCGTCAATCAGAAATGCCTCCCGCGACTGGTCGCGGTTCGTCGAAACCATGGCCATGAGCTCATCATCACCCCGCGTCGCGATCACGGATTGGACTTTTCCCGACCTTAGCGTTGAGGAGGCCATACTCCGGGAGGCGGGGATCGAGGTTGTCGCGCGACAGTGCCGGAGCGAGACCGAGCTGATCGAGCTTTGCGGGAACGCCGACGCGGTGATCACGCAGTTCGCCCGAGTGAACCGCTCCGTGGTGTCGGCGATGGCGAAGGCGCGCGCGATCGTTCGCTACGGCATCGGCGTGGACAACGTGGATCTTGACGCAGCCCGCGAGCGGGGAATCCCCGTGTGCAACGTCCCGGACTACTGCGTCGACGAGGTCGCCGACCAAACCCTCGCCTTCATCCTCGCCTCGACGCGCCAGGTGGTTCCGCACGCGCGAGCGCTTCGCGAGGGACAGTGGGGCTTGGCGACCGCCTTGTCCGACATCAAGGCCCTTCGCGATCTCACCGTGAGCGTCGTTGGGTTCGGGCGAATCGGGCGGGAGGTGACGAGGCGGCTGCGGGCGTTCAAGTGCGCCGTGTTGGTGTTCGATCCGATGGTTGCGCCTGACGTCATCGAAGGCGAGGGCGCCCGCGCTGTGGGTTTTGACGCGGCGCTTGCGGGCGCCGACGTTCTCACCCTGCATTGTCCGTCGACACCGGAGACGCGCCGGATGATGAACCGCGAGACTTTCGCGAAGCTCCAGCGAGGCGCGATTTTCATCAACGTCGGCCGAGGCGATCTGGCCGATTCCGACGCGTTGACGGAAGCCCTGCGCAGCGGGCGGCTGAGCGCGGCGGCTTTGGATGTGTTCGATCCCGAGCCGATTCCCAAGGAACATCCCATCCGCTCCATGCCGAACGTCATTCTCGCGCCTCACATTGCTTCATGCAGCGTGCCCGCGGTCAAGAAGCTCAGGGAGTCCGCCGCCCATCTGGCTCGGGCCGCTGTTCACGGCGAGCCGCTGCCGTCGATCGTCAACGGCGTTCGTTGAGGAAACGCTTCTGTTGATTGGAATCTCCGCGCCGCTGTGTTCGCTCAACCAACCGCCCTGAAGAGCGTTCTATCGCCGCCCGCGTCCGGGCCGACGTCGGCTTCTTGGTTTTGCTTTCCCGATTTGGACCTCCTATAAGAGGACATGCCTTTGCTCTCACGGTTGCTCCAACGCTGCCGCCTCCTCGGTTGGCTCTGCGCCTTGGCCTCGGGTGATCTGGCGGTTGGAGCGAACGCGCCGCTTGGCGGCAGCGGCGAGTTGGGCGGGTTTTCCTTCCAGACTTGGCAGACCGAACATGGCCTTCCGCAAAACCACTGCACCGCCGTGGTTCAGACGCGAGATGGCTACCTGTGGCTGGGCACATACAATGGCCTCGTCCGCTTCGACGGCGCGCGGTTTACGGTGATGAACACCGCGAACACGCCGGGCCTCCACAGCAGCCGTATCACCTGCCTTGCCGAGGATCAGCAAGGCGTTCTCTGGATCGGGCACGATGGCGGCGAGCTTTCCCGCATGGCTGATGGTCGGTTCGAGCCCGTTTCGCTGGGAACAAACTGGTCTGGCGGGAACATCATTGCTCTGTCCGGGACGCCGGATGGGGATGTTTGGTTGCTCCATCAGGGCGGGGGGGTGGTCCGGCTTCGGGATCTTCGCGTGTTTCCACCGGACCCGGCCATCAAGTCGCCCACGAGCGTTTCGCTGTCGCGCGGAGCCGATGGCCAGCTCTACCTGCTGCATGGGGGAAAGGCGTTCACGATCACCTCGGAAGGACTCCGTTTGGATCCGGATCTGAACGCCCGCGGCGAGTTTTTGACGCAGGCCTGTCCCGGTCGTTCCGGCTCCGGGCTGTGGGTCGCCGCCAATGGCCGACTCGGCCAGAGGAAACAGGGCGGAGCAGGGCTCGACTGGCGCGACGCGCCCTGGGGCGGGGATTATGTCACGGCCATGCGGGAGAGTCGCTCTCGGGTGCTTTGGGTCGGCACTCAGGCTCGGGGGGTTTTCGCGTTGACGCCTGAGGGACGATGGCTCCGGTTCTCCCGCACAAACGGACTCAACCATGACTGGGTGCGATGCCTTGGCGAGGACAGCGAAGGAAGCATTTGGATTGGAACCGGCGGCGGTCTGTGCGTCGCGCGCTCGAGTTTTGTGTCCATGGTGAAACCCCCTGAGCAGCTCCAAGGGAGGACGGTTCTCTCGATTCACGCGACTCCGGCCGGCGCGCTCTGGCTCGGAACCGAAGGGGCTGGCGTGTTGCGCTGGGAAGAGGGCCGCTGGCGTTCGTTCGGGACAAGGGACGGGCTCGAGAACCTCTTTGTGTGGTCCGTTGTGACCGGTCCCCCGGGAACGGTCTGGGCCGCCACATGGGGGAATGGCCTGTTCCAGTTGCAGGGCGAACGATTTGTTCCCGCTCCGGGCCTGGCGGCGGAGCAGGTCGCCATGACGGCGCTTTGTCCGGCCGCCGACGGAAGCCTGTGGATTGGGACGCAGAAGGGCCTGCTTCGATTGCGCGAGGGCAAGGTGGATCGGTGGGCGGAAGACTGGGTCCGGCCCGACGTCCGCGCCGTAGCGCAAACCCGGGACGGGAGCACGTGGTTCGGAATGTCGGGAGGCGGGCTCGGACGATGGAACGCGGGCGAGTTGCGCCGATGGACCCAATCCGACGGCCTGAGCAGCGACTATGTTTGGGCGATCAGCCCTGACCCGGAGGATGATCAAACCTTGTGGATCGGAACTTTTGGGGCGGGGCTGTGTCGGATGAAAGCGGGACGATTTGCGACCCTTGGCGAGGCGCAGGGTTTGCCCAACAGCGTCATCACTCACGTCGTTGACGATGGCCTGGGTTACATGTGGTTCGGTTCCCATGCGGGGATTCTCCGCGCCAGGAAGGAGGAATTGATTCGTTGCGCCGATGGGCTCGTCAAGACCGTCTCTTTTTACTCCTATGGAAAGGCGGACGGGATGACGTCGACCGAATGCTCCGGCGGCTTGCAGCCGGCGGGGTGTCGAACGCCCGATGGGCGGCTGTGGTTTCCCACAACTCAGGGCGCCGCGTCGGTGGACCCGCGCGCCGTGCAGCGAAACACCTTCGCGCCTCCTGTGCTGGTCGAGCAGATGCTCGTGGATGGGAGCGCGTTTCCGATCTCCGGTCCCAAAACAGGGAATCCGGCATCGCCCAACGCGACCATCCTGCGCGTCCCGCCGGGGAACCATCGATTCGAGTTCCGGTTCACGGCCCCCGCGTTCTCCGCGCCTGATCGCGTTCGGTACCGATACCGGCTCGATAGCCTGGAGTCCGACTGGGTTGAGTCAGGATCCAGGCCCATGGCGAGCTATGGATTCCTTGCGCCAGGGGACTACACTTTCCGTGTGCTTGCCACGCTCGGCGATGGAGTGTGGAGCGATCAGCCTGCGATCGTCCGCTTCACTCAATTGCCGCGGTTCTGGGAGAGGTGGTGGTTTCGCGTTTCACTGGGCGCGGGACTTCTCGGCGGAGTCGGCCTCATCGTTTATGCGGCGACGCGCCGCCGATATCGACGCGAGCTGGAACGGTTGGAGCGCCAGCGGGCCGTGGAGAGGGAGCGCGCGCGAATCGCCAAGGACATTCACGATGACCTTGGCGCAAGCCTGACCCGGATCACCCTGCTGAGCCAGACCGCCCGGGGTGACCTGGATCGTCCGGAGAACGCGCTGATCGACATCGATCGCATCCATGCCACCGCGTGCGAGCTCACCAAGGCCATGGATGAGATCGTCTGGGCCGTCAATCCGCTCCACGATAGCCTCGATAGCCTGGTTTCCTATCTGGGCACTTTTGCGCAGCAGTTTCTCCGCGACGCCGGCATTCGCTGCCGCCTGGACGTTCCACTGCAGCTCCCTGGGCTGCCTTTGACAGCCGAGATTCGACACAACCTCTTCCTCGCTTTCAAGGAAGTGCTGAACAATGTCGCCAAACACGCGCATGCGACCGAGGTTCGCGTTTCACTCCGCGTGGACGAGCGGACGTTCGATCTGGAGGTCGTCGACAATGGGAGAGGATTCGAGATCCCTCAGACGCTCAGGTCCGAGGGAGCGCCTGGGAGCGAGACGTCCCACCACGGGATCAGGAACGTGCGACAGCGGCTGTCGGAGATGGGAGGAGGTTACGAACTGTCGAGCGAGCCGGGTTGCGGCACTCGCGTTCGGTTGTTGGTTCCGTTTCCGAACTCGGTGAGGGCTTGATGGCTCGCCGCCGGAGCTCAACCTCGCGATCGAGCGCGCGACTCACGAGAGAAGACTGACGTGTCATCTAAACTCATGACAACACTGAACAGCCCGCATGCCCTATAACTTGTCTCCCGTGCGATGAACTGATATCCGTGTGAGAATCCCTGTATCGATTGTTGAGGATGATACCCCATCCCGCCAGATTCTGGCGGGATGGATCAATCGCACGACGGAGTTTGTTTGCGTCGGAGAGCACTCGAGCGCCGAGGGGGCGATCGCGAAGCTCCCTCCCGAAGCGCCTCACGTCGTGTTGATGGATATCAATCTGCCGAGCATGAGCGGAATCGAGTGCATCCGCCGTCTCAAGCCGGTCCTGATCAAGGCGCAGTTTGTGGTGCTGACCGTCTACGAGGACGCGGATCACATCTTCGAGGCCCTGGCCGCGGGCGCCACCGGCTATCTCCTGAAGCGGACCCCGCGCGGGGAGCTCCTGCAAGCCCTGCGGGAGGTCCACGCCGGAGGGTCGCCCATGACCAGCAACATCGCTCGGAAGGTGGTGCAGTCCTTCCAGCATCCCGCGCACCCCCCTTCCCCTGAAGCCGAAGGACTGTCGCCGAGGGAAAGGGAGGTTTTGAACTTCCTCGCAAGGGGTTACCTGTACAAGGAAATCGCCGAAGCCTTGGGCATCAGCCTTCCGACGGTCAACACCTACGTCCGCCGCATCTACGAGAAGCTGCATGTGCGCTCGCGCTCGCAGGCTGTGGCCCGCTATTCCCATCTCCCCGACCTCTGACGCCTCTGCCCGGCCCGGGCATTCGTGTCGTGAGTTTTGACGACATGCCGTCGCTTCAGCGTTCTGACAATGATGTTCCGTGATCCCGATTGTTGCGAGGCGCTGTGATGCTGTGCCCACTCAACAGGAGGGCAACCAACAACTAAAGCTACTTATGAAACGATTCAAACATCACGGCGCGCTCGTCGGTCTGGGGCTCGGCTTGATCCTGTCCGCCACGAGTCTGCGAGCAGACGTCATCATCGATTCCTTTGATACGTCCACCACGGGCTGGTCCGCAACCTGGGGCACGGCCCCTGTGCTCTCCTTCGACCCTGAAGACTCCAAAGGGTCCGCGGGCTCCGGCTCCCTTAGGGTCGAGGCGACCTACTTCACCCCTGAGGACAACGGGTGGGAGCAGATGGTCATCACGCGCAATTTTTTGACCCCTATCCTCGGATCGGACTTCGTGTCTGTGTCCGTGGACGTCAAAGTCGATGACTCGTCCGTCGCCACGGCAGCGGGACAGTATGGCTACTTCGAGTTGAAGCGGACCGATGGCACCGCGCTGGGCGGCGTCAACCTGACAAAGAAATCTTGGACAACCATCACATTCCCCATAGCGCCCACGGAGAAAACCTTGACGGGAATCATCATCCAAAACGGAAATGGGGGCTTCCTGGGGCCGATCGCCTACAAGATGGACAACCTCCGCTTCAACGCGCCGCCGCCGCCCGTGACCGTGATCGACACGTTTGACGTGGTGGATGACAAATCCGGCTGGAGCGCCGCATGGGGCAGCGGGCCGATTGTCACCTGGGACCCGACGGACGCGGGAGGATCCGCAACCTCGGGATCCCTGAAGGTCAACAAAGATGGCTTTACGCCCGTGGACGATGGCTGGGAGCAGATGGTGATTTCCAAAAACTTCACCACCCCGATCATTGGCTCTGACTACGTTTCCGTCTCCATCGACGTGAAGGTCGATGAGAGCTCAGTGCCCACCGCCGCTGGCCAGTACGGCTATTTTGAGCTCAAGCGCCCCGACGGGACGCCCTTGGGCGGAGTGAATCTGTCCAGCAAAGAGTGGACGACGATCACATTCCCCATCCCTGCGACGGAGGGAACCTTGAGCGGGATCCTCATCCAGAACGGCAACGGCGGCTTCTTGGGTCCGATCACGTTCTACATTGATAACTTTGTGTTCACTCAGAAGACCGGGGGACCCAAGCCTCCCACACTCGCCATCAAGAAATCCCCCGCTCCTGGACTGACGATCTACGCCAGCGCCCCTGGGCAGGCCTATCAGCGACAAAACATTGTTTACGCGCCGTCCGAGACTCTCGAGAACGGACTCTGGTGGGTGAATCAGGAGCCGATGAGTTACTCGATCACCTGGGCGGATTTCCCGAGCAAGGACACCTACGCTGGTTTCCAGGGACACATCATCCTCTCCAAGGACACGAAGAAAGGTCTCACGCCAGATTGGGACGATCCGAACGTGATCCTCATCGAATTCCAGTACGCGACCGGACCTGGCGGCACGACCCAGGCGAGAGCCCGTTTCTTGCATAAGATCAACGAACCCGCCGGCAACGCCATGCTCTACCGGACCCAGGCGAACGCGGCCTCGGGTCCCGTGGGAGTGCTCGGCGAGATCTGGGCTCCCTCCATGCTGGGCACTTGGACCCTCACCATGAAGAACGAGACGGACATCACGCTCACAGCCCCGAACAACACGAGCGTCGATCTCGTGATGCCTGCGGAGGAAGGCCTGGTCTACGAGCCCACGAGCAAGGGGATGAGCGCGATGTTCGGAGTCCAACCGAATGCGGACACGCGCGTGGGGCAGTCGGCCGTGATCTCTGGAATCAAAATCATGAAGGGCGATAGCGTTGTGATCGAGGATGATTTCTCCTCTGACGACCTGAACCCGGATGTGTGGATTGTTAGGGCACAGGACCCTGGCGGGGTGCTGACGACCCCGGCAGATGTCGCCTATCTGGTGAGCTGGGATTTGCCCGACGCTGGTTTCGCGCTGAACTCGACTCCAAAGATCGGCGGAACTTGGACACCTTCCGGGGATCCGACTTTGGTCGGGGCTCGGCGCGTGTTTCGCGTGCTGACGTCGGGGCTTCCCAGCGAGGGCTCGGGATTCTTCCAGCTGTTCCAGAGTCAGTAGGCCTTTTTGGTGATAAGGGTACGGGGTTAGTGGTGAGTTCAGGCGCCGAGCGCGATAAGCGCTCGGCGCCTTTTTCGTCGCCACTGTTCTCAGCGGATGACCTGGACCTGCCCGGCGCTGTCGATCCGAAGCTCCGCCGCGCCCGAAGGCGCCTTCACTTCGATGGGAGCGCGCCACGGAAACCTGAGGATGAGCGAGAGGATCGGCTCCTCCGCGGTGATGACGCACACCGCGCTGTCCAGCGACCAATAACCGGAGCCCGCATGGAGCTCATGCGACGGCCCGATGCCGTTCGCGGTTCGTGCCCGCGCTGTTGCTCCCAAGGCGTCGGGGTTTCCCGGAGGTCCGATCAGGCGGAGCCGCAATCCGGGCTTGGCGCCGCGGTTCAGGAAAAGACGAGTGGGTCCCGCGTGTTGGGCGACGACGAGATCCAATCGGCCATCTTCGTCGAAGTCTCCGAGGGCGGCGCCGCGCTGCTCGCCGTCGATCTTCAAGCCACTCTTCAGGCTCCCTACCGGCGAAAGCCTCCCATGGCCTTCTCCTTTCAGCCACAGGCCACGTCCGCCATCCTGGCGCGCGACGGTCTCCTCCGTTCCGAAAAAGTTCTGAGCCAGGAAGAGGTCCTCATGGCCGTCGCCATCCAGATCGCCCACGCACAGGCCATAGGCCGGAGAGAACTGAGCTTCGAACGGAAGGGAAATGGCTTCGAAATGGTTGGTCCTGTTGAGAAACAGCGTTGAGTCGAGCCAGTTCACTTCGAGGAATGGGGAGGCCGGGAGGGGGGCTCCCAGGATTTCCTCCAACGTCGCCGAGGCGTAGTCCGCAGCGGAAGCGGAACGCTCCTGGAGCCATGGCATTGATCGGAGGAGGGTCTTCCGGTCCCGCCATGGCAGCCAGGCTCCATTGGGCGACTCTTTGTACGCTTCCACGAACTCAAACTGTCCCCGGCCTCCCAGATCGCCGAAGTACGCGCGGATTCCCTGCGGCAGGAAGCGCTGGTACGCGGAGTTGCGACCCCAGTTGGACGCGATGAGGTCCATCCTTCCGTCCCCATCGAAGTCTCCGACGGTCACCCCGTTCCACCATCCCCGAAACCGTTCGAGCCCGAGCTCGCGCGTGGCTTCAACGAGGCGACCGCTGTCGTTTCTCCAAACTCTCAAAGGGCCCCACTCGCACGCGAGAACAAGATCCGGATCGCCGTCGTTGTCCAAATCCGTGAAGACCGCGCCACTCACGAGACCTATGGAATCGAAGGCGGGCGAGTTCAGGGAATCGAGAACCCATCCTCCCGGCTCCCTTCGGAAAAGGGCGGAGGTCGCCGGTTTGGGATACAATCCGGGAACGACGCGTCCTCCCACGAATAGATCCAGATCCCCATCCCCATCAATATCCGCCATCGCCATCGGCCCTGGAACTCCGACCCACTCCGGAAGCGGTCCCACCGCCGGCCGAAGTTCAGGCTGATACTGGAGCACCGGGCTCTTTCCCCGGGGATCTCCTTTGTAATAGCTGGCTCCGATCAGCAGGGATCTTTTCCCATCGAGTCCTTGCCAGCCCAGGATGCTTGTGGCTTCGGCGCCAAGGGAACTTTCGGGAAGCGCAGTGCTTCCTTCGGGACGGAACTGTCCCCGGCCTTCATTGTGGAAGACTCGAACGAATTCGTCTCCGCCGCCACCGATGATGAGGTCGTCGCGTCCATCGCCATCCAGATCGAACCATCCAACGCCCGGCGCGAGTGTGTCCAGCCGGCGCGAGAGAAGCGGCTGACGGGCAAACTCGTCGAAGGCCCGCGGCTGGTGAGCGTGCTTCAGCCTGTCGGAGACGTCCTCGAACAGCGGCGCCGCGGCGGAAGGGCGGTCCTGGGATGAAGCGGGGGCTTTCTTTGCGCGGCTCTCATCAACCTCCCAGAGCGTGTTCGCTGGCGCTTCGGCGACCTGGCTGACGCTTCCATCCGGCCAGGTGACACTCAGGGTCATCAGATTTGAGAGCGATCCCGCCGCGAAGACACGCAGGGTATCATCGCTGGAAAGATAGCGCCCGCCGCATCCGATCGTCTGGCTCTGGGGCGCGGGTCCTCCGATCAACCGCAAGCGAGCTCCAATACCGCGCGTGTTCGGAGCTTTCCCAAGGATCCTTACGGCCACTCGCGGAGCGGCGCTCAGGTTCCGATACACTCCCGCCGACGCGTTCAGAGAGTTGACCACGATGTCCAGGTCTCCGTCGTTGTCCAGGTCGGCCAGCGCCAGCCCATGAGAGACTCCCACCGAGTTAAACCCCCACTCATCGCCCATGGCCTCGAAGGTCCGATCCCCACGATTGCGAAAAGCGACGCAGGGCGTGTTCAGCCTGGATGCCAGGAGCAATCGCTCCACGAGCGGGCGGTTCGGGGCGGCGGCGATGCGTTTTCCAAGGTCGTCGTCCAGCATATCGAACAGGTGGCCCGTGGTGACCAACAAGTCCTCGAAGCCGTCCAAATCCACATCGATGAACGCCGCGCCCCACGACCAATCGGACGCGTGCAGGCCGGCGAGGGGGGCGATTTCGGCGTAGGTGCCGTCGCCTCGGTTCCAAAACAGGGTGTTTCGCTCAATTTGCGGACGAGAGTTGGCGCGCATCGGTTCGTTGGCTACGAGTCCCACGCCGGCGCGTTGTCGCATCCTTCGCCGGTGATCCGGGCTGAGCATGTCGAGCACGAGGAAATCGTCGCGCCCGTCTCTGTCGATGTCCGCCACGTCCACGCCCATTGATGAGGTGCTTGTATGCCTTAACATCTGGGCGGGGGCCGCCCGGAAGTTTGCATGGCCGTCATTGAGCCAGAGCCGATCCGGGCTCCAAAAATCGTTGCAGACATAGATGTCCGGCGAGCCGTCGCCGTCAAAATCGCGGATGATCGCCGAGAGGCCCCAATCCGACGGGGGCTTCTTCAGCGGCTGGCCTTGCTCATCCAGAAACCGTCCATCGGTCCAGGACGCGAGGGTGAATCCGCCTTTGCCGTCGTTGAGATAGAGGGAGTCCGGCTCGCCGAACTCGATGAGCCTCCCCGCTGAATTCACCTCGTATTGGTCCTTGTACAGCGGGTTGATCCTGCCCTTCCCATCGACCACCATCCGGTATCCAGTGCTGCGGATGGTGTTCGTTCGATAGTTCACAACGTAGACGTCAAGGTCTCCGTCCCCGTCCAGATCGGCGATGGCGAGGGACATGCTGCCGCTGACGCGCGCGAGAGCCGACCCAACGGCCGCGCTGAAGCGTCCGTGCCCGTCGTTGAGGAAGAGACGCGTGCCAGTCCCGATGCCGTTCACCAGCAGGTCCAGGTCCCCGTCACCATCGACATCGGCCCATGCGGCCCCCGTCGAGTATTGCCCATCGCACCCCACTCCGGCCGCGTCCGTCACGTCCTCAAACCTCCAGTTCCCCAGATTGCGGAAAAGCCGGTTGGGAGACTCCAATCCGCAGAAATAGATGTCGCACCACCCGTCGCCATCGAAATCCCCGAGCGCCACCCCCGAGCCGTTCATCCGCACTTGATTGGAGGCCGCCGAAAGATCCGCCAGATGATTGGAGAACGTGATGCCTGTCGTCTGAGGCGCCATGCGCTCGAAGCCGCTGCGGGCGCCGACCTCAACAGTCAACGCCTGGACTCGAGCCACCGCGTTCGTTCGCCAAACCGAGGTGGCCGCGAAAACAGGAGGAGCGCACAGCAGAACGAGGAACAGGCTCGCAATGGGTGGCCACAGGGATCGGATCACGAACGGAGAGTGCGACAGGACGGCCGCGTTTTGAAGCAGAATGCGGATCGCCTGCGACCGCTGCGCGTCGGCCGCGCGTCGCCTCAGGGAAGCCGTTCCTGAATGATCTTCGCGATGGAGAGGAACGCCTGGGCGGGCGCGGCGGTGGGAGCGGAAGCCACCACGGGCTGGCCGCGGTCTCCGCCTTCCCGGATTTGCGTGTAGATCGGAACTTCCCCCAGGAAGGGGAGGTTCAGGCGCACACATTCCTGCTTGCCGCCGCCATGCCCGAAGATCTCGATGCGCTCGCCTTGCGGCGTGGTGAAGTAGCTCATGTTCTCCACAAGCCCCAGGATGGGCACGTTCACCTTCTCGAACATCGCGATGCCTTTCCTCACGACCCCCAGCGACGCCTCCTGAGGCGTCGTGATGATCACCCCGCCGTCCAGAGGCACCGTCTGACAGAGCGTCAGCTGCGCGTCGCCGGTGCCCGGCGGAAGATCCACGATCAGGTAGTCGAGATCGCCCCAAGCGACCGAGAAAATAAACTGCTGGATCGTTTTCACGATCATGGGTCCGCGCCAGATGACGGGGGCGTCGCCGTCGAGCAGAAAACCCATGCTCATCAGCTTGACCCCATGCCCCACAGGAGGCACGAGCTTCTCCTCCTCGTTCACCGTGGGACGTTCCCGGACGCCCATCATGAGAGGGATGCTGGGGCCGTAGATGTCGCAGTCGAGCAGGCCCACTTTGGCGCCGAGCTGACGGAGAGCCACCGAGAGATTCACCGAACAGGTCGACTTGCCCACGCCTCCCTTGCCGCTGGCAACGGCGACGATCCGGCGGATCCCGGTGAGACGGCTTTGGTTCGCCCAGGGATTGGGAGCGGTGGCCGTCGCGGACCCGCCGCCGGCTTGCGCCCCGCCGGGGGGCGACTTGACCTCCACGTGAATATGCTCCGCGCCGGGCAGCGCCCTGAGGATGCGCTCGCATTCGTCCTTGAGCTGCTTCGCCACCTCGGCGTTCGGTGTGGTGAGCGCCAGAAGCACGCTGACCGCGCCTTGGTTGGCGGCGACGTTTTTGACAAGGCCAAACGAAACGATATCGCGCGAGTAGCCGGGGTACTTGACGGCCTTCAGCGCTTCCGTGACGGATTCGGTGGTGAGTGTCATGGCTGGATCGGAGAGGGCGGGGCGGGCGTTGGCGTCTAGTGCGCCGGCTTGCCGGAGATGCTGGCGGCGTGATCGGTGAAGGATTTTCCGCGGCCGGTCGGGCTGATGACCGAGTCGATAACACCGCTCTCGAACTCTTCCCACATGGGCGACATGGCTCGGAGCTTTGTCACGATCTTCGCGAATGTCTCCACCACATAGTCCATCTCCTGCTCCGTGTTGTCCTGGCCGAGCGTCATGATGATGTTTCCCTGGGCCAGCGCGTGGTCGAGTCCGATGGCGGCGAGAACGTGCGAGATCTTCAGCGACTTGCTCACGCAGCTCGATCCGCTCGCGACCGCGACGCCGGAGATGTCCAGGCTCAGCAGCTGTCCTTCGCCTTCGATAAACTCCGTGCTGAGGTTGAGGTTCGTCGAGATCCGCTCGGGTCCGGGCTCGGGCCCGTTGAGGCGGATGTAGGGAATCCGAGCCTTCAATCCCTCCCACAATCTGCGTTGCAACAGGGCGGTCCGAGCCACACGCCTCGGCAGTTCGCGAGCCGCGATCTCCGCGGCCAATCCACCGCCGACGATCGCAGGCACGTTCTCGGTTCCGGCGCGACGCCCTCCCTCCTGAACGCCGCCGTGGAGGATGCTGACGATCCGCGCCTTCCGGTTTCGGTAAAGCACCCCAACGCCCTTCGGGCCGTAGAATCGATGCGGAGAGAAGGAGACCAGGTTCGCCCCCATGGCTTGCACATCGATCGGCAGCCAGCCGGCGCTGGCCTCGCAGTCCACGTAAAACGGCACGCCTTTCTCCGCCGCGATGCGACCGATCTGCGCGATCGGCTCAATGGTTCCGATGTCGTGGTTGACGTGGTGAACGGCGATGAGCGTGGTTTGCGGCGTGATGGCTTCCGCGATCGCTTCGGGGCGGAGACGCCCCTGAGGATCGACAGGCGCTCTTGCGCAGGTCCAACCCTGCTTCTCGAGGAACTCCACGGAGTTCATCACCGAGGGATGCTCGATGGCGGACACGACGAGGTGTTTGCCGCGTCGCTCGTTGGCGTAGGCAACGCCCTTGATCGCGAGGTTCGCCGACTCCGTGCCGTCGGAGGTGAAGAAGATCTCCTCTTCGCTCTCCGCGTTGATGAAGGCCGCGACGCGCGCGCGCGCCTTTTTCATGGCGTCGCGGACGCGAAGTCCGTGCTGGTGCAGAGAACTGGGGTTGCCATACGCCTCCATGAAGTAGGGCTTCATCTCCTCGAACACCTCGGGGAGGAGCGGCGTGGCGGATTGGTGATCCAGAAAGACTCGTGTCATGGGAAACCTAATACAAGGGTCGATGGCTTCTTCGAACAATGCCTGCGAAGCCGTGACGCAGTCCGGCAATTCCGCCGGAGCCGTCGCCAAGACCGGCGGAGATCAACAATAGAGCGTCCCGGGCGGCGCTTGTTCCAAAGTATTTGGCCCCCCGCATCAGGCGGGGATCGTGGCGTCGGGCTTGCCTGCCGCCTCTGGATGACGCTTGATATAATCCTCAAGAGCGGCCTTGAGCGCCTCTTCCGCGAGCACAGAGCAGTGGATTTTCACGGGAGGAAGTCCACCGAGGGCCGTGACGACTTCCTGGTTGGTGAAGCCCATCGCTTCCTGGACCGTTCGCCCCTTGATGAGCTCGGTCGCCATGCTGGAGCTCGCGATCGCAGAGCCGCAGCCGAATGTCTTGAAGCGCGCGTCCTCGATCCGGCCTTCGCGGATCTTCAGGCTGATCTTCATGATGTCTCCGCACGCGGCGGCGCCCACTTCGCCCACGCCGTCCGCATCCTTGATGTCCCCCATGTTCCGAGGGTTCAAAAAGTGGTCCATGACCGTTTCATTGTACAAGGTGTAAGTTTCGCTCATAAAATTCAGATCTCGGTTGAATGCTCAGGTTCTCATCGGGTCGGTTTCGAAATCGCGCTGGCGGCGGGCACGTTCCCGCCGCGGGGATCATGCCTTAGGGGTTGGTGCTTTTTGACGAGGTCGGCGATGGTGGTCCGGCTGAAGACTTCCTTCACCTGATCCTGCGCCTGCTCAAAAACGCCGCACAACCCGCATCCTTCCTGTCGCTCGCACGATGGCGTCGGTTGGAGGCATCGCTGCAGGGCGATCTTTCCTTCTATGGCCTCGAAGACATCCAGCAGAGAAATCTGGTCGGGCTCGCGCACCAGGATGAATCCTCCCCCCGTGCCCCGGACGGATCGGGTCAACCCCGCCTTCGCCAGATTCTGGAAGATCTTCGCCAAAAAGCTCGCCGGAATCCCCTCTTCCTGGCTGATCTCGTCCAACATCACGGTCGCCCCCGGCGCCCTCCGGGCCAGGCAGATGAGCCCCATGGCTCCGTACTCCACTGCGCGCGTGATTTGCATATTTTTCATACCGGACCAATTCGGTCCGGTTGCTCTGCAACTTAGGAACGGATGGAGAGTGAGTCAATAGTCGAGGCAGGAATAATTCTGGGAGGAAGCCATCGCAAAAGGACATCGAAGGGGCTCTGGGGTTCGGGGGACGCGGAATCCTCGCTCAGAGGGCCTTGCGCGCCGGGGTTGTGCTGAGGATTTGGTTTCAAAAGGGATGGGCCATGCAATAGTGGGAGACCTTGAAACGCTCAATTCAACGTTATCCGACCCTCAGAAACCCGCTGTTTTGCGCGCTGGGGTGTGTTGCTGCGGTGATTCTTCTGAGTTGCGCCGCGCGGGCCCAGACATCGATGCTCCCCCCCGGCGGGATTCTAGGGCTCAACTTTTACGCTCCCCCGGACGGCAGCGTCGCGCGTTCGATCGTCAGCGTCTCGGGTCAGTCGTTCAGCCAGGCGTGGTCGGTTCAGACCACGCGCTCCTTGGCGAATCCCTGGGACGCGGCCTTCGTTGCCAACGCGGCGGCGGCGGTGGCGAAGAACGATGTCATAGCGGGCGAGCTGTGGATGCGACGCCTCTCCGGCGCGGAGGGCGTGGGGTTTTCGCAGCTCAATTTTGAGCGGAACAGCGGCGATTACGCGAAGTCCCTGTCCGTGTCGGTCCTGGAGGAGGCCGGGGTTTGGACTCGCCTGAGATTTGCGTTCCGATCCATCGATCAGTTTCCAGCGGGGACCGCGCAAATCAGCCTCTGGCTGGGGTTTGGTCCCCAGTCCATCCAGTTGGGCGGGCTGAGGATGACGAACTATGGGGTCTCGGTCCCGCTCTCCGCGTTTACGAATGAGATGAGCTACCCAGGGCGATCGCCGCAGGCCGCATGGAGAGCCGGCGCGGAATCGCGAATCGAGCAGATTCGAAAGACGGATCTCAAGCTGGAGGTGCGCGACCTGATGGGGCGGCCTGTGCCCGGGGCGGTCGTGGACGTTCGGATGAAGCGGCACGTGTTTGGTTTTGGCTCCGCCGTCGACGGCGGCCTCTTGTTCAAGTCCGGCGCCCCCTACGATCAATATCGTCAGGTCGTCACCCAGTGGTTCAACAAGGTGGTGCTCGAGAATGATCTGAAGTGGCCGAGTTGGGAGGGCAATCGAACCTTGGGAGTCAATGCCGTGAATTGGCTTCGACAGCGCGGGATCGTGGTCCGCGGCCACAACCTGATCTGGCCGGGGACGCCGTTTCTCCCGTCCGATGTTCCGGCGCTGTTTGTCGCGCCGGATCGACTGCGCGCCCGTATCAATGCTCACTTCACGAACGAGCTGGGGCTGCTTGCGGGCAAGTGCCTCGAGTGGGACGTGATCAACGAGCCGCCCGTCCAGCGGGACGTGATGGACGTGCTTGGCGACACGGAGATGAGCGCCTGGATGAGGCTGGCGCGCGCTTTGGATCCCAAGGCCAAGCTTTTCATCAACGACTACGACAACATTGAATCGTTGAGCGCGAACACGCCGCACGCGAACACTTTCATTGGGATCTGCAGCAACATGCTGCGCACGGGCGTTCCGCTGGATGGAATCGGGCTGCAGGGCCACTACCTGGGATCGTTGCCTTCGCTCACTCATGTTTTGGCGACACTCGATCGCTTTGCGGCTTTGGGGCCGGACCTGGAGATCACCGAGTTGGATGTGGATGTTCCAGACTCCGCCGCGCAGGCGGACTACACGCGCGATCTTTTGACCGCCGGGTTTAGTCATCCGAAAACGATTGGGATTCTTTTGTGGGGGTTTTGGGAGTCGCGGCACTGGCGTCCGAACGCGGCGCTCTTCGACGCCGCGTGGGGCATGAAGCCGAACGGGATTGCCTACAGCAACCTTGTGTTCTCGACCTGGTGGACACAGACCAACGGCGTGGCGGACATTTCGGGTTCGCTGTCGATTCGAGGGTTCAAGGGGGATTACGAAATCCGCCTGCATCCGGCCGCGGGCCTCCTCGATACGAACATCTCGTTGCTCAGTCCCACGACGCTTCAGCTGACGCTGGACACGGGAGCGATTGAACTGCGCGCCGAGCGTCGCGGGGCGGAAGTGGTGTTGAGCTGGCCAAAGTCGGCGCTGCCCTGGGCGCTCGAGAGCGCTTCGGAGGCTCCCGCTCCGCAGTGGACCAAGGCGCCGCAACCGGTCGTTGCCGTGGGGCCGCGCTGGCAGGCGACCGTTCCTGTGGCGGAAAGTTCGCGGATCTATCGGCTGCGGCGATGAGCTTGGCCGCGCGGTTCGAGATCTAGCGTTGCTGAGCTTTCACGAAAGGAAGGTCCGCTAACAAACCATGAGGATGTGGTGGTCCTGGCGGGACCCGGCGATCTCAATTTTCAAGCGCTCGCCCTGTGTCCTTCCCATGAGCTGTTTTCCCAGAGGGGACTGAGGGGTGATCACGAGGATCTCTCGCTTCTCGTGCTGGATCTCCATTCCTCCGGACCGGGGGGCGATGAAGTAAAACGAATGATCTCGGGCGCTCTTGGTCTCAACGATGGCGCCGATGTCAATCGGGGCTTCGGGGGGGAACGATCGCGTTCCCAGTTTCTCAAACTCCTCAATCGCTTGCTCCACATCGGCGACCTTCTGGGACTGTCCCCGCGCGAGGTAGGAAGCCTCGAGGCCGCGCGTGTCGTATTTGTTGTCGGCCTTGCTCTGTTCGTGGGTGGCCTCGGCATGAGCCGCTCGCGCGGCTCGAAGCAGGAGGCTTCTTTCCTCCGCGAGCTGCGCGAGGATCTTTCTGATGAGCAAGTGTTTGTTCAACTCAGCGAACGCCAATATGCCCCCGCGCCTCGGTCAGGCGCAACTCTAAGTCGTTTCGCCTTGGATGGCGAGTGTTTGGTTCCAGCGCCTGACTCCAAAGGCCGGGATTCGGGCGCACTGAGTCGCAAACCAAATCGTGTTTCAGAATCAGAGTCATCCCCAGAGGTTGAGTCTGAGATCCCTGAGGCAGAAGAGGGACAGGGACTGGACGCCGCGCAGGCGTCTGGCGCCGGTCTTTCTCTTGGGTCCGAAGCGGTGGCGATGGGCCTGGAACACGGCTTCAACAAACGCCCTGCTT
>JACQFQ010000049.1 GCA_016199985.1 Verrucomicrobiota bacterium | reverse complement strand
TGTCCCTCTGTTGTTGTCGAAATTGAAACTCGAGGGCGAGCAGGCCTGGGCGCTCCACGTTCTGAGGCGGCCAGCGTTTGCAAGGACGCCAAGGGAGCAAACGAATGACCTGACCCCTTGTCGGGGGCCTGAAAACAAAGGGCCTGACCCTCTATCGATCTGGCCCTGTGCCCATCGGGAACGCGGGCAGGGGACAACCATGGGCCTGTCCCTCTGTCATGGGCTGCGATGGGCCTGTCCCTCTGTCATGGGCTGCAGGGTTCGTTCAGACGAGTTGGGGGGGCGGTTGCCGTTCGCGGACCGATTTTACTCACGAGAGGTATGGTTCCATGCTGCCTGGGTCTTGCCCTGCCCGGGCTGTGCCTTTTACTTTCCGTCCATGAGCAAACTTTTCCTGCGAATGGCGTTTGGCATTCTCCGTGGGGCGGCGGTGTTACAACTCGTAACAAATTGCCCGTCGATTCATGCCCAGGCTGCGGCGAGCCCTCCGTTCCCTGGGGCGAAATCTGACTGGTTCGGATTTGATCGTTACGACTTCACTGTGGATGGAAAGCCAGTCCTCGTGGTGGTTCCGAAGACGCCGGCGCCTGGAAAACCCTGGGTATGGCACGGAGAGTTTTTCGGCCACAAACCAGCACCGGATGTCGCGCTGTTAGGACGGGGGTGTCACATCGTTTACATGAGCGTGCCAGACATGCTCGGCTGCCCCGCCGCCGTTGCGCACTGGAACGCGCTCCACAGGGAGTTGACCGGACGTCATGGTTTCGCGAAGCAGGCGGCGCTCGTTGGGCTGAGCCGAGGCGGATTGTATTGCTACAACTGGGCCGCCGTGAATCCGCAGAGCGTGGCCTGCCTCTACGGCGATGCGCCCGTGTGCGACTTCAAAAGCTGGCCGGGCGCGTTCGGCAAAGGAAAGCGCAGCGACCGCGACTGGCAGTTGGTTCTGGAGCGCTATGGTTTCAAGTCCGACGAGGAGGCCAAGGCCTACGACAAGAACCCCGTCGACAACCTCGCGGCGCTTGCGGCCGCGAAGATTCCCATTCTCCACGTGTTTGGCGACGCGGACGAGGTCGTGCCTTGGGACGAGAACACCGGGATCGTGGACCAGCGGTATCGAAAGCTCGGAGGCAGTATCACGCTGATCCGAAAGCCAGGCGGGCATCACCACCCCCACGGCCTCGAGGATTCAACCCCCATCATCGATTTCATCTGGAAGCATTCCGCCAGTCCCGAAGCCAAAACATGGTGGGAGTCGCGAGATCGACCTGCGCAGGGGGTCGGTAACTGAGCCGCCCCTCTGGCGCATTCTCCCCATCGTGCAGCGTATATGTGGCGCCGCCCTTCAACGCCAATGACCTGGCCCCCTATCACGGTCCAGTTGTCTAGCCTTGGCTAATGACCTGGCCCTTTGTTGGGGCCAGCGTTTTGTCGACCTCTCCCGACCTTCGATTCTTCCCATCTGTGGTGCGGCGCAGCGATGATTCATTTGTCAACAGTTGGCCGCTTGCGCATAGTCGCCCCGCATGCCCTGTGATCACACATCAAGGCCGCGGCAACCCGTTTCGACACGGAACGGAGGGTTGAAGGCTTCCTGTGCGCTGAGTGGGTGCAGGGGGGGGCTCGGCGTGGTGTTCATGATCCTGGCCCTTGCCGCGTCGGGAGAGGAGCGGGGACAGGGCGCGTTCAACCATTGGTCCTTCCAGCCCGTCGTGCGTCCCTCCCTTCCTTCGATTTCGCTTCCGGCAGGTCGACAGGCCAGCCCCATCGACGCGTTCGTGGCGGCTCGGCTCCAGGCGCAGGGCCTTGCTCTGGCGCCCGAAGCCGACCGGCGCACGCTGATTCGCCGCCTCTTTCTCGTCATGCTTGGCCTGCCGCCAAGCCCTGAACGCGTCCGGGCCTTCGTCCACGATCCGCGTCCGGACGCGTACGAGCGCCTTGTCGACGAGGCTCTTGCCGACCCCGCGTACGGCGAACGCTGGGCGCGTCACTGGCTCGACGTGATCCGGTTCGCAGAAAGCAACGGATTCGAAACCAATCGCGAGCGGCCCAACGCGTGGCGGTTTCGGGACTACGTCATCCAGGCTCTCAACGAGGACAAGCCATACGACGCCTTCGTTCGGGAACAGATCGCCGGCGACGCTCTGGGGGTGGACGTCGCTACCGGCTTTCTGGTGGGCGGCGCCGTGGACATTGTCGGAAGCCCCGATCCGGTGCTCACCGCCCAGCAGCGCGCGGATCAGCTCGATGACATGGTCGCCACCACCAGCACCGCCTTCCTCGGCCTCACGCTGGGCTGCGCGCGATGCCATGACCACAAGTTCGATCCTCTCTCCCAGCGTGAGTACTATTCAATGTCCGCCATTTATTCGGGTGTTCGTCACGCGGACCGCCCGATCAGATCGGAGGGCGATCCTGCGAAGAAGGAGCGATCGGACGCCCTGAAGAAACGACTATCCGAGCTCGATCAAGAGCGCATTGAACTGGAGCCGCTGGCAACTCCGGCGATCGCGGGCCGGACGAACTCGATCCGTCGCGCTTCCGTGAACGCGCGGTGGAACGTCGATCGGTTCGCGCCCATTCGCGCGCGGCGGGTCCGATTCACCATCAGGGAGGTCGCGGGCGGCGGACAACCCTGCATCGACGAGCTCGAGGTTTTCTCCGGCGCGCGGAATGTCGCGTCCGCGCGCGCTGGCGCGAAGGCGACCGCCTCCAGCACATTGCCGGGCTACGCGATCCACAAGCTGGAACATCTGATCGACGACGCCTACGGAAACGATCACAGCTGGATCTCCGACGAAGCCGGCGGCGGATGGGCGGAGGTCGAGTTCGCCGAGCCCGTCGTGGTGGACCATGTCATTTGGAGCAGGGATCGACTCCGGGGCTTTTCCGACCGTGTGGCGGCCCGGTACCTGATCGAAGCTTCGTTGAATCCCGGCGAATGGGTCTCGGTGGCGGACGGCTCTGATCGGCGGCCTCCCGGCGTTTCGGGCGAACGCGACCTCGAGTCTGAGATCGTCGCCTTGCCCCCAGGTCAGGCCGAGCGACGGCGGCGGGTGGAAGCGGAGCAGAATAAGATTCGCGACGAGCTCACGGCCCTCGCCCAGGCCCCGATGGCTTATGCGGGCGCCTTCAGCCAACCGGGCGAGACTCATCTTCTCCATAGGGGCGATCCGATGCAGAAGAAGGAGATCGTTCCCCCCGCCACGCTTCGAGTGTTCTCTCCGATTATCATGTCTCCCGACGAGCCTGAGCAGCAGCGGCGCCTCCGTCTGGCTCGCTGGCTCGCCGACCCGGCGAATCCACTCACCCCTCGCGTCATGGTGAACCGGCTGTGGCAGCATCATTTTGGCGTCGGCTTGGTCGATACGCCGAATGATTTCGGAAAGAATGGATCCCGACCGACGCATCCGGAGCTTCTGGATTGGCTGGCGTCGGAGTTCATGGCCAGCGGATGGAGCGTCAAGGCCGCGCATCGCGCGATCCTTCTCTCGGCCACGTGGCGTCAATCCAGCGCGCCTCGTCCCGAGGGCTTGCGGGGAGACGCCGCCGACCGCCTCCTTTGGCGATATCCCCCGCGGCGACTCGAGGCCGAGTCCATTCGCGACAGCATGCTTTTGATAACGGGCGCCCTGGACCGTCGAGCGGGCGGACCGAGCTTCCATCTCCATGAAGTGGATCGGGAGAACGTATACCACTATCACCCCAAGGAGCGGTTCGGCTCGGAGGAGTTCCGTCGCATGGTGTACGCGTACAAGGTGCGGATGGAGCAGGACGGCATTTTCGGCGCGTTTGATTGTCCGGACGGCAGCCAGGTGGCGCCGCGTCGTGCCTCCTCGACAACGCCGTTGCAGGCCCTGAACCTCTTCAACAGCCGGTTTCTCCAGGACCAGGCGGAGCTGCTCTGCGCGCGATTGCAGCGCGAGGCCCCGTCCGGCGTCGACGCCCGGATTCGGCGCGCCTGGCAGCTGGCTTACGCTCGTGAGGCGTCCCAGGAGGAGCTGGCTGACGCGCTGGCCTTCGAATCGGAGCAAGGCCTGCCGGCGTTGGCTCGCGCGCTGCTGAACTCCAACGAACTTCTTTTCATCCCATGACTCGCTCTCGTTTCCCGCGATGACCTTGCCCGCGCATCCTTTATTGAACCGCCGCCGTTTCCTGAACGACGCCGCAACGGGCCTCGGCTCGATCGCCCTCGCGCACCTGCTGGGGCGACAGGGCCTGCTGTCCGCGACGGTTTCCGGGAAATCTTCCCTTCGGCCTGACATCGATCCAGCTCGTCCGTACGCCGCGCGCGCGCCTCACTTGAACGCCCGCGCCAAGAACGTGCTGATGATTTTTTGCAGCGGCGCCTGCAGTCATCTCGACACGTTCGACTACAAACCGGAGCTGATCCGGCATCACGGGAAGCCGCTTCCCGGGAGCGAGAAGCTGATCACTTTCCAGGGCGAGCAGGGCGCTTTGACGCAAAGCCCTTGGGAGTTCAAGCCGCGCGGACAGTCCGGAAAGATGATTTCGGAGCTGGTGCCGCACCTCGCCGCGATGGCCGACGACATCTGCTTCATCCACTCGATGCGCGGAAAGACAAACACGCACGGGCCCGGAGAGAACTTCATGTCGACCGGAAACACGCTGGACGGGTTCCCGAGCGTGGGGGCCTGGGTCACCTACGCGATGGGCAGCGACGACCAGAGCCTGCCGGCATACGTCGCGATCCCGGATCCGCGAGGCAAGCCCCAGAACAGCGTCAACAACTGGGCCCCGGGATTCCTGCCCGCGGCGTTTCAGGGCACCGATTTCAACGCGTCGCAGTCCATCCGCAACCTCTCGCGTCCTGCGGGAGTGGGGGCGATGACCGACACGAAAACGCGCGAGTTTTTGCGTCGGCTCAACGAGCGGCACCTCGAGCGGTTCCCCGGCGACACTGAGTTGGCGGCGCGGATCGCGAGCTACGAACTGGCGGCGCGGATGCAGCTCAGCGTGCCCGAGGTCGCGGATCTCTCCACAGAGCCGGAGTCCATTCTGAAGCTCTATGGCGCGGATGAGCAGGGAACCAAGATCAAGGATCTGCGCGCCGCCTACGCGAAAAATTGCATCCTCGCGCGACGCCTGATCGAGCGCGGCGTCCGTTTCGTGCAGCTGTTCAATGGCGCGTACCAAACCGGCGGCGAGGGCGTGAGCAACTGGGATGGGCACAAAGAGCTGCGCGAGCAATACAGCGTTCACGGTCCCGTGCTGGACAAGCCCACTGCGGGCCTGCTGGAGGACCTGAAGCAGCGCGGCTTGCTGCGGGACACGCTCGTGGTTTGGTGCACTGAGTTTGGTCGGATGCCGACGTTCCAGAAAGGTTCGCGCGGCCGCGACCACAACCCGAGCGGATTCACCTGCTGGATGGCGGGAGCCGGGGTGAAGCCCGGCTATTCACACGGGGCGACCGACGAGTTTGGCCACAAGGCGGCGCAGGACGCCGTCAGCGTCTACGACTTCCACGCCACCATCCTGCACCTTCTGGGCCTCGACCACGAGCGCCTCACTTTCTATCACAACGGACTTGAGCGGCGGCTCACCGATGTTCATGGAAGCGTCGTGAAGGAGATCCTGGCGTGAGATCGCCTTCTCGTAGAGTTTCGCGCCGACGGTGGGTCTGCGTTGCGGCCTTTCGCGATGTTTGAACCGACGCTCTTCAGCCCAGGCTGGGATGCCGCCGCCGCTCCCACTCCATGTATTCGGCGGGCGTGGAGAAACGCCATTCGGGATCGCGTTGAAGTTTGCCACGAATCCAGTGCTTGGCGTATCGCTGAAGCGCCGGGAGCCCGAGTCCCCGTCCGAGCCGTTTGATCGCGCGGCTCACGGGCGACGGCTCTCGACGATCCTCGCGACCCAGGATCGCGACCACGGCCGCTCTGATCTCTTGCGGCTGCTCCTCAAGCGCGCGGCGCCAGTCGGAGAGCTCCTTCGACATGTCCACGCCGCTCCGCGCCACGCCGGTCATCGCGCCGTGGCATTCCACGAAATAGTGCGTCCAGTCGATGGCGCACGCGGCGAGACGGCCTTGAAGCCGCCCGCGGAGCCGGAGGAAGTCATTGAACACTCCGGACGGCGTGCAGAGGACCTTGATCGGCACATGGTCGTAGCACATCGCCTCGCCGCCGCTCAGGCGCTTGAAAAAGTCACGACTGCTGGCCTCCTTGCGATGGCTCGCGCGGCCATTGCTGTGAAAGCTCGAGGCATAGACGACGAGGGATCGTCGCATGTCGAGAACGCGGTCCTCGGCGGCCAGCGCGATCAGGCCCATGGAAATGTCCGGGGAAACCTCTGGGAACAGCCGGCCGACGGGACCGCCGCGGACCTTTTGCAGCAACGGCCGGTGGAACGCGCTGAGCTGGGGCAGGGGCAGGGTCTCCTTGTAGCCCAGGATGCTCCGCGTGAATTGCGCTAGAAGATCATCGCTGTTGCGAAAAAGCGCCGGCCCGGCGCCCGGCGCCCGGCGGATCCGCGCTGGACGCTGCTCATCGTCGAAGGTGTCGGCCTGCCATCGAATAATCGCCGCGCCGGTTCTCTCCGCCTCCTGCTTCACGAGTTGGAGGGCGAACGGCTTGAGCAGCTGCTTGTCCTCGATCACGCATAGATAACCGCCGCGCGCGTCCTTCGCCGCCGCCTCCCAGTTGTCGGTCATCGACAGGCCGCCTGTGCGGAGGTAGCGGACGCGAGGGTCGCTGAAGCCTTCCATCACGCGGCGCGTGTCCTCGGCGTCGTCGTTGTCGGCGACGATCAGCTCCCAGTCCGTGAACGATTGATCCAGGACGCTGCGCACGGCCTGGCCGACCAGGAATCCGCGGCCCTTGGTGGGGATGACGACGCTGAAGGCGGGCGAGCTCATGAGGACTGGCGTGCGGAGTCCACCCATTCGCGCAAGGTCCGGGTCACGCGATGAACCTGGTCGCGCGTGAGATTCAGCGCGGAGGGAAGGTTCACCGCCCAGGGGCTGATCTGATAGCTCGTCCTGTTTTGCGCTCTCGCCGCCGCCGCTTGAGGTGAATGGGCGTACGCAGGAAGGCTGCTCAAGGGGTGGAAGAACGGCCGCGCGTCGATCTTCTGGTCCCACAATCTTTGCAGGACGATTTCCTTGGTCAATCCGAGCTCCGGCGCAAGGACCGCCGTCACCATCCAGTAGCTATTGCGCGTGCCCGCCGGCTCCGCGTTCAAAGTGACGCCGGGCGCGTCGCCCAGATCCTCGGCATACCAGGAAAAGACCTCCCGCTTGCGCGCGATCAGCTGATCCACCCGCTCCAGCTGGGCCAGTCCCAACGCCGCTTGCATCGAGCTCATCTTGTACTTCCATCCGATCTCCGTGTTTCGAAACATGCGGTCGCCGGGCATGCGCCCGTGATCTCTCAAGAAGAGAACGCGGTCTCGGAGATCGGCGCGGTCCGTGACCAACATCCCGCCCTCCCCGGTCGTCAATGTTTTCGAACCGTGAAAGCTGAACACCCCCACATCCCCCCACGCGCCGGCGCGTCGGCCGCCCAGCTCCGATCCGATGGACTCGGCCGCGTCTTCGATCACCGCCACGCCCTGGGCGCTTGCGATGGCCCGGATGGCTTTCAGGTCCGGCATTCCGCCATAGAGGTTCACGGGAATCACCGCGCGGGTTCTTGGCGTGATGGCGGCCGCGAACGAGTCGGAGGACAAGCACCACGTGATCGGGTCGATGTCGGCGAACACGGTGGTGGCGCCGACATAGGAAATGGGCGCGGCCGACGCGATCCAGGTGCAGTCGGGGACGATCACCTCGTCGCCCGGGCCGACGCCCAGCGCGAGCAGGGCCAGGTGAATGGCCGAGGTGCAGGACGGCAGCGATACCGCGAAGCGAAGGTCGAGGTAGCGGGCGAAGGCCGCCTCGAAGCGCTCGTGATACATGTTCGCGTTCGAGTACCAGGCGTTCGTCACCGCGTCCGTGACGTAATCGATTTCCTTCTGAGTGATCCAGGGCCCTGAGACGGGAATATGGTCCATAGACGACTCCATCAATCCTTCACGCACCTCAGATATCCGTCCGGCGCCACGGTGATGAGCAGCTTCGCCTCCATGTCCTTGTCGATCTCGAAGCGGTCGTTCGTCTTCAGGAATTCCCACACAGCGGTCTTGGGGTTGTTGCCCTTGCCCCAGGGGCGTCCGGTCGTCAGATCCTCGGGCATGTCCTCGACCAGCGTGTCCATGACGACGAGATAGCTGCCGCGAGTGACGAGCGGCGAGTAGCCCTGGAGCTCCTTCAGCACATGCTCATGCGTGTGGTTGGAATCGAGAACCACGAGCACCGGCCTGCCCGCCGGAATCATCGCGCGGGCTTGGGCCACAACGCCGGGGTCGACGGAGGAGCCCTGGATCATGCGGATGCGATGGGCCAGCGGATGCTTTTCGATCTCCGCGCGGTTATGAGGGCGGATGTCGACGTCGATTCCGATCACCACGCTGTCGCCCTTCAAGAGCTCGAGCATCGAGGCGGAGAAGACAAGGGATCCGCCGTGCGCTATGCCGGTTTCGATGATCGCGCCGGGGCGTACGCGCCAGATGATCTCCTGCATCGCGACGAGGTCCTGGGGAAACTGAATCGCCGGGCGGCCGAGCCAGCTGAAATTGTAGGCGTATTTGTGCCGGGCGATCTCGCGGACCCAAATTCGCGAGAGCGCTTGCAGATCGCCGTCGGCCCGCAGGCCCGCGATGTTGTTCCGCACCTCGGCCTGAAATTGTTCAATGGGATTCATGAGATGAAAGCATTTGCCGCCAGGGAATCGTGCCCGAGGAGAACATCGAGACGCCGGACTTCCCGCAGTTGGCGATCAGGTCCAGGACCGAAACAAAGGGCGTGAACTCGCCATGCAGCTGCGGATACGGCCGCTTGAGGTAGTTCATGTATTCCACCTGAACACCCTGCCGCTCGAAAAGTTCGTGATCAAGGTAATTGCGGGCGCCGTGGCCCGTGATGTAGCGGTCGCCGCGGAAGTGGAGCACGTAGGCGAGCACCCGTTCCGAGCTGGAGCTGGGCAGCGGCGTCCGCGACGACCAATGGATCTCCTTCGGATGGTCAAAGGAGAAGTACCGCAGCACGGCGTTCATGCTGGCGATGGAGAGATCGGAGATGGTTTCGTGCCTCTCCTCGTAAACCTCGCGCGCCAGGGACATCATGTCGGCGAAGCGCGGCGCGGCGGCGTAGGCTTTCTCCAGCAGGGCCAGATGCTGGGCGCGCCAGTCGGTGGCGTCGTCGATTCGCACTTCCATGATCGGTTGTCCCAGCTTCAGCTGACGCAGCGGCACGGTGAGCCAGCGCGAGCCCTGGGCGGTCTTCACTTGAACGCGGTTGGTGAAGCTGCCCTTGGAGTACTGGACGTCGTCGTAGTGGAGATACACGTCGGCGAGACGCAGTTGCTCGAACATTCCCACCCACGGAAAAAACATGGGCTGCGAAATGACAACCGTTCTCATGAGGCCGCGCGCGTGGAGGTCAGGATCTTCTCCATGATCCGCACGTCGTGGCGCTTCCCGTCCTGATAAAAGTGTTCGCGCAGCACGCCGACGTCCGTGTAGCCGCATTTTCTGTAGAGCGCGACCGCTGGCTGGTGGTTCGCAAGGACTCGGAGCACGGCTTTTCCCAGGTTGAAGACCCGGCGCGCGTGAGACTCGAGCAGCTTGAGGGCGTCCGCGCCATAGCCCTGGCCGCGCGCCTCCGGCGACAGGCAGATCCCCAGCTCGCCGTGGCCATGGAGCGGGTCGATGTGGGCGAGCTGAATATAGCCCTTGACCCGGGAGCTGGAGGGACCGGTGATGACCAGGAAGATCGTATGAGGATCCGATGTCATCCGCGCAACCCATTCGCGCGTCTTCGCCAGGGAGCTCCCGCGCGGCAGCGCCATCAGCATGAGCTGGGACTCCACGTCGTTTCGGAGGCGATGGAGCGCCGGGAGATCGGAGTCTTCCGGCGCGCGAAGCGCGGCCTTGCGGCCTTGGAGGAGAGCGGGGGGCTTCATGGAAAGAAGAATTCGCGCTCACGGCCCCTCCACATATCGAGGGAATCGATGGCGGCGCGGGCGTGGAGCGGGTTCAATCCGACGTAGACGACCTCTATTTCCTCGGGCAGCGCGTCCGGGGCGAGAATGGGCTTGTCGAGGAGCCGCTGCTTCTGACGAAAAGGGTTTTGATCCACGAAGCATCGGACGGCCGAGCGATCGCGAAGACAAGTGGAGATGAAAGTTCCGTAGAATCCCGACCCATAAACAGCCGCCGGCCGGCCGCGCCCTGTTTGTTCCTCGAAGGCCGCAACGCGATCGCCGAACGTGCGCCAATAGTCTCCCATCCCTTCCACCTCCTGCCGGAGTCCGGGCGGCGGGGCGGCGGGCTCAGTGGGGAGGCCGTCGTCCGGGGAAGGCCTGGCTGTGACGACCCAGGCGCTCGTGTGAGACTGATCGTCGATCTCAAGGGCTTGGAAACCGGCGAGGGCGAGCAGATGAGCGATGGAGTGTCGCGAGAAGTGATTGATGTGATCGCTCACCACCAGATCCGCGGTGTTTGAAAACACATTCGGAACGATCGCGTAGAGGGTCCCTCCCGGCTTCAGGAGCGATCGGACGCTTTTGAGGAACCCGCGCGGTTCAGCGACATGCTCCAGCGAGAAGAAGGCGGTCACAAGATCGAATGAGCCCGCCCATTCCAATGGGGTCTCAAAAACCGCGAACTGGTCGGGGCGCAGGAAGCGCTTCCAGAAGGGTAGGTAGAGATCGCTCACGTCGAAGGCATGCGGGACCAGGTCGGGGCGGCGTTGCGCCAGCGCGCGCAAAGTGGACGCCTTCGCCGCGCCGTAGTCCAGAACCCGCGCTCCCGACGCCAATCGCGTCTTCCGCTCCAACGTCTCCGCTTGATGCTCGGTTCGGTAGATCTTGCGGCCCTCGCGCACGGCGTAGAGTTGATCCTCCTCGTCGGAGTCGATCAGGATTTTGTATTCCTCGTGGTAGTAGGCCCTGAGGCCGGGGAGCGGCGGGGTCGACGTATGTCCGCATCGGTCGCAGAAGCGGACTTCGATCGCCTCATCCCGGATGGCGCATAGCGACGTGACGGATATCTTTCCGGGCGAGCGATACACCGGCTCGCCCAACGGCGTTTGGCACACGCAGCAGGCGGGCGCGAACGGTGTGGCGGCGGAGCGGCTCAATCAACAATCAGTTCGGGATGAATGTCTCGGATGCTCTGACCCGCGGCGAAAGAGCCCACCCAGCCGATCCGTTGTCCCTGAGGATCGCGGAAGTTGAAGTAGCGAATCTGCATCGACCACCGGGAACGCGTCGATCGGTTCTGTCCCGAGGCGTGCAGGTTCAGGAAATCGATGATGAGCAGGTCCCCGGGCGAGAGCAGAGGCTCGACGATCTTGTAGCGGGAGACGCGCTCCGCCTCGTTGTGGATCCGGAGGGCGTAGGCGTTGGTTTTCTCCGGATGGTCCGGATCTCTGGACATCAGGGGGGCGACGCCCTCGGTGTGCGAAGCCACGGCGACCTGCAAAGGACCGAGCTCTTGAGTGAGGGCGACCAGCGGCGACCAGAACACCAGGCCGTCGATGCTGCGGAACTGGCTGGGATAGTCCTGATGCCAGTTGGCTCGGAATTTCTCTTCGAAGGGATTGTCGATTCGGATGCCGTATCCCCCCGCCGCCACACCCGGGAGGTCTGAGCCCCGGAGCTGCGCGAGCAATCGATCGTGCTTTTCGTGGGCGACCAAGCGAACAAATGCCGGGATTTGTTTCACGGCGTCGTAGACCTGGGCGCCCAGCTTGCGATCATGCGCGATGAGCGGTTGGTAGCCGGAGTCGAACGCCTCGGGGCTAAAAGGCTCCTGCCGGATCGGGAGCCCGTTCTTCTGAATGAGAATGCCGATAATCTTGTGGATCGCCCGCTGGATGGGAACGATCTCGGATTCCAGGTCGTAGAACGACTTCAGGAGCAGGAAGCCGTCCTTGTGGTATTGGCCCGCCTGCGCGGTGGTGAGCAATGGTTGCGAAATGCCGTGCATCAGATCCGCACGCTAGGAATCCACCCTCGCAAAATCAACTGTGTTTATTGGGTCGGAGAGGAGCGGGGACGTTTCCGTAGCGGTCTTTGCTGAAGCGCTGCCAGGATGACCAGCGCCACGCAGCTCCATCCAAAGATATCTCCGTAACGCTGATAGCTTGTTCGATGTCGCGTGGCTTCGTCGGTCAATGGGAGTTCGATGATTCGATAGCCTTCGCTGTAGATGCTCGCCGCATCCGGCCCTACTCCTGTCTCCATCATGCGCCCGTGGGGCTCGATCCAGCACGTCACTCCATTGTTCGCGCACCGGACAAGAGGAACTCCATTCTCCACAGCGCGCATCGCGGCGTTCTGGGCGTGCTGCCATTGCTGCGCGCTTTCCCCAAACCAACCGTCGTTCGTCAGGTTCAGCAGGAAATCCACGCCGTCCTGCGCCTGCTCCCGGGCTGATTGCGGGAACGCGTCTTCGAAGCAGATCAGCGGCGCGAATCGGACGCGGCGATCGGGGAGTTCGAATGTGACGCGTTTGTCCCCGGGCGTGAAACCGCCGGTGATGGGCGTGAAGAGGCGCAGGAACGGAAGCCAGTCGAGGAGCGGGACATACTCGCCGAAGAGGACCAATCGGCGCTTCGCGTAGGTCGCCTTGATTTCCCCGCGGGGATTGAGCAGGAACGCGCTGTTATAAATGTTGGTCCGGGCCGCGCCCGCTGAATCCTGGGAGAACACAATATCGTCGCTGGCGAGGCAGAGCCAGGCGCTGTGGCCCGCGAGAAGATTTGTGATCGCGTCGAAGGCGCGGACATCATAGCGCAGAGGGTAGGGGAGGGCCGCCTCGGGCCACACCATGAGATCCGGACGCGACTCCATCGCTTTGGTTGAAAGGGCGATGAGCCTCTCGAAGCGGTCCGCGCTTCGGGTGTCGTCCCAAACCATCGTCTGGGGAAAGCTCGGCTGGATCAGCGCGATACGCAGCGAACCGCTGGGCGTGGAAGGCGTCATGAGCCGCATCCATCCCATCTCGCAGAGCGCGAGCACCACGAGGAAGGGCGGGAGCGCGTGAGCCTGCCATCGCCATCGCTGCTGAGGGGCGGAGAAAAGGATTAGGGCCGCCAGCAGCAGGCAGACCGAAGTCCACGCCACCAGGAACGAGATCCCGTAGACGCCGGTCCTGTCGGCGATTTGCGTGAGGAGGCTCAGCCGTTGTTGCGAGGCGCCCAGGAGGTTCCATGGAAAACCGGTGAACAATCGCGACTGGATGATCTCCCAGGTCACCCAGGACGCGGCGCAGAGCAAGGACCAGCGCGTTCGTTGCCGCCAGGACGGCTGAAGGACGGCCCTTTTGATGGCGATCATCGCGGATTCCTCCGGCTCGATCACGACCGACCCCGGCCACAGTCTCCCACATCCCCAAACCCAGCACGCGGGATACAGCGCGAGGAACAGCGACAGCGCCAGCCATCCCAAAATGGGATAGAACGACACGGGCATGTGGAGGAGCCAATAGAGCCCAATGAGGTAATGCGTTGCGCCCGCGAGGTACCCGAGCCGGAACGCCTGGCGTGGGGACGCGCCGAAAGCGGCGCCCAGCAGGAGCCCGGGCGCTATCCAGGCGAAGCCGGCGACGCCGGCGAGCGGGAAGGCCATCGCCCAGAGAACCCCGGATGCCACGGCCGCGATGCGGCGGCGGGTCCAGTCCCGGGATCGATGGGGCGTTGTCACGCGCGGACGATTGCGGAAACCCCGCCCGGCATCAAGGCTTGGGCGCGATCATGCCTTTGGGGGAAACGAGGCAGCCTTATTCGCTTCGCTCGGGCGAGCCAGGAGGACGCTGGGGCGAGGGCGACGCGAATTTCCAATTGCAGTCATGGGCGCCATCGCAATAATGCGCATCGCGCCCGAGGGCGCGTCTTTTCATGATTGAGTGGCATATCCAGTCGAGGTCCCACGCCTGCCAGAGTTGTGGCCAGGAGTTTCGTGACCATGCTTCCTACCACACGCTCCTTTTCGATGAGCGCCAGGAGTATCACCGACAGGACATCTGCCTGCAATGTTGGGAGACCCAGTATCGCGACGCGCGCGACCGGAAGGGGTTCATCTCCCATTGGCAGGGCGTCTACGAAGCGCCTCCTGCGTCCCCGCCCGATCCCATCCAGAAGGACACGGCGGAAACTTTGCTCCGCAAGCTCATGGAGAGGAATGACCCCGTTTATCTTCCCGCCACGTTCATCCTCGCCGTGATGCTCGAGCGCAAGCGGCTGCTGCGCGTGAAGGAGCAGCTGCGACAGGGCGCCCGGCGTATCTTCATCTATGAGCAGCCGAGGACCGGGGATCTGTTCAGCATACCGGATCCTGATTTGCAGTTGGACCAGCTCGAGAATGTGCAGCGGCAGGTCGGAGACCTGCTGGAGCATGGGCTGCGGGCTGAAGGCGAGGCGATCAGCCCCGCTCCCGATGGACCGGTCGTGACCGGCGGTCCGCCAGCAATGGCGACCGAAGTCAACTCCTGACCCTGACGATCATCCGTGGCGGACCTTTCTGAACTTCAACTGAAGCTGGGATATCGCTTTCACAGCGCTGAGCTGTTGTCGCTGGCCCTGACCCATCCGTCGGTGGCTCACGAGACCGCCGGCAGCGCGCAGCACAATCAGCGTCTGGAGTTTCTGGGCGACGCTGTGCTGGGGCTCGTGATCACCCACGAGCTGTTCGTTCGGTTTCCCGGGTTCGGCGAGGGGCCTTTGACGAAGGCGCGGGCGCAGCTTGTGAATCGAAGAACACTGGCGGCTCAGGCGCGTCAGCTGAATCTGGGCGCCTACCTCATCCTGAGTCGGGGGGAGGAGCTCAGCGGGGGCCGCAGTCGCCCTTCCGCGCTCGCCGACTGCTTTGAGGCCGTGTCCGGCGCGATCTTTCTCGATGGCGGATACGACCAGGCCCGGGAGTTCATCCTGCGCTGCTTCCACGATGGCTTCGGCGAGGTGAACGAGATTCCGAATCTCGACAACCCCAAGGGCGAATTGCAGGAAACGCTTCAAACCCACTCCAACCAGCCTCCGGAATACGAGCTCACCTCCGTGAGCGGCCCTGACCACGACCGGTTGTTCGAATGCCGGGTCAAGCACGCGGGCATGGAATTGGGCCGGGGGTTGGGCAAGAGCAAGAAGGAGGCGGAGAGCATGGCCGCTCTGGCCGCGTTGAAGACGCTTCAGGACAAAGTCGCCCACGAGGGCGAGTGAGGCGTTTTGGGGCAAGACAACCGCGACGTCTCCCTTTACATTCACCCCCATGTTCAGTCCATCCGAGCTTTTCGACCTGCGGCAAACCGAGCACGCCTCGCTCTTCGACGATTGCCAGTACGCCTGGGAAGCCCTTAAGAAGATCACCCCCTACCTGAAGGCTCATGCCCGATCGGAGCTGAAAAACAGCTGCCTGGGACGCGCGTTCATAGGGGAGAATGTTTTCATCGGCGAGGGCACCGTTGTCGAGGACGGCGCGATGATCAAGGGCCCCGCGATCATCGGACGCAACTGCCAGATCCGTCACAACGCCTACTTGCGCGAGGACGTGATCGTCGGCGACGGATGCGTGGTCGGCAACGCCTGTGAGCTGAAGCATGTGGTCCTTTTCAACCAGTGCTCTGTCCCGCACTTCAACTACGTGGGCGATTCGATCCTCGGCCACAAGGCGCACCTCGGCGCCGGGGTGAAGATCTCCAATGTGAAGCTTACCGCGGGCAATATCATGGTCGAGGTGGAGGGCCTCCCGCACGACACCGGGCTCCGGAAATTCGGCGCCCTGATCGGCGACGGCGCCGATGTGGGATGCAACGCCGTTCTCAGCCCCGGGTCCATCATCGGCCGCAACTCCGTCCTTTATCCCAATGTCCATTGGCGGAGCATTCTTCCGGATAATATGATCGTGAAGAATCAGGCGGCGTTTGAAGTGGTGAATCGTCGTCCGCGAACGACCTGATCGAGGCCCCCTTTGCGACCGCCCTTGAGGTCGAGTCGCCTGTTTTCTCCTTTGCGATGATCAGCCTTCACGAGAACGCCGGCGGGGGCGACGCCTCGGGACTCGTGTCCCAGGTGGAGAGCATCTTTTCTCCGGATGGGCTCCTGGCGGCGGATCCGCGCTTCGAGTACCGCCCGCAGCAGCAGCAGATGGCCGTGGCGGTCGCTGAAGCCCTCCTCGGATCGAGCAGCCTCGCCGTCGAAGCTGGCACCGGCGTGGGCAAGAGCCTGGCCTACCTGATCCCCGCCATCCTCTTCGCCTCCCAGAAAAAGCGAAAGGCGGTCGTTTGCACGCACACCATTAATCTCCAGGAGCAGCTCATCCTGAAGGATCTTCCCTTGCTCAAGAAGATCCTCCCCGCCCCCTTCGAGTACACCATGCTCAAGGGGCGGGCCAACTACCTGTGCCAGCATCGGCTTCACCGGGCGCTGCGGGACGCGCGCGACCTGTTTACTTCGCCGGAGGCCGCCGAATTGGTGCGAATCCAGGAATGGGCGTCGCAGACCCGTGACGGGAGCCTGTCCGATTTCGACATCGAGCCCGATCCCAAGGTCTGGGCCACGGTCTGCTCCGAGCGCGGTCTCTGCTCGCCCAAGAAGTGCGGCTACACATCGGATTTCGCAAAGGACCACGGGGTGTGCTTTTTCCAGAAAGCCCGCGCCCGCACGCTTTCGGCGGATGTCCTCGTCCTGAACCACACCCTGTTCTTCACGCTTCTCGCGGGGACCGATCCATTGGAGAAGGGGATTCTCTACAAAAACGACTTCGTCATCTTCGACGAGGCTCACACCCTCGAGGCCTGCGCGGCGCGGCACATAGGCATCAGCGTCTCCAGCGCCCAGATGCGTTTCTCCCTGCAGAGGCTGTACAATCCGCGATCTGACAAAGGTCTGCTGAAGACGCTGCGCCAGGGCGAGCCGACCTCGCGCGTGACGGGCCTGATGGATCGGAGCGATGAGTTTTTTCAAGCGGTGGAACAGGCTTGCGAGGATCAGGCGCTGACGGCGGCCGAGCGGCAGGGCTCCTCGACGCGAAGCCGGGGGAGCGAACCCGCGTCAGGCCGAACGCGATGGACGGAGTGGAGGGTGCGAATGCCCGATCTGGTTCCCGACGAGATCTGTCCCGAGATCCTGAAAGTGCAGGAGAGCCTCTCGGGGTTGATCGAAGCCTCGCCCGACGCCGAGGCCGGGCAGGAGCTGATCGAGTGCAATCGTCGGCTTGCCGAGATGCGCGAGGAGATCCGCGCGTTCCTCAGCCAAAGCAGCGAGGATCATGTGTACTGGGTCGAGCGCGCGGGAAGACAGCAAACCAACTTGACGCTCAACGCCGCGCCCATCGACGTCGCGGCCTACCTGAGAGGCCGGTTGTTCGGCGGCGGCGCGTCGATCATCATGACCAGCGCGACGCTGGGCGTCGCCGACGGAGTCGGCGAACCCACCCAGGCGGGGAAGCCGGGCGTTCGCTCCGCGAAGAAGGCCGGCGCGCCCGCGACCAGGGATCATCCGCTGAGCTATTTCTGCAGGCGAGTGGGCGGGGAGTCCGCGCGACAGCTGCAGGTCGGCTCGCCATTCGACTACGAGAGCCAGATGAAAGTGTTCATCGCGGGCAAGATGCCCGATCCCGCCACCGCCGGATACCGCGACGCTCTCGCGGAATGGCTGCGCCACTTCATCCAAAAGACGCACGGCAAGACCATGGTCCTGTTCACGAGCAACCGCCTCATGCGCGATATGGGCGATCTGCTGGAGCCGTTCTTCGAGGAGATGGGCCTGGATTGCTTCGTGCAGGGGACTGGGATTCCGCGCTCGGCCATGCTCGAGAAGTTCAAGCGGGACGTCGACTCGGTGCTCTTCGGCACGGACAGCTTTTGGACCGGCGTCGATGTGCCCGGGGAGAGCCTGTCGAGCGTGATCATCACGCGGCTGCCTTTCGCCGTCCCCGACCATCCGCTGACCGAAGCCCGGATGGAAGCGATCGAAGCGCGCGGCGGCAACGCGTTTTCCGAGCTCACGCTGCCCGAGGCGATACTCAGATTCCGCCAGGGCGTCGGGCGATTGATCCGGTCGAAGACCGACCAGGGCATCGTCGTGATTCTTGACAATCGAGTCCTGGCGAAGCGATACGGCCAGGCCTTCCTCAACTCCATTCCCCGATGCCCCGTCGAAGTGGTCTGAAACGCTGCCATGACACACGACTCTCCCCCAATGATCATCCTGGGCACGTTGGTGAACGTCGCCGGCATCCTCGGAGGATCGGCGGCGATGCTGATCTGGCGGCGCAACTTCTCGGCGTCCGCGCAGAACACGACGCGCACCTTCCTCGCCATCGTGACGGTTCTCGCCGGGTTGCATCTTTTCTGGACCCACACTGGGGGAGGGTTCCTTCGATTCCTCCAGCAGAGCTTCATCGTGATGGTCGCCCTGAGCCTAGGGAGTCTCGCGGGTTTTCTGCTCGGGCTTCAAACAGGATCGAACCGGTTGGGCCGCTACGCCTCCGACCTCATGGACCACGCGGCGAAAACCCGTCAGCGGCGTTTCCAGGAGGGCTTCATCACGACAAGCATCCTTTTCTGCGTCGCGCCCCTCTGCTTTCTCGGCGCTGTCCAGGAGGGATTGATCGGGGACTGGCGGAGCCTCGGCATCAAGACGTGCATCGACACTCTCGGCGTCATGGCGTTTGTCGGGGTATTCGGCTCGAACGTCGCGTGGGTCGCGCTTCCCGTGTTGGCCTGGCAGGGCTCGCTGACTTTAGGCGTTCGGCTTCTGGCGCCGTGGCTCGCGCAGCATGACCTCGTTCAGCCTGTGATCGCCACGAGCGGCATGCTCCTTTGCGCCGTGTCGCTCCAGATTTTCCAGGCGGCGAGGGTCCGCGTCGCCGACTACCTTCCGAGTCTCGTCGTGGCGCCGATTCTGGCGTGGCTCTGGAAGCTCGCTTTCGGATGATCCTCATCCTCCCGCCATCGCTCCCACGATCAGGAACGGCTCCGCTCCGGATACCACAGAGGGCGGCGGTTCGGTTTGCTCCGGCTCGCCGTCCAGTCTGGCCAAGGTGCGGAGGGGGTAGGGCGGCGCCACGTGGATCATGGGAGCATTTGGACTTCCACGGACAAGACCGCGGGCAGATCCCGGACGATCGCGTTCCACGTGTCGCCGCTATTGGTTGAGCTGTAGACTTGTCCGCGGCGGAGCAGGGGATGTGGCGCGCGTCCGGAATTCGTTGAGCTCTTTTACCGCGGCGTTGTGGTTTGTGGCAAGATTGTTGAACCGTTGGATGGCGACGCGGAGATCCGCGGCGAGTTGTTGGATGCTCCCGTTCGCCGCCGTCAACCGCGCGTCGCGCTCCTTCACCGCGGTTGACCACTCGGCAACGGATGCCTGGAGCTGATCGCATTCAAGCGCGAGTCGGCGACACTTCTGCTCTGACTCCGCCAACCGGGATTGGGTGGACTCCATCCGGCCGCCTCTCTCCGCCCACTGGCTCTTCAGCTGCGCAAGGTCCGCTTCCAGGCCCGCTATGCGGCGCGTGTATTCAGAGGCGCGCGCTTCCACGGCCAGCCGCTCGGTCGTTTGTTGATTCAGCTCGAGGTTGAGAGCGCGATTCTGTTGCCACTGGCCGACGCACAACGCGCAAAGGGCCAGGACTCCGCCGAGGTTGATCCAGGAGAGACGCTTCATGGACGAGGCGGGGTGGACGGGGCCTCGGGAGTTGACCGGGTTTCGAAGGCCACCCTTTGAATCCCCGCCGAGCGCACGATATCGAGGATGCGCACGATATCCCCGTGCCTCGCGTTGGAGTCTCCGCTGATGGACACCCGCAGCGTCTCGTTTGTTTGCCGCGCCGCGCTGAGGCGCTGTCTCAGCTCATTGACGCCCATGGGCTCGCGGTCCCAGTAGGGGGCTCCCGTCCTGTCGACGGAGAGGCTCACATCGCTCCTTCTTGTTTCGACCGCGGATGTGGCCGCGCTGGGCAGGTTGACTTTGACGCTTCGCGAATTCACGAGGCTCAGGCTGACCAGCATGAAGGCGGCGAGCAGGAAGAACATGATGTCGATCAGGGGAATGATCTCGATCCGCGCCTCGGGCTCTGCGGGAAGTTTGGAGCCAAGTTTGACAGGCATACGCTTCGGTTGGGGGGTCAGCGGGGCAGGTTCGCAACGGCGCCAGGGGAGCGGGAGGCTCGGGCGCGCGCGAAAGTCTCGGGATCGTGACCGTGGTGCCTCGAGGACTCCACGAGCAGCTCCACATGGTTGATGGTCCGTTCGAGCCGGGAGCGGAACTCCGTGATCTTGCGGTTGAAAAAGTTGTAAGGCACCAAACACAGAATCGCGATCCCCAGCCCGCAGGCCGTCGCGATCAAGGCCTCGGCGATGCCGCCGCTCACCTTCACCGCGGCGAGCTCCTCGTGTCCCACGAAATGGAAAGAGTTCATGATGCCGGTGACCGTGCCCATCAGCCCGAGCAATGGAGCGAGCGTGATGAAGGTGCCGAGCAACCATTGCCGCTGTTCCGAGCGCTCTATCTCGACCATCGCGTGGAGCTGCATCGCTCCCAGCAACGACGCGTGCGAGTGGATGATGCCCTCGCGCACTGTCAGCAGATAGGGGTCGGCGCTGGCTTGGGCGAGCTGCTCCACCCGGGCGAAATCGCCCGTTTCAATCGCCTCGAAGGCGGCGTTGAGCGCGGCGGGCTCGCAGCGTCGTTTGAGATCGCGCCACCACAACACACGGTCGGCGACGACGAAGAGCGCCGCCAGCAGGCAAATCACCATGGGCCACATCAGCAGGCCTCCTTTGAGGAAGAAATCGACGGCGAGATGGGCGAGCATCGGGTTCATGGCTGGGAATCGCGAGGGTTCATGGAGTGAGTTGAAAACGGATGGACACTTCGTAAACGCGCGGAGGGCCGGGACGGAACCGCCACCGTTCCAGCACCACCTTCAGCGCTGCCGCGTCGAGCAACGGCCACGAGGAAGACCGCGTCGCCTCCGCGGAGCCGACCCGGCCGGTCTCATCCACCCTCAGCCTGACAAGCGTCGCGCCTTCTTGTCTTTGGCGGATGGCCAGCCTGGGATACTCAGGCGCCGGCTGCTTGCCCTCGCCCTCTCCGAAGGTCAGGGGTTGAGCCGGCGCTGGAGTCGCGGACGGCGTGGTGGGCGCATTGACGCGCTCGGTGGCCTCGGTTTTCAGCGGATCTATCAATGTTGGCGCCGCTCCCGACGGAGATGGAAACGCCGCCGGCAACCGACTCATGGGCACGAGCGCTGTGGTCGCGATGGGCTGAGGGATGTTCGCCGGAATGACCACCACGGGCGGCGCTGACGGCGCGATAGGAGACGGGGGCGCCGCTTGCGTCGGCGCGAGCGGCTGGGCCTCCTGCTTCAACTCCACCCGGAGGGGTTCAACGAGAATCGCATCCACTGCCGGGACGATACGAATCGCTCTGGGACGCTCGTAACGCAGAACAAACCCCAGGCACCCCAGAGCCAGGAACGCAAGCCAGAGCACCAGCGTGAAAATCTCCAGGCTGCGTAAGAGGTCATCCTTTCCTGGCTCTGCCGGATTGTGTCGCGTCGCGCCGCGTCCTCCCGTTCCACGGGTCGTGGCCTTTGAGGGCTCGTCTGGGTTGAGGCCAAGGACGGTCATATCCGGCGGCGACTTAGAATCTCGCGGTCAGCGCGAATCGCGCCTGGATCGGTTCCACGGGATGATAGTGGACCTGGGTCGCGGGACTATCGCCAGGTCGAACACGTGATTCGTAAGCATAGTCGATGTCGTGGTCACGGCGATTCAGGATGTTGAACGCTTCGGCCGTGAGCGTCCATGTCTTGTTGAAGCGATAGCCGAGCTGCGCTCCGAGCAGGATCGTCGCCCCGGAGCGGATGCTGTTGTCCTCAATCAGCGGGCGAGGCCCAAAATAGCGAAGCCGCAGGCTGGAGAAGAGGCCGCTTTCCGAATGGTAGCTGATGCCTGACGAAACCACCGTTTCAATCGAGCCTGGGATATGACGTCCGATCGGGTCGCTGTCCCGGAACTCGGCGCGCGAGAACGAGAAGTCGGCGTCGAGAGTCAGGCGCTTTGTCAGGTTGTAGTAGTTGGCCCACTCGATGCCGTAGCGGCGGCTGGGCCGGCTCGCCTCCGTCGCCCCGGCGTCCCCGGCGAAGACGAGCTCGGAGTCGATGTCGAGCCACCAAAGCGAGAGAGTGCTTTGCAGGCCTCGTGCCGCGAGTGTTCGCACCCCGACTTCGGCGCCGTACGTCTGGACCAGGGGATCCGCCCTCCGGATGGGCGTTCCATCAGCGGCGGTGGGCGTTCCTGTGACCGGATCCACGCGGGTGTTCACTCCGCGTCCGTCATTGCTATGAAAGCCAAGCCCGCCCTGCGCGTAGATCTCGGTCCTGGACCAGGGTCCGAAGACCAGGCTCACCTTGGGGCTGCCCACGGCGGCCACTCGCCCGCCGGAGTTGGCGTCCCGGGAGCTGCGGACATCAAAGTTGTAAATGTCGCCTCGGACGCCGGCCACGGAGCGGAACTTCTCGGCCCACTGCACCTTGTTCTCGTAGTAGAGTCCCACGCTGGTTTGCAGGATGTCGTCCTGGCGCGTGGTGGCGGAGAGCGCGCTGCCATCGCCCGCGTTGATCTTGTCCACGCGCTGACGGGCTTCCGTTTGAAACAGGCCGTTTCGAATGTCATCGTTCCGCGCCTGCAGCCCAAAGGTGTTCTCGACCTCGCGGCTTCCCCATTGGCTGAAGAGCGTGTGGCTCGCCTTGAGGCCCGTCGTGACACGCCTATCCGCTTGCTCGAATTGATCGCCGCGATTGGTGTCGGTGAGGAAATACGTAAAGTTCGAGAACAGGTCGAGATCGTAGTAGAAGCCGTAGGCCATGACCTTGGTGGCGGACTGAGCGTCGCTCCGATGCCACTCGGCTTGCAGGCTGTATCGTTGCGAGTTGCCTCCCGTGGTGTCATCGAGCGAACCGAAGAACGGCGTCAATCCGCTGGCGACCGTGCCCGCCGCCACCTGATCGCTGGAGTCCCACCGACCGTGATACCCGCGTCCCGTGATGCTGAACCCCGCGGCGTCATCGCCCTGGCTGTAGGCGAGGACGCCGTTGAATTTCTGGTAGTCATCCGGGTTCCTCCAGGGGCCATCGTAATGCGAGGCCTCGAAGCCATAGAGCAAATGGCCGGCGCCCAGTTGTGGAGAGGCCGCGAAGACCGTTCGGGCATATCCATACATGCCGCCCTCAAGAATCGCCAAGGCCTGGGGCAACACTTTGAATGTCTCGAGCTGCGCCGCTCCTGCGGAAGAGAAATCGCCGTTTTCGGCGTAGTAAACGCCTTTCTGATAGTTGACGCGCTGGGTCAGCTCGGGGATGACGATGTTCATGTCGGTGTAGCCTTGTCCGTGCGCGTGCGTGGGCAGGTTGATGGGCATCCCATCGAGGCTGACGGCGAAGTCGGTGCCGTGGTCCAGGTTGAAACCGCGGAGGAAGTATTGGTTCGCTTTCCCGCCGCCCGCGTGCTGTGTGATGATCACGCCGGGCACCGCCTCGAGCAGTTCTCCCGCCCTGAGCAAGGGTCGCGTTTCGAGCTGTTTGACGCCCACGGTTCCCTGGGCGGCCGAGTCGGCGATTTGCAACAAGCTGTCGCCGCGGCCCTGCACGAGGACCTCGGGCAACCGCGCGGCGACGCCAGCGTTCGCCGCTGGAGGAGAGGCGACGGAGACGGAGTTCGTGGAGGATTTCAGATCCTCCGCGCGTCCGCTGCCGCAAAGGGCGCATATCAGGGTGAGGGCTGTGGGATACGGGACAGTAGGCGGTCTTTGCCGCCGATAAGAGGAATCCAGCGGGGTCGAACTGGAAGTCGGCTTGCTGTGCATAGGCTCGGAGTGAAAGGCATCGTTGACCGTGACTGACTGGGATCAATTTTTACAGGGGCACGTTGATACGCTTCGTGGTTTCCGTGCGCTGAACCCTAGAGAGGGCGGTTGTTAGCCCTTCAACGAAGAGAGCGCGTCACTGGGTCCTGAGAATGCGTATCGGAGTGGGTGGGGGGAGGACCTTCCGTTCACGCGAACTCCCGATCGCCCTGCGGTCACAGCGGGAACCTCTGTCGGTTGCCGGAGGATCAGGCCTCGAAGGGGCGTGAGCGGGTTGGGCCCTCTAGGAATGGCGGGCCTCGGCTTGGGTTCTGGGGACTCCAGGGGGCGGAGAAAGGGGCGATGCGCGGGGGAAAAGCGTGTCCGATGCTCGGCAATGGCAAAGAAACAAGGGAGGGCCACTCCATCGGCTGATCGAGAAGACCTCCTACCAGCATCTGCACCAGCCCTTGATGGTGGTGTCCGGGGAGTCCTCTCTCAGGAGAGGAGGCCGGGCCGTCGGCTTCCGATGTCGATAGCGCGTGGACGAACGCGTTCCAAATCTCGCGGAGCGGGAGGGAGGGCAGCGTGAATTCGTGGGGGTGGCTGAGAAGGCGGACGCTGGGGCGCGATACGGAAGAAACAAGCGCGTCGCTCTCAGGGCCGGATCCGTTGTTCTCCGTTGCACGAGCGGGATGCCGGTGTGGATGGGGATGGCTTGCCCCTTCTGCCCAGTCGGCGCGATGGGTGTGGGCCGGGCCTTGTCCGCCATGCTCGAGCAACCGGTGGAGCTCCGGGATGATGCCGACCGCGCCAGCGAGCGCCAGGCACATCGCCAGATAACAGGCCACCCACTGTTGAAACTGTTTCTTCACGCGTGTTGCAAGGACCGATCCTGCGGAAACGTCGATTGCCGCTCATCGTAGAGGCGAGCTTCGTCCTGGGGTCAATCGTAATCCAATCTTCGAGGGAGCATGACTCAGGACCGGTTACCTATGCCATACGGTTCGGGACGCGGAATGGATGCAACGAATCCAGGAATCCTCATCCGTCGTCTCCCCCTTTGCGTCCGTCGCGTCCGTTGCGGTTTACCCTCCGGATCCCCGTTCCGTGAGGGCGCGGCATGTTGAACCGCGACGGACGCAACGGACGCGACGAGGAACAGGAGCGTTGGGTGATCGAACCCGATCCAGGCGATGCGGCGTCGACGCACGACCTCCTTGCCAGGAGCTCAACAAAGCCTTAAGAGCCCGGGCGCATGGCTGCGGAGAAAAAATCGATGCCGGGTACCCTGGATCTATGGTCGCCTTCATTCAGAGTCGCTGTGTTTGCCCTTGCTGCGAGCTCGATCGGAAGTTTGATCGCAGACTTCTACGGAGTGCTCTCGTTGCGAAACGCCACGCTCTGGGTTTTCCTCCCGTCGATGCTGATACTCGCTTGCGGGGCCTGGGTGGACCAAGTCCGAGGCACGGGAGCGTTCTGTAGAGCAATAAAAGGGGGCCTTGTCGCTGGCTTGATCGCGGCCGTGGCTTACGATCTCTTTCGCCTTCCTTTCGTCTTCGCGCGTCCGTTGGGCTTGGACGGTTTCATCCCTTCGTTGAACCTGTTCAAGGTGTTTCCGAGGTTTGGCGCGATGATTCTCAACCAGCCTTTGGAGCAGCCCGTGTACTCCGTGGCGGCCCACGCGGCGGGCTGGGCGTACCATTTTGCCAATGGGGCGACCCTCGGCATCCTGTACGTCGCGTGCGTGGGGAACCCGGCGCGTCGTCATTGGGGATGGGCGGTGCTGCTGGCCGCAGGCCTGGAGTTGGGGATGCTTCTGACTCCTTACCCTGCGGTGTTCGCAATCCCTGTCACGCCACGCTTTATTGGAGTGACGATGGCCGCTCACTTCGTTTTCGGCGTGACGCTCGGTCTCTGGGCGCGCAGGCTTTTCGCCAACTCGGGGGCGAAATCGGGTCAGTAGCTGCATCAGCGGGGGACTGCGCCGGGAGGGACTCCTGGCTTCTATTGTCCGAGTCCTCTGTGCCTTTTCTGTCCCCGTTCTGCGGGACAGGGTTTCGCGTGTTTAGCGTGTTTAGCGGGCAACTCCCCGGCCCAGTGTCTGGGCTTGGCGGTTCCCCTCGTCTCATCGAACGACAACTCTCTTTATCAATGTGCTCAGGGCATAGAGGCAGCCCATGAGCGCGACATCTGTCGGCCCGACGGGGAGGTCGAGCCGGTAGGCCACGCAGAACCCCGCGAGCGCGGAAATGCCGCCGACGCCCGAGGCAATCAGCGCGAACTGGCGCATGTTTCTTCCAAACTGATGCCCGATGAGCGGTGGGATCAGCAGAAACCCGAAGGTCACCATGGGCCCGACGCTCAACACCGAGACGGAGATCGTCAGCCCGATGAGCAGGAACAGGAGACAGTCCCACAGCATCACGTTCTTTTTCAGGCTCAAGGCCATGTCGCGGTCGAAGGAAACAAACAGAAACTCCTTCCAAAAGAATTTGAGCGTCACGCCGACGAAGGCGAAGACCGCGACGGTGACCCTCACGTCGATGTCGGATACGGCGATGATTTCGCCCCGGAGCAGATCCAGCAGGCCGCGCTCGCCCATTGGATTCTTCGCGAGCAGCAGAAAACTCGACGCTCCGGCCAGCGCGTAGAAGGTTCCGACGCGGCCTTCCACCAGCCCTTTGCCGCGACGCTCCATGATCGCGAGGAACAGCAACGACACGAGCGTGAATCCGAGTCCGCCGAGGAGCGCGAGCAGGCGTTCATCGCCTTCGAAGTGGCCATCGTGCGCGTGTCCCATCACGCCGAGCAGCGGCAACGAGAAGGCGAACGCGATGCCGGCGGAGGAGATCTGCGGCAGCGCCACGCCGAGGAACACGAGGCGTCGCAGCACAAGAAAAACGCCGATCCACGGACAGACGATCCCGACCAGCAGAGTCACGAGCACCGAGTTTCGGAGAACGAAGCCGGGGTTGAGGATTTCGAGCAGCGTGTTCATCCCCTTCATTGCAGGCGGAGCTCGAGGATGGCCTCGAGCCGGGCTTGGCTGAGCATCTCTTCGACGGGGCCCTGGGACAGGACTCCATTGTGGATCCACAGCACCTGTTGCACCGTCTTGCGCACGACCCCCAGGTCATGATTCACCATGAGGATCGTCAACCCTTGCTCGCGATGCAGCCGTGTCAGGAGTTCGACGATCGCCACTGTGGCCGCAGGGTCCACCCCGGCGGTGGGTTCATCCAACACGAGAAGGTCGGGCCTGGCGACGAGCGCTCGCGCGATGAGCACTCGCTGCTTTTGGCCGCCGGATAGCTGCGAGAACGGTTTGGACTCTAGGTCCCCGGCGCCCGACTGGGAAAGACACTCTCTCGCCCAGGTTTTTTGCGACCTCCCCAGCATTCGCCCCGGTCTCAGCCGCCCGCAGACCCCCATCAGCGCCACCTCCAGGCTGGAGAGCGGGAAGACTGGATCGAGGCTTTCGCGCTGAGGCACATACCCGAATACGAGCGCGTGGCCATCCGGCGTGCGAAAGGCGAATCGCCCGGCGCACAGCGGCAGAATGCCCACAAGCGACTTGATGAGCGTGGATTTGCCCGAGCCATTGCTGCCCAGCAGCCCAGCGAACGCGCCGCGTTCCAGGACGAAGGACGCTTCGGCGAGAATCGGGCGTCCGTCGTATCCGACGGATACGCGGTCTGCTGTCGCGAGTGGAGGAATCGGAGGCACTTTCGAAGGGGTGATCGGCGTTTCGTGGATTCCCATGAAGGTCAGTTGAGGGCCTTGAGGAGCGATCGGATGTTGTAATCGATCATGTCGATGTAGGTTTTTGCCTCGGGCACTCCGCCCACCATGATGGGCAGCGTTACGACCTTCGCTCCCACGGAGGCGGCGATCTGCTTGGGGACCTTCTCGCTGAACTGGGGCTCCCTGACGACGATCTTGCATTGCTCCTTTTTCAGCAGAGCGATGGTCTCCGCCACATGCCTGGCGGTCGGCTCTATGCCGTGGCGCAGTTCGATCGTGCCCAGGTAGCTCAGCCCATACCGCTGAACGAAGTAAGGCCAGTGATTGTGATAGGAGATCAGCTTCATTCCGCGAAGCGGCTTCGCGAGCTGTTGCCACTCGGCGATCTTCATGTCGAGCTTCGCCAGGTACGCGTCGCGGCCCGCGGTGAAGGCCGCCTCGTGCTGTGGAAAGTTTTTCACCAGGCCTTCGCACACTGTCTTGACGATCGTTCTGCCCAGCACGGGATCGAGGTTGTAGTGCGGGTTGCCGGCGGGATGCACATCCCCCTCGGACCTGCTCAAACTGGTGGGGGCGTCCAGCGGAGAGATATCGCGGGAAGCGTCGACATAGCCGGGCTTG
>JACQFQ010000039.1 GCA_016199985.1 Verrucomicrobiota bacterium | reverse complement strand
ACTGGATCGCCGTTCGGTCAAACAAACCAAAACCTGTGTCAACCAATTCCAACGGCTTTTGCTCTCATAATTGATTTTGCACGACAGAAACACCGCAGGGTTTAAGCAGTTGGATCGCGCGGGCGTAAGCCGCGCGATCGTCGGAGGACAACTGGAGCACATCCACCTGACCGCTGGCCATCTTGTGGGCGATCTCGTTGGCTTTCCGGCGTGCCTCGCTCTCGTCCCGAAAGGTTACCAGCCGTCGTCGGCCTGAGGAATAGTCTGCGACCTGGTAGAAGCGGTAGCCGCGCGACTCACTGGCGTGGATCCGGACCACGATGTTACCGACTCGCACGACAATGGATGATTTGGAGATAGCCCCCTTCGCAGCGCTCATAAGGACACACTGTCAGTACTTTGTCAGTACGCCAGCCGAATTATGAGAAAACTCCAATAAAACAATGGTGCGCGCGGCGGGAGTTGAACCCACAACCTACGGCTTCGGAGGCCGGCACTCTATCCAATTGAGCTACGCGCGCTCACCCATACCCGTCAGCCAACAGCCTCCTCACAAAAAAATCCAGACTCTTTTGCGCCGCCATATTGCACCGGCGCCCCAAGGCTTGCTCGAAAACACACAGGCTTCTAGGGTCCGCCACACGGCAAGCGTCGCTCAACCTATGCGCAAAACAAAGATCGTCGCCACTCTCGGGCCCGCCACAGACTCGCCCGAAATGCTCGGACGCCTGCTCGGCGCCGGCATGAATGTGGCCCGGCTGAACATGTCCCACGCCCCCCATGACTGGGTGCGGCGCGTCGTCAAGGATCTCCGCGCCGCCGCCGCCGCGCGACAACTCCCGCTCGCCATCCTCCTCGACACCCAGGGCCCAGCCATCCGCACCGGGGATCTGCCCGCCGCCCTCGATCTCCAGCCCGGACAGAAGTTCACGCTCACCGTGCGGGGCGAAAAAAGCGAGGAACTGCACTCCGTCGACGTGAACTACGAGGGATTCGTCAACGACATCAACATCGGCGACGTGGTGTTGCTCGACAATGGCGAGATTCACATGAAGGTGCTCGCCAAATTCGCCAACAAGGTCGAGTGCGAGGTCCTCACCCCGGGAAAACTCGGCAGCCGACGGCATATTAATCTGCCCGGAGTGAAGGTGAGCCTGCCCGCGTTGACGGCAAAGGATCTCGCCGATGTGCAGGTGGGCCTGGAGGTGGGCGTCGATTTCATCGCTCTCTCCTTCGTTCGCGAGGCAAGGGACATCCAGCAGTTGCGGGCCGTGGTGGAGAGCTCGCAGCATCGCCCGCTCATCATCGCCAAGATCGAGGACCAGCAGGCCGTCGCGAACCTCGACGCGATAGTGGCCGCCGCCGACGGAATCATGGTCGCCCGCGGAGATCTGGGCATCGAATGCCCTTACGAGGATCTGCCCCTGATCCAACGCCGGATCGTCAAGACCTGCCTGCGTGTGGGCAAACCGGTGATCGTGGCCACTCACATGGCTGAAAGCATGATCGAGAACCCGATGCCCACGCGCGCGGAGATCTCGGACATCGCCAACGCCGTGTTCGAACAGGCGGACGCCATCATGCTCTCGGGCGAGACAACCGTGGGTAAGTATCCCGTCCAGTGCGTCGAGGTCTTCGACAGGATCGCGCGACGCATCGAACGCAGCGGCGCCCCCGCCAGTTCGGTGCGGGCGGATCTGGCCACGCCGCGACAAAAGCTGGTGAAAAGCGCCGTCGTTCTCGCGGAGGACCTGGAGGCGGAAGCGATCCTTGTGTTCACGATCCGTGGCAATATGGCGCGCCAGACGGCTTCCTTCCGCCCCTTCCATTCGCGTGTTTTCGCAATCTGCGAGCATGCCGAGGTGGCGCAGTCGCTCGCTTTGAACTGGGGCATCGAAAGCTGGGTGCTGCCATTCACCTTCCACCACGACAAGCCCGAGCAGAACATCGAGAACGCGTTGAAGCACATGGCCAAAGAAGGGCTGCTCCAGACGGGCAGCCAGGTGGTGATCATCAGCTCAATCACCGCAGGCGACCAGATTGTGGACGTGGTCGAGATGCGGATTGTTGGGGGCTGACGGATTGCCCTCTGGACACACCCGCCCCCAGCGCTTCATGACCCAACGTCGGATCCCCTCTCGTTGCCCCGGGGTCCAGCCAGGTTCAGGGGGTTTCGGGCGCGAAATCGTGGCCAGACCTTGCATCCTCCCGACTGAGCCCTTAAGGCGCACCCACATCGCACGATTAATCGAACAGCGATGCGGGAAGAGATCGCGCCCAGTGAGCATTCGATATTTTGTGAAATCCGGATCGCCCCCAGGCGTCGGAGTGAAACCCGGCTTGACGGCGCGGTGCGATTTGCTGTCCGCTTCAAAAGCCGACACTGAGCTATTGAAGTTCAGTGGTTGGGAACTCGCTTGCGGTGGACATCCACGCTTGCGGGACCCGATGTCCGCCCCAACAACGCGCGCGAGTCGAACGGGAGAGGGGGCAAGGGCGCCCCGTCCAAGGGCTGCGGAGCCTCCGCATCGTCAGTGTTGTGTGAGTTTAGAAGATTTTCATGGTCATGAGCGGCAGGACATCCTCCGCGGGAGTTCCTCCCGTGGCGAACGCAAGGAAGGCCACGGCGCCGACTGCGGCAGGTTCGCGCCCGCCGCGGTTCGCTGGGCGCGACGTCATGGAAGGCCGGAATCCGAATCCGGCCCCTGCCCCTGGGCGGGTTTGCGCGAAAGGAAGTCATGCTTGATCTGGGGATAGATCGCATTTTGACCACAAGGCTCGTGGCGCCGCTTCAGCGCGCGGGCGTGGTTCGATCGCGACCGGGGCTGTCTGTGCTGATGTATCACGGCGTCAACGACGATCCCGAGCCGGAAACCCAGGGCTACTACCGCCTGAACACCCCCGTCAGCCTGTTTCAGCGCCAGATGGATTGGCTGCAAGAGAATGGTTTTCGAACGATCGGCCTGCACGAGGTGCCCGCCATGCTCCTGAGCCCCTCCGGCATGGAGCCTACGAATCGTCTCGTAGTCATCACCTTCGATGACGGATACAAGGACTTCCTGCAGAACGCCTGGCCGGCGATGAATCGGCACGGCTTCACGGGGACTGTTTTTCTTCCGACAGCGTACATTGGAAACGAAACGATGCTGTTCCGGCGCCAACCCTGCCTGACGTGGGCGGAAGTCAGGGACTTGCGCAAGGAGGGGGTCTTCTTCGGCCCCCACACCGTGACCCACCGCGAGCTCAACCGCCTGAGCTGGGAGGATGCCGCCGAGGAGATCACGCGCTCGAAGCAACAAGTCGAAGAGGCGTTGGGCGAAGCCATCCCGACGTTCTCCCACCCCTACGGATTTCCCGCGGCCGACCGATCATATGTGGAACGGTACTGCTCTTTGTTGGAGAGATTGCAGGTGAAGGCGTCAGTGACCACGTTGCTGGGCCGGGTCAGGGCGGGGATCAGCCCGCTGCTCCTCCCGCGCTTGCCGGTCAACGGAATTGACGCTCTCCCTCTCTTCTCCGCGAAGATGAGAGGCGCCTACGATTGGCTGTCCGGACCGCAGCGCATCATGAAGAGGATGAGGCTTTTTCTGGGCGACGGATAGGACTGGACAGATCACGAAAGATAGCCGAGAGAACGATAAGACAGAGAAGCAGAAGCTGACAGGAATTATGCCGCTGCCGCAATACGTGGTCATCACGCCCGTCAAGAACGAGGCCGCCCATGTCGAGGCGACATTCCGTTCGATGGCGGCTCAGACCCATCGCGCGTTCCGTTGGATTATTGTCGACGACGGGTCCACGGACGGCACCGCCGAGGCGCTCGAAAAACTGACGGCGAGCCAGGGATCCTGGACACGAGTGATCCATCGCCCGCCCGGAGGCGCGCGTCGCGCGGGTGGAGCGGTCATCAAGGCGTTCAATGAAGGGTATCAAAGCGCCGGGACGGACGGCTTCGATCTCGTGGTAAAACTCGACGCCGACCTCACATTCGCGCCGGACTACTTTGAAAGACTCTGTGGCGAGTTTCAGAGAGATCCCGCGTTGGGGATCGCCTCGGGAGTTTACCGGGAGTGCCGCGTCCCGGGACAGTGGGAGCTCGTCGACATGCCCCGCTATCACGCGGCGGGGTGCAGCAAGGTGCTGCGATTGGAATGCTTCAAGCAGATCGGCGGCTTCATCGAGGAGCGAGGCTGGGACACGGTCGACGAGATCAAGGCCATGTCGCGGGGCTGGAAGACCTGTCATTTTCCGAAACTCGTGATGGACCATCACAAACCCGAAGGCAGCGCGGCCGGGCAATGGAGGACGGGCATCATGCACGGGGAGATATTCTACCGATGCGGCGGAGGCCTGCTGTTCTTCTTCATCAAGGCCCTGGAGCGCCTGAAAACCCCAAGCGCGTACGGCGCCACCTGCGGACTGGTCTGGGGATTCCTGCGCGCGCTGTTTCAGAGACAGGCCTTGCTCGTGAGCCGGGACGAGGCGCGCACTTACCGCGGCCTTCTGAAAGCGCGCATCCGCGAGAGACTCGGATTTCGAACCCAGCTGGACGCGAACGCATGAGGCCCCGTTTCCAACACAACCCCGTTAAACCATGCCGCGAAGGCGCGGCCCTGAGCCATCGCGCCCACCGGCGACTCCGCGCGACGCGGTTGATTAGGCAGGCAGATCAGCTATAGCATAGAGAGATATGTGCGGCATTGCGGGAATCGTAAATCTGGCGTCCGATGGGATCGACAAGGACCTGCTCCACCGGATGACTCTGTCGCTGCGCCACCGGGGCCCGGACGGGGACGGAATCTACATCGACCGGGCGGTCGGCCTTGGGCACCGCCGGCTGAGCATCATCGACGTGGCGGGCGGCGCCCAGCCCATCGGAAACGAAGACAACACCATCCAGGTCGTCTTCAACGGGGAGATCTACAACTATCTCGAGCTGCACGACGACCTCTGCAAGCGGGGCCACCGATTCCGAACCAAGTCCGACACCGAGGTCATCGTTCACGCCTACGAGGAATGGGGCGAGGAATGCCTTCTCAAGTTCAACGGGATGTTCGCCTTCGCCCTGTGGGATCAGCGCCAGCAGATCCTGCTCATCGCGCGCGACCATCTCGGCATCAAGCCGCTTTACTACACGGCGGTCGGGAACAACCTCCTGTTCGCGTCGGAGATCAAGGCCCTACTGCAATGTCCGAAGGTGAAGCGCTCCGTGGACATCCAGGCGCTGGACCAGCTGTTCACCTTCCGGTTCGTCCCCTCGCCGCGGACTTTGTTCGAGGGGATCGTCAAGCTACCGCCGGCAAGCGTCCTTCGAGTCGAGAAAGGCAAGTATTCCATTCGCCGCTTCTGGCGCGTGCCGCCGAAGGAGCATCTCCGGATCTCGGAAGGAGAGGCGGTGGAGCGATACCAGGATCTGCTCAAGGACGCGGTGCGGCTTCAGCTGAGATCGGACGTTCCGCTCGGCCTTTTTCTCAGCTCGGGCATCGACTCGGGAGTCATCCTCGCGATCATGAGGGAGCATCTCACGCAGCCGGTCGAGACATTCACGATCGGCTTCTCAGGAGGCGAGAGCACCAACGAAGTCGATGACGCGAAGGTCGTCGCGGATCTTTTCGACGCCCGTCACACCCACATGATGGTAAGCCCCGAGGACTACCTGAGCTACTACGAGCGCTACATGTGGGACCTTGAGGAGCCGGTCGGGAACGAGACCGCGGCCGCGTTTTATTTCGTCAGCCTGCTCGCCAGCAAGAAGGTCAAGGTGGCGCTGACGGGGCAAGGCGTGGACGAGCCCTGGGCCGGATACGACCGCTACCGGGGAGTGCGGATGTCGCAAACCTACAGCCAGCTTCCCCGTTTTCTGACGAAGAGCCTCGCCTGGATGGTCGACAAGGTTCCCACACCCAACGAGCGGATCAACCGGGCCGTTCATTCACTGGGCGAGAAGGACCGCCTGCTGCGGTTCGCCATGATCTATTCGTTCTTCAGCTCGGACATGAAGACCCACCTGTTCCAGCCCGACATTCAGCGCCAGGTCGACCTCAAGAACTACGGCGCCAAGGCGGCGCTGGCCTACCTGTATGATGACGTCAAGCACCTGGACGCGGTCAGCCAGATGCTTTACATCGACACGCGGGGAAACCTTCCGGATGACCTCCTCATGGTCAACGACAAGACATCGATGGCGAACTCCATCGAGTCGCGGGTGCCGTTGCTCGATGTCCGGCTCGTGGAGTTCATTGAATCGCTGCCGCCGGAGCTGAAGCTCAAAGGCCGGACCGCGAAATACCTTCATAAGAAGGCCGTGGAGCGCTGGCTTCCACGCGAGATGGTCTACCGGCCGAAGAAGGGATTCGACAACCCGATTGACACCTGGTTCCGCACCCGGATGAGCGGCTATGTTCGCGACATGCTCCTGAGCAAGGATTCGCGGGTGGGGCGGTTCTTCGACCAATCGTACATCGCCAAACTCATCGAGCAGGACGCTTCCGGACGGCAGCAGCTGCGCCGGCACCTCTATCTCCTGATCTCCTTCGAGATGTGGCACCGGAGATTCATGGAGAATTGAGCTCTCGCCGCGCGACGTCGCGCCATCCTCCCTTGCTCAACGCCTGTTCGATGGACCTCTCAATCATCATCATCAACTGGAACAGCCTGAACTATACGCGTCAGTGTCTGAGGTCTCTGCAGGCGAGCGATCTCCGACTGACGCATGAGATCCTCGTGGCGGATGGCGGTTCCTTCGACGGCTCTGACGCGATGATCGCATCCGAGTTTCCCGGCGTACGGTTTATTCAGATCAAGGACAACGTCGGATTCGCTGCGGCAAACAACATCGCGGCAAAGCAAGCCCAAGGGGAACTGGTTTTATTCCTCAATCCCGACACGGAAGTAGAGAAGGGATCGATCGACCGATTGGTGGAAACCTTCCGCACGCTCACCAAGCCTGGAGTGGTGGGATGTCAACTTCTCAACACCGATGGAACGCTCCAAACGAGTTGTGTGCAGTCGTATCCGACTTTGCTCAACCAGATGCTGAACTCGGATTTCTTGCGCGATCTGTTTCCCAACTCTCATCTGTGGGGAATGGAGGCCCTGTTCAATCGGAAGGAAGCACCGCAAGGCGTCGAAGCCGTTTCCGGAGCCTGCATGCTGGCACACCGCGAGGTGTTTGAGTCTGTGAAGGGCTTCTCGGAGGATTACTTCATGTATGCTGAGGACATTGATCTCTGTCTGAAGCTGAGCCGTGCCGGCTTCGTGAATTACTATGCGCCTCACGTTAAGATCGTTCATCACGGCGGAGGAAGCTCACAAACCGCTGCGAGCAAGTTTTCCTGCGTGATGATGGTCGAAGCCACTTTTCGCTTTCTCAAGAAGTTCCAAACCGCCCGGTACGCCTTCGGCTTCCGGATGCTCATGTTTGCCAAGGCCGCCATCCGGGTGCTCGTTCTCGCCATCGCGATCCCGTTCGCGGCCATCGCCGGACGGGCCGCCGCTGTCAAAGGATCCCTCGCCAAGTGGTATTACATCCTCAAGTGGGGGTTGGGACTGGAATCCTGGACAGACAAGCTGCGCCCCAAACGGAACTCCGCATGACAGAGAACCGAGGGCCGACCCAGGGCGCCCAAAGCCGCGCATCCACAACGGATGGGCAAGCCGCGCAGCGACCAGGACCCCTAAACCGCAGTTTTGAAGTGCCGATGGACAGAAGAGCGTGTAGAGGAAGTGTGCGGCGGCAATCCGGTCGTTCCTGGATCCGCCTGGCGATGAGCTTGCGCGGAGCGGCGTCGCCGGACGGCTAAGACGTTTTCCTTATGTGTGGCATCGCGGGCAAATTCAATTACGCGAAGGGCGAGCCGGTGGATCCGGATCTCCCGAGAAGGATGGGCGCGGTCATGCGTCATCGCGGGCCCGACGGCGACGGAGTCTACCTATCGGGGCCTGTCGGATTTGTCCACCGGCGGCTCGCCATCATTGATCTCGCCGCGGGCCAACAGCCGCTCTCCAACGAGGACGGAACGGTTTGGATCACCTTCAACGGCGAGATCTACAACTACCGCATCCTTCGCGAGCAATTGCTGAAGCTCGGCCACAAGTTCCGCACGGGGAGCGACACCGAGGTCATCGTTCACGCCTACGAGGAGTACGGCGAGGCGTGCGTCGAGAAGCTTCGGGGAATGTTCGGATTCGCGATCTGGGATGAAAAAAAGAGAAAGCTCTTCATGGCGCGTGACCGCGTCGGGATCAAACCCCTCTATTTCTACGACTCGGGCAGCTCTATCGTTTTCGGCTCCGAGATCAAGGCGATCCTCCAGGATGATTCCGTCCCGAGGGATCTGGATCCCGAATCGGTGGACTCCTTCCTCTCTCATTACTATTTGCCCGGCGCCACAACCCTCCTGAAGGGGCTGCATCGCCTCGCGCCGGGATGGCATCTCACGGTCGAGAACGGACGCGTCCGACAAAGCCGCTACTGGGACTTGAGCCGAAGCTTCACGCAGCCTCGGATGTCGATGAGCTTCGAGGACGCCGCGAAGGATCTCCGCCACCTGCTGGAGGAGGCCATGAGCCTGCACATGATCAGCGATGTTCCCGTCGGCTGCCTGCTGAGCGGGGGAATCGACTCCACCGTGGTGCTGGGGCTTGCGACGCAGGTTTCCTCCCGGCCTTTAAAGACGTTCACAATCGGCTTCGCCGACAGCAGCGTGGTGGACGAGCGACCCTACGCGAAGATCGCCTCGCAACGGTTCGGATCGGAGCATCACGAGATCACGATCGAGGCGACGGAGTTCATGAAGTTCCTCCCGCACTACGTGTGGCACATGGAGGATCCGGTCTGCGAGCCGCCGGCGATCGCGCTGCACTACGTCTCTCAGCTGGCGCGCAAGCATGTGAAGGTGGTCCTATCGGGCGAGGGCGCCGACGAGGCGTTCGCCGGCTATCCCAACTATCCCAACCAGATGGTGGTGGAGCGGCTGCGTCGGATCCTGGGTCCCGCGACCGGACTAGCGGCCCGGGGGCTTTCCTGCGTCGCCTCCGCGCTGAAGCACGGCTCGCTCGGCCGCCTGGCCTCCCAACTGCCGCACCCGCTGGAGAAGCGCTTCCTGAGCCGGGCTTCCTCCCACTTCACATACTATCAATCCCAGCGCGACGCGCTTCTGTCCCCCGACTTTTCCAACCGCGTGGCGGAGCCGCTAAGGCGGTTCTCGGTTGTGCAGGCTCTCATGGACGCGGCCCGAGGCGCCGACCCGGTGAATCGGATGCTGTACGTGGACACGCTGTCGTGGCTTCCGGACGATCTGCTGATCAAGGCCGACAAGATCACGATGGCGAACTCCCTGGAGCTGCGCGTCCCGATGCTGGACCACGTGCTCCTGGAGCGGGCCGCGAGCTACCCGGCCGAATTCAAAGTCAGCGGGTACTCGCTCAAGCGCATCCTCAAGGCCGCCACGGACGACCTGATCCCGCGCGAGATCCTGCATCGAAAGAAAGTGGGCTTCCCCGTGCCCTACGACCGTTGGATGCGGAATGAAATGAAGGATTTCATCGTGGACACCCTCTCATCCGCGAAGGCCTCGTCGCGCGGCATGTTCTCGTCGGGGAAGGTGAAGGAGATTCTCGAGGATTGGCAGAGCACCGGAGACCACGCGCCGGAGATCTTCTGCCTCCTGATCCTGGAGATCTGGCAGAAAACATTCATTGACGGCCCCTTCGTCGCCTGCGACCAGGCGGCCTAGTCGCCCTCCGCCAATCGCAGCGTGGCCAGGTCGCCGCGGGAACCATCGAAAGATCAAAGCCGATGAAACAATCGACAGTGTCCTCGGAGTATCAGAAGCAGGTGGAAGCGTCGTGCTACGATCCAAACGCCTTCCATCCCCTGCGCATCGAAAGCATCACGGAGCAGTTCAGGCTCCTGAGCGCCCACGGATGCCGCAACATCCTGGAAGTCGGCGTGGGCAAGGGGTTGATGCGCGCGTTCCTGTCGCCGATCAACGTCATCAAGCACACCACCATCGACATCGCGGAGGACCTCAAGCCCGACGTTGTGGGAAGCGTTCTCGAGATGCCGTTCCAGGACGGGCAGTTCGACGCCGTGGTCTGCGGTCAGGTGCTGGAACACCTCCAGTTCGAGTATTTCTCCGCGGCCCTCAAGGAGCTGAGGCGGGTCTCGAGCAAGATTGTCATCATCTCGCTTCCCGATCGGCGGAGACGGCTGGGATTCGGCGTTTGTCTTTTTCGCATGGGATGGAAGTTCTGGGAGATGAACTTCAATAGCCGCAAGGCGTTCAACGAAGCTCTCATCCCGGAGCATCACTGGGAGATCGGCAGCTCGCCCGAGACCCGCGGCCAGAACGTCGTGGCGAAAATGCGGGACGCCGGGTTCACCGTCCTCCAGCAATACCGGCTGCAGAAGTTCCAATGGCACGCCTTCTTTGTCCTGGGGGTTTAGCCCGTGTTGAACGCTCGGCCGTCCGCCGATGTCATTCGATGCGCGGAGTCATCATGTTGAATCGATCTCAATCTGTGGATGCGGCGAGGACGGAGGAGGAGGAGGCGATCGAATGAGCGACCAGCCCTCCCAGTCGTCCACGCTTGGCGCGTCGGTCAAGTGGTCGATGCTCGCCAATCTCCTCCAAGAGGCGGCCACCGGCGTGATCACCTTCGTTCTCGCCGCGCTGCTGACGCCGCGAGACTTCGGATTGGTGAGCACCGCGGGGGTTTACCTGATCTTCGCGGAAATCCTCGCCGGCCTTGGCCTCCAGATCGCGATCATCCAAACCCCCACGTTCAATCGGAACATTTTCAGCTCGGTGTTTTGGACCCTCACCGGCTTGAGCGGGCTGATGAGCGCCGGGATCTTTCTGGGGGCGGGATGGGTGGCGGGGATCAATCGGATGCCTGAGCTCGAGCCGGTGATGCGAGCGCTGGCGCTGCTCATGCCGCTGGGCTGCGCCTCGGCGCTTTATCAGGCCGTCCATCAGCGCGACAAGAATTTCAAGGCGCTGGCCATCCGCTCCGGCGTGGCGACAACGCTTGGCGGCGTGGTCGGGGTGGGAATGGCGGTCAGCCACTACGGAGTGTGGGCGCTCGTCGGCCAGCGAGTGACCACGGACGTGATCAGCCTGTTCACCCTCGCCACTCAGACCCGGTGGCATCCGCGGCTCCACCTCAGGCTGAGCGAGGTGAAGCCCTTGCTGCCCTTCTCCTCGAAGGTGTTGATGGGACAAATCGGAGTCGGGGTCCAGGGACAGATGGACGCCTTGCTCCTCGCTCTTTTCTTTGGCCCCACGGCCGTTGGGCTCTACCGATTGGCGGATCGATTGGTCGAGCTCGCGCTTCGCCTTGTCACGCGCTCCATCCAGAACGTGGCGCTCACCCATTTCGCGGCGTTGCAAGGAGACCCGAAGGCGCTCAAGACGACCTTTCTGCGATGCATCAGGATCAGCGCCTGCGTGACCATTCCCATCATGATCGGCACAGCGGTTTGTGCTTCGCCGATTCTTCGATCGCTGGGAAGCCAGTGGATCGACGGATCGCCCGCGCTCGCCATTCTCTGCGCGATGGGCGCCGCCAAAGCGCTCACCTCATTCACCGGGCCCCTCCTCCAGGCCGTGAGCAGGCCGGGATTGGCCAGCCTCAACGTCTGGGGCATCGGCGTGTTTTCGGCCCTCGGATTCTGGGTGGCCAAGGAGCTGAGCTCCGCGATGACGACCTCGGAGCAGGTGACCATCGTTGCGGCCTGCCGAACCACGATTTTTCTCGGCATCTATCTCCCCGCGAATCTCGTGCTGGCCGTTATCTACGCGAAGGTCTCCTGGCTCGAGCTGGGACACGCGCTGAAGTCCAGCCTCCTCGCCAGCCTGCTCCCCGTCCTGATCCTGGAAGGCGTCCAGCGCCTGGATTTCCTCCAGGAGATCCACCCCCGCCTCGAGCTTTCCCTGCTCGCGGCCCTCGGACTGGGCAGCTGGATCGTGTCGCTGTCCTATTTTGATCCAGTTCTCCTCGACAGGATCCGCTCCACCGCGCAGAGTATACGGGCCCGGGTGTTCCAGAGAGCCCAGCCGCGCCTCAGGTCGGACTGAGGACCAGGGCTCTCTCAAGTTAACCTGAACGTCTGCCGATGAGTATACGGTATGGGCCATGATGTTGTCCCTAGTGTCCCGATCGGTTCTGCCTCGAACTCGGATGCCCTCGTCAACCCGAGAGGCTGAATCCCGGTAGCACGCCCCCACTCGATCGAGACGTTCCTTATCAGGAGTGAGCAATCTATGACAGCTGGTCTGAGTTTCTTATCTATCGGGCGGCACGGGGCGCAACGGTTCATCCGCCAAACCTTCCTGGCCTGGGCTTGTTTTCTGGGGATGGCCCTCCCGGCGATGGCGGTGAATTACTACGTTGATTTCGTCGGAGGATCCGACGCGAATACGGGTCTTGGCCCCTCATCCGCCTTCAAGTATTGCCCGGGCGACATGGGCGCCACCCTCAACTCCCTCGCAGCCCGGCTTCACGCGGGGGATAACGTCTATTTCAAGAAGGGAGTGATCTACCAGGGGCAGCAGATCATCGCGCAAGGCGGCGACCTTGTCCTGGAAGGCCACAGCGGACACATCGCGCAAGGCGGCGTGCTCTCGGACGCGTTGGTGAACTACACGCTCAACGGCGTCAGGGCGGGCGACCTCACCTATGTTTATAATTCCGATATCACGGGAGCGCTCGTGGATCAGGTCGGCGTCTGGAACGTGAGCTCGGTTTCGACCAGCACGAGCCTCGTGCTGTCCAATTGGAATGGCCTGCTTTCGGCGTCGACGAACCTCGCCTACCGCATCGTGAGGCCTGTCAACTACACCAGCCTCGTGGGGTGGGGCGCGGGCGAGGCGCGCATTTCGGGAAGCGGAGTTCTGGAGTATGTTTTCCGTTTGGACGACGCCATCCACCTCAGCAACCTTGTGTTCGAGAACAGCAAGAACATTCCAGGTTCAGGATGCCTGTCAGGCGTGAATCTGGGCACGATCTGGGACAACAACCATCGCGAGAACGTGTTTCTGGACAACGTGACCATCTCGAACGTGTGGGCCGGGTTTCGCTGCGACGACCTGTGGTACTCCGCCGTGCGCAACTGCGTCGTGCGCGACTTCGATCACATCGGGATTACGGGCGGACGGTACAGCCTCGTCGAGGGAAACATCATCACGAACGGAACCAGCGCGATCCGCGGCTGCGGACGCCTCTCCGTGACGCGTTACAACTCCATCCGGAACTGCAACAAGCTCAGCACGACGGTCTGCAACGCCCACGGCGATGGCATCGGCCCTTTCTTCAGCCCCAACTCCGAGCCCGGAAGCAACGTGGGCGGATGGGTGTACGCGAACCTCATCGAGAACACGGTGGAAGGCATGTTTCTGAGCTACGAGAACGGCGGCACCAGCGACTGGGTGTTCCACAGCAATATTCTGATCGGCAACTACGGGAACCCCGGAGGCAGCGGCGACGCCGCCGTGCTGCTGTCGGGCCACAACAATCGCACCCGTATCTACAACAACCTGATCTTTGGCTTGAACGGATCGTCCGGATGGGTGCGCGCGCTCTCGATCGACGAGTCGGCCGCCATCAGCGGGCCGTCTCGCGACGTTCAGTTCATGAACAATATCATCTGGTCGGTCGCGGCGAATCCTCCGGGGATCATCCGGATGGATCCCACGACCCAGCTGCGCAGCGAGGGGAACATCATCTATGTCCCGAACGGCAGTCCAAAGTTCCGCATAGGCACGGCGCCTCTGATCGACTTGGCCACATGGAAGAGCCTTGGCTTCGACAATTCCGGACACACCTTCGTCATGGATCCGCAACTCCAAGATGTCGTGGGTCTCAAGTATGAGGACCTCAACCTCCAAGCCCGCGTGGGAACCCTCGTCGCGACGCCCTTCGTGCTCGGAACCTCGTTTCGGGATTTCGGGCGATCCACGGTGCTCAATCAGCCCACGGTGCTCCCCGGGCCCTACCAGGTGGCCCGGCAGCTGCCGCCCACGCCAACCAACGTGCGCGTGGTCAATCCGTGATTCCCGCGACAAGGGAACGTCAGACATGGCACAGATCAGCACAACCCGACGTCTGACAGCCCGCGCCTCGCTTGAGGAGGAGAAGGGGGCGGCCTTCAGATGAACTCGGCGGGGTTGGTGTTTCTGATCGTGATGATCCTGGGGGTCCTCGCCCTCCCGCGTCGATGGGCCCTCCTGCCGCTCCTGATCGGCATCCACTTCTTTCCGCTCACCCAGGAAGTGGAGATCGCCGGAGTCCAGATGTACGGCATCCGCATCCTCCTCCTATTCTACCTGGTCCGCCACTTCGTGCGGAGCGAAAGCCGGCCGATCGAGAAGACCACTCTGGACCGGGTCGTGGTCTACTACTGCATCGGCGCTCTCCTCCTCTCCATCGCGCGAGAGCCCGGGCGATCCGGCATCATGGCGGGGCTCGGCGCCAGCGCCGATTTCGCGCTCGTCTACTTTTTCACGAGGCACTTCATCCACACCCGGGAGGACGTCCAGGGCGCCATGATCTCTCTCCTGATCACCTCCTGCATCATGGGGTTCTTCATGCTGGTGGAAATGCGCCGGGAGGAGAACCCGTTCAGTTTTCTGGGAACCGTGCATGAGATGACCCAGGTCCGCGACGGAAAGCTTCGTTGCCAGGGCGCCTTCGCCCATCCCATCACGGCGGGGTTGGCGGGCGCCAGCCTCCTCGGTCCCCTGCTCCTTTGGGCATGGTCGCAGCCTCGGAGGAACTTCATGTTGCTTCTGGCGGGCGGATCAACCGTCGCCACGGCCATCGCGTCCGGATCCAGCGCTCCCGTCCTGACATTGGGCTTCGCGGCGATGGCCCTGGTGATCTGGAACTGGCGAGAGCACACCCGGCTGATGCTCAAACTGTGCGTGCTCGGGGCGATCGGTCTCCACTGCGTCATGAAGGCCCCCGTGTGGCATCTCATCGGGCGGCTCAGCGACATCACTGGCGGCACCGGATTCCACCGCGTGCAGATCATCGACCAAGCGATCAACCATTTCAGCGAATGGTGGCTCACCGGCACGACCGTCACGGCCCATTGGCTTGATTTTCGAACGCTGCCGAACGATCCGAACAATGTCGACATCACCAATCAGTACGTCGCCGAAGGCGTCACCGGCGGATTGATCCGGATGTTCCTTTTCATGTGGCTCCTGCGCGAAGCCTTCCTGCTCTGCGGCAAGGCGCGGGCGCAGGCCGAGGCGACGGGACGGATGGATCGCGCGTGGCTGTCCTGGGGCTGGGGCGTATGCCTCTTCGCCCATGTCACGGCGTTCATCTCCGTCTGCTACTACGACCAGCTCCACCATATGATCCCGATGACCTTCGCCATCATCGCGGGAGTGCATGACGAGATCCTGCGCGCGGACAGCCAGGAGACCTACGCCGGAGCGCCGGCCGCGGCGCCGCAGGAAAACCTGGACTGGATGTCGGAAGCCGCCGAAGGACCCCACGCTTAAGTCGCCCTTGTCATGAGCAGCACCCATCCCCAACCCTCCTCGTCCACGGTGTCCGCAAACGCCCGTGTCCGGGAGGACGACGGCGCCGACCGTTCCTTTTCACCGGCAGGCCAGAAGTCGCGGCCCTCGAATCCAGAGCCCATGAAAACCTGCATCGTTCTGGTCACCTACAACCGGCTCGACTACACGAAGAAGTGCCTGGACGCCTTGCTGTCCTCCGACGAGCAGTTCGAGTTGGTGATTTGGGACAACGCGTCGACCGACGGAACGAGGGAGTTTCTGGCCCATCCTCCGAAGGACAAGCGGATCGCGCGCGTGGAGCTGTTTGACAAGAACCTCGGCCCCACTTACGCGATCAATCGCGTCTGGCAAAGCACCGACGCCACGCTCGTCGGCAAGCTCGACAACGACTGCCTCGTGACGCCGGGGTGGATTCGCGCCCTGGGCACGGCGCTCACGGAAACCCAGGAGCTCGGGGCGCTCGCGTGCTGGCACTACCGACTTGAGGACTTCGACCTCCAGCGCGCCCAGAAGAAAGTTCAAACCATCGGCCGGCATCGCGTGTTCAGGCATCCATGGATCTGCGGCTCGGGATTCCTGATGCGACGGGCGCTTTATGAGGAAATGGGCCCTGTTCCCGAAGGCTGCAAGGGCATCGGACTCAGCGATTATTTTCTCCGGATAGCCGCGCGCGGCTATGTGAACGGCTGGTACTATCCGTTCATTCTCCAGGATCACATGGACGATCCCTACTCTCCTCACTCCGTTCTCAAGGACGACGAATCGATCCGGAAGGCCGCGGAAGTCACCTACGTGCTGCGGGAGTTCGGGATCAAGTCGATGAAGGCGCGCCTGGATCGAAGGCAAACCGTCCTGGACAACCTGCACATCGGACCTTGGGAGGCGGAGGCCTACCTCGGGCTTCGCGGGAAAATACGCCGACGTTTCCCCGCCTGGGACCGCATCCGCGCGTCGTTAGCGCTCAGCTGACGGCTCGTTCCGGCCGTTGGTCGGGGAGAGAATCCTCGCGGGATTCCCCACGGCCACGCAGCCCGCGGGAACATCGCGGGTCACCACCGCGCCCGCTCCGACCATCGAGCGATCCCCCAAAGTCACTCCCTTCAGGATCCACGCGCGGGCGCCGATGAAGCAGCCGCGGCCGATGATCACGGGGCGCGCGTCGCGCGCGCAGTCAAAGCCCCATCCCCACTCTCCCTCCGGAAAGTGGAAGTCGTTGTCGATGATAACCGCCCCCGAGCCGAAAATGGTCCCCTCGCCGACGACGATGGAACGTCCGGCCACCAGCACCGCCGCGCTCAGGCCCACATTCGCCCCCACGTCCAGCACCGCGCCGGGGGTCATTGTGCGCAGCACGCAGGGCTGAAAACACCCCAGCGGATTGGACCGCGGGGAGCTGTTGCAGTGAAGCCGGTCGCCGAAGCGCATGGAGGATCCGGCGGCCACGCTGATGATCGGTCGGCCGACGAATGTGGCCGCGCCTGAGAACCGCGCTCCCTTGATCGACGCCTCCCATTTCCAGAGCACAGACGCGGCGGCGCGCGCGCGGTTCAGCAGCGCGCCGATCCCATGGTTGAATCCAGCATTAGCCACACGCGCTAGCTACCCGAAAGAAAACCACGACACGAGAACGTTTTTCGCGGGAATTCGCGGAGCGCGCGCCCGCTACAGCTGAATCTTGGCGGCGACCTGCGCGACATCTTTATCGCCGCGACCTGAAACATTCACGATCACCAGCGTGTCCTTCGACAGCTTCGGAGCGCGTTCGATGCAGGCCGCCACAGCGTGAGCGCTCTCCAACGCAGGGATGATTCCCTCCAATCGCGCGAGCCGGATGAAAGCCTCCAGGGTCTGCGCGTCCGTGGCGTAGGAGTACTCGACCCGGGCCTGATCATGCAGCCAGGCGTGCTCAGGTCCAACGGCGGCGTAGTCGAGTCCCGCGCTGACGCTGTGCGTTGATTGGATCTGGCCCCACTCATCCTGCAGAATGAAACTCCGCGTGCCCTGCAGGACGCCCAACGATCCCCCTTGGAACCGGGCGGCGTGCCGCTCAGGAATGATGCCCTCGCCTCCCGCCTCGACGCCCAACATCCTCACCGACGCGTCCCCCAGAAAGGGGTAGAAGAGCCCGATCGCGTTCGAGCCCCCGCCCACGCAGGCGATGAGCAGATCGGGGAGCCGCTTTTCCTTTTCCAGAATCTGCCGTCGAGCCTCTTCGCCAATCACCCGATGAAAATTGCGAACCATCACCGGATAGGGATGAGCTCCATAGGCCGTGCCGAGGATGTAGTGGGTGTGCCGCACATTCGTCACCCAATCCCGCATCGCCTCGCTGACCGCCTCCTTCAAAGTCTTCTGCCCCGCATGGACGGCGACCACCTCCGCGCCGAGCATCTTCATGCGATACACATTCAACGCCTGACGATCGCAGTCGACGGCGCCCATGTAGATCACGCACTTCATTCCGAACATCGCGGCGACAGTGGCCGTCGCGACGCCATGCTGCCCCGCGCCCGTCTCCGCGATGATTCGCGTCTTCCCCATCCGCTTGGCGAGCAGCACCTGGCCGATGGCGTTGTTGATCTTGTGCGCGCCGGTGTGGAGCAGGTCCTCCCGCTTCAGGTAGATCTTCGCTCCGCCCAGCTGCTCGGTAAGCCTCTCGGCGAAGTAAAGCGGCGTCGGACGGCCGCAGAACTCGCTCAGGTAGTAATCGAGCTCGCGCTGAAATCCCGGATCCTGCTGCGCCCGGAAATACTCCCGCTCGAGCTCCAGCAAGGGATGCATGAGGGTCTCAGGGACGTATCTTCCCCCATAGGGCCCGAAGTGGCCCTGGGCGTCGGGAAGGGACTGGCTCGTGACGGTCGAACTCATGCATCCCACCCTAGCGGAGGCCGCCGGCCGGGTGAAAGGGAGAAGTGATCATGGACGAGCGGTCTCGCCGTATTGCGGAAGCATCACCGCGATCGCGTCCACCTCGTCGCGCCCGGCAGGCTGCCCTGGTTCGGCAATGTAATCGTTGAGCAGGATCGCGAAGGCCAGCCGCTCTCCCGTGAGCGTCGTCACATATCCCGAAAGCGAGCTCACACCCCGCAAGCTCCCGGTTTTGGCCCGGAGATTGTTCTCCGCAAGGGTGCCGCGCATCCGCTGCTTCAGGGTTCCGTCCACTCCGGCGACCGGGAGGGATTCCTTGAAAACCGACGCCGACGCGTGGCGATCCATGTGCCGCAGCAGATCGACGATGTGTCGCGGACTCGCGCCGTTCCGTCGCGACAGCCCCGCTCCCTCCTCGAGTCGAGGCAGCAGCCCGGGGCTCAGGACGCCGCGCATCCATGCCTCAAGCGCCGCCACCGACGCCTGAGAAGTCGACAAGGGTTCGGGGGCAGGACCCGCCTGCGCGCCCACGAGAAGAAAGAGGAGCTGCGCGTGAAGATTATTTGAGGGTTTCATCACGCCGGGCAGCAGCTCGCGCAGCGGCGGAGACTCAAGCATCGCCAGTTCCCGCCAGTTGCCCCCGGGAAGGCGCTCGGCCTCCTGGCCTTGGGCGGCCGCCGCGCGAACCGAACCCGAGATTGTCACGCCGCGAGCCCGGAGACGCGCGGCCAGGGCGCGGCCGAACCACAACGCGGGGTCATGGACCGTGATCAGATTGGTGGCGGGCGGGGCGTCGACCGCGATGGTTCCCGTCACGACGCCGCGATTCTGTCCCAGATAGCGGGAGCCGCTGATCCGGGTGCTCGCCTTCGCGGCAACCGTGGTCGCGCGATTGCTCCAAACGAGCCCCGTGTCCGGCTCGATCATTCCGACGCGCGCAGGACTGCTCACGGCAGGGCCGGGCGCCACTCTCCAGGCAGCCACATTGTCGTTGAACGAAAGCGCTGAAACCTCCGGGCAGTAGTAGGAATCCAGATCCTCCACCATCCATCCGGCGCCGTACGCGCTGTCGGAAAAATAATGGTCATTCACGAGCAGATTCCCCCGAACAAACCGCACCCCGGATTGGAGAAGCGCGCCAGCCAATCCTTCCAACGTGGACCCGGACATCCCATGCTCTCCCCGCGTCGCGAAGCTCGGATCGCCTCGTCCGAACAACAACAGATCGCCCCGCAGCCTCCCCTGACGATCAGGGCGCTCATGGCCGTAGAGGGACGTGCGAACGCGGAAGTCGGCGCCCAATCGTTCGAGAGCCAGTCCCGCGGTGAACAGCTTGGTGTTGGAGGCGGGGATGAAAAGAAGGTTCTCGTTGCGAGAGTAGATCAGGCGGCCGGAGTCGAGCGAGACGACCAGGACGCCCCAGCGCGCGCCCGCGAATCGCGCTTCGTCAATGCGATGATCGATCCGGTCCCGAAGCTCGATCGCGCCCAGCCGGACGCCCGGCGATGTCACGGCGTCCGCCGCCCGAAGCCCCTCGCTCTCGGCGATGAAGACAGCAAGCGCCGCGATCGCGTGAATCGCGCGATGCGCCATCAAGACGCCGCTCGCAGCCCGCAGTATCCGCAGACCGATCACGTCAGTAGCTGCCGGGGCCCAGCAGCTGATCGGCTTTTTGGATCAGCTCGATTTCGTAGCCTTCGGGCGCGTCGATGAAGGCGAAGCCAGCGCCGTTCGGCTTGAGCGTCGGGCCGTCGGAGTATCTCAGCCCGCGCGCCGCCAGGTGCAGGCCAAACGCCTCCAGGCTGTCGACCTCGAAGGCGAGATGCGTGAGATCCGCCTGCACATGGACGGGACCGCTTGACGGAAAGGAACAGATCTCGATGGTTTCCTCGCTCTCGGGCGCCTTCAGAAACACCAGCTCCGAACCGCGAGGAGACTTGTGCCGGCGCACCTCCTCGAGGCCGAGGATATCCCGGTAGAATTGGACGGTGCGCTCCAGGTCGTTGACCCGATAGCGCGTGTGCAGAAGTTTTCGTGCGAGAGACATGATCGGCTCACTCATGAATGTGGTTGGCGGCGGGGGCCGGAAGCTTCGCCTCCGGGTGGGCTTGAAGGTAACCGTCCACATCGCGCGTGACGATCAGCTGTCCCCACATGAGCTGGGCGTGGCCCGGGAAAGTGCAGACATACTCCATCTCCCCTTCCTCGTTCGGGACTGTGATGCTTAACACGGCTCGCTGGCCCGCCTCGATCAGCTTTGTCGCCGAAAGAATATCCGAAGTTTCCGGAACGTAAGTCCGTCCGCGTCCATCCACTTGGTCCGGCTTCATCAGCGACGCCACGGTGGCGATCTTTTCACGCGCGCCCGGCCGAACGATGACGAGGTTGTGCGGCATGAAGTCCGCGTTCTCGAAAATGATCTCCACGGCCTTCCCCGGCTCCACGACGATGCGGGGCGTGTCGTAGCGCATCTGCTCGCGAACCGTGCGGATGACGAAAACAGGCACGCGCAACTCCTTGAGCTCCTTGCGAGCCAGGGCGGCCTGGTCGGGCGGCAGAAGTCCGGCGAGGTCGGACGCGAACTGCGTCGTTTCCACGTAGTCCTGGCTGGTTCTCGCCGAGACCGGCGCCTTGTTGGCCCAGGCGACAAGAGCCGTGGCGACAGCGCCGGCCTTCGCCTTGGGCCACGAAGCCCTGGGCAGCGCCCGCAGTCCCTGCGCGGCGACGGGCACCAACTCCCCGGCATTGATGAGGTCGGCGAGCGCGCCAAAAACCTCGGCGGGCTCATGGTTCATGCTCACGCTGGCGCGAATGGCCGCCTGGCGAAGGGCCAGGATTGGATCGCCGCTGAGCGCCACCGCCACGCTCGGCTCAGGCGCCGCGACGCTCGTCTTCTTGAACACTTCGGAGCGCGCTCCGTCCAGCACCTTCAGCGTGAAGCCATCGAGGCGCTTGCCCAATTGAGCGTCGGTCCGGTTCCAGACCACAACCGAATCGATGGACTGCTCGGATCCGAGATCCACTTCCCACCAGGGGGATTGCTCGTTCTCCTGCGTGTGGGTTTGGGTTCCACTGCCAAAGGAGCCATCGGTGCGCCCATCGATCGCGCGCGAGGCTTCGCCCCCGTTGGAGACCGACGATTGCTTCGCCTTCCCTTGAAGCGCGATGTTGCGCCCTCCGCTGAAGACCTGGACCTCGGCCAGCGTGAGCGTTCCGCGGCGCGGAAGCTCGATGCGGACATAGCGGCCTGCGGCGCTCTTCTTCCCCTGCGCCAGAGACTGGATCTCGGCCGGCACGGATCGCAGAAGAGGCATGACCCTTCCATAGGCCTTGGCGCGGAAGTCGGGATCGTTGATCGAAGGAATCCCGGACACCAGATCGTTCAGGCTCGAGAGGGAGCCCTGGGCGGCGGCCCAAGCGCGATCGAAATCGCCGTCGGCGATGGCGACCGCGCCCCACGACGCCTGGCGAACCTCGGCCATCGAGCCCGCGCGGGTGAACGACTCGAATTCAGCACGTCCCGCCTTGAGCTCCGCCGGAGGTTGAAAGCTGAACAAACGGGCCAGGCTGCCCGCGAGGGCCGGGTCCGACTTCCCGCGCCCGTGCAAAAGAGCGATGAGCTCCTCCACCTTGTTCCTCTTGTGCTCCCGGGCAAGGGCGTCCAGCGCGAGGTTGCGATCGGAGTCCGTGACTCCGACGCGGGAAAGAATCGCCTCCAGAACGCCGGCGGTGCGCGGCATCTTCATCAGCTCCGCGGTGCTGAGGCTCGCGACGAGATAGTTGACCCCCGCGGGGTTGTCCGCGGCGATCTCCTGTCCGTTGGCGATCGCTTTGCGCCACACCGGCTCGAGTTGCCGCAAGGTTTCCTTCAATGTGTAGTCGAGATAGTAGTCGGTGGGATTCTTCAGGATCGCGAGCGCGACATTCACGGCCTCCGGCGAATCGTAGAAGCTCGCGGCGCGGGCCGCCTCGAGGCGCACCCGAGGATGCGCGTCCTCGGCCAGCTCCTTGAACCACGCGAGGGAATGAAGAACACGGTCGCGCGAATAGCACAGCACCCTCGCCGCGGCGGCGCGGGCCCGGGGCTCGGGCGATTGCAGCATCCGGCGCAGGAGCACAGGATTCACCTCGTTGTGCCACTGATGAACCCAAAGGGCCTCCATCATGTGATGCTCGTAGGCGGGATCCTTCCTGTCGAGACGCTGCGTCCATCGATTGACGGCCGCAAGAACCGGCTTTGTCTCGCGCGCGCCGAGCTCAACCTTCGCCGACTCGCGAACTTGATTCTCGGGAGACTTCAGAAGCTCGAGGAGCGCCTCCACCGGCTGGCCCGCGATCTTCGGCGCCTTCGACAAAGGACGACCTTCATACGTCATCCGGTACACGCGGCCATGGCCGTGATCGCGGTTTGGATCGCGGATGTGATGCTGCATGTGGCCAATGATCGGGTTGTGCCAGTCGCAAATGTAGAGCGCGCCGTCGGGACCGACGCTCACCGCGGAAGGGCGGAAGTTGGGATCGCTGGACGAGATGATGTTCTCGAGAGTCTCTCCCTTCAACCCCGAGCCCTCCTCCGAGACCTTCACCCGATAGATGCCCTGGAAGCTGATGACATTGCAGTTGAGGAAATTCCCCATGAATTCGTCGGGGAAGTGGCGGCTCGTCATGATGCCGGTGCCGGGGCACGGGCGGGAAGGGCGGTTCCAGAAGTCGCGCATCCCCGGATGCTTGGCGGGATACGTGAGATGACCGCTGAACGCCGCGCCGAAGTACGTGTTGTTGCCGGTGGCGTCCGTGACGAGATCGTTGCCCCAGGCATCGAAGACGCGACCGTGCGGATTCGCAAAGCCATAGGGAATGTAGGTTTCGAACTTTCCGCTGCGCGGCTCGAACCGGAAAATCGCGGCGTCGTTGTTGCGGACAGGCCCGCGCTCAGTTTCCACTTGAGTGCGGTGGAAGACGCCGTCGCTGAGATAGATCGCGCCGCCGGGGTCGAGGCAGACCGCGTTGGCGGTGTGATGGGAGTCGGCGGAGTCGAGCCCCATCAGGATGCGCTCCTTGGTGTCCGCGCGTCCGTCGCCGTTGGTATCGCGCAAAAACCAGAGATCCGGCGCCTGCACCACGATCACGCCGTCTTTGTAGAACTGGAATCCTGTGGGGGCGTTGAGCTCGTCCGAGAAGGTCGTCATCTTGTCGGCCTTCCCGTCGCCGTCGGTGTCCTCGAAGACAAGCAGGCTGTCGCCCTTCTTGCTGCCCGGCGCCCGCTCCGGATAGTTGAGCCACGCGGCGACCCAAAGACGGCCCTTCGTGTCCCAGGCCATCTGAACCGGGTTGACCAGCTCAGGGAACTCCTTCTCGCTGGCGAACAGGTTAACCTTCGTGCCGGAATGCAAAGTCATCTTTGAGATCGCTTCCTCGCCGCTCAGGAACACATGGGTCTCGTCCGGGTTGGGGCCGGGCTTGTTGGATCGAACCTTGGTGATCGGAGGCAGGTTGGAATCGTCGACCGCGAGGTCGCCGCCCTGCGCCACGGCCCACACCCGGCCATCCCGGTTGGCGGTCATCACGTCCCGCTGCGCCATCTCCTCCTGCATCACCTTATAGTTGGTGATCTTGGGGCCGCCCTTCCCGTTCTCGAAGCTGAGCTGGGAGCGTCCGCCGTAAACGTTGTAGCCATCGACGGTGCGATAGCGAGCGTGCCACTCCGCGTTCTTCTCGTTGATGGCGGCGCGCAGGGCCTGATGATCGCCAGCCGGAGGCGCGTTGTTCAGCAAGCGCTGGAACAAGATCGAGGCGAGCTGCCGGTCGCCTTCCTCAGTGAGGTGAAGCCCGTTGACCGTCAGCGATTGCTTCTTTTGGGCGGCGGCGTCGTAGAGCTCCTGGGAAGGGCGGAGGAGATCGACGAACTGAATTCCATTGGCCTTCGCGACCTGTCCCATGGCCTCGGTGTAGTCCTTGAGCCGGTCGTTGATCGCGGCGGGATCCGGAAAGTTCGGATCGCGGTGGCGCTCGGCGGCGATCGGCGAGATCAGCACGACGCGAGGGGCGCCCTGGCCGGAATAGTTCTTGGTCTTCGCGTCCTTGACGAACTTGTCGAGCTGGGTCTTGAACTTGTCGAGGCCCTCGTAGCCTTGGAACGACTCGTTGAACCCGAAGAACGCGAGAATCACGTTCGCCTTGGCGCGCTGAAGCCAATCGTCGGGGGTTCCGAAATTCTCGGATCGGTGCCGCGTCGCCACCTCGTCGCCGGCGACCGCCAGGTTCCTCACCACAAGCTTGTGTTTCGGGTACTGGGCGTAAAGGAGGGACTCAAAGTAGCCGTCGTGTTGAAAGCGATCGGGGAGCGCGTTGCCGATGAGCGCCACGTGGTCGCCGGGCTGCAGTTCCAGAGCCGACGGCTGCTGAGCCGGCAAGGGCGCCGCCGCCGCCAACACGCCAAGGAGAGCAAGGGTTCGAATGTTCATGGATGAGAATGTGCCGAGATGTTTGCCAGAGGGAGTGGACTGTGGCTAGGCCTGAATTCTTCAGGGAAACAACCCGATGGTTGCCTCGCGAACAGCGGATGGGCAGGGTGGGGCCGATTCATGCGCGAACAGTTCAGGATCTGGATCGAAACCCTCGAGACCTTCATTCTCGAGGTGATTCTCGAGGAGCGCCCCGGCAAACGCGCCGCGGCCACCCGCGGACTTCTCCACGCCCTGTCCTTTGTTTTCGCGCTCGCGATCAAGATTCGCCGATTCCTCTACGAGACCCGCCTGCTCCGCGATTCCACCCTGGGCGTCCAGGTGATCGCCATCGGCAACCTCACCGTGGGCGGCACAGGCAAGACCCCCGTGGTGGAGAAGTTCGCGCGGGAGCTCAAGGACCAGGGACGCAACGTCGCCATCCTGTCCCGCGGCTACCGATCCAAGCCTCCGCCGCTCTCCCGCCGCCTCTGGAACAAGCTCCTCCTCCGCGACGATCGCACTCCGCCCCGCGTGGTCTCCGATGGAAAGTCCCTGCTCCTCGACTCCGAAACCGCCGGCGACGAGCCCTACATGCTCGCGTCCAACCTCAAGGACGTCGTGGTCCTGGTGGACAAGGATCGCGTGAAGAGCGGGCGTTACGCGATCGAGACCTTTGGCTGCGACACCCTCCTGCTCGACGACGGATACCAGTATTGGAAGCTCGCCGGTCGCAGGAAGGACATCGTCCTCATCGACTACCAGCAGCCCTTCGGCAATGAGTATCTCCTGCCGCGCGGCACGCTGCGCGAGCCGCCGTCGCATCTCAACCGCGCGGAGTATATGTTCATCACCAAGAGCGACGGCAACACCGCTGAGCTGCGGGCGCGGATCGCCAAGCTGAACCCGGAGGCCGCGATCATTGAGTGCGAGCATCACCCGCTCTATTTCGAGGATGTGTTCACAGGCGAGCGGCACGGACTGGACCTGATCAAGGGATTGAAGGTGGCCTCGTTCAGCGGGATCGCGCAGCCCCAGAGCTTTGAGAAGGGCCTCGCGCGACTGGGCGCCGACCTCGTGTACTCGAAGCGATTCGCCGACCATCACCGTTTCACCCAGCAGGAGGTCTTGAACGCGATCAACCGGAGCAAGAAGCGCCAGGCCGCCGCGATCATCACCACGCAGAAGGACGCCGTGCGGTTCCCGAAAGTGGATCGGCGCGACCTCCCCATCTACTTCATGCGAGTGGAGATCAAGATCCTCAAGGGCGCGCGCGACTTCAACGAATGCGTCCGCCAGATCTGCTTCCGCTGACCCCGGCGCCTCTCATCGCCGATGAGGTGAAACACTGGGTTAGGGCTTCGATTCCAGCCAGGCTTTCAACTGCGCGATCTCGTCCGTGGTCAGCCTTCGGTTGGGAGGCATGTAGCCAAAGTCCACCAGCACGCGCATCGCATGCGAATGCGTTTTGTGGAGCGGCCCACGATCTCCGTCCGCGTCATGGCATCGGGAGCAAAACTTCAGCGCGAGGGGTTTTCCGTAGTCCGGCGGCTTTTCGTTCTCAGGAAAATGAAAACGGGAGCGAGGTTGATCGGCGATGTGCTTGCTGAGCGCGGCGGCCAGGGGAGCATCGCTCACCAGGTCGGCGCGGGCGGGATGGATGGCGAGCGGCCCAGAGGAATGGCATTTGTAGCAGCTGATCCCTTCGAACTTGGCTTTGGGCCCGATCACCTGGGCGAAATAGTCCACGGGCGGTTGCACGGTGAGGTCCTGCACGATGGAGAAATGCCCCCAGCCCTTGTCTCGCGCCGTCTTTTGCACCAGGAGATAAACCCGCGCCACCTCGTTCGAAAACGCGGCGATGTGGTTGAACATGGGTCTACGGATGACGTCTTCCTGCGTGCTGATCAGCCCCACATCAGACACGGGAACTGTCGCGCCTTGATCGAAGAGCCGCGACACCTGCACCATGTACGCCTCCACCTCCCGCTCCGTCAGCCCATGCGCTCCGGCGCGAGCGTGGGGCGGCAGCGGAGTCACGGCGTTGGTCCAGGGACGATGTATTTTCGCAGCCCCCACGGACGAGCTCACGGTGACAAACTCTTCGTGAGTGAACCACGACAAATCCAAGGGAGGCTCCAAGAGCAATCCCGTGCCCGTCGGCATCGCGGGTTTGATCAATGGCAATGGGGAATTCGAAGGCGCATTGAACGCGTCAGAGCCGTGCAGCGGCGGCGGCGCCAGAACAAGAAGCGACAACACCATCAATGCGGGATCAAACCAAAGCGCTCTCAAGATCACGCCGCAGAGTGGAGCAAGAACCGACGGGAATAAAGTCTGTTCCGTTGACTGCCAAAGGTTCACTTCTCCTGCTTCGCGCCCTTCAGACGGGCGAGGTTCTGTTGCGCAATGCGGTCGTCGGGGTTCAACCGAACCGCCGTTTCCAAGGAAGCTCGCGCTTCGGCCATCCGACCGGTCCTGAGACGGATGTATCCCAGGTTGCCGTGGGCCTGGCCATCGTCAGGATTCAAACGAATGACCGTCTGAAACTCCTCCTCCGCCTCGCTCATCCGATTCTGCAATAGATACACATAGCCCAGCTCATAGTGCCCCTTGTCGTCGGTGGGGTTAAGGCGCACGGCGGATAAAAGATGGGGCAATCCCTCGGCGATGCTTCCCATCGATGCCAGGGCTCGACCCAGCTTCAGGTGGGCCGCGGCGTCCTGGTCGTTCAGACGCAGAAGGAATCTGTAGTAATCCATGCTGACTCGAACGAAATAGCCGCCGTAGTCCTTCGCGAGCGTCGACCGTTCCGTCGCGTTGCGGGCGACGGCCTGAAACACCAGCCCGGCCATTTCATCGGTCGTTTCCAAACCGTGCCGCACGAGCTTCGGCGGGCGGCTCGGATTGCGCGGGTTGTTCGCGCTGTTGTCATAGGTGTAGCGCATCACGAGCCGGGCGCCCGCCGGCAACCCAACGGGCTGCGCGTACTTGTAGTCGCCCTGCCAGTTGAAATCCCAATCCTTGATCCAAAGCAGCCATCGCTTCTCCCCGCCGGGGAGCAAAGCGTAGGCCTGCAGGTCCTTCCCGAGGTAGTGCGCGTGAGGAAGCACCCCGATCAAGCTCACCTCCACCGGAAGCGTGTAGCTTTCCTCGACAACATGGCGGGCCTCTCCGGCGGGGATCTCAAAATCGAAGCGCGCGAGCTTGATGCGAAACGGAACATTCGTCGGCGCCTGGTCCGTGAAGTACAGTCCGATGGACGGCTGAACCGTTTCCGGCTTGCCCGAAGGATGGAGGTGCATTTGCACCACCAGATCCATGTTCGTTTTCAATAGCCACGACAGGCCGTCGGAGGCGAAGTGCGGCGCCTTGCCCGGCTGCCAGCCCAGCAACTGCCCCCCGGGCATCACCGCGCTCTCGGGCAGCTCCATGCCGTCGAACCCTGGCGGCGTCTGCTTCTCGGCCAGACGTCGCGACTGACGCGTCTCATCCACATTGATGAACGCGTGATGCATGACTCGAGCGTTGCCCGGCAGAAACTCGACGCCTTTCACAAAGCGATGGCCGGGCAGGGAAATCGGAATGACAACATTCCGGTACACGTCCTTCCCCTCGGCGGCCAACGAGTACGGCTGCGGCAGCGTGACCACAAGATCGGGATTCCCGAGCCGCCAGCCCCCGCTCCATTGCGGCGGCGACGGCGGGTTCGCGGGGTCGCCTTCCACAGCCCCTTCCGCGATCCACCGTTGGAGAACGCCCAACTGGTCCGCGCTCAGGCTGCGCGCTTCCGAGAAGTCGCCGTAGCCCGGGTCGGGCAACCAAGGCGGCATAAGACGACTCGCGGTGACCTCGGCGATCTGCTTCGACCGCTTCTTCACGTCCGCATAGGTGAGAAGAGAAAAGGGCGCTGATTGGCCGGGACGATGACAATACGCGCAACGCTCGAACACCACCGGCGCGACATCCTTGTTGAAAGTCAACGCCCCCGACGGTCGAGTCGCGTCATCGGAGGCCGGGCTCGCTTTTCGCCGCGTGGAACGAATCTCCACCCCAACGAGGACGACGGCCGCCAGGACGACCATCACGAGAGCCACCGCCCAGGGCGGTCTTTTCTTCGCCGACGCAGACTTCGCGGACCGTGGAACGGTTTGCGCCGTCTCCTTTGACGAGACACGCTTCTTCATTTCAAGTCCGGAATGTAGCAGCCGACGGAGGGCGTGGAGGCGAAAGGAGCCGGTTTGCCGTGGGCAATCGCTTCCAGAACCATTTCCAAATCGTGCCGCGTCGCTTCGGGCCGTTCCTTTCCCAACGCGACAAACCGATCGTCGATACGGCCGTGATAAGCGAGCCTTCCGCCCGGCAGAAACACCGCGGCCTCGGGCGTCGTCCGGGCCTGGCTGAGACGGACCAACGCGTGTTTCGAATCACGCAGAACATCCACCGGAAGTTGATAGGCCTTCAGATGCTCGCGGATCGCCTCGACGGAAGTCTGCGGGTCGGAGTACACCAGCCAGAATCGGACGTTGAACCGGGCGAACTTCTTCTGGAGACGCCGGACCTCCGGGGCGTAGCGGTTGGAAATCGGGCACTCCGTCGATACGAATAGGAACACGGTCGCTGGGGCGTCGTGAGCGTCGAAGGGATCGACGGAACGCCCAGACAGATCCAGCGCCGCGAGCGCGGGAAACTTCGCGATGGGGGATCGCGCGGACCCTTCCGCCGCAGCTGGCGGACCCGCCCCCGCGCCAGCCTGGGGAAAAGGAAACGCGAGAGACAGCGTGAGCGTCATCCCCGCCGCGAGACAGCGTGGACGATGCCATGCGTTGTTCCTCCAGGAGTGATGTTGATCCATCGGCTTCATTGGGTCGGCGCAGCGCCCGACGCGCTCCATCAAAAATATCCGCGCCGCCTCTTTTCACAAGGACGGTTTTGGTCGCGCGAGCCCACGACTTGTGGATCGACATCCGCCGCGCGTCATGGCCACGATCCCGCGTCCGCCATCCACCGGCTGTTTGCCGCGGCTGGCGCGGCGCGAACACAGAGGAGGAGAGAGCTTCATGCAAGTCGCCAAAGAGGGCGAAGTCGTGTCGGCAAAGGGAACAGGCGCCCAGGGGGCCGAACCCTCGCCCACGGCGTCCCCGGATATCATCGAAATCCAGGTCGATGACCGCGAGGCGGGCCAGCCGGTGCTCCTCGAACTCCAAAAAATCCCCGGAGTCAACGCCACGGTCCAGCGGCTGAACATCGGAGATTATCGGCTCGGCGGACGCTTGATCGTCGAACGAAAAACCGCGGCCGACTTCGTCGCCTCGATCATTGATGGGCGCCTGTTTAGCCAGGCGTCCCGGATGGCGCGCGGTCCGGCGGACGCCTTGCTGGTGCTGGAAGGCTCGGGACGCGATCTCGCCAGCGCAGGGATGAGCCGCCCAGCGATCCAGGGAGCGTTGATCACCCTGGGGCTGGTGTTTCATCTTCCCGTGCTCCGCTCCCTCGACGCCGCGGAGAGCGCGCGCCTAATGCTCTACGCCTGGCGCCAACTCGTTCGTCAGGACCGCGACTCCATCGACCGCGTCGGTCGCCGCCCCAAACGAAGAAAGCGCGCGCAACTCCTCGCGCTCCAGGGGCTGCCTTCTGTGGGCCCCAAGCGAGCGGAGGTTCTTCTGGAGCGCTTTGGCTCCGTTCGCGCCGTGGTCAATGCGTCGGCCGACGAGCTCATGGCGATTCCCGGCATCGCGGAGCGGAGCGTGAAAGCCATGGAATGGGTCCTGGGGTGAAGGGCGCGGAAAGCGGCGCCAAAAGTTTCCGCTGACAGCGCGCGTCGACTCACTACGCTCCGGCCCATGCGAACTCGATTGCCGGCCGCTCGCCTTCTTCTGGGACTCGGATTGTTCCTCGTCGCCCAAATCCAGAAAGCCGCCGAGCCCCGGCTGTTCCATCCCATCGACCACGGAAAGATGGACGCCGGCGAAGGCCCCGTGTGGCATCCCGACGGATACCTGTTGTTCTCGGGCGACGGGAAGATCCACAAACGCGATGACACGGGTCGGACGAGCGTGTTCCGCGACGACGCTCAGTCCAACGGGATGCTGCTGGATCAGCAGGGGAGGCTCGTGGTCTGCGAATCCGGACGGCGACGCGTCACGCGAACTGAGCTCGGAGGAACAATCACGATCCTCGCCGACCATTACGAAGGACATCGTTTCAACACTCCCAACGATCTCTCCATTGACTCCCAGGGCCGCGTCTACTTCACCGATCCCCGTTACGGCCCTCGTGAGGACATGGAGATGAAGGACCAGGATGGTCGCCTTGTGGAAGGCGTCTATCGAATCGACGCCCCGGGGAAAGTCGCCCGGATCATCAGTCACGAGGTCGAGCGTCCGAATGGCATCCTGGTGTCCCCCGACGACCAGTTCCTCTACGTGGCCGATAACAACAATAACAACATCGGAGGCGCCCGCAAGTTGTGGAGATTCGGCCTCCGCGCCGACGTCGCCATTGACCCCAGCTCCCGAAAGCTCATTTTCGATTGGAAAGGCGGGCGCGGTCCCGACGGATTCAAGATCGATCAGAAGGGCCGCCTCTACGTCGCCGCGGGACTGAACATCGCCAATCCTCCCTACGAAACTTCGAAGCCTCTCAGCGGTGGCGTCTATGTGCTCTCGCCTGAGGGCAAGCTCCAGCGGTTTGTGCCCATCCTGAATGATGAGGTGACCAACTGCGCGTTTGGCGGAGAGGATCTCCGAACGCTCTTCGTGACGGCGGGAGGCCACCTGTGGAGCTTCGGCGTTCCCGATCCCGGGTGGGCAAGGTTCTCCAAGTCCAAGTCGGCCGCGCGTCGCTGAACCCCTGTCCCCTTCCTTCCCGCCATGCTCACGCACGATCGCCGTCGCCAGGACTTCCCCGGCCTCGAGTCCATGACCTATCTGAACACCGCGGCGGAGAGCGTTCCGCCCCGCTGCGTCGGCCATGCCATCCAGCAATACTGGGAGGACAAGCAGCGCGGCATGCGGGGTCGCGACGCGCACTTCGCTCAGCTGGATGCCTGTCGCGAAATCACGGCGCGACTGCTGGCTCTGGTCGCCGACGAGGTTTCCTTCTGCTCATGCAGTTCAGAGGCCTACAACCTGTTGGCCAGCGCGCTCAACCTCGAAGCCGGAGACGAGGTGGTGGTCACAGATCTCGATTTTCCGGCCGGCGCCACTCCATGGCTGCGTGTCCATCCCGCGCCGAACGTCCGCCTCTGGCCATCGCGCGACGGCGCGCTTTCGCTGGAAGACTTGGCTCCGCTGCTGAGCGAGCGCACTCGCTTGGCGCAAGTGTCACTGATCAGCTTCTACAACGGGTTCCGCCTGGACTGCGCGGCCCTGGCCGCCTTCGTCCGACGCCATGCTCCCAACGCGCTCCTCTCGGTCGATGTCACCCAGGCCTTTGGCCGCGTGGAGCTCCATTGCGCCGACGCCGACATCCTCATCTCGAGCACGTACAAGTGGTCGCTCGGCATTCACGGAGGGTGCGTTGTCGCGGTTCCGAAACGTCGCGCGGCCTCCCTCACCACGCGCGCCGGGGGCTGGTTTCATCTGGCGAACGCGTTCGAAGCGGATCGATTTCAGCGAGCTGTTCCCAGGGAAGGAGCGGCGAGCTTCGCCGTTGGAATGCCTAACTTCGCCGCGCTGTACGCGCTCAACGCCTCGCTCCGATACTTGGATGCCGTGGGCATTCGGGCGATATCGGAGCACGCCGACGCGCTCGTGGCCCGGACGCATCGCGGCCTGGTTGAACTCGGGCTGACGCCCATCGCGCCTTATCAACCCGGGCAGCCGACGGGAATCCTGGCGTTCCGGCACCCAAAAGCCGCGGAACTGCACGCCGCATTGGAGGCCGAGCGGATTCATGTCATGCACCAGGTCGGGCGCATCCGCGTGGCGCTTCACGGCTACAACACCGATGAGGACGTCGGACGGCTCCTGGCCGCGCTCGGGAAGGCGTTGAAACGGCTATGACCGGAAGAACACCGTCTCGGCCGTCCGACGCAGCATCCATTCTCGATCGCTTGCGGACAGAAAACCCAGGCGGTCTCGGATGAGGGAAATGGAGTCGGCGTAATTGTGACCCGGATCGACCTGAAACGGGCAGTCGCTGGCCCACATCAGTCGCTGGGCGCCGAAGGCGTCTCGAAGGCGTTGGACCATCGGCCCCAAATCGATGTATGGGGATTGCTTCAGGCCCAGCGCGTAAAACGCGGAGGTCTTCACGAAGGTATTGGGAAACCGAGCCAGAACGCACAGCGCGTCGATTTGCTCGTCGCGAACCCATCCATCGATCCCGATCCGCGCGAAGTGGTCGATCACGACGAGCGTGCGGGGATATCGCCGGCACATCATCGCGATCGCCGGCAAAGCCTCGGGGTTGATGAGCGGGCAAACGGCCAAACCCTGGTCCGCGGCCGCCTCCCACAGATCCGCCATCCCCGCCGATCCGATCCAGGACGCGAGGGGCTGGGCTCCGGGATGGACGCGAAACCCGCGCACACCTTGGTTTGCCAGGGCCCGCATTCGTTCCGATAGCCGCGGCGCGGTTTCATCCACGATCGCCACGCCGGAAAACACGCCCGGAAAGCGCCGCATGCAATCCAGCATGTATTGGTTGTTGAACCGGTAGTAGCTCATCTGGATGAGCACGACACGCTCGACGCCGTTCGGCCGCGTGTGGGCGAACAGCTGCTCCGGAGTGAAGAGGGGAGGCTGCATCTCGGACTCCTTGAAACCGGCGTCGATCGGGTATCGGGAGAGGTCCGACGTCCACAGGTGGACATGGGCATCGATGTGTCTGGGGACGCCAGGGACGGCCGCGCTGCGGCAGCCGATCGACAACACGGTCGCGCTCGTCGCGGCCGCGCTCAGGAACTCCCGACGGGACAGACCGCGAGCGGAATGCGCCGGGGCACCGTCGGAGAGTCTCATGGATTCGTGCTCGCGGTTGGCGTTCATTCGAAGCGTCGGAGAAAGGCCCGGTAGAATTCGAAAGCCCGCAGAACCTGATCGATCTCGACGAACTCCTCCGCCGCGTGGGCCCGATCGATGCTCCCCGGGCCGAAAATCAGGCTCGGCACTCCCTGTCGCGACAGCTTGCTTGCGTCGCTGCCAAACGGAACGCCGCGAGGCGTCCCATCCAATCCAAGATCCCGCAAGATCTCCCCCGCGGCTTTCACGAGCGGCGCGTCCATGGGGGTGTCCAAAGCTTCATCCACCAGCATCGGAGACTCCATGGTCGCCGCGAAACCGACATGGCGGACGGCAAGCTCGTGGATGAGTCGCTGATAGCCAGCCAGGGTGTCTCCGACTTTCTCCCCAGGCAGGAGGCGTCGATCGATTTCGATGTGGCAGGAGTCGGGAACAAAATTCACCTGCACCCCGCCTCGGATCACGCCGACGTTGCAGGTGGCCGGTCCGAGAAGCGGATGGGGGCGGGTCGCGAGCTGTTGATGATTGTCCTCGAGCGCCAATACCAAACGCGCCATATGAGCGATGGCGTTCACTCCGAGCTGCGGCTTCGAGCTGTGAGCGGCGCGGCCATGGACATGGATACGCCAGCGCAGCACGCCCTTGCTCGCCGCAACGAGCCGGAGCTCGGTGGGTTCCGCCACAATCGCGGCATGGGCGGTCAAACCGTCGCAGAGCTTCACGACCCCCCGATACGAATGCTCTTCGTCGACAACGGCCGCCAGCCACGCCTCGCAGGGAGGAACAAAGCCCTCGGCCTTCAGCGAGGCCAAGGCATGCATCATCCCGGCGAGCCCGCCTTTGGTGTCGCAGGCGCCTCGTCCGTGCAAACGTCCGTCTGATATCGAGGGCTCAAACGGCGGAATCCTCATCCCCGCCACGGACACGGTGTCGGTATGCGCTTCCAGGATCACGCGTCGGGCCGGGTCGCGACCAGGGAGGCGCGCGATCACGTTGCGGCGTCCCGGGAAAACCTCTTGCTCGAAGGTTTCCAGCCCGCGGGATTGAAAAAACGTCCGAATGTAATCCGCCATCCCCGCTTCGGACACGCCGCCTTCATACGCGGGATTGACGCTGTTGATTCTCACCAGGTCGGCGAGCGTTTGAATGACAGGGGAGACGACCATCGTTCAGGAGGCGCTGGGCTTCACCTTGGATTCAACGCGCGTGTCGGTTTGGGTTGGTTGCGGCGGCATGTTCAAACGCTGATTGGGAACGCGCGGAACCTAGGCGCCAGACGTCGCCGGGGCAAATGATAATTGGACTCTTGACGGGAATTCCGCGGCCTCCCGTGGAATCGGTTGCGCCGCGGCCTGCGCCGGCCATGGACGCGCGGCTCCTCGTGAATGTCCATCGACAAGAATCGGCGGGCTTTCTAGAGTTCCGCAGTCTACCGAGCGTGAGCATGATCGTCTCCGTTCCATGTCATTTCCGATCCGCCCTCTGCGCTTGCCTGCTGGCATGCGTCGCTTGGGCGCGCGGATCGACAACGGCGGAGGGGGCCGCCATCGCAGGCTTCAACGCGTCCTCGAAACTCGGCGACTCCACGGATGCGCGCGCTTTCTGGTCGTTCCAACCCATGACCCGGCCAGAGCCTCCCGCAACGAGCCAATCCGCCTGGGTCCGATCACCCGTCGACGCGTTCATCCTGAAGAAGCTTGAGGAGAAGCGACTCAAGCCGGCGGCGCCCGCGAATCGGCGCGCGCTGATTCGCCGAGCCACATTCGACCTGATCGGGCTTCCGCCGACGCCCGCCGAGGTCGACGCCTTTCTGGCGGATCGCTCGGCCAACGCGTTTGAAAAAGTCGTGGACCGTCTCCTTGCGTCGCCCCATTACGGGGAGCGATGGGGCCGGCACTGGCTGGATGTGGTTCGCTACGCCGACTCCAACGGCCTGGATGAGAACGTCGCCTTTGGCAACGCCTGGCGCTATCGGGATTATGTGATCCGCGTGTTCAACAACGACAAGCGCTATGACCAGTTCGTGCTGGAGCAACTCGCCGGCGATCTGCTTCCCGACGGAGCGAACGCCGACGGGAGGACGGAACGCCTGACCGCCCTGGGGTTTCTTTGCATCGGTCCGAAGCTTCTCGCCGAGCCCGACAAGGTGAAGCTGGAGATGGACATGATCGACGAGCAGATCGAGACCCTGGGTCGGGCGCTCCTCGGAACCACGCTCGGATGCGCGAGATGCCATGATCACAAGTTCGATCCGATCTCAACTGAGGATTACTACGCGCTGGCGGCCATTTTCAAAAGCACCCAGACCATGGACGATCTGAAGACGATCGCCAAATGGCACGAGCCGGTCGTGGCCCGCGCCGAGGATTATCGCGTCCAGGCCGAGTCGGATCAACGCGTCGCGTCGCAGCGCCTGGCGATCGCCAACTCAGTATCCGAAGCAAATCGACGCCTCCTTGCCGCGCGCGGAACGAACGGCCTGCCGCAGGATCCGGAGAAGCTGTATCCATCCAACACGCTGGCTTCGTTGGAAAGGCTTCGGGCCGGCCTGAAGAAGATGGAGGAGGAAGCGCCGGAGCTGCCCACCACGATGGGCGTGACGGAAGCCACAAACATTCTGAGCTCATTGCCCGTGCATATCCGCGGAAGCCACCTCGCCCTGGGCAAGCCCGTGGCGCGGGGCGTGCCGCGGGCCATGACGCTCGCCCGCTCCCCGCAGTTTGGCGAGCGGCAGAGCGGCCGGCTGGAGCTCGCCCGCTGGATCGCGGACCCCGAACACCCCCTCACGGCGCGGGTGATGGTGAATCGGATCTGGCGCTGGCATTTTGGGCGGGGCCTCGTGGCGAGCACGGACAACTTCGGGAGGCTGGGCGAGAGCCCATCGCATCCGGAGCTTCTTGATTGGTTGGCTCGCCGCTTCATCGCGGACGGATGGAGCGTCAAGTCCATGCACCGGCTGATGATGCTCTCCAGCGTCTACCAGATGTCGGCTCAGGCGGAGCGCGAGGCCGAGTCCGTTGACGCGGAGAATCGCTTTCTGTCCCATTTTTCAGTCCGTCGTCTCGAGGCTGAGGAGATTCGCGACGCCCTGCTCTTCGTCTCCGGCGGCCTCGATTTCACGCAGGGGGGAAAGACCATCCCTCTCAAGAACCGCGAGTTCGTCTTCAACCACACATCCAAGGACAACACCCGCTACGACGCGCCGCGGCGGGCGGTGTATCTGCCCGTGATCCGGAATCACCTCTACGATTTGTTCGAGCAGTTCGACTATCCGGATCCCGCCGTGCCGACCGGCAATCGCGGCGCGACGGTTGTCGCTCCCCAGGCGTTGCTGATGATGAACAGCGAGCTCGTCGGCCAGGAGGCCCGCCGCTTCGCCGAGCGCGTCGCGGCCGAAGCCGGCGCGAACGACGCGCGCCGTTTGAACAGCGCTTACATCCTGGCCTATGGCCGTCCTCCCGCGTCGGAGGAGCGACGCAAGGCGGAACGCTTTCTCGCCGTTTTTCGAGCCGGCGTCGCGGACGCCTCCTCGGCCCGAGCCGACGCGTGGGCCGCGCTCTGCCAAACACTCATGGCGGCGAACGAGTTCATCTACCTGAACTAACCCATGAACACGTTCGGCCTTCGTTTCGGCGCGCGGATTTCGAGAAGGACATTGCTGACGGGCTCGGCGGCGGGTTTTGGCTGGCTCGCGGCGTCGGCGCTGATGGCCGAAAACGCGCCGTCCCGATCCCAGATCAATCCGCTCGCGGTGAAGCCCTCCCCTCTCCCTCCGCGCGCCAAGCGGGTGATTTTCCTGTTCATGAAGGGAGGTCCATCGCACCTGGACACCTTCGATCCCAAACCGCTGCTCGATCGCGACGATGGCAAGCCATTCCCCGGACAAAAGCCACGCGTGCAGTTCGCGGCGACGGGAGCGCTGCTGAAATCACCGTGGGCTTTCAGAAATCACGGCCGAAGCGGCCTGCCCGTCAGCGAGCTCTTCCCTCATGTGGCGCGGTGCGTCGACGATCTTTGCGTTGTTCGTTCCCTGCACGGCACCAACGCCGCGCACGGCGGCGCCGTGTTGAAGCTGCACACGGGGAGCGACAATTTCATCCGCCCGAGCATGGGGTCCTGGATCAGCTACGGCCTGGGGAGCGAGAATCAAAACCTCCCGGGGTTCATCACCATCTGTCCGACGTTCGCTCATGGCGGAGCGAACAACTGGGGCGCGGCCTTTCTGCCCGCGGCCCATCAGGGCACGCCGCTCGGCAACGCCACGGTGCCGGCGGCTGACGCCGTGGTCCGGCATATCCGCAACCCGCGTCTCAGCGTTTCCCAGCAGCGGACACAGCTCGACCTGCTGGCGGAGATGAACCGCGCGCACCTGCGGCAGAGCGGTCCGAACCTCGCTCTGGAAGGCCGCCTCAACTCGTTCGAGCTCGCGTTTCGGATGCAAATGGCGATGCCCGAGGCCCAGGACATCTCAGGGGAGAGCGACGCCATCCGCAGGCTCTACGGCCTGGACGACAAGGTCACCGAAAACTTCGGGCGGCAGTGCTTGATGGCGCGGCGATTCGCGGAGCGCGGCGTGCGATTCATACAGGTCACGCACAGCGACGGCGATGTGCAGTGGGATCAGCACGGCAACCTCCGCAAGGGGCACGCCAAGAACGCGGCCGAGGTGGACAAGCCCATCGCCGGGCTTCTCCGCGACTTGAAGGCGACCGGTTTGCTCGAGGACACATTGGTCGTCTGGGGAGGGGAGTTCGGCCGCACCCCCGCGGCGGAAGGCGGACGCGACGGACGCGACCACAATCCCGAGGGCTTCACCATGTGGCTCGCCGGCGGCGGGGTGAAGCCAGGAACGGCCTATGGCGCGACGGATGACTACGGATGGTTCGCCGCCGAGGACAAGGTTCATATCCACGACCTGCACGCCACGGTGCTGGCGCTGCTCGGACTCGACCACGAGAAGCTGACCTATCGCCACGCAGGACGCGACTTCCGCCTCACCGACGTGAGCGGACGAGTCGTCAGGGACATCTTCAGCTAACGCGGGACAAATGCTTTGAGTTTATGAGAATTGAATCACTCCATGTGGGAATGACGGTGCGGCACCCCCAATATGGCCAGGGCGCCGTGAAGGCAATCAGCGAGCACTCGGTCGAGGTCGCGTTCGAGGGCGGGCGCCGCACCGTGGATCCGGCGACCAGCGGCCTTGCGCCCGACTCCGCCCAAGCCGCCATCACCTCGCTTGAGAAACCCCTGTCCACGCTGATCTCCGAAGTGGTCCTGAGCGCCATTGATCGACTCGGGTTGGGCGCCGCGGACGACGTCGTGGAGCAGCTCGGAGCGCGTTGGCATGGCGGCAAGCTTGTCCTTCATCCAGCGGATCCCGCGCTGCAGACAAAGGAAGTTCCGCTGGAGGTTTTCTTCCACAAGATCGTGATGATGCGAAACAACTTTCGCGTGCTGGAGCAGAAGATCAACGGGAACGAGAAGCTGACGGATGGAGAAAAGGTGGAGCTGCAACAATACATCAGTCGATGCTACGGATCGTTCACAACCTTCAACCTCCTGTTCCGGAACAACGGGGCTGATGCGGATAGCTAGCGCGACGAAGATCGAGCAGGCGGATTGCTGGGAACTTGGCGGGGGTCTGTGGGTCGATCCCGTGAGGGTGGGAGAACTGCCAGTTGGAACCCCAAGCGGACGCCGCGCGGCGCCTCAGTCCTCCGTGTGTTTTTGCCCACGCAGACTGCGGGTCGCTCCTTTCGATCGCCGACTCTCCTCCGCCCGCGTTCGTATGGCGCGCCGCGGCCCGAACTCGGCCACCTCATTCCGAAGCTTCCGAAAACCCGCCACGCGCGCGGCGTCCAACCCCCCCTCGCGCACGGCCCGCTGCACCGCGCAGCCGGGTTCCTGATCGTGCCGGCAGTCGGTGAATCGACAGGCTATCGCAAGGCTCTCGATATCCTGGAACGCCGACTCCAATCCCTCCGCCCCCTCCCAAAGCTGCAATTCGCGAAGCCCGGGCGTATCAATGAGCACTCCGCCCCCTGCGAGAAACACCATCTCCCGAAACGTGGTGGTGTGACGTCCCTTCTGATCGCGCTCCCGGACAGGAAGCACCGCCTGGCTTTCTTCGCGCGCCAGCCGATTGATCAACGTCGACTTCCCCACGCCCGAAGGGCCAAACAGCGCGACCGTGCGGCCTTCGCCGATCAGGCGGCGAACGGCGACGATCCCCTGCTCATTCTCGCTGTGGATCGCGAGGACGCGTCCCCCTTTTGTAATCGACGAGACCTTGTTCACAGACGTCTCAACGTCCCGGCGAAGATCGGCCTTGGTCAGAAGCACTGTCGGAGTCGCCCCGCTTTCCCAGGCAAGGGTGAGAAACCGCTCAATCCGTCGGAGGTTCGGCGGCATGGCCAACGACTCGAGGATGAACGCGTCGTCGATGTTCGCCGCGAGGAGCTGCTGATCGGTGGCCTGGCCGGCGGCCTTGCGCGAGAATTGCGTGCGGCGAGGGAGGACCGCCTGAATGATGCCCCGGTCCTCTCCGACGACGGGCTCCACCGCCACCCAATCGCCAACGCAAGGAAAGTCGCTGGGCTGGGGCGCCTGGTGTCGAAATTTTCCGGAGACCTCCGCGGCCAGCGCCTCGTCCACGGCCCAGAGCTCATACCCTCCGCGGTGCTGGGCCGCGACCCGGGCGGCGATCAGGCCGCGCTCGCGCCACGGCGCGAACGCCTCTTCGAAAAACGCGTCCCAACCCAGAGCGCGCAGACTCACAGGCTCTTAATCCAGTTGTGTTGCATGATCCGGCATTCGACTCCGAGAATTCGACGGCAGGAACGGACCCTGCCTGATCGGGTGGAATGAGGCAAACCTGTTCATCGGGCGTTCATGCGTTCTGCGGCTCGCGGCAGGGCCATCCGCCTCATGAATCACACCGGACGGAAGCGAGACGTCCGCGCCGCCACGGCGGGGCATCGGTGGGTCCCGGAGACAAGGCCGTCGGGACTACCAGAGATCAATGCCCCAGGATGACCTCTCGAAGTGGAACGGCGGCATTTGACTCAGGTCCACTGTGAGTCCCTTGAAGGGGAAGTCCACGCTGGCGCCGCCGCCGGAATCCACCGACCAACTCTTCGTGATGCGTTGGCCCGCGTCGTCGATGTTCCCGGGAGGGTTTGAGCCCAGGGGCAGGCGTTCCCAAACGGCAAACGTGGCGCCCAGGCTGCCCGTGATGACGCCGGTCGAACTGCTCGCCAGCGCGACGGAACCTTTGGCCCGCCACCAGACATCTCCCACCGAATCACCGCCCGGCGGCCAATCGATCGTCTTGTTCCAATCCGTGTCCACATCGGCGCTTCCGCTGACGCTGATGCCGCTCTGGTCCAGCGACACACTAACGCTGACATCCTTGGCGATTCCCCCCATTTGCAGCTGGGTGCTTCCGCTGACGTGGGTGTTGTCGAGGAAGAAGGCGCTGGTGGCTGTGGAGTGTCCGCCAATGCTGAGAGAGCCGTTCCCGGTGAGGTTGAAGCTGCCGTCCTTGCCAATATCGCCCGCGAACAGGAAAGCGCTGTTGAAGGTGGCGCTGGGAAGGCTCAGGTCAAAGGTCCCCGACGCGCGCATCCCAACGAAGCTGCTGAAGGTCAGCGTTCCATTCGCCGACGCAAAGCCGCCCAGATTCAAGCCCGCGTTGTAATTCATCGAGACAAAGTCTCCCGAAGAGATCGAGCCGCCGAAGTGGTAGGTCGGGAAGTTGGGCAACCCCAGATCGCCGGCGACGGCCAGGGAGCCGTTCGGCGTTCCGACGTTGCCCAGTAGGGAAAGCGAGAGATTGTTGAAGCGGAAGCCCCGGATGTTGCCGCCGACTCCATCCGCGCCCAGGAACAGGAATCCCGTGGTCTGCAGGGAGCCGTTCAAATGAGGCAAGAAGTCGAGCGAGCCCAACGAGAGATCCCCGCCCAGGCTCACCGACGCAACCCCGCCCGCGGCGCGGGTGAACGCCACAGACGAGTTGTTGAGCGTGAACCCGCGCAAGCCAAGGGAGGCCGCGGTGGCCTGAAGGCTGACGCTTCCCTTCTGGCCGAACGTCCCCGCCAGTTCCACGTCGCGAATCGCCCCGCCAAATCCCAGCTTCAATCGCGCGCTCAGAACGCTTCCTCCTCCTGCTTGATAGTGATCCAGGACGTCCGCGGCATTCAAAGCCCGGCCATAGATGGCGACCTCATCCAGCCATCCATTGAAGACTCGGCCCGGCGCCTCCGCGTTGGCGCCGAGCAACACCACCGACTTGTTGTCGCTCAATGTCTCGGAGTAGGGCGCCAAGGCCTCAAGGACGCCGTCGACATAGAGATACTTCGCCAGCCCGTCATACACTCCCACGACATGGTGCCATTGGCCGTCGTCGATGTCCGTGGCGCTGGGAAGGCTGTGGCCTCCCGCCGCGCTGGTGGTTTCGAAGGAAACCTTCCGCGTGTTGCCGTAACGGCTCACGCGCCACGAGCTGTCGCCCTTCGTCACGATCGCCTCCCAATCATGCGCCCACCCTGACTTGTCCACCATCAACCAGGCTTCCACGGTCATCGTCTGCTTGAAATCGAAGTCCGACTCCCGGGGCGACGAGACGACCGCGCTGCTTCCGTCGAAGTGGACGGAGCGATCCGTCGAGCCCGACAACGCGCCCTTCTGCTGCACGGCGACTCCTCCGCTGAACGTTCCGTTGTGCGGGCCAGCGGCATCAATCGCCTTGTCGAGAGCGGACGCTTCATTGAGACGCCAATACGCCACGGGGCTGTCGCCGAGCACAGCCGCCCGGTAATCCCCCGAGCCGCGTCGGATGATGTTTGTCAGGGTGTTGACCGGAAAACCAAAGAACGCCGGGCCGGCAAAAACATTGGTGAGAGCGTGGTTGCCGTTCGGCCCGATGACCCCGCTGAAGCCGAGGCTGCCCAGATCCAAAACCTCGACAACTCCCGTCGAGGAGAGCGTAGGCCCGGCGAGCGGCCCGGCCAGGTTGAATCGCAGACTGCCGAAGTCGAACGCCCCCAACCGCCCGCCGGCGAGCGTTCCGGTGAGATCCAAATCCCCCGAGCTGGCGATGGTTCCAGAGACTTGCGCCACGGGTCCGAGCGGCACGTGAAGCGTTGCGTCAAATGCCAGGCTGGGCGGCGACTGCGCGGCTCGGGAGAACCGGAGCTGAGCCTCGCTCAAGGCGAAGCCTCCCGGCGTCAGGCTGACGGGGCCGGCCTGCAGTTGGAAGGCGCCGCTGTCGCTGAGCGTTCCCCGCAGATCGACCGCGCTGAACCCGGGGAAGGCCAGGCGCGTGGACATCGTCAGCGCGACCCCGCCCCCCGCCTGATAGTGGCTCTGAACATCGCCGGGCAGGAGCGCCTGGGTGTAAATCGCGAGCTCATCGATCGCCCCGTTCCAGAATCGACCGGGCGCCTCCGAGTTGGCGCCAACGAGAACATTCGCGGAGTTTTGGGCGATGCTTCCGCCGGCGGGCGTCCAGGCGTCCAGCTCGCCGTCGATGTAGAGATACTTCGCGCGACCATCGTACACCGCCGCCACGTGATGCCACTGGCCATCCTTCACGCTGCGCTTTCCGGACAGGTAGGGAGGATTCAAGCCGTCCGTGTCGAAAGCGAGGGAGTCCTTGTTGCCGTCGCGCTGCAGCCGCCATGCGCTGTCGCCCTTCGACACAATGGTCTGCCAGGAAATGTCGAACGCGGCCACGCGCACCCAGGCCTCAATGGAAAGGCTCGCGGCGACGCTGGCGAACGCCGGCTGATTGCCGATCAGCACGTCCTGCTGTTTTCCGTCCAGCGTCACGCAACGGTTGGCGTTCACCGCCGACGCGAGCGCTCCGCTCTGGAGCAGGTTGGGAGCGTTCCGGTAAGCGCCGTTCAGCGCAAGGCCCGTCTCATTGCGCGCTATCGCGCCGATGGTGTCGCCGAACCGCCAGTACGCCAGAGGCGAGAGAGACATCACCCGCGCGCGGTAGTCGGAGGTCGCCTTGCTCAGCACATTCGTGACGCTGACGAGCGGGTAGCCGCTGACGCTCGCCGAAGCCAGGACGTTGCTCATCGAGTAGCTGCCGTCCGGTTGAGCCCCGCCGCTGAGCGTGAGAGTCGCGAAATCCGGGATCGGCAGGTCTCCCCGGAAAGCCAGGCTCGGGTCGTCAGGCGGCGTGCGGGCGAAGGTCATGCTCGCGTTGCCGAGCGTGAACCCGCCGAGACCCAGGGAGCTGTTGGCGACGGAGGAAAGATTGAAGGCGCCATCGCTGCTGATGCTGCCGCTCACGGTGACCGCTGCGCCGAGACCCAGTTCCGTGAACCGGGCGCTGAAGTTTCTCAAGGTCCAAACCCCCGCGGTGCGCTCCAATCGGAAGTTGACGGGACTGAACGCAAATCCGCCGATGTCAAAGCCGACGGGCCCCAACTGATTGGTGAAATTGCCATTGGAGTAGATCCTCAACGGAGGCAGCGCGACGCGATCGGAGAAAAGCCCCGCGACCTTCAGATAAGCGCCCGAAAGAGTCAGCCCGGTATTGTCCAGGGCGCCGATCATGTTCCCGGCGGCGAAGGATTCGAGAGTGAACAAGTTGGAGCCGAACGGCGGGATGGAAATCTGCGCCGCGCCGGACACCGAGGCGGACCCATCCCGCGTGATGGTCACCGAACCGGACGCGGTGAAGCCGCCGGAACCCACGGTGTCCAGAATGCCCGCGCCCAGGGCGCCCGAAAGCGTCAAGGCGTCCTGAGTCAGTCGGAGCGCGCCGTCGGCCACAGCGCTGACCGGAAGGCTCACTCCGACAAGAGGCGTCCCTCCCTTGAACGAGCCGTTGAGCTCGAATGAACCGTCGCTGCTGATGCGGAGGGATCCCTTGGCGACCGGATCGAGGGTCACAGACTGGGCATAGGAGCGCCCGGGGAAGAGGGAAAGCTTGGTCCCGCCTTTGATCGTCACGAGCACCGACCCGGTTCTCGTCCCCGTGCCTGAAATGCCAATGGGACTCAGGAGGCTGGCGCCGCTGAGTTGCACCAGAGTCGTCACGCCGACCTTCAATGTGAGCCCGCTGGAAACCTCGAGAGCGGCTGACCAGGGATCCGATGTGGAGAAGCCAAACGGAGAGTTGATTCCATTGCTCCCGTGGATGAGGACCGTTTCGGTAAAAAGCCCCGGCAGCTGCAGTCGCGCCGCGCTGAGCGCGATGCTCGCCGTTGTGGCATTGGGACCGCTGCGGGCGACATCGAGTTTTCCGGTGAGAGACCCGCCCGCGATGTTGACAACCTGGAAGCTGCCAATGGCGAAGGGCGTCACGCCGCCCGACGCGGAGAACCGCGGGTTGGGCGCCGTGCTGAAGTCCAGAAGCGCCGGCGCGAAGCCCACTCCTTGATAAGGCAGATTGGGAACATCGAACCGGCCCGCGAGCGCCGGCAGTCCCTGCGTCTGGGGAGTCACGGAGAGCTCCGCGTCGCGAACGGTGACCAGGGAAACGCCGTTCGCCTTGAAATCCAGATTGCCCGCGAAGGCAATGCCTCCGTTGCGCCTGACGCCGGCTATGGGGCCGGTCCCCTGGAAGCCCGGCTCATAGCGGGGCGAGTAGGCGACGATGCGACCGTTGCCGCTGGCGGACACAACATCGCTGATGGGCGCCGGCATCGAGAGGGAGATCGCGGCGTCGAGGGAGATCTTGGGGAGATTCGTGACGAGCGCGGCGCTGAACTTTCCGAACGCGTCCCGGCGCACCTGGTCCCACGCCGCTGGCGAGGTTCCCGACGGGGGGGAGCCGAGAAGCGGCTGAGCTTCCGACAACGCCAGCGCGCCCCAGTTCGAAATGGCCAGCGATGGCGCCTGCTTCATCTCGAACGTCAGCGACGCCGCGTTCACGAACGACTTCAACCAACCGTCGCTCGGTCCCGCAACGCGCACCTGCAGAACGCCGCTGGCTCTGCCCTGGCCCGCGGGCAGGGCGACGACCGAACCGGTCCCGATGGGCACGCCGAGGAGCTGCGCGTTGAACCAGCCCTTCAGGAATGCCAGCTCAACCGGGTAGAGCTGTTGGACGCCCACATCCTGAATCGTGCTGGCATCGAAGGTCTGGATGGCGGACAGAAGCTCCGGCGCCGTCAGCGACGATCCGTCGGCGTGCGTGAAGAACGGAGGATTGGGCGCAGGGACGTAAAAGGCGAGCGCGCCTCGATTCGTGAAGGCCAGCACGTAGTTCTGCAGAAAATCCACGGCGTTCCCCAGGCGAGTCAGGATGTCCATGCTGCTGTTCGGATCCACCAGCGCGCTGAGATAACCCGGGGGCGTCTCGGTCAGGGCTCTGGGGAACTGCAACTTCGCCGCGCCGATCATTCCGCCGTGCGGGAAGTAATCGTGCAGGAAATCCAAACCCGCGAGCCTTCCGTCGAGGGCTTGAAGATCAGCGGCGGTGGCCTTCCATAGGGGATCTCCCAACCTGCCGGCCTCCAGCGCGAGAAGCAGGACGTCGAGACGGGATGGCAAACCGCCGGGACGCAACTCCGGCGGCGTCCAGGCGCTGCCGGGGCGAGCCGGATGGTTTGTGAGATTGGGCATGACAACACGGGCCTCGGCGTTCAGCACCTCGGCGCCCAGAGGGTGCAGTCGGTACTCGGTTGTGTAGGTGGCGTTCGCCAGCATGTAATCGAACCCCTCGCGTGAATAGCCCGCGAAGTCGGCGGCGGTGCGGAATCGTCCGGATAATCCGGCAAGAAGCGCGTGTCCGGGGTCGGGGACATTCACGTTAAAACCAAACTTCGCCTCATCCTGGGGGGGGAAGAGGAAGAACAGCGGAACACGGGTCGCGGCGCCGAGCGCCGAGGCGATCATGTAAGTGGGGGAGTAGGAGTAGAGGCCGGCGATGTTGGTCTTTGTCGCGCCCGCCTTCACGTCCACCAGCTTGCCCGCCATCGGAAACCCAAAAAGCTTCGGTTCCACCTGGCCGCACACGAGAAGCTGCGGCTGCACGCGATCCCAAGCGCTGCCGAACTGGGTGAGAAAACAGTTGGCCAGATCCGCCTGCGGCGGCATCTGGAGCAGCTCGGCCATGAACGCCAGCTTCTCGGTGTCGGTCATCAGCGAGAGAATCTGCGCCGGCGTCTGGCTCGCCAGCCGGGGCGCCACCTTTTCGGCCAGCTGACGGATCAGCGGCTCGCTCAGGCACTGCGCGAGCTTCACAAACTCCGCCAGCACGCCCGTCACGCAGTCCTTGCAGCTCATGCTCGCGGCAAGCTCTCCCAAGTCGAGAGGACCGATGACGGCCCGCACATCGCCGCAGAGGGAGGGATTGGGCTGGCCTTGCGCGTCGGTCGCCGCGACGAAGCCCTTCGCCTTCCCCACAGGAATGCCCAAAACGTTCACATTGCCGACCAATCCGATCGTGCCCGCCGTGCTGAGCGTCGCGCCGACCGTGCCGGACAGGAAGGAGGACACGGCGACATGCGTGATGGTGCCTGTGACCTTCAGCGTGCAGTCGGGACAAGGCGCGCCGGCGTAGGCCTTGTCGCGGATCACCGCGTAGAACTCGCCCGCATTGCGCCCGGAGAGCGTCTCCTGCAACGCGGCGGCAAACACCCGCTCCATGGCGTCCAGCGCCTCGTTGACGACCGCCGTGATCTGCGCCGCCCGCGCCGCGCCCAGCGGGCCGACCTGCGGCGGCGGCGTCACGCTGAAGACAAACTCACGAATCTTGTGGGCCGCCCGGGTGGCGACGGTGGCCGCGTCGGCGCCGAGGGTGGCGATGTTCTCCGGCGTGATGTGGAGGACGTTGTTGAGAGTGTCCTCGTTGATGGAGCTGAACTTCGCGATGACGCGATTGGTAAAGTTCGCTGTGTCGGGGTGCGGCTGGCAGAAAATGTTGACCGTGGCCGGCGGACAGTCGCCCGGACATTCGAAACCATCCTGAAGCGCCGGCAGACCGCTGGGCGCCACGGCCGATGGATCAACCGGAGCCGCGGAAGCCTCATCCAGCCCCGCGAGCCCCGGCGACGCGGGAAACGGCCCGAACGCTTGCAGAGCGTGAGCAAAGCGATTCGTCACATCCTTCAGCGAGGCCCAGCTCATGGCGGCGGGCAGATCGATCATCGTGGAGAGCGGCTTCCCGTCGCCGTTCATGTAGGTCGTGAAATCGCAGGGATCCGTGTTCTTGTTCACAAACGAGATGCCCCCCGACGCGCCGCTGATCAGAATCCCCGTCTGCCCGAGTGGAATCCCGACGTTCCCCGCGTTCACATCCAAACACATTCCGATCGGGCCGGCGAGATTGAACGCCATGAGCGCCTTCACCTTGTAGCCCTGGTAGCTGCCGGCGACGCGACCCGCGAAGTACACCTTGCTCGGATCCGGCGACAGACCGCCGATATAGACCTGGCCGCCGAGCTCTTCGATCGGAGGCAGGGTCACCCCGCCGACCTGCATCCCCAGACCCGCGATGGACTCGACCTGGGGAATCCCATGGGGATCGATGCTCACCTTGATGTTGTCGACGCGCCCGCTGATGAAGGGATCGTCCGCCGACGGAATGGAAATCGCGGCGCTGAGGGTGAGCGTCAGGTTGGCGGGAGCGATGAGATCGGGAAGCTCCAGGTTGCGGTTCTTGAACGTGAAGCTCGCGGCGCTCACCTGGGCGGGAAGGGCCTGGGCGAGCGTGAACTTGCTTCCATCGTAGCCCATTCCCGCGATGTCGAAACGCGGAAGGCGATCACGATCGAAGAAGACGAAGCGGGCGTCGTTGAGAGTGAACGCCGGCCCGTTGGGGATTTGCAATGTGCCCCCGAGATGGGCCTGGAAGGGATGTTCCTGCGTCGGCTTGTAGAGGTTCTCAAACCCCGACAAAGTGAGCTGAGCCCCTTTGATGAGCACTCCATCAGCGCCCCCCAGGTGGAATGTCCCCGCGATGCCGACGGTGTCGAGCCGGAGATCGGGCAGCGCCGGCGGCGGCTCGAGGAAGAGCGTGCCGCAAGTGACGGCTCCCAGCGTGTCCCCGTTCTCGCCCGTCAACATGGAGGCGGGGACGGTCATCTGGATGCCTCCGTCCAGGGCGAACCGAGGCAGGTTGTCGGCGCCGCGCGTCACGGTGAGCGCGCTGCCGCGGGGACAGGCGGCGTTCTTGAGCCCGAGCAACGTGAACTTGAATCCCGAGTTGTCGATCAGCCGAATGTCGTTGCGCAGCGCGATCTTGCCGGTGGGGAACCCGTCGATGCTCCATGCGCCTTCCACAATATCGACCCTGGAGGTCTGTCCCGGGGGCAACGGAATGGAAACCGTTCCGTTGATGTTGGTGAAGTGGGGGAGGCGGTTGCTGTCGAAAAGAAGTTTCGCCGAGCAGAGCTCCGCGCCCAGCCCGTCGATGTCGGGGACGTTGAAGCCGATATTCGCGAAATCGAACTCCCCGCTGAAATTCAACGCGGGATGATGGCTGCCGTCGTCCGCGATCAGGCTCACAACAATCGGATGACTGGGATTCAGGCCGATGCTGGGGCCCGCGCCGGGCGAGGCGGGCGAGCAAAGGCCGGCCTTGAAGAGATCGGGCAGCCGCAGGACGCCATTCGTGAGCCGTAGATCCAGCCTCCCCGGAACAAACGCCAGCGACGCGGCCATGTGGTCCGCGATGAGATAAAAATTCGTTCGCGTCACGTTCGCTGGCAGCGCGCCCCTGGCAAAGAATCCCGCCGTGCCGCTGACGTGCAATTCGCCGCTTTGCGCCGAAGGCTTCACGCTGAACCCAAACCCGGCGTCGAAAAGGACCGCGTCATCGGCGAGGCGCATCGATTGAAGGTCGGTGACGGAGGTGTCGAAGGAGAGCGTGCCCTTCGCCTGATCGAAACCGATCGTGACGGCGACATCGGGGCCGTTGGTGAGGGTCATCGTGCCGGCGCCATGCAGCAGAAGCGGCTGATGCAGTCCGCCGCTGGCAACGACGGCGGCGTCAATCCACACGCCATCGAACGGCAGGGGCCCCGCCGTCTTGGCGTCGATGCTGAACTCGAAGTCATTGTTCAGCGTCGCGCGGTTGATTTCGAAATACGCGTTCTGCAGATCCGGGAATTCCAGGCGGCCTCCGAAGGTCCCATTGATCTTGCCGGTATCGCGGTGGAATTGCACCTCGCCAAACACCCGGTTGATGATCATGTCGCCGGGGAGCTTCAAGTCGACGGGGCTGCTGTGGGGAAGGGACGACGCAAGTCTGCCGGCCGCGGCCGCGGCCGCGTGGATCAGCTTGCTCGCGTCCTGGAGAAGGGATTGACGGGCCTCGGGAGCGTTCTGGAAAACTGGCCACTCCGAGGCTTCGATGAGCTGGCGCGTATAGTCCGCCAGCAGGAACCACCGGGGCGAGGAGGCTGAGGTCGTCACGTCCGCCAGCCCCGCCCCGGCGGGAGGCGCGGCGTCGCCGGCGCTCGCGGAGATGACCGCCTCGACCAACTGACCTCGGCGGGCCTGAAGCAACGGGATCTGAGACGGGTCGTGCTCCTGCGCCCAGGTGGTGAGGCGGAGCAGGACCTTCAGCAGCTCGATCCCCGCGGACTCGTTCACGATCCCCGCGCTCTGGAGCAGCCACGTTTCCGCCTCATCGACCGCCGCCTTGGCCGCCGCGTCCACGACCGCCTGAGCGGCGGCGTTCGCGGCCGTCGCCGCGGCCACAGCGGCATCCCTCTCGGTTCCCTTCTTGAAGTCGTCTCCGATCAGCCTCTCCCAATCCAAGTGGCGAGTGACCAGAACGCGTCGTGTCTTGTTCTCTTCAGGCACGAACTTGACGATCCAATCGCAGCGCGTGACCTGGTTATTCTTCCCATTCCCCAACGGCTCGCCGGTGGTTTTCGCGTTGTTCGAGAAGAACAGGGCTTCGCTCCAGGCCTTCATGAGATGGCTCGTCTCCAGCCCGAACTCGAAGGCTGTGTTGGGACCGTAGGGCTGGTCGATGGCGCCGGAGGGCCAGTCAAACGATGATTGGCTGACGAGAAGAATCTGCAGAAGATCGTTCTTCAGGCCTCTGAGCTCGCCATACAGATCCAGCAGCTCAGGCACATCGGGCGCCATGCAGGGCCGGGGCTCCTCCTTCGCATGTCGAAGTCCGTCGAGCTTCGCGTAAAAAAGCGCCGTGTCGGCGGGGGCGAGCTCCTTGATCCGCTCATAGATCTTCGTTCTCCATCGCAGGGCGACGTTGGCCAGGGCGGTTCGAAAGTTCGAGAGCGACTCTTGCCGGCCGGACAGCGCGTAGAATGAGCTGAAGAGCAGCAGATTCGTCATTCCCGCGCGGAGCTCCCCGCGATCGAGGTTCTGAAGCCGATTCGTCGTGGCGAGGGGCTCGCCCGTGTCGGCGTTCAGGCCCAGGTCGGTGAAGAGGTTCCGAGTCTGACCCAGCAGAAAGTCCTGGAACGACGACAGCATCCGGCTGGAGTCATATTCGGTTTTGAAGCATTGGATCTGCTGAGTGAAGGAGCCCGCGACCGCGGCGACCTCAGTCGACTTCTTCGCCAGGTCGGGATCGCTGCTGCTCAGCAGCGCGATGATCGCGTTCTCCGTCTCGGTCAGGAACGATTGGAATTCGGGCGTGGACACCAGCAGCAAGTAGTTGCCCTGGTTCGGCTGGGCCTGTTCGGACCGAAGCGCGCCGCAGATGCGTTGCAACAGCTGATCGCGAGTCAGCAGCGCGGGAAGATCCAGCTTGCCCGGTTTGCTGCGGAGGGAATTGGCAACAACCTGGAGCTGCTGTTTCACCGACTTGATCGTCGCTGTGTAGTCTTTCACGATGTGCATGCGCGCGTCCGCCGCCTCGGCGTTGGCCCACGCCTCCAGGGCGTCCAAAGGGCTCGGCGCGAAGCTGGGCGCGAAGGTTGGCGGCTCACCGGATGCCGCCCCCGCGGGAAGCGCGTCCTGCGGCTGCGCGGCCGCGGGGCTCGGGCTCCCGCCCGACGGCAGGAGGGCTTCAAAGCTGGCGTTGATGCTTTGATAGTAATCGTTCAGCGCGCGCGAGGTCGCGGCGTCGTACACCTCGGCGGGCGCGAGCGTCGGCAGCATCACTCTCAGCTTGTCCGCAAGATCGAACCGGACTCCTTGCGCCGACGCTCCAAAAACATAGAGGGGATCCTCCAGTCCAAAGTAAGCCTCGAACGCGGCGCCCGCGGTCTCCACCTTCCCACCGCCAGAAACCTTCAACTCGCGCGGCGCTCGAAACTGAACGTGAAGCGGGTGCTGCGGCGTGACCGACAATCGCACGCGCGGATCGGCCGCGGAGGGCATCACGATGGATCCATAGGCGTTGATGTCGAACTCGCCGCCGCTCGCGAAGGACGCGTTCGCCAATGTGAGCGCGAGATCGAACTTCGGAAGCCGGAGCTCCCCGCTGAACGCGCCTTCGAGGGCGCGACTCGAACGATCATACCGCACCGCGCCCGCGACCTTGTCCACATGCAGATCGCCCGGGAGAAGCAGATCCGCGACCTGCATCAGCGGGTTGGCCCGACGACGCGCGTCCTCGTCCTGCCAGAGTCCGACAGCGACCTGACGCGCCGCATGCAGAGCCAAGATGGATTGTTCCAAACAGATCCTCTGCGGCCCGGGTTGGCCGGCGGCGGCATTCCGGTCGGCCTCGCTCAACAGAAACCCCACAGCCTTGTGCAGCTCCGACCAGCCCTGCTTCTCCCCGGCGACCTCGGCGATGCGCGCCATCAGAACGGGCAGTTGAACCGTTTCCCAGGAGACCTCCTCGGCGAAATGAAACTGATCCCGCAGCTGAGCCCGCATCACGCCGGCTTCGAGGATCTGAATGAGGACGGGGAGACTGCGGTGGGTCGTCAGGACGCCGAAGGCCGTGGCGAGAGTGGCGTTCAGCCGATCGTAAGCGCGCTGGCAAGGCGGGGAAGCGAAGGCGACGCTCCCAGGAACCTCGCGAAGAATCCGTCGGAGTCGGCGCAGCTCGGCCGATTGATTCTCAAGCGCCACGTCCCCACCCATCGCGGTCGGATCGCGCTGGAACACCTGTCCGAGCCGCGCGCCGTAGCCTGGAAGGTCCGAATCCGCGGGGAGGACAGCCAGCGCCGGGTTGCCAGGCAACACGCCCGCCTGCCTCAGTCGAACGATGTCGAGGATGTCTTCCATCGCAAACAGGAAGCCGAGATAATCGTTCGCCGACTCCGCCTCGTTAAGCTTGTCCTGAGCCAGCCGCCACACTCTCAGAGCCAGCTGTCCCATCGACTCGTCGATCGGCGCGTCCACTTCCATCTCGATGCCGAGCTGTTGGGCGTCGCCGAGGAACTCGCCCCAGTCCTTCATTTTTTGCAGCGCGACGAATCGATTCATTGAGCCGATCGGACCGCCTTCAGCCGGAGCAAAAACATCGCGAACGACGCCTAGGCGATCCGTTTCGTCGGCGGCGAATCGCTTGAACAAGCGGGAGAGCGCCGCGCTCAGGGCGGGGTCGAGCCGCGAGTTGTCGATCGACTGCAGGATGGCTTGAACCTCCAGCACGCATCGGGCCGCCGCGATGAGGTTGGGAAGGTTCTGCGCGGCCTCGCTTGAATCCGCCGAGCGAATGGCGGCGGCGCCCGCCTCGGCCAAAGCCGCGTCCAGCTCGGCGCGCGCGGCGCTGTCGCCATCGAAGGCCCCCGCCGACATGGCTTGCCTGGCTCGCGTCAACGCCAGCTGGTTGCACACCACCTGGCTCAAGTCTCGGCCGGCCGTCGCGGAGCGCCCGGTTTGTCGGAGCAAATCCTTCAACGGGGCAAGCGGGAGACGCGCCTCCGTCGCCGCGAGCGCGCTGTAGCTCCACGCGTCCAGCACGGACGTCGTCGTGCCGAACTCCTCGGGAGGAGAGTCGGGCGGCGAGGAGGGATCGCTCGCGGGGCCCGCTCCGACGGCTGAGGCGCTGAAGTTGACATAGGCGCAATCGTAGCGCGCCAGGCATTGGCGAGCCGAGGCCAGTTGGGCCGCGGTGGGGTTCGACGGAAGACAGCTTTCCGGGGCGGAGGGCAGGAGCGCGGCAAGAGACCCGATGAGCGGAACGTGGACGCCCGTGGCCACCATCTGCAAACTGTAGACAGGATCGTCGATCCCGAGATCAACGCTGAAGGACGGACCATCCGGGAATCTCAGATCAGCCCGGCCTGTGAGCGACGGCAGGCCATCGGGTTTGATGACGAGCCACATGGGGTGCTTGGGAGGAATGCTCAATGTCGGGGGGGACGCGGAGCCATCGGGGAGCGTGAAGTCGCCGTAGAAGGGAATGCGCACACCGTCGGTGGGCGGAAGATCCAGGGAGAATTCCGGGTAATCCCCCGAGACTCCCGGCAGTGGCAGGCCGCCCAGGCTCACTGAGAAGCGCGCTTGCTTCAATCGCCCGTCCGCGAAGATTCCGGACTTGAGCGTGATGTGGAACTGTCCGAAGAGAACCAACTCGAGTCCGCTCTCGGGGGGGAGGTCGAACGCCGTCAGGATATCGGCGACGCTCAGGTTTCCCATCGGGATCCGTTTCGTGGACCCACCCGATTTGTTGAGCGCTGTTTTCAGCTGCAGAGGCGATCCGGGACCGAACAGCGATGTCGCTGACGTGAACTCGAGGAATTGTTGTCCGCTCTGTTCAACAACCCGCGCCCCTTGCGGAAACCGCAACGCCAATCCCGCCCCGGCCCCCGCGCCGCTGCGACCGCCGGGGCGGAACTCGAACGCGGGAATCGTCCCGTCCGCAACGGCCTTCACAGTCCCGCCCTCCTGGGGACGACCATCGCCCCCCAACGCAACGAACTGCGTCGCGTTTGTCAGCGTCGTCGGGATGGAATCAGGCGGCGGCGGGGGGAGTTCGAGAACCCTGTAAAAGCGGCTGCCGACGACCGTCCCGGCGAAATCGTCCGCGAATGACGCGGGGCCTGTTGCGACAACATGGGCCAGGTCTCGCCATTGCGCATTGGCGCCCTGGGGCTGAGTCGCTCGTTGAAGCTCGTAATCCCGTCCCGCAACGCTCGACCAGAACACCCGCCAGCCGCCGTTGGTCAGCGCGATGGGGGCGAGCAGGACAGGCGCGTCTGGCGCACCGATGGACTTGACCCGGAAGAATCCCCGAGCGGCGGCGACAGGAGCGTCGAAGAAGGTCGTAGGCCCATCGGCTTGAACCGTGGCGAGGTCGATCCATTTGGAGTCCGCGAAATCCGGCGCGCTGTCCGCCAGGCGCTGGACCGTGTAGGACCTGTTGCTGACGCTCTGCCAAGTCACCCGCCAGAGGCCCGGCTTCAGCCGAATCGGCTCGCCGAGGATGCGGAAGACACTGCGAGCGTCATGAGGATCGGTGCCGGCCAGGAATTCCGCGAGATCGTTTTGGCCGTCGCCGTCGCTATCCGGAGGCGTTGCCGCCCGCGCGCCCGGCAGCCGGTGCAAGGCGAGACCCAGGATTCCCATGATTGCCAGAACCGCCGCGAGGGAGAGGGGTCGATGCTTATGAAGGAAAGCGCTCAAGTACGAAATGTTCTTCGGCATGACAGCGGGGATGCTTAGCAGGAAACGAGCGGAGTAGCAACGGCATCAACAGACACGCCCGCCATCCGGCTGATCGAAATAGCGGATGGGGAATCCGGCGAGGGGGAACCACGGCGAACGGCTCACTCCCAGGGCAGCACCGCGGGGTCGCCGTAAAGCGTGAAGGATCCGGCCCGTGTGATGTCGACGGACATCACGTGGCCGCGATGACGCTCCGATCCCTCAAACACCACGATCCTGTTGCAACGCGTCCTTCCCATCATCCGGGCGGGATTCCGCCGGCTCGGGCCTTCGACCAGGATCTCCATGCGCCGGCCCACGCAGGCCGCGTACCGTTGCTGTCCGATTTCGCGCATCAGGGTCAGCAGCCTTTGATTGCGATCCTCCTTCACGGCAGCGGGCATTTGGTCAGGCATCGTGGCCGCCGGGGTGTTTCGCCTCGGCGAGTAGCGGAAGATGTAGGCGTTGTCGAACTGGGCCTGACGAATCAGCTCCTCCGTCTCGAGATAGTCCTCTTCCGTTTCGCCCGGAAAGCCGACGATGAGATCCGTTGTGATCCCGATATCGGGCCGAACAGATCTCAGCTGGGCGATGATCTCAAGGAATCGAGAGCGTGTGTATCCGCGGTGCATTGCCTTCAGCATCCGATCGCTGCCGCTCTGAACAGGAATGTGGGCGCTCTCGACGAGCTTGGGCAGCCTTCCATAGGCCTCCGCCAGATCAAGGCCGTAGCCTTTCGGATGCGGCGAGGTGAACCGAATGCGTTGAAGCCCCTCCACCTCATGCACCGCGTCGAGCAGCTGGACGAAGGGGGAACGCCCCTCTCGCGCGGGAATCTCGCGACGCCCGTAGCTGGTGACGATCTGTCCCAGCAACGTGACCTCCCTCACCCCTCGCGCCACAAGCGCCCGACATTCCGCGACAATGTCGGGAACGCTGCGGCTTCTTTCAGCGCCTCGCGTGTCGGGGACGATGCAAAAAGTGCAATGCTGATTGCATCCCTGCATGATGCTCACGAACGCCGACACGGAGCGATCGCGCGCGCTGCCCTGGAGCAGATGATCACGAATGGCCGATTGGCTGCCGTCCTCGGCGTCCACATCCACGATCTTGTCGCGGCGTCCCTGAAGGAGGTCGTCGATGTAGTCCGCGGCGCGGTGGAACTTCTGCGTGCCCAGGACAAGGTCCACGTCGGGCAGGCGATCAATCAGCTCGCGTCCCCGGCTCTGGGCCATGCACCCCATGAATCCCAGGACGACCTCGGGGCGGTTCTTGCGGACCTCGGCGGCCACGTTCCCCATCTTCCCGATGGCCTTCTGCTCCGCCATGTCCCGAACGCTGCAGGTGTTGAGCAGAATCACGTCCGCAACGGCCTCGGAAGGCGCCAGGGAATACCCCTTCGCGACCAGCTGAGCCGCCACCTGTTCGGAGTCGCGCTCGTTCATCTGGCAGCCGTAAGTCTTGATGTAAACACTCGGCATGGTTCGACAGTGGCCGGAACCTAGGCGGCCCGGGGATCTGTGGCGAGAAAGGAGTTGCGGCCCACCAGCGTCATCTCATCGGGAGGCGCGAGCGCGTTGGAGCTCGCGAAGCGGGCGGTAGCCCATCCGCAGAATCTTCTCGTCCTCGAGCAGCTTCCGAAACTCCGCGTCATGCGTGAACAGCTCATACTGCTCGTTCCGCGTCTTCCAGCTGCCGGTGATCGCCTTCAGCTCGTCCGAAACCTTGGCCGCGTGGATGTAGAGCTCGGTCACCCCGGGCTTGAGCGATCGAATGAGGCGAATCCAAAACTCTTTCACGCCATTCTTCTCGTCCTTCAGCTCCTCATGAATGAAGAAGTCGGGAAAGACAATGCCGCGCGCGGCGATCTGCTGCCTGAGCTTGGGGAATCCGCCGGCCACAAAACTCGACTCGCTCGCCATGCGGAGCGGCAATCGATATTCGAGCCCGAGTCGGACATACATCTCCAAATACCTCGGATCCACTTGCATCGTCCCCATGTGGGAGTCGAGATGCGTCACATCCACCTGCGCCGCCAGCGCCTTCTCGATCTGCGCCTTCGCCTCCCAGTAAGCTTCCTGCGGATTGGATTTTGCGTACACCTCCTCGACGGAGGCCCAGAGATAGCCTTCCGGATCAATCAGGCCGGGGATCTTCTCCCGCGACGCCACAGGTCCCCAGCGATACGACTTCCATTCGCACGTCTGACAGAGGTGGACGCCGAAGTCCTTGTCCGGATGGGACACCGCATAGTGGGCGATTTCATTGAACCAGGGGCAGGGAACCATGATGGTGGCAGAGGTCATCAGTCCGTTCTCCAACGCCTCGATTGTGGCGACATTTGCCGAGTGACATCCGCCGACGTCATCGCCGTTGATGATCAGAATGCGACTCTCCTTCCGAAACCCAAGCTCCTCTGCCAGGGATCTTTCCTCGGCCGCCCTTGCGCTCGGATTGTTGAAAAGGGTCGCGAGCAGCAGGACGATCAACCATGCAGGAAGGGAGTTCACCAAGCGCATGAGCGGAACAATCCGGCGTTGAGGCCATGAGAGCAAGTGGATTGGTCGCTCGGAGGCTCTATGGAAATCCCGGAGACGGGATCGTCTTCAGAGCTCGCAGCGCCCTGAGGCAGCCCGTCACAGACTGGCTTTCGCACCATTTACCGCCCAACGAGGGTTCATTGACCCAGAAGATGAGAACCTGGGGGGGTCCGACCGGCTGGCAGGTGCGGTTCCTGCTATGGAGTTTCTCGTTGCGCCTATGGGAAGTGGATCACTATCTTCCCGGACGAAAACGGCCACCGTTCGCTCACCCAAGCCGTCGCATGTATGAAATCTGATCGATCTAAGAAAGCAGGTAGTTCCGCCCGGGCCTCCGCCCCCACACCCGCGGCTTCGCGAAGCAAGCTTGCGACGAAGAGTGCTGCAAAGCCCGCGGCCAAGGCAACGGCGAAACCTGCCTCGAAGTCCCGATCCCAGCCGGCGCCCCAAGAGTCCGAGGCCTTCGAGATCCCTTCGATCCTCCTGGAAGGGGACGCGGCGGCGGCCATCGATCGAAGCGGTCCGGGCGAGCGCTTCATGCTGGGGCCTCAGTCCCTTGGCGCGCCGTCCGAAGCGCTGGACCAGGCGCTCCCCGACGCCTATGGCACGCGGAAGCTACTCCTGATCGCGCGAGATCCTCATTGGCTCTATGCCCATTGGGATTTCACGGCCGACCAACTGCGCGAGTGCAACGCCAAGTCCGCCGACAAGCATCTCGTCCTTCGCATCCACAAGGACGGAGTGGGCGAGACCCCGTTTGCCGAAATCCATGTTCACCCCGAGTCTCGGCACTGGTTTGTCCATGTCGCGCGAGGGAGCACCCGCTTCCTGGGCGAGCTGGGATACTACGCGTCGCAGAAGCAGCGCCGCTGGACGCGCGTCGCGCTATCGGAGCCGACGTTGACGCCTCCCGACAGCTTGTCCGACGATCGTTCGGTCCGATTCGCCACGCTGCCCATGGAGGTTTCCATGCGACAGCTGGTGTCCCTGGTCAAGAGCGCCGCGCGCGAGCACGAGCCTTTGTCCGGCGCGCTGAGGCAACTCCGCGAATCCGGCCACGCGTCACTGCCGTCCGCGGTCACCATCGCGGGAGCCCCCTGGACCCCCGAGCAGGAAAGGGCGCTCGCGGAACTGCTGTCCATCGACGACATTCGCCGCGTCTGGATCGGTTCGCTGGAGATCACCGAGCTCATCCGCAAACAGATCGCGCAAGAGTTGTCGTCCGCCGCCGCGGCACAGTTCTCCACCCCAGGATTGCCCAGCAGCCTGGGGGTTTCGAGCCTCTCCAGCCCCTTCGGCGGCATCGTCGGCGACCGAAAGAGAGGGTTCTGGTTCAACGTGAACGCCGAGCTGATCATCTACGGCGCGACTGAACCGGACGCGCAAGTCACCATCGGAGGCCGGCCCATCAAGCTGCGCCCCGACGGATCGTTCAGCTATCGGTTCTCCCTGCCCGATGGACAGTTCGAGCTGCCCGCGATCGCGGTGTCCTCGGATAAAACCGATGGACGCAGCGCCCGGCTGCGATTTAGTCGTCAGACCCACTACACCGGCGACGTGGGCACGCATCCGCAGGATCCGACCCTTCGTCCGCCCCGACCGGAACACGTTCATTGAGCAAGTGTTGCTTATTGGCCTGGCTGTTGATCCTGACTCAGGCCCGTTCAAATGCGGCAGCGCTGAACGCTCAGCTCGACTTGTTCGCGTCCGGACGGATCCTCGAGATCCGGCTGGAATTGCCACCCTCAGCCCTCGATCAACTCCGTTCTCAGCCCAGAAGAGATGTCGCGGCGACCGTCCGGAGTGACGGGGCCGTCTGGACGCGGGTGTCGGCGCATGTAAAAGGCAGGATCGGCAGCCACCGAACGATCGATGAGAAGCCCTCCCTCACGCTCGATTTTTCCAGGTATCTCCGCGACCAACGTTTTCATGGCCAGGAGAAGATCCACCTGAATAATTCAGTGGAGGACGCCAGCTATATGAACGAGCTCGTCGGCTCGCGACTGTTCGGCGCGGCAGGGATCCCGGCGCCCCGAGTCGGACACGCGATCGTGTTCCTCAACGGGCGACGCTTGGGGCTCTACGTCATGAAGGAGAGTTTCGGCGCGTCCTTTCTCTCCGCGGCTTTCCCCGGCGACTCCCCCGGAACACTCTACGAACCGGAGATCGGCCACGATGTGGATGAATCTCTGCGCGGAAAACGCGCGAGATCCGGGGTGGGACGCGAGAACCCTTCGCCTTCGCGCCTGGCGGAGGCGTTGAAGGATCCGAACTTGGACTCGCGATGGGAAAGAACGCGCGCCCTGTTGGATGTCGATCGGTTCATTCGCTTCATGGCCTGGGAAGTCGTGACGGGACATCGGGACGGATACTGCCTGGCGAGGAACAACTTCAGGCTCTACTACGACCCCGCCAAGCATCGATTCACCTTTCTGCCGCAGGGGATGGATGTGCTCTTTGGCACGCCGGATATGGCCTGGAAGCCGGATATGGCAGGATTGGCGGCGCGCTCGCTCATGGAGCGTCCTGAAGTCCAAGCGGAGTATCGTCGCCAGCTCGAGGAGGCCGTCAAGAATCAGATGGATGTGCGCGCCCTCTGCGCGGTGGTGGATGAGCGCGTGGCCCGGCTGGGTGAAGCGGTGACCCCTTCGGAACGCGCATCCTTGGAGGAGGCGGCGCAATCGCTCAAGACCCGGATGGAGCAGCGCAAATCATCCCTCACAGCCCAGCTGGCGGCCGGTGATCGGAAAGCGCTGACCTTCGATCGGGGCTTCGAGCTCCTCACGGATTGGACGGCGCGAGATGTTCCAGACGGAGGCGCTCTGCGGCGCGATACCCGCCAAGGTCGGCCAGCGCTCCTGATTGAAGCGGGACCGCGGACGAGCGCCTCCTGGAGATCGCGGGTGAGGCTGACCCCGGGCCGCTATCGCCTGGACACGGAGGTCCAGACCCTGGGCGTTCGGGCGCTGGGGTTCGGCAGCCGTCACGGGGTCTCGCTCCGACGCGCGGGCAGCGACGACACGTGCGTGGCGGCGGAACTCAGCGATCGACGCTGGGCGTCGGTGTGGTTGGAATTCCTCGTCGAAGGAGAGGGCGACGCCGAACTGCTGTGCGAGCTTCGAGCCAGCGCGGGGCGGGCATGGTTCGCTCTCGACTCCCTTCGACTGACACGACTGGCGGGAAAAGAGCCGCCGGCGCGTTGATTGCCCCCTTTCCGCGGCATTGACACGAGACGGCGGCGACCGGGATGATCGCCGGGTGACTCGGGTTTACGACCTGGCTATGACGCACAAGCTGGACACCGATGACTTCTTCATTCATCGAGTCCAGTTCCACGCGGCGCGGCTGCGCCTCAGCTTCTTTCTCGTTGAACCCTGTTGGATTGAATCCTTCTCGCAGAAATTTGCCCAGGGCGAGGTGTGGACCAAGGTGCTGCTCAATATGCACAGCGAGCATCACAATCCGGCGGATCCTTTCTCCCGCCTCATCGCGATGGCGGCCTCCAGAAAAACCCAGATCATCGACCCGCCCGAGACCGCCCTGGCGGCCTTCGACAAGGCCCGGTTCCACCCTCGCATACTCGGGACAGGCGTGCGCGCGCCCTTTACGGTGATTGTTCCCAAAGCGGCCGCTGGCTCGTTTCGTCTCACGGACGAACAGAAGCAGGCGCTCGGCTCGCCCTTTGTCATCAAGCCCAGCCTGGGATATGGGCGCAAAGGCGTGGTCATCGACGCGACCTCGGAGGCGGACCTCGCCAAGTCCACCGCCGAGTGGCCGGACAGCGACTACCTCCTGCAGCGTCGGATGGTGCCCCGCATGATCGCGGATTGGCCCGCCTATTTCCGGGTCTACTTCGCCTTCGGGACGGTCTGGCGGAATTGGTGGAACTGCTTCACCGATCGCTCTCGTCCTGTGACCGCCGAGGAGTCCTCCGCGCTGGGGCTGGAAGCCCTCGAGAGCATCGCGAGGAAGCTCGCCGATGTCAGCGGCATGCGCTTTTTCTCAACCGAGATTCTCCTCAATGAGGAAGGGGAGTTCGTGGTGATCGACTATATCAACGACCAGTGTCACATGTTGAGTCAGTCGGCCAATCCGCAGATTGGCGTGCCTGACGCCGTCGTCGAAGGCATCGCTCAGCGCCTGGTCGAAGGGGCCGCGGAGCTGGCGAAATCCGGCTAGTCCCATTTCCGTCACTTGCGCCGCGGCCGAGCGAGGCCTAACTTCCCCAGGCCGAATCCCCTGTGATCGCCACAAGTGAACGGCATGATGACCGATTGATGCTGCTGCGGACCCGCGACGTTGAATACCGATTCCCATCCCGCGCCCTGGTGATGGGCGTGTTGAATGTCACTCCTGATTCCTTCTCCGACGGCGGACAGTTCTCTTCCCTTGAGGCGGCGGTGGATCACGCGCTGAAAATGATCGCCGAAGGGGCGGATTTCGTGGATGTCGGCGGCGAGTCTACCCGGCCGGGCGCCGCGCCAGTGGAAGAGAATGAGGAGATCCGGAGAGTGATACCGGTGATCCGCGGGATCACGGCGCAGGCTCGTGTTCCCATCTCCGTCGATACGCTGAAACCCACGGTGGCTGCGGCGGCGTTGGACGCCGGGGCGAGCGTGGTGAACGATGTGGGCGCAGGCCGGGATGATGACGGCCTTTGGCGGTGCGTGGCGAGCCGAGGCGCGGGCTACGTGGCCATGCATATGCGGGGAACTCCCGCCACAATGCAATCGGCGCCGCAATATGCCGATGTTGTGGGAGAGATCGACGCGTTCTTTGGAGAGCGCCTGGATCGAATAGGCGCTTGCGGCCTGTCCCGAGAGCAGGTCATTCTGGACCCGGGCTTGGGTTTTGGAAAAACCCAGGAACACAGCCTGAAATTGCTCGCGAACCTGAAACGTTTCAGGCATTGGGATCGTCCGTTGTTGCTCGGACTGTCCCGGAAGTCGTTTGTCGGGGCCGTGACGGGCGTTTCGGCCCCGTCGGAGCGCGTGTGGGGTTCGGTGGCGGGCGCTGTGTGGGGCTGCCTGAATGGAGCTCAGATAATCCGGGCCCACGACGTCGCGGCCACACGACAGGCCCTGCGCATGGCGGAGGCCATTGTCGAGCACCGATCGGATCAGACATGACATGAATTGGCACTTTTTCAAAGACGTGGTGAAACCCGCGGTCGAGATAGGGATTCTCGCCGTCGGGATCTACTACGTCTTGAACTTCGTGCGGGGCACCCGGGGCGCGGCGGTGTTCAGCGGATTCCTGGTCGTCGCCCTCACCCTCCTCGCCGTCACCACGTTTCTCAAGCTCGAGGTCCTCCGATGGATCCTCGCTAATTTCACCACGATCATCGCCTTCGCGATCATCGTGCTTTTCCAGCCCGAGATCCGGCGCATGCTGGCGCAAGTGGGCAGCCTTCAGGTGTTCAACCCTGTGGAGGACCAGCGTGAAAACATCGAGGTGATCATCCAGACCGTGGAACGGCTGGCCGAGGTGAAGATCGGCGCCTTGATCGCCATTGAGCAGAATGTCCAGCTCATCGACCTCGTCGAGTCCAGCGTCCCCATCGATACACTCGCCACTCCCGAAATGTTCGAAACCATCTTCTTCCCCAACAACGCGATTCATGACGGCGGGGTGGTGATGAAGGGAAACCGGATCGGGCATGCCGCCTGCATTTTCCCGCTGACACAACGGCAGGATCTCAGCAAGTCGCTGGGAACCCGGCATCGCGCCGCGATCGGACTGAGCGAGGAGTCGGACGCGGTCATCGTCGTCGTCTCCGAGGAAACTGGCATGATTTCATGCGCTCATCAGGGTCATCTGGCCCGAGGGCTCACCCTTGAGTCCCTGCGCGCCTTCCTCGCGTCGGTTCTGATCAAGCAGGACCGGGAAGCCGCCGGAGGATGGTGGTCTCGCGTCAGCCGCCCCCTTCGATCCAGAACAACCGTCGCGGAACCGCCACTCGGACATCCTCAGCCGCATTCGTCCCCGCCCTTGGCCAAATAGTCCAAGTCCATGCGCGACCTGTTTTTCAAGCACTTCTGGCTCAAGCTGACCTCGCTGGTCCTCGCCACACTGATCTGGTTGACGGTTCAAGCCACCCTGGAGAAGGAGAACCGTCAGGTTTATCAGAGCGAGGAAACTGCCGATGAATTATTCAGGCGCGCCAAAGTGCCGCGCCAATTCGAATTGCCCGTCGAGATTCGCTGGGAGGGCACGAATTATCAGAGTCTCTTCGCCCTCCCCGCCAAAGTGGTGGTGACGATGGAGGGCGATCCTGGAAGGATCAGCGCGATGGACACGAAAGAGCTGACAGCTTTTATTGAAACCGGCGGCCCCCCCGATCCCCGGGGGATCTACCCCGTGCAAGTTCTGGCCCCGTCGAACTTGCGCTGCACCCACATCATGCCCCACTCGGTTCGCCTGAAAGGCATCGCGCCGTCGACTCCACCGCCCGGTTAAGCCGCCTCCGCCCCGTCGATGGGGCGACTGGCAGGCCCTATGGCCGCTCTCAGATAGACTAGCAATCCGATTACACCCACTTTCTTTCAGCTCACAATGCGTCTCATCGAATCGTCCTCTCCCATGACCATGAAGCCGAACCCAAAAATTTTCGGAACCGACGGCGTCCGCGGCACCGCAAACGTCGAGCCCGTCACAGCCGAAACCGCGCTCCGATTGGGGCGGTCGGCCGGACACGTGTTCAAGAAGCTCGAATCCCAGGCGCGTGGTCATGCTCGCCACAAGATCGTCATCGGGAAGGACACCCGGCTCTCCGGATACATGCTCGAGAACGCCATCTCCTCGGGCGTTCTGTCGATGGGCGTGGACGTGCTCTTTATCGGTCCGCTGCCCACGCCGGGAGTCGCCTACGTCACGCGAAGCCTGCGCGCGGACGCCGGTATCGTGATCACCGCCTCCCACAATCCTTACGATGACAACGGCATCAAGTTCTTCGGGCCGGACGGCTACAAGCTCGCGGACACCATCGAGGCGGAGATTGAGCAGCTCGTCTTCAGCGGCGCCATCGAGTCGATCCGCCCCACCGCGGATTCGATCGGCAAAGCCGTCCGGATCGACGACGCGCTGGGCCGTTACATCGAGTTCGCGAAAGCGTCGATCCCCCGCGGCCTGACGCTCGAAGGTCTTCGCGTGGTGCTCGATTGCGGCCACGGCGCGGCCTACAAGTCTTCGCCCTGCGTCCTGCGCGAGCTGGGCGCCGAAGTTTTCGTCATTGGAAACCAGCCCGATGGCACCAACATCAACAAGGAGTGCGGCTCCATGTGCCCAGAGCTCATGTGCCAGAAGGTGCGCGAGCATCGCGCGGACATTGGCGTGGCCCATGACGGCGACGCCGACCGCGTGTTGTTGTGCGACGAGAAGGGCAACCTCATCGACGGCGACGACATCATGGCGATCGCGGCCCTGGACCTCCTTGCGGAAGGAAACCTCGCCCGGAAGACCGTCGTGGCCACCGTCATGAGCAACGCGGGATTGGATGCCACCATGCAGAAGGTGGGCGCCCGGGTGGTCAGAACCCCTGTGGGCGACAAGCATGTGATCGATGAAATGCTTCGCAGCGGGTACAATTTCGGCGGGGAGCAGAGCGGTCACCTGATCTTTGGAGAGTACAGCACCACCGGAGACGGCCTCGTCGCCGCGCTCCAGATCCTTCGGATCATGAAAACCAAGCAGGTCCCTCTGTCCAAGCTCGCAGCCTGCTGGAGCCGGTATCCACAACGAGTCACCAACATCCGCGTGCGCGAGAAAAAGCCCTTCGAACAGATCAGCGGCGTCCTGGATCTGGTCGCCCAAGCCGAAGCCGCGGTCAAGCCGGACGGCGGCCGCGTCCTGCTGCGATACTCCGGCACCGAGCCCAAGGCCCGTCTGCTGATCGAAGGCCGCGACTCCTCCATGCTCGACGCGTGGTCCAAGCGGATCGCGGACAGCATTCGCGCGCAGGTCGGCATCGAGGCGCCCTGACGAGGGCGTCGGTTCCCGCGCCAACCGCTCGTTCCACAAAAACGGGAAATCCGGGCTACCGGAAGAATGCCCCGGGCAGGCTGCGCGCCTGTTGAATCTGATCCGACGCCTTCTCGAGCCGGTAAATCGATTGGGTGAGTTCGAACTCCGGCCCAGGCGCGCCCACGAATTTTATTCCGCGCGGAGCCAGAAGGCCCGCCACCTCGGCCACATCGGTTCCTCGCAGCACATTCAGCAACGCGGGGGCCTCGTTCCAGTGGGTCGCCGAGGGACGATTGAGGATGACCTCGGTGACTTTCGGGGCGAAGAGCGCCGCGTAGAGGGTCAGCGTGGACATCGCGCCGCGGCCATAGAGGGCGATTCGCTCGGGACGCAGCTGGCGATCCTTCAACGACCATTCCACCGTTCGCATCATATCCCACACCTGCATTGCCTCGATGGTGCGTCCCACCCAGACCGAGGTTCGTTGAATGTCAGTGCGCTCTTTGGAAGGGATGTCCGTCTCGGTGAAGCGCGGGCTCAGGATGATCACGTGACAGCGCCCCAGCAGAGGAAGGAGCTCATCGAAATCGGAATTGTAGAGGTTGTCTCCCGGCCCTTTCACCGTGACGAGCAGCGGCGCTTTTTCCGCGGGAGCGGGAGGAGCGATCCACTGAACGCGAACTCGAACGCCGGGCTCCGACGCGAACGTGAATTCCTTGTAGCGGCCATAGAGCGAACCCCATCCGCCGCTCCCGCTCGATGGTTCCGTTTCGAAGGGGATGGGCTCCCGGGGAAACCACCCAAACACATGTTTCTCCAGGTGCGCGCGAACGGATTCCTTCCGCCGTGTCCACGCGGCGGATGTGGCCGGACGCTGGAGGTGGACGGGGCGTGTGAGCTGGTCTTGGATGGAAAAGTTCATCGCATTGGATGGAAACCGATCGATGGCGACGAGTTTCTCCGGCGCGAGCTTTAGTAACGGGGCATCCTCCGCGACGGGGGAGGAGTCTCCCTTCAGCCAACGATTCATCCAGCGACGCGACTCGGCAAGAAACAGCGGCGGATCGCTATGTCCGACGTCGGCGTCCACCTCCCGGATGCGTTCGCTGGGCCCTCCTTCGAGGAGATCGAACACTCGCTTTCCTCGTTGATACACCTCGTGATATCCGTCGGGAGGGAAGATTGTGTCCCTTTGTCCGCTGGTGATGATCAAGGGCCGTGGGGCGATCAAGGCGGCCACCGTGGGGAAGTCCCAGCGGAAGGCGTTATGGTAATAGATGCAGTCGCACTGACCGTTCGCGAGCCAGTGGGCCGCTTGGGAGCCGAACGTGAACGTGGAACACGAGGGGGCCGCGACCGCGACGCGCTCATCGACGGCCGCCACATACCAAGTCATCGCTCCTCCACCCGAGATCCCTGTCAACCCGATGCGTTTTGCGTCCACTTCGTGTCGGGTTTCCAGCCAGTCGAGCGCTCTGATGGCGTTCCAGACCTCCGTTCCTGCGGGGGTGTAGCCTAGCGAAAGCCAATGCCATTGGTTGAGATTGTGCGTCCCATGATGCATCCCGGGAACCTCGCCGAACTCCAAGGTGTCGAGGGCCAGCAGGCAATAGCCATGCTCCACGTACCATTGAATCCGATTCTGATATTGAGCCTTCGCCCCCTGCGGACCCGGCGAATGTCCGCACAGATAGAGGATGGCGGGGGCCTGATGAGGGGCGGGATTGGGAACATAGAAGTTTCCGGTGACGTGCAAATCCGGGCTGCTCTCGAACCGGACGGCCTCAATCGTGAAGCCAGCCTGTTTCGTGACTCCAGTAACGCGGGCGTGGAGCGGCGTCCGGGGAGGCATCGGATCGAGACCCAGCATGTAGAGCAACTCGCGTCGCCTATCCGCTGCCGATCGCTCCCAATCTTCCCGAGTGCGCACGTCCGTCAGGCATCTCGCGGTCATCTCGGCGGCAAGTCGCTGGATCTGATTCGTGGCCGCAGCGTGACGACCGCGCGCGTCCTCCGCCGCGGCCGCCGCGATTTGGAGTGAGATAAGGAAGGCAAGCGCCCCGACGAAAGCGCGGCGCCTGGGCGTCGAATAGGGGATGTGGGCAAGCGGAGGAGGGAATGCGCTCATGCGCGGAAGCATGGCAAAGCCCCCCACGCTGTCCATCAGGATTCCCGCGATCAGCCGAAGGCCAAGGATTCCACGCCCATTCCAGCCATGGGCTCCAACCGTAATACCTCCCCAGCCAACCAACAAAGGGACGACAGAGGGACAGGTCCATAGCCAAGGCCGTTCGCTCCCGCGGCTCCACAAGGCAGCTCACGACTAAGGACAGCTCATGACAAAGGGACAGGCCCACAATTGTTCCCGATTTTGGCCGTCGCCTTGAGTCTTTATTGCGAGTATCAGAACAGATTGACACGCGTCTCGTGATCGCTATTTGGCGAATCTCCTTCAAAACACTCGATTCGCCGACACCGTTGTGTTCCCTGTCGGATTTAACCGGACAGGGGTACTACTCAGAAAGTGAAGTGAACAGTCGAACTGATCAAAAACTGTTACGTGACTACTCCGGTTTCCTCCGGGTCGAGTGACTTCGGGGGCGAGGGGAGCGGTAAGATGGGACATCGTGAGAACCATGAAAACAAAGCCCGAACTGAAAATCACCGATGCGCGCCGCGATGCGCGCACAGTGGCTCAATATCAAGGTGGGCCCACGGCCACGCGTTCAGTGACTGCAACCGTTGTTGCTCTTCTTCTGACGGGCTGCACCGCACCGACACATCCATCACGACAGGAAGCGGGCAAGCTCGTGGCCCAAGAACCCAAAGAAGCCGCAGCCATCGCCAACGGTCGCCACGAGCGTGTTCGCACCGCGATTGAGAAATATATGGCGGCGAAAAAGATCACCGGCGCATCAGTCGCGATTGCTAAAGACGACAAGCTCGATTTCGCCCAAGGGTTCGGGTATGCCGATTTGGAGAACGACGTGGTCTATCAATCGGAAACCGTCAATCGCCTCGCCTCCGTCAGTAAAACAATCACCGCCGTCGCTGTCATGCAACTCGTCGAGGCAGGGAAGATCGATCTCGACGCCGACATCCGCGCCTACGTCCCCGAGTTTCCCGATAAAGGCGAACAGATTACCGCCCGTCACATTCTCAAACACACCTCGGGCATCCGCCATTACAAGCCGGACGAATTGGAGAACTACACGCGCTTGGCATCAGTGGTGGACGGCTTAAGGCGCTTCACCGCCGACCCGCTTCTCCACAAGCCGGGCGAGAAGTTCACCTATTCAACCTACGCTTTCAGCCTTCTGGCCCGCGCCGTCGAAACAACAAGCGGACTGACGTTTAAGGACTATCTCGACCAGAAAGTATTCGAGCCCGCCGGAATGAAAGCCTCCGGCCTCGAGGATCTTCGCGCCATTGTCAAACACCGTACCCGTGGATATAGGCGACGGACGGACGGCAGCGTGGGCAATTCCGATTTTTCCGACATCAGCTACAAGTGGGCTGGCGGAGGAATGGTCTCCACGTCGCCGGACCTCTGCCGGTTCGGGATAGCTCTCCTGAGGGGAAAGCTGATGGCGCCATCAACATTAGCGCAGATGTGGACGGTGCAGAAGCTGAACGACGGTACCGCGCTTCCTCAATCTTTGGGCTGGGCCGTCGAGAGCTACAACGGCAAAGCGGTCGCGATGCACGGCGGCGCTCAGCCGATGTCCAGAACCTTCCTTTTGATCGTCCCATCCGACAATCTCGTAATGGCCATTCTCACCAACTACGAATCTCACGATCCCCAGGAGATGGCGATTGCCGTAAGGGATGCATGGTATGAAAAGCCGTCACTGCCAGCCGTACGGTGAGGTCGTGGCCACTATGCTCAGCTCCGACGTTTGGCCGCATCACACAGGGGATCAATCACAGGCTTCATTTGGCGTTTACATTCGGACTTGCCCTTTTGCCGATCGACGGCGTCGACCGGTAGGATGTCGATCCTTCGTGTCCCTTCGGCAAGAGTGCGTAACCGGGTTTGAAGTTCCCGCTAGGTTATGCGGCGAACGATGCAAACACGATCTACGAAGGGCGCGCTCCTCCCCGCGGCTTGCGACGCTCTTGACGACTTGGCGGAACAGCTCAACAGCTGGCGAAGCACGCGTCGCCCCGGTGACCGGATCCCCGAGCTGATCTGGAAGGCAGCCGCCTCCTTGGCACGTCTCCAGGGTCTCTCCTCAACCGCCACAGCCCTCAAACTCAACTATTACGATCTTCAACGCCGTTTGGGACTCCGCCGAAAATCCAAACCCACACCCTCTCTGCCCACCTTTGTCGAGATGCCTGGCCCGCCCCCTACCGATCCCCGCACCGTGGAACTTATCGGCCCCAATGGTGGATAAAGGGTCAGGTCCTTTGTTTTCAGCCCCCCGACGAGGGGTCAGGTCATTCGTTTGCTCCATGTAAACGCCGGCCGCTTCAGGAACGTGGAGCGCCCAGACCTACTCGTCATTGAGTTTCAATTTCGATAACAACAGAGGGACAGGTCCTTAGCCAAGGCCGTTCGCTCGCGCGACTCGACTAGGCAGCTCATGACAAAGGGACAGGCCCATGGTTGTCCCCTGCCCGCGTTGCCGATGGACACGGGGCAGATGGATAGAGGGTCAGGCCCGGCCCTATGCCGGCCGCTACAAAGGGTCAGGTCTTCTGTTTTATCGCTGCCTTCACTTTTTCCGCTTTCTCTTCCCTTTCCTCTTGCCCCCCTCCACCGCTTTCTGCTTTTTCTCTCCCATGCGTTTGCCAAGGTTCAAAGCGCCTGAGTCCCATCCTTCGGCGTTCTATCATTGCACCTCTCGCGTCGTAGACCGCCGCTTCGCCTTCCACGACCGCGAGAAGGACCAGTTCGTTTCCTATCTCAACGAATACCAAGCCTTCTGCGGCGTTCATGTCGTCACCTTCTGCGTCATGTCCAATCACTTTCACGTCCTGGTCCAGGTCCCTCCACGCCCCAAGACCCTCCCCGACGATGAGGAACTCCTGCGCCGCCTGGAGGCTCTCTGCGGCCTGGGCGGCGGCCGCAAAACCCGCCAGCAACTCGAGGCTTTGCGCCAGGCCGGCCATCACGCCGCCGCTCAAGCCCTGCGAGAGCGGGTCCTGGCCCGGATGTGGAATCTCAGCGCCTTTATGAAGCTCCTCAAGCAGCGCTTCACCCAGTGGTTCAACCTCACCCACCACCGGTCGGGCACTTTGTGGGAGGGACGCTTCAAAAGCGTCCTGGTCGAGGGCACTGGCGAGATCCTGGCCACCGTGGCCGCTTACATCGACCTCAACTGCGTTCGCGCGGGCCTGGCGGCCGACCCCAAGGACTATCGATGGTCGGGCTACGCCCAGGCCATGGCAGGAAGCAAGGCCTGCCTGGAAGGCCTGCGCCGCGCCAGCGCCGGATTACGGGGCCTGGACCCCCAGACGATCTCCCTGGCCCAGGGGCTCATGGATTATCGGGTGTGCCTCTTTGGCAAAGGGGAGCAAAACAGCGCCCTAGAGGCTCCCGGCCAACCCCTGCGCAAAGGGATCGCCCGGGAGGAGGTGGCCCGGGTGGTCGGGGCCAAGGGACGCGTGCCGCTTGTTGACTATCTCAGGCTCAGGGTCAGGTACTTTACCGATGGCGCAGTCCTGGGAAGCAGGGCGTTTGTTGAAGCCGTGTTCCAGGCCCATCGCCACCGCTTCGGACCCAAGAGAAAGACCGGCGCCAGACGCCTGCGCGGCGTCCAGTCCCTGTCCCTCTTCTGCCTCAGGGATCTCAGACTCAACCTCTGGGG
>JACQFQ010000044.1 GCA_016199985.1 Verrucomicrobiota bacterium | reverse complement strand
GCGAGAAGGACGCTTTGGCCTGTGGCATCGCGCAGAGCGACGAAGGCGGGACTGACTTCAAAGTGCGCGCCATCGGTGGCGGTGATATCCAGGGCGTTCATCACGTTGAGGTTCTCGTTGAGGAAGACGGTCAAAGGCCCTTGACCGGCGAAGAAGCCTCCTTGAGCGGCCCGGAATTCTTGCTGGGTCAGTTCCCATCCTGTGGCCGTGAGATAGCACAGGGAATCGGCGATCTGGGTGATTCGGTTCGTGCGGTAGCGGGTGATGCCAGCCTCGTCCTGCCACACCTGAAGGCGTTCAAGCCTCTGATGATGGGGGCCCCTGGCAAGGATGCGCTGTTCCTGAGCGGGCAGAGCGAGGGTCGCGAAGAAAAGGCCAAGACACAGGAATGCTTTCATGGGAAGGCGGGGGTTGAGGGGGCAAAACCGAAGAGTGAAAAGGAGAGGAGAGAAGGGCAGCCGAAAATCTGAAGCAGAGCTCGCTTTAGAACGCGAGTGCGGTTTGCGACGCTGGCACGGAGGCAGCGGGCAGCGGGCAGCGGGCAGCGGGCAGCGGGCAGCGGGCAGCGGGCAGGCGGAGGGCTGCGGCCTGGAGGTCGTTCTTCCTTGGATCGACTGAGAATGGGGCGATCATGTCGCTCTTCTCTTTCTTTCGGTGCTCAACCAGTAAGCGCGTCTTCTCGCCCTTACCTTTCCTTGCTCCGATCGGAGATTTTTCTCTTCGACGCGGAACGGCCAAGCACTAGGCGCGTCGCACAAACCTGTCAACGGAAGATTCTGGGATTCTCAAAAACTGTGTTCGCGGAGGAGATCGAGAGTCGGTTGCTCGGGGCGCTCGCGCGGAATGCCTCCATCGTCAGCGTGTCTTGGGCTTTGTTGGGGCGCGAGTCACGCCCTGCCTTCGCTTCGCTTTCCCATCCGTGGCATCCGCGCCATCCGCGGTTTCATTCCCCGCCTACGGCAGACCAACCGCGTTCCGCGTGGCGGGATGTCCTCCGCTTCCGCCCTCACTGGCGCAGACGGAAGAACTGGTTCAGCGCAGGATTCACCGGGATGGTGTGGCCGGATTTGGCGCCCGGGATGTCGGTCCATGGGCCTTCAGGGTCCGAGCCGACTTGAAGGACAAAGGTCCCCTGCCACGTGAAAGTCAGCGTGTTGTCGGTCGCGGCGACATGGAGCGTCGGACGCTGCACGACGACGCCGAAGGAAATCGCGATCAATCCCGCTTCCGTGGACGCCGCAAACGCGCGGTCCGTTCCCACGGCGACCGAACCCTCGGGCCCTCCCGTCTTCCCAGGCACACGGAAGAACTCCGTGTCGATCCAAGTCGGGCCGTCCCCGGCGGGAGCAAAATCGTGGAGCTCGACATGCTCCGCTTCGTCCGAGTCCTGGCCGACCATCCAATTCCGCGAGGGAATGAAGCCGATCGCGGCGATTGAAGGACGATAGGCGTCGCCGGCCACCGTTCGAATCACCTTGGCCGCAGGATTGCCTGACTGCCATTCGATCTCGAATAGCGGGCTGCCATAGGACTTGGCCCAAAACGAATGCGCGCCTCCGAAGGACACTCCCTGCCCGAGGCTGCCCGGCGGCAAATCCACCGAGTAGCTCTTCCCGACGAACGAGTTCCCGGACGCCGCAAGGATCGCGAAACGACTTCCATTTCGGCTGGTCAGCAAAATCTCCGTTTGCGCGCCGACGCCGCGAACCGCCATCGAATCGCCCCAGCGCTCCGCCGCGCCGGCGCCCGGATCGCCATTAAACACGATCTGGGGCGTCACGCCGATGGCGTCGCTCGCCCAACGATAGATTCGGAGCGGGGACTGCGTTCCGTCCGACGTCAGCGAGCAGGCGTAGATCGCCCCGTCCTCCGCGATCCCGACGCTCTGCAGAGCCACCGCCGCGGGTCCCGTCAGCTCGCCGGCCAGCGCCAGGGCTCTCAACGGCGCCCCCGAGTCGGCGTTCACGACGGTGATCGCGTTCACGGGCGGGGTTCCCAGGAACAGCAAGTTTTTGGAAACCGGATTCCAGGCCACTTCCACGCGCGACAGCGACGCTGAGAAATACGGCTGTCCCCCGGGTTGCACAGTCCAAAGCCGGCTGCCGACATCGGATCGGACGGAGGAGCTGAGGATCAGCAGCGCGGCTTCGCTGGTCTTGGAGCCGGAGGCATTGCTGACAATGACGCGGTAGATTCCGGCTGCGGACTCCTCGGCGGTTTCGAGAAACAGAACGCGGTCCGTGGCCTGATCGATGTTCTCGCCGTTGAAGGTCCACTGATACGAAAGTGGCGCGTCCCCAACGGCCGTGACGGAGAAGATCACGGGAGCGCCCACATAATAGATGACCGAGCTGGGGTTTTGCTTGATGTCCGGCGCGAGCCCTGCGTTCGCCGTGCTCAACTGCGCCGCCAGAACGCCGTTTTGAGTGTCCAGAGCCACCACGCGGTTTCCTTTGAGAGTGATCTGGCCCAGGCCATTGGCGTTGGGCGTCGATGGATCAGGAAACCCCGTCTCTCCCAGCAGGGAAACACTCTCGAAGGACGTTGCGTCATAGAGGCGCACCGAGTGCTGGACCACATCCAGAACCGCCAGTTGCCGGCTGCCCGCGTCGAAGGAGACGCCGCCCAACCCATCCCCAACATCCACGGCGGAGAGCAGCGCCGAGGTTCCAGCGGCGGGACCCGTCGCCTTGAAGCTGAATCGCTTCAACTGGGAGGCGGAGGGCCCGTGCGCCAGAAACTCATCTCCGTTGCCAAAAGCCATCCCTCTCGAGAGGTCGCCGGACACCGCGCCCGGGGCGTCGATGACCAAAGGCGTGAGCGTCCGCTGAGTCGCGTCGGTGTAGCGGAACAAAACGAGCGATGTTCCCGTCGACATCCCCATCAGAATCTGCGTGTTGGTCCCCGCGCCGCGAATCGCGAAACTTTCCCCCCATCTTCCATTCAAGCCCGGGATGGGGCTCTCCACGAAAAGCAGCCTCGGAACGCTGAGCTCGGTGTCCCAGCGATAAATCCGGAGCGTCGCCGTCGTCGTCGGAAGGCCCGAGACATTGGCGCCATAGATCCGCCCCCCATCATCCACGCCGAGACAGGCCAGAGCGAACGACCCGCCCAGGATTCCGTCGACATTGAGAAAGCCCGCCTCCGCGCCGGTGGTGGCGTTAAGGACGGCCATCCGCGTGCCCGAAGCGCGGCTCGCGATGAAGGCATGGTCGGTTGCGGGATTGAAGGCGACGCCCCTTTCGCTCACGGACGCCGAAACATAATCGCGGGTTCCATCCGCGGGGATCTCCCAAAGCTTCGAGAAAGAAGCGGCTGACACGGACAGGGCGGCAAGGATCGTGAAGGCGAGGGCGAGCGCGCCCGGCTGAACGGCTTTGCGACAACGAAGGGGATTCTGAATCTTGGACAACATAAAGTTCACTCCCACACATCAGCACTCATTGAGCAATACGGAAACGAAAAAAGCGCGCGCCGGAACCCGAAGGTATGGACTCTGTGACAATCAGCCGTTCGCCCGTGCCGTGAATGACGCGCAGGAACGCCCACGGGGCGTCCAGCAAGTCAGGGCGCGATTCAACAACGTAGTCCACACCTTTCACGGTTTCAAACCAGAAGGCGAGCGCGCCTTGTCGGAGCTCCACCTGATCGATCGCCAAGGGGGCGCTGTTCGCGGTGACCGTCACATGAAACCGGCAAACCGCGTCGCCCAGATTGGGATCGGCGAGCCGGCAAACCACTTCAGTCACCCCCACGGGAAACACGCTCCCCGAAGCCGGGTCGCAGACCACTGGAAAGTTGGGCGCGCAGGACCCGGCCGCCGTAACCTGGAAGGAAACAGCCACGCCCTGCTCCGAGACGCTGGTCGCCGAAATGTCCGCCGGGCAGTTCAACGCGATGCCGACGCGATCGCGAACGCTGAGAACCGTGATCGCTCGCGTCTGGTTCCCATCCCCATCTGATACCGTTGTGATGATCTCGTGGGTCCCCACCCCCACAAGCGTCCCTGGGAGCGGGCTCTGGGTCCTCTTGAGCGATCTCGTGGGACCGCAGGTGTCGAAAGCGGTGAACGGCACGTCGGGAACCGCCGCGCGACAGTCGGCGTTCCCCTGGGCGATCAGGGAAGCCGGAACAACCACATCAGGCCCGCGAGTGTCGTCGAGCGTCATGCCCGCGCTGTAGCCATACGCGTCCCAGAGATCAAAGCCATAAACAATCGCGCCGAACGCGGCGTTTCCCTGAACGCGATGGGCCCCGGGGCTCACGGGGACCCGCGCAAACGAGAAGGGCGCGCCCTGAGCGGCCAACAAGGGGACCACCGATCCATCCAAGCGGATGATCGCGCGGGCGCCCGCCGGAGACATGATGTTGAGATAGCTCTCCATGCCGTTGGTCTCAGCGAAGAACGTGTAGTCCGAGAGATAGCGCTCCGCAGGGGGAAGGATCACGAAGGTAGGATCGGCCTTTTCGACTAAATCGAAAAAGGAGCTGTTCGCCACCTGAGCCATCATGACGGGGGCCGACGCGGTGATCCGGCAGGCCGCGGCGACGATCATGTCCAAGATCTGACCGCGCGCCAGAGTGGCCACCTGAACATTGTTGCTCAGAACGCGAGTGGCCGGCTGGACGCCCATCACCCGGAAGGTGTCGCCGAACCGGGTGAGAAAGGGAGTCAGCAGGAAGTTTGTTCCCGCGGCGGTAAGCGGCGGCACTGGCTCATTGAGGTAATTGCAGAAGAACGAGGAGGCAACAGGAGCGGCCGCGCATTGATGCCCCGCGAACAGCGCGATCGACTTGTCGGACTGAATCTCGGTCCCGGAGAGGTCGAGTCTCCCGAGATCGTCGCAGCGCAGCTGATAGGTTTGGCCGCGATTGAGTTGGACGCTAAATGAGCCGCCTTTGGGGCGGGAAGCCGCGGGAGCGCTGAGCTTGATCTGAACCGTGGTGCCATCCTCGACTCCCACGATCGCGAACTGGCTCCCGGTGGTTCCCGGGCCGACATCCGAGACGCTCCCGTAGGCAAGCACGAGATACTGACGCCCGAGGACATCCACAGGGAAGGCGCCGAACGCGTCCTGGGAAAAAGCCTGCTCATGAAAACCAGTCACGCTGACCGCGGCGTCGGCGGCGACATGGACTCCCAGGTCGCTGACCTGATCGTTCCCCAGCCCCAGCTCCGCCTCCGGCGGAAGGGGGACGCGAAGAATCCCGCCGCTCGGGATCGACGCGGCGCGCTGAAAGCCCAATCCGGGGATGTCCACCCGAACGCGGGTTTCGACGTCGCCCGCGACCGCGAGGGTCAGCTGCTTGGCGTTCACCGGATCCGGCCCAAAGTTCCCCGGGAATGTCAGCCAGAAGTTTGTGCCCCGCGTGGAGCGGACACACGGACGCTCCAGGACGGTCAGCCTGAATCCCGCGCTGGCCGTCGCCTCGTTGGCGTCTGTGACCGTAACCGTGACGTTTACGATTCCGGCCTGTCCGGCCACTGGCGTCAACGTCAGGGATCGATTGGAGCTCGCGCCGGAAAGCGCGATGCCGGAGGCGACGAGCACATTCGTATTGTCCCCACCAACGGAGACGAGCAGCTGGCCGGCTGGCGTTTCGACATCCTGAACCACAAAGCTGATCGGTCCGGCAACCTCGTCCTGGAAAATGACGAGCCCTGAGATAGGGATGATGACCGGTCGATCATTCACCGACCCGACCACCACCACGAAAGACTTCGCCACTTCGATTGAGCCATCGCTCGCCTTCACCGTGATCAGCGATGAGCCGAACTGGTTCGTGGCGGGCCTCAGCGTGAGCGTCCGGTTTGTCCCATTGCCACCGAGGACAATGCTGCCGGGCGGAAAAAGGACGAGGTTGCTCGACACGAGGCTGAGGGCGAGTTGATCCGTCGCGGTCTCGGCGTCGCTCACCGTGAAGGGCAATGGGCCCAGCGCCGTGTCCTCCTGTGTGAATTGATCCGCGATCTGCGAGAGCAACGGCGGATCATTCACAGGACGCACCGTCAGGAGGAACGATTGCTGGCTGCTGGCGCCGCCGTCGCTCGCGGTCACCGTGATCAGGGATGTTCCGAACTGGTTGGCGTTCGGCGACAGCGCGATGGTGGGCGTCCCGGGGACGCCGCCGAACACAATCCGCGAGACAGGAATGAGGGCGACATTGGAAGAGGTGGCGGTGAGGGTAATGCTCGCGAGCGGACTGTCGACGTCGGAGACGGTGAACGGAATCGCCGGCGTGGAGGCGTCCTCGTCGATGGTCACGTTCTGGATCGCCTTCATCTGAGGAGGGTCGTTCACCGCGCGGACCGTCAGCAGGAATTGGGTCGTGCGGAAGGATTCGATTCCGCCGTCCGAAACCGTGATTGCGATCAGGCTGGTCCCCGAGGCGTTGCTGGCCGGCGTGACGGTGACGGTGCGGTTGCTCCCTGATCCGCCCAGCGCGATGGCGCTGATCGGCACAAGAACCGTGTTCGAGGAGTTCACGGAGAGGTTCAACGCCGATGCCGCGGTCTCGACATCCCCGATCGTGAACGCAATCGGACCCAGGGTGGCGTCCTCATCAATCGCCTGATCCAGGATCTTGGAGATCGTAGGCGTGTCGTTCACGGAATTCACGGTCAATAGGAACACGACGCTCTGACGACCGCCGTGGGCGTCCGCGACCGTCAACGTAATGTTCGCCTGCCCAAACTGGTTCGCGGCGGGAGTCACCGTCACCGTGCGGGCGTTCCCGGCGCCGCCGAAGACCACGCCGCCCGCGGGAACCAGCCCAGGGTTGTCCGAGCTCGCGGTGACCACGAGATCGGCCGGAGGCGTCTCGAGATCATCCACCTTGAAGTTCAGCGCGGGCGTCGCTCCGTCCTCGCTGATCGTCGGGTTCCCGGGGCTCGAGATGGTGGGCAGGCTGTTCGAACGCGCCGAGACGCACAGATCGTCGATGTTGTACCCGGCGAAGCTGCTGGCGCCGGCATGCGCGCCGAGGTTGAAGAACGCGCGGAAGGGCTTGAACCCGGGGATCGGAACAGAGTCGTGTACGACCGAGCCGTCGTAGCTCACGGTCACCGAGCCGTCGGGAGTCATCTGGATGCCCACATCCGCATAACGATTGAGAGCGAAGGAAACCAGCTGATGCGCGAAAACTTTTCCCTGCCACTTGATGTCGATCGCGGGGGCTTCGGGAGGAGATGTCCCCGGCGTGTTGAAGGTGTCGAACACAACCGCGAGCCCGTCGCTCTGGCCCTCGTCCCCAGGGGGCAGAGCGCTCGCGTTCGGCGCCGTTGGCGAGAGATTGAAGCTAAAGCCGTCGGACGCCAGCGCGCCGCGGCTGACAATGAGCGACTTGAAGTTCACCTGGAACTGCTGCACCGGGGCCGTGAAGAAGGGCGGAACGCTGAACCAGCCCGTAAGGCCGCTCGCGACGCTCACCAGCCCCATGCCGCCCGACGAAGCCACGCCGCCGCCCTGTTGGAAGTGGGTGTTGCCAAACGCCGCGGCGTTGGCGGGAAGAGCGGTGTTGAAGTTCGCAAAGAAATCAAACGTGGGATCCACATGGAGCGTCGCGGAGAGACTGCGCGCGCGGCAGACGGAATTCGCGACATCGACAAAATACGTGGAGCCCTCATCGCTCAGTTTTGGCGTCAGGAATAATGTGTCGTTGGTCTCGCCGGAAAGGGGCGCGCCATTCTTGAACCACGCGAAGCTCAACGGCGCCTCGCCCGTCGCCTCCACCCTGAAGAACGCGATGCCGCCCAGACAGTCGGTCCGTGTTTCGGGCTGGCGCGTGATCGCGGGCGCCTGGAATCGATTGTCCCCGCGATGGATGTTGAAGCGCTGAATGCCCGAAAGATCCGGCGTGGGGATCACGGTGAGGGCGCCAGGCCCTCCCAATGGCGCTGAATCGAAAGGCGCCGAGGACCCATGGAAGAGCGTGGCGCTGGCGTCGGCTTGCTTCCACGTCGTGATCGCGCCGCCCTGATTGTCCCAGGCACGGAGCTGCAATCGGACGCGCTCGCCCGGGACCGTCCCGGTGACACTGAGGCTCAGAACATCCACCAACTGCCCCGCGCCGCCGCCGGTCTTGAAAGTCGTGCGTCCGAGACTCAAAGGTTTGAGCTCGCACTCCAAGGCGCCCAAAGGACCGAACCAAAGCTCCGCGGTGACTCCCGTTCCCGCCAAGGGCGCGCCCAGATAGCTCTCGGCGTTTCCGCGCTTGACGGCCGTCACGTCCGCCGGATCGGGCGCGAAGAAAAGGACCTTCGATGACAGATTGATCTTTCCCGGCTGGGCCTGGGCGAGGACCGCCCTGGGGGCCCCCAGCCAGCAGAACATGATCGCCGCCGTCGCCGCATGGAGAGTGGAATGGCACGTCCAGGCCGAGACGGCCCTGAATCCCCGATAAACAGTTTGGAACATGCCCTTCATGAGTCGCTCAACAGAGAATCCATCGCTCCCCACGGCTTCAGCGACAAGGAATGGTTGCGGTGCAAGGAGGAGTCGGCGTTCAGCCATGTCAGGGCCGAGTCAACGCTGGAAAGGCTCAGCGGCGGCGGCGGCGCGGCGGGCAACAGGATCTTTTCGATCGTCGACGCCTGGGCCAGCACCAGCGTGAGGTTGGAGTTCACGACCTGCGGCGTCGTCGCCAGGGCGAGATTGATCGAATTCATGGCCGAAGAAGTGGCGCTGAGATCGATCGTATCCGCGCCGCCACTCACGGCCTCGAACAGCGTGTCGGTCCCCAACTTGCCATCCGCGTCGAAGCGATAGGTGTCGTTGCCGTTGCCGCCCAGCGACGTGACCTTGGACAAGTCCGGGCCCGCGATATGTCCAAAATCACCCAGGACGAAATCATTGTCCGCGCCCGGATCCAGCAAGTCGTTGTCGGAACACACTCGCGACTCCGTGATGTTCACCAGGGCGCTGGCGCGCGGCCCGGCGACCGGGGCCGCCGCGGCGCCGACGAGGCCGAGAAGGATGGTCTCCGTTCCCTCGACGATCGTGTCCTTAAGGATAAGAATGTTCAGCGTCGCCGTGGTCTGCTTCGCCGCGAAGCTCACCACTCCGGCGGGCGCCAGCTGATAGTCGGATCCGTTGGTCGCGGTGCCTCCGGTGACTTTGTAGATCACGTCGATCGCCGCCACGCCCGTGGTCCGCAAAACCACGACCTGAAGAACGCCGCCGCTCTCGGAAGCTGTGTAGGCGGCTTGCGCGAAGCGGAATGTGGACGCGACGGCGGGCGCCACGAGAACATCCGCGCGGTTCACGGTCTGACCCGCGGACACGACGAACGCCGCCGTGCGCCCCGTTTGCGCGTTCACCGAGTTGCCGCTGACCGCGAAGTCGACCGCGTCCGGAGGGAAGAATTGCGCGATATAGGTTCCAGCGACAACGCCGGCGAAAACATATAGCCCGTCGGCCGCGGTGCTGACCGTCGCCGTGTCGATATCCTGGCCTCCCGCGCCCTGCAGAAACAAGGTCGCCCCGACGCCGCCCAAGCCCGCGTTGGTGGACGTGTTGCGAACATGTCCGGAGACCGTGGCCAGCGCGCCGGGCGCCGGTGCGGCCACATTCCATCGTCCTCCCGCGTCGCGGGACACATTCGCGTTATAGGGCGCTCCGGAGCAGGCTTCGGCGGGGGTCAGCCAATGACCGCCGACCAGGAAGTCGACGCCGCCCATTCCGAACAGCTGATCGTTTCCAGCGCCGCCGTAAAGGGTGTCATCGCCGCCGCCAAAAACCGGCTCGGCCGAAACCACGGAGCTGCGCGATTGGAATCCAATGTCCTTCGCGGTCCCCCCAGCCGCGGTCACCGCGATGGCTTGGGTCGCATTCTTCGTCGTGATCGTTCCGCCCGGCAGCGTGGCCGGATCCACCGAGAGCTTCCCATTGCCCAGCGCCATCCCGATCGTATAAATCCCGTTCGCGTTGCTGGTCCCGAACCGGATGACGCCGGCGCTATCCGTCGCCGCCACCACAACGTTCGCCAACCCGAGCTCTCCCGGGTCCTGAATCCCGTTTGCGTTCTCGTCGCCAAAGATCCTGCCGCTGATCTCAGCGGGATCGTCGTTGAGAATCACCGCTTCCCCTATGGAATCGGCTAGCTTCGCTCCGATGGCGCCCGAGAGCGCGACATGAAATGTCTCGTCGGGCTCGAAGGTTTGATCGCCCTTCACCAGCACTGTGATGGTTTGAACGAGGCTGCCGCCCGCGGTGAAGGTCAGAGTCCCGGCGGCATCGATGTAATCCACGCCCGAAAGAGCCGTGCCATCGTCCACAGCGAAGCTGACTTTCACGTCCGTTTGGGACGCCGAGGACAGAGTGACCGTGAAAAGCGCGGACGCGGTTCCCTGGTCGCCCTCGACAAGCGTCGCGTCGGAGATCGTGATCACGGGCGTCGCATCGTCATTCTGGATGGTTCCAACGCCTCGGGCCGTTCCGAGCGTCGCGTTCTTGGCCGCCAACAAATCAAGGAAGAACGTTTCGTTGGCCTCGGCAAAGAGGTCGCCCACGACAGGAACCGCAACGCTCACGGCGGTGGAACCCGCGGGAATGGTGATTTTCCCGGAGCGCGCGATGAAGTCGCCGGGCGCCGCGGCCGTGTCCTGAGTCGTCGCGAAAGTCACTGTCACATCGCGCGAGGTCGGCGCGCTCAAGCGGATCGTGAAGATCGCGTCCAAAGTCCCCGCGTCCCCTTCGACGACCCGGACGCTGTTCACCGAAACGACCGGGAGAGCGTCGTCATCCAGCAGAGAGACCGTGGTGGTCGCCAGCGCCCCCGCGACCAGGCTGCCTGTCGGCAGGCGCAGGCTCAACTCGAAGGTCTCGGTCGCCTCGACGACCGAATCATCCGTGACCGCGATGTCCACGGCTTGAGTGGATTGACCCGCGTTGAAATGGATGAGGCGCCGCACCGGAGTGTAATCGCTCGCCGTCGCCGAGATATCACGGCTGATCAGGATCACGTCCGCCGGAGTGTTCACCACGGGGCGGGTGATGGTCACGGTCAGCTTGCCAGCCCCTTCCACCACGGAATAATTCGGATCCGAGAACTGCGCGGCATAGCCCGATGGATTGTTCTTCGCGACCTCATTGTCCACAATCGACCCCACCGCGGTGTCATCGGCCAGCGTGGCCAACAGGGCGTTCCCCAGCTTGACGAGGAAAGTCTCCGTGGATTCATCCACCAAATCCCCCAGAACGTCGACGGTCGCCAGCATTTCAGTGACCCCGGGCAGGAAGAGCAGCGTCTTCGGGACAGTGATCGCGCTGAAGTCGAGGCCTGCCGTCGCTGTTTGAGCCACGGTGGTGTAGCTGACGGCAATGGTGTTCATGCTGGGCGCGGACAGTCTCACCCTGAACTGCATCGCGGCCGCGCCGGCGTCGCCCTCCACGACGAAGCTATCGACGACGCTCAGGCTGGGGGAGATGTCGTTATCCGCAATCACGCCGCTTCCCGGTCCGGCGGGAAGAGCCGCGCCCACCGGATTCGACAGTTGGAGCAACACCGTCTCATCCGGTTCATCCAACAAGTCGTCGTAGACGGCGACGGTGACAATACGCGACGTCGCGCCGGGAGCGAACACCAGCATGCCCTGGGCGCTTTGGAAGTCGGCGCCCGCGGTGGCCGTCCCGTTGGCGGTCGCGAACTGAACGCTCACGGGCTTCTCGCTCGCCTGCGACAGCGCGACGGTGAACTGAAGAGAGGTTGTCTCGTCCGTCAACTCGCGCGCGGGGCCCGCCGTGATCATGAATGTCGGAGGCGCGTCGTCATTCACGATCTGCCCCTGCGCCTCGGTGTCGCTCGCTTGAGCGCCGACGACTCGAACAAGCCTCACCAGGAAGGCTTCAAGATTCTCAAACACCGTCTCCCCGATCACATCGACCACGATCGTTTGCTCCGTTTGCAGCGGGGCGAGGCGGACGGCGCCGGACTTGACCGCATTGAAGTCCTTACCGCCGATGGCGCTCTCATCCACCGTGGCCCATGCGATCACGACCTCGCGCGTCGACGGGGACGAGAGCGTCAGATGGAACACCGCCTGGGTGATCCCGGCGTTGCCTTCGGTGACGATCGCGTCGCTGATCGCAAGCGTCGGCGAGGCGATCAGGCCGGCGCCGCGCGTAAGATCGTTCTGGCCCGAGACCAGACTGAAGACATCCGTGCGTCCGGTCGCGGGATCGGGATCGCTGTCGAGCGCGTTGTCCAATCCGCGGAAGCGCGGAGAGATCAATGCTCCCGACGGAGCGACAAACTCAAGATAGTACCTTCCGACGTCCAGGTCCTTGAAAGCGAAGCCGCCATCCGCCGCGGAATTGACCTCGGCGACCAGGGGATTCGCGCCGCCTTTCGCCAGGCCCGGCGCGACAAGGAACAGACGCACGCGAACGCCGCCGTGCCCGGCTTCCTCGGGATCCTGGACCCCGTCGCCGTTGTCATCGTCCCACACGCGTCCCTGTATCGAGGCGGATTGCGTGATCCCGCGCCCATCGTCGCCGTAGAGAACGTCGTCGCCCTCGCCGCCGTCCAGGAAATCGTTGCCGTCCTGCGAGCCGCCCGTCGGGATGGATCCCGGACGGAAGAATGCGCCGCCGAACAGAACATCGTTGCCGCCGGCGCCAAAGAGCAGATCGCTCTGATCTCCGCCAATCAGCACATCGTTCCCGCCGCCCTGAATGCCGAACACTTGAACGTTGCCAGCGGTGATGAGCGCCTGGCTCTGAGGATCCATGTTGTCACCGATGACCACATCGTTCCCCTGTCCGCCATCGAGCCAGTCGTCGCCGTCATTTCCAAGCAGCAGATCATCGCCCCCGTTGCCGAAGAGGCGGTCATTGCCCGCTCCTCCATCGATCGCGTCATTGCCTCCTCCGCCGTAAAGCGTGTCCGCGCCGGCTTCGCCGTGGAGGGCGTCATTGTTCGGACCGCCGCTGAGCGTGTCGTTGCCATCGCCGCCGAACACCGTGACAGGGCCGCTGCCACAACCGTTGATGGCGTCGGCATCCGACGCGATGGTGACAACATCGTCCCCGGCGAACGTCCTGATCACGGCGCTCGTCGCCATCACGTCATCGGTGAGCAGGATGGTGTCATCGTCCTTGCCGGTGGTGATTTCGATCGTCTTGCCGCAGAGAGGCCCGTCAAGATCGATAAGACTGCCCGCGGCGTCGACATCGGCATTGTCGCCGCGGATGACCAATGCGCCCGCGGCGTTGATGATCCCGGAAGGCTGGCTGGTCACGTTGTCGCCGGCGAGGAGGGTGATGGCGCCGACCGCGGCGGTCATTGTGGCGGACTGGACGAGAACGATATCATCGCCGGCGCTGGCGGTGTCCTTGGTGATGATGAGGATGTCGCCGGTCTGCGCGCTGACCGCCCCCGTGAAGCGGAGGGTCGCCTCGGCGGAATTGATCGTGATGTTGGCCTGGGCCGAGATCGCGCCTAATGCGTAGGTCGTGCGAAGGGGGTCCTCCTCCACATCGAAGAAGTGGGAGATGCTCGACACTTCCAAAATATTCACGCTGATGAACTGGAAGGCGTCCGCCAGTCGAACACCTTCCAAGCCGGCGAGACCGGGCGTCGGCGGCCGGGCAATCACGTTTCCGAGAACGCCGGAAAGATCGAAGCCGGTCTTGGTGAAGTTCCCCAGCGTCCGCGCGGTGAACACCGTGCCATCCACCAGGGTGATCACGTTTGTCAACACGCGGCGGAGCCTGAGCCCGCCGTTGATGACGAGGTCGACGTTCCCGCCGCTGGACGAGATCGCGCCCACGTCGAAGAGGAGAGGAGTGTCGTTCGGAGTGAGCTGGGTCAATCCGAGATAGACGCCGTCGCGCCCGATGAGGAAGTCGATCCCGGCGCGGCGGTCCAGGCTTGTGACGATCAGGTTCACGCCCAGCCGGCCCAAAGGCCCTGTGCCGATGCTCCCGGAGGAGGCGACCAACCCGAGGCGTCTCGTTTGAATCCTGCCCGCGCCTTCGGAGCGGATATCTCCGCCGCTGTTGCGCAGCGTCGTGGTTCCGAGGGGATTGTTGATGAAGCCGCGCAGCACAATGTCCCGATCGGCGGCATTGAGGTTTCGGATGTCGATGACGGTGTCGTGGGCGTTGGAATCGAGGACGTACTGGAGTGATTTGGTGGCGGCCAGAATTTTCAACGCGGGCTCGCTGTCGTTGAAGACATTCATCGCGTTCAGAACAAGCGTCTTCGCGGCGCTGTTCCGGATGTCGACGCGCTCGAGGGAGTTCATGTAGCCGATGTTGGTGTGTCCGGTGACATCCCCGAGCAGCGCTCGGAAGCAGACGGTTCCCTGCGCGTCGTTCTTGATGTCCTGAACGACGATCTGGCTTGCGGTGATCTGCTGGCCTTGCGCGATCTGGTTGACTCCGTCGGTGACGGACATTCCCTTCAGCTCGGTGACAAACCCGGCGGCGTCCACCGTGAGCGAGGCCCGGGGAGAGGAGCCGACCCAAATGTCCGAGTTGAAATTGATCCGGTTGAGGATGGTCTGCGAGTCGGTGTAGACTTGGCTCTCCTCCGCTTGCAGGATTTCTTCCACCAGTTGCGTGACGGGCTCGCACACCTCATCGCCGTCCGCGAGGCCGAGAGTGAGTATCTCGACGACCACCGAGCAGGTCTCGCCCACCACCTCCGAGATGACCTTTGTGACGGTGACCGCATGCGTGTCCGCCACCTTCTTGAAGGTGCTGGGGCCCTCGGCGGGCCGCGCGGCCTCGACAACAAGGTTGCCCGTCTCGATGTGGCTGGGAGCGTCGGTCACGACATCGACGCGCACGGTCTTGTCGTTGTCCGAGGTGCTCACCAGGTTTCCGCTGACTCCGGTGGTGGAGGTCTTGGCGAGCGTGTCCGTGATCACGCTGCTCGCCTGAGCCAGCAGCGTGACCTTGCGCGGCGCGCGGATGCTGGTCCCCCCGCCGCCGACATGAACGAGGGCGCGCATGTCCACATCCACGTCGCCGGTGGCTTTGTTGTCTCCGCCCAGATCGAAGGGCACCTCCGACTTCGCGTGCGCCTTGGCGAAAATGGAGTTGTCCAGGGCGTGCATGAGCAACTCGTCCGCGTTGAGGTTCATTCCCGCCCCCGTCTCGGACACGGTGTTCGCGTTGACGATGTGGCTGCGCGAGATGGTTTCGTTGTTCGCGATGCCCGCGGTGACCTCCTCGTGGGCGAACGTGTCCAGCGAGGCCGAGTTGTCGGCCTTGATCGTCACCTTTCCGCCCGCGGAGAGGTTCAGATTCCCGCCCAACGCCGCCTTGGTCACGGGATTCAGAAGCTCCGCGGTGGATGTGGCGGCGCCCACTCCCACAAGCCCGCCCGTGCCCCCCTCGCTTGACACCGCGCACACGTTGTTCGCGACCGATAGAACTTCGACCGCTCCGCCCGCGGTGATGATCGTCTTGTTTCCGGCCGTGCCCGAGCCTAGGGTCGCTTCAACATCGCTGCGCATCGTGGCCCTCACCGACACGCCCCCCACCGCCGCGAAACCAAACGACTTCCCCGTCGCGGTTCCACTGGCGCCGTTGAAAGCGCGGGCCTGGACGCTCAGATTGTTCCGAGCGTTGACGTCCGCCCGGCCGCGGACCCTTGCGATCACCGTCACATCCGTCTCAATGGTCGCGCCGACAGCGACGCCCGAGCCAAATCCGCCAGAGGCGTTCGACGCATCGGCGTCGGCGCCACGGACCACGATCTCGGCGCCGTTGGCGTCGACATTGTGTCCGGCCAGAATTCGCACATCGCCGCCAGCGTCCACCTGGGCGTCATCGCCGATGAACGAAGAAATGCGGGGCGTCACTCGGCTCAGGGCCGTTGTCTGCCCGACGCTGATGAACCCGGCTTGCTGGCCCGGCGCGTCGGAGGTCGCCACGGTCTCAAGGAGCGATCGTATCGCGAGGGTCCCGCGGATGTTGACGGTCGCATTGTCGCCGATGGAGGCGGTCCAGTCGGCGTCGATGCTTGCGAACGAATCCGCGCCCGAACTCGCGACCAATCCGCCGCTGCCCGCGGAAGCGTCCGAATCGGCGTTGCTCACACCCAGGGCTTCCACCGTGAGATCCAAAGCGTCCGTGACCTGGCCCAGCATGGAGGCCTCGGTATCGCCATCCGCGCTGGCGCTCGACCGAGAGGATCCGATGCCAATGAAGCCGCCCGCGACGGCCTTCGCGTTCGCTATCGCATGATTGTTCGCGCGGGCTTGAATCGCGACGTTCCCGCCCGCCCGCAGGATGGCGCCGGCGAGCTGTTTCGCGGACACGCTCGCGGAGGCTGTGGCGGTCGCCTTCGAGCCAATCGCCGCGACGAACCCCCCTCCGGGCGCCTCAGAGATCGCTCGGGCCGAGTGACTGCCGGAAGGATTGTGCAAGGCCTTCACGGAAACATCGCCACCGGCTTGGATCGACGCGCCGGCGTCAATGATGGCGGTCACTGACGGGCTGACCGTTGCGGTGGACTCCGTCGAGCCCAACGCCTGCAAGCCGAAGGAGGCGGCAAACGTGTCCGCTGTCGCGTCGGCCACGGTCTGGGCGGTCACGCTCACATCGCCAGAGACCGTCACACGCGCGGTCCCGGGAACCGAAGCGACCACAGTCGGCGAGGCGGTGGCCTTCGATGACGCGCCGTTCACGCTCACCAAACCGCCGCCGGGAGCGTCCGCCTCGCTGGTCGCCAAATGGACCACCGAGCTCACGACCGTGAGCCCGTCGGCCGTGAGGATGGTCCCGGCCATGCGGGCCTGGATGCTGCCGTTTGCGGCGCTGACCGCGGCGCTGCCACCGAAGGACGCCAGGCCGCCGATGGAAAACGCGTTGGCGTCGCTCGCCGCTGTGTTTCGCGACCGCGCGGAGAGAAGCACAATTCCGCCCGAGGCGACATTCGCGTTGCCGGCGATCTCCGCCAGAATGCTTGGCGTGGAGGTCGCGCTGGGCTTTGCTCCCTGCCCTGAGATCAATCCGCCGCCTGTCGCGTCGGAAACAGCGTTGGCCGCCACCAAGCCCAGGTCGCCGCCGTCGAGCGTGGAGTTGAACGCCGCCTGGAGGAACACGAATCCACCCGCGTCCACCGTGGCATTGCCGGCAATCAGGGCTTGAACGGTCGGCGCGCTCGTCGCCGTCGCGGTGGATTGGCCGAGCCCGAGGAAGCCAAAGGCCTTGCCGCCCGACTTCGCATCCGCCCCGCCCAGCGCCTGCGAGGTTATTGAAATCGCGCCCGCGACCTTCAATCGCGCCGTCCCGCCCAGGCTGGCTGTCGCGGTGGGCGACACCGTGGCGTTTGCAGTCGCTCCGCGGAACCCAGCCAGCGCGCCGGCCACCGTGGCGTCCGCGCGGGCCGTGGCTCGATTGTCCGCGATGACGCTCACCGCCACGCTGCCGGCGGCGACATTCCCGTCCACGCGCGCTTTCACGGTCCCGTTCGCAACCGCGTCGGGATCATTGATCCCAATTCCAATTCCCAGGCCAAGGCTGAGCGCCTTGGCATCGGCAATCGCGCGGCCGCTGGAACGCGCCAGCGCGGAGAGAATGCCGCCCACCTTGAGCGTCGTCCCTGCGGCCGCCGTTGATTCCACGACAGCGTTCGCCGTCGCGTTTGGATCCGCGCCAACGCCTGAGATCAACCCGCCTCCTGGAGCCTCGGCGATCGCATGAGCCGTCAGAGAAGCGAGCGGATCGGTCTCGGAGTAATTGTTCCGCGCGTCGAGCGTCAAGTTCCCGCCCGTGGTCGCCTTCGCCCCCGTGTCAATCAAGGCCAGAACGGAGGGAGTCAGCGTGACGTTCGAAAGGCTCACGCCGCCGGACACGCCGCCGATGCTCGCGCTGAACACGTTCGACGCGGCTCGGGCGCGGGAATCCGCGAGGATGGTGGCGTCGCCCGCGATGTTCACGTCCGCGTTGTTGCTGAGGAACGCCTGAACGGTCGTGTCCACAAGAGCCGCCGCTTTGTTGATCGAACCGGCGATCACCCCCCCCGCGGCCGCTTTCGTCACCACGTCGATCGCCACGTTCGCCGAGGCCTGAACCTCGAGGCTCTTCGCGCTCTGGATGCGAGCGCCCTCCGCCAGAAACCCTCGCGTCGTCCCCGTTTCCTGAACATCCGTAACCACAACCCCGATCGCGCCGGCGCCCTCGCTCGCGCCAAATCCATTGCTCTTGAGCGACGAGACCGTGCTCGCTGAGATCCTCACGTCCTTCGCGGACGAGACACTGGCTCCGGCGCCCAGATACGCGTCCGCGTCATTGTCGGAGCTCAGAACGGACACGGCGGCCCCCAGCGCCACGCCCCCGGACGCGCCGGTAAAGGAGTCGATCTGCGCCGAAACGACGGTGGCCGTGGCCAGGATGTTCAGGTCATTGCCGACGCTGAGGCTCGCGGCAGGGCCGACATGAGCGTCCGTGGAGCCTTTCAGGGTCCCGATGCCGACGGAGCCTCCAAGGCCCGCCAACCCGACAGCGGCGCCGCCCACGCTGATATCCAGGTCGATCAACGAGGTCGCGGCGATGGAGAGATCGCGTCCTGCAATCGCGACGACTCCCGCGTCCATGAAAGCGGTCGTCGTTCGCGGCGCGGCGGCCGTGGAAAGATTGTCGGCGATCGTGAAACGGTTCGTCCTGGTGACGGCCTTGGCGCGCTGGGCGGTCGGATCCCTCGCGTTGACATTCCTGACACCGCCCGAGAGGGAGATCGCGGGGTTGACGCGCGACGCCATGTCATCGGCCTCGCCGGCGCCCTGCGAGTCAAGGCCCGAGCCGATGCTGACCACCGCGATGGCGCCTTCGAGACCCACGAAGCCTCCTCCTCCGAAAGCCACGGCCAGCGAGCGGATTCGCCGATCGCTGGTGGCGCTCATCTTGATGTCCCGGGCCGCCCTGACCTGGGTGTTCGCGCCGAGCCGCGCGCTGGTGGTGTTCTTGATCGTGGCGACGTCCACCGCGGCCCCGGCCCCCACGAGCCCCGCGCCGACGGTGCCCGTGTCATCCTGGATGCTGGCGGTGTCATGCGCTCCGATCCTCACGTCCTGTGTGGCCGCGGCGAGACCGCCGTCCTGGTTGACGCGAGTCGCCCGCGAGCCCGTGACTGTGAACGCCTCGGTGGTGGAGGAGATGGAGCTCACGGCGATCGACGCGGCCAAACCGGCGACGCCCGCGCCCAACGTGCCGATCAGATCGTGGATGATCTGGGTCGAGCTCGCGTCGACCGCTGTTTGCCCGCTCACGTTCAGCTGCGCGCCGGCGAGGTAGGCGCGCGTTGTATTGTCAATGGTCGTGACCTCGATGCTGGCCCCGATCCCCGCCACTCCGCCGCCAATGATCCCCGCGCGCGCTTCGATCTCGGCGCGATCGACGCTCAGAACGCTGAGGTCGGTGTCAGAGAAGACGTCGGCCTCGGAGATGAAGGCTTCGGCGAGGCTGTTGATTTCCACCACGCCCACGCCCCCCGCCACGCCCACCACGCCTCCTCCGATGCCGACGGAAGCGGTGTGAACCACCTCGCGGGTCAGGGTGGAGACCAGCACTCCTCCCCCCGCGGATCGGATCTGGGTCCTATCGAGATGATCGGAGTCCGTGATGTAGGCCTTCGTGCTGTTTGCGATCAGGCTCGTGTCGACGTTCGCTCCCACGCCGACCACGCCGCCCGCGATGACGCCCGCGCCCGAAGTGATCTCCGTGTTCTGATGGGATTTCACGATCACCGCCGCCCCTGGATCGGCCTCGCTGTTGATCTTCGAATCATCGATATGGGCAAGAGTGTTGTCCCCGGAGACCGTGACGATGACGTTGCCTGAGATGCCGACAACGCCTCCGCCAACGCCCACGCTGATCTCTTGGAGAAACACGACATCGCTGGCGACGACCGCGAGGCCCTTGATGAGCGACGCCGTTTCAACGCCGGTCGTCGCGCTCCAATCCTTGATCGCGGTGGATCCGCCGGTTCCGCGGGCGGAGACCGTGGCGTTGCTCAGGAAGGCGCGGGTGTCGTTCGCCATATGGCTCACCACCACGGAAAACCCGATGCCCACCACCCCGCCGCCAACGCTGCCGCCAAACGCCTTGATCGTTCCGGCGTTCTCCGCAAGCAGGGAGACATTGTGGGCGGCGCTCACCGTTGCGCCGCTGACGTACGCCTGGGTCTTGTTCTCGATGAAGCTGATGGCGACAGAGCCTGCGACCCCGGCGATTCCCCCGTTTCCACCGGCCGCGATGGTTTCGATGGAGGCCGTGGAACGGGCGGAATGAAGAACGCTGCCCGCGGCGACCGAAACCCGCGCGCCTCCACCGATCCATGCGCGGACTTGGTTTCCTATCTCGTTGTAGGAGGCCGCGGCCCCGATGCCGGCCGCGCCGGCGCCGCCGCCCTGCCCGGACAAGGATTGGATCAGCGAGGAGTCGCTCGAGGACAGGGTGAACCCGGTCCGCGCCGTGATCTTCCCGCCGCTGATGTGGGCGTCGATGGCGCTCTGAAGATGGTTCAGCGAGATGGCGCCGCTCACCGACACGGTCCCTGCGCCGGAGGCCCCCGCGGAGAGCGTCCTGATCGTTTGCTGAGTCAGGGAGCTCACAGACACCGCGTTCGATGTCGAGTTGACGTCAGAACCGGCGATGTAAGCGGTCACGGAGCTGGCCACTCGGTTGGTCGCAAGAGCGGCCCCGATCGCGACTCCACCGGCGCCCGCCGCGGATCCGGAAAGCGACTGTATCGTTGAATTGTCGGACGTCGAAACGCTGATCGCTCCCGGAGCGTCGAGACGCGCGCTGCCGGCGACATGGGCGTCGACGCCGCTCGCGATCTCGTTCCTCGAGATCGAGCCGCCCAGGGCGAAGGTTCCCGCCCCGGCCCCGCCGGCGGTGATACTGGAGATCTGGGCTGTCGAGAGCGTAGTCACGGAGATGCCGTCGGACGTCGACGAGACCGAGGCCGAAGCGATGATCGCGGAAGTCTGGTTGTCCAGGTCGTTGGTGGCGAGCGCGGCACCAACTCCTCCGCCTCCCGCGCCGCCCACCCCTCCGGCGAGAGCCCGCACCGTCGAGTGATCCGTCATGGAGACAACAACCGGACCGGCGGCGGCGACCGTGGCGCCGCCGGAGACGCTCGCGACCGCTGACGAATCGATTTGGTTATATGAGATCGCGCCGCCGATGGCGAAAGTTCCGGCCCCGGCGCCCCCGATCGTGATGCTCTCGATGGTCGGACTGGAGTTGACGACGACGGACACGCCTCCGGGGCCGGACTGCACGGAGGCCCCGCTGATGGCGGCCAGCACAGTCGAGCCGATTTCATTGGTCGCGACCCCGGCGCCGCCCGCTCCCGCGCCGCTTCCAGAAAAACCGCCAGCCAGGGCGGAGATGGTCGCTGTTTCCGAAGCGTCGACCTTGGCGAGATTGCCGACGTTCACGACGGTCCCAGCCCCGATCCTGGCCTCGACGGTGTCCTGCACCGTGTTCAACGACACAGCCCCGCCAAGCGCCACGCTGCCTGCGCCCACGCCCCCGGCGGTGATCGACTTCAAGTCCGCTCGTGAGGCCGCGCTGAGCGTCAGAGTGTTGGCATCTATGATGGCGGACTGAACGATAGCGCGGACCACGCTGCTGATGTCGTTGGTGGCGACCGCGGCCGCGCCAGCCACTGTTCCCGCGCCCGCGCCGGCGCCAGAGAGGGAAAGAATCGTGGAGGCATCGAGAGCCGAGAGAGCGAGCGCGCCAGTCAGGGTGAGCCTGGCGCTTGAGTCGACGCGCGACTCGATGAAGTTGCCGATGGTGTTCAGCGAAACCGATCCGGCGGCTGAGACGGAGCCCGCGCCCGCGCCGGCCCCGGTGATCGCCGTGATGTTGGAATCATCGCGAGCCGCCAACGAGGCGGAAGCCGCGGTCACTGTGGCCCCGCTAACCCGAGCGCGAACAGTGTTATGAATAGTATTGGTGGCGAATGCGGCTCCGATGGCGACCGTGCCTGCTCCCGCGCCTCCGCCCCCCAAGGCGGTGATATCGGCGTCGACCTTCGCGCTCAGCGAGAGCGCGCGGGCCGCCTGCGCCGAGGCGGGGCCCGTGATTTCAGACGCCACGGCCTGATGGATGTTGTTGACCGCCACGGAAGCTCCGAGAGCGAAGGTTCCGGCGCCGGCGCCGCCAGCGGCGATGGAAATGAGCGTCGGGGTTGAAAGGGCGGCGAGCTGCGCGTTCAGGGCGGTGGAACGAACCTGCGAGGATTCGATCGCCGACCGCACGGTATTCCCGATGTCATTTGTGGTGACGGCGGCCCCGCCTCCCGCGGTCCCGGCTCCCACGCCCGTGGCGTTGATCGCCCGGATCGCGGATCCATCCGTCGCGCTGATGTCCGTCAGGGCCGAGGTGGTGACGCGCGAGCCGCCGCGGATCAGGGCTTCGACTTGGCCCGTGATGGTGTTGAGAGAAGTGGAGCCCGCGAGGCTGACCGAGCCCGCGCCCGCGCCGCCGGCTGCCACCGCGTTGATCTGCGGTGATTCCGCGGCCGATTGAGAGAGGGACTGCGCGACGACCGTGGAGTCGTCGATGAGGGCTCGCGTGTTGAACGCGATGTCGTTCTTGGAAAGAGCCGCAACCGCCGCCACCGTGCCCGCGCCGGCCCCCGCGCCCGAGATCGCGAGAATTGAAGGCGCGTCTGAAGCGCTGAGCGCAAGGACGCCTATCGCGCTCAGCAAGCTCTTCTGGCGCGCGCTCGCCTCGACATGGGCGCTTCCCTTGTTCCATGAAATCGAACCCGCGCCGCTGACGGCGCCCGCTCCCGCTCCCGCCGCGCTCGCGGTTCGAATCGCTCCGTCGGCCAGAGCGCTGAGGTTGATTGTGGCCGCATGCGCCTCGGAGGCGGAGACGGATGAGCTCACGGAGTCGCCGAGCTCGTTCGTCGCGAACGCCACGCCAAAGGAGAGCGTGCCCGCCCCCGCCCCGCCCCCCGCGAGGGAGCTGATCGAGGAGTGATCCACCGATGCGAGCGTGAAGGTGGTCAGCGCATCCACGCGCGAGCCTTCCTCCAGGCCGGCGGCGACAGTCTGCGCGATCTTGATCAGGGCGACCGAGCCCCCTAGCGCGAAGGTGTCGGCCCCCGCGCCGCCAATGGCGATCGAGAGAATCGTTGGCAGCGGGACTTGCTGCGCCGGGGGGCGGTCGGATGTCGCGCGAAGCTCCACGCTGGACGCCGTGGACATGACCGCGGACTGACGGACGCGCGAGCGTGTGGCGTTGGAAACGTTGTTCTCAACCAGAGCCGCTCCGATCCCGGCGTACTGCGCCCCCGCGCCGGCCCCGCCGATGGCCACAATCGTGGGATTGTCGATCGCGAGCATTCGAATCGCCCCCGAGGCGGTGACGGTCGAGTGGTTGTCGACGAGGGTCTCGGTTTGATTCGCGATGTCGTTCTTGGCTCTTGACCCGCCCAGGGCCGCCTTGTCGGCGCCCGCTCCGCCGCCGGCGATGGCTGAGATGTTCTCCGTCGACGTGGCGAGGAGATCGATCCCGCCTCCGCCGCTCGTCACCGTCGAATGATCGACGAAGGCGCGAGCAAGGCTCGCGATTTGATTGAAGGCCTGCGAAGCGCCCACGGCCAGCTTCCCATCATTGAAAGTGACGGCGAGCGCGAGCGTGCTGGACTTTGATGTGTCCGTCGCCGAGATCCGAATGTTTCCGCCGGTGGTCGCGGTCGACTGGTTGGCGATGCTCGCCGTGGTCGTGTTCGCCTGGTCTGCGTGGGCCTCGCGCAAGCGCAGGAAGCTGAACCCTGGAAAGACGCTGCTGTAGCTGATGTCCGAGGAGGTGTTGGAGACGACATCGAGGGCGCCGTTCACCGTGATGGTTGAAGAATCGATGGTCGCCGTCGCGGAGTTCCGCGTGAAGTCCTGGGCGGTCGACGACGCGATGGTTTGAACCGCGTTCGCCGTCGCGGACACGAGCGCGTTGCGGCCAACGATCACGCCCGGGCTGCCCACGATCTCTGCGCGGACCTGATTATAGGAGACGAGACGCGCCTGATCGGTGGTCGTGGCCAGGGTCGCGCTGAGATCCACATTGAAGGTCCAGGACGTGTCCTGAGCGCCCTCCATGGCGTCGGCCGCGGCCGTCTGCAAGTCGCGGCCCGCGGAGACTTTCGCCCCGGAGATCGAGGCGGTGGATCCCGGGGTCGCGTGGTCCAGATTGACGGCGAGGGTGACTTCCCCGCGCGGAGATCCTTCAACGATCAGGGCCCGGGAGCTGAGAGTGCCCGCGTTGACGAGCTGCTGATAGGAGCCCAGCAAGCCTCCGAGGTTCGGCGATGAACCCACGCCGAAGACAACGGGAGCTCCGGTGCGGAACGGGTTGCCATCCGCGGGATGAATCGTGTTGGCGGGGCCGTCCACATCGGACTTCGCGTTGAACTTCATGACCGCCGCCAGATGATGCGCGCCGCCGGCGACCGCGCCGGGCCCGACATCGATCCCCTCGTTCGCCAAGCTGTGCTGGGCGCCTGTCGCGGTCCCGTTCTCCAGATTGAGGGGGACGTTGTTGCCCGCGTCGCTCGCGGAAGCCGCGAGACGGACGGTGGTGTCGTCCACCTTGATGATGTAATAGGTCACCCCATCCACCAAGCCGCCGATCGCGCTGCCGCCGGCGCCCACGCGGTACGTCACCGCCGCCCCCGTGTCGAAGCCGTGCGCGCTTCCAAATCTGATCGTGTTCGCGGCGGCGTTCAGGCCGCTGGCGGGATCAAAGACGGTGGAGGGATTCGAGCCGATCGATTCGCTCTTGGAGAGCTTCACGCGATGGTTGTCGACGGGCCGGATGAAGTAGTCCTCGCCGTCCGACAGCCCGCCGATCGCCGGCCCGCCGCCCGTGGTGTAACGAACCTTCGTTCCCGCCTTGAGGCCATGAGGCTCGCTGAAGACGAGCGTGTCCGTGGCCGAGTCGAGAGTCGCCGCGGGATCGAAGGAGATGTCGCGCGTGAGCGTTTGATCCGAGGACAGGCCCGCGGGATAGAGATCAATGACCAGGGGCGTGGCGGCCTGGGCGTCGGCCTCTGATCGCGCGAGTTGGATCTTGTCTCCGTCCAGGGCAACGACAAAGTAGGTCGCGCCCGGAGCCAGCGCCCCCTGCCCTCCCACCAACAAATCCACGTAGCCGTTCACGAGATCGTCGATGTAGGCCTGGAAAGTGTTCGCGCCCGAGATGTCCTTGAGCATGTCGGTGTCGACCACCGAGAACGGAGCTCCGATGGAGTGAAGGATGATCGAGCCCACAAGGCCGAGCTTTGTGGTGGCGCCGACGCCGCCCACCAGGCTGTCCACCTTTTTGCGTGTGACGGAGAACACATTGACGTCCCGCTTCGCGCGGACCTCGGCGTTGTCGCGGATCTGGGCAAGCGTCGTGTTGCGAACCACGCCGAGATCCAGGCCTCCATTCAGGTTGAACGCGCTGAGGGAAACATTGGCGACCAGGCCGAAGAGTCGCGCGTCGTTGGCGGCGGCCACCTGAACATCCTGGACATCCGCGATCGTCCCGGGAAGCAGGTTGATCCGAGCGTCCTTGCCCACGTAGGCCGTGGTGCTCGAATCCACGACGCAGGCGCTCACCGCGCCCGCGATGGAAACAGCGCCGGCCGAACCGCTGCCGAGCAGGTGGTAGATCTGCTCCGAGGAGGAGGCCAGCACCGCAAGGCCGAACACAGCCTTTCTGCCGAAGCCCGTCGCGGAGGCGGATGAACCGTCGTACGCGTTGAACGAGGCGGAGCCATTGCCCCGGGCATCCACTGCGGCCCCATTGTCGATCCAGGCCGCGGTGTCCTTGTCTATCAATGCCACTCCCACCGAACCGCCCGAGGCGAGGAGCCCTCCGGCGCCCAAGTTCCCAACAATCGAATCAACATCCGTCACGTCGGTCGCGGACACAAGAACCCCGCCCTCCGACTCCACGGACACAGCGCCGCGGATGAAAGCGTGGGTCAGCGTGTTTAATGAGACGACGGCCCCGGATCCGGCAAGGCTCAGCCCCGCGGGCAATCCGGTCAAGAGACTCACAGGCAATCCGGGAGCGACCGAAAGCGCCAGGGAAACAGAGGCTCCGGAGGACAGCGACAGAACATCCTCCGAAGCGAACGCGACCACGCGCGCCTCGCGTCTCGCCCGCACCCGGGCGTTGCCCGAGATGGAGGCCCGGGTCTGGTGATCGACGAGGGTGATGTCCGTGGCGGCCCCGCTGGTCGCCACAATGGAAGCCGAGGCCTGGCCCGCGAGGCCGAGACGCTGAAAGTCGCTGCCCGCGACAACCCAAACCGAGAGATCCGCGCCCGCGCCCGCGAAGTCCGGATTCACCTGCGCGTTGTCGGCGATGAACGCGGAGGTCTGGCTGCGAGTAACCGCGACATTGGCGGACAGCTCGATCGCGACGCCGAGGGCTCCTCCAAAACCGGCCACCGAGGATTCAATATCATCGTGAGAGGTTGCGGCCACCGCCACGCCTCGCATTCGCTGGCGCTGCGGACGAGCGGAGCGTTGCTGCCGGAGCGACGGGTCTTCCGCCGGCACGGTCACGATAAATGGGTCGACGATGTTCCGGATGGGGTTGTCCAGCACGAAGGCGATGATCGAGGTGAGCACCGGGATGGCCCCGGGAACATTCACCTCGCCGAGAGCGCTCGGCTGGTCGGTGAACTGCTCATCGAAGGCGCCGGTGGGCGCAAGGAGGTCCGCCCGCAAAGCCAACGCCTGCGCTTTCGCGTCGCCGGCGATGGAGGCGCGCGTGGTTTTCGCAAGCACAACGACGCCGACCGACCCGCCTGCCGTCGCGCCCAGCGACGCGTTGCCAACCCCGGTGTTGATATCCGCCGTTATCTGGCTGTCGGCGTAAACGAGAACGTTGCCCTGCGCGAGGACATTGGCGCGGCCCGCGATGAACGCCTCCGTGACTGGAACAAGGGTGTGCACTCCCGCCGCCCCGGCGATGCTCGCGGCGAGCGCGAGCCCGCCGGACGCGGAGATGCTGACAAATCGAGCGAAATGGACCGCCTGCGCCCGGACGTCGCGTCGCGCGCTGACGGATCCCAGGATCCACGCCTGAGTTGTATTCGCGTCGAACTCCACATCGGCGCCGGCGCCGGCGCCGAGCGCTTGATTGGAGCTGCTCGCGCCCGCGCGACCGAGACCGGTCACCAGATCCATCGCGGCAACGTTCACGAGTTGATCCACGTTGGCGGTCGTCAGATCGGAGTTCACTTGCGCGTCGGCGTCGATGAAGGCCCGCGTCTTCCCGTTCAGGAACACCAGGGTCACGGCGGCCGCGACTCCCAGTTGCTTGGCGTCGCTCCCGCCCACGGACATCAGATCAAAGCTCTCCCGGGACAAAGCCGTGATCGACACGCCGCGCAGGGCGGTAAGAACGAGGGCGTCCTTCAAGTCGCGCTCGCCGGTGAGCGCCTGGGTGAGATCGCCATTCCCCAACCCGGCGACGACCGCGCGCCGACCGATCCAGGCGTCGGTGATATCCTGCGACAGAAGCGCGGCGTGCGAGGCGCCAATGCCCAGCTTGGTTCCGCCGCCAAACGCGCCATCCGTCGCCGAGTAGGATCGGCTGGCCGCCGCGTTGATCAGGACGTTGCCCTCGGCGAAGACGATGGCGTCGGCGTCGACGAAGGCCCGAGTCTCCTCCGCGGTCGCAAGGATGGAGGCGGCGCCGGCGATCGCGGAGATATCCGCCGAACCGGCGCCGCGAGCGAAGGACTTCAACGTGGAATCGCTCGAGGATTCGATCGTTACATCGCGGCGAGCGCGGACCTTCGCTCCAGGGCCAACGAAAGCCTCGAGTCGCGTGGAAAGAATCTGCGCGTCGACGGCCGCGCCGCGAGCGAAGTCTCCTGCCTCCGTCAGACTGCCCGCGGTTCCCAATGTGGCGGCGCCATGGCCCGCCTTAAGCCGGACGGTCTGCACGGCGGCGGCCCCGCTGGGGTCCTGATTGACCGCCGCGGCTTGACCGATGAAGGCCTGGATGTCGCCACCGACTTGCGTCGCTGCCAGGGACCCGGCGGCGGCGAGATCGTCCGACGACGCGTTCCCCGACGAGGTGGAGAAGAAGTCGTCTGTCGCGCTCGCCTGGATCGAAAGCCCGCTGCCGCCAAAGGCGCCGCCCTGCGGATCGAAGAGCCCCGCCCCATTGCCGCCCACATTCACGACCGCGTCCTTGTCCACGTAGGCCTTCACGGAGCGATCCACTGCGGCAAGCGTCAGCGAGGCGCCGACGCCGGCTGTAGGCGCGCCAGCGCTGGCGCCCGTCAACCCCGAGAACACGACCGCGTGGCGGGCGTCCAGGAACAGGCTCCCGGGCGTTGTCACCGCGCCGCCGACCGAGGCTTGAACAGAAGGGGCGACCGTGACCTTGAGCAGCGATCCGGCCACCGCAAGGCTCGGCTTTCCATTGGCCGTGATGACGTCGCGACGGCCGTCGCCGTTGACGTCTCCCACAACAAGCGAAGTCGTGATTCGAGTGTCCGAGGATATGGCGCTGCCAGCGCCGAACGCGCCGGCGCCGTTGTTTAGATAGAGCTTGTTGGTTTTCCCCACGTTCCCCGCGACGAGATCCAGGTCGCCGTCGCCATCCATGTCCGCGAGCACCACCGTGTGAGTGATGTCGGCGTCGGCCGAGATGTCCAGGCCCCCGCCGAAGCGGCCGTGTCCGTCGTTCTTGTAGAGCCGGTTTGCCTGGCCCAGATTGCCGACCACGATATCGAGGTCGCCGTCGCCATCCACATCGCCGGCGGCGATGGATCGCGCGAGGTTGAAGTCCTGGGTGAGAACGATGGGATCGTGGAAGTCTATGGTGGGCGCGGCTCCCGGTTCCGGCGCGGCGGGGATTCGATGGTTCTCGATCTTGTCGACGGCGGAGGAGGCGACCACGGTGTGACCGACCGTCGCGCTTAGGGAGACTCGGCCGCCACCGGCAAGGCCCACGACAATCTCTCCGCCGACCCCGCGTCCAGAGCTTCGCAAAGCGCGATCGACTTCGGACTGGATCGATGCGACGAGGTCCGCCGCGGTGAAATTGCGAGCGGCGGAGGCGGCTTCGATGGGAATTGCCAGATCGGAGCCATCCAGCTTCACCTTGACGCCCAGGCTGGAGCTGTCGTCGTCGGGCGAGAGCCGCGATCCAGGGGCCACGACCTGGTTGGCGTAGAAGACCAGGGGCTGCCCAAACCCTCCGACAATCAGGTCGGTGTCTCCGTCGCCGTCGAAATCGCGCGCCACCATCGCCAGGGTTTTATTCGCGTGCAGGATGTCGCCCAACACCGAGTCCACCGCCGGCGGCAGGCGGAGCGGAGCGGCAACCAGCGCATGAGGCCTGCCGAACTCGCCCGCGCCGTTGTTCAGAAGGAAGAAGTTCGGATGCCCCACCGATCCCACAACGAGATCGCGATCGCCATCGCCGTCGAGGTCGGCGAGAGCCACCGCGGGAGAGTCGGTCGCGCCCTCAATGTCCAATCCCGGAAGGAAGTCTCCCTTGCCCGTGTTCAGGTAAAGCCTGGCAGGCTGCCCGAGGTTGCCGGTGACCAGGTCGGGGTGGCCATCGCCGTCGACATCGCCCAACGCGAGCGACAGGGTGAGATCGGGAACCTGCGAATTCACCAGCGAGTTGACGAATCCCTTCTGCCATGTGGAGTTGAGGAACCCCAGCGAGGACACCACCTCGAGAGGATCCGCTCCGATCTGCTTTCCGCCTCCGAAATGACCCGCTCCATCGTTCAGATACCGACGATTGAACTGGCCGAAGTTGCCTGTGATGAGATCGAGCTTCCCATCCCCATCCAGATCGCCCAGAGCGAGCGAGGTCGTGAAATCATTGTGCGCGTTGACATCGCTCCCGATGACTCCCGCGAAGGGATCCGCGGCGCCCTGGTTGAGATAGAGCCGGTTTTGCTCGTCCGGGTCGCCCGACCGGGCGAGCGAGCTGGCCGTGGAGTTCACCTTGTCCGCCGCGTTCGCGTGGATCCGAATGTCCCCCGCGGCCACGACCTGCGCGCCGGAGGCGATGAAGGCTCGCGCGTTGTTGCGGATCTCCCCCAGGTCCAAGGCGGCTCCGACCGCGATGAAGCCATTCGTGTTGACGCTGTAGGCGCCCGCGATGGAAGTGATCCGCGCCGCATGCTGGCTCAAGACTTCCAGCCCGCCAGAGAGGCCAACCACAGCGCCGTTCAGGAGTTTCGACTCCGTGGTGTTCTGGGTGAGCGTCCGGTTGACCGATCCTGCGATGTCGAGTCCGAGCTTCGAGCCGCTGCCGCCGGCGGACATCGTCACGGACTCATCGGTAGAGGAGGAGAGCATCCGGAGGGAAGGCGCGTTGATGTTCGCGTCGCGAACAAAGGCCTGGGTAAGGCGCGTCTGCTCGTTGTGGGCGTAGGAGCCTCCGATTCCGATGTGATTCCCAAAAGCGATGGCGCCCGCGGACGCCAGCTGCGTGGAGATCCGAGCGGCGATGGGGCGCACTTCATGTCCCGCGGTGATGGTCACGTTGTCGCGGATGGACGCCTCCACATTCTGCTCGACCAGATTGAACGCGACATCGCCGGACAACCCGAATCCGAACCGCCGACCTTCCTCGTTCTCCTCGCCTCCGGTTCCATGGGTGATCGCGTTGGACGCGGCGCCGGCGACCGAGACGGTCCAGAGATTGTGAGTGGACCTGGCGTCGATGACCACATCGTTGCCCGCTTTCACGGTCCCGAGCGGACCGGCGGGATCACGCGACTCGCCAATCATGGCGATCGTGTCGTCCGTAACGAAGGCGAACGACGCGGAAACGCCCGCTCCGACGACCTGCGCCGTGGCGAGGCCTCCCGTGACAGTGATCACGCGAACAAGGCTCTCCGCCTTGACGATGACATCATGCCCCGCCTCCACCGCGGCCTTGTTCTCGACATGGGCCTGGGACTGATTGACGACCCGCGACACGGCCAGCGCGCCGTCGATCGCCAGTCGCTTGGCGGCGGCCCCGGCTTGCGCCGCGTCGAAGAGGTAGTTGTCCGTGCTGGTGCGCACGATCACGTCATGTCCCGCCGAGACGCGAGCCCCGTCATCGATGAAGGCCTGGGCCGTGTTCTCATAAAGCACGGCCATGAAGCCGCCGCCGATGCCCACGCTTCCGCCTCCCGCGCCGCCGGTGAAGTTGAGCGGGGAGTTCTGGCCGGCGAGGTTGACGGTCACGACGCTCGCGATCGCCTCAATCCTCACGTCTTGATCCGCAGGCGGAGCGGCGAAGTCCTGGTTGACCCGGGTTTCGTCGGCGATGAACGCGCGGCTGGTGTTCTCCGCCTTCATCACAATCAGACCGCCCGCGATTCCCACCGGCGCGCCCGCGTTGACCGTGCCCCCGCTCGCGACGAATGTGGTCCCCACCAACTCGCCATTGCCCAGGATGGACGCGAAGTAGGCTTTGATGGGAGCGAGGGCGGCCGTGACCCGGGCGCCGGCGGTTTGAGAATCGGCGAATTCCTCCGCGGATCGGGCCGAGCCGAGGGTTGAGTCGGAATCCGATAAATCGACGGTCGGATCAAACAGCGAGGGAACCTGGTTCGGGATGCGCGCTTCGGATCGCAGGCTCAGCAGGCGTGTCACGTTCACGCTGGAATGCCGCTCGATGAACGCGTGCGCCTGATTGACCGAATCGACAACGAGAACCGCGCCGCCCGCGGCAAGGGTTCCGGCGTCGCCCGCGCTGGCTGTCGCGCTCGCCTGGAAGTTGTCCTCGGCCAGGGAGGTCACCGAAAGATCACGCCCCACCTTGAACTGCGCGTCTTCGCCCACAAAGGCGAGGGCGGTGTTCGTGGAGCTGAGCACGGCGAGGCTCGCGGCGACGGCCACCTCGGGCCCCGCGGCCGGACCGCTCGGATCGATCCCGTTGGATCCGATGTTCTGCGTGAGGTTGAAGGCGTCGAAGATCTCCTTCACCTGCGAGGCGACCAATCCGTCCCCCAGCGGGCTGAGCGAGGAGCCGAAGGCGCGCGCGTCGTTGTTGGAGTTGATCGATTGCGCTTGGATGACCGCGTCACCGACGGTCGTGAGCGCGGAGTGCGCCTCGGCGACGGCTCGGGACTCGTAGACTCCGAAGGCCACCGCGATCCCCACCCCTGCCCCGCCGCTGTTGTTAAAGCCGGCCGCGATGGATCGTGTGTTGAAGCTGTTTTGATTGATCGCCGTGAACGAGGCGCTGGCGCCCCGGGCCGTCGTGCCGGCTTTCAGCAGAACAGTGCTCTCGGTTCTTCCCACCGCGAAAGCGACGGAGATATTCGCGGCGTCGCCGACGGAGGGAACGACGCGCGACACCAGCAAGGAGTTCTCAGCCCGCGCGCGGACGTCGAGCGTCTTCCCCGCGACCAGGGACGCCCCCGACTCGGCGACTACCCGGGCCCTGGGGACGGATCGAACGAGGGTGATCCCGATCAAGCGCCCGCTGCTCGTGACGCTGGCCGTGGAAGCGGCGTGCGCGGACAGGTTGAGGTCCGCGTCCGCCCGAACTTGCGCCCCGGTTCCCAGCGTGACGGAGGCATCGGCGTCGGACAGCACGAGCACGCCCAGATTCATCACGACGTTCAGCGCGAGCAGCGCCGGAGGCAGGTTGAAGTTGAGGTTCTGGTTCAGGTTCACCGTGCCCGTGCTGATGGCCTCGGCGCTGGCGGTGATGTTGCGCCCCGTCACCTGAGCGTCACAGCTGAGAACGATCGACGCGCTGAGGGACTGATAATAGACGGGAACAAAAACGATGAACTGCGAGGCCACGCCGGTTCGCTGAGCCCGCATCACCACGTCGCCGGAGGCGAACCCCGAGTCCGCGTGAGCCAGAACCTTCGCCGCCTTGTCGACCACGATCGTGGTCGCCTGGATGGTGATGTTGCCCGAATTGGCGACCGATGCGCCGGTTACCAGACTGACGCCGGGCGCCACCTGACGCGTGGCCAGCACGGCATTGGGCTGGAAAAAAACACCCGCGCCCGCGGTGAGGGTGAAGGTCGTCAGCCCGCCGCCGCCGTCGATGCCGTCGATGTAGATGCTGCCCGTCGCGGTGAGCGTGAGGGAGTCGAGCGTCCCGTCGGCGTTGCCGCGGACATTGCGCAGCACGACATCGCCGGTCACCGATCGCACCACCGCGCCCGACAGGACGCCCTCGATCACCTGGGCCCCTGGAGGAACATCAGCCAACCCGGGAATCGTGATAACACCGCCGCCGCCCTCGCTTCCCGCGGGAGCGGGACCGGGCGGCAGCTCATTCGGATCCGGAGAAGCCGCATCGCCGAGGTCGGGGAATGGAGAGCCGCCGTCGTTCTCCCAATCCTTGAAGATCACGCGAAAGACCTTGTCGCGAAGAAGCCGGCTCTCCCAGAGCGGGAAGTTCCCGCCGCCGGAGACATATCCGACCTTCCGCCAGTCGCCGGTTTGCGAGGCCGATTGGACCGCGATGATTTGCGCGGCCCCGGGATTGCCCTGAGGCAGGACACGAATGGGGCCCGCGACGGCCTGGCCCTGGGCGGTGGCGTTCATCTCGATCGAAAGAGTCCCGCTGTTCACGGTGAACGCTCCCAGAGTCTTGAAAAGAAGAAGCCCCGCCTGCTCATCGTTGGGATCGAGGGCTTGATCCAGCGTGATCGTCCCGATCAGGTTGGCTCCGTCGAACACGCGATACGCCACGTTCCGCGCGGGGTCGATGGCCTTGACTGGATTGAGCTCCTGTTCGTGGAACCCGGCGCCGGGGCGCTGATCCACAAATCGACGCGTCAGCCAGGATGCCTCGAGGGTGTAGCTGCCCGCGGCCAACCCGCCCAATGTCCACCGGACTTGATCGGTGATGTTGCCCTGGGCGTGATAGCGATAGGCGTCGGTCGTGGCCGTCGTGCTATCAGCGCGCCAGTTGTGATCCACATCGATCAAACGCATCCAAGGAACGCGACGCCCAATCTCGTCCGTCACCGGCGTCAGATCCGTCGTTAAGATGTTCCCGCCGTGGTTGCCCGTGAACGCGAGCCGTGAAAAGTCATACGGCGTCCCCAGCAAGTCCGTCATCACCTGGCTGAGCTGCTTGGCCCCCACCACTTCTCCGTCCACCGGATTCTCGGACAATAGCAGCAGCTTCGCCATCTGAACGCTGTCGTAGTAGGGCTTGAAGGCGGTCTTGTCGAAGGAGAGACCGTCCTTCAGTTTGCCTTGGGGCGACGGAAGGAAGGTCAGGTGAAGGTTCGGCGCCACTCCGGCCAGATCGATCGGGTCGTGGGCATCGATGCCGTCGAAGCCGAGGTAGTGATCGAGCTTCTGGCGATCCCCCGTCCTGAATAGCCCCACAAACTCATGTCCGTTGATGGTGATGCGGTCGATGTCCATCAAGGAAGCGGCGGAGAGGAGTTGGGTGAGCTCAACGAACGACTCCACGTCGATGCCGAATCGCTCCTGGATGAAATTCTCAGCCAAGTCGGTGACGAAATCCTTCAGCTTGTCGATCGCCTCCGTGATCGGGGCTATCAGGACCTTCAGTGGCTCGATGACCTGCCCCAGCAAGGTTCGGCCGAAGTCGGCAAGGTTCTCGATCGCCTGGTTCAGGTCCGCGTGGAACTCCGCGAGCACGTCAGGAACGCCCAACATGGGCAGAATGTATCGCTCGCGGAAGTCCTGCGTCTCGTGCTTCAGGACATCCACGAGGCTTACGCCATCCTCGGCGTCCGCCCGCGCGCCGGTGAGGCCATCCGCCCCGAGACCCTTCGCTGTCGCGTTCTGTAGATCGCGCCGGGTCTGGGGATCGAACAAGGCCCGGGTGGTGGCCAGCCCCAGCTTCCCCCAATTCTGGAGCCCCTCGTCAATGTTCCCGATCCAGGATTCCACGTAGCCGCGAATGAAAGCCTGCTGGCTGAGATCCGGGATCGCGACGCCTCCCAGGAGATTGCTGATCACCGCCGTGAGATCCCCCGCGGGGCCGCCCATGCCCGCCAGAAAACCGACGAGCAGCTTTCGCAGCGCCAGGAATTCGTCGAGCAGGATGCCGCGGGATCCTTCCGGATGCTCAGGCGTGACGGTCGGGTCGCCCGCGAACGGCTTGATGAAGGCCTCGTAGACAAATTGGATCGGCGCGTCGTATTGGATGCGCGGACTGGAATCATCGCTGAAATCGCCGTCAGGCAGCTTGCTCCGCTCGCTGTTGCCGTCGAAACCGACGGTCGCGTCGCCTATGTAAGCCTCCACGATGAGGTGGCGGACGGCGTTGACCGTGTCAGGCAGGTTGGTCGCGACGTCGAGGAAGCCCGGGAAGGTCCCTCCCGAAAACTCATTGACGATGGTATGGGCCCACATGTCCCCCGCCGTATGCGTGAGGAAGCCATAGGCGAAGGCGAGAACCTGGAGCTTCTCCTCCGGGGAACAGGCGGTGACAGGGCGCGACTGCCACTCCCAGGCCACGTCGAGGATATGCGCCAGCCAGGCGCCGGTGTGGACGGGATGGATCTGGGACTGGCCAAAGATCAGGTCCGGGAAGCCGTCCGGTCCGACGGTCCCGGCGTTGTAGAACTCGGGATACTGGCGGATCGCCTGCGCCACCTTCGGATGAACGACGTATTCCCGGCCCTCGATCGTGATTTTGCCGTCCGCCACAATGTCGTCGAAAACGTCCTTCGCAATCTCGATGTGGCTGTAGGGCTTGTAGGCGTCGTCGGAAAGAGGGCTGGCGTTCCCCGTGTGATAGGCGTGGTCGTAGCCCAGCAGATGCCCGGTTTCGTGCCCCACATATTCCGCCAGCAACAACGCATAACCCGCTGGATCGGATCCGACGGGGTCGATGTTGTCGGAGAAAACAAACGCTATGTCGTTGGGGTCCTGGTTTCCATGGTCGACATGCTGGGCCAATCCAAGGAAACGGCCCCAAGCCGCAAAGGCATGATCATCACCGCCCAGGTAAACAGTGGAGTGCGGATTCCCCTCGCCAGGATCGACGGCGGTGAATTGGAGTCCCAGGGAATCGTACCGCTCGTTCAGCAGGCGAACGAGGATTGAAATGATCTCAGCCTCATGGCCGGCAAGTCCGGCCTTGGCCTCGAATGCCGGCGCAACGATGTCCGCAACGCGCACCTCGCCGTTAAACAATATGCCGGCCGCTCCACCGGCGTTGATGTAGATCAGCTGATGGAAGAGAGGATGGGACCCGGATGCGGCCGAGGAGCTTATCGTCTCCGCTGGCGGTCCATTGGCGCCGCGAAGTATCTCGACGAGATCATTGACCGCGAAGAAAGCGGGCGCTGCTCCGCTGGAAACCGCGGGCTTGGCGGCATCGGTCGATGCGCTCGCTCCGGGCGCCAGTTCAGCGCCGCTGGGCGAAATCGCCTCTGAAGACGGACGGGCGACAGAAGCATCGGAGAGGTTGTTGGCCGAGGCGTTGTCTCCCCGCGCCGGGGCCGCAGGGGATGAGACGACGGGTGAACCTGCTGGCTGAGGACTCTGGCCGTCTGGGAAGTCCGAGGCCGGGGTGGAACGGCTGCTGGAAAGCGCCGAGGTCTCAGTCTGGAAGATCGCGTTGACCTCGTAGTCCGATGAGAGGGGAAGATCCGACGCCGATGGCGCGGCGAGGAGACCCGCGTGCTCCTGGGCAAGGACGGAATCGGGCAGTGGGGATTGGGGAACGGACAGGATCGCCACGTCTCCCGAAAGGAGGACGCGGGCTTCGAGGGTCTCTAGGGCAAACAACCCCGGCTGAGTTGAGGAACGAACGCTCACCACTCAGATGCCATCCAGCATCACGACAACAAACACGCTAATGGTTCACTAGGATTCCCGTGGAACGCTGGACACTAGGCCACGAGAAGATGTGAAATGTCAAGGAACCAGGGACATCCCTGAACACTTCCGCCACCGTCGCGGAGCATCGTGGCGAGCTTCGCCGACGACTCCCTCACTGCACCAGGGCTTTGAAGAAGCTGTTGGTGGCGCCTGCCTGGGAGGGCACTTCGATCTGAATCTTCCGCACATCAACCGACAGATACGCGCTCCGCAGCGGGGGCTTCGCGCCCTCTGCGGGGATCCGGAAGGAGACCGGGGTCCACGTCTTCAGGTCGGGCGACGACTGAATGCTGTAGGTGCGTCCACGAATCGCCAGGAACTCCATCGACGCGGCGATATCGGTCACGCCGGTAAGCGTCAGAATGAAACCGTCCGCCGGATCGAAGGCATAGGTGCCCGCGATGTATTCATCCAGGTTGCTGATGCCGTCGCCGTCCGTGTCGTCGCCCGGACGAATGGTGGCAAGCGTCCCGCCGTAGATGTTGATGAGGGCTTCCTCCCAAGCGTCCGGAAGACCGTCGCCGTCGGAGTCCACGCCCAATGTCAAATCGATGCGCGTGCTCTTTCCGGGCTCCCCGATCTTCGAAAAGTCTCCATGCATCTCAATGGGCAAATAGGTCGTCTGGCCGATTTGCACCTTGAGTCGGAACTGGAAGAACGGACGCAGCGCCGTGGGCATGTAAGCGTTGGCCTCGCCGGAGGTGCCGGAGTCCATGGGAACCTCGATCCTGTAGTTCACCCCGGGCTCCAGACCGCTCACGACGCTGGTGCGCAGCTGGACGCCAGAGGGGGTCTCCAAATACACATCGCTGGGGGTGACGGCGATGGGATCGCCGAATTGGTTTCTCACCATCCCATAAAGGACATGATGAGGAGCGGGCGGGTATGCCCTGGCCGTTCCGCAGAGCATGAGGACGCCGAGGAGCGTTGCTCCCGCCTGCCGGGTGCGCGCGTTCAGAATCTGCTTCATAGTAGGAATGCTCCAAGAAGGGTCATGTCAGTTGCCGGAGTAGGAGTAGGTGACGAAGTGCAGCTTCACGTCGTTCAGAGTGCGGAGCAACCGCTCGATGCCTTCGTTCGGATTGTTCAGCAGCGTGTCGCCCGGTATCACCAGCTTCCACTTGCTGTTCCACACCGATCGTCCAATGAGACGATTGTTCGTCCACTGAGAGCGCTTCAAAGCCGACCCCGCGTAGATCACCGGATCAAAGAGGCTGGCGGAGGACACAGGCCGGAAGGACTGGTGTTTGCGGATGACGAAGGGCGCCTCGCTCAAAGAGTCGCTGGACTGATAGAGCTGCGCGGAGGAGAACTCCGAGCCGCCGATGTTGAACGGGAGGGGAATCGCCACGTCGTTGACGCTCCAGGTGCGGACCTCGCTGGTGTCGCCCAATGCGGGGCTGCGCATGGAATCGACGCCGACAGGGACGAGGTAAATGTAAGGCGTCGCCGAAAGCCGGTTGGGATCCAGGAAGGACAGGTTCGGGTCGGACGGCGAAGTCCCGCCGGAACCGTTCACCGCGCCGCTGTTGGCCGCCGGGTCGTCCAGGCCAAGATAGCCTTCGAGCGCGACGCCCGCGGCGAAGATTTTCGTGGCGAAGGAGCTGGAGCTGTAGGCGTGGTCGTCGGCCGCCAAGGGATGGCCGAAGAGGTTCAGCCCCCGGGCGATGGTCGTGCTGAACTCCAGGACGAGGCCCGGAACCGGAAGACCGTTGCCGGGATCGATCTGGAGGCAGTAACGACGGACGTCGGAGTCGTCGAGGATGTTCGCCATGCGGGCTTGATTGAGAATGTCCTTCCAGTTCTGGGTTCCGTTAGTGCCTGGAAGGATGCGGAAATTCTCCGTGCGCAACGAGACAGTCGTTCCATAGGCGTCGGGGTTGTTGAAGCCCAGCCGGCCTTTAGCGACGTTCCAATCGGAGAACATCTCCGCCATGGCGCTGGACAAGCCTGGATCGCCGGTGTTGCTGCCCGCGAACTGCGGTTCGCCGCCCTGCACCACTCCGAGAGCGCGGGCGCGAACGACGCGGTTGATGAACTCCTTGCCTTGCTCGGTGTGCAGCAGCCCGGTCTCATAATCGTAGGCCTGCGCCGCCATGAAGGCGTACTGCGCGGCGAGGTCGAAGAGCGACTTGTATCGCTCCAATTTCTCGTTGCGGAAGATCCGGAACGCGGCGTCGCGGGTGCGGTAGCCCTGGATGACGGCGGCGGATCTCTGACGGAAGATCTGGCGTTCCTGCTGGACGCGTTCGCCCTCGGCGAGCAGCGAACGATATTTGCGCTTGGCGTCATCCAACTCCTGAAGACGCTGGTTGATCGTCATCATGTTGTTGTTCATGCCATAGACCTTGTCGCGCACTTCGCTCACGGAATTCCGCAGCTCCTGGTTCCATTGCTCCACGGCGACTCCGCCGAACTCCAGGAAGCGAATCGCCGTGTCGTTGGCCACTTCGAGCGCTTTGACCGCCGAGTAGAGGCCCACCTCGGTCCATCGTGTGGCGGTCTTCAACACAACACCCTGGGCCTCGAGCCCTGCTCGCGCCCCGGATGTCAAATCGCCACCCACTGCCAGACCGGCGATCAGGGAAAGCGGCACGGCCGCCGTCATGGTCGAGGTGATATCATCCAGCTGCGTCTTGGTCTCCACGTGGATTTTCTCATAGATCTCGAACGCCAGCTTCGCGGTGTCCGTGACCGTTTCCAGCGCCGCGATGGCCGCCTCGTAGCCTCGGATTGTCTTGTGCGACGCCACCTTTTGATCGAGCGACGCGATGGCCCAGTCCAGATCGTATTTCGCCGCGTCCGCCCAATAGAACGCCGAGTAGGCCGCGTTCCGAGCTTTCACGATGTCCGAGATCGCCTGCTGCGTCTTGCCGGGAGACGACCGCTGACCCGTCCAGCTCGCGGGCTTCTTGAAGAACCCGTGCGAGGAGAGCGTGTACTCAAGGTATAAATTCGTGTTCTGCAGATAGTCGGGCGTCGCGCTCGTGCCATCCACTGGGTTCACTCGCGCCGGGTTAATCCAGCCGAAGGTCGAAATGAGATCCTTGCTGGCCCAATCGGGCTGGAAGCTCTGCGTGTCGATTCTCCAGGTCGTGTCCGAACCGGGATCCAACAGCGATCCCTGCGGTCCGACGAAAGTCTGCTCCTGGGTGTCCACATACATGTAATGGATCGCGTCGGGGCCGCTGAAACCGGTGTGGTACGTCCGACCCGGACCGATGTCTTCAGGATACGGCGTGCCGTAGATTTCGATCAGCGCGTTCGTGTAAGCGAGCTCCTGCTTGTTGACCGTCGTGCGGAAGTCCGCCAACGAATCCTGCTCGGATCGCATCAGCCGCGTCACATCCTTGGCGTCGTCGAAGGAGACGATGGCGTTGTTGAGAGCGCGCTTGGCCCGCTGGAACACCTGCTCGAAATGCGTCGTGCTTTCAGCGCCGACAACGGCGTTCGGGTTGAGATCGAATGGAATCGTGTTCGCGGGCAGGCCGAGCGGCGTGTGTCCGGCTTCGGCGTTGTCCATGGCCGTTTGAAGGCTCGTGCTCACGGCGACGAGTTCCTTCAACTCCGGCACTGTGGTGCGGTCGATTTGCTGGATGCTGCCCTCATGCGACGGATCCGGATCGTGATCGGGGAGGATGGCGTTGCCCACCACCCAGTTCATGTAGGCGCCCTGCCCCGCGCGCGACGCCCAATGATCCAGGCCCCAGTAGCGGGTTGTGGGATTGGCGCGCCCGTTCGCGTTCAGCCGGGTGGCTTCGAAGTGGGACCATCCGCGGCCGGTTCCGGACTGGTAGTCGCGGCGCCACGTGAGATCGAACGTTTGCTTGCCCGCCCGCGCCAGAGCGCCGGCCGCGGCCGCGAACTTCCGTTCATCCTGATAGTCCACCGACACCGGCTTGCCGAGCACGGTCACCGCCTCGATGCGCGGCACCCAGTCGAAGTCGGTGTTCATGAGCAGCGAGTAGTAGCCCTTGAGCGCGGTGAGGTAATGGCCATAGGCATCGCCATGGCCTTGCGGATACAGCCGACGCGCGTCATCGGCATTCACCACGCCGTCTCCATTCTGATCGAGAATGTTGTAGTTGAGCGAATAGATCACCTCGCCCGCGTCGATGCCGCGGGTGTAATTCCACACCATCCGATTGTAAACGGGCCGCAGTTCAACGCCGGGCAGCAGGAAATCATCCCGCCCGCGCATCAAGGCCAACTCCTCTTCCAGGAGAGAAGGCACCTGCCCCTTGAATGAGAAAAGCGCGGTGGCCACGGCGCCATAGGTGTTGTCCTTGGTGCCGATGCCGATGGTCGGATTCGAAGCGTCGGCCCAGGCTTCATTGCCCAGCACCATGTAGAGATCATTCAGGTAGCCCGCCGCGAGCAGCAGCGCGTCGTTCGCCGGGCCGTAGTTGATCCCGCCGCCGATGCTCAACATCTTCCCGCGGCTGAGCACTGTCTCGTAGATTTCGATGAGGCCGGCGTTGTTGATCGAGTCGAGGTTGAGCGCGACGTCGCCTTCCCAGCGCTGGCCGGCCTGCGCCACGATGCTGACGTCGGTGTTGACCGCGTTGTTGAACAAGTCGGTGATGCGCTGGTTGAAGGGATTGATTCCCTTCAACACGCGCTTGATCCAGCCCTCGGCCAACTGCGGCGTGGTCCACTGCGACCAGACCGCGTTGCCGCCCTTGCCATCGGAGACATAGGAGGCGTGGACGCTCTTCTTCGGCTGGTACCGCATGATCAGGTAGTTGTCCGACAGGCTCCGCACATCCGCGCTGCCGCCGAGGATGGCGCGAACGCCATCCGGATAGCGCACCGCGTCCAGCGGGAGCCATCGCAGCGCGCTGACGTCCACCGAGGAGAAGGCTTCGAGACGCGCGTTGAACACGACGTACTGTCCCGGGAAAGCCACGGAGATCAGCTCCACGGCAATCGTGTGAGTCCGCGTGCCGTCGAGGTTCAGTGTTCCGCCCGCCAAGTCAGCGGCGCCCAGACGATAAACCCGGCTCAAGGGGAAGAGCCCGCCGGGCGGCGAGGTTGCCGTGGTGTCGCCCTGGCCCGTGTTCGCTCTCACAACGCGCTGTCCGTCGACGTAGACGACCGCCGCCAGCGCGGCGTCCAGATCCATGCTGAACCAGTATTGGGAGTAGTTCCCCGCCGGTTCATCAAAGGAGCGGAAGACAATGCTCTGCACGCGATTGGTGGCCACCCGCTCGTTGAGCGCGGAAATGTCGCTGACCCTGACGGACACGTTCTGGTTGGCGTCCAGGCTGACATAGACGTTGGTCGACGTCGTCAGCCCATGCACCGTTCCAGAAACCTCCGAGCCATCGGACTTGCGCAAGACCACGCGATTGCCCGTGGCCAACCCATGAGGCGGAATCGAAGCGACCTTGAAGCGAAACTTGTCGTCCACCAGATCCACGGAGTCGTAGGCGACTTGGCTGACGGGCGCGACGGTTCCTGAAACATCGCGGAGGAGGCGGCTGTCAGGGGTCGCCGCGACCGACGAGGCCTTGTCGGTGTCGAGGGGAAACCGGAGGTGCGACCAGACGCCATCGGACAGGAGCGACACTCGTGTGGCCTCGTAAACATCCGGAGGGAGTCCATCGACGGGAGACGCGATCTTCCACTCGAACGCGTAATCTTCGACCTTCGCGGCCAGGTCCACGACCTGTTGGAGGGTGAGTCTTTCGTTCAACGGGTTGGAGGATTCAACGATGTTCACCTCGCCTCGATACAGCGTGTTGACGACCTTCACGATGGCCACGCTGACGGGGTTCGCCTCCGGGGTGAAGGCGCGGCCGTTGCCCGCGATGAGCGAGACATAGCCGGTGCCCGGACCGGTCGCGGTCAGCGCATACGAAGCCTCCACCGCCACGTCGTCATTCTGGATGCGGGAGAGTTCGTGCGCGCCGATCGTCTCCGGCGAAGAAGGAATGTAGGTGCGGGGCTTCGCGGGATTCTCGATGAAAGTTTCCAGCGTGGTGGAAAGCCCCTCGATGGCGGCGTCCCAAGCGACCTTCTTCAGATCCTCCGCGACGCAGAGCGATTTGAGCTCAGCGGTGTCGCCATCGCCGAGCACGTTCAAGAAGAGATAGCTATCGCCCAGCGCGGCGTCCACGAACTGCCCCCTGAAGACCAACTCGCCAAACGCGCCGCGATTCGGGTCGAGGAAGAATCGATCCGCGAGATGGGGCGGAAGGTTCGGGAAGTAGGTTCGGCCCTGATAGGACTGCGTCTTGACCGACGGCGGAATGCCATCGAGCGAAGCGCCATTCTCCGGCTCGCCCAGCGCGAAGGTCTTCTCGCGCGTCGGATCATGCAACACAGCCGACTCGCGAGCCTCGCCTCCGTCGACCTGCGATTGCTGATAAAGAATCTGCATGCTGGTCTGGCCGCGCACGGCGGGCAAACCGCGCTTGGGAGTGGTGAGCGTCTCGGCCATCTGCAGCACCGGCACATTCTGCGGCCACACGGGGCTATACGAGATGCCGAGCGCATTGCCGTCGGCCTCCTGGTCGGAGCCCGCGACATTCCCGTAAACCGGGTCGCCGTCGAAGGCGCCGTTCGGAAGGATGGGACGGAGGTAAGGGGTCACCGTGCCCACCGGGGGCTGCTGATTCAACGCGAGCGTCGGGAAGAAGAAGCCCGGGAGGGTCTTGTAATAGAACTGCATCACCAGCGAGGGCGACTCCGTGAGGTTGTGCGGTCCGCGATAGAACCAGGTGTTCCCCTTGCGATCCTGCAGCGTGAAGCTCCCGTAGAAATTGCGGAGGTCGCTGTCGGCGATCGTCGCGGGCAGAGGCTCGGGAGCGAGGCGCTGGCCGGCAAACGCGTTGGCCGCAGGTCCGGAAACCGCCATCACCAGCGTCGTGGCGTTGCGAGCGGCCGCGGGGAAATTCACCACGGTCTGGACCTCCACATACTGCGAGGCCGCGTTCGCTTCGGTCACGACAATCACCCAACTGGCGCCGCTTGTGGCGTCATAAAGCAGGGCCAGCGCGGGACTCGCCTTAAGGCCCGCGGGAATGGGAGTCGAGAATCGCCAGCGAGTCGGGAGCGCGTTCTGATTGCCGCCCCAAGCCCTCAGCGAGAGAGGACGCAGATTGCTCACCCAGCCGCCCAAGGTCGTCGCGGACACATTGGTGGGGAAGAACCAGACAGCCGCCGCTGGGGCGGCCGGATCCTGCAGTGCCAGCGGCGCGTAACGCTTCGCGAAGTGACGGTCGACCGTGGTCAAGCCGTGAGTCGCAAACGCGCCGGCCGTTCCGCGCGTTGACGACCCAACGCTGTAGGCGCCGATCTCGGTGTTCAAGCTCTTCGGCGGTTGCCCGGCGATGTTGGGCGCAAGAGGGAGCTCCAGCAGCGGCAGCGGCATCGGAGGCTGTAGAACCGTGCCCGCGTCCCTGGCGTAATCGAACGTGATCCCCGACTCGGGCTTTTCGCGCAGCACCTTGAACGCCCGGATCGCTGGACGCCCGTCGGATTCCGCGTAGGTCAGGAGCACGAAGGGCTTCGACGTGAAGCCGTTGCTCGTGGTGATATTCAGGTCGTCGCGCAGCGCGAAGGCTTGTCCGCCCTGAACCAAGGCATGTTCCTCATTCGGGTTGTACCCCGGCAGCGACCGGTCGTTCTGGTAGTAGACGCTCCCGTTGGCCTGCAGGCTCGTGAGAGCGCCGGTGCCGTCGTCGCTGGCGAGCACGATTTCGGCGGGCGCGGTCGGGAATTGGAGATTGTAGCGGCCAATGACCGCCGGCCAATAGCTGTTCGCGAACCCCCGCGTGACATCGACCTGGTTCTTCCGAAACCACCAGACTTCGAGGCGATCCTTGCCCGGCACGGCGTTGACCGGAATGATCGCGCCACGATTAGCGGCCTCGAAGCCGCCTGCGAAGGGATCGACATAGGCGTCCGGATAAAACAAGTCGCCCTCGGACTGCTGGATAAAGCCCGCGAGATAGTTTGCGCCAGGCACGTTCCCGATCTCGCCGACCGGCGCGGTGATGCGATCGCCAACGAACACCGTCGAGACGACCACACGCGGACGGATGAACTGATCGGGCCAGTTGAAAACTCCGTTGGTCGCCCATGAGCTGAGGTTGGTGGCGACGCTGCCGGCGAAGGCCGGAATCTGCGTGTCTTGGTCGCGAAGGCTCTGGTTCAGCCAGGAGAACACGCGCTCAAAGCGGAGGAACTCCCCGGATGTGAAACGCAGCAGCGCGCGATGAGCCGGATGGGCGGCGTCCAGGAAGCTATAGTAGGCGAAGTTCTCGGTGAGCTTGCCGCGCGGGTGATCCAGCGGGTCCTGATAGGCGATCTGGGGAGCGTTTTGTGAAGGCAACGGCACCGCGGTGGCCTTGGCCTCGCTCTCGTTGGCGACGACCGGACGGACATAATGACTGTACTTGGCGACGTCATCCGGCCAGACCTGTTTGTAGCGGACAAAGAGGAAGGGCCATTTTAAGCCTTCCAACCCCTCCTCGAGCCAGTGGACCTGGAGGTCGTTCTGATTCAGCGTCTCGCGAATCGCGTAGTACGTCGGCTTCGCGCTCCCGCTGGGGTTGTGCTGAAAAGTGAAAGTCTGGCCCAACAGGAGCAACGGCTCCGGGAACAGCCTCTCATCGCTGGGGGTCCCGCCGGGATAGGCTGTGAGCGGCTCGCCCAGTTCGATGGTCACATCGTTCGGGACGGGCTGTCGGATGACATCGACAATTTCGAAGCCGAGATGCTGACGCGTGTTCGCGCTGCGGACGTCGCCCAGCAATTCCACGAAGATGCGTCCCTCGACATTGTAGGCGCGAATCTGGCCGCCCGCCTGGCCGGCCGTGTCGTCGAACCAGAGCGTGCGCAGCTCCTGCAGAGTGTTGGTGGTGACGATGGGGGCCGCGCCGGGGATCACGACTTCGCTGGCGGCGCGCTCGGGAAAGTTGTTGTTGTAAACGATGTTCACCGCGCCGACGCGCGCGTTGGGGACGTTGACCGGCTTGCCGGTGTCCGCGAAGGAACGTTCGGTCCAATACATCAGTCGGGGATCCTTCACCGGGCTGCCCGAGACCACGTACTGGTTTGTGGCAACGACATAGGAAACGCCCAGGACGAGAACGTTGCCCACGCCGGAGGGCGGAGTTCCCGTCGTGGTGGAGGCCGTGCCGCGACGCCACACCACGGCGATCGGGCCCGGGTTCACGGCGAAGACAGCCTGCGCGTGCGGGCTCCAATAGTAGCCCGTGTTCGTGTGATTCGAAGTCGTGTAGGGCTCCGGCAGCCAGTAGACCTCGGGCGAAGTCGGGGGCCGGTTGGGAACGACAGTCGTGTTCGCCACGCTGAGGAGGACTCCGTATTCATCGAACGTGGGCCGCGGCACGATTTCGCCGAGAAGGAACGAAACAGCGCGGCCCAGCACAGGAGCGCCCAACCGAGCCCTGAGCAGGGTCATCACGATCTGCCCGTTCGCCTTGATCCTGGGAAGATTGAGATTCTCCGCGTTGGCGGCAAGGCTGAGGGCGGGATTGAGATTCGTGGAGCCCGGCGCCGCGAGGCCTCCGAAGACAACCAAGCCCTTAAACTGATTGGTGGTGGCGGGAACCTCGGTCAAACCCGCCAGCTGCTGCTGAGCCAAAGTGGGAGCGCGACCATCCGACCCAGGCGGCGTCCCCCGAACACTGGACAAGGGAAGTCCATTCGTGGAGCTGAGATTGTACCGGATCGAGTCCTGCCGGATTTCGAGGGGGAGGACTTGAGCAAAGAGATCGGGCGCCCAGCCTGCGGTCGCCAAAAGCGCGAAGGCGATCTGAAGCGCGCCACGCACCACCGCTGATTCACCCCTGCGGATTCGCCCGACTCCGGGAGATCTTGGATTGAAGGTTTGCATGGGAGGATGGGGAAACGGAGTCTGTGAACACCCAAGGCTTACCGGTCGTAAACGATGACAGTGGCCGTGATGTTCGGACGGACCAGAATCCAAAATTTATAACGGTTGGCGCCGCTTTCCGGAGGGAAATCATTACCTCCAAAAGCAATCCCGCTCCGGTAATTTCGAATCCAAAACCAATCATAATCGGCGCCGATGTCACTGGCGTCGGTGGTGCCCAGACGAAAATACCGCTGGGTGCCAAAGGAACTCACAGTCATGAACTGGCGGTAGGCCAGGCCAAAGTTGTCGGTGTCATTCTCTGCGTAAAATTCATAGCTGACAGTGCGGACGATTTTACCACCGTGATCACGCAGCAGGACTTTGATGCGTCCCCCATCGGCGTCACCCAGCAAAGCAGTGGTATCCATCTGCAGTTCCCGCCAAGTGTTCAGGTTCGCCCCCGGCCCAACCGTATAAGTTTGGGGAGGCTTCTCGCCATTGATCGTGTTGGCTGTGATCGACGCGGCATTGAAGCTGGACGCGGTGAAAGGTCCGTTCACTGTGAGGCTGGTGCTGCGGATGCTTCCGTTGACGTCGAGTTTGGCCCCCGGGGTGGTGACACCGATGCCGACGTTGCCATTGGCGTGCATCCAAAGGCCCCCTCCCCCCGCGCGGAGGGTGTTGTCCACATCCATCTCCAGACCGATCGCGGTTGAGGTCCAATCGCTGCCGGCCGTGGCGCGCAAACCGCGGAGGCCGAGGCTCGAGTGATTGCCGCTGAAAAAACCGATGGAAGCCAGGGCCAGTTCGCTGCCCGCGGTCGCCCCCAAGCTCCCAGCGTTGGCGCGCAGGGTTGTGCTTAATACGGAACCCACCTGCTCGGCGCTTCCCGGCGCCGCGAGGCTCAGACGCGCGCCCGGCTGCTGCACGCCGATGCCGACATTCCCATTGCCTTTGATACGCATCGTCTCGGTCAGGGCAGCGCCGCTCCCGTATCCGAAGCCGATGTCGCTTCCAGGGTTGTCGGTGTGAATCTGCAGCAGACCGGGCGCGACGCCGAATCCGAAGCTGTTGCCCGACTGCCCCCAGAGACTGATCTTGTCGCCCAGGGTGTTGTTCCCGATCGTCAGCGGAAAAGTGGTGTTCGGCGTGCTGAGCCCGAGATTGCCGGCAATGGTTTGGTTGCCGGTGAACGCATTGCCCCCCGCCTTCAGAGCGACGTTGGCTGACAGGAGGCTATCGTCGACCGTGCCGTTCAGCTGAGACGCGGTAAGTCCGCTCAGTCCGGATCCGTTGCCGGAGATGACGCCCGAAGCGAAGAGGTTCCCGTTCACTTCGACGCGGCTGTTCGCGTAAGCGACGACCGATGTGCCGCCAGGATTGACCAAGTTGTTCGCGCTCGTCGCCAGGAACGCATAAGGCGCTGGGAGCATCCGCAACCGGGGTAGCATCTCCGATGTGGCCGCGCCGATAGTGACCGAGAGGCTCATGTACCGATCCGAGGCGGCGGGACCGGCCATCACGGCCGAAAGGAGCGGGTGCACTTCGCCCCCGATCGGCGTGCCTTCGCCGAGGATCACGCTGAAGTTGCCCTTGTCGACCGTGACAATCTGCTGCTCCGACCAGAGCCGCGTGCCACCGAGACTAGCCGTGTAGATTCGGAAGGTGACGGGATAGTTGGCGGGGCTGCTTGAAGCGAGCGCGTTTCCATTCCCATCCACGAGGAACCCCTGATAGGTCATCAGGTCCGGCGGCGCCGCCTGCGCGCTCGGCAAGCCGACGCATATCGCGAGAACGGCCAGCAGCGAGAGCGAAGCGCCGCAAAGGCTCTTTGCTCGAGAGGACATGGAACTCAGGAAACAACCGAGGCGGATCGTTGGGGTTTTCATAGTCGGGTGAGTGCGGTTCAAAAAACTAAAAAAGAGAAAGGGATGGAGCTCAGTTGGAGGTCAGGGTGGCAATGTCGCTGATGCGCTTCAGGGTGAAGGTTCCGAGAACGTTGTACTGGCGCGTTTGCGAGCCGCGCGCCTCGAAGGTCATGACTTCCGTGTAGTTGCCGGTGAGATCCTGACCGCCCTGGGTCAGGCTGTTGAAATCGTCCTGCGGCGCGGTGAAAGCCAGGGTGATCTGCCGGGTGACTCCGTAGGACTCCAGGCCGCGCGGCAAAGGCGTGGTGAAGGAGGCGTCGAGATTGTCGTGATCGGGATGGTAGGTGTGGAGAAACGGGTTAGACGCCTGATCATCGTAGGCCAATGGCACGCTCGCGGTCAGGCTCCCCCCCTGCCTCATCACGCCGGTGAAGTTCCATGGAATGTTCCCGGCCGAGGTCGGGAATTGCACCGAGCTGATGCGACGCGCCTCCGCCAGCTGGCCCGGAAGCAGCAGAGTTTCCTTCGTCGTCAGCACTGCGTTTGAAGCCAGCCCAACACCATGATAAACTTTTTGGAGGAGCTTCGCCGAGCTCCCGTCGTTGTGAACGATCAAACGCAACGGGAAGGGACGAGCGACAGTTCCCGAGTCGATCTTGATCGGACCGTCGAGCAGGTAGGAGCCGGACTTGTGATCGGCCCCGCCGAAGACCATCACGCGCCCGGTGTTCGGATCGCGCTCGTAGTGGTAGCCGCCGGCCCCCTCAGCCAGCTGAAGACGGGCGAGCAACGCGGTGAACTCCGCCGCGTTGGCGGCCTTGGCATAGGGCTTGAGATAATGACTGACGTAGGAGGCCGCCGCGCCCCCCACCCACAGGCCGGCCGTCGATTCCTTCTCCGCGGAGACCGCCACGTCCACCTGCGACAAGCCGAGCGAATCCGTGAATCGCAGCGCGCCCGCGAAGACCGCGCCGGGCGGGCCGGACATTTGCGAGCGGTTCAGGCCGAGCACCACCTCAACCTCGGATCCCGTCTGGCCGGCGGCGGCGAGCTGCCAGGTCTGCGGCCCAGAGGCGAGGGCCGTGTAACCGAAGGTGAGGTTTGTGTTGTTGATGGCGCCGCGCAGCAGCAGCGGCGGAGCGCCCGCCACGCTGGGCTGGCCGGCGGGGGGCGCCTCTGAGGCGATCTGACGCAGCGTGATCGTCACCGGCACATTCGCGAGGTTGCGCAACCGCAGCTGAGCCTGCCCCTGGCCGTCGCCAAATCGGATCCCGGCCGCGCTGGCCTGGATGATCTGAATCGGGCCGAAGTATTGGTTGTAGCTGTCCCCTGCCCTCACCCAGTAAGCCTGATCGCGTCGGACGGGGGTCGTGCGGAACGCGACCACTCGCACGGGGTTGGTCGCATTGAGCTCGCCGCCCTGGTAGCGATACACCTCGCCCTTTTGCTGGAGCTCCGGAGCGGCGGCAAGAAAGGCCTCGAAAAAGGGCGGCGCGGCGGGCGGGGTGGGAAAGCCGATGAAATTGAGTCCAGTGAGGGTCCATCGATACGTGGGCGCCACCGGCTTGCCCTTCACGCGCCAGGAGTAGGAAGCGGTTTTGCTCGCCACTTTCACCAGATAGGCGCCATTTCCGGTCAATCGCTGAAGGACCGAATTAGGGCCAGCGAGCCGCGTCCAGGTGGACCACTGGGTGCCGCCGCCGGTGGGAAGCTGGGGCGACTCGACGAACTGCCCCGTCGGCAACGCCGGCTGCCAATACCAAATCTCCTCGATGGGACTGCTCGGATCCTCCGCGAGGATCAAGTCAATGGTCGTGTGCGAGGCGTCAACGTGAAAGAACACCGAGTTCCAGCCGGACTTGAGAGCGTTCGTCTGAGTGATCCACTGGGCCTGAGCTGGACGACACAACCCGATCAAGACCACGAAGGCGAGGCATGGAAGGACGCGAGCCATTCTCAACTCGCCCGCGGAAGTCCAAAAGTGGGAATGACGCATAGGTTGTTAGGTGCCGTTCCTCACTCATGCGTAGGCGGTCCACGAAAACGATCATCCGATCTGAAAATACTTTTCTAGCCAATCACGACTCCATGGATTGCTGGTTCGCCGCGGGTTTTGCCGGGGAGAGGAAGGCTTAACGCGTTCTGAACAATGATCTGAAACAGTCGCGCCGACAGAAGACGGACACGGCGATTCGGCGTGACCCGAAACTCCGGAGAAGAACCCGCCGAGTCTGCGCTACGCCCGCAGAGCGTCCGCGATCATTTGGATTCCTCGCTCAATCTGCTCCGGGGGCACGGTGACAAAGCTCAATCGCAACGCGTTCTTCTCCGCCTGGTTCGCGTAGAACGCCGCGCCGGGAACGAAAGCGACACCGCGCTCAACGGCCTTGGGCAGAAGCCGCATGGCATCGACCGATGACGGCGCCTTCACCCAGAAGAACATTCCACCCGCCGGCGACTTCCATGAACAGCCTGAGGGCATGTGACGCTGAAGCGCCGTCTCCATCGCGTCACGATGGGTCTTATACCGAGCGCGGATGACGGGCAAATGGTCGCGCAAAAACCCGCCTCGAACGACCTCATGCACCAAACGCTGGCTGAAGCCGGAGGTGTGAAGATCCGAGGCCTGCTTCGCCTGCAGCAATTTGGGGAAAAGCTCCGGAGGCGCCAGGATGTAACCCAGACGCAAGCCCGGCGCGAGCACCTTCGAGAACGAGCCCAGGTAGATCGTGGCCTCCGGCCAGGCCGCCGCGATCGCCGGAGGCGGCGCCGCATCGAACCAGAGTTCGCCATACGGATTATCCTCAACGATCGGGAGCCCGAGGGCCCGGGCCGCGGCGGCCAAATCGGCGCGTCGGGAGTTGGAGACGCAGCGTCCGCTCGGGTTCTGGAAGTTGGGAAGGACGTAAAGAAACCTCGCCGCCTTCGCCAGGCTCAGCCGGTCGGGCAGCGGGCCATCATCGTCGCAATCCAGGGTGGTGAACTCAGGCTCGTAGGGCGTGAAAGCCTGCAAAGCGCCCAAGTAAGTGGGCGCTTCCACCGCCACAACACTCCCCGCGTCGATCAATGCCTTCCCCACCAGATCCAGCCCTTGCTGGGATCCGTTGGTGATGAGGATTTGATCCGGATCCGCTCGCATGCCCTGATCCCTGAGCTGCGCCGCCACCCATTCGCGCAAGGGCATGAAGCCTTCGCTGGCGGCGTATTGCATCGCCTCGCGCGGATGATCGCGCAGCACCGCCTCGCTCGCCGCGCGCAGGGCTTCGATGGGGAATGTGTCCGGCGAAGGCAATCCGCCGGCCAGCGAGATGATCCCCGGGCGTTCGGCGATCTTGAGGATTTCGCGGATGACCGACGGAGTCATGCGCTGGGCGCGCCGGGCCAGTGTGATGGTCATAGAGCGTGAGGAGAGTGGAGAGCGGGCCAGCCGCGCCGCCTGGGATCTCGCGTCATGATTGCCCCCTCTTTCGCAGATCTGGCAGAAACCAGGTCAGCAGCCCGATGAGCGGGAGATAGGAGCAGGCGTTCATGACAAACTGAATGCTTCTGGCGTCCGCGAGCTTGCCGAGCAACGCGGATCCGATCCCGGCGAGCCCGAAGGCCAGCCCGAAGAAGAGCCCAGCGATAAGGCCGACCCTTCCCGGGAGGAGTTCGGTGGCAAAGACCAGAATGGCCGGAAACGCGGACGCCATGATCAAGCCGATGAACACGGAAAGCGCGGCGGTCCCCGCGAGTCCAACGTACGGAAGCGCCAGGGTGAAGGGCGCCACTCCCAGAATGGACAACCAGATGACCTGCTTGCGGCCGATGCGATCCCCCAAAGGCCCCCCGACGAATGTTCCCACCGCGCCGGCGACAAGGAAGATAAAGAGGTAGACCTGCGACTCTTGCACGGAAACACTGAAGCGTTGCATGAGGTAGAAGGTGTAGTAGCTCGTCATGGAGGCGAGGTAGATGAACTTGGAGAACATCAGGCACAAGAGGACGCACAATGTGAGCCCGATCTTCCGGCGGCTGAGGCCCGAACTGGGAACGTGGGTGGGAGCGCCGCGGCGCGACGCCGCGATCAGGTGTCCCTGGTACCATCGACCCACTTTGGAGAGGATGAACATCCCCGCGAAGGCGATGACGCTGAACCAGAGGATGTGGCGCTGGCCCCGCGGCACGATGATGCCGGCGGCGAGGAGCGGACCGAGCGCGGTCCCGGCGTTGCCCCCCACTTGAAAGAGCGCCTGGGCGAATCCGTGCCGACCGCCGGACGCCATGCGCGCCAATCGAGAGGACTCGGGATGGAAGATCGCCGAGCCCAGCCCAACGCACGCCGCCGCGGCGAGCACCACCGGATAGCTCGGCGCCAGCGCGAGGAGGATCAAGCCGCCCAGGGTGACGGCCATGCCGTAGACAAGGGAAAATGGCTTGGGGTGTTTGTCGGTGTACAAACCGACCACAGGCTGCAGAACCGATCCCACCATCTGAAAGGCGAACGTGATCATGCCGATCTGGGTGTAGCTCAGCTGAAACGACTCCTTCAGCAGCGGGTAGATGGCCGGGATGAGCGCCTGGATGGAGTCGTTCAACAAATGACAGAAGCTCACCGCGAGCAGAATCCTGAGCGCGACGGTGTCAGCCTGGCCGGCTGGCGGGGCAATGGCGATGTCAGCGGGCGACGCGAGTGAATGGGTTTTGGGCATAAAAAAAGCCCTGCTTCCTTTCGGGAGCAGGGCGGTTGAAAGTGATTCTTTATTACTCTCTCGCGCGCTGCTCCCCCGCTACCCAAATGACCAGGTGGGCCAGGGCCGGCAGCGCGGCACGCTTGCACGCGGCGGTGGCAATGACGGCTGCCAGGAGCGCTGCGTCAGCGCCCCGCATCACGGACTGTGATATGCCATCAATTCTTAACAAAGCGGGCCAACGATACCGATGGACCCGCGAGTGTCAATCAAGAGCTCAGAATAATTCCATCATCCTAGCGCAGGACGAAACCCAGCGACGCCGTCGAGTTCATCTTCGAAGAGGCAGAACTCCTCAGAGGCATCCGCCGCGGACGCGCAAGGCTCAGGCGCGCATAACTCGACGACAGATAACCCGCCGCGGTTCCCACGCAGCGACCATCGCGATAGGGAGCCAGGAGTGGGGATCCGGCGCTTCCACCCTGGCTATTATGCGGTTCAGGGAATTGTCGATAGAGGGTTCGGAGGGGTGACGACCCTAGTGCGGAGTCATCTCACCCCTATACAGAAGGAGGAGGGTCCACCACGCTGACTCCAATCTGGGTTATGAAAAAACGGCTGCTGTTGCTCATTGACGATCCGAACGAGTTGAAGGAACTCCGCCAGGCGCTGGGGAGCATGGAGGCCATTTGGGATACGTCTTTCGGCGAGTCCGCGTCGAAGTCGCTCGAAGGGCTTTCGGCCCATCCCGCGGCCGCGATCGTTGCCACGAAACGGCATCAGGGCTCTTGTGGAGTCCAATTGCTCAATCATGTGGCCCGGGATCATCCCGCCACGCTCCGCTTCATGCTCGCGGATGCAACGGATCGCGAGCTGCTATTGGCCTGCGCCGCGCAGGCGCATCAGTGTGTCGTCCGGCCCTGCCCTCCGGCTTTCCTGATCAGAACCCTCCGACGCGCGTTAACGCTCGACTCGGTTGTCGCAAACGGTCGGGTCAAGGAGTTCGTCAGCCACTCGGGAGCGCTCCCCGCGTTGCCGTCCCTGTACTTTTCCGTTCTCAACCACCTGGACTCGCCGGCGTCGACGGTCCAGGACGTGGCGCGCGAAGTCGCCAAGGACATCGCCATGACGAGCAAGCTGCTCCAGCTGGTGAATGCGGCCTTCCTGGGGCTGCGACAAAAGGTGACGAGCGCATCGGACGCGATTTCGCTTCTGGGACTGGAGACCCTCAAATCGCTGGTCTTGAGCATCCATGTCTTCGATCACTATGAGAAGTTTTCATCGTCCGGCTTTTCTCCGGAGCGACTCTGGAGTCACAGCCTCGCGGTGGCGAACGCGTCGCGACAGCTCACCTTGATGGAAACTCGCGACAAGCGTCTCGCCGATGAGGCGTTCACCGCCGGGTTGCTGCATGATGTTGGGAAGCTTATTTTCATGGCGAACGCCACCGCGGACTATCGTCGAGTGATCGATGCGGCGGTCCGGGATGGAAAGGACCTGACTTTATTGGAGACGGAAGCGTTTGGGGCGGCGCATCCCCAGGCCGGCGCCTATCTGGTGGGAACGTGGGGGATGCCGCTGGCTATTCAGGAGGCCGTCGCGCTGCATCACTCGCCCGAAGTCTGCTTCAGCAAGGATTTCTCCCCGCTGACCGCTGTCCACGTAGCCAACGCGCTTCAGCATGAACGCGCGCCCAATGAAAGGATTGGAAAAGTCGCGGAGCTCAATCAGGAGTATCTCAAGGACCTGGGCCTGAGCGCCCATCTCGACACCTGGCGACATGTGCTCTTCGGTATCGCGCGACTTTCTCAGAATCCTCCAAACAAACCAGCCTCCGAACCCGCGGCTGCGCCCGCTCCAGCCGCGACGCTCCCCCTCCAGGAGACGCCCGCGGCCACAGCGCCGGTCGCAATCGCATCCACAAACACGGAAGCCGCGTCCCCGCTCCCACCCGCGCTTGTGGCCCCCCCATCCCCATCCCGAAAGGAGCGCGTTTCTCCACAATGGAACCTGTGGATCCTGATTCCTTCGGGCGCGATCGCCATCGCCATCGTTGCGATCCTATTCCTTCTCACATCCTCCGGACAGGACCCGACGACTGCGCATGCTCGCAACCCAAAACCTCGGTTGAATCTCGATCAGCCTGAGAACGCCGAGCCCCCTTCCACAGAAACCCGGTTAACACCCGAGAGGCAGAAAGAGGAGGAACGCATTGAGCGCGCTGCCCCGCCGGGTGACGGTTCGTTGAAACCCGACGGCGCGGCAGCGTCAGAAACCGCAAGGGTCGCGATCTCCACAACCCGGCCGGCCCCGGGTTTTCCGTCGATTCAAGTGCAGGGGATCTATTATCGCGCAAAGAATCCCATCGCGATCATCAACGGCCAGAATGTCAGCGTGGGGGCCATGGTCTCCGGAGCGCGAGTGGTTTCGATCACATCCAACACGGTGTCCCTCAGCTTCCAGAACCAAACGCTGAAGTACGGGTTCAAGTAAGAGGGAATGGCGGAGAGCCGCGTCTCGCCAGCGCATGGCTGTCTTCTTCGCGCCCTTTGGGTTCTTTGCGGCTTACTTCTCCGTCTCTCCAACGTCAGAAGGCCGGGAAGGTCGAACCACAACGGGCGCAAAGGACGCGACGCAGATCGAAACCACAACGGAACGGGCCTGATCGGTGGAAGCAATACATCGTCGAACAAAGCTCGGCTATGGCGACTCCAATGCGCTACTGGGCAACCGCTGATGGAAAGAGATGAGATGAAAGGATCGCTACAGGAGCTTTCCAAACTCCATCCCAGCCTGCTAGCTTCTACCCGTGACCACCAGCCATCGCCGACGGCGGGCTCTTCTCGTCCACTTCCTGACGGGCGTCGCTTTGGCGTTGCATGCGGCCGCTTCGGGCGCCGCGGCCGTCTGGCAGCCGTTTGCGCCAGTCGCCCGACCCGCTGTTCCGATTCTTGCCGACAGCCAGGCCGACAGCCCCACCGGAGGATTCCAGGCCCGCAATCCCATCGACGCGTTCATCGCCGCCGAGCAGCACAAGCGGGGATTAAAGCCCCGACCCGAGGCCCCCAAGGAAATCCTGCTGCGACGCGTCTACCTGGACCTGATCGGCCTCCCGCCCACCACGCAGGAACAGGCCGCCTTTGAGGAGGATCGTTCGACGGACGCCTACGAGCGCGTTGTGGATCGCCTGCTCTCCGATCCGCGCCATGGGGAGCGTTGGGCGCGGCACTGGATGGACGTGTGGCGGTACAGCGATTGGGCCGGCTGGAGCGGAGGAAACCAGATCCGCGATAGCAAGCCGCACATCTGGAAATGGCGGGATTGGATCGTGGAGTCCCTCAACGCCGACAAAGGCTACGACCGCATGATCGTGGAGATGCTCGCCGCCGATGAAGCGACGCCGGAGGACGCCCAGTCGCTGCGGGCGACAGGCTTTCTGGTGCGCAATTACAAGATGCTCAGCCGCGAGCAATGGCTCGAAGACACGCTCAAGCACACATCGCAGGCCTTTCTGGGCGTGACCCTGGGGTGCGCCAAATGCCACGACCATGTCTACGATCCCATTTCACAGGCGGATTACTACCAAATGCGGGCCATCTTCGAGCCGCATTGGGTGCGCACTGATCCCGTCCCCGGCGACACGAACGTTTTGAAGGCGGGGCTGGTGCGCGTGTTCGACACAGACACCAATCCGCCAACCTATTTCCTGAACCGCGGAGACGAACGGAAGCCGGACACGAACCGCCTGATGGTCCCCAACGTGCCGCGCGCTCTGGGCGGAGCGCTGGAGATTCAGCCCGTGTCGCTCCCAGCGAGCGCGAGCCGGCCCGATCGGAGGGATTTCTTTCACCGGGACACTCTGGCCGCGGCCGACGCCGTTTTGGCCGAGGCGCGAGGAAAGCTGTCGGCAGCGAGGAAAAGCCAAGCCAGCGACGGGGAACTTAAGGAGCTGGAGTTGTCGCTCGCCCTCACCGAGGCGCGACGCGGCGCGCTGGCGACGCTCTTCGAAGTGGAGGCCCTCGAGGACGCCGGGAAACGGGGATCGGAGGCCTGGGCGGCGGCCGCCCAGAACACAGTACTCCGCCAGCGCGCGACCGCGGTGGCAGAGGCGAGGTTGACGCTGCACAAGTCAAGACTCGCCGAAGCTGAGGAGCAGAGAAAGGTCGATGCAGAGCGGGCAAAGCTTGTGTCCGGAACAAACGCGCCGCAAACCGCGGTCACGACAAACAATGACGACGGAGCGGCGAAGCGGAGGACGGAGGACGAGAAACTTTCCAAATCGCTCGCCGCCGCCAGTTCCCATCGCGCCGCGGCCGTAAAGGCGCTTGCCGAGGCGGAGGCTCAAAGCAAGACGGCGCCGGGAACAAACTATCTGCCACGGACAGCCGAGCAGTATCCCGCCAACAGCACCGGACGGCGCCTTGCCTTCGCGCGCTGGATCGCGAACACAAACAACCCCCTGACCGCGCGCGTGGCCGCGAATCAGATTTGGCTGAAGCACTTTGGCCAGGCCATTGTTCCATCGCCGAATGATTTTGGCCGCAACGGCAAGCCCCCTTCCCATCCCGAATTGCTCGACTGGCTCGCGAGCGAACTCATGCGACCCACCTCCGGGGCGCAGCCCGGTGAACCCTGGTCGATGAAGCGTCTGCACCGCCTCATCGTGACGAGCCGCGCCTATCGTATGGCCTCGACGCCCGACGAGAACAACGCCCGGATCGATCCCGACAACACCTACCTTTGGCGCATGAACTCCCGACGGATGGAGGCGGAAGCGGTGAGGGACAGCTTGCTCTACGTCAGCGGCGGTCTCGACCTGGAAAGGGGAGGTCCGGAGATCGACAATAACCTCGGTCTCACGTCCAAGCGGCGAAGCCTCTACATGCGTCAGGCCGCCGAGAAGGAGGTGGAGTTCCTCAAGATCTTCGACGGTCCCACTGTGACCGAGTGTTACGCGCGCCGGCCGACCGTCGTCCCTCAACAGGCGCTGGCCATGGCCAACAGCGAGCTCACGCTCAACGCGGCGAGATCCCTGGTGAAGGCGTTATCGAACGGCGGGACCGCCGCCGCGGCCGAGGACTTCCCGCGAGACGCGTTTCAGCGCGTTCTCGGCCGCAAACCGAGTCCGGAAGAGCTGCGGCTCTGCCGTGAGTTTATCGAGGTTCGCAAAGGGAGCGCATCCGGCTCACAGGCTCAGGAGGCCCTCGCGATCGTGCTGTTCAACCATAACGACTTTGTCACGGTGAGATAGCAGCCCATGTTTTCCATTCCTCCCAGCTCCCCATCGTCATGAAGCCCACCCCACGCGATCAGAACTCCTGCCACGGCATCACACGCCGGTCGTTCCTGTCCGACACGGGCATGGGATTCACAGGCCTGGCTCTGGGAGCGATGCTCTTCAAGGACGGCATCGCGCGCGCGGACGGATCCGCATGGCGACCACCGGACGGGCGGCCCCATTTCGCGCCGCGAGCCAAGTCGGTCATCTGGATTTTCCTCTGCGGCGGCGTCAGCCATCTCGAGAGCTTTGATGTGAAGCCCGAGCTGAACACATTCGCCGGCAAGTCGATTGCCGACACGCCCTACAAGGATGTTGTGAAAACCGAAGGCAAGGACGTCGTCGGCGCCAACCCCGCTCACGGCAACAGGAAGGTCCTCCTGCCGCTCCAGACCGGCTACAAGGCCTATGGAAAAAGCGGGCTGGTCGTGGGCGATTGGTTCCAGAATGTGGGAGAATGCGCGGACGATCTCGCCGTGGTGCGTTCGCTCTGGACGATTCACAACGATCACGGCGCCCAACTCACCTGGCAGACCGGCCGGCACCCGCGGGAGCTGGAGCATCCGACGCTCGGTTCGTGGGTCGCGTACGGGCTCGGCGCGATGAACGAGAATCTCCCCGAGTACGTGGTGCTGGGCGTGCCGACCGGCGATTGCTGCGGCGGCGCCTTCACTCACGGGGCCGCCTATCTGGGACCGGAGTACGGGGGGGTGCGATTGAACGCGGATTCCAAGAAGCCGCTGGCCTTCCTCAAGCCTCCCGACGCGATCTCCTACGAGGAGCAGGCGGGCAACCTGGGTCTTCTCGGCAAGCTGAACCATCTTGCGGGCGTCGATTATCCGGACGACAAGAATCTCCGCGCGCGGATCAAGTCTTACGAAATGGCGTTCCAGATGCAGACCTCGATCCCCGAGACGCTTCAGTTCGAGAAGGAAACCCCGGAGACGCGCAGTCTCTACGGCCTCGACAGGCGGGAGTGCAAAGCCTTCGGGGAGCAATGTCTCGTGGCGCGACGGCTGGTCGAACGCGGGGTTCGCTTTGTTCAACTGTTCCACGGCGGAGGCGGAGGCGGGGATTGGGACGCGCATTCCGAGATCAAATCGAATCACACCAAGCTGGCGGCGGAGGTGGATCGGCCCATCGCCGGGCTGCTCAAGGACCTCAAGCAGCGCGGCCTTTTGCAGGACACTCTGGTGGTGTTCGGAACGGAGTTCGGGCGCTCGCCAGGCGCCGAAGGCACAGGACGCGACCATCATCCGCAGGCCTTTTGCGCATGGCTGGCGGGGGCCGGGATCCGGGGCGGCACAACCTACGGAGCGACGGATGAGATCGGGTTCCACGCGGCGGTGGACCGTCGCTACGTGACCGACATCCACGCCACGGTCCTCCACCTGCTCGGGCTCGACTCCCGGGCGCTCGAAATCCCCGGCCGCAAACGCCTGGAGATGGATCACGGGGCCAAAATCAGGGAGATTCTCGCCTAGGCCCAGCGTCTGGTTCTCCGATCCCCTTTCTTCTTCGCGTCCGTTGCGGCGGCGCAGCGGAACACCGGCTGTCCTTACCGGGAAGGCGGCGCTGTCGCGGGAGGGATCAGTTTGTCGCCGATGACGGCGCGGGCCAACGCGAACTGAAAGTCGAAGACCTTCTTCAAGTCTTCGTTGGGCTCCACGTCACCGGTCACTCCCATCTTCGCGTCGGTGAAGGTCGAACCGAAGCTGATCAGGGTCACGGTCCCACGCCCCGAACGAATCGTGGTTGCCACGGGCTTGCCGTCCAACGTCACAAAGGGTTGCCCGCCCACAGATTCATTGGCCGTATCGCCAGGGATCGTCGGAAATCCGGCCGGCCCCGTCAGCATCGCTGGTTTGGCGCCGGGGGGAGCTGAAGGGGCCCGAGGCTTCTGTGAAAGCTGGAAGGGCTGCAGCAGAACCGCCGCGGTCGAGTTTGTGTTCTCCGGCGAGTCGACGATCAGCGCTCTTCCCCCGGAGTCCACGTACCGCTTCAACGCTTCCACATAGCCTTTCGGCGCCGGCAGGGTCGGATACGCAAACACAACCAGATCGCCCTTCAAGGCTTCGGTCCCGCTCTCGCGACGGTTGAAATAACCGAGCCGCAGGAACCATCGCTCGAAAATACCGAAGCCATTGGGTCGTCCGTCGATGAATCCGTTCTTGGGAAGAATGCTGTCGCAAACGGTGCGATCGAATGTGATCTGAACGAACGGCCGACGGGCGGCCGGGGGCGGCATCGCGCGCTTTTGCGCCTGCACCAGGCCGGCGCAGGCCACAGCCCACACCGCGGCAGTCATGCCGGCGCAGACCATGATCGCCTGCGGGTCTTTTCTCAGAAGCGCGAGCGTCCAGAGCCCGCACAGAGCGCCCAGAACGAGGAAAACCGGGCGCGGATCGCCGATTCCATCCCGATGGTTCAGCCACTCCAGCATCCCCATCATCATCTCCGCCTTGCCGGGCTCGAAGGTGCAGAAGTTCGAGAAGATGGTGGAATCGGTGAAGGCCAGGACGCGGCCGGATCCGCTCCGCGCCGCCCAGAGCTGAACGAACGCCCCAAAGCGCATGGCGGCGTGATCCACGGCCTGCGGGTAGTAGTTGCTCACGTGGTAATCCGCGAGCGAGTTCTTGAGCCCCGTGCTGGTGAGCACGCTCCGACCCGAAAGGCCCAGGGGCTGGATGGAGCAGGAGGTGGCGAAATCCATGTTCCGGATGTGCTGCACCACCGGATGCGGAACCGGCGGAGGCTCGTAGTACTGGTCAAAGAAGGAATCAATGCCAAAGAGGCAGTCGTAACGAAAGACGAAGCCGAAGCGCCGGGCGATGGAGTTCAGGTTGTAGCCCGTGCCAAAGACATCCGTGTGCTCTCCGATCATCAGCACTCCCCCGCCCCGCTCAACAAACCGGTTGATGGACCCGATTTCCTCGAGGGTGTAGGGATCCGTGGGCACCTTGACCACGAGCACGTCGAGATCGGCCAGAGTCGCGTCGCTGATGACATTGGTGATCCGCGACATGTCGTAGAACCGGGAGCAGTAATCGTAAATCGACGCGTAGTTGTAGCCGGAGAGATGCCCGTACCATTCCGTGTCGAAGGGACGTCCGGTGGGCTCCCAGCGGGTGCGGTGTTCATCGACGGCCACCCGGCCCGGCTTGCGCTGACCCACCGGATCCCAGAAGAAGGCGAGGATCAACATCAACGCGGTCGCGGCGCTCAGCGCCAGAGGCCGCCTTAATGCGCGAGTTCCCAGCGACCGCGCGCCCAGGGCGGCGGGAGCGCAGACGTTCGACGGCGACCGCAGAGCGACCATCTGGAAAATCGCCAGCGGGAGCAGGAACAGAAGCTCCACCCAGGGATTCCAAAACTGCGACATGAGACTCAGCGGAGCGTCGTAATCGGTGACGAGCGCCCGGTGAAGATACAGCCCGATCAACAGGCCGCTTCGCAGCAGAAGCCAGACGACCGTCGAGAAAGCAAAAATCCCCAAGGGCCTCCACGCTGGAGGCAAGGACCAGTTCCAAGAGGGCGCTGAGGATCGTCGTGCGGGCGTGGGCGCTGGTTTTTTGCCGCCGCGACGCGCCTCGGCGCGGGTCAGCGGCGCCTCGGGCGCCGTTTGGAGCTTGGTCTCGGGAACACGCTCCGAAGCCGGCGCGCTCAGGAACGACAGCGCCAGGCAGACCGCTCCCCCCACGATGAAACACAGCGTGGGAGGATCGAGGAAGAACTCCCACGTCCCCCCCAGCGCATGGGTCTCCCTCATCGTTGAGAGCATGAGAGTCGACTGCGTCCTTCCGATATCCACACCCAGCAGGCTTGAGAACTGATGGATGACCCAAACCACTGCGTCAGGCAGTTCGTGACTCCGCGCCGTCCAGCCCTTGTAGGCCGTGAGCACCAGGCTCTGCGTCCAAACCATCAAGGCCGCGAGGGTCAGCCTGCCCGCGATTCCACCGACACCGGCGCGATTCCCGGCACAGGCCAGAGCGAGAGATCCGAGGGCGGCCAGCAAGGGCGCCAGCCGATCCGGCCATCGCGAGAGGAGATACACCGGCAGCAACAGGATCAGCCAAAGACAGCAGGCGCGGAGGATGGGCTGCTTTTCACCGTCCGCCCCGCCGCTCGCTCCCGGACGCGACGACGCCATTGTTCCCACCGGGGCGGAGGCGATAAGAATCACGCCCAGAGCAGCGAACGCGGCGAAGAGCGACCATCGCGGGGCGTAGAAATAGTCCGTCCCGAAAAGCCAGGCCGACGCCAAAAGATAGATTCCTAACCAGAGTCGAGTCATTGCTTGTCGAGAAGGTCGTCGCCGATGATGCGAGGGATGGCGGCGGGCGGCGCTTCAGGCTTGGGAGGAACCCACAACGGCTGATCGTTGAGGAGAGTGAGCAGCCAGCGCCAGAAGTCCGAATTCTCACGCATCCCCTCGAAAGGCTGCCCTCCTTCATTCTCCAGGTTTTGATTCGTCGCGAACTGTGTGTCGGCGATGACGACCGCCTTCCCCTTTCCAATCCGTCTCATGAGGACAACCGAAGGGTCGCGCTGCCCAGGCCCGCCGTGAGGATCCCTCGGGCCATATGCGAGCGGCTGCGCTTGCGGATCGGAGGATTCAACATTCCACGCCGCATGGAATCGGACGTGGGCCATGTAATCGCCGCCATTGTGATAGGGCGCCTTGAAATGTCCGAAGGGCCGGGGCTCGGTCCCGTAGTCGGTGCCCGCCCCGATCCCGCCCACATAGAATCCCAGATCGGCGAGAACCTCGCGGCTGGGCGCCGACTCGGGATATCCCACCGTGCAGATGAAGATCCCGCCGCCCTCAATGAATTGACGCAGAACCCGTCGGTCCTCCGCGGAAAAGGGGTGGCCAGGCGCGGCCGATATGAGAACCCCGGCGCCTTGCAAGCGTTCCGCCGTAAACTCCGACAGGCTCAGCACATGATAGTCGTTGCGCATGAGGGTGAGCTCCAGTCCCCCCAGCCCGTTGACGCGCCAGGATTCGCCGCTGACCAGCGAGGAATGCGTGGCGTCGATATAGGCAAGCATGTTGGGAGTTCGAACCCGCCCGTCGGGAATCAGTTTCGCCGACTTCTGGCTCCAAGCCGCGCAGACGGCGAAGGACAGCCCGAAGGACAGGAGAAGCAGAAGAAGCTCGCGCGACGGCATGGGTTTTCCGAGAGCCCACGCCAGGACGATGAGCCCGAGCAGCGTGAGAACGGATCGCAGGGTTCCGAATTCGACGCGATCGCACATCGCGGCGAACAGAGCGGAGGCGTACTCGTGGGAACCGAAGAGGATGCCGTTGGTGAATCCCGACGTATCGCCGAACACCATCACGCGACCGCGCCCGAAATCCTGCTCGGCGGCCAGAAGGATGTCGCCGACATGCTCGCCGGCATCGTAATGCTGGTTGCCCATCATCGATCCTCCCTTGGTCTCATCGTTCGTGGGATCGCCGGGATCGTTCCATCCCCATCGTCCGATAAGCACCGGCCTCGCCGGCCAGCGCACATGAAGCGACGCGCCAATGACGACGCCGAATTGGTTGCGGTCATCGTTGAAGCCCATGCTGGCGGGGTGCGCGAGCGCTTCGTAGGACTCGAGCCAGCCGCCTACGGCGAAGGTGGCGGAATCGAAGGCAACACGCATGGCGGTCGGCTCGAGCACCTCGTTGAACCGGCTGCCTCCGTCCTTCTCCCGCACGGTGTGCTCGCCGAGAATCAACAACGAGCCGCCTTGCCGAACGAAGCGCCAGATCCGCTCGAGCTGGCCGGGATCCCATGTCTTGTTGGGAAAGATCAGCATCAGGAGCTGGGCGTCCGCGAGATCGGCGTCGGACAGATCCTTGGAGATGAGGCATTGCGCGCCGTAGTCCTCAAAGAACCGGGGAAGCATGCCGTACATCCCGACGGACAAGCGGCCATAGTCGCCATGCTTAGGTTTGAGCCAGTTCAGGAACCCCTTCTCGTGAACCACGACCTTCTTGCCGCGAAGAGACAAAGGCGTGGGATTCAGAACCGCAACTGCGGGCAGGGCCAATCCGAGGCCGACCACCAGGGCGATTTGCCATCGCGGCGAAACATCGGCCGATGCGTCTGGGCGGGACGCGGCGGACGCGCGCAGGCGCCGAATCATGAACGCGGCGACGAACCCATGCACAAGAATCCCCAATGCGGGCAAGTGCCAGAGAACCGCCTCTTGAAATCCGGTTGCCCCATGTCCTCCGGCCGGGGCCGCGGCGGCTCCTTTAAGTTTCTCGACAACATGGATCCAGCTCGGGAATAGGGCCGCCGCCAGGAGGTAGACGAGCTGGCCCGTTGCCACGATTGCGCCGGCCTTCAGCGCTTCCCGCATGCGCGGGGCTGGACAGCGCAGAACGTGGATGGTTGAAAGCGCCGCGACCAGGACGAAGAAATCCATTCCGCCGAAGGTGGCGCCCACCGACAGCTTCGTGCGTCCCAGGGCCGCGACGGCCGAGGCCAGAGCGCCGCCGCATCGATCCATCGCCAGCCAGAACCAGGGAATCGCGATGAGGGCAAAGCGGTAGGTCGCAAACACAGCGAGAGCTCTCGCGGAATCCAGAAGCGCCTGCCTGGGCGCGCCGGATCGGGAGAAAGCAACGCCGGCGAGCGCGGCAGCGCAGCCGAGGACATTGATCACGGGAGCAATCGACGCGGCCATGGCCAGGTTGACTCCGATTCCTGCGATCAACACAAGAAAGGGGCGGGTAGTCCAACCGGACGATGGGAGGCCGAAAAAAGCGCCAGCGGCGAGGAGAGTTATGCTGATCGCATGGCGGAGCGGATGCGCGAGAAGACCGACGGAGCCTGCGGCAACCCAAGCCGCAAAAATAAAGAAGAGGGGAGAGACAATGCCAGCCAACGGATCCTCTGTGAATCCGTTCTGGCTCTGTTTTCGCGGATTCTTATCCTGCTCCGCCGTCTGTGCCGCCATGAAAAGTTAGCGCCCCTGAGCCTGCCGCATCAGCCTGCTCCGCGGGGCTTGCGCTGCTGCGAAACTTGCAGCCCAAAGTCTGAAAGGCCAGACGAAAAGTATCGAGGAGGTGCAACCGTGACGCCCGAAGCGACGTCACCGCACGTCTCTCGCGATCGCACGGCAAGAACCTCTCTGGGTAAGGGGGTGAGCAATTCGCGGCCAAAGGCTTGTCCGTTTGACGGAGCAGCGACAAGCGGCTCACCCGCATCTTCAACCGCCCAGGCATCGCTCTGATTCAGGTCGATGGGTTCCCCACCGACCATCGAATCGTGGAGGCCCGCTGTGGCCGGCACATCCGAACCGGAAATGGGCGGAGCGGAAAAAGCGACTGCGGCTGGATACATCAAGCTCGGGCAGCGTGTTTGAAGGATGGGACAGATCGCGGTGAACTGAGGCCAGGCTGCCAGTTCAGCGCCCGAACTCGCTCGCCACCCCACCACGTCCACAGAAGACCGCAGCGCGGAGTCGTCCACCGAGGCGCTAAATCCAAGGCAGGCAGGCGGAAGGATTGGACATTGAGTGAGCTTCGCCGGGCAGGCCGTTGCCACTGCGGGACACTGAGTGGGATTCCCCGGACAACTTGTGGATGTCGTAGGACAGGCTGTGCTGACCGCCGGACAATGGGTCAGGCCAGGCGGACAAGCGGTTGCTGTCGCAGGACACTCGGTGGCCACCGATGGGCAGGCTGTTGGCTGCGGCGGACAGACCGTCGCGACCGCGGGACATGCGGTGGGGAATGTCGGACACTGGGTCTGCACTACCGGACATGCCGTCGCCACTGCGGGACATTGGGTGGCCAAGGTCGGACACGCCGTGGCGAACGTAGGGCAGACTGTAGTAGCGGCGGGGCAAACCGTTTTCTGCGACGGGCACACGGTAGCGATCGCCGGACATTGCGTCGGCTGCGGCGGACACACCGTGGCCGTCGCCGGACATTCCGTGGCTATCGCCGGACAAGTCGTGGGTTGCGGCGGACAGGCCGTCGCGATGCCGGGACATGCGGTGGTTACGACCGGACATTGCGTCGCGACCGCAGGGCATACCGTGGCTATCGCGGGGCACGATGTTGCTTTGGGCGGACACTTCGTCGCCGTCGCAGGGCATTCCGTGGCCAAAGGCGGGCAAGTCGTCGGTTGCGGCGGGCACGCCGTCGCGATGCCGGGACATGCGGTGGTTACGACCGGACATTGCGTCGCGACCGCAGGGCATACCGTGGCTATCGCGGGGCACGATGTTGCTTTGGGCGGGCACTTCGTCGCCGTCGCCGGACATTCCGTGGCTATCGCCGGACAGGTTGTTGCCAGCGGTGGGCAGGCGGTCGCCGTAGCGGGACAGGCCGTCAGTAACGACGGACATTGCGTCGCAACAGCCGGGCATACCGTGGCTATCGCGGGGCACGCAGTCGCCTTGGGCGGACACGCCGTGGCCGTCGCCGGGCATTCCGTGGAGATCGCCGGACAGGTTGTTGCCAGCGGCGGGCAGGCGGTCGCCGTAGCGGGACACGCCGTCAGTAACGTCGGGCATTGCGTAGCTACAGCCGGGCATACCGTCGCTATTGCGGGGCACGCGGTCGCCTTAGGCGGGCACTTCGTCGCCGTCGCCGGACATTCCGTGGCTATCGCCGGACAAGTTGTTGCCAGCGGCGGGCAAGCGGTCGCCGTAGCGGGACAGGCCGTCAGTAACGACGGACATTGCGTCGCTCCAGCCGGGCATACCGTGGCTATCGCGGGGCACGCGGTCGCCTTGGGCGGACACGCAGTGGCCGTCGCCGGGCATTCCGTGGAGATCGCCGGACAGGTTGTTGCCAGCGGCGGGCAAGCGGTCGCCGTAGCGGGGCACACCGTCAGTAACGTCGGGCATTGCGTAGCTACAGCCGGGCATACCGTCGATATTGCGGGGCACGATGTTGCCTTAGGGGGACACTTCGTCGCCGTCGCGGGACATTCCGTGGGTAGCGCCGGACAGGTTGTTGCCAGCGGTGGGCAAGCGGTCGCCGTAGCGGGGCACACCGTCAGTAACGACGGACATTGCGTCGCAACGGCCGGGCATACGGTCGCTATCGCGGGGCACGCGGTCGCCTTGGGCGGACACGCAGTGGCCGTCGCCGGGCATTCCGTCGATATCGCCGGACAGGTTGTTGCCAGCGGCGGGCAAGCGGTCGC
>JACQFQ010000012.1 GCA_016199985.1 Verrucomicrobiota bacterium | reverse complement strand
GATCGCGCACTGCCCAACCGTCTGGCCAGCGCCCTGCTGGCCGCCGACGAGGCAGACCAGGCTGGCGATCGCTGGACGGTCGAGTAGTCCCCGCTTCACGCTCAAGTCCTCGAGCGCGGTGACGATAGCGTGAAGGTGGGAGTGATAGAGAGGGGAACGGGGAAGACCGCGCAACACGCTCAGCGCCCTTTCGGGACCGCCGCATGGCGGGCCGAAGCATGGCGCCCATGGGCTTGCCGGTGGCGCTTTCCACGCCGGGTCCGATCGTGGCCGGTAGCTGTTCCCGAACACAACGCGGAGGCAACTATGCGTTCACAAGCCATACAGCTATGAGATCCTGGACTATCGGAAAGCAGCTCGGAGCGGGATTCCTCGCGATCGCGATCCTGGTCGCGGTGTTGACCTTCCTCACGCTTCACGAGCTCAACACCATACGCGAGGCGCAGTTGAGCCTCGGAAGCAAACACCTCCCCGCCCTGACGAGCGCCGCAAAGCTCCGGGCTTACGCTTCGGAGATCCAGATGGCCGTGCTGCGTCATCTCACGTCCGCGACGCCCGAGGAGCGGCGCTCCTGCGACGAGACGATCGCCGCGCTGACGCAAAAGGCCGAAGCGGAGATCGCCGCGCTGGAGTCGAACGTCCTGGCGCCCGAGACGAAGGCGAGGCTTCAAGACGCTGCGGCCGCGCAGGCCGATTCCGTGAAGGCGAGGGGTCCGCTGCTGGAGCTGAGCTCGGCTGGAAAGCGTGAGGAGGCCTTTCGGATGCGCAGGGAGGTGGCGGGCCCCGCGTTTTCCGCTTATTCCTCCGCCTTGACCGCGATGTTCGACCACTGCATTGCCTCCGCCGCCCAAGCGGCTCAGAGCAGCGATCAAGCCGTGACCCGGACGCGTCGAATTCTCAACAGCGTCGCCGGCCCCGGGTGCGCCCTTCTCCTCGTCGTGGCGGGCGTCATCATCCGGAGCTTGAAAAGGCGTCTGCGAGCGATTTCGGGAGAGCTGAGCGACGGCGGCAAGCAGGTCTCGGCCGCGGCCGCGCAGGTTGCTTCGACCAGCCAGAGCCTTGCGTCCGGCGCCAGCCACCAGGCCGCTTCTCTTGAAGAGACCAGCGCGTCGCTCCAGGAGATGACAGCCATGGTGCGCCGCAACGCCGAAGCCGCGCATCGGGCGAAGGCCCTGGCCAATGAAACGCGCGGGTTCGCCGACAGCGGGGTGGCGGACATGCGCGAGATGCAGGCCGCGATGACCGAGATCCACTCTTCGAGCGCCGAGGTGACCAAGATCGTCAAGGACATCGATGAGATCGCGTTCCAAACGAACATCCTCGCGCTGAACGCCGCGGTCGAAGCGGCCCGCGCGGGCGAGGCGGGCGCCGGGTTCGCCGTGGTCGCCGACGAGGTTCGCAACCTCGCGCAACGCAGCGCGATGGCGGCCAAGGAAACCGCGGCCAAGATTGAAATGGCAATCCAGAAAAGCGACCGCGGCGTCGGCATCAGCGAGAAAGTCGCGTCCAGCCTCCAGCAGATCGTCGCCAAGGTGCGGGAGGTGGACGGCCTCGTCGCGGAAATCGCCGACGCCTCCAAGGAGCAAGCGCAGGGAGTGGACGAGGTGAACCGCGCCGTGAACGAGATGGACAAGCTCACCCAGAACAACGCCGCAAGCGCGGAAGAGGCCGCAAGCGCCGCCGAGGAGCTCAGCGCTCAGGCGGGATGCGTCCGGGATTCCGCCCGCGATTTGGAATCGCTCGTAACAGGCGCCGCGTCGGAAACGTTCGCCCCAGCCTCGCCGGCGTCTCAGAACGCGAAGGACGATCGTTTGGAGGCATCCCGACACCGCTCAACCCCGGCGGCATCACGCGAGGCGCGGTGGATATCGATGGAAGGCGACAACCGGGAGCCGCGAGCGGAGCCGCGAAAGGCGGACGCCACGACGCGCGAGGACGCGCGCTCCTTTTGAGAGTCGCGGAGAAGGCGAGGCTGACAAGCGCATCGCCACAGCCGCGCTCCTTGGGCCCGCTTCGATGAGCCTTAGGCCCAGCCTCAGTGCCTGTTGCCGCCGACCGGCCCCACGTCCTTGGACGTCAGCCCCGGAGAACGAAGCACCACGCTTTGCCCCTTGTGGGTCACCGAGTACTGAAAGCCGCTTCCCGTCCCCGCGGCGCCAAACCGACCCTGCTTGTCGATGGCGATGAAGTTGATGGCCAGGTCGAATCCCTTCGGGTCCATTCGCGCGATCCGCTTGATCGTTTCAACGCAGGCTTGCTCCGGCGTCATTCCCTGCCGCATGAACTCCACGACTTGGTAGGACCCGCAGTAGCGCATCACATTCTCGCCGAGCCCCGTTGCCCCGGCCGCGCCCACTTCCTGATCCACGTAGAGTCCTCCTCCCAGGATGGGGGAGTCGCCGACACGGCCGGGAAGCTTATGTCCGAGACCGCTGGTGGAGCATCCTCCGCACACGCGGCCATCCGGCCCGAGCCCAATCATGGCGATGGTGTCGTGGCCCTCGAGATCGGCGGGGGTTTTCGCTTTGACCTCCTTGAGATTCCCCGCGCCGGCGGGAGGCGCGACGATCTCGAATCCCTCCTTGATGGCGAACTGCCGGGCGCCCTCTCCCACCAGCATCACGTGGGGGGTCTTCTCCATGACGCGCCGCGCGACCGAGATGGGGTGACGAACGCCCTCCAACGCCGCCACGCTTCCTCCGCGATGCCCCACGCCGTCCATGATGCTGGCGTCCAGCTGCACCACGCCGACGGAATTGGGAATCCCTCCCAGCCCCACCGAGCTGTTGGAGGCGTCGGACTCGGTCACTCCGATTCCTTTCTCAATGGCGTCAAGAAGCGATCCTGTGCTTTCGAAAACTTTCAGAGCCTCGTCGTTTGCGGCCTTCCCGAAAGGCCAGGTGGAAACGAAGAGCGGACGATTCGAAGTTTGTTGAGCCGTGGGCGACATGCGAGGAGAAGGTTCAGCGGCGGACAAAGAAGGCAGGCAGGCGGCGAGAGCCGCCGTCGAGCCCGATCGATAAAGGAATTCGCGACGATTCATGTGATGCGATGCGGCGGACGTTCGGGATGAATCATCAGATCAAACTCCTCGATGTCAACCCGGGATGAGAACCACTGACGGGAGATCCGCGTGGAAGGTTTTCCTTCTTGCCCTGTCCAATCCTGCAGTGATTCGGCCATGACCGACCCTTCACCACATCCCGACTTGCCTGCCGCCCGATTGCGAGCAACTCTTTGGGCGCTGCTCGCTCTCGCTTCCTTTCACCTCGCGCACTCGCTCCCGTCCTGCCGGACGCTCATCCTTCTTTATCCCTTCGCGCTCGTCCAGGTCATCCCTCTGGTCTCCCGTCGCGTCGCGTTCTATGGCGGACTCGCCCTCGGCCTTCTCCTCTACGCCCCACAGCTTCAGTTCTTCTGGACGCTCTTCGGAGCCGCAGCCGCTGTTCTGTGGCTGATCCTCGCGACATGGCTTGCCGTGTTCTTGCTGCTCTCTCGCTCCGCCATCGATCGGTGGGGACCCGCTTACGGGGCGCTCGCGCTGCCCTTTCTTTGGACCGGCCTGGAGTATGCCCGCAGCGAGCTCTATCCCCTCCGCTTCTCCTGGGCAAACGCCAGCTATCCCATCGGAAGCTCCGAGCTGCGTCCCCTGCTCAGCTCGCTGGGAATGTATGGAGTGGGGTTCGTCACCGTCGCCCTGGGAGGGGTGTTCTGGGCGAGCAGAGAACCCAGGCGCCGTATCGCTCTCGGCGTCATCCTGACTCTGGCGGGCCTGACGCCGCTCTTGAGAAACCACGCGTCCCCGGCCGAGCGCTCAGTTCAGGCGGCGGGCATGCAGCTGGAGGAAACGCCGGAGGCCGCGATCATTCCAGCGCTGGATCGACTCGCCGCCCGTCATCCTGACGCGGAACTCCTGGTCCTCCACGAGTATCTTCTCTCGGGAGAAGTCCCCGAGAACATGCGGCGCTGGTGTCTGGAACATCAACGCTGGCTCCTGGTGGGAGGCAAGCGCCAGCTGGCCGGAGATCGATGGCAGAACACCGCTTTCGTCGTGGGCACAAATGGAAGCGTGGTCTTCGAGCAAGGGAAGAAAACGCCCATCCAGTTCTTCAACGACGGCATCTCCGCCCCCACGCAAAAGCTCTGGCAATCGCCCTGGGGGAAGATCGGAATCGCGATTTGCTATGACCTCAGCTACACGCGCGTCACGGACGAGTTGGTTCGCCAGGGCGCGCAAGCGCTCATCATTCCCACGATGGACGCCATCGAGTGGGGGCCGCGACAGCACGAGCTCCATGCGCTGGTCGCGCCGACCCGGGCCTGCGAGTACGGCATCCCCATTCTGCGTGTCGCAAGCTCCGGCATATCCCAGTTTGTGAGAGCCGACGGATCTGTTGAGTCCTCCGCCCCTTGCCCGGGCCCTGAAGCGACGCTGAGCGGAACCCTCCGCCTAGGACCCGCGGGACGCCTGCCGATGGATCGATATCTTGCCCCGTTTGCGAGCGGGGCCGCGACGATCCTCGCCGTCGCGATGTTCCTCCCGCGACGCCGGCGGGGCGATCTCCATCCGTCATCGCCTCCAGTCCCCTCCGGGCCTTCGGCCTCATGACCCGGACGCGCTTGTTGCGTCGCGCTCAGCGAGGCCCCTGGCCGCCGGAGAACGGTGTGTCTCCGACAAGGGTGAATCGACCTGACCACTCGTATCGAGCGGCCTGGAAATGCGTTTCCAGGGAGGCGCTCAGATCGATGATCTCGCCCGCGCGAAAAGGCGCCCGCTTCAGCTGCGACGCCCGGATTTCCATGACCGCGACGAGACGAACATTCTGGTTGAATCCGCTGAGCGATTCGACGCGGGTCTCCACAGGAGTGGCCAAGGCCTCGCGCCCCGCCCCGATCCGCGCGCGAATCGGCGGCAAGCCGTTGACGCTCGCCGACCACAGCGCGCGATCCTGCTTGGGAATCCCCGCGCCGCGATAATAGGCCGATTCGACCATGTCGTGCGCGAACACCCCGAGCCAGATCGCGTCCGGGTTCCAGCAGGTATAGAGGTCAGCCTGGGGATGAGGGGTCGAACACGGAACGAAGCCGCGCTCGCGATCCCAGGACGCCAGCGCGGCGTTGCCGGTGAAGCCATCCATCGGATCGCGCGGCGCTCGAGGCGCGCCGCCCCGGGCATCCGCTCGAACAGGGCGGGCGGCTTTTCGCAACGCCGTCGGATCGAAGGAGGAGAACACGCCCGTCACCTCCTCGTAGGGCCGGTCGAAAATATCGACTAAGCCGAAGTTGAAGTTCTCGCCATCATCCCTCCCATGCCGCGGCTCGTCGTAAAACTGAAACCAGTCGACGCCGACCACGTAGGGCAGCGCCGCCAGGGACTCGAGGGTGGAGCGGAGGGATCGAGAGCGTTCCGCCTGGGTTCCCGCCACCGGATAAACGCCCATGGAGTTGCGGTCGCCCGATCGGTTTTCCTGGGCGGCCATGTAGATTTCAGTCACGAGAATCGGCTTCCTAGCGACGGAGTGGAGCGTGTCGAGTTGGAACCTGGGGAAGGCGCCGTCGTTCCATGCCGCGTTCAGGTTGCTGGAAACCACGTCCACGTATCGTCCCGCCGCCTCGACAACCTCCGGATAATAGAAGGATTGATAGCGATCGCCGAGGTACAGCGCTCGGGGATCGTATCGGTGAATGATCTCGCGCATCACCTGGTAATAGCGATCCGCAAGCATCCCGAGGAATCGTCGCATCACGCGAATCCCCTGCCCTCCCGACCTCAGGTAAAGGATCCCGCGGCGGCCCAGCGAACTCCAGCTGTCCGCGCTCTCCACATCGAAGTCCTTGGCCATCTCCTCCCAGTTGTGGCGATAGGTGTCCTGAACCAGTCGCACGAGGCGTTGCCGTTGACCGCTTTGCGCGGGCTGCTCCCAGGTCATCTTCCACAACGTGGCGTTCCACCATCCCAGCTCGTTGTCGCTGTAGTAGCCGAGCACCTTGGGGCGAGAGCGAGCGAGATGAAGCATCTGTCCGCGGGCGACGTCGTCCATCCTCCTCAGATTCCGGGGATCCCACATGTCCCACCACGGCGCGCCCGCGGTGGAGCCGATGTGCAGCACCGGGGTGAGCCACATCGCCGGTTCGCTCGAAGCGGCGAGGGCGTCGACGTCGGCCCATCCGGCGGCTGTTGTGAAACCCCAGGATCTCAGTCTTCGGACCGCGGAGTCGGCCCACGCGGACGGGGTCGCGTAGTGTCGCCACCCGCCGTAGCCGGGATTGTCCGGATCGGCGTCCTCCTTCTTCCTGCCCTGGTCCAGGACACAAACGCCGAGGGAGAAAAAGGGCTCTCCTTCGGGGGACACCAGCGTCCATTCATCCGCGGCGCGGCCCGGCTTCACCGACACCCGCGCCTCTTCGGAGACGAGATCGCGCCTCGCCCGTTCCTGACGGCTCCCGATGCCGCCGTTGATCGCCGACTGCCCTCCGAAGGCGCCGTGGGGAAGCGCAAGCCCCCAGGCCAGAGAACACGCCCAACCGATCGCCGATCGGGATGAAAGGAGGCGAACCCAGGTCATGGCTGACGCCGCTCCTCTCCGGGCTCGGCGGCGATGTTCATCATCCCGGCGTCAGTCATTTCGCCCTTTCGGATCCCACGCGTCGCGGAGGCCGTCGCCCACAAAGTTCATGGCCAGCAGAGTGGTCACGAGCGCGCCCGCAGGAAACACAATAAGCCACCAATGCACCCGGATCGGGTTGAGCTGCGAGGCGCCGTCGGAAATCAACGAGCCCCAGCTCGCCATCGGCGGTTGAATGCCCAGTCCGAGATAGCTGAGAAACGACTCGTAAAGGATGATGGATGGGACCGTCAACGTGGCGTATACGATGATGACGCCATAGACATTCGGAAGGATGTGCTTGAAGAGCACGCGGCCCGGCGTCGCTCCGAGGGCCAGGCTCGCGTCGACGAAAGCGCGCGAGCGCAGGCTGAGGACCTGTCCCCGGATGATCCGCGCCATGTTCAGCCAGGAGATCGCCCCCAGCCCGGCGAAGAGAAACAGAAGCCGCGCCTTGCCCACGATTTCGGGACCGAGGTGAAACCTCGCCTGCAGAGTCTGTCGCGTCCAGCTCTCCAGAGTGGTGATCAGCACAATCACGAAGATGATGCTGGGCAGCGAATAGAGGATGTCCACGACGCGCATCGCGAAGCCGTCCCAACGCCCGCCGAAAAAGCCGGCGCTCGCTCCCCAAAGCACCCCGTTGACCACGGCGACCAGCGCCCCCACCAAGGCCACCATCACCGACACGCGGGCGCCGTAGACGACACGGGTCAAAAGATCCCGGCCGTTGACGTCCGTGCCAAACCAATGTGTCGCGCTCGGCGGGGAGAACTGGACGTCGGACGTCGCGGAGAACGAGTACGGAGCCACCCAGGGCCACAGCGCCATCAGGGCCACGAGGAAGGCGAGCCAGGCCAGACCGGCCACCGACGGACGATTCCGCCAGAACCGCCTCCATGCTCTCTGCGAGGGAGTAACCGACGCGGGGGGCGATGCGGACGCGCGCGGAGAAAACGCTGGATCGGGCGCCGTCATCCCAGCTTCACCCTCCTGTCCAGGAGCGAATAGGTCACGTCGACGATCAGGTTCAAAACGATCAGGAGCACGGCATAGACCAGGGCCAACCCGACCACCAGGTTGTAGTCCAGCGCCAGCGCGGAGTTGACCATAAAGACGCCGATGCCGGGGATTCGAAACAGGCTTTCGACCACGAAGGATCCTGTAAGCAGATCCGCCAGCAAGGGCCCGCTGTACGACACCACGGGAAGAATCGCGAGACGCAGCGCATGACGGAACACGACCCTGGACTCCGAAAGTCCCTTCGCGCGCGCCGTGACGATGTATCCCTCGCGCAGAGCCTCGGTCATGCCTTCGCGCATCAGTCGGGCGACGCGTCCCGCGAAGTACAGTCCCAGGGTGATGGTGGGCAGCACCGCGTGCCAGGGCGTGGTCCAGAGGGCGACGGGAAACCAGCCCCATCGCAGCGCGAAGCCCATGACGAGCAGAGGCCCGACAACGAGCCCGGGAACGCAGAAAGCCAGCAGGGCAAAAAAGCTCCCGACATAGTCTCCCCACTCGCCGCGCCGCTGAGCGGTGTAAACTCCGAGCGGAACGCCGAGGCCGATGGCGAAACAGAACGCGAGCAGGCTGAGGCTCATTGAGATCGGAAGGCCTTGCGCGACGATATCGTTGACCGTGTGGTTGCGGTATTTCAGCGAAGGCCCCAGGTCCCCTTGCAGCAGGCCTCCGCCCACCCAATGCGCGCGTCCCTGGGCATCGGGCTCCCGGAGCGCCCCCAGATAGCGGACATATTGTTTCCAGAGCGGCTCGTCCTGATGGTATCGGGCGCGAAGGGCCCGCTCGATCTCGGGCGACGCGGGCGCGCGCTCCCGATCGAAAGGGCTGCCCGGGGCGAGGCGCACGAGCCAGAAGGAAAGAAAGCTGATGCAGAGCAGCAAGGGCACAAGACCCAGGAGGCGCTTGATCAGGTAGGAGGTCATCGACGGGAATGATTAGCGGGGGGCGACGTTCGGTCGCTTCTTTTTCACCGCATACAGAGGGTGCTCATCGACAAGATTGTCCCAGATGCCGCTGATCTCCTCGGGGCGATAGAAATTGATCCCGGCGTAGTAGAACAAGGGGAGCAGCACCGCGTCGTCGACGATCAGCAGCTTCTCGGCTTCCTGCAGCAGCCCGGCGCGACGGCGCCTGTCAAGGGCCTGGTTCGCCTCGCGCATCAGCGCATCGTAGCGCGGGCTCTTCCACCCGGTGCGATTGTTGGCGTTTTGGCTCATGAAAGAGTCCAGGAAAGTGTTCGCGTCGTTGTAGTCGCCCACCCACGCGCTCCGGCTCAGCTCGTAGTTCACGGCGTTTTGATCGGCCAGGTACACCTTCCATTCGACGTTCCGCATTTCCATCACGATCCCCAGCTCCTGCCTCCACATGGCCTGCAGTTCGACCGCGACCTGCTCATGCTGCTTCGCGCTGTTGGAATGATACTGAAAGCTCGGAAACCCCTTCCCCCCGGGGTAGCCAGCCTCCGCGAGCAGTCTTCGGGCGGCGGGCGGATCGTAAGGCAGGCCCGCGGGCCCTTCATAGTCGGCGGCGCCGGGCGGGACAAGGGTGGAAGCGGGTTTCTCCCCAGCCTTCATGATGCGGCCCGCGATGCGCCGCTTGTCGACGCTCATCGTGAGCGCCTTTCTCACGCGCGAATCGTTGAAAGGCGCGCGCGTGACATTGAATCGGACAAAGTAGGTCGCGAGATAGCTGAAGGTATGGACGTAGGAGCGCTCCTTGAGCACATCCATGAGCTCCATGGGAATCAGGGTCTTGTCCCAGATGATGTCGGCCTGGCGCTTCTCGAACAGGTTGAGGGCGGTCATCGCGGATTCCAGATGGATCAGGTCGATCACGTCGCTCTGAATGTTCGCAAGGTCCCAGTGGCGCTGGTTTTTCCGAAGCCGCACCTTGTCGTTCATGTTCCATTCCTCGAGCGTGTAACAGCCGCTGGACGGGAAAGGCCGGGCCATGAGCCAGCGATCGCCGTGGGTCTCGATGGTCTTGCGATGCACAACCGCAAGGGTCTGAAACGCGCAAAGATCGAGGAAGAAAGCCGCCATGAGTAGACGAAGTCCTCCGCTGTGATCGATTCGCCGTTCGACCAGCGCGCCGCGGGTCGGATGTGAAAAAGATAGACGCGGCCGTCCTTTGAAATCTCCCAGCTCTCCGCGATGGAGGGCGAGGCTTTGGCGGTCTTGGGGTCGAGGCGCGTGAGTCCGTCGAACAGGGCGCCCGCCACGCGCAGGTCGGACTGCCCGCTGCAAACGCCCGGATCCAGCGACTCGGGCTCCGGGCCATTGATCACCACCAGATCCGGAGGCGGGGAGACGCGGCCGCAGCCCACGCTGAACGTGACGGAGCACACAGTAAAGAGCGAGAGCGCGGCATGGGCGCATGGGACCATCATCCGTTTCAGGGCCACAGGAGGATCAAGCCCAAGCGATGGGACGAGAACAAGAATCAAGTTGGTTGAGAACCCGCGCGCGCTTTGCCCAGGCAAGCCCCCTTCCTCACCGACAAGGACAATCGCGTTTCGCTTCAGGAAGGAACGATCGAAGTCTCAGATCCCTCCGAAGGGGCCGGCGGTTGCGTCGCTTGCGCTGGTCGAAGGGCCGCCAGCCGTGATGCCATTTGCATTGGCTGTGAGCTCCCGGACAAGAAGGCCATAGGGGTTTACGGTGAGGAAAGCTGACGGACTAATGAGCCGCAAACGGAGACCGGTCGAAAAGCTCATCGGTGGAGCGCAGCGAAGAAAACTGACCAAACCACGGCAAGCCGTAACGCTCCACTTGGGAGAGCGCATGGCTTAAGGAGGCGGTAAGCGAGGCCTCCGAATCGCGATAAGACCACCAGAAGTCCCCGGGGAAAACCTGCCAGAAATGCCAGCCGTTGCCGTATCGAAGCCACACAAGCACGCGACTCCAGAAGCTCTTCGGCATGACCCATCCGACGCGAATCCTTCGGGCGCACTTCACGGACGCGACAGCGTCCGGCGCTGGAGGCGGTGTTGTCGTGAATTGAGGATGAAACAAGCCGAGATTGATGGTGAACGTTCGAAAAGGCCGCTTCACGGACTTTTGCAGCTCAATGACCTCAAGGACATCCGGAATGCCGGAGGGCCGAGTAAAAACGTAGGCTGACGCGCGCGCAAACCCGTGCTGAGTCGCCCAGGGAACGGCGATCTTCTCGACAGCGTTTCGAAATGGAGATTTGCGAGACATGTTGAAAGCGCCCGGACAAAAAGCCGGCGCTCCGGCGCCGTCAGGGTCGCTCTCACTCTCTACGCGGCCCCAACGCCGCGCAGATTGGAGAAGTTTGTTCTCAACACAAGACCCAAGCTTCTCGATCCGCGTCGCGAGATGCCCGGCGTCTCCACGCCCCTGCCGGGGAAGACTCCGACGCGGCCCGCTAGCGGCAAAAGACGCTCTGGAAGACGAGCTCCTTTATTTTCCAAAGCAACGACATGGTGAGCGCGATGGGAAGGAGCGCCAGGAAGAGAGCGATCCAGAGTCCGCCTTCGCTCAAGAACGCGAACCACGGCGCGAGGAATGGAAACACAAGATTGAAGCGCGTCATCACCAGATAAAACACAGCGCCTCCCCAGATCGGGGCGAGGATCGCCCGCCCAATCCTCGCGAACAGCTTCGTTTCATCGCGCAGCGCCGCGTCCGGAAGCATCGCCACCAACCGCTCCATCAGAGGGTTCATCTCGATGAGAAAAGAAAGGAAGCAGACCACCAGAAGATCCAGCATGCTCTGGAACATCCCGTTCGATGGAACGCGGCTCCAGTAGTAGAGGAATGGCGAGAATCCGAGGTTGAGAAGGGACACAAGCCTCGCCCGGTCGACCGCGCGCTGCCAGATCCGCTCTTGGGGCTGAAACGCGCCCAGCAGGTGGACGCCATAGGCCACGAGAGCGAACGCTCCGACAGTCGACCAGAGGTGAAGGTTGCGGGCGGGCTCCGCCTTGGCGGTCTGCACGGACGCCACCAGAAGGATCGGCACTCCCCAGAAAAGGCAGCTCAACCCGCGAACCAGTTTCCCCAAAGCGGGCAGCAAGGGATCCTTCCCCGGCTCGTGGCCCGTGTCCGCCCGACTGTCCCCGGCCGCGGTCATCGGGAGCGAACCGCCGAGCGCGACGCGCCTGGCGAGCGGGAGGGCAGGCTCGCTGCTCCCTCTGGAGGCCACGGATTCACCGGTCAATTGATTCCCAGGTAGGTGTACTCCCGGAGCCCCTTCTCGTAGTCGTCCAGAAGGCGCATCCCCTCCGAGGGCTTCATTCGGTCGGACTTGATGGCCTCGTCGATCTGGGCCTTCATCTGCCGCTTCAGCTCGTTCTCGTCGTATTGCACGGCAGAGAGGGCCTGCACCACCGTTGAACCCTCAATGATCTCCTCAATGTAGTAGCCCGCGGGCTCATCCGGATCGAGGAAGACATGCACTTCATTCACGCGGCCGAAGAGATTGTGCAGATCGCCCATGATGTCCTGGTAGGCGCCCATCAGGAAGAAGCCCAGATGGTAGGGCTCCTGCCCGTTGGCGTTCTTGCGGAGCTCGTGCAGCGGCAAGGTGTCCCTCACGTCGCGCAAATCGATGAACTTGTTGATCTGGCCGTCCGAATCGCAAGTGATGTCCACCAGCGTCGCCTCGCGGGTCGGTCGCTCGTCCAGTCGGCTGATCGGCATGATCGGGAACAGCTGTCCCAGGGCCCAGTGGTCGAGGAGCGATTGGAAAACAGAGAAGTTGCAGAGATACTGATCGCCCAGCAGATCCTCCAGCTTGCGGATCTCCTCGGGGATGTAGGATTGCCCGCGAAATCCGTCGACGACCTCGCGGCCCACCTCCCAGAAGAGCGACTCGATCTTCGCCTTGTCGGGCAAGCTCAGCAGTCCCAGGGTGAACATCTGATGGGCGTCCTCCTTGTGCTCCAGGGCGTCATGGTAGGCCTCGAGCTTGTTCAGCTTGGCGAGGTTTTTCCGGATATCCAGGAGCTCGCGAACCAGCGCGTGCTCGTCCTCGCCATAGGTCAGCGCGGTGCTGGGGCGGTTCTTCTCAATGGAGCCGAACACCTCGACGACCAGCACGCTGTGGTGGGCGACGATCGCGCGCCCGCTCTCGCTCACGATGTCGGGATGCGGGACATTCTCCACATTGCAGACGTCGGCGATGTAATAGACGATGTCGTTCGCGTACTCCTGGAGCGTGTAGTTGGTGGAGCTGTCGAATGCCGACCGGCTGCCGTCGTAATCGACGCCGAGCCCGCCCCCCACGTCGATGAACTCGATCGCGAAGCCCATCTTACGCAGCTTCGCGTAGAGCCGTGAGCATTCCTGGACGGCCTTCTTGACGGTGAGGATGTCGGGAACCTGCGAGCCGATATGGAAGTGCAGGAGCTTGAAGCAGTGGCCGAGCCCTTCGGACTCGAGGAGCGCGGTCGCGTCGAGGAGCTCCGCGGTGCTCAGCCCGAACTTGGCGTTCTCGCCGCCGCTCTCGGCCCATTTGCCGGCGCCCTTGCTCATCAGGCGCGCGCGGATTCCGATCAGGGGCTCGACGCCGAACTGCTTGGAGAGGGTCACGATGTGCCGCAGCTCCTCCAACTTCTCCACCACCATGATCACGCGGCGGCCGAGCTTGATTCCGAGAAGCGCCATCCGGATGAACTGCGCGTCCTTGTAGCCGTTGCAGATGATCATCCCGTCGGGTTGATTCTGCAGGGCGAGACCGGCGTAAAGCTCGGGCTTGCTTCCGACCTCAAGACCGAACTGGAACGGCTTCCCCGCGTCTAGAATCTCCTCCACGACCTCCCGGAGCTGGTTCACCTTGATCGGGAACACTCCGCGATACCTCCCCTGGAAGTTGAACTCCTTGATCGCGGCGCGGAAGGCGAGGTTGATGCTCTCGACCCGATGCCGGAGGATGTCCTGAAATCGGATCAGCAGAGGAAAGCGCAGCCCGCGGGCTCTCGCCTCCTCGATGATGTCGGTCAACTCGACCGCGGCGCCCGTTCCCTGCACGGGAGTCGCCACCACATGCCCCGCGGCATTGATGTCAAAGTAGCTCGCGCCCCAGCGCCTGATGTTGTACAGATGGCGGGCATCCTCGATCGTCCAAGCCGGAGCGGCAACGGCGCTGTGATTCATGTCGCGTATAGAAACTCGGGCCGCATATTAGAAACGCACGGGGAGAATTCAACGGAAGAAAACGGTTTTGGAGGAAAATCTCAACCCACGGTTTCCTCATCAATGCCTTCCCTTCATCGAAACGAGACGCATAAGAAGGCGAAGCCGCGCGTTTCAGCCCTCCCGTCGACCTCTCGCGGCCCAACGCGAGCAATGATCGAGCGCTCCTCCGACATTTTCACTCTTCACCCTCGCGCTTCCCATCCATAGGATCCCCGCGATGCGCCCGCTAAGAACGCGATCCACGAAAACCCGGCCTCGCGCCAACGGCGAGCCGTGGCGCCGCGCGCTTCCTCGGTTCCCTCGTCGCGTTCTCTGGGCGCTGGTCGCCATGCTGACCGGGAGCGCGCGGGCGATCGAAACGAACATGCCTCCCACGATCGTTCCGGGAGCGCGGCTCGAGGAAATGTACGCCGATCCACGATCCTTTGGTGGACTTGCCTGGGATCCGGCCGCGCAGAAGCTCTACTTCACCGTTTCCGGAAAGAGCAAGGAGGACACTTGCATCCTCAGGTTGGAGGCGCCGGGACGCGCTGTGGTCTGGGCCGATCGGACCGAGGGAGTGAACGGCATTCTCCTGTCCCGCGACGGCAGATTGCTCGGCGCCCAGGCTTTCGGACATCGCGTATTGCGGTACACGCTGGGTGAATTCCAGCCTCGACGCGTCGAAACCTTGCTCCATGACGATCGGCTCAATCAACCCAACGACCTCGTTGAGGGCCTCCGCGGCAACATCTACTTCACGGACCCCGATTTCGCGAACCGAACGAAAAGCGGCGTCTACCTCCTACGCAGGAGCGGGGAGCTTGTGAAGCTGATCAGCGACATGACGCTGCCCAAGGGCTTGAGGCTTTCGAACGACGGAAGGACCCTCTACGTGGGCGACAGCCACGAGAAGCTTTGGCGCTCGTTCCCGGTCATGCCCAACGGCATCACGGGGCCAGGGAAGATTTTTTTCGACCCGCCCGTTGAAAACCGATCCGACACCGATGGCATGACCATCGATGAGCTTGGCAACCTGTACCTCCCTGGCCGCGGAGGCGTGTGGGTGGTGGATCCCGGCGGCAAAGCGCTCGGATTGATTCCGGCGCCGCGGTTCTGCTCAAACGTGACCTTCGGCGATCGCGATGGCAGGAGCCTCTACCTCGCCTGCGATCAACGACTCTACAAAATTCGCGCGCGAGTGCGAGGCGCGCTCTTCGTTCGACAGCCCCGACATTGAGAAACGCGACCCCTCTCCTGAATGATCATGCCCCTCACGACAACATCCTCCCTCAAGGGCTCGAGCTCCGCTCCGCGGCCATTCCATACGCCCTGGACCAGGGGCTGGGCGTTGATCCTCGCCCTGGCTCTGACCGGCCCCGCGTTCGCGCAAGGCGCGGCCAACGACGCCCGTGCGCTGGTGGAAGCGGCGATGGCTCGCAGGCAGCCGAACATCCTGCTCATCGTCGCCGACGATCTGGGCTATGGGGATCTCGGATGCTACGGCCAGCAGCGCATCCGGACGCCCAACCTGGATCGACTGGCGCGCGAAGGGGCGCGCTTCACTCAGTTCTACGCCGGCAGCACGGTTTGCGCTCCTTCGCGGGCCGTCCTGATGACCGGCCGGCACACCGGACATCAGCGTATCCGTGGCAACGACCAGCGGCCCTTGCTCCCGGGCGAAGGACTCCTCGCCAGCCTGCTTCAGAAAGGCCGGTATCAGACCGCGCTCTTCGGAAAATGGGGACTCGGGCAGGCCGGCTCAAGCGGCGAACCGAACCGCCAAGGGTTTGAGGAGTGGCGCGGCTATCTGGATCAGGTCCATGCCCACGACTACTACCCCTCCAATCTCTTCCGCAATGGCGAGCCCTGGGCTCTCCCTCAAAACGAGAACGGCAGGAAGGGCCTGTACGCTCAGGACCTTTTCATGCAGATGACCACCAACTATCTTCGCACCGCTCAGTTCAGGCCGTTCTTTCTCTATCTCGCGTGGACCCTTCCGCACGCGAACAACGAGCTCGGTCGCGCGACCGGGAACGGGATGGAGATTCCATCCGACGCGCCTTACTCGTCCGAGCCCTGGCCCGCTCCCGAGAAGAACAAGGCCGCGATGATCACGCGAATGGATCGAGACGTCGGCCGTGTCCTGGATATCCTGCGCGCCTACAAGATGGAAACCAACACGCTCGTCTTGTTCACCAGCGACAATGGGCCGCACTCCGAAGGCGGCGTAAAGGCCGAGTTTCACAAGAGCTCCGGGCCTCTGCGCGGGATCAAGCGGGACATGTATGAGGGCGGCATTCGCGTGCCGCTCATCGCGCGATGGCCGGGACGCATCCCGGCGGGACGAGTGAGCGAGGAGCTTTGGGCGTTCTGGGACCTGCTCCCCACTCTCACCGACTGCGCGCTCTTGCCGAGGCCCGAAGGCATCGATGGCCTCTCCATGTACCGCGATCTCCTGGGGCTCGCCACGACCAACCGCCACGCCCATCTGTACTGGGAGTTTCACGAAGGGGGGAGCAAGCAGGCGGCGCGCGTCGGAGATTGGAAAGGGATTCGCAACGAAGCGGGCGGCAAGCTTGAGCTGTACAATTTGAAATCGGACATCGGAGAAACGAACAACGTCGCCGCGGCGCGCCCCGACGTTGTGGAAAAAGTGGAAGCCATCCTGAAGTCCGCGCGAACAGACGACCCCGACTGGCCATTAAAGCCGAAGCCTCCCTCTCCGCCCGCCGCCGCGGGCGCGGATCGATAGCGGGGAGGCCCGTGGCGAAAGCGCGCCAGCGCGAGTCTCGACATCCTGTCCTCTTCGCGTCAAAGGCGAGCCATTCACGCTTTGCGGCGCGCGCTAATGGGAGGCCGCCGGCGCGTCGGTTGGCGCGGGCCGCTCGTTCTCCACGATCGTGCCGTCGACGCGCACTGTGATGTCGTGATAGCTCGGCTTCATCGGATACTTCACAACCTCGCCTCGCGGCGGCCAGTGGACCTCCAGTTCCGTCGGCGCGTTCTTGTCGGCGAAGACCATCACGCTTCCGTCCTGCGACCAGTGTCCCGATCCCATGTGCGACTCGCGCATCGGACCCTGGCGATCGCCGTATCGCATTCGAAGCTGAGCGCCCACCGCGTCCGTGTTTCGATCACTGCCGCGCAGCCGGACGCGGACTCCCGGACGCGCGCCGCGGTTGCGCAGCAGTTGGGTGGGGCCGGCGTTCTGGCCCACGACGAGGTCGACTCTTCCATCCTGATCGAAGTCCGCCGCGGCGCACCCGCGCTGCTCGCCGTAAATCTGGACGCCGCTCAGTTGTCCGGGCATGGCGTCGAAGCCGCCATGCCCGTCGCCCCGCAGCAGAAGCCCGCGGCCGGCGTCCATGCGCCACTGATCCGCCGGGAGCGCGAACAGGTTCTGCGCGAGAAACAGGTCCTCGTTCCCGTCGCCATCGAAGTCCGCCACCGAAACGCCGTAGCCCGGGGCCCACTGCGCCTCGGCCGGAAGCGCCCGCGCTTCGAAGCGCCCGCCGCGGTTCAGGAACACCATGGACTCCAGCCGCCGCGCATGCCGCCACCTGGCGGAGGAAACGCGATCGCCAAGCAGATTGCTCACGCTCATGCGGGCATAGGCTTCAAAGGTGGGAACTTTCTCCTTGAGGAACGGCAGAGCGTTCTCAACGACTGAATAGAGTCGGGAAGGAACGACGGCGCTCGTCTCGCGATCCTGGTACGCCTCGAGCAGGTCGCAGTTCCCGTTGCGCGAGAAATCGCCGCTCACGATGCGCAATCCGTCCTTGGCGAAGGCCTGCGGCGATCCGTTCAAGCCCCAGTTGCTTACGACGAGGTCCATTCGTCCGTCATTGTCGAAGTCTCCCGCGGCGAGGCCGCTCCAGCGGCCCGTGATCTCGTCGAGGCCCAGCTCGCTCGTGATCTCCCGCGCGTCGAAATAGGTCAGCTTGAACACCCGAAGGCTTCCCCATTCGCAGGCCACGACCAACTCAGGGCGGCCGTCGCCGTCGAGATCCGTGAACAAGGCCGCCGTGACGAGGCCGAGGGACTCAAAAGAACGCCGAAAGAAAAATCGGCCGCCGTCGTTCCGATAGAAATGCGAGGGCGCGGCCTCGGGGTAGCGTCCGGGGATGACGCGGCCGCCGATGAAGAGATCGAGATCGCCGTCCTGGTCGATGTCCGCCATCGCCATCGGACCCACGCTGAACGCAAGCCCGGGAAGAGTCTCGCCCGTCACCTTCTGGTCAGTGCTGTAGAGCCGCATCCCTCCTCCGTTTGTCGACCCGTCCTCGTAGTTCGAGGAGCCGGCGAAGATGGTGGTTCCGCTGGCGAGGATCGTGGTTTGATCGCGTCCGAGCTTTCGACCAAAAGGCATTTCGCGCCGCAGCTCAAACGCCTTCCCCGCCTGGTTTTTGAACACCGCGATCGCCCCGCCCTTCCCGCCGCCGATGAGCAAATCCTCCCAGCCATCCCCATCGACGTCGTGCCAGCACACCCCAGGGCCGAGCTGGCTGAGGCGGTAGGGTAACAGAGGCTGGCGCTCGAAATCATCGAACGCCTCCTTGTGGTGCGTGTGGCGCAGGAGAGCGCTCATATTCTCGAAGAGCGGAGGCGCCGCCGCGACGTTTGTGGAGCGAGAGGACGGGGTCGCGGCCTGCTGCGATATCTCGACGATCTGATTGGGAGGAATCCCGGAGACCTCGCCGCGCGTGCCATCGCGCCAGATCACCTCCACCGTCATCGGGCGCTGGTTCGTGTTCGCCGCGAACGCGCGGATCGGCTGATCTCCGGACAAATAACGTCCTCCCGCGATGACTTCCTGGGTCTGAGCCATGGGGCCTCCCGACACTTTCAGTCGCGCGCCGATCCCCTGCGTGTTTCCAGGCCTGCCCATCAGCCGCACCTGGACGCGCGGCGCGGCGCATTCGTTACGGTAGATCTCGGCGGGTCCGTTGAGGCTGTTGACGACCACGTCGAGGTCTCCATCATTGTCGAGATCCGCGAGGCAGATGCCGTGCGCCACTCCGATGGAATCAAATCCCCAGCGAGCGCCCGCGTTCTCAAAGGTCAGGTCGCCGCGATTCCTCAGCGCGATCTTCGGCGCCTCCAGCCGCGAGTAAAGAGTCCTGAGCTCCAGCACCTCGCGGGGAGTCATCTTGCCGTGGGAGCGCTTCGCCTGCTGCTCGTTGGTCACATCGATGTTCATTGAATCGATTTCATTTCCCGTCGTCCCCAGGATGTCTTCGTACCCGTCCAGATCGACGTCCAGGAGAACGACGCCCCAGGTCCACTCGGTGGCGGAAACGCGCGCCATGTTTCCGATTTCCGCGTAGGTTCCATCGCCGCGGTTCAGCAGCAGGGTGTTTCTCGAGTATTGGCGGCGGTTCAAGAAATCGCCGGGCAGATGCGGCTCCCCCTTGAGATTGCCGATTTGCACATGACGTTTGCCATGATGCGGGCTGAGCATGTCGACGACAAACAGGTCGTCGAAGCCGTCGCGATTGAGATCGCCGACATCCATGCCCATCGAGAACCTGCTGGAGGATCGGATCGCCAGCGTGGGCATCGCCCGGAAGTTCCCCTTCCCGTCGTTGATCCAGATCCGGTCGGGAGAGGCGAAGTCGTTGCAGACGTAAATATCGGGCGCGCCGTCGCCGTTCAGATCGCGCATCATCACCGACATGCCCCAGTCGTAGGGCGGCGTTTTCAGGGCGACGCCCGCTTCGTCCAGGAACCGTCCGTCGGTGAAGGACACCGGGGTGAAGTGTCCCTTTCCGTCGTTCAAGGCGAGCAGGTCCTCGTCGCCGTTCTCCTCGAGTCCGCCGTCGGGCGTCATCTGGAATCGGCCGACGAGATCGGGATCGCTCACGGGCCGGCCTTCGAAGTGCGTCACACCGGGGTGTCCGCCGCTGTTGCCCACGGTCACCCGGCTCGACGGCCGATCGCGAAACGTCCAGGTGCGATAGTTGGCAACATAGAGATCGAGGTCGCCATCGCCGTCGATATCGGCCAATGCCAGCGACGTGCCTCCGCGGCCCCGGTTGAGCTCCTGGGCTTTCGTGAAATGGCCGCGTCCGTCGTTCATGAAGACGAACGTCCCCTGCCCCAGCGAATTCACGATAAGATCGAGGTCGCCATCGCCGTCGATGTCGGCGAAAGCGCATCCGCTGGCCATGAGATCCGCGGGCTCGCCCTCGATGGCGTCGGGAACCAGTTCGAAGCGTTCGCCGCCGAGGTTGCGATAAAGCGCGTTCCTTCCCTCAAGGCGGCAGAAGAACAGATCGCACCATCCATCCCCGTCCACATCCCCCGCGGCGACGCCGGATCCGTTGAGCAGCATCACATTCGTGATCCAGGCGGACGCCGAAAGGTGGTTGGTGAAACGGACCCCCGTGGACTCAGGCGACAACCGGGTGAAGCCCTCGCGCTTCGGCGAGGGGGGGGCGACCTGCATCGACCGATAGCCGGCGTGGGAGGACCATTTCAAGGGTGTTGCGGCTATGGAAAGACCTGGCAACAGCGCGACAAGCGCGCCGACACAGCCGAATGCCGCGGGCAGGAGGGAGTTGATAAGCTTCAACACAGGTCTAAGGATCTATCGTGCGATGATGGGCAACCTGAAACGCGAGGAACCTAGAGACAACGAGCGGGTGGGCGAAGGCAAAAGCGCTGGCGTTTTCGGCGGCGCTGGGAGCGTCGATACCCCCGATCCCTGTTGATACCGACGGGGGTCTAGGCTAGGTTGCCCTTTGACGACTGACCTCCGGCGCCCCTGCCGCGTGATATCTCAGGGTTGCTCTGGTCAACTTCAGGAACAATCGCTATAGAGTCCTGGAAACCACTGTGTCTGTTTATGCCTAAGCCCTATCGCCCCAGCTGGTGCAACAGCTCCGAACATCTCTGGCGTCCCTCCCGCCGCGAGTTCCTCCAAGTCGGATCCCTGGGCGCCTTCGGGCTGACCCTGGGTCGCTTCCTGGAACTCCAGGCCCGTGGCGCTTCCGTGGTTGATGGCAAGGCCAAGTCCAAGGAGCCCGCCGCCAAATCCGTCATCCATATCTACCTCCCCGGCGGCATGGCCGCCCAGGAATCCTGGGACCCCAAGCTTCTCGCGCCCCTGGAGTATCGGGGGCCCCTGGGAACCGTTCGCACCAAGATCGATGGGGTTCACTTCTCCGAGCACCTCTCCAAGACCGCGCAGATGGCCGACCGGATCACGGTGATCCGCAGCATGACGCACGGAGAGGCCGATCATGACCGGGGCACGCACAACATGTTCACCGGGTATCGCCCCAGCCCCGCGCTCCAGTTCCCGAGCTTCGGCAGCGTTGTCTCCCACGAGCTCGGGTCGCGCAACGATCTTCCCCCGTACGTCTGCATCCCGAATCTCCCGACCACTTTCGCGGGGACTGGTTACCTCGGGTCCGCCTTTGGGCCATTCAGTCTCGGAAACGATCCGGCGGCGGGCGATTTCAAGGTGCGGGATCTGTCGCTGCCCGATGGCATCACCGAGAAGCGCTTCAACCAGCGCAAGGAGATGCGGGCGATCGTCGACTCCCACTTCAGCCAGCTCGAGAAATCCGACGCGCTCGCCGGCATGGATTCCTTCTACGCCCGGGCTTACTCCATGGTCAGCTCCGAGAAGGCCCGCGCGGCCTTCTCGATCAAGGATGAGCCGGACAAACTCCGCGATGAGTACGGTCGGAATGAAGCGGGCCAAAGAATGCTCCTGGCGCGGCGGCTCGTGGCCGCGGGGGTCCGGTTCGTGTCGCTCACGTACGGAGGATGGGACCACCACGACAACATCAAGAATGGCATTGGCAACCAGCTGCCCCGATTCGATCAGGCTTTCGCGACGCTCATCCGGGACCTCGACGAGCGGGGCATGCTGGACAGCACCCTGGTGCTGGTGTCATCGGAGTTCGGCCGCACGCCCAAGATCAACGCCACCGGCGGACGCGACCACTACCCGAAGGTCTTCAGCGTTGTCATGGCGGGAGGCGGCGTGAAGCGCGGCTATGCTCATGGCGCCAGCGACGTCACCGGCGGCGAGCCCGATCATGATCCGGTGACGGTGCCGAATCTCGCGGCCACGCTTTATCAGCAGATCGGCATCGACTACGAGAAGGCGCTGCTCGCGCCCGGCGATCGCCCTGTGAAAATAGTCAAGGATGGCGAGGTGGTGACGGGAGTCATCGCGTGACTATGCTCCGCGCCGGGATCGTCGCCATCGCCTCGCTTTGGACCAGCGCCGCGTTTGCGGTCTCGCCGACGGTTGGATCTGTCAGTCCGGCGGGAGGCAAGCTCGGCGTCGACATCGAAATCACGCTCTCGGGCGCCCGGCTGGACGACGCGAAGGAACTCATCCTTTATGACGCCGGGATCAAGGTGGTAACGCTCCAGCCGTCCAAGGACGGCAAAACGGTCAAATCCCTGCTCCGGATCGCCCCGGACTGCGCCCTCGGCGAGCACCAGCTGAGGCTGCGCACTCTCACCGGTCTCAGCGAGCTGCGGACCTTCTTCGTGGGCGCCCTGCCGGTGAACAAGGAGGTCGAGCCGAACAACGAGCTGAGCAAAGCCCAGATCGTGCCGGCCAACACCACCGTCACCGGCGTGATCACCGCGGAGGACGCGGACTACTTCAAGGTGGAGGCGAAGAAAGGCGAGCGATTCAGCGTGGAGGTGGAGGCCATCCGACTGGGACGCGCGCTCTTCGACGCCTACGTCGCCGTGCTCGACGATGACGGAAAAATCGTGGCGGAGTGCGATGATTCGGTCCTGTTTCTCCAGGATCCCGTCATCTCGTTTATCGCGAAGAAATCGGGTTTCTACTACGTGATGCTGCGCGACACGTCCTGGGGCGGCGGCAACGATTCCCATTACCGGCTCCACCTGGGCTCCTTTCCGCGTCCGACCGCTGTCTTTCCGCCCGGAGGGCAGGCCGGGACCGATGTGAAGGTTCAGTTCTTGGGGGATCCGGCCGGCTCGCTTGAAACGGTGGTGCATCTTCCCAAAACCGCCGCGGGCGATTTCCCCCTCATTGCGGAAAGCCAGGGATTGAAGGCGCCGTCCGCGAATCGCTTTCGCGTCAGTCCTTTCCCGAATGTGCTCGAGTCCGCCGGCAATCATGACCAGGCGCACGCGACCGCGTCGCTCCGGGAAGGCCCGGTGGCGTTCAATGGCATCATCTCCCTCCCGGGAGAATCGGACTGGTTCTCGTTCAAGGCCGCCCGGAAACAGGCTCTGGAAATCGCCGTTTACGCGCGTCGGGTGCGATCCCCTCTGGATCCCGTGCTCCAGCTCCTTGACATCAAAGGCAAGGTCATCGACTCGAACGACGATGCCGCGGGCGTCGACAGCGTCATCAAGTTCACTCCTGAGGAGGCCGGGGTTTACTATCTCAAGATCTTCGACCAGCTCCGCTCGGGCGGCGCCGACTATGTGTATCGGATCGAGATCCGGCCGCCCGCATCGTCGGTCACGCTGGGCATCCCTGAGGTCGCTCGCAACGACACGCAGTCGCGCCAGTTCATCGCCGTGGCCCGAGGCAACCGGATGGCGACCCTCCTGAACGTGAAGCGAGCGAACTTCAACGGAGACCTCACCTTCTCGATCCCGGGTCTGCCCCCGGGCGTCTCGCTGCACGCTGAAATGATGCCCGCCGGCGTGGATACCATGCCCTGGGTGTTCGCCGCCACGCCCGAGGCCGAGCTGTCCTCATCGCTGGTGGAACCGCTCGCGCGGCCGCGCGCCGCCGACAAGACGGTGGAGTCCGCTTATCGGCACAAGCTCGAGTTGGTCCGCGCGGGCAATGACCAGGTCTACTACGCCACGCACACCGATCGCCTGCCCGTGGCGGTCATCCAGGAAGTTCCATTCGAGCTGACGTTGGAGGCCCCCAGTGTGCCCCTGGTCCGTTCCGGGAGCATGAAGCTCCGGGTCAAAGCGGATCGGCGCCCTGGCTTTGACGACCCTATCAGCGTGAAGATGCTCTGGAATCCGCCGGGCATTTCATCCGAGACCGAGGTGATCATCCCGAAGGGCAAGAGCGCCGCCGAGTACGCCATCAACGCGAAGGGCGACGCCGCGCTCGCCACCTGGAAGATCGTCGCGCTGGCTTCCGCTCCGCACAAGGGCGGCACGATCTTCACCTCGTCCGATCTCACGCCCATCCGCGTCACGGAGCCTTTCATTGTCGGGAAGATTTCCCCAGTGACGACGGAGGCCGGCAAGACCATCCAGATCAAGTGCGCGCTGGACCAGAAGGAGCCGTTCGAAGGCAAGGCTGTCGCGCGCCTGGTCGGACTCCCGGACAAAGTCACCGCGCCCGACAAGGAGATCACGAAGGACGACAAGGAGGTGGCCTTCGACATTGTGCTGGATCCGAAGATCGCTCCGGGATCGCACAAGAGCCTCTCCTGTCAGGTGCAGATCAAGAAAGGCTCGGACACGATTGTTCAGGCGGTGGGCAGCGGCGGCATCCTCCGGATTGTCCCGCCGAAGAAGGCCCCCGCGGAGCCGAAGAAAGTGGCCGCGTTGGAAACCAAGACTCCGGGCAAATGAAATTCTCCTGCCCTCACTGTTCCCAGCACATCGAGGCCGACGCGGCTTGGATCGGCCACTCGCTGTCCTGCCCGGTTTGCGCCAAGCCCTTTGTGGTGTCGGCTTCGAACGAGCCCCTCGCCCCCGCAGGGGTCCCCGCCGTCGCGCCGCTCGCGGCTCCCACGCAAGAGACTCCCTCCGCCTCGGGGGCTCACGGCGCTCGTCGCTTCTCCGCTCGCAGGCTCGCGATTGCGGCCGGCTTTGTGTTGGCGGCGGGAGGCGTGGCCTTCGGGCTCTTGCGCGGACCCCTCAGCTGGCAGCGAGTGGTGTCGATGTTCAAGCCTATCCCCATCGCCGAGCTGCATGTTTTCCCCGCGGAGATCCATCTCGAGGACCACTCGGACCAGCAGTCGATCGTCGTTCAGGGCGTGTTGGTCGACGGCTCGACGCGCGACCTCACCACGCTCGCCTCGATCTCGGTGGCGGACAAATCGATCGCCCGATTCATCGATGGCTTCGTGATTTCGCAATCCGACGGGAAGACCGCGCTGAACGTTCGCTACGGCGAGAAGCAGGCGACCATTCCGATCACGACGACCCAGGCGAAGCTCGAGCGTCCGATCAGTTTTCACAAGGACGTGATGCCGGTTCTTATGAAGGCTGGCTGCAACAGCGGAGCCTGCCACGGCGCTTCGCGGGGCAAGGAGGGGTTTCATCTTTCCCTGTTCGGCTACGACCCGGACGGCGACTACGCGGCGCTCACGCAGGAGATGGTGGGGCGGCGCGTGAACCTCGCCATCCCCGAGGAGAGCTTGATTCTTTCCAAGGCCACCGCGCAGGTCCCGCACGGCGGCGGCGAGCGCTTCAAGCCCGACAGCGCGCTCTATCGCTGCCTCCTCGACTGGCTGAAGGCCGGGGCGCCAAAGGACAAGACGAACGTCGCGAGCGTGGTGGGACTGGAAATCCTGCCGCGGCAGGTCGTGCTTGAAGGCAAGGACGCCAAGCAAAAGTTCGTAGTGCGCGCGACCTATTCCGACGGAAGCGACCGCGATGTCACGCCGCTGGCCGTTTTCTTCAGCAACAATGAGACCGCCGCCAAGATCGGCGACGGGCTCGTGACGTCGGGCCAGCGCGGCGAAGCGTTCGTCATGGCCCGATTCGCGACCCACACCGTGGGGTCGCAGGTCATCGTTGTTCCTGAGGGCAGCCACGCCAGCGCGGCTGAATGGCCCGAAAACAACTATATCGACCGCCACGTCCACGCGAAGCTGAAGAAGCTGCGAATGACGCCCAGCGATATCTGCGACGACGCCACCTTCATCCGGCGCGCCTACATCGACATCACCGGGACCCTTCCCAGCCCGGACCAGGTCCGCGAGTTCAGCGACGGCCTCAGCGCGGGAAAGCGCGAGCAGCTCATCGATGAGCTGCTCCAGAGAAAGGAGTTCGCGGACATCTGGGTGATGAAGTTCGCGGAGCTGCTTCAGATCCGGTCGGTGCAGGATCAGTTCAGCTACAAGGCGGCGCTCCAGTACTACGATTGGCTCCGAGACCAGCTCATCGCGAACGTCCCGATCGACCAGGTGGTGCGCTCGCTCCTGACAGGGTCCGGAAGCACTTTCCAGCACCCGCAGGCCAACTATTACCAGGTTCAGACCGACACTCTGAAGCTCACCGAGAACTGCGCCCAGGTGCTCATGGGCATGCGCATTCAGTGCGCCCAATGCCACAATCATCCGTTCGACCGCTGGACGATGAACGACTACTACAGCTTCGCCGGGTTCTTTGCGCGCATCGGACGCAAGCCGGGCGAGGATCCGCGCGAGACGATCGTGTTCGATCGTCCCGACGGGGAGGTCAAGCACCCCGTGGGCGGCCGGGTGATGGCTCCCAAGTTTCTCGGAGGCGCCCAGCCCGTGATTGCCGAGGGCGAATCCCGCCGCGACGCCCTGGCCAAATGGATCGCCTCCCCCGAAAACCCGTTCTTCGCCCGCAATCTCGCCAACCTCGTCTGGGCTCACTTCCTGGGCAAAGGCATCATCGATCCGGTGGACGACGTGCGCGTGAGCAATCCGGCGAGCAACCCCGAGCTTCTCGAGGCGCTGGGGGCAAAGTTCACGGAATATCGCTATGACTTCCGAAAGCTTGTCAGGGATATCTGCGCTTCGCGCGCCTACCAGCTTTCCACCCGCGCGAATGAGAGCAACGCGATGGACGACCGCAACTTCGCCCACGGATCGATTCGGCGCTTGCGCGCCGAGGTTCTCCTCGACGTGATCACCCAGGTCACCGACACCAAGAACAAGTTCCAGGGGCTTCCCAAAGGCGCGCGGGCCGTGGAGATCGCCGATGGAAACGTGAACAATTATTTCCTCCGCACTTTCGGAAGGGCCACGCGCGGGACCGTCTGTTCCTGCGAAGTCCGTACGGAGCCGAATCTTTCGCAAGCCCTCCACCTGCTCAACGGCGCCACGACGCAGGAAAAGATCGCGCAAGGCGAGGTCGTGAAACGACAGATCAAGGACGGGCGGAAGCCGGAGCAAGTCGTCGAGGATCTGTATGTCCGATGCCTGGCGCGGAAGCCCACGGCCGAGGAGTCCCGGAAGCTGGGGGAGTTCTTGAAGGACGGCGCGGATGCGCCCACCGTGCTGAACGACATGTTTTGGGCTCTGTTGAACTCGAAGGAGTTTATTTTCAACCACTGACCCCATGCCATACGAGTTCGCCCGCCTCGTCCCCCGCCCCGCCTGGGGGCCGCCCCTGCAGGGTTGGTTCTGTCGCGGCTTTCTGGGGGTTTCGCTTTCTCTTTCGCTCGGTCCTGCGCTCTTCGCGCAATCCAAGACCACCTACCAGGATCATGTGTTCCCTCTTGTGGAGAACTACTGCGCGAAGTGCCACAACCCTGACAAAAAGAAGGCCGACCTGGACCTGACGACTTACGCGGGAGCGATCAAAGGAAGCGGCTCCGGGGCGATTGTGCAGAGCGGCAGCGCGGACTCCAGCAAGCTCTACCGGGTCCTGACGCATCAGGAGGAGCCGGAGATGCCGCCCAACAAACCGAAGCTGCCGGACAAGGAGCTGGACGTCTTCAAGCGCTGGATCAACGACGGTCTGCTGGAGTCCAGCGGCAGCAAAGCGATCGCCGCGGCGAAGCCCGCGGTGGATCTTACCCTCAAGCTCTCAAACGACGGCAAGCCCTCCGGGCCCGCGGCGATGCCGACGGGCCTTTCCACTCAACCGCTCGTGAAGACCGAACGGCCGGGCCCCGTCCTGAGCGTGGCGTCGAGTCCCTGGGCGCCGGCGCTTGCGATCACCGGCCAAAAGCAGATTTTCCTCTACAACGCCGAGACCCTCGCCTGCCTTGGCGTGCTGCCGTTCACCAACGGGCAGCCTTCCCTGGTGAAGTTCTCGCGCAGCGGAAGCCTGGTGCTCGCCGCCGGAGGCCAGGGAGGCAAGTCAGGCCGCGTGGCGTTGTGGGATGTGGCGACTGGAAAGCCCATGACCGTCCTGGGCGGCGAGTTCGACACCGTGCTGGCCGCGGACATCAGCCCGGATCAATCGCGCGTCGCGCTCGGGGGGCCGAGCCGTCTCCTCAAGATCCACTCCACAGCCACGGGCGAGCTCGAGCACAAGATCAAGAAGCACACCGATTGGGTGACGGCGATCGCGTTCAGCCCTAGCGGACAGTATGTCGCGAGCGGCGACCGCAACGGCAACATTCACGTATGGGACCCCGAGAACGGCCAGGAGGTGTTCGCGCTCTCCGGACATTCGACGTGCATCCGGGGGCTGAGCTGGCGAGGCGACTCGAAGGTGCTCGCCTCGTGCTCCGAAGATGGATCCATCCGAACCTGGGAGACGGAGGGGGGCAAGCAGGTGAAGACCTGGCCCGCCCATCCCGGCGGCGCGCTCAGCCTGTCCTACTCCCACGACGGACAAATCGTCAGCTGCGGTCGGAACGGGAAAATCCAGATTTGGGACGGGGACGGGAACAAGAAGAAGGCGATGGAGACCGAGAACGAGCTGCCGCTCAGCGTGACCTTCAGCCACGACGCCAAGCGCGTCATCGCAAGCTTCTTCAACGGCAAAACGCTGGCGTGGACCGCCAAGGACGGAAAGCTGGCGGGCGAGATGGACGCGAACCCGCTCAAAAGCGGCGTCACGCCCAGGCTGGCGTCGGCTGATGCGCGCTGATCGCGCGGGTGAGATCCGCCGTCCTCGCTCAGCGATCTCCTCTCATCACGGATCCCATTGGATCGGCGGAGCGACGCTGCCCTCCGGCGCCTGGTGCCAACCTCTCACCCGATGAGCGTTCGCGGCCTTCACCGCGGCGCCCGCCGGCCTGGGATTGCAGTCATCGTAGTGGACCTTGTTCCGATGGCCCAGCCGGCTGCCCTCCTGGATCTCGTTGTCCGACACCAGAACATCGGCGATGCCTTGGCGCGACGCCGCGTCGTAGGCGTGGTTCGCGGCGATCACCACGGCGTAGCGCTCCTTGACGGTCGGTGGGCTTCCTTTCGCGAAGCCGAAGCTGTTGTCGCGGATCACCACTCCCGATATCCGGTGGCGCATGCACGGGGCCGAATGATGAGGGGAGGATGTGTTGTTGAGGAAGACGCCCACGACATCCGAAGGCGCGGCGGGATCCAGCTCAATCCGATTCCGAAGGATCTGGAAGTTATCCATCGCGCGAGGCGGATCCTTGGCTCCCGGCTCGTTGCTGATCGTGCCGTTCAGGTAGACCCCGCGACGGACTCCGGTGAACACATTGTCGCGAATGGTGACATCGGAGGAGTCGCCTGTGTCCGTGTAGAATCCGGCGATGCCGTTGTGGACCTCGTTGGTGGCGATGGTGACGTTGTTGGCCTGCGCGCAGTTGATCCCAAAGAACGTGTCGGTCGGGGCGTAACGATCAGGGAACACCACTTGGTTGCCCAGAATGTTTCCGGAGGATCCGTAGAGCCCGATCGCCGAGACGTAGTTTCCCTGGGCTCGATTGACGCGGCAGCCGCGAATGACGTTGTCTCCGCCATAGCCGCCCTTCGGGAGGAAGATCCCGATCGCAAAGCACTCCTTTTCACCCGCGCGAGTTCCATAGGAGTTCTGCACCTCGACATTGGAAATCAGGCAGTGGCTCCCCGTCAGGTTCACTCCGTTCCTCTTGGAGACGTAGCGAGCGCCTGGCTCGGCGGAGCAATCGATGGAGAGGTCGCGAACGGTGATGCCGTCTCCGGGATCGCGACCGGAAACCACAACGATCATCGCCTTTTGCGCTCCCTGAATCTTGAGAACGATCGTGGTGTTTCCCATCCCCGTTCCAGCCAGTTCCTGGCCCTCCTTGAGTCGCTCTCCGGCCCCGGCCTGCCAGCCCTGGGTGTAAAACTTCCCAGTGAACTCTCCCGGCGCCGGCGTCAGTTGGATGATTGTGTTCGGAAGGGTCTTTGAAAGAATCGCGTCGAAGTCGCCGTAGAATGGCTCGGCCTGCGTCCCGCGACCGCGCGGCTTTTTTCCCGTCGCCCACATCTCAGCCGAGTCCTGAGCGGAGACATAAACAACAGGCTTGCTCCCCTGGGCGTGGGATCTCAGGAGTCCGGAGCAAGCGAGGGTAAGAGCGACGAGAAGCGACGAGCGCGTCATAGGCGGGCAACCTGCCAGATGCCGCAAGAATGTCCCAGAGAAAAGGACAAGCAGACTCGGCGGAGGGTGGTCCATCCCGGGGCTGCGGGCAGCCTGTGTTACAGGGGCGAATCTACAACCTATGGATGCGTGGCTCCAGGCTTGAAAGCGCCCTGCTCAAAGTATACAGATGAGGGATTCCAGGGCGGGTGCGGTGACAGCCATTCCACTCGTCAAGGCCCACTTGTCATTTGAGGGCGTCGAGAGCAACGGAGTCCTGGTTCGAATGAAGCAGCGCATGAAACCAACTTGCCACAAACTAGTCCTTTTCCAGTTCGCGCTCCCTTGGGCGCTGCGATTCGTCTTCCTGAGCCTGTTGGCCACGACAAGCGCCCTGGCGGCCACCAGCCTCTCGATTGTCTCGGATCAGGAGTATCTGCCGGCGGTAAAGCTGAACGGCTCAGCGCGGTCGTTGGATGTGTGGGGCCAGTTTTTCAAACCTTCTGTCAGCGGGCGACTCTACGGCATAGAGATTCGAGCCTTTCATACCCCGCTGATGACAGCCGACCTGGAAATTGAGCTCTCGCAGATCACTCCCACTCAGCGTCTGGCCAAGGCCGTCATTCCGGCACAGTGGGTGCCATCCGCCATCTACGAAGCCACCAACTCCATCCTGGTCACCTTCGATCCCGTCGATGTGTATCTGACCCAGAACGCGACCTACGTGATGAACTTCACGTCGAAGAGCGCCGAAGGCTACTTCGTGGAAATGGGATGCCCGGATCGAGCGTGCGCTTCGGATGGTTACACTCGCGGCTACGCGCACCAGAGCGGGATTCCCCGATCGGAGGATTTCCGTTTCCGCACTTTCATGGAGATCAACACCAGGACGGGCGCCGCGCCCTCTGTCGTGATTCCACCTTCGGAGCTTTCGGCGCGACTGAACGAAAATGTAGCGCTTCGAGTGGGTGTCACCGGCTCGCTCCCCATCGCGTTTCGCTGGTTCAAAAACGGGAAACCCCTGGACTCAGCCACCAATGCCACCCTGAAGTTCCCAAGCTTTCAAGGCGACGATGAAGGATCTTACTCGGTCGTCGCGAGCAATGAATTCGGCGTCGCGCGGACAGATCCAACGCGGCTTACCTGGGTTCGCGGCCCGTTCATCCAGGACGATCTCGGGGGTGTTTATCTCCCTTTGGGGGATCGTCTGGACGTCACCGCAAAGGCCGTTGGACGGGGAACGCTCTCCTATCAGTGGTTCCATGACGGGACGCCAGTGGGAGGAGGAACGCATGCGCGGTTGAACTTCATCCCGACGCTGACGGACGCCGGCCAATACTGGGTGGTGGTCACGGATAGCGATGGCGCATCGGAGTCGATGCATTTCGCTGTGGTTGTCAGGGATGATTCCGCGCGCGTGAAGTGGAAAAGGAGCCTGGACAGACCGGAGGGACTTCTCGCAATTGGGGCCAGCGGGAACAGCTATCTGACAACCAGCAAAGGGGCATTCTCGGGCTATATTTCCGCCTTTTCCCCCAACGGGACCAGCCTGTGGGATCTCTACGTGGGGAACTCTGATCTTGCTGGCCCGATGATCATTGATAATGGCGACATCCTCACCTTCGATTCCCGGATATTCCTTTGGGATTCCTCCCAAGACCCATCGAAGAGCACCCCATTCTTCGTGGGCAGCGCTCCCAACGATATCAGCCGATACCCTGCGTACGACAGGATCGGAAATCGATTGTTCCTCGTCGATCACGGGGGCTGGGCCAGGAGCTTTTCGCTCACAGGACAAGCGCTCTGGCAAAAGCGCGTCGCGGCCCAAGGATTTCGCTCGGCGGTCAACTATTCTCCAGAAGCAGGCCTGGTTTACTTCATCGACCCCGACGATAACCTGACCGCGCTGGATGCGGATACCGGCGACTCCAGCTGGACGTTCTCGGGCGTGATATCCATCCCTTACACGATGGCGCTCGGGGATGGCAACTTGTTGCTGGCTTGGTCCACCGATGGGGTTGCTCTCATTGCCATCGACGCCCAAGCGGGCCGTGAGTTGTGGCGATACCACGGCGGATCTGGGGCCCCCATTGAACCCATTGTCGGCGAAGGAGCGATCTACATCAGCGGTCAATGGGATGGAACGGGCACCCCGATCGTCGCGCTCGACACTCAAGGCCGTCGGCTCTGGAGCGCTCCATTGACAGGCAATACCTATTCGGCTCCGGCCCTCGCGGCGGACGGAACCCTCTACGTTCAGCACGGGGCCTTTGTTTCGGCCGTCGATACGAGAACCGGGCAATTGAAGTGGGATTACCTGGCGGGAGGATTCATCCAAAGTCCGCTGGCCATCGCGCCGGATGGCAGCGTGCTCTTCTATGCCGGGGTCGGCAGCGGCCTGAACCCGCTCATCGCGCTGAAGGGCTCCGCGCCTTTGGCCGCCACCCCCTGGCCCAAAGCGCGAGCCGATATGGGCAACTCTGGAAGCCTGAGACGGGCGCCGAAAATCATCAAGGCCCCCACTGTAACACGAGCGCCACTGAACGTGGCCACATCTGAAAGCGAGACGGCTCAGTTGTTCGTGGAGGCCACGGGAACCGCGCCCCTGTCCTACCAATGGTTCCAAGGAGAAACCCCCATCGACGGCGCCAACAGCGACACCCTCGCTCTTCCCGCTGATTTTCCAAACCGCGTGGCGAGTTATCGAGTGATCATCCGCAACCCTTACGGGGCAGCGGAGCCAGCCGCGGTCCAGGTCACCGTGCTCAAGCCTCAGCGCGCCTGGGTCATCACAGTCGCCGGAGACGGAAGCCCAGGCGACACCGATGAAGCCGATGCCCGCTTCGGATCGCTCCGCGAGCCAGGGGCGCCCGTAATGGATCCCGCAGGGAATCTACTCATCCCTTCAGGGAACAACGTTCGGCTGTTCGGCCTCGATGGGGCCCTCCGAACTTTCGCGGGTTCGAGCGACGCCGGGTTTAGAAACGGCGCCAAGGACGCCGCCTTGTTCCAACACCTCACGGGAGCCGCGCGAGGCGCAAACAACGATCTTGTTGTCGCTGACTCCGCAAATCACCGCATCCGCCTGATCTCCCTCGACTCAGGCCTTGTCTCCACCCTTGCGGGAAACGGGATTGCGGGCTACCTGGACTCCTCCCCCAGCGAGTCTGAATTCCGCGAGCCACACGATGTGGCGGTGGATGCCCAGGGGGCCGTGTATGTCGTCGAACCCTTGAACAGCGTGCTGAGGAAGATCACGCCCGACGCGGTGGCAACTCTCGCAGGCAACGCGGGGCCGGGTTACGCCGATGGACCGGGCCTCTCCGCCCGCTTCTTGGGGCCTTCCGGCATTGCGGTGGACGGCGCGGGCAACCTGGTTGTCGCCGATACGGAGAACCACCGGATTCGTCGCGTCTCGCCCGCCGGGGATGTCACAACGCTCGCGGGAACGAACATCGCTGGATTCTCAGACGGGCCCGTCAGTCGCGCGACGCTCAACCGCCCCGCGGGCATTGAAATCGACGCTCGAGGCTTCATCTACTTCACCGAACTCGGCAACCATTCCGTTCGCATGCTGCATCCGGCAGGCTATGTGATGACGCTCGCGGGAGACGGCGTTTCAGGGTGTCGCGATGGGACTAATGGGCTGGTGCGTTTCGCTTCGCCCGGCGGGATTGCGCTAGCCCCAGACGGCGCTCTCCTCGTGGCGGACACGGGCAATCACCTGATCCGCAGGTTGTCCTTCGCGCCACCGACCATTCGCCCGATCGACCCGGGAGATCTTTCGATTGAGCTGAAGCCGTGGCTTACGGTGAGCGGAGAACCAGGGACCCACTACGCCATTCGCGGCTCGGATACGGTGAAAGGTCCGTGGGCTGTGATCACGAACATTACGCTCACCAGCTCGAATCAGAGCTGGTTCGATCTCTCCCCGGCGCGACGCAAGTTCTACAGAGCGGTGCGCACGCCTTGAGTGAGATATCGCTCGTCCCGCTTGTGGAAGCCGACGGACGATAAGGTTCAGCAGGACAATCGCTCATCCGGAAGCGGAGAAGACGCGGAACGCCAGGCCAGACGCCTGGCTCCACATCAATGTCAATGGTCAATGCAACCGGGCGGTGATGCGGTAAAAACGGGTCGGAGCCGAGGTGATCTCAATGTACACGCCGCCGTTGAAAGGGCTGCCTGGCGCCGTGATCCACCCTGCCCCGCCTTCGATCACGTCGCGGTATTCCACGAAGTAGTCGACGCCAGGCTGCGTGTCGTAGCGCAGCTCCGTCTTCCTCCCGCCACCGGGCTGATCCGTGACGATGATGGACAACGTTGGCGCGGGGACCTGGCCGGACGACGTCACGTTCAAATCGACGAAAGCGACGGAGTAGTCGCCGCCCACCCACGGATCCCCGCCGCCTTGCGGCGCAACGAGGAAGTCGGCGCTTAAGCCCGCGACGCCGGAGCCCGCCTGGATCGAAAATCGGGTCTTCCCCGGCGCCAGCCCTGAGAGCGGGATGGCCATCAATTCCACGACGGCGTCCTTCCCCGCGCCAGGCAGGTTCAAGAAGGTGTCGAACACTCCGCGGCGATTTGCGCCCTGCGATGTTCCCAGCGAGGAGAAGACAGGATCGCGATCGGACGCGGTCTTCTGCATCGCCGAGTATTGGGCCGAGCAAGCGACGCCGTTGGAGTTCAGGACGTCCAGGTACCAGGAGAAGATCCGATCCGCCGACGAGCGGATCCCTGGAGCGATGCGCGCCTCGACGCGCAACACCGTGGCGCCTCCCACCGGGATCGAGTTGGTGTCCAGGCGCGCCGTCACATTGACGGCTTGCGACCAAGCCGTCTGGCTCGCGGCGAGCCCGAACATCACCGTCCATCGACGGAAGGATGATTTCATGGATTTCATAACTCCACTTCCTTTCTTTCGGCAACCGAAGCTCCCCGAGTAAGGCCCAGATCGGTGAGCAGGATTGCGTTTGATGAGATGTCTGACCACAGCTCGAAAGTCAAAGCCCGAAACTCGAACGACCCCGCAGGCGCCATCCCGCTATCCGGAGCGGCGACAGGCGCCAGCGGACTGAGGAAAGTCGCGACGGCTGGAGGTGTGTTCGGAAGCTCCGATAACGCCAAGGAGCAGGTTGAGGGGAAGGCTCTTACGAGGAGGGCGGCGCCCGAATCCCACGCGTCCTCCAGCGACAACCGCGGCTTCGATCGCTGAGCCTCAATCCAAGATGTCGCATCGATCCGATCCGATTCGGCCCAGGCTCCGGGTGTCTCGAACGGAGTCACTCTGTGATACGTCGGGCCCGCCATGGCCCGATCCACGTAAGGCGCAACAGCCCCGGCGGAAGCCTGGCGGCTCTGGGGCGGAGCGGCAGGAGTGCTTCTGGATGGATCGGTCGCACTCATCTTTGGCTGCGACGCGCTTTCTTCGCCGGCGCCGGCGCTCAGCGCGACTGGAACAGAAGGCGCGGTTGCGGCAGCCGAGGATTGTTCGGGCGCGATTGTTGCGGATGCGACGTCCGCCAAGGCGACCCGCGCGAATGCCTGGGCGCCAGCGCCGAGGGGCGCGGTGGGAGGAGGAGGAGCGGCGGGCAAGGTCGCCAGGTACCGGCTCTTTACCACAGCGACGTCCGCAAGCGTGACGGCGCCGTCCCCGTTCAGGTCTTCGTTAAGGTTCCGACTCGCCGCCGGCTTCAGCAGGTTCTGCCACACCTGATAAAGGTCGCGATCGTTGGTGACACGATCGCCGTTCGCGTCGCCGGTGAGAACATGGAAGCTCAGTTTGAAATCCGCTTTCATGAACTTGCCGTGCGAACCGCTGACGCCTGTCGCCTTGAGGACCAGCTGATAGTTGCCTTCGGGAAGGATCTGACCGGGCAGCCCGGGGAACGACAGGACGGCTTGCTGGGCGCCTGGGATCAGCGTGAGGCCAAGCTGCGCGGCGGGCGTCGTGGTTCCTGTGGTGAGGTTGAGAAGGACAAAGTCGTCGATGCCCAGGCTGGCCGCGACATCCACATTGAACTGGAAGCTGAGGCGGCTGACGCGGGACCGCTGGGCTTCGCCGCCGTTTACCGTCGCAGCCACCACCGTAGGCGCGGGATTGGCGAGGACGGTCACGTTGAAAGTCTTCGAATCGGTGAGCGAGGGCGCGTTCGCGTCGGCGATGATCACCCGCACGGCATACGTGGCGCCCGCCTGGGCCTCGGTGGGATTCCACGTGAACACTCCGCTGTTGGACACGCTGGCGCCCCCGGGCGAGCCGGCTCCGAGGCTCCAACGCAACGAGCTCCCCGCCGGAGCGCTCCCAGAGAGCGGGAGCGTCAGCAGGTTGCCATCGTAGATCGATTGATCCCCGATCGGGGCCAGCGCGGGCACATTCACGGCGAGAATGCCGCTCGCGGCGCTGCCGTTTCCGAGGGGGTTGCCCGCCTGGTCGACGATCCCAGGCTTCACGGTGAGCAGGTAGCGACGCGCCGGCAAGGCGCCCGTCAGTTTCACCGTGGCGGTCTTGGTCGCTGGGTCGTAAACGATGGTGTTGATGCGGCTCGTCTCATCCACATCTCCGGCCGCGCCGAACACCTCGCCCGTTGTGGAGGTCAACGAATAGTTCGCGCGATCCGTGACCGTCGACGCGTTCATCTGGAGATTCTCCTGGAACACCACGGTGAATTGCGACGGTCCAACGGTTGCGAAGCCGCTCGGCGTGATCGAGCCGACAACAGGCGCGCTGAGATCGAGCTGGAAGTCGCGGATGAAATTGCCGCCCGCGCTCCCGTTGCGATCGCCATCCAGCGCGTTGCCGGATCGATCAACGATGGCCCCCTGCGCTCCGCTCACAAGGGTGAGACGATACAGACCCTGGGCCAGCTGATTGGGGAGAGTGAGCGTGACTTCCTTCGTTCCTGGCGTGTAGCCGACGCTCTGCCAGCCCACGGGGACATCATCCCCGGTCCCCAGCGCGCGGTCCACGCCCGCCTCGCTCAAGAGATAGAACGCGAGACTTTGCGCGCTGAGAGGCTGGAGCGGCTCGCTGAAGCTGAGAACGAGCTGTGTGAACTTTTGGTTGATGGGATCTGTTCCGCTCACCCCAATCGGGGAGATGCTCACCAAAGTCGGAGGCACAATGTCGGAGCTCGATCCGGTGAACTCAAACGCGCCGAGATCGAAGAAGCGGTAAACCCCCGCCCCGGTGTTCGGAGTGCCAAGGTCGTCGACGCGCGCGTTCGCCTCCAGGTCGAGGCTTGTGCCCAGATCGCTGTTCGCGGCGTCCACGGCCGGCGATTTGCCTCGCAGGTGGACGTTGTCATCCCGTCCGAAGTCGGCGAACTGGCTCTGGGGATCCGGTTGCGTCCAACCCAGCAGGTTGTCCGAGCCATTCAAGTCCGTAAACAGCGGATCCGTGTTCATGCTGTTCGCGTCCTTCCCGGAGGCCGTCCTCCACGCGTCGAGCGTCGCGGAGATCGGCTGGCCTTGGAAGCGCCCGACATTGGCGCCCGGGCGCGTCGTGAAGATGTCGTTGTAGTTGCTGTCGAAGCCCGCGGCGTTGCCGATCACCTCAACGCCCAGCCCCGAGTTGATGACGATGATGTTGTTGTAAAGGTTCGGCGGCTGATTTGAGTTTTCGACGCGGATGGCGCTGCCGGTGTCGTGATACAGCGTGTTGTTCACCACCCGGATCGCCCCGTTGTACAACACATTGTGGATGTAGATCTCCTGATTCGTGTTCTGATAGATGAAGGAGTTCACCACCTGAGAGCCGCCGGCGCTGCTTCCGACGATTTCAATGCCCACGGCGTTTCCGTAAATGATGTTCGAGTCGGAGTAAACAGGGTTCGCGTCCAACAGCAACCCGTCAACGAGGTTGCCGACGACACGATTCCGGAACACGCGCCCGGCGTTGGCCTCGATCCCGTAGCTGTTCTTCACAACGTAATTGTCACGAACCCATGTGTTGTCTCCCGCGCTGGAAAGAAGGATTCCGACGCGATTCAGCGTGACGCGTGTGTTGTAAGTCTCCGTGCTGCCCTGGGCGACAAGTCCCACGTCATTGTCATGGACGTTGTTCTGATAAACCGGAGTGCGTAGCGAGCCGTCCGTGTCGTTGACCAGCAGGCCGCGGCCGTTGTTGCGCGCTTCGTTGTCGTGAACCACGCCTTGCGACAGGATGACGGTCAGGCCGTTTGTGTTGTTGTAGGCGAGGTTATTGACGTAGGTGAGCGCGCTCGCCGAATCCACGTAAATGCCGTCCCCGAACTGAGAGCCAACCTTGTAGGCGATGTTCCCGTCAACTGTCATCCGCGAGCCGCGGAGATAGAAGCCCCCATCCTGGTCGATGCTGGCGTTTCCGGTCGTGCCATAGGCGACGTTGTTGCGGATGACAGCTCCGTCAACGTCCGTGTCGACGTAGAAACCTCGGAGGCTGTTCTCGTAGGCGACATTGTTGACCAAGGTGAGCCGATCCGCGTTGAACGCAACCAGCCCCTGCTCGCCCCCGGTGAACCCGAGGTTGCGGAGCGTGACATCCGCCGCGGAGTTCAGTTCGACCGTGTAACGCGCCGCGCCCACATTGCCCCGGTCCAGCACGGCGCCGGAGCTCGTGGTTCCGAAGTGCGCCGCGATGCGGTCCGCGCTGAGCACAGAGCTGTAAATGGCGACTTCATCCATCGAGCCAGCGAAGGGTTTCTCATTGGGCCAGTTGCTGGCGCCGATCAAGTTGCTGGTTCTTGCGATCTGAGTCAGCGGGTTGATTTTTCCGGAAGCGACAGCTCGTCCGTTCTTGTAGATGACGGCGTTGCCGTCCGCCGTGACCGTCACCGCGAAATATTGCCACTTGTTCAGCTCGATCGCTCCGGAGGCCGTGACCGTTGGTCCGGCGGACGAACCGTTCAGGGACTGCACATAAAGATCATTCGTCGCGTTGTTTCGCAGGAAGATGATGTTGTTGTTCGCGGCCCCATTGCCCAGATCGAAGAAGCGCTGCCAGGGCGTGACGGCCGTGGGATTCACCCAAAGCTCCAACGTGATCCCATGAGTGACATCCACAGCGCTTGTCGGCGCTTTCAGATATCCCGTTTGGCCATCAAGGGTCGCCGCGGTGTCCGGGAGGCCATTGAGCGCCCCGACGACCCCGCCCGTGTAGGAACCGACATAACCCGCGTCAAGACCGTTGCCCGAGGAGTCCGTGGCGACCAGGGCTCCGGTCGCGTTGTTCAACCGATAGTAGGCCATCGGATTATCCGCGAGCACTTGAGTGATGTAGTCCGCGGCCTGGGTCGGAGCGCCGACAGGTCCCGTGATGGTCACGCCCGAATCGTCGGCGGTGATCTTGAGATTCGTTGGCAGGTTGTAGTAACCCGTGTCGACGTAAACCACATCGCCAGCGCCGAGCTTGTAGGCGGCCAGCAACGCGTTCAGCGAGGCCATCGGATCCGCCGGCGTGGTTCCGCTATTGGCGTTCGAACCCACGGCCGAGGTGTACTGATCGCCGCTCCGCGAGCCGTCGTTCACATAGAAGCTTCGGCTCGCGGTCCCCACAACGAAGGTCCCTCGCGAAACATCCGTCGCGCCGGGGAAGGATTCGCTGCGGAGACGGATCAATCCCTTCTGCGTTGGAGTGGCCGGATTCCAGGCGAAGCCGCCGTCGTTCACCCGAGCGGTCGCGAGCGTGACGAATGTGGAGCCGCCATCGGATGAGAATTCGACGCTCAATGGCTCATTCGGCGCAAGCCCGACGGTTCGCCAGAGGATGAGCGATCCTTGGCCTTGCCGGACCTTCTCACCGCCGATGAACGTCAGCAGCTGCACCACCCTGTCGTGCGATTTGGAGGCTTCGGAGGTGTTGCCTTCGAACCCGAGGTTGATGCGTTTGCCGTTGGGCCCGGGCTCGACCGCATAAGGACTCGTCAAATCGCCGGCGTCGATGAGCGGAGAATCCACCGCGTCGCTTTGCCACAAGCCGCCGTGGAAGCTGCCGGCGGTGGACGAGAGATGGAAATCGTCGTCGACGCCGTTGCTCGCCGGCGCATTGGAATAGCGCAACACGCTCCTCTGGGCCGCCAGCACACCGGCGCCAACCGTCGGCGCCTCGTGCGCCCTCAGCAATCGCGCCGCCCGGTTGTCCGGCGTCGACCACGTCAGATACAGCTGCGTCTGGCCCGACGTGTCTGACACCTCAAACTTCAGGCTCACCCATCCCGCCTGCGTCGCCGTGTAGGTCCCCGTCCTCTCCTGCCTCGAGGGATTGGTGAAATCGTCCACCACCACCTGGCCGTTGATCGTCAGGCGTTGCGCGTTGAGCGAATAGATCGAGAACGTATAGGATCCCGCCTGCGCCAGATACACATCTCCGCTCCAGCGGAAGCTCTGGTTGCTCCCGCCCGGCAGGCCCCGGAAACCGCCAAACGCAAGGCCAGACGACACCTCCCGGTCGTACTGAACCGTCGTCGGCGCTCCGCTGAACGTCCGGTTTGTCCAATACTCGAACTTCAATCCCTCGCTGTCCTGGTAGCCTCGGATCCCGTCCGATCCCTCCGGCGCCACGAACTGCGGGTCGCCGAAGAGCGAGTGCGTGTCGAAGCCCAGCTCGTATCTCCAGTCCGCCAGCGATCCAAAGGGATTCTGCCACAGCCCCAGCTTCGCCCCGTCGGTGAAGTAGAACTCGTTGTAGTCGCTGGCGAAGCCTCTTTGCGCCCCGTCCGCCACCGAGATCGCGTAATGCCCGGCTCCCCCGGACCACAGGATGTTGTTCTTCAGGCTCACGTTCTGGCTGTTGCCCAGGATCTCCAGCGCGTCGCTGGCCTTCTCCATCACCGTGTTGTTCACCAGCGTCATTGAACCTCCGCTGGTCTGGACACTGTTCAGAAGCACCCCTCGCCCGCTGTTGTCGTACACCAAATTGTTGATGATCGTGTTCGTCCCCACGTAACTGTCCGAGTAGATCCCCGTCTGGTTGTCATACACGCGGTTCCCGCTCACCGTGACGCCCTGGTTGTTCATGTAGATTCCCGTCGTGTTTCCGTACGACCGGTTGTTGGCGATCGTCCCGTTGTTCGACCAGAACCCGTTCCCGTTCCTCCACGACACATTGTCGCGCACAACTCCCGACGCGCTCAAAAGCGCGAACCCCGTTCCGCACTCGTAGGCCTCGTTGTCGTGGACCTGGCTGCTGCCATACACCTCGAATCCATCGTTGCTGATTCCATACGCCACGTTGTCGTGCGCCTGGCCCTCCACTCCGGCGCCGTTGTCCTCCAGCCAGAATCCCCGCGAGGAGTCGCGAACGACGTTTCCGGACACCTCGTACGACGCGGATCTCACGTAAATGGCCGTGCCGGAGTTGTTCCAGGCCTGGTTGTCCTTCACCACAACATTCACCCCGGCGTCCTGGACGTAGATCCCGTTGTCGCTCCAGCCATTGTTGTGATACGCCAGATTGCGCAGCACCGTCGGATCCTGCCCGCGCAAATACGCCCCGGTGTTCTGGTCGTGGTTCGCGTCGCCCACCGTCCCATAGAACACGTTGTCCTGGACCAGCGCGTTCGAACTCCCGTAGTCGATGATCGCCAACCCCGACGACGCGTTGTCGTAGAGGATCGAGTTCTTCAAGGTGAATTGGATCGACCCATTCGACACGTTCACACCGTCCAGGCCGCCGGT
>JACQFQ010000004.1 GCA_016199985.1 Verrucomicrobiota bacterium | reverse complement strand
TGTTGCTATGCAGGTCCAATCCGGCCATGAGGTCTTTCATGCGGTCTCTTTGCGGTTGTTGTTATGTTTGATTTTGAACGACAAACATTCTCCTACCGTGGGGAGACTGCTCTCTCAATGCTCCAGATGGTTATCACATCTTGTCATTGAACAATCGGGGACAAACTTGACTGGTCGAGCGGAGCCGGTCGGGTCCCTGAGCTCTTAACATTGCGTGGCGGGAGGGCAGGGATGAGGGAGCGGGGATTGAGCCCTGCGATCCGAGAGCCGCCGTTTTTTTACCGGGGCTTCGCCCTTGGCTGTGATTCTAACGGGGATGCCCCTTGAGTGATCCGTGATCACACCGATGTTTGCGTATTCGCTTGTAATACTCTGGCCCGAAATGTCGAAGAATGTTGCGTGGCGCCGCTTGGTTTATGGCAGGCTGGCGCGGTTTCAGGCTTGCATGGGAAAAGCCCTGTTCATAGCTTGATGGAGATAAAAACCGGGCCCGGCACACGTTAAAAGTCGTTCTTATGAGTAACAATACAACGCGGACAAACACACCCCCCATGTGCGCCAAAGAATCATTTCCAATGAACTCCCCTCGAGCAAACCCTTCCTTCGGAGATGAGCCCGTCTGCGGCGCTCAGCGCTTCAGCCGGTTCCAGCGCGCCGCGCTCGCCCTGCTTCTGATCCTTTCAGCAGGAATCACGGCTCAAGCGATTCCTTGGGTGGAGCGACATGGCATTTCGGGAGCGACTCTCCAGAGCGAGTTCGACACCTGGACCGCCGCTCCCTACTCCCTGCGATTGACCCGGCTGAGCGGAAGCGAGTCCGGCGGCCAGGCCCGGTACGTCGCCATTTTCGAAAAAAGCGCCAAGACGACGGGCTGGGTCGCCCACAACGGCATGACCGCCTCGGACTTTACCAGCACCCACAACACTCTCCATGGGCAGGGCTTTCGACTGGTATGGTTGGACGGGTTTGGCGTGGGCGGGATAGCGTTCTACAACGGCATTTGGGAACAAACATCCGGCCCCGCCCAGCGCGTGCGGCTCGGGGAGTCTTTGGCGGCGCATCAGAGCGCGTCGACCGCGAACCAGGCCGCGGGCTTCGGCCTTGTGGACGTCTCGGCGTTCTCCGTTTCCGGCACTCCGCTGCACGCGGGCATTTGGGCTCAGGGATCCACTCTCGACCCCCAGGTGCGTTATTCCCGGACCTCCGCGCAGTATCAGTCGGACTTCAATTCCATGGGCGCAAGCGGTCACTACCTTTGGCGGGTCAGCGGGTTCGATTCCAACGGATCTGAGCTTTTCACGGCTGTGTGGCGCAAGACGAGCCTGGGAGAGGGCTGGTGCTACCACGGCATGAGCGCGGGCGATTTCGAAGCGAACAATATCAACGCCGAGCATCAAGGCTATCGCCCCGTCTTCGTCGAGCCTTACAACGTGGGCGCGGACGCGCGTTACAACGCCTGCTGGGTGAGGAACGGCGGACTTTCGAGCGCCCGACTCGGGACCCTCTCCACGGCCGTGCAGAACTACATGAGCGCTCGCTCGCTTCCAGGGCTGTCGCTGGCCATTGCCCGTGAAGGCCGCCTCGTCTACGCCCGCGGATTCGGCTACGCCAACACGGCCAACGGCGAGGTGGCTCATGCGCAGCATCGCTGGCGCATCGCGAGCTCCTCCAAAACCATCTGCGCGGTGTCGGCGTTGCGGGCGCTGGAGGATTCGGCCGCATGGAGCCTCGACAGCAAAGCTTTCGGCGCCGGCGCCTTGTTCGGGACGGACTACGGCACGAAGGCGTACAGCGCCGCCGAGAAGTCGATCAGTCTGCGGGAATTGATGACGATGACCTCGGGCTGGACCGATCAGGGCAAGCTTTGGTACAACGACGAACCCGCGTTCGGAACGGATCATGCCAAGATCATCGGCTACCAGCTCGACAACGTGGGCATGTCGTCGACGCCCGGGACCATGGACTGCTACAACAACTTCAACTACCAGGTGGTGGCGCGCATCCCGGAGAAGATTTCGGGCCTCAGCTTCGAAGCCTACGCCAAGGCTCAGGTGTTCGATCCTTGCGGCATGACGTCCCTGTCGCTCGGGGGCCGGACCGCGGCCGACCGGCAGTTCAACGAGGTTTCTTATTACGCTGGGAATCAGTGGGGTACCCCTGAAGCGATCTGGCCCGCTCGGATGGATGGCAGCACTGGCTGGATCACCAAGCCGTCCGATCTTCTGCTCCTGGCCCGCCGGATCGATGGCAATCCCCGCCATCGCGACATCATCGGCTCCTACGCGCTCTCTCAGATGCAAAAGGGCAATGGCCAGCCGAGCTGCAACGGCGGCACGTCGAGCTACGGGCTTGGTTGGTATCCTTCATCTCGTAATGGCAAGACCTGGTGGCAGCACAACGGCGCAATGGCCGGAACCCAGGCGATCCTGGTCGTGAGCGACGACGGCAGCCAGGCCTTCGCCTACGCTTGCAACTCCGTCCATAGCAGCGATTGGCCCTCCGGCCTTTTCGAAGCCACCGTGCTGGATCTCATGAAGGGCATCGACGACGCCAAGGAGTGGCCTTCGATCGATCTCTTCGGAAAGTACAATCCTGAGTACGACGCCTGGGCGGCGTCCACTTTCGGCGGCGCGGTGGTCAGCCGAACGGGGCTCAGCGATTTCTGGGCGCCGAGCGCGGACCCCGACGACGACGGACGCAGCAATGCCTTCGAGGCCTATGTCGGCAGCGACCCGCTCCATGCGGATGGGTCTCCATGGGTGAGCATCTATCACGGTGGCGGCGACCTTGTGCTGCGATGGCTCAAGCGGAATGGTTATCGTGGCGTGGAGGCCGGATCGGACTGGTCCGTCGGTCTCGTTCCGTGGACCGGAGCGCCTGCCACCATTGTCGACCGCACCGACCTGTTCTCCTTGCCTGGATACACCATCCAGGAGGCGAAGGTCGCCATCCCGCGCGGAACCCAACATCGTTATCTGCGCCTGAATCTCGACGTGCCTTGAGACGGACTCCGTGCGCCGCCTCTCCCGTTGAGCGCGGTTTTGGGAGCAGGCGGGGCTGCGTGGCGGCTCGCAGAACTCTCGAGCTCGGCGGAGCGGACGGTTGCGAATGGATTCGAAGGTCTCAGGCTCCGCCCACGGCTCATTGATTCAGGAGAACATTCCTGAGTCTCTGGTGAAGCGAGGCCGGGATGCTCCTGGAGAAAAGGACGCGATTGCCCGGGGCGATCGCAATGAAGCCCTTTGAGACCCGGGCCTCGGCGAGAATCGTCGCGGCGTGTTCCCTGGCTGTCGCGGTCACGAGGCCGCGAGTGACGCGGAGCCCGTCGCTTGTCATTCGAAGAACGGTCTTCGCGTGCGCGGGCGGGACTAGACCGAACCCGAACACGGCCACCACAAGCGCAACCAGACAAATCCCCGGCAACCACCACATAGCTCGCTCTCGCGCGAACCGGGATAACCCATTCGAGCGTTATCCGCAAGAACGGGGGAAGAAACGAGCAGGATGGAGGTCAGTCACCGTGCCTTCCCATACGTTCTTTCCACCCGGGCCACACGGAGCTGGTAGTCGGAATACCAGACCCGTTGACCTGTTTCCTGCGCGACCCGGTGCTCCGTCTGGGCTTTCCATGCCACGATGGCTTCTTCGCTCGACCAATAGGACACTGTGATGCCCAGGCCATTGGCGTCCCGGGCGCTCTCCACGCCCAGGAATCCCGGCTGCTCCCCCGCCAACGCGACCATGCGCTCGGCCATATGAGAGTAGCCTTTGTCCGCCTCCGTGCGGAGCGACGTGAAGATGACCGCGTAGTAGGGCGGTTGGGGCGTTTGGGCGATGGTGTTTGCGTGAGTGGACATGGTGGATATGAGAACGGCGCAATGGATCCCGTGGCGGGCGCCTCACTTGCCTGGACGGTATCCCAACACCCGCGCCGGAAGGAGGACGAGCGCGTGGATAAGGGCGAACGTTCCATGAACGGCGATGGCGATGAGGCGCAGGGGAAGGCAGGCGAGCCAGACGAGGGGCGCGAGGACTAGGGCGATCAGCGCCAGCGGCCAGCACAGCGCGAGGAGAATGCACCAAGCGATGAAGAAAATGAGAACTCGCATGTGAAGAAGGACACTCGAACGGGACGTAAGGTTTCGCCAAAACGTCTGATGCAGGTTGGGTCGCTGACTTGCGGGAGAGGGTGGCTGCCTCACACCTTCGAATCGCAGTGGAACTTGTGGAGGGCCCGATGGGCTATGGGCGTAAGGATCAGCGCGGCGGCGAGGATGAAGACCAACCCGGCGTAGAGCGCGTAGATCCCCGCGAACAATTTGCCGCCCTCTGTGGCCGGCGAATCGACCGGGCCCATGCCTCCCAGGAGCATGGCCGCGTTCAAGAAGGCGTCGATTGGGCTCAGTTTCTCGAACGAGCTATAGCCCCACATGCCCACTCCGAGTGAAAAGGCGAGAAGGAGGGCCGCGGCGGCTACGTGCAGGACCAGCCGCCTGGCGAAGCTCGAGCGAGGGAGAGGTTTTTGTGTTCGTGGTTCGTACATGGGAGCGAAAGCTAGGGACTGGCGTTGCCGAGTCGTGTGGATTTTGTAGATGGCGCGGGCGCGGGCATCCGAGACATGCTGACGGTTGGAGAGGTGGCAGGCAATCTCCGAGGTTCCTGCTCAGTCAGCGTGCGGGTCCGTATGTACGAGGGGATCCACTCCTCGTCGCTCACCAGAACGCGCAACTTTTCTGGTTGAGGCAGGGCAAAGGCATCCTCGATCGAGTTCCAAAGCGGGCAGACGCGGCTCACGGGGTGGCTGGGGACGCGCGGCCGTCTCGGACGATGTGGGCGATCGCCAGGGACGCCGCGGCGAATCCGAAGGCGCCCGTCACGCAGACCGATGACCCCATCCCCGCCTCGCAGTTCAGCCGATCGGCTCGCGCGGTTGCCGCCGTCGTGTTCGCCCCGTTATTGTTCGTCACGCAATCTTCCACCTCCGGGGGACGCGCCAGCTCCGTGGTGTAGACGGCGGGGATTCCCCAAGGGTCGTCCGTCGAGGGAAACCCGTGGTCGTGCCGGAGCCGGCGGCGCACATCCGCCAGCAATCGGTCGTGAGTGGTGAGCGCGAGATCGGCGGTTCGAATTCGCGTGGGATCGACGCGTCCTCCCGCGCTTCCGGACACGATGATCGCCAGCCCCCTCCTGCGACATTCCGCGATCAACAGGCTTTTGTTCCCCGCTCCATCGATCGCGTCCATGACCATCGAAAAGTCGGCGCTGAGGATTTCGTGGGCGCTGTGGGCGTTGAAGAAGCGGCCGATGGCATCGACATGGCAGTCGGGGTAGACCGCGCGCGCCCGTTCGGCCATCACCTCCACCTTGGACATCCCCACGGTCTGGGTTGTGGCGTGGATCTGGCGATTGATGTTGGTGACGCAAATATCGTCGAGGTCGATCAGGGTCAGGCGTCCAACGCCCGATCGCGCGAGGGCCTCGACCGCCCACGATCCGACGCCGCCGATTCCCACGACCGCGATGTGGGCGGAGCGGAGCCGGGCGCAGGCCTGCGGTCCGTAGAGTCGCAGGACGCCGCTGAACCGGGACGTGATGTCAGAATCCATTTTCCCTCTGGGGACGTGGTGTCGCCGGCGATGGTGGTAGTCGAAATGCGCTGTTCGGACAAGGTGGATTGACAAAGGCGGAGCGGCTTTGGCTTAATGCCGCCGCTTTTCGCTACGGCGTGGGCAATTGGCTGGTCGGTAGGATACCCAAGTGGCCAACGGGGGCAGACTGTAAATCTGCTGGCTTACGCCTTCACTGGTTCGAATCCAGTTCCTACCACCATTTTATTCAGAAGAGGCGGAGGGCGCCCCCGAAATGCGCGAACGAACGCGAATGGGACGGAGCTTTGGAACCTCTGTTCATGCGTCCCTTCCCCACCGCATTCTTCAGCCGCTCGTCGGGACGGACGGGCGACAGGATCGGGCGATTTCTTCTCGCCACTGGCGATGATCGGGCGTTCACTCTCATCACGGGCCTCGGCCCGTTCATCCATGCCGGAACCCAGTGATCAGTCTCCCGGATTCGATCGCGATCGATGGGCGCAGTTTAGCGCCACATCGTGGACCAATCTTATCGCCGCTCGCGAGGGCAATGCCGACGCCGCCCAAGCCGCTCTCGAGAAACTGTGTCGCAGCTACTGGTATCCGCTGTACGCCCATGTCCGACGCCGCGGCTTCGACGCCGACAACGCCCAGGATCTCACCCAGGACTTTTTCTATCGCATCATCCGCGAGAATTATCTCGGCTCCGCGGATCGCACCAAGGGCAAGTTCCGCTCCTTCCTCCTCGCCGCGCTGGACCACTTCCTCCTCGACGCGCGGAAGCGAGCCAACGCCCAGAAGCGGGGCGGGGGACAGGTCATCTTCTCGCTCGACGACGAGGATCCCGAAACTCGATTTCAGAACGAGCCCACCGTGGACATGCCTCCCGAAAAGCTGTTCACGCGGCAGTGGTTTCTCACCCTCTACGACCAGGTGCTGCTGCAGTTGCGCGAGGAATGCGTCGCGGCGGGGAAGGGCGGGCAGTTCGACGCCTTGAAGGCTTTTCTCACGGACGACACCGGGTTCCGCGACTACGCGGCGCCGGCGGCGAAGCTGGGCATGACGACCAACGCGGTGGCGGTGGCGGTCCACCGGCTGCGGGAAAAGTGCCGCGATCTCATGTACGTTGAAATCGCGCGCACTGTCGCGAGCCCTGACGAACTGGAGAGCGAGGTGCGGCATCTCCTCAGCACGCTTGAGCGCTGACGAAGCGGTTCGTCGCGCTACCTCTTCAGGCTCTTCGACACGGCGTCGGGATCCGTGACGGGCGGTTTGCAGTGGGCGCCGGCGCAGACGTAGGCGGTCGGTTTGTCGCCCGTCGGCTTGAGCGTGCGCGCGAAGGGCTCGACAGGGCCTTCAGTCCCGAGCACCACTTTGTTGGGCTCGTAGACCTGATGCGCGCCGTGGATCATCTTCTGAAACGCCGCCGAGGAGCGGTCGCCGGCGATGACGACCCTCTGAGGCTGCTCTTGCGCGAAATCCAATCCCATCAGCAGATTGCCCGCCGCGTGGGGCTGTCGCTTGAGGCGCAGAGCGAAGAGGCGGAGGGTCTTGTCCGCGGCTTCCCGGAAATCCTTTCGGTCGGTGATCGCCGCCAGCCGTAGCAGAGCTCCGACGGCCACCGAGTTTCCGGAGGGCTCCGCGCCGTCGTAGTCCTCCTTCACTCGCAAAATAAGATCCGCCGTCCCTTCCGGCGCCTGCCAGAATCCCCCTTCCTTTGGATCGTAAAAGCGACGCATCATCGAATCGGCCAGCGCCACGGCGAATTCGAGCTGCGCGGGATCGAGCGTGGCCTGATAGAGCTCCAGGACGCCATGGAGGAGGAAGGCGTACGACTCCTGCAATTGCGTCTGATCACGATGCCCGTCGCGCCAGCGATGGTAAAGCGTGGCGGTCTTCGAGTCCCAGAGCCGCGCCTGGATGAACTGGAGATTCTTCTCGGCGGCGACTCGATACGTCGGGTCGCCGAGCACGGCGTAAGCTCTCGCCAGCGCGCCGAGCATGAGGCCGTTCCACGAGGCGAGCACTTTGTCATCCAGGTGGGGCCGCACCCGCCGGGAGCGAGCCGCGAACATCTTTTCCTTCGCCGACGCGAGCAGCTTCTGGGCTTCCGCGGAGAGCTCCGGATGCGCCTGGCTCAGGACATTCTGTCCCTTCAAGGCGTCGGGGTCGCTATGGTCGTGGAAATTGCCTTGGGCGGTGATTCCGAAATAGCGCTCGGCTGTCTTGAACTCCGCCGCGGCGAGCAGGTCCTTCATTTCAGCTTCTGTCCAGCAGTAGAACTTGCCTTCCTTGCCTTCGCTGTCGGCGTCCTCGGCGGAGTAGAATCCGCCTTCGGGGTGGGTCATGTCGCGCAGCACGTAGCGAATGATGTCGCGAGCCACGGCGCCGAACCGCGGATCGTTGGCCACGAGCTGAGCGTCGAGGAAAAGCGGCACGAGCTGCGCGTTGTCGTACAACATTTTCTCGAAATGCGGCACGAGCCATTGGGCGTCGACGGAGTAGCGCGAGAACCCTCCGCCCAATTGATCGTAGATCCCGCCCGCCGCCATCTTCTCGCAGGTGTGCAGCGCCATCCGGACCGCCGCGCTGTCGTTGAAGCGGACGCCATAGCGGAGGAGGAACGAGGGATGGCTGGGCGTGGGGAATTTGGGCGCGCCGCCGAATCCGCCGTTCTTCGAGTCGTAGCCTTCCTTGAACGACTCGCCCGCCTGATGCAGGTCCGCGGCGGTGAGCGTGATGTCGTTCGTGGACTCGCGGGCGACGAGTCCTTCGAGCTGCGCGTGGAGGCTCTTGGAGGAGTCGACGACCCGCTCGCGCTGTTCGGTCCAGGCTTTCTGGACCTGGCCGAGAATGTCGGGGAAGCTGGCGCGTCCGTATTTTCTCTCAGGCGGCCAATACGTCCCGCCAAAGAACGGCTTCAGATCCGGGAGGATGAAAACGTTCAACGGCCATCCGCCGCTGCCGGTCATGGCTTGAACGAAAGTCATGTAGATCTTGTCGACGTCCGGGCGTTCCTCGCGATCGACTTTGATGCACACAAAGTGATCGTTCAGGATCTTCGCGATGGCTTCGTTCTCGAACGACTCGCGTTCCATGACATGGCACCAGTGGCAGGTGGAGTATCCGATGCTGAGAAAGATGGCCTTGTTCTCCGCCTTGGCTTTCTCGAAGGCCTCCGCGCCCCACGGATACCAGTCGACCGGATTGTTCTGGTGCTGGAGGAGGTAGGGAGACTTTTGCAGCGCGAGTCGATTGGTGTGCGTGGGGGTGTGCGAGGAGGTCTTCATACGAACGGAGCTGGGCTCGCTTTGGCTGGCGGATTCCACCGCGGCTGGCAGCGGCCCGGAGAGGCCGCCGCAGAGTAGAAGCGATAGGGCGCAAAAGCGAAGCACATGGAAGAGTTGGCATACGAAGCCCTGAAGACACGAAGAAAAAACGCGATGTTCTCGCGCATTCCGAGCGAGGACTATCGCCCCCGATTGCTATTTGAATCGTGGCTTGTCACTGTCGGGCTCAGTCATGTCGACGGAATCCTGGATATTGCCCTTCACCGGGGGCGTGTCATTGAACCTGAGAGTCCAGCCGCGCTCTTCAAAGAACGAGGTGGGGCCGGTCGCGGACGGCTATTTGAAGATGAGAGTGACCGCGCCGCCTGTCGACGCAGCCGCCAACGCGGCGGTGGTGGCATTGCTGGCGGAGACCCTGGATTGCCCGCGGGGCGCCATCGAGCTGGTTCGTGGCGGAACCTCGCGAAACAAAGTGGTGCGAATCCACGGCCTCACCGCGGCGGCGGTGGCCGGGAAACTGGGAGGGTGATTGGCGATGATGCGCGTTTTGTTCGTGGGCACGGCGGAGTTGGCAGTCGCGAGTTTGCGGGCGCTGTTGACGGATCCGACGCTGGAAATCGTGGGGGTTGTCACGATGCCCGATCGTCCGCAGGGGCGGAAGCTCCAGCTCCAGCCGTCGCCGGTGAAGGCTGCGGCCCTGGAAGCGCGGCTCAAAGTTCTCCAACCCGAACGCATCCGTAGCGAGGCGTCGCTTTCGGAACTCAGGGCCCTTGCGCCCGATCTCATCGTGGTGGCGGCCTACGGACAAATCCTCCCTCGCGCGCTTCTCGAGATCCCGCGGCACCGATGTCTCAACGTCCACACCTCGCTCCTCCCCCGGCATCGCGGCGCGGCTCCCATCCAGTGGTCGATCCTGAGCGGCGACGAGAAAACCGGCGTCACTCTGATGCTCATGGACGAGGGCTTGGACACAGGCCCCATCCTCGCGACTCGGGAGACGATCATTGAGCCGGCGGACAATGCGCAAACTTTGCACGATCGGCTGGCCGTGATGGGCGCCGAGTTGTTGGCGACCTTTCTTCCGGCGTGGGTGCGAGGTGAAATCCATCCGACGCCGCAGCCCTCCGAAGGCGTCACCTACGCGCGGAAGATTGAGAAAGGGGACGGCCTGTTGGATTGGCGACTGCCAGCGCGGACTCTGTGGAATCGGGTTCGTGGCCTTGTTCCCTGGCCGGGAGCGTTCTTCCACCATACAACCGCGTCGGGGCGGATGAGGATCAAGGTTTGGGAGGCCGCCGTGCAGGACGAGGCGGTCTTAGCTCCTGGCGAAATCCTCAAAGCGGACCCCTCGGGGCTGTGGGTGGCCTGCGGCGTTGGGGCGCTTCAAATCCTGTCGTTGCAGCGCGAAGGGGGAAAGAGGTTGCCGGCTCGCGAGTTCTTGTTGGGGACTGGTTTTGCGCCCGGAGAGCGGTTGGAGATCGAAGGGATCCAGGAAACCGGGGCTACGGGCTCGGAAAAGGGCTGACGAAACCGCGATAAAGCCGTTGTCACTCGAGGGGCAGCGTGCTTAACCTCAGGCGCATGTCTGAAATTGTCACCTTTTTGAATCATGGCGCCGCGCAGATTACTCCAACCGTGGTGGAGAAAGTTTTGAGGCAGCTGCCCATCTGGAAGGTGGAGTTCACTCAGATTAACGCGCCCCTGTTCCCGCACTTGGTCGACCAGCTGGAATTCCTCGCGGACGCGGTGGAAGATTTTGCCGACGGAGCTTACAAAGATCTGCCCTACGTCGCCTTTGCCGAAGCGGTGTTTGCCCTGACCTATGCGAACAAGCAGGTCGGGATTATCCCCAATTTCACTCCTTTCATGAGCCGGGCCGATGATTCCAGCGTGGTTCGTGGGGTGCTGATGCAGAATCAGAAGGCTTTTGCCCGCTACGCCGAGGCCCAGGGCCTGGAGTGGAGTCGAGTGACCAGCAATCCGTGATTCGAGCGCGGCGTGACGACCCTTGGCGTTGTCATAAAAAAAGCGGGCATCCAAAGGATGCCCGCCCAACCCAAACAACCAAACGCACCCCCTCTTCCTTCCGATCTTGCTTCGGCGCACGCTTTCACCGGTCTCCGAGGCGTGCATTGAGCCTCGCTTGTGAGGATGAAACCAGTTACTGGGGGATGTGGACGCAGGCCCTCCTGCGGTTCTTCAAAAGTTTTTGGCCGCAATTTTTGCGCGCCCCCGCTGGATGTGTTTGAGCCCGATGGGCTGGCGAGAAATGAGTTTCCTTGATCTATGCGCATAACGAATTTGAACCCCGACACCGAGATCGGCGCCACCTCCTGGCACATGGACATCGATGGCCATGGTCTTCTGATGGACGCCGGCATGCACCCCGGGCGGGATGGAAACGAGGCGGTCCCGCTCTATGACCGGATCCCCGCCGACGCCGTGGACGCCATCGCGATTTCACACTGTCACCACGACCATGTCGGGACGCTCCCGGTCGCGCTGAGGCGATTTCCCCGCTCTCACGTGCTGATGACCGAGCTCAGCTACCTCCTCGTGGAGCGCGTGCTCCACAACTCCGTGAATGTGATGGTGAGACAGAGGGACGAGCTGGGGATTCGGGAGTATCCGTTGTTCAGCCACGATGAGGTGGACGAGATCGCGTCCGTGTTTCAAGGCTTCCGTTACAACCGCGGCATCGAGTGGGCCTCGCATCATAAGCGCCAGCTCGGCCATGTGTCGCCCACCCTGGAGTTTTATGACGCCGGTCATGCCCTGGGGTCCTCGGGCATCATGGTGCGCGGGAAGAAGCAGACGGTGTTCTTTACGGGCGACGTGAGCTTTGGCGACCAGACGGTGCTTAAGGGGGCGCGCTTCGACGACGTGAAGGCCGATGTGCTCGTCATGGAGACCACCCGCGGCAACCGGCCGGTGCCGGAGGGCTTCACCCGGGCGAAAGAGGTGGAGAGACTTTGCGAGGCCTTGGAGCAGGTGCAGAAGCGGAAGGGCTGCGTGCTCATTCCCACCTTCGCGCTCGTGCGAACCCAGGAGATCCTGGCTCTGCTCGCGGTGATGATGAAGTCCGGACGCCTGCGTCAGCAGCCCATCTATATCGGGGGACTGGGACGCGTGTTCACCGAGATCTATGACATCGAGTGCCAGCGAACCCATCGGTCGCTGAGCCACATCAAACTGACGGAGGCCCTGAACCTGGTGGTGCTCGAGAAAGGGCAGGCCCAGAAGATGAAGCTTCGCGGCGGGAGGATCTTCGTGGTGACGGCGGGCATGATGACCGAGCACACCGCGGCGCATGATCTCGCGCTTCGGATGATCGAGGATGAGAAGCAGTCGATCTTCTTTGTGGGATACGCCGAGCCCAGCACTCCGGGCGGACGCCTGAAGGCGACGCAGCCCGGGAAAAAATGCCTGTTCAGCGCGAGCGGGGGCGAGGTTGAGTTAAAGTGCGAGATCAATGACTTCGACCTGACGGCCCATGCCAACCGCGAGGAGCTGCTCTCCTTCGTCGATCAAGTGTCCCCGCGCACGGTGGTGCTCGGCCACGGCAACCACGACTCCCGCGCCTGGTTCGCCGAGCAAATCCGCGCCAAGCACCCGAAGATTCGCGTGCTGCAACCTGGGCCGGGCGAGGGCGTCGAGGTCTGAGGAAGCCTTCGTTCCTGTTGGGCCGGCGCCCGCCCCTGATGTGAAGGATTGGCTTTTGGCGCCGGCGGATTAGGTTGCTCACCGGCGCATCGCAGGTTCCATGCGCGCCTATGCCCGACATCGTTCTCACAACCATCAACGCAAGGTTCATCCACGCCGCTTTCGGCCTGCGTTGCCTCTTCGCGAATCTCGGCGATCTGCAAGCCCGCGCCGAAGTGATGGAGTTCGACCTCCAGCATCGAGCCCTCGATATTGTGGAGCGGCTGCTGGCCAGATCGCCGCGTGTGGTGGGCTTTGGCGTGTATATCTGGAACGTCCAGCTGACCACCCAGGTTGTGACGGTGTTGAAGCGGCTGAGGCCCGACGTGCAAGTCGTGCTCGGGGGCCCTGAGGTCAGCCATGAGGCGGACGATCAGGAGATCGTCGAGCGGGCGGATTTCGTCCTGCAAGGGGAGGCGGATCTGTCGTTCGCCTTGTTGTGTCGACAGATCCTGGAATCTCCAGACTCCCTGGCTGGCCGGAAGATCATCGAGTCCCCGCTCCCCGCCCTGGAGCAGGTGAAGTTGGCCTACGATTTCTACACCGACGACGATCTGAAGCACCGCGTCATCTATGTGGAGGCGTCGCGAGGGTGCCCATTCACTTGCGAATTCTGCCTGTCATCGCTCGATGTTCCCGTTCGGCAGTTTCCCCTGGACGCGTTTCTCCCGGCGCTGCAGCGGCTGTTGGACCGCGGGCTGAATCACTTCAAGTTCGTGGATCGAACGTTCAACCTGAACCTGAGCGTCAGCCGGGCCATCCTCGGGTTTTTCCTCCGACAACATCAGGCCGGACGCTTCTACCATTTTGAAATGATCCCGGACCGGCTGCCGGAAGGACTCCGGGAGATCATCCGCCAGTTCCCCGCGGGAAGCGTGCAGTTCGAGGTGGGGGTTCAGACACTGAATCCCGACGTGGGCCAGCGGATCAGCCGACGTCAGAACGTCGATGCTCTGAAGGCAAACTTCCGGTTTCTGCGCGCTGAAACCGGCGTGCACATCCATGCGGATCTGATCGTCGGGCTTCCGGGCGAGGACATGGCGAGCTTCGGCGCGGGCTTCGATCAACTCGTCGCCCTCAAGCCCCAGGAAATCCAGGTCGGCATTCTGAAAAAGCTCCGCGGCACGCCGATTGCCCGGCACGATGAGGAGTGGGGGATGGTGTATCACCGGGATGCGCCTTATGAAATCCTGAGGACGCGATGTCTGTCTTTCGAGGACATGCAGCGGCTTCGCCGATTCGCGCGGTACTGGGACCTGGTTGCCAATAGCGGGGAGTTTGCGCGCACGCTCCCTCTTTTGTGGGGGCAGGGGGAGCCAGCGGCCCGCTCGCCGTTCTGGCGGTTCTTAGCCTTTTCGGACTGGGCCTACTCCAAGTTGACTCGGACGGACCAGATCGCGCTGGTGAGATGGACTGAACTGCTTTTCGAGTTTCTGGTGTCTGAATCTCACATGCCTCCGGAGGCCGCCGCTTGCCGGATCTGGGAGGATTACTCGGCTCCGGGACGTCGAGACCCGCCGGATTGCCTGCGTCCATTCCTACCGTTGTCATTCCGAGAAACCAGTCCGGGCCCCAGGTCGTCACTCCTGGGCGGGAAGCCCCCGCCCCGGCAGTCCCGGCACCTCCAAAACGACTGCAAGGAGCAATCCATGGAGGCTGGTCAGCAATGAGACAGTGGAGGTCGGTTGGGGAGTCGGGGACCCGTAACTTTCCCGTGACATTACAGCCGGATTCCGGTCAAACCGCCGGCCACTTTTCGGATCCGCGTCGCCTTCCGCCGAGAGCGACAGTTTTCTCAAGTTTCTGTCTCATGGGATGGGGTGGGAAGGAGGCTGTGTTGGGATTTGATTGGGGTCCTATTGGGGCTTACCTTGACGCGCCAGCGCGATAGGTTGTGAGTGATGTCGTTTACAATGAATGAAGTGCAAGAGCGAAGCGCCCGGGTCCTCTGGGGGTTGGCGGCGCGCGCGTCGAGCCTGGGCTGTGCCCTGCGATTTCGCCCTGGGGCTTTCAGGGCCTTTCTGGTTTCGGCCATGGCCTGTGGGTGTCTCTCAGGGATCCTAGCGGCATCCGCCGCCGCGCCCCCCAACGACAAGTTTGCCAGCGCTCAGCTGATTCTTGGAGTGGAGGGATCGACGACCGGATCCAATGCGGGAGCGACCTCGCAACCCGGCGAGCCCGTCCACGCTGGGACCGCGAGCGGCAAGTCCGTCTGGTACCGATGGCATCCTCCCTTCGATATTGCTGTCACATTCTCCACCGAGGGGAGCGTACCCGACACCGTCATCGCCGTTTATACAGGCTTTGCCTTGGGGGCGCTGACGCCTGTCGCCTCCAATGACGACGCCACGCCTGGGAGTCGCTACGCCAGCGTGTCATTCAAGGCCGATGACTCCATCGACTATTGGATCGCCGTGGATAGCCGTCCCGGGGATGGAGGGCCACTAAGCCTGACTTGGTCCTCCACTCCCTCCAATGATCGTTTTACCTCCTTCCGGTTGCTGGATGGTTCGTCGGGCATGGTGCGCGGCAGTTCGGCGGGGGCAGGCTTGGATCCGGACGAGACGCCTGCAGGAGGTTCGGATGTCACGGGGACCGTGTGGTTCGCATGGCCATCGAGTCTGTCGGGTGATGTGACTTTCGACACGATGGGCAGCGAGTTTGACACCGTGATCGCGATTTACGTTGGCGATGATCTTGGGAGCCTCTCCCTCATCGGCGCCGATGACAACTCCGGTGACGACGGCGTGACCAGCCTGGTCATGTTCCATGCCGATCCCGGGGGCCGGTACCGAATCGCGATCGGAGGCAGAAACGGCGCGCGCGGCACCTACCGCCTGACGTGGCGACAGACGCTGCCGCCTCCGGATAACGATGATCTGAGCGCGGCGCGGCTGTTGTCGGGCACAACCGGGGAGGCCTTTGGAAGCGTTGACGGCGCGACCGCGGAGGTGGGCGAGCCGCCGACGGACGGTCGAGCTCCCACGGCGTCCGTCTGGTTTCGATGGACGGCCCCGCGATCTGAGACGGTCTTCTTCACGGCGCAGGGAAGCCTCTTTGCGAGCGAACTCAGCGTTTACACAGGGACCGATTACACGGATCTCTCGCTGGTCGCCATGGGCGAGGATCTAGGGGCCGGGCAGAGCGCTTTTGCGCGGTTTGAAGCGACTGAGGGCACAACTTATCTGGTATCGCTCGACAGCGAGGACGCGACCGTCGGCGCTTACACTCTTGCCTGGAACTACGAGGATCTGCGGACTCCGAACAATGAGTTCGCTCGCGCTCGAAAGTTGATCGGCTTTAGCGGCAGAATCTCCGGCGAGAATTACCGCGCCGACAACGAGCCTGGGGAGCCGATGCACGCGGGCGATCCGGGAGGCCGATCGGTTTGGTATCGCTGGCCGTCTCCAGCGGATTTCCGGGTCATCGTCGAAACCGCGGGCAGCAATTTCGACACCCTGCTCGCGGTTTACACTGGCGAGGATCTGGTGTCCGGACTGACGCTTGTGGCGTCCAATGATGATTTCGATCACCAGCTCACGAGTCGCGTGACCTTCGACGCTCGCGCCGGCGTTGCCTATTACATCGCCGTGGATAGCGCCACGGATCATGGCTTCAAAGTGGCCGAGATCGGCGCGATTGAATTGGCCTGGCGTCCGGCGCAATCCGATGCGCTGATCGTCTATCCCTCCAAAGGAATGGTCGGGACTCGCATTTGCATTGGCGTCGGAGAACTGGAGAAGGTCAAGGGCGTGACCCTCGGTGGCCTCGCGGCCGATTTCTACCTGCAGGATGGGGCGCTGAACGTCCTTGTTCCTCCGGGCGCCACGACGGGAGCGATCGAGGTGACGCTGGATCAGGGCGTGACGCAGACCTCTTCATCGGATTTCGTGGTGCTGCCCGGAAGTCCACCAACCCTTGCGATCTCCGCGCCTTCGGCTAGCTGGGTCCGACTGAGCTGGCCGTCCCAATTCCCCGATTTCGTGCTTCAGTGGACCGATGATCTGTCGGACAGCGGCATTTGGCGCCTGGGGCCGTCCGCGAGTCTGGTGGGCGGCGAGTGGAGAGCCGAACTCGCCATCGATCCTCGAAATCAATCACGATTCTACCGACTCGCCATCCCTTAATCCTCTCGCCATTCCTCGCCCCGTCTCGCTTTAAAAAGAAAACTGGCGGCTTACGTGAGCAAACCGCCAGGCTACAACCCAATAACGCGGGACGCTAAGTGATACTAGAACTCAGCGCTGCTATAGGTGGGAGATAGATAGGATTCTTTACCAGAACTATGATAGCTCCGGTGGATAGGAATACTTTGTTTCGGTTGTCGAAACTCAGTATTGCGTTCATGCCGCAAGTCCAGCAGCGGACATGCCACCGGCCCGCGCTCATCGATATCAGCCAGAAGGGCCGCTGATTGAGAGATTCGATGGAGCGAGCGGGAACTTGTGTGGTGATATCTGCCCAGGCGTTGGGCAGTTTGTGTCTAGAGTTGTCCAGTGATGTGGCAGGGACGCAGGAAGGGCGGCAACAATTACCCTATCCCCACGAGCTCAGCGATCCGCTGCTGGAGCTGTTCGGTCCATCGTCCCACGTAGCTGAGTCCACGGTAGATTTCCACCAAGCGATCCAGGGGTAGCCGTCGACGGCGATCGTCTGTCGTGACGGCGTTGGCCACCGCGATCCATGCCGCGTTGGCGGCGTCCATCTCGGCCAGCCACTCTTCACGTTTCCCGCTCACGGCGGACTGGAGTGTTTGGAGACGTCCAACCCATTCCCGGGCCGCGCGGATTCTCTGAACTTTGACCAGGGGAGACAATCCCTCGCTGGGCTGCGTCAGAATGGCGTCCACATCGCGACAGGATTGTCCGACCTCCATGAAGAGGTCCATGGTGCCGGGCGGGATTTTCTGGATGTCGCTGGGGGGGCCTCCGGTTTCGAGTTCGTAGAGATGACGGAGGCGCTCTTTGGGGTCGGCGAGAGTTTGGTAGGCGGCGTTGAGCGACGTGAAGCGATCGCTCGCCGCTTCTCGTTCCTCGGGCGCCGCTTGATGAAAGCGATCCGGGTGAAGCGATGCGCTCAGCCGCATGAAGCGGGACTTCAGCGAATGGAGGTCGATTCCCGGCCGCCGGGGCTCATCCAGCAATGCGAAGCAATCAGTGATCATGACAGAACTCCCTCGCAACGCGGCCTACCCGGGACGCGATCCCCGGACGACCCGGGTTCCCCGCAGGCCCGCGAGAAGCTCAGGCGCTGAAGCTTTCTCCGCACGAGCAGCTGGTCGCGGCGTTCGGATTCTTCACCTTGAACCCCCCGTCCTGCAGCGCGTCGAGGTAGTCGAGCTCGCTCCCCGTCACGTACAGAGCGCTCTTGGGATCCACGACGACCTTGATGCCGCCGGATTCGACGAGGATGTCGCGGTTGGCGGGGGCGTCCTGCAAATCCATCTTGTATTGCAGCCCGGAACATCCGCCTCCGATGACCGCCACGCGGAGAACGCCTTGTGGACGCCCTTGTCGTGTGAGCAAGGAGCTGACCTTTTTTGCCGCGCTCGCGGTGACTTTGATCAGTCGTTCATCTCCCAGTCGGAAGCTGGGGCCGGAAGTCGGATTCGATTTGCTGGTTGGTGCGCCGATCATAATAAGACGATGCCGAGCCTATCGTTGCGACGGGGTCGCGTCAATGCATGGTCGTGGCCCTTAGTTTTCCGGGAGGTCGAAAAGTAGCGGGGACGCTTGTCCCGGGCCGGTTGAGGGCGTCGACGGGGCGGCGGGCGCGGGGTTTTTTGTCCCGAGGGACGCCAGTCGTTCGCGCAGCCTCACGATCTCCTCCTCGTAGCGAGTCTGTTGGGCTTCCCAGTCAGGGGGGGAGGTCGGGGCAGCGGGCGACGGTGGGGCGGCTTCGCGTTCCCGGAGACTCTTCCGCAGCTCCTCCTTGATCTCATCGCGCTCCCGATTCGCCTGGGTCAGCTGTTCTTCGCTTCGGCTGAGCTCAGCCGCCAGCCGCGTCAGCTGGCTCTGGAGACCCTCGCGAACCTTGCTCTGCTCCTGGGCCGCCGTCGCGGCCTCGGCCTTCACATTCGCGACACGCGCGATATCGGCGGCAGCCTGCGCGGCTTGTTGCTGAGCCGCGACCGCTCCGCGCTGGGCCGCTTCCACTTGGCCGCTGAGCTCCTTCTCCCGCGCCGCGGATTGGGCCTTCTGCTTTGCGAGCTCGGATTGGGCTTCCTTCGCCCGCGCCTCCAGCTTGTTTTTCTCTTCGCTCAGCGTCGCCGCGTGGGCTCGCGCCGCCGCGAGCTGCTCCTGGGCCTGGGTCCGGCCCTGTTCGTTGGACGCGGCCTGTTCCCGCGCCGTGTCGCGCGCTTGCGTCAGCGCCTCCACGGCCGTGCTTTGCTGCGAGAGCTCCTCGCGGACGCCGGCGAGCTGGGCCTTGATTTTCTCCACATCGGTCTTCGCAGTGGCGAGTCCGAGCTGGAGCTCGTCCTTCGATCGGCTGAGGTCGTCCCTCTCCCGCGTTAGCTTTTGGGCGCGGTCTTTGTGCTGTGCCAGCTCGGCGGCCAAAGTCTCGCACTGGTCTTTGAACCGGGCCCAGAGCCACCAGCCGGCCGCGATGCCGAGCGCGCAAGCGGTCACCGCGAGCGCGAGGTGCAGGATCAGGCTGTGCTTTAGGAAATAGTAGATGGGATCCATAGCATAGTGGGCAGTCTTACGGGAGGGAGAGTTCGACGCGCCGCAGACGGCGTTTGGCCTCCGCGGACTTGGCCTCGGGCGCGGAGAGTTTTTCGGTTTGAACGCGTGTCGCCAGCTGCTCTTTGCGAACTCCGTACTGAAGAAGCTGGGTGACGACCGCGTCCGCTCGCTTCTGCGCCATCCGTTGGTTTGCGGCGGCGTTGCCCGAGCCGTCCGCTATCCCCTTCACCGTGAACCGTCCCTGGGGCGCGAGCTGGCGGATGGCTGAGGCGAGGCGTTCGGCCTTCCCGAGTTCATCGGGCTTGATGGTCGACGAGTTTGGGTCGAAGAAAATCGGGAAACTTCGCGCCACCCGAGGCATGTCGAATCCCGCCCATGAAAAGTCCCGGCTCCTGGACGCGGAGACATTCGCCGCCGCCGGCGTCTCCATCTGATCTTCGACGGTCGACCCGCCAAACCCATTCCAGATCTGTCGCGCGAGTTGCGCGATCTGGCTGCGATCCGCCTCGGTTCTCGTTTTTCCGTTCAATCGGACGCGCGTCAGCTGGGCGTCCATCACTCCGTTGGAGACGCCCGCGATGAAGGACTTCGCCAAGCTGGGCAGCGCCGGGTGGTTCAGGAACACAGGCTCGGTGACGCTGGAGTCGATCTGCACGCCCTCCCAGGAGAACGGCGCGCCGGGCCCCGCCCCCGGCGAGATGAGGATCGCGGCGCGATCCCGCCAAGCCGGGGAGGGCATCCATCCGGTGGCCCGCCAGCCGGCGCCCGGCGCCGACTCGATCTTCAGCCAGGGCGAGACTCGGATAAGGTTGCGCGCGGCCACGGCGCGCGCGCCCGGGATCTGGTTGATGATTTCCTGGGCGAGGGCGCGATGACGGGGGTCGTCGACAGCGCCGCTCAGACGGGCGTCGAGTCCCTCGAAGCTCACGCCCACCCGCTGGAACTCGGGACGTGCGCGCAGGGCGCGGCCCGCCTGGTCCATCAGGTCGCGCTCGAAGCGGCGTTGATAGATTCTCTGATGCGCATAGGTGAAGCCGGACGCGAGCAGGACAAGGATCGCGGCCAGCGATGCAAAGAGAGCTTTCAAAGTTTCGTGGGAGAATATGGATCGACAGGCTGATTGCAAAGATGTTCTGCGGACCTTGACGATTCGCGGCTTGAGATGCGGCGGGGGACGGATACAACAGCCGGGTGACGGCATGTCATTGGGATGCGGGCGCGGCGCGCCGGGAGTTTCCCGCCTTGGATCAGAGGGTGGGGGAGTTCCCTTTGGCCTATCTGGATAATGCCGCCACGACCCACAAGCCTCGCGCCGTCATCGAGGCGATGAGGGTTTTCTATGAACGCGACAATGCCAATGTCCATCGAGCGGTTCACGAACTCGCCCACCGAGCCACAGGATGCTTCGAGGGCGCCCGCGCCTCTGTTGCCCGGTTTCTCAACGCCTCCAACGCGGAGCAGATCGTGTTCACCCGCGGCGCCACCGAGGCGATCAACCTGGTGGCGCAATCCTGGGGCGGCGCGCGTCTTCAGAGGGGCGATCGGATCCTTCTCTCGCCGATGGAGCATCACAGCAACCTGGTTCCCTGGCAGCAGATCGCCCGCCGCGTCGGCGCCACCCTGGCCTACATCCCGATGGACCCGATCGCGGGAACCCTGAGGCTGGAGGAACTGGATTCGTTGCTGTCTTCGCCAACGAAAATCCTCGCTCTCACTCATGCGTCCAACGTGCTCGGCACGATCAACCCCGTCGCCGCGATCGCCGCTGAAGCTCGACGAAAGGGCGTCATCACTCTCATCGACGCGGCTCAGAGCGTCGGTCATCTGCCTCTGGATGTTGAGTCGATGGGTTGCGATTTTCTCGTGTTCTCCGGACACAAAATGTATGGGCCGATGGGCGTGGGAATCCTGTGGGGACGGTCTGAGATCCTCGAGTCGATGGCGCCCTGGCAAGGCGGCGGCGAGATGGTGCGCGAGGTGACATGGGATGGGTTCACCTTTGGCCCGCCTCCGCAGCGCTTTGAGGCCGGGACCCCGCCCGTGGCGGAAGCGATCGGACTCGGCGCCGCCATTCGGTTCCTCGAGCAACTCGGACGGAAAGAAATTGCCTTGTACGAAAGCGAGCTGACCGCTTATGCGCTGGAACGTTTGCGCGGCATTCCTGATTTGCGGACGCTCGGGCCTTCGGGCGAACGAGCGCCGGTGATCTCATGGACTCAGCGGGGGATTCATCCCCACGACATCGTTTGCCTGGCTAACGAGCGGGGCGTCGCTCTTCGAGGCGGCCATCATTGCGCGCAGCCGCTTTGCGCCATGCTCGGCGTCGAGGGAACGGTTCGAGCGAGTCTCGCCTTCTACAACACGCGCTCGGAGATCGATCAACTGGTTGACGCTGTGGAGAGCGCGCGAAAGCTGTTCGCTTGAATGGATTCCGTGTCGCCGCCATCCGGGTTCGAAGCCAAACGCGCCCAGCGCCAAGCGGAGGCGCGCTCCATTGCCGATCCTCATGAGCGCCTCTCCCGGTGCGTCGACGCCGCGAGACGGACCCCGAGCCTGCCCCTGGAGCTTCGCACCGACGACCGGGCTGTGCCCGGGTGTCTGGCGAAGCTCTGGTTCGTTCCTGAGTTCCGCGACGGGCTTTGTTGGTATCGGTGCGATTCCGATTCGATGGTGGTCAAGGGCGTCGCCGCCTTGTTGTGCGAGTTCTTTTCCGGAGAGCGGCCTGAGGCGATCGTGGCCTTTTCCGGGGATCCGCTGGGCGACTCGGGCATCGAGCGCCATCTTTCACCCAACCGAAGGCATGGCCTGGGGCAACTCAGGGGATTGATCGTGGCCTTCGCCCGATTTCAGTTGGAGGCGACCCCATGACAGCCAGCGTGGAGGGTAGCGATCCCATTGTCGCGCTCTACGACGCCCATAATCATCTCCAGGATGATCGGTTCGCCGGGCAGCAGGAGCAGATTGTTCGCGAAGCGATCGGCGTGTGGGTTCGTCGTATGGTGGTCAACGGGGCTTGCGAGGAGGATTGGCCTCTGGTCCTGGATCTGGCCCGGCGGTTTCCCTGCGTTGCGCCCAGCTTTGGTTATCATCCGTGGCATCTGAGCGCCCGCACGCCGGATTGGGAGCGTCGGTTATCGGACTTTCTTGAGCTGTCCGGCGGTGGAATGGGCGAGATCGGCCTTGATCGCTGGAAGGAAGGGCTCGATTGGACGGAGCAGGAGTTGGTGTTTGTGGCCCAATGGCGGATGGCCGTGGAGCGAGGCCTTCCCATCAGCGTTCACTGCCTGAAGGCCTGGGGCGCTCTGGAGCAGATCCTTCGGCGAGAATCGCCCGCGCCTCGCGGCTTCCTCCTTCACTCCTACGGCGGATCCATCGAAATGATCCCATCCCTGGTCAGGCTAGGCGCCTACTTCTCCTTTCCAGGATATTTCCTGAACGCGAGGAAGTCGCGTCAGGCCGAAACGTTTCGGCAAGTCCCACGGGATCGCTTGCTGGTGGAGACGGACGCGCCCGACCAAATGCCTCCGGAGAGCGCCATTCGGTTCCCTTTCCCTGGTTCCATCCCAGGGTCGTCCCTGAACCACCCAGGAAATCTTCGCGCCATCTATGAAGGGTTCGCCCGCGTGCTCGGGCGCTCGTTGTTGGATCTGGCGGAACAGACGGAGAGGAACTTTCACGCGCTCTTTGGCGGTTTGGGCTCGCAATAGGCCGCGTCGCGAGGCAATGAGTCGGGTCGCTGCGTGCAAACAACATTTCTTCCGGGATTCGAGGCCGCCGACGATTCGATCAAGCCTGCTAAAATCCGACCTAGGACCGAGGCCAAAGCCTCGCCGCGCGGATCCAGAACGCGCTCGCCTGAGGATTTCATCAACGAGCTCCGCAAGTTCAACGGTTTTGGCGCCTCGACGATCTGTGAATCCACGACATCCGCGACTTTTTCCGGCAAGCAGGTCGTCGTTCCCGCGTTCGTGAACGAGTACTGGACAAGCGCGCAGCGGGCCGCGTCCAGCCTGCATGAGGTTTCTTACCGCGCCTGCTTTAAGCCTCAGCTGCCGCGATTCTTCATCGAGCGCCTTTCCGACCCCGGCGATCCAGTCTACGACCCGTTCATGGGCCGCGGCACCACCCCCGTGGAGGCTGCCCTGCTGGGCCGCGTGCCCGTGGGCTGCGATGTGAATCCGCTGAGCGTGCGGCTCGTGCGACCGCGGCTCTCGCCCCCTCAGCTCCCCCAGGTCGCCGAACGCCTGGACTCCATCCCGCTTTCGTACAAGAACGCGGTGCGGGACGATCTGCTGGCCTTCTATCATCCGACGACATTGCGGGCCATCTGCGCCCTGAAAGCCTATCTGCTGGCGCGGCTCAAGTCGGGCGCCTATGACGCGGTCGACGATTGGATTTCCCTTGTGGCGTTGAATCGACTGACGGGACACTCGCCCGGGTTCTTTTCGGTCTACACATTGCCTCCCAACCAGGCGACGTCGGTGAAAGCCCAGCTTCGAATCAACGCGAAGCGAAACCAGACTCCCCCCGAGCGCGACGTGAAGCGGATCATCCTCAAGAAGTCCAAGCAGCTCCTTCAGGACTGTGACGCCTCCGCACGCGAGACATTGTCGCGCGTCGCGCCCTCCGCGCAGTGGATCACCTCGCTGTGCGAGCGGACGCCCGACATCGCTTCCAACTCGGTCCAGCTGGTTGTCACCTCGCCTCCTTTTCTGGACGTGGTCCAGTATGCGACCGACAACTGGCTTCGCTGCTGGTTCATCGGCGTCGATCCCGACGATGTGGAAATCACGATGACTTCCAAGTTGAAGGCGTGGCAAGAAGCCATGACTCGCGCCTTCCGCGAACTGGCGCGGGTTCTTCGGCCGGGAGGCTATGTGGCCTTCGAGGTGGGAGAGGTGGCCCGGGGCACGATCCGCCTGGAGGAGGCGGTGCTCCCTTGTGGGATCGAGGCCGGCTTGAAGCCTGAGTGCGTGTTGATCAACGCCCAGGAATTCACAAAGACGGCGAATTGCTGGGGCGTGGGCAACAACGCCAAAGGCACCAACACCAACCGGGTGGTGATCTTTTCAAAGGCCGGAAAGTAAAGGCTCCGCGAGACCCCAACCTCGCGGTCTTCCTCTTGCATCGCCTGCTGTGGAGTTCCTTGAGCGCTCACCCGTCGTTCGAGTGAGCCCGGCCGGGAGTTGGCCCTGCAGCGAGAGGAACCGGTGTTGATCGTCGCGCATACGACAAGCGCAGTCGCGCTTCGCCGCCAAAACCGAACAGGACTCGGTCAAAAGAACGAAGCAATCACTCTCCGGCCCATTCCTCGCCGGTCATGTGCTCCCGCGCGCCGTGTCGAATATGGAGAATGCGCACCTTCTTTCCCGTCACATCGAACAGAATCCGGTAGGCGTGCTGGCGTTTGCCGTAGATCAACTGGCGGATGTCGTGGTCAAAGGAGTCGCTCTCGGGGGCGATGGGGCAGCGTTCGGGAAACGTCTCCAGCCTCAGGAAAGCGGCGAGAGCGCCCTTGTACCATGCCCCGCTTCGATGGGAGCCCGCTCGGCGATCCACAGGTAAGCTTGCTCAAGCTCCCCTTCCGCGGAGGGCATGATGAGCGCCTCGTATTTCACGAGGTCTTCGGAATGCGGTGCTTCGCCCGGATGGCGTCAACTGCCTGCTTCACCGGTCGACCGTGTCCCGCTTCAGCCTCCGCCAAACCGCGCCGTATGCCCGCCACTGCTTCCGCTTGCTCCAGTTTGTCGTTGAATTCCTGAAACGCATCGGCCGAGATGACGACAAGCTCGGCTTTGCCGTTGATGGTCAGCACTTCAGGATTGCCGGTCTTCTTCAGCCTCGCCACATGGGCTTTCACGTTGCGCTGAAAATCGGAGAGCGAGTGGATGTCTTCGGTTCTAATCATGCAGTCCTCTAATCTAAACATGAAATAAAATGTTAATTAACTGTTAGCACAGGCCCCCGCGCAAGTAAACCGGAGAATCCGCCCGCGCAGGCCGAGAGTTTCCTTTTGACTCGCCCTTCGCCTCGGATATCCTCCGCGCCTGCTTTTTTATGCCGAAACTGACGGTCAATGACGTGAATGTCCGGGGCAAGCGCGTGTTCGTGCGCGTGGACTATAATGTGCCCATGGCCGAAAAAGATGGCCAGATGGTCATCAATGACGCGACGCGCATCAAGGAAACCCTGCCGACCCTCAAGGCGCTGATCGCCGGCGGGGCGAAAACCATCCTTGCAGCCCACCTCGGGCGGCCCGAGGGCAAGCGCGATCCCAGCCTTTCTCTTCGTCCTGTCGCCGCGAAACTGGCGGACCTCCTGGCCCGCCCGGTCGCCTTTGTCGACGACTGCGTCGGTGAGAAGGTCGAGAAGACCGTCGAGGCCCTCAAGGAAGGGGATGTCCTTCTTCTCGAGAACACTCGTTTTTACGCCGAGGAAGAGGCCAACGATGTCGCCTTTTCCACTCGATTGGCCCGGGTTGCCGACATTTATGTCAATGACGCCTTCGGGGCGGCGCATCGGGGTCATGCCTCCACCCAGGGCGTGGCCAGCGTGGTGAAGGCTCGCGGCGGGATCTGCGCCGCCGGCTTGTTGATGGATCGCGAGCTCAAGTTTCTCGGCGATGAACTCGAGTCGCCCGCCCGCCCCTTCGTGGTGATTCTTGGCGGCGCGAAGGTCTCGGACAAGATCCTGGTCATCGACCGATTGCTCGAGAAAGCCGACACGATCCTCGTCGGCGGGGCGATGGCCTACACTTTCCGCTTGGTTCAGGGCTACAAGACGGGCAAGTCGCTCGTCGAACCGGACGCCGTCTCTGTGGCGGCCCGGGCCTTGGCGAAGGCGGCGGATCGCGGCGTGCGTTTCCTGCTCCCCAGCGACAATGTCATCGCCACTCCCGTCGACAGCGGAAAGCTCAACAAAAAGGGCAAGCCGGTCTTCGAGTTCCAAAACGCGCGGTTGAACAGCAGCCTCGACATTCCCGACGACGCCGAGGGCTTCGACATCGGACCCGAGACCGCAAAACGCTACGCCGAGGTGATTCGGCAGGCAAAAACGATCCTGTGGAACGGCCCGATGGGCATGTTTGAGGACAGCCGATTTGCCGCGGGCACCAACGAGGTGGCGCGCGCGGTGGTGGATGCGACGCAGAAGGGCGGCGCCAAGAGCATCATTGGCGGCGGAGACAGCGTGAAGGCGCTGAATCAGGCCGGCATGGGGGACAAGGTCACCTTCATGAGCACCGGCGGGGGCGCGAGCCTGGAGTTTCTAGAGGGGGCCGAGTTGCCCGGCGTTGTCGTCCTGGCCGAGAAAAGGTAAATGATCCCCAAGGTTTACGACTCAACGCGATCGACCCAACGACCCATTTATTTCATTTCACGAGGGATTTAAGCTGTGGATAAAGAACGCAAACTGATCATTGCCGGGAACTGGAAGATGAACAAGACCGTGGCCGAGGGGATTGACCTCGTCCAGGGTTTGAAGCGCGAGCTCGCCTCCGTGAAAGAGGTCGACATGGTGGTGTGTCCGCCGTTCACCGCCCTGAGCGAGGTGTCCAAGCAGATCCTCGACTCGAATCTTCGACTCGGGGCGCAGAACATGAACGAGCACGCTGGCGGCGCTTATACCGGCGAAGTGGCTCCGATGATGCTGAAGGAGTTTTCCGTCCGCTATGTGATCCTCGGGCACTCCGAGCGACGCCAGTACTACAAGGAAACCGACGCTTTGGTCGCCAAGAAGGCCGCCGCGGCCCTTGCGGTGGAGCTGAAGCCGATCATCTGCGTCGGCGAAACCCTCGCGGAGCGCGAGGGCGGACTGACCGAGAAGGTCCTCGAGAACCAGGTGCGAGGCAGCCTCGCCGGGTTGACCCCTGAGCAGATGGGCGAAACGGTGATCGCGTACGAGCCGGTGTGGGCGATCGGCACGGGGAAGACCGCGACGACCGAGCAGGCGCAGACCACGCATGCGTTCATCCGGTCATTGCTGACGCGCATCTTTGATGATACGGTCTCGCGCCGCGTCCGGATTCAGTACGGGGGCAGCGTCAAGGCGGCCAACGCCCGCGAGCTCATGAGCCAGCCGGACGTGGACGGCGCGCTGGTGGGTGGCGCGTCCCTGGAAGTGCGCAGTTTTGCCGACATTGTGAAGAATTCGATCTAACGAACGCCGAGCCTATGATGACCTTTTTTGTTTTCCTGCTGACCACGGTGCTGGTCCTGGACTGCGCCTTTCTGATCCTCCTCGTGCTTATCCAGCTTCCGAAGAAGGATGCCGGCGCCGCTCTGGCGTTTGGCGCGGGCGCGACCGACGCGCTCTTCGGCGCGGGCGGCGGCAACGCCCTCACCAAGATGACGAAGTACGCCGCAGGCATCTTCTTTTCCCTGGTGATCGTGCTTTCCTTGATGACCCAGGCCACCTTCCGCAAGGACACCTCCGGCGTCGAGCAGCAGTTGAAGCAGGACATCACCAAGCTGAACGAGGCGCGGCAGGCCGCCGCTGCTCCGACGAACTCCCTGTTCAAGTCGCTGTCGCCGACCTCATCCATCCCCGCTGTGGCCACGGGCGCGCCTCCCGTAGCTCCCGCGGTTGCTCCGGCCGCGACGCCCCTCAAGACTGCCCCGGTCGTCCCTCCCGCAACTCCAGCTCCGAAGCCCTGATGGATGCGGAGGCAGGCGTCCGCGACGTCTGCCTATTGGGCCGGGCGGATCTCCGACGGGACAGTGGCCCTCGAGTCCTGGTCGGCCTCGTCCGTCGAGCTTTGCGGGCGGCGCCTCTGTGTCGACGATCGCAAGCGGGGCCATCAGCTCGCGATTCGTCTCAGCGGGTTGACGAGACCGGGCGCTCATCCGGCGCCCAGAGAGGGGAGAGGGGAGAGGTGGAGTAGAGAGCTAGCCCAGTCTGAGCGGACCTCCGTCGCAGAGCGAGGGCTTGCCGAATGATTCCAATCGGTGCCCGACGGCGTGCGCGAGAGCCAGGTGCAGACGATTGTGCGCCGCCTTCTCGAACCGCATCGAACGGCCCATCTGGAATCCAAAGCCTCCGCCAACGAGCACGAACGGAATGTTGTCCAAGGTATGCGAGTTGCCCTTTCCCAGCTCGTTGGTCCAGACGATCAGCGTGTGATCGAGCATCTTCCCATCGCCGCCCGGCTCTGGCGTGCTCGCGAGCTTCTCCACGAGATAGCGCAGCTCTCCGCAGAACCAGCGATTGATCTTGGTCAGCTTGGTCGCGGCTTCGTCGTTCTTGTCCGGCTCATGAGACAACGCGTGATGGCCGTCCGTGATTTCAAGCCACTTCATCCGGGCCATCCCCACTGACTTGGTGTACTGAAGCGTCGCCACCCGCGCCATGTCGTTGACGAAACTGTTTACAAGCAGATCAATCTGCATCCGGCTCAAACGCGGCACATTGTCGTTTTGGTCAGCGACCCCGAGCTCCATCGTCGGGGGCGGGACCTTCAGCGGTTTCCGTCCAGCCTCGGCAAGCTCTCGCTCCATCTGCCTCACGAGAGCCTCATGTTCCTCGAGCATCTTTCGGTCTTCGGGACTGATGAGCTTCCGCACCTTCTTCAGATCCTCGCGAACGCCTTCCAGAACGCTGCCGAGGTTGGCCTTGTCCTTCATCTGGCCGTAGAGCTTCTCGTACATCTGGTAGGGATCCGACACGGGAGCGATGGGCTTGTTGGGCCCCGCGTAGGACATGCGAGTCCAAGGATCGGCGCGATCGGTGACGCCGACGCCGAACTCGAGCGATCCGAAACGAGTGCGCGTCTCCTCGCGGCCCTGGAAGAAATTCTTGAGCTCCTGGTCGATGGAGATCCCGCTCGCCCAACCGGACGGCGTGTCCGACCCTCCCTGAATGTTTCCCGGGAACAGCTCGATGCCGGTGAGCAGGCAGCTCATGCCGCGCATGTGATTGTCGCCGTCTCCGCGCACTTTGTTGGAAACCCCCTGCAACGTCAGGACGCGGTCCTTGAACGGTTCGAGGGGCGAGAGGATTTCCGTGAGCTTGAAATCAGGGCCAATCTCCTCGGGCCAGAAGCGGGACGGGATGGTGCCGTTCGGGCTGAAGAGGATGATCAATCGCTGGCGAGGGCGGGCGGGCGCGGCGAGCCCGAGGCTTGGCAGGCCGACAATGAAGGGAAGCGTCGCGGCCGAGAGGCCCATGGTCTTGAGAAAATGACGGCGGTGGAATGTGTTCATCGGCGGCGGCTTTCTGTGTTGGCGGCGGGACGCGGTTCCGGGCCCTGGAGCGCGGTCAGAGCGGCGATCTCCACCACGAGCTTTTGAATGTTGAATTCCGATTTCACGAAACCTTCGCGCAATTGATCCCGCGTGTGGGGACCATACGCGGCCATCGGCTGTTTGGCAATCTGATGAAACAGCTGTTCGATGAAGGCTTCATGGGCCGGCTGGCTGCCGGCGGCGAACTCCGCCACATCCCTCGCTCCCTTGAACTGAATCACCTTGCCGTCATCGGTGGTGTAGTCGCTCACCGCGTCGATGAGACGGTCGCCGTCGCGCGTCCGGAATCGGCCCACTGCGTCGTAGTTCTCAAGGCTGAAGCCCAGCGGGTTGATCACGGAGTGGCAGGTCTGGCAGGCCTGCGGACGCGTGAGCTCCGCGACTTTCTCCCGCATCGTCATCCCGGGCAGGAAGTCCGCGTCCTTGAACGCGACCGCCATCGGCGGCGGCTTGAGGGAACGACCGACGATGTTGCGCGTCAGGAACACGCCGCGATGAATCGGCGAGCTGGCCTTGGGATACGCGAAGGCGGAGAGCAGATACGGGTGGGTCAGGACGCCGCTGCGCTGCTTGGGATCCGCGTTCACCTTGACGAACTCTCCGGGCCCCTGGCGTTCCACGCTGTAAAAGCGCGCCAGGCGGTCGTTGACCCAGAGATCATCCTCCAGGAGCAGTCGGCGATAGTCCGAGGCCGGGGTCCAGACCACGTCCTCGAGAAACAAATCCAGCGACGCGCGAAGATCGGAGACGATCTCGGGGCTGAAGCCGGGGTAGAGCCGGGCGTCCTTGGACACCTCCTCCACATGGTCCATTTGCAGCCAGTGATGCAGGAATTGGCGCATCTTGGAGCGGGCTCGCGGATCGTTGAGCATCCGGCGGGCCTGGCTCCTGACCTTTTCCTCGGCCGCCGGCGAGGACTCCGCGAAGGTCCAAAGCTCACGGTCGGGCAATGAATCCCACAAGCCAAGCGAGAGTCGGGAGGCGATGGTGAATCCATCCTGTGGGCCGCTGTGGAGGTCGGGATAGAGAAAGCGCGGCGACTTGAGGCTGATCAGGATCACGCGCTTCACCCCGTCTTCAAGGGTGGGCGAAGCTTTGAGGAGATCCGTCACGAACCGCTTCTTGTCATCGGCGGTCAGGGGGCGGCGGAAGGCGCGCGACGCGAAGGTCTCGCAGAAGGCCGCCACGCGCTCAGCGCGGTTGGTGTCGGCGGGTTTTGCGCGCGCGAATCGATCGAGTCGCGCGGCAACTTGGTTGGCGACGGCCAGCGCGGCCTGAGTGGCGGCGTCATCCCAGGCCTTCGACACCGACACGCCGCGCTCGTAGCCCACGCTGCTGTCGTCGGGCGGGAAGCCTGCGGCGACCACGAAAGTGGGGCTCACGCGGGCGGGCGAGAGATTTCGCGCGGGGATTGCCGTCTCGGACCCGCGAGGCGGCGTCCAGCGGAGCGAGACGTTCGCCTTCTTGTCCTTCGGCGCCTTGTAATACTCGAGGCGGATCGGGTAGGCGCGGCCTCCGAGGAGCTTCAAAGCGGCCGTGTGGTCGACAGCGTCTCCGGAGGCGACGCCCGCGTCAATCAGGGGCGTGTCTTCGTCGTTCACCCAGAGCCGCGCGCCATTGGGCGTTCGCATCGCCCATTGGTATTCTCCGGTCTCCTCCACGATCACGGAGCCGCGCCAGTTGATGTTGAACTCGTTGGTGATCTTCGCGCTGTTGGTCGTCGTGGCGGAGAAAGCGGGGACAGCGTCGAAGTCGAAGTCCACCGGCCCTTCGACGCGCTCGAAGCTTTGCTTCTTTCCGTCGGGTCCGGCGATCCGATTCGAGTAGTCCCCCCGCAGGCCGCGCTCCGCTTTGAGCGCCGGATCGGGATCGGAGAAGGAGCGCAGCAGGTCCGCGATGGTGCTGAGATACTGGCGATTCGTCAGACGCGTCAGTTCCACGCGAGCCGGATGGTTTCGCGCGCGGGCCTCCCTGGAATAGAACTCGTCATGGATATAGAGCGCGACGCTCTCCGCTTGAGGCCCGACGCACCGACCCGGCGCGTCCTCCGGCATGTTCTTCGCGATATAGCGGGCGAGCTTTTCCAGGGACCAGTCCCCGTGCAGCGCTCCGTCGTACTTGCCTTTCACGCCTTCGCCGCGAGCGCCATGGCACTTCACGCACATGCGGCGGTAGACCGTCCGGCCATCCGTCGGGGCGCCGGCTCGGAGGGACGGGAGCGCGGCCATCATCGCCCACGCGATGAGAACCATTCGGAACGTTTGAGAATGCTGACGGATCACAATGTAATGCGCGGCGCAGCCCCTGGGCTTTGGACAAGCGTTCGGGAAGCCGGGCATGAAGTGGACGGACTGATGGGAGGGGGTATTCGAGGAGGTGATCGGGATTCCATCGGGCCAGGCCGCCCTATGAGGACTGGGCGCTGAGGACTTCCATGGCGCGGAGCGAGGCCATCGCCCTGTTTTCGGCGCCCAGCTTTTGGTAGACGTTCTCGAGGTGCTTTTTGACTGTGGCCCGTGTCACGCTCACGATCATCGCTATCTCAGGATTCGTCTTTCCCTGGGCGGCCCAGAAAAGCACCTCCGCTTCGCGGGGCGTCAGCCCGAGAGACTGGAGAGGTTCGTGCGAGGTGAAGTCGGGCATGACCGTGGTTCGGTGCTCCTGCATCCGCTCCAGCCGGGTTCGGATCGCCGCAAGGAGATCGTGGACCTTGACGGGCTTGATGAGATAGTCGTCGGCGCCCAGATTCATTCCCGCGCGAAGATCCTCGAGCTCGCCCTTGGCGGTGAGAAAGATGAAGGGGATTCTCGCTGTGGCCTTGTGCCCGCGAAGCGCCGCCAGCACGGCGTGTCCGTCCATGCCGGGCATCATCACGTCGCAAAGGACGAGGTCGGGCATCTCCTCCTGAGCTGTCTCCACTCCCTCCGCCCCGTTGTCGGTCGAGAGGACGCTGAAGCCCTCCATCTCCAAGACGTCATGGAGGTTCTCGCGGATCGATGTCTCGTCTTCGATGATCAGAATCTTGTTCTTCATGGCTTTGTTTTCTCTTCGCGCGGAGTGCGGTCGCTGGGCGCGGGGACGGCGGGGTCGAGGAGCGGCAACGTGACAGTGACGGTGGTGCCTTCGCCCACCTTGCTTTGGACGTCGATTCTCCCTCCGTGTCGATCGACGCATCGCTTCGCGATCACCATGCCCAATCCGGTGCCGGGCGTGCCGCGCGTGTTGCTGCCGCGGTGGAACGCGGTGAAAAGTTTTTTGAGGTCGGCCTCCGGGATTCCAGCGCCCTGATCGATCACCTGGAGCCGCGCGTGCGGCCCCTGACGGGTTACGCTCATCCGCACCGCGGCGCCGGCGGGAGAGTAACGCACCGCGTTGTCGAGAAGGTTGGTGAGAAGATGTCGCAGGAGGCTTTCATCCCCCACCGCCTGCGTCAGGCCGTTCGCAATGTCCAGATGGATGGGGCAACGGCGGGACGTCGCGGACTGGACCTCCTCGATGAGCTTTCGGCACAGCGCTTCCAGGTCGAGGGGCCCGGGCCTGAACTCCATTTTGCCGCTCTCGGATCGGTTGAAGATCAGCACTTCGTCGACCAACCCCGCCATGCGTTGCACGGCCTCGTGGATGGTTCGGAAATGCTTTTGCCGTTTTTCGGGCGTCAGCTGCTGGCTGTAGTAGTCGAGGATTTCCGTGGACGACAGAATGGATCCCAAGGGGGTTCGAAACTGGTGGGAGACCATTGAGACGAAACTGTTCCGCAGCTCGCCCAGTTCCTTCTCGGCGCGAAGGGCAAGCCTCAACTCCTCCTCGGCTCGCTCCCGCGCGGCCACCTCGCCTTGCAACTCGGATGTGCGGGTTTGAACGCGCCCTTCCAGCCGCGCAAGCTGCCAGCGCTGAAAGAGAATCCAGGCCGCCGACAGGAGCCCCACCAGCCCCGCGGCGAGGAGCGGCTTGCGGACCTCCGAGCGTTCCCACAGCGGGGGCGGGGACGCCGGCGTCAAATCCCCTGGCTCGCGAAGGAGAATGCGTTCGGTGCGGAGGTGGCTGAAGTGTCCGACTCGCGCGGAAGCAACGCCGGTGATCTCAAAATAGGCGCTCTGAGTCAGGGGGAATTGAGAGTCTCGTTTGTCCTCCCAGTAGGCTTCGAAGATCTGGCCATCGGCCTCGAGGGTGAAACGGTCTTTGAACGTCGCGGGAACGCTGAGCCGCTCATGATCGAGCAGCCGGCCGCGAATGCTCACCGTGCGCGCGTCCAGCCTCCCGCTTGCCAGGGACGGGATGGTCGCGCGGATGACTCGGGGCGGCTGTCCCTCGCCCGTCTTGCGATACTCCGATTCCGCAAACTTCAGCCCCATGGGTTCGTCCACGGGCGCGCCGATCACCTCGACCACGTCTCCCGGCCTCAGCGGGACCTGAGGGGCGTGGTCGATGAACTGGCCGTCCCCTTTGTAGTATCGACTCAGAAAGGCGGGATGGGTGAAGACGGTCAGGCTGCCTGTGCTATCCTCGATGAAGAGCTGCGTCGCCGTCTGGAGCGAAACCGTGCCCTGGACTTTCACACGGTCCGCGGGGTGAAGCTTCATCGACTTCAGTTCGCTGATGGCATGTCGCGGACGATCGAATAGAGGTCCGGTTGAGCCCCCGCGCAGATACAGGACCTGGTTGGTCGACCCGCAGTACAAGCCGAAACCGTCGGCCTGTCCTGTTGTGTTTCCGCTTGTCCAGCATGCGCCTCGAATCTCGACCACGGCGTCCAGGCCGTCCTCCGGCAGCTTGAAACCCTTGGGCACCGGAATAAACGCCTGAAAAAAAAGGCTGCGATCATTGAGGAGGAGGATGAGTCGATCCTGATGAACGCAGAGATCGCGCACGACCGCTTTCAGCGAGACGTAGCGCGCGAAGTCGTCGCCTCGAGCCAGCCAAAGAGCGTCGGCCTGTTTGGGGGTTGGCAGTGTCCCGGCGCCGAGCGCTCGTATTCTGGCGGCGTCGATGTAGGGGGCCCATGTGCCGGGTTGAACCGTTCCTTCCACCTCCACTGCGTCGCCCGGCTGGAGGACGGGCGCGTTTTTGGAGAGCGCCACAACGAGGGCGTTCGTGCCGTCCTGGATGAAGCATCTCGTCGCGGGATTCAGCACGGCTGTGACGATGCCGCGGACCCTCGCTGCGCTGATCCCGGCGCGGCGCGTCCCCTCGTTCCCCAGCCGATTCAGGGCTTCAATCTCCTGGAACGGCGCTTCTGGAGAGTCTGAGGCGTTTGGGGTGATTTCGGCGGCTTCGCCGCCGCCCGCCGCCAAGATCAGGGCGCATCCCAATCCGGCCAGGCGACCCCAGACCCCGTGCCCTCGACGGAAGTGGAAGTCGCGCTGGAAGCTCCAGGCGAGGCCATCAGGCCTTCGACCGTTCTGGATCGCGCTCTTCCGGATTCGTATCACGGGTTGAAACCTAGCCTCGGCCCGAAGGATGGCCTATTAGCCACATGGCGAAGAAGGCCGGTCTGGCCGTGAAAGCCGATCACGCTCGCTGGGACGCTTCCTCGGCTGGTTTGGGGGAGTCGGGTTGCGGCTCCCACCATGGCCGGCTAGCGCGCGGCGGTCTTCTTTTCCGCCGTGAAACGGTCGCTCTCGATCCCGTATCGCTTCAGTACGCGGCTCGTGGCCGCCTGAGACGAGCTGGCGTCGACGACGAGCTTGCGTATCGCGTCGCTCTTCATGAATTGGATCACGTGATAGCCCTGCTGGGGATGCTCGAACGCCTCGACCAGTTCCTGGAGGGTGCTGATTGTCCTTGAGTTCACCTTCTGAACGACGAGGGGGATGTGCTGATCCTGGTAGCCCAGATTGTAGGGGTCCGGCAGGACGCTGGAGAGAACAACCAAGCCCTTTCGCTCGGCGGTGGGGGAGTCGTTCTTGTAGTAGTTGAGGCGAAACGGCGGAGTCGACTCGTTCCAGTAATCCTGCCAGCGGCGCAGGAACGGTCCGGTCAAGGGCTGAAACACCAGGCCGCCCAAGATGAAATACTCGGGCTCCAGGTCGAAGATGTGCTCGGGGATCAACTTTGTGCCGAAGTCCACCTTGGGCAGCTTGTATTTGACTTCCTGGAGCTTGGCTCCGCGCCACACCTTGATCGGTACTTCGTCGCCCGCGAAGTGCTGCCTGGAGGAGAGATTCTCGAGCAGGAGCCGACCGTACATGGGGTCGAGATAATTGCCCTGAGTGTCGATGTCAAAGCCGTCGACCTGCAGAATGAGGTCATGCTTCTGGATGACATTGGTCTGTCCGTTGAGCTTCGCCCCTTCGATCACCAGCACGCCCTTCGGATCGCCGGGGAACTCGAGACGACGATGAATCGACGGGTTCTCCGCGGGCTGCCAGGTAAAATCAAAGAAGCCGATTCCGGTGAAGCGGCTTTTCCTGCGGCTCTCGAGGAGGAATCGGATGAAAGGCGCCGGGGTCACTGTGCAGGTGTTGCGGGTGTGGGAGGAAAGAAGGCCGGCCAGCTTGTTGCCCACCAGGAGGGGTTCGCCCCAGCCGCCGCCCGTCATCTCGGTTGTCAGTTCGATCTGGGCGAAGTCGTAAGTGCTCAGCTTGCTTTGCTTCACAACGACCTGGCTGAACTCCGCCTTGCGCGACTCCATGTTTCCGCTCTTCCATCGCTCGATTCGGAATTCCTCGCCGGGCGAGACCTTCGCCATCAGTTCCACGGGCTTCAGCCCCTTCCAGAACGCGGGATCCGCCACCTGCACGAGCGCCACGTTCGCATGATAGTCGACCCAGAGAACCGTCGCGTCATACCACTTTCCGCGACCGTCGCGCTGGGCGCGGAGCACCGTCGCGTTGGAGAGTCCGTCGGCGGTGGCGAGGATCTCGTCCGAGCCGATCACCAGGGCGCTCTTGCGCACATTGCCGCTGCTGCGTGTCCAGGGCGTCTGGTAGTCGTAGAGCGTCCGCGCCACCTCCAGTTCCACCAGGGAGGCGCGCATTGCGGACGGGGTTTCCTCGCGCGAGGCTCTTGCGGTGGCGCCGGGCGCGGCGGACTGCCCTGTCGAGATGGTCGCTAGGAGCAGGAGAACGAGAAGGCGGCGAACGGTTCGTGTCATAGCCGGCGATCCTTGCTAATGCCGTAGGTTTTTAGAATTTTGGCGTTGGCCTGATCCGCTTCTTGTTTCGAGATGCATTCCACTCCATCGCTCTGCAGGAATTCAATGAGGTGCTCCTTGGGGCCGGGTTGGCTGAGCGCCTCAACCACGTCCTCGAGGCGCGTGATGGTCTTTCCGTTGATCTTCCCCACCAGGCTGTGCGCCTGGTTCTTCAAGTTGGCGTTCACCGGATGGGCGAGAACCCCCGCCAGGACGATGGGCTCAGGACGATTGACCTCCGGCTTCTCGTTCCGACGATAATAGAGCTCGTAGAACATCTCGCTGCCCGCGGAGTCGGCCCAGTTCCGCCCGAGGGTGCGGAGGTAGTCGATGCTCAGCGGAGTGAACACGAGCCCCCCATAGACGAAGTATCGCGGCAGGACGTCGTACTGATTGCTGAGCATTCGCTCCTCGTCGGTGCAGCGCATCGGCACCTGCACGGTTTTCTCCGCGCCGCCGCGCCAGATCTTCATCTCCACGGTTTCTCCATGCTGCGCGTGTTGGATCGCCGCCGTGAGATTCAGTCGGTTGCCGTCGTAGACGATCGAAGCGTCGCTGCCCACCTCGTATCCCGCCACGCTGAGGATGACATCATCCTCCTGGAGGATTTCCTTGGCGGAGGAGTTGGGCATGACCAGGTCGATGCGCGCTCCGCCGCCGTTGACCGGGAGTCCGAGCGACTTTCGATAGGCGGGATTCTGGAGCGGGACCACTTTCACCCCGGCGCGGGGGAAGCCCTGGTAGGAGCCGTCCCCGATGTCCTTGAGAAAGTGGTTGATGACGGGAGGCGGGATGAAGAAGCCGGTGTTTTCAAGTCCCGGGACGCCCTGGAACGCGACTCCGACGACGAGGCCCTCCTGAATCACGGGGCCGCCGCTGTTTCCTGGGTTGATCGCGGCGTCCGTCTGGACGCCCAGGAATGACATGTTGCCGATGTGGACGTAGTTCTGGAGCTCCACGCGCGACACAACGCCGCGAGTGTAGGAGATCTGCTCGCCTCCCGCGGGATAGCCATACGTGACCACCGTGGATCGCACCTTGGGAAGCTCGCCCACCTCGAGCGGTTCGAGGCCTTCATAGAAAGCTTCGTCCTCCACCTCCAGCACGGCGAGATCGCAGTCGTGTCCGATGAACTGGACTTTCGCGTTGTAGGGACGCGGGTCCTGGTAACGGCGGACGGTGATCTGTCGCGCCCAGCTGACGACATGGGCGTTTGTCATGATCCGCTTCCCTTTGATCAGGAAGCCCGTTCCCGAGCTGCGGCCGACGCCGTGGAAACGCCAGGGGGCGTCCCAAGCGACAGCCTGGCTGAAGTTGTAGATCTGGATGACCGATTTTTCCGGCGCGGGATTGCCCCCCAATGCGGCGATGGCGCTCCACATCAGCGGGAGGATGATAGTGCTTCGCACGCGCAGAAAATGGTCGGGCATCCCCTGGCGGGTCAAGCGATCAATTTCTCAACGACCTCGCCATGGACGTCGGTCAGGCGAAAATCACGTCCCTGAAAGCGATAGGTGAGTCGCGTGTGATCGAATCCAAGCAGGCGGAGGAGCGTGGCGTTGAGATCATGCACATGCACCTTGTCGCGCGCGGCGTTGAACCCGAAGTCGTCGGACTCGCCCAGCGTCAGCCCGGGTTTCACGCCGCCGCCGGCCAGCCACATGCTGAAACAATTCGGATGATGGTCGCGTCCGTCGTTTCCGCCCTGAACCATCGGCGTTCTCCCAAACTCGCCGCCCCAGATGACAAGCGTGTCGTCCAGAAGCCCGCGCTGCTTCAGGTCCCGCACCAGGGCGGCGCTCGCCCGGTCGGTGGCCAGGCAGTTCTTCTTCAGGTCGTTCGTCAGGTTGCCGTGCTGGTCCCAGGCTTCGTGGAAGATCTGCACAAACCGCACGCCCCGCTCCACCATCCGTCGCGCGAGCAGGCAAGCGCTGGCGAAGGTGGTTTTTCCGGGCTCCGCGCCGTAGAGATCGAGGATGTGCCGCGGTTCGCGGGCCAGGTCCATCAACTCCGGGGCGCTGGATTGCATCCGATACGCCATCTCGAACGAGTTGATCCGCGTCGCGATCTCCGGGTCGCCAACGACGTCCAGATGCTTTTGGTTGAGGCGTTGAATCGTGTTCAGCGATTCGCGCTGGATCGAGTCGTCCACGCCCTTGGGGTTGGACAGATACAGGACCGGGTCGCCGCTGTTGCGGAAGAGCACCCCTTGGTGCAACGACGGCAGGAAGCCATTGCCCCAGTTCGACGCGCCGCCGCTCGGTCCTTTGCTGCCGGTGCTGAACACCACATAGGACGGCAGGTCGGTGGATTCGCAGCCGAGGCCGTAGGTCGTCCATGCCCCGAGGCTCGGACGCCCGAACTGTTGCGATCCGGTGTTGATGAAGATCTGTCCCGGCGCGTGGTTGAAGGCGTCGGTGTGCATGGACTTCACCAAGGCGATGTCATCGGCGACTTCTCCGAGGCGGGGCAGCAATTCCGAAAGCCGCATGCCGCTTTGGCCATGGCTCTTGAACTTGAATTTTGGCCCAAGGAGGGTGGCGTTTGGGTTGATGAACGCGGCGCGGTATCCCTTGAGAAGCTCCGCCGGGGGGAGCTTGCCGTCCCATTTCGCGAGCTCGGGCTTGTAGTCGAACAGTTCGAGATGACTGGGGGCGCCCGCCATGAAGAGATAGATCACGCGTTTGGCCTTGGGCGCGAAGTGGGGCTGCCTGGGCGCCATCGGGTTGACGCCCGCGGGCGACGCCGCGAATCCCTGCTGGCGCAGGAGATGTCCGAGCGCCACCGCGCCGACCCCCACGCCGCATTCCTTGAAGAACCAGCGACGCGCCAGAAGACGGGGATTCACGTTCTGACGCAGATGACTTTGGCAATTCATGATGGGGGATCGGGGGGTTATTCTTTCGTGATCGCTTCGTCGAGGTTCAGCAGCACACGGGACACAACGGTGTAGCAGGCAAGCTGCGTCGGGTTGACCCCCTCGGGGAGGGAGCGATCGGCTTCCGTCGATTTCGCCAGCTCGCGCGGATTCGCCCAACCTTCGGCCAGGTATTTCCTCTGCTGCCCCAGGAGTTCCTTGAGATCGGCCTTCTCGGCCACGGTGGGGGCGCGGCTTAACACCCGGCGGAAGGCATAGGAGAGACGCTCGTCGTCGGTGCGGCCCCCATTCTCCAACACCCGCCGCGCGAGCGCCTGCGCGGATTCCATGAACAACACCTCGTTCATCGTGGTGAGCGCCTGCAACGGCGTGTTCGACCGGGCGCGTCGGACGCAGGAAAAGTCGCCGTTGGGGGCGTCGAAGTTTTGGAGAACCGGGTAGGGAATCGATCGGAACCTGAATGTGTACAGGGCGCGCCGGTAACGGTTCGGGCCCTGCTCCTCGTTCCAGGTTTTGGGACCGTAGCTCGTGGGCGGCTTGAATAGAAAGTCGGGCGCCGGCGCGTAGACGCTCGGACCGCCCAAAGCCGGCTGCAGAAGCCCGCTGGTGGCGAGGGCGATGTCGCGAACGATCTCGGCGTCGACCCGGACGCGGGGTCCGCGCGCGAGGAGACGGTTGTAAGGATCGCGCGAGTAGAGCGCCGGCGTGACATGGCTGCTCTGGCGGTAGGTGGCCGAGGTGGCGATCAGGCGATGCATCGCTTTGATGTCCCATCCGCGGTCCATGAACTCGGAGGCCAGCCAGTCCAGCAGCGCTTGGTGCGAGGGCGCGGCGCTCTGGAATCCGAAATCCTCGCTGGTCTCGACAATTCCGGTTCCGAAGTAGGCCTGCCACATGCGGTTCATCATGACGCGCGCCGTGGTGGGGGAGCGCTTGTCCACAGTCCATCGCGCGAAGGTCAGCCGGCTGCTGTCGGCGTTCGCCGGCAGAGGATGCAAAAAGGACGGCGTGCCCGGCGTCACCGCGCGATCCGGCTTCAGCCAGTCGCCGCGCTTGAACATGCGCGTCGAGCGGGTTTCCTCGCCCGGGGCTTTGCCGGCGCGCCGGGCCAGCGTCAAAGTGGGCGCGCCCTCCGGCCACTCTTTCCACAGGCCTTCAATCTCACGATTGACGGACGCGAACTCAGGGACCGTTGTTCTCCAATAGCTGAACACCGCCGCGACCTGCGAGGGGCTCCTCTCCGTCCGGGGGATCTTGAAGATGTCGCGAACGCCGGCGGGAAGCGGATCCGCCTCAACATTCGTCGCGGAGGTCGCCGAGAGGCGGAAGCGTCCGAGATTGTGGTTCTGATTGTCGTCGGAGTTGGATCCACCGTGATTCTGCATCAGCCGGAAGTGCAGGGTCGCGCCGCTCTCGAAGGCGATCGGCCGATCGGGAAGGAATACCGCCTTCCGCGCCTGGTTGCGTCGGCCGGGCCCGGCGTCGATGCCCCACGCCGTGTCCTCCTTGCCGTCGATCGCAAAGCTCACCGGCCCGTACGGGCGGCGCTTCCCGCTCTGATTGTCGAACTCGCTCTCCAGATCCTTCTCGGAGTTGGAGTAATCGGCGGTGGCCTTCACAAACTTCACCGCGATCTTGTTTGTCGGATGGGCGACGTCCACCGCCTCGACGCCAAACTCGCTCAACGCGGCCATGCCTTTGATCGAGCGACCGGGGCCATGGCAGGGCAGGTTGGGGTCCGGGAGCTGCTCGAGCCGGAAGGCGCCGATGAGAGGCATCGTGGTGGCGGCCTCAAAATGCGCCGTCCACATGGTGGGGGCATAGCTCGCGGCGCGGATCGACGCGTCGTCGTAATAGTAAAACCGCTCGCCGTTTTCTCCCTCGTGGCGGCAGGTCAAGGGGATCCATTCCGGCTGGTTGTTTCGCACGGAGTCCTCCCACGCGGCCATTCGTTCCTCCCAGCCCGCGGTCCGATGCCTGAGCCCCTCTTCCGCGTCGCGCATCCGACGGAGAAGATCCGCCCGCTTCCGCTCCTCCTCAGGAGTGTACGCGACCATCGAGGATTCGTGGTCATTGTTCAGAAAGGCGAAGATTCGATAGTAATCCTCCTGCTGGATGGGGTCGTACTTGTGGTCGTGGCACTGCGCGCACTGGATCGTCAGGCCGAGCACGCTCTTCCCAATGCAATCCATGCGGTCGAACATGCTCTCCATCCGAAACTGCTCGGGATCCACGCCGCCTTCCTCATTCAGCATGGAGTTGCGAAGGAAGCCCGTCGCGATCCTCTCCTGGGCGCCGGCCTGGGGCAGCTGATCTCCGGCGATCTGCTCGATGACGAACTGGTCGTAGGGCATGTTGCGATTCAGCGCGTTCACCACCCAGTCCCGATAATGCCAGACGAAGCGCGGCTTGTCCTTTTCGAAACCGTCGGAGTCGGCGTAGCGGGCCGCGTCCAGCCACAATCGGCCCCACCGCTCGCCGTAGTGCGGGGACTGGAGGAGCCGGTCGACAAGCGCTTCATACGCTCCGGGAGATTTGTCGGCCATGAACGCGTCCACTTCGTCAACGGTGGGGGGGAGACCGATAAGATCCAGGGAGGCTCTTCGTAGGAGCGCCGCCTTGTCGGCCTCGACGGAGGGCTTCAATCCTTCGTGATCCAGCTTCTCGCGGATGAACGCGTCGATGGCGTTGCGGACGCCCCGGGCGTCCCGGGGTTTGGGAACGGGGGGCCGCGAAGGCGCCTGGAAGGCCCAGTGGGTCGCGGGATCCTTGCGAACAGAGGGCTTGGCCGTGGTTTCCGCGCCCTGCGACGCAGGCCGAATGGCCGCGATGAGAAGGAGCGTCGCCGCGAGCGCGGCGCGCGGCGATGGGTTTGGCGTGCGCATCATCATTTTCAGTGGCTAGAGATAAAGGACACCACAGCGCGATGGGCAATTCAAATGAACATTTGGGTGAAGCCGCGCGCCTTCTCCTCCTGGGGCTGCGTCCTTCGCGACAGGTGTTCCTTCCCAGGCCGATCAGAGCCTGAGGAAGATCTTTCTGGAATGAAGCCAGTAGAGGGCGCCCCAGGCCCCCAGGGCGAACAGCGCATGCTGCAGCACCGGGAACCCCGCGGGGCCCAGCGGTCCCTGGAGCCAGCCGATCCATGCGCCGCTCAGGCTCCGGAACCAGCCGCCGAAGGCGTTGCCCATCACATACGCCGCGATCGAATTCATGCCCACGACCACCAGCGGAAAGGACCATCGCCTACAGCCCTTGACGTCGATGACCCAATAGAACGCAAGCAGCATGAGCGTGGTCCAGCCGCCGGCGTAGACCGCGAACGAAGGCGTCCAGATGCGCTTGATCAGGGGCGCCCATGAACTCAGGCCCCACCCCAGCGCGATGCCCGCGACTCCCGCGATCGCGAGGTCGCGGCAGGTCTTTCTCGGATCAGGACCTTGTTGAATCCGCTGTCCCGCCATGACGCCGAAAAGGATCGTGGCCGTGGAGGGTATCGCGTTCATCCCCACATAGAAGCCCGAGTAGTTTCTGCCCAGCAGCCAGCGATCCAAAGCGCTTCCAATGTTTTCGTTGCCCTGAGCCCACGGACTTCCCGGGCCATTCCAGGGATTGTGCGTCCAGAGCGCGTGGTAGCCGATGAGTATCGCGGCGGCGGCCATGGCCTGCGTTGGCAGACTCCGCCCCACCGCGAAGAAGGCTAGGAGGTAACCGATGGAGATCTGCTGCAGCACGCGGATGAATCCGATTTCGATTTTCTGCGATCCGAAATGGTCGAGGAGTATCCCCACGGCGCAAAGGCCCGCCGCACGGATCGCAGCGTGCCCGAACTGCCGGCTCCAAGAGTGGCCCAGAGCGGCTCGCCGCGCGAACGCGAAGGGCATGGCCGCGCCGACCATGAACATGAAGGCGGGCTGAATGAGGTCCCAGTAGACGCATCCTTCCCAGGCCACATGCTCATTCTGGAGGAAGAGCCAGTTCCAGGATGGGTCCCCTTTGAGCGAGTGAAAGATCCCGCCGCAAAGCAGCGTGAACATGATGAGCCCGCGAAAGGCGTCGAGCGAGACGAGGCGCGGCCCAGTCGCGACAAGGGACGCCGCCGCGGAAGATGGAGCGCTCACGGCTTTCCCTCCACCACCCTCTCCGCGGTGCTGGTGATGGAACGGACTCCTTTGTAGAGAACCACGTCACAGGCGCAGGCGCCGGGCCTGGTGGTCTTGTTTTGCGTCCTGGGCGAGGGAGCAACAGAGAAGACCGTCGAGTGGCCGACCTCGACCTCGACCTCGACCTTCCTGCACGTCTCAATTGCGAGCTGGCCTTGGCTCATGAACGCTGATGAGAACCGTCTCTATGGCGCGGGGGCGTCTGGAGCGGTGGTGTCTTCGTCGCCTTCGGGCTTGTCGGAGATGACGGGGGCGATCGCGAGCAGCCGATCGCTGCCATCGAGGTCGATCAGCTTCACGCCCATCGTGTTTCTGCCTGCCTCGCGAATGTCCTTCACCTGCGTCCGCACCATCTGGCCGGCGACGGTGATGAGCATGATCTCGTCCTCGTCCCGGACCGTCAGCGCGCCGACCACAACGCCCGTCTTGTCGGTGGTCTTCATGGTGATGATGCCCTTGCCTCCGCGCGACTGCGCCCGGTATTCCTCGAAGTCGGTGCGCTTGCCGATGCCGTTCTCGCCCGCGACGAGCAGCGTCGTGCCCGACGCGACGATGGCGAGCGCGACCACGTGGTCGGTGGCCTCGAGGCTGATGCCGCGCACGCCGGTCGTGCCCCGGCCCATGCTTCGGACATCCTCCTCGGAGAACCGGATGCTCATGCCTTCGCGCGTGATCAGCACCACTTCGTTCGTTCCGACGGTCCATTTCACATCGATGAGCAAGTCGCCGGGCTCGATATTGATCGCGATGATGCCGCCCTTGCGCACATTGGCGAAATCGGAGATCTCCGTCTTCTTGACCGTTCCGCGCTGCGTGGCGAAGAGGAGGTAGCCCTGCTGCTGCCAGGTTTGGTCCTCGCCCCCGGCGGCGACCTTCGACTGGATGCGGATCATGGCCGCGATCTTCTCGTTATTCTTCAGCTCGAGAAGATTGGCGATGCTTCGCCCTTTCCCCGCGCGCCCCATGTCGGGGATCTCATGCACGCGCTCGACGTACACGCGTCCGGTGTTCGTGAAGAACATGAGGTAGTCGTGGGTGCTGGCGGTGAAGAGATGCTCGATGAAGTCGCCGTCGTCGCCCTCGGCCCCGCTGCCCTCGCGCGTGGTCATGCCGATCACGCCCTTGCCTCCGCGGCGCTGGGCGCGATAGGAGCTGACGTTCGTGCGCTTGATGGAGCCGTTGTGCGTGATCGTGATGATCACGCCCTCGTTCGCGATCAGGTCCTCGATCGCGATTTCGCCTTCGTCCGCCACAAGCTCGGTCATGCGCGGGGTGGCGTATTTCACCCGGATGTCCATCAGCTCGGCCTTGATGATCGCCAGCACGCGAGCCTCGCGCGCGATGATGTCCATGAGGTCCTTGATGCGCTCGAGCAGCTCGGCGTACTCCTGCTTGACCTTGTCGATTTCGAGGCCGGTGAGCTGGTAGAGGCGAAGCTCGAGGATCGCGTCCACCTGGGCTTCGGTCAGCTCGTATCGCCCGTTGTTGAGGCGGGCCTCGGTGCGGATCACGACCGCGAAGCGCTCGACCTGCTGCCGGGACCACTCGAACGCCAGCAGCTTGACGCGCGCCTCGTCGCGGTTGGTGGAGGAGCGGATGATGCGGATGAACTCATCGAGATTCGCCAGCGCGATCAGGTAGGCCTCCAGCGTGTCGGCCCGCTGTTCCGCCTTCGCGAGCTCGAAGCGGGTGCGCCGGAGGATGACCTCGCGTCGGTGCTCGATGTAGCACGCGATGATTTCCTTCAGGTTGAGAATCTTGGGGCGTCCGTGGTCGATCGCGAGAAGGTTCGCGGAGAAGGAGGTCTCCAGCGCGGTGAGCTTATAGAGATTGTTGATGACCACCTTCGCGATGGCGTCGCGCTTGAGCTCGATCACCACGCGGGTGTTTTCGTCGGATTCGTCCCGGATGGCGCTGATCTCCGTCATCCCGGGGGTCTTCTCGTTGACCAGCTCGGCGATCCGCTCCACGAGGGTGGCGCGGTTGACGCCGTAGGGAATCTCCGTGACGACGATCTGCTCCCGGTTGCCCTTGAGCTGCTCGACGCCCATCCGGCCGCGGATGCGCATGCTGCCCTTGCCGGTGGTGAAGTAGACCTTGATCGGCTCGAGCCCGCACACGGTGCATCCCGTCGGGAAATCGGGGCCCTTGATGTGCTTCATCAGCTCGGGGATGGAGATGCCCGGGTTGTCGATCTGCGCGCAGATGCCATCGATCACCTCGCCGAGGTTGTGGGGCGGGATGTTGGTGGCCATGCCGACGGCGATGCCCGTGCCTCCGTTGATGAGGAGGTTGGGAAAGGCCGCGGGGAAAACGGTGGGTTCGGTCAGGCGCTCGTCGTAGTTGGGAACGAAATCGACGGTGTCCCGGTCCATGTCCATCATCAGGGACGCGCCCAGATGGGTCAGCTTGGCCTCCGTGTAACGCATCGCCGCGGGCGGGTCGCCTTCGACGGATCCGAAGTTCCCCTGAGGGTCGACGAGCGGCGCGCGCATGGCCCATGGCTGGGCCATGTGGACGAGGGTCGGGTAAATGACGGCCTCGCCGTGCGGATGGTAATTGCCGGAGGTGTCGCCGCAGATTTTCGCGCACTTCATGTGCTTTCGCCCGGGGTAGAGCGAGAGCTCGTGCATGGCGAAGAGGATGCGTCGCTGCGAGGGTTTCAATCCGTCGCGCACGTCGGGCAGCGCGCGGGAGATGATCACCGACATCGAGTAGTCGAGAAAGGAGTTCTTGATCTCCTCGGCCACGTTGATCTTGGCGATCTTCTCGTTCGCGGCGAAGAGCGGCGTCGAGCCGGACTGCGGCGGCTGCGGGTTCTGGGGGTCTTTAGGGTCGGACATAGGAGGGCGGAAAAAAGGCGCGGGTCGGAATCAGACGTCGAGATTGCGGACGTTCAGGGCGTTGTCCTCGATGAACTGGCGTCGAGGCTCCACCTCGTCGCCCATCAGCTTGGTGAACATTTCCTCCGCCTCCACGGCGTCGGTGAGATCGACCCGGAGCAGCTTGCGCTTCTCCGGATTCATGGTGGTTTCGAAAAGCTCCTTCGGGTTCATTTCGCCCAGCCCCTTGAACCGCTTCACCTGGATGCCGCGGCGGCCCACTTCGATGACGCCGGCGAGAATCTCGGAGACCGAGAACAACGGCTTCACGATCTGCTTCTCGCCCTCGCCTTCCACCAGCTCGAAGAGCGGCTGGTCCTGGGCGCTGTAGTGCTCGACCGCGAGGCCCTTGCGGGAGAGGTTGGCCAGGAGCTCGACGATGGCTTTGCTCTCATGGAGCTCCACCAACCGGGCGCGGCGCACCGGGCCTCCGCGCTCGCGCTCGATGCGCTCGGTGTCCCCGTCGCTGTCGCCAAAGAGCCGCAGGTCGGGGTTTTCCTCCCCAAACTTGCGCAGGTCCTCCTCGGTGTGGAAGTAGTGGACGGTTTCCTCGTTGCCGTTGCGCACCTTCACCAGATGCCGCGCGAGCTCTCCGCGGGATGAGCGCTTCTCGACGTACTCGGCGAAGTCGCCGCCATGCCGCCGAAGCGCCTGCGCGTATTTGTCGAGGGACTCGAGCGACTCCAGTATCTCGGCCAGCTGCTTCTGGCTCAGCTCGCGTCCGTCGGCGAGATTGCGCAGGCGCACCTCCTCTGTGCCGAGGCGGATGAGGATCTGGTTGAGCTGCGCGTCGTCGTCGACGTACTCCACGCGCTTCTTCCGCGTGATTTGGTAGAGGGGCGGCTGGGCGATGTAGACGAAGCCCTGTTTGATGAGGTCGTGCATCTGCCGGTAAAAGAACGTGAGCAGGAGCGTTCGGATGTGGGATCCGTCCACATCGGCGTCGGTCATGATGATGATCTTGTGGTAGCGCAGCTTCTCGATGTTGAAGGATCCCTCGCCGTCGCCGGCGCCGATCCCGGTGCCGACGGCGGTGATCATTGTCCTGATTTCGTTGTTCTGAAGCACCTTGTCGAGCCGCGCCTTCTCCACGTTGATGAGCTTTCCGCGGATGGGAAGGATCGCCTGGAATTTCCGGTCGCGTCCCTGTTTGGCGGAGCCGCCGGCGGAGTCGCCCTCGACGATGTAGAGCTCCGTGTTGACCGGATCCCGATCCGAGCAATCGGCGAGCTTCCCGGGGAGCCCGCCGCCCGTCATCGCTGTTTTGCGGACGGCTTCCCGCGCCTTTCGCGCCGCCTCCCGCGCGCGCGCCGCGGTGAGGCCTTTTTCGATGACCTTCTTGGCCACCGACGGATTGCCGTCGAAGAAATACATCAGCCCGTCGTAGGTGAGCGACGAGACGATGCCTTCCACCTCCTGAGTCACGAGCTTGACCTTCGTCTGCGACTCGAAGCTGGGGTTCGGATGCTTGACCGAGAGCACCGCGACGAGTCCTTCGCGAACGTCATCGCCGGTGATCGCCGGGTCCTTGTCCTTGAGGATGCTGTTTTGCTTCGCGTATTGGTTGATCGCGCGGGTGAGCGCGGTGCGGAAACCTGTGGAGTGGGTGCCTCCGTCCGGGTTCGGAATCGCGTTGGTGAAGCACAGGATCTGCTCGGTGTAGCTGTCGTTGTACTGCAGAACGCAATCAACGATCATGTCGGCTTCCATCTCGTTTCCGTCGCGGCCCTTGAAATTCACCGGGCGCTTGCCGGCCAGGACGATGGGCTTCGGATGGATGACCTCCTTGTTCTTGCCCAGCTGGCGGACGAACTCCTCCACGCCTTCCCGGTAGAAGAATCGTTCGGATCGGTTCTCGACACGCTCGTCCGTCAGCTGGATCTCGACGCCAGGGTTCAGGAAGGCGAGCTCGCGCAGCCGGTTGCCAAGGATCTCGAACTTGAAGTCCGTCGTGAGGGTGAAGATCGTCGCGTCCGGCTTGAAGGTGATGAGCGTCCCGGTCGAGCGGCTCTTGCCGATGACCTCGAGCTTCTTGACGGTCTTCCCGCGCTCGAACTGCATGTGGTAAACCTGCCCATCGCGGTGAACCTCGACCTCGAACCACTCCGACAGCGCGTTGACGCACTTCGCGCCCACGCCGTGCAAGCCGCCCGAGTATTTGTAGGCGCCTTGGCCGAACTTGCCGCCCGCATGAAGATTCGTGAGCACCAGTTCGACGGCGGGCATGTTGAACTTCGGATGCATGTCGACCGGGATCCCGCGTCCGTCGTCCCTCAGCGATATGGATCCATCCACATGGATGGTCACATCGATCTTCTTGCAGAATCCGGCGAGATGTTCGTCGATGGAATTGTCGAGAACCTCGAAGACGCAGTGATGCAATCCGCGCTCATCCGTGTGCCCGATATACATTCCGGGTCGCTGGCGAACAGCGTCGAGACCCTCGAGCTTGTCGATCTTGGAAGCATTGTAATCGGCGCCGTCCCCTCCCACTCCGAACCCCGATGGGGGCATGGACCCGTCATTCACATCCGACATAGATTGATCATCCGAAACGGTGGTTTCTTTCGCCATAAGGCAGCGCTCAAACAGCGCGCAGCGGCTGCTGAAAATGAGCGTGGGCAGATTAGGTTTTTGGAACAGGCCAAACAACAAGAAACTGAGGCTAAATTAGGGCGAAAACCCCATATTTTGGGGCCTATCCTGTTCGGTTCCACAAGCGATTGGATGTTCCGGGCATCTCCTTTGGGGCTTCACAGGACGAAACGGGAGGGTGCGCGGGCAAAAAGAGCGCCGGCGCCGCGATGGCGCGACGCCGACGTTCCAGACCGGGTGAGCGGCTATTCGGCTGGGGTGACGAGCCTGTAGAAGCGTTGCCGCGAGGCAAGCTCTGAGTCCACCCACTCCACTTTGTGGTCGGCCACAGCGGGAGCGACGGTGGTGAGCGGCTTCCAGCCGCTGACGCTGAGGCTGTCGCGGTACTCCAGTCGATATCCACGGCCTGCTATGGCCGCGAACGCGATCTTGGCGCCGTTGGGCGTCGAGGTCACTGATTCGATGCGAAGCCGGCTTTGCGCATTGCGAGGGTCGGTTCCAGCCAGGTATTCCTGGAGGTCGGTGAACCCGTCGCGGTCCGAATCGACGTCCGCGCTGGGAACAAGGGGATTCAGATCATAGATATTCTCCCAGGCGTCCGGGATCCCGTCGCCATCGGTGTCGACGCCGCCCGTCGGCGACGCGCCCACCACCGTGAACGATGCGTTCGTCAGGATCCGGCCGCTGCGATGATGCGCGGTGATGACGAACGTGTTGCTGCCCAGCATTAGCGGGAGCCGGAGCGTCCAATTGGAGATCGAGGTCCATGAGACGTCGAGGGGCGTGAGGGACCCGCCTTGGCGAATCTCCTTCACGTCAATCCATGCGCGTCCCGAGATCGTGGCGATCGGCGAGTTTGTCACAAAGGGCGCCCCGCCGTTGCTCGCCACCGAGAAGGGAACGAACTTCGGAAGCAGGGTGCGGACGGCCGTGTTGCGAGACTTGATGTAGGTCAGGATGTCGGAGAAGTCCTGCCCTCCCGAGGTGAAGTTATCGTAGTGATCGACCCAGTACGCCATGTAGGTTCCATTATAGGTCGTTTCCAGGATGTCGAGGATGTGGCCGTAATAGACCCGCTTGTTGGAAAATCGGGAAACGAGGCGGGCGAGATCTCCATTGTTGAAAATGTCGCTGTCGGGGGCGGCTGTGAACGCGAAGTCCATGTCCCAGAGGAAGTGCATGAGTCTCCCGTCGCTGGGGCGAACGTAGAGATGGAGGTTATGCTGGGCTCCGGATCCGCTGTAGTGGTCTCCGACGCCGCAGAGCTGGGCCAGCGCGAACGCGCGCAGCCATTCATCCACATCCAGGTTCTGATCCGCCGCCGCCACGAACGCCGCATCCGTCAGGCCGAAGATTTTCAGCTTCTGCATCAGCCCTTCCAGATCATCCTTGTCCCGCGCGTTCTTGAAGATGTAACCCAGCCGGTAGAATTCCTTGTCGTCGCCCATGTCTCCCAGCGGAAAGCCCGAGGGCCCGCCGTCCTGCGAGAATTTCAAGCCTTCAAGCCCCGGCAGGTTGGGTTCCTGCTCCGTCAGCCCGTAGTACAGCTCATACTCGAAGTCGGGGTTTGCGGAGCCATGATCGTATTGTGAATCAAGGAAAGTCGGGCCGTATCGGGCCATCTGCAGGATGGCGGAGCCGGTGGAGTTGAGGTCGGGGCCGATGATGCGAACGAGATCGTTCCACATGGCCGGAGTTCCCCCGGCATGGTTGACGATGTGGTTGATCACGATCTCATCCTGGCCGAACACTCTTCCAAACCGCCATCCGCCGGATCGATCCAGCCCGATGGTCGAGTGGATCCCGCGGAACAGCTGTTCCCCAGGGAGATCGACATTGTAGCTCACCCGGTCCGGATTGTGCCGGCCGTGCTCGCTCCCTTTGAGGCGGATTCCCGCGTCGTACACCACATCCCGCTCGTCATAAATCGCGGTCATTCCCATGCGTCCGTTGCTCATCTGGTTTGTGTTCACCAGCATGTAGCGCGTGTCCGCTGGCATCATGATGAGTCGCAGATTATGCGAGACGGCGAGCTTGGCCTGGCCATCCTCGACTTGGTAGAGCGCCCGCGAGTCGCGTCCATCCGGCGGGAAGGTGGATGTTGCTCCTTTGCCATCCGTCGCCTCGACGTAGAATTGCACCACTTTGCCGGCGGCCGCGGGAGGCAGTGTCGCCGTGTACTTCCCGCCCGTTCCGGCGGCCATTGACGCGCTGGTCCAATTCGTCCCGTCGAGGGTCCACCACGCCACGCAACCCGTCACTCCCTGAGGATCGGAAGGCTTGACGCGGATCTCCACGGGCTCGCCGGGCTTGGGCACTGTCGGGCTGTGTCCGAACCCTTCATAGGTGGGGCCGAGGTTGTCGACGGCCGTGGAGTTGCGCGCGCCGGGCGTGCCCCAGCGCTTGGGCATCGGCAGGATGGTGGTCTTGGGGGCGCGGATGAAGAAGAGGCGCGTGTTGAGTTGCGGCGATCCTGAAACCCACCGCGCCCGGAGCGAAATCTGGTAGTTCCGGTCGTCGGCGAGACTGATGAACTTGGCCCCATCCTTCAGCGTGGTCTCGGCATGGTTGCTCATGTGCTCGGTCATGCCTTCGGCGACGATGCGCATGACGTGGTTCGTCGGATCGAAGGGATCTGTATCCCATGTGCCCGCATGGTTCCCGATCACCCGCCACTTCCCGATTCCCGCCTCGAAATCGGAGTTCTGGATCAGGTTCCCCGATCCCGCCCCTGTCAGGTCGCGGACCTTGACGTCGTCCACTTGCGCGACGCCGGTGTCGAGGAGCCCGATCACGAGCTCGTTGTAAGCGGTTTCTCCATGAGGATCGCTTGACTTGCCGGCTCCCGTGTAAGTGATGTTCACCCACTCGGCCTTTTTCGATTCATCGCTGCCTGCCCACGCCTCGGGGCGGGAGTTGTCGGCGAACGGGTCTTTGAGCTCCAGCGAGGAGCCGCCGGCCGCGGGCGTTGACGGCCAATACCCGGAAGTGTTGAAGCGAACTTCATCGGCCGGGTTTCCTGAAGGGTCGGAGAGGACGAGTCGATCGCCGCCTCCGGAGAGCTTCCCGGTCCATGGCCCGTAGGGATTGAGCGAAGGATACTTGATGGAGAGAGTCCCGGGGTCGGCGGCAACGACGAGATATCCGCCGGCGGCGAGCAGGCTGCCTTGAGGGAATTGGAAATCGACGCCCGCGGTGAACCTCCATCCGGAGAGGTCGACCTGCGCGCCGGACCGGTTGTAGAGCTCGATCCATTGTTCCGGATCCGCCTGGAACTTCCGTGCCGGCTTGAAGGGAACTCGCGCGGACACCTCCAGGCCGAAGACCACGTCATCGCTGGTGGGCGAGTTCTGATGCACCTCAACGGCGATCACGTTCGCTCCGGCGACCAGGTTGGTCACGGGGATGTTCACCACAGGTCCCAGCGTCGCGTTGACCACGAGGGTTGCGAGGTTGGTGTACGCGACCGGCCCTGTTTTCATGCCCACGCGATACACCTCGAAACCGTTCAGATACACCACCGCTCCGTCGTCGACCACGGTGCGGATCTTCAGCGTGACGGTGGAGGGGTCGTGATTGAGGGTGATCGCCTTGCGGAAGTAATAGGTGAGCGGGCCGAGGGCGAGTTGAGTGTTCTTGGCGGCGGGAAGATTGGAACTGGTGTTGTAGAAGAGCGCCGAGCCCACGGGCCACGTCGAGTCGTCGAAGTTTTTGTCGCGCCACGCGGTTCCCAGATCCTTGCCGGCTTGCTGGAACTTCCAGTCCGACTCGATGGGGACAACGGTGATGTTGGTGTATTCAACGGGCGTTGAGTAGACGGGCGGCGCGTGGTACATGATCTCGTTGATCACGATTTCGTCGTGAAAGGCGAAAGTGTTCGCCGTTCCCGCGGTGGGTTGCGTGGGGACGCGCCAGGGGCCGACGCCGGGTTCGACGCGCGCGATCGGTCCCGTCCCGACTTTCACCGCGTCAATGACCGCTTGGCGGCCTGGGGTGTAGAGCGTGAGCAGATCCCCCGCCTTGGGATGAAAGCCAAACGAGGATTGCTTCAGCAGAACGAGTCCTCCGGGCTCCAGCGTTTGAGGAGGGAACACGTAGAGTCCTCCGGCGGCCCGCGCGAGGATCAAGCCCTGAAGGTTGACGGATGAAGAACCGGTGTTCGCAAGTTCGATCCAGTAGGGCGTGGTTGCGGGGCCGGGGAGCTCGTTGAAGGCGAGGGTCGTGGCTTCGACGGCGCGCGGGGCGTAGAACGGCCGCCCTGCGAGCGCCTGCTCGGCGTGGAGAGCCAGCGTGGCCTCATCCAGTCCCCGATCCCACATCACCACCTCGTCGAGGGATCCACTGAAAGCCTCGGAGCCGTTGTAGGACGCGTTTCCGATGAATCCCAAACCGATGCCTCCCATATCGGCGGCCCCTTCAGCAGCGCTCGCGGCGATCACCGTCCCGTCCACCGCGATCCAGAGCTGTTTCGCGGCGCTGGTGTAGCCCGCGGCGAGATGATGGACGGCGCCGTTGTTCAGGGCGGCGAGCGCGGGGCGCGAGCCTTGTCCATCGAGCGCGGCTTCCACTTCGCGGTAGGACCCGCCGATCTTCATGCCAAACGCCAGGGCAGGGGTGGTTGTGATCGGGGGATCGGTGAAGTCGGAATCTCCCACCAGCCGGAAACCAAACTGAACGCGATTGCCGGGGTCTCCCACGGGCATCACCTCGGGAGGCGCGACGCCGCTCGCGAGCCGCGCCAACGACTCCGCCGGCAGGGCGCTGGACCAGATCGCCAGTTCGTCGATGACTCCGGTGAACGGCTGGCCGCCGGCCCCGCCCTTGTTGCCAATGAACGCCGCCGCGTTCCCGCCGCTGCGGATCGCGCCATTTCGCTCGGCCGAGTAACGCAGCGCGCCGTCCACCCAGATGCCCGATGTTCCCGAGCTTGAGTCGTAGGAGCCGGCGACATGATGCGGCGCGCCGTCCTTCAGCTGATCCAGCGTGGGGCGTCCGGCGTTGCCATCCAGGGGCATGTCCAGCTCGCTGTAGACGCCGCCGACGTTGAGCCCGAGGGAGAGCACCGGCCCAGGCGGGATCGAGACCACGCCGACCGCGTTGCTGGCGTCGTTCTGAAATCCGAAGACGATTCGATTGGTGCTGTCATCCTTGTAGAAAATGGCGTCATAGGTGTTGGACGCCCCGCTCCACTGAGGCCGGATCCATGCCGCCACAGTGATCCCGGTGGTGAACGAAAAGCTGCTGAGCAGCCCCGTGCCCACATTCAGGCCCTCCGTGGTGGCATTCTTGAACAGCCACGCGCCCGCGCCGACCAGTCCATTCGTTCGGACGCTCCCAGTTTTCAGGAAGGCGTTGTTCCCGGAGACCGGCTCGATGGCCACGTTCGTCCCCGTGTTGGCTTCATCGAAGGACCAATAGGACACCAACGATCCGCGACGGTCCGCCTCCTTGCGAAACAGGGTCGCGCGCCCGGCCGCGTTCCAGGAGGGTTTCACCACCGCCTCCACCGTGAAGCCGGTCTTGACGGAGAGGAGGTTGGTTTGGGCGCGTCCGAGAGACACGGAGCCGTTGCCTGCGGGGGCGAAAAGGAGCGAGCCGGCGCCGACGAGTCCGGGCGCGCGGCTCAAGCCGGAGGACGAGAGGGCGCCGGAGTTGCCTCCCACGATGTCCTGGGCGCCGCCGCCGGCCTCGTCAAAATTCCAATAAGACAGAACGCCTGGGGGCGGCGTGAAAGAGCCGTCCGGGAAGTTCTTGCGTCCGGGCGTGCCGCCGATCTCGGCGCTGGACGTCCAGTTCTCAGCGCGGCCCGCGGCGCTATTGGGATCCCGTTTGGCGAGAGAAAGCCCGGCGCCGTCCGGGCCCACAGGCCAGGATCCGTCCGAGCCGTACTTCAGCTCGTCCATCACGCGCTGGTTGATGTCGCGGAGCTGCAGGCGTTCGCCCGTGTTGGACAGCTTTCCGCTAAAGGGGCCGAGCGCTTGCTGCCCGCCGTTGGCGGCCGCGAAGCCCGCCACATCGCTGGCCACGACAAGGTAACCGCGGCCCTTGATGATCGTTCCTTCGGGGAAGACGAAATCGACTCCATCGGTGAGCGACCATCCGCTGATATCCACGTCGACGGCGTTCTGGTTATGGAGTTCCAGCCACTCCCCGAGCGCTTCGTTTCCAGTGGGATGAAACATGACTTCGTTGAAGACCACGATGCTGTCGGCTGAGACGGACTGGGAGACGCCGAGAGCGCAGGCGAGGAGCACAAATACGAATCGCATAGATGAAGATTAGGGCTTCGAGACATCGAACCACAACTCCTCGGTTGAGTAAAGCACTCGCGGCGGCTTCCCGGGCCAGAAATGGGTGATTGACGGCGCGCGGCTTCAGCATACTTTGTTCGGCTTGTCGCCGCAGGCCATACCCGCTTTGCGATCCCAGGGGGAAAGGTGAATCACGAAACCTGACCACGCCTTGCCGCGGCGCGACCTGAACTCATTGATTCCATGCTGACGATTCGAGACCTGAAGATGACCCTCGGCGGCCGAACGCTGTTCGAGAACGCCGCCATGCAGGTGAACGCCGGCGACCGTGTCGCCCTCGTGGGGCCCAACGGCGCGGGCAAGTCCACCCTGTTCGCGATTCTGCTGAAGGAGAAGGAGGCCGACAGCGGCGTCGTCGAGCGGGATCCGTGGACGATGGTTGGCTACCTTCCCCAGGAAGCGGAGGCGATCGGCGACGAAACCGTGCTGGATGTCGCCACAGGCCGCGTGGAGGAGTTGCCGCTCCTGGATCGCCGGCTTCATGAGCTGGAGAAGGCAGGGGATGTGTCATCGGCCGAGTACCTTGAGACTCACTCGAAGCATTCCGCGCTCAGCGATCCCTTGGTGGAAACCAAGGCGAAGAAAATGTTGCGCGGGCTGGGATATCGCGAAGCGGACTTCAATCGTCCGGCGCGCGAGATGAGCGGCGGCTGGATCATGCGGGCGCGGCTCGCGCGATTGCTCGTCATGGAGCCCGACTTGTTGCTCCTCGACGAGCCCACAAATCATCTCGATCTGCTCTCCCTGCTCTGGCTGCAGAACTACCTCAAGAACTATTCGGGCGCCCTTCTCCTGATCTCCCACGACAGACAGTTCATGGACGAGGTTGTGAGCGAGGTCCATGAGATCTCCGAGAAAAAGCTGATCGCCTACACCGGCAACTACACTGACTATCTGCGCCAGCGCGAGGAGCGCTACGAGCAGCGCGTCGCGGCGCACAAGAACCAGCAGAAAGAGATCGCGGCCCTGCAGGAGTTCGTCGACCGCTTCCGCGCCGTTCCGTCGAAGGCGTCGCAGGCCATGAGCAAGCTGAAGCAGATCGAGCGGCTCGAACTCATCGAGAAGCCCCTGGCCCCGAAGAAGCCGTTTCGCTTCCAGATTCCCGAGCCGCCCCGGGGCGGTCAGCGCGTGATCAGCCTCGAGGGGATTCACATGGCCTACGGAACGCATTCGGTCTATCGCGGGCTCAGCCTCGCCATCGAGCGCGGAGAGCGGACCGTGCTGGTGGGCCCGAACGGCTCGGGAAAGTCGACCTTGCTGAAGATCCTCGCGGGAGTCGTCGAGTTCCAGCGGGGCGAGCGCAAGCTCGGCCACAACGCCAAGCTCGGATACTTCAGCCAGCATCGCGCCGACACGCTGGATCCTGACAAGACCGTTCTGGACGAGGTTCTGGCCAGCGCCCCCGCGATGCGCGAGGACGAGGCGCGCGGGATTCTGGGGTCCTTCATGTTCCGCAAGGACGACATCTTCAAGAAGACGGCCGTGCTCAGCGGCGGCGAGAAGAGCCGCTTGAACCTGGTGAAGTTCCTCGTGGATCCGCCCAACCTGCTGCTGATGGACGAACCGACCACGCACCTGGACATCCAGACCGTCGACTCGCTCACGCTCGCGCTCGAGCGTTACCAGGGCACGCTGGTTTTCATTTCTCACGACGTTCATTTCATCCGCCACCTCGCGACAAAAGTGCTGCATGTGAACGCCGGCGAGATCACTCCCTATGTGGGCGGATACGAGTACTTCCTCGAGAAGGTCGGGGCTCTGAACGACGAGCGCGCCGCGCTGACTTCGGCTTAAGCAGGAACCGCTGAGACGGGCGTCACGGTCACAACGATGGGAGGGTTCAACCGCAACGGACGCAACGGACGCGAGGGATGACCCGCTGAAGAGGGACTCAGAGCCCAACGGGCATAATCGTGCGAGCCTCCTTGGCGCTCGGCGAGGGCGGCGATTCGGAGCCTCTTTCGGCTGATCGTGTCAGTCGGTCGTGAGGGGTTCGAAAATCTCGATCCCCGTTTTCTCCGGTGGCGCGAAGGCCGATCCACAGTGCTCGCATGTCTCGCGGTCCACGAGTCGCGGCCGTTTGCAATGGTCGCAAGGTTCCTTTGCCGCCCATTCCTGCGCCGCAAGGAAAGCCAGCAATCCTGGCAGGCCCGCCACGATATGGAACACGCCCCATCCGAACTGCCCGCCCGCCGAGAAACGATAGCTTCGACCCAGACGAAAACCAACGCCGACGCAGACCAAGGTCACAATGACTCGCAGGGTCTGCGGGACTCGGTGCGCCGAGTCCCATGACTCGATGGGCAAGGGCAGCGGCATCACAATCAGGGCGCACGCCTCGGCCATGGACGCTCGTTGAACCTGCGGCAGATGGAGCAGCTCCATCCTATCGCCAACGCCGCCGTCGGGTTTGATCCATTGAACTTGCGGGAGCAGTTTGCCGCCGAGCTTTTCGTTGCGTTGAGAGTCCGGGTTGAACTGGACGACATAGCGGTTTGTTGCGTCCAACAAGTGGACAGATACGCTCGCGTAATCCGGGGGTCCGGGTTGAAAAGGAATCCGCAGCAATTGTTTTCCTGTGAGGTCTAGGAGGGTCACCCAGCTTCGAGTGAGCGCGACGACCTTGCCGGCGCCCGGAACGCCGAGGTACGTCGACTCATCCGACAGCGCGCCGATGGCGTCTTCCGGGGACGCGCGGAAAATAGGCTTCAAGGAGCGTTTCTCGAGATGGACGAGGTAGACGGTTTGACGCGAGGCGAGAATCCCGGGTCCTTCGTCAGGCCTGAACTGGTCAGACGAGAATGGCCATTGCCGAAGGAGGAAGCGAGGGCGAGCGTTCGGAGTCGCCGAGGGTGATTCCTGAGGGGCGAGCTGATCCATCGATCGGCGCGAGGCGCCATCATAGGAGACCAACGCTCCTTCGCGCGTCAGATACCACAAGCTCTTGCGCAGCGCGCGCCACGGACGGAAATACCTCAAGGCATTCGAAAAGTGTGGACGGAGGCCGGCGGCATCCTCCGCCTCGGCATTCTCCTGAAAGTTGAGGCCTATACTCGGCGCGACAAGCTTATGCCACTCGGTAGGCTTGATCATCTTTCCCGTTGCTGGGTCGAGCACTGGATTTCCGGCCAGGTCGACCGCCTCCATCTCACCCGTCGCCTGGTGTGTGGTGACACGCAGGATCTTGCCGTCCTTCGAGACATTGTATTGAGTCCAAACATAGTCCGCTTCCGGCTGGAGGGCTTGAAAGACGATCGCAAGAGCGATGCCCAGGGCGACCGTCGCGAAGGCCGTCGATGTCAGGATGAGCGCGCACTTCGAGGCGCGGGCCTGGCCTTTGTAGAAACCCCCCGTTTGGAAATGGCCCCAAACCCCCAACACCAGAAGAGAGTCGGCGATCGCGACGATTCCCAACGCGTGCCAGAACTCCGGAACATTCGTTACCGCCGACATCGCGAGCCCGGCGAGTCCCAGCCCCACTCCGCGGCTGGCGTACCATCGGGCTTGGCGCAGCGCCGTGAGAGCACCGGCGAAGTAACACGCGGTCCCCGCGAGAACGACCGCCAGGAGAGGGAGGGCCATCCGCCATTCGGTGGGAGCGGCGACAGCTCCTGGCTGAATGGCGACGAGGATCAACCCCGTCACGGGCAGAGCGGCTCCCATCGTGTAGAGCAGGAGCCCGCTTGCGATCTTGCTTCTCAGTATCGAGCTTCGCTGGACGGGGCGATGCAAAAGGAAGGCCCACAGGTCCGGATGCTTCTCGGCCCGAATCTGAAGCCAGCCGAGCAAAGCTCCGAAGAGGGCGCAGAAGAAGGACGCTTGCGTGAGAAGCTGCTTCGAGACGAGGGGGTGGAAGCTTTCCGGATCCCTGTAGCCCCCGCCCACCGCGGCTCGCTGGAGTTGGGCGCGAGAATCGAAGAAACCCAATGTCAGCATGGCGCTGAGGATGAGGAATCCGATCACCGCCAGTTTGTAGTGCTCGCGAACTTCTCTTCGAATGAGTTGTTTCATGGCGTCGTCTCCAGCTCGGAAAGGATGAACGTCTTCTCTCCACGCTCCCCGAGGTAGCTGATGAACGCGTCCTCAAGGCCCATCGGTATCGCCTCCAACGCCGACGGATTCAGGGATCGCAAGGCTCGCTCGGCATCGGGCGTGTAGTGCGCGAAGGTGGCGCGCAGGGTGTTTTCGGTTCGGAAAGACTGCAGCAAGCCCGGAATGGGCGGCAGTTTCGGGGGCGCGCCTTCGAAGTGGAGCAGCACCTCCCTCACGCTGCCGCGGAAGGACTCCAGGGGGCAGCAGGCTCGCAGGACGCTGTAGTCGAGGACGGCGAGATAATCGGCCACCCGCTCCACATCTCCGAGGTGGTGCGAGGAGAAGAAGATCGTTCGATCGGAACGGCGCGTGAGATAGATCATCGACTCCACCAGCGAGCGTCGCGCCACCGGATCGAGCCCCAGGGCGGGATCGTCGAGAATCAGCAGCTCGGGATCGGGCGCCAGCGTGAGCGCGAGGCAGAGGCCCGCCCTCATCCCGCGCGAGAGATGCCTCACCTTCGCCTCGGGCTTCAATCCGAAGTGTCCGATCACGCCGCGAAAGATCTTCTCGTTCCAGCGGGGATAGAACGAGGCCTGAAACTCTCCGGCCTCCCGCACGCTCATCCAGCCATACACCTGGTGTTCCTCCGTCAGGTAGCCGATGCGCGCCCGGTGCCCGGGAGTGAGATGGCGGCTGTCGCAGCCCAACACGCTTGCGTCGCCGCGATCCTGGGCGAGCAAACCCAGCAGCAGGCGAATCGTGGTGCTCTTGCCGGATCCGTTGCGTCCGAGGAAGGCGAACACGCATCCGCGCGGCACTTCGAGATGGAGGTCGCGCAGGGCGCACTTGGATCCAAAGTACTTGGTCAGGCCCCGCGCCTGAATGACGGGTTGGTCGCTCATGATTTTTCTCCCTTGTCGCTGCTCCAGTGGTCGAGCTTGTCCTCGAAGGCCTCCTTCAGCTCCCCGCGGCTGAAATCCATCGCGAGCGCCTCGCTGATCAGCGTGTTGAGCAGCGGATCCAGCCGGCGCCGGGCCTCCGACCGGGCGATCACCCGGCGCTTCGCGATGATGAAGACCCCGCGGCCCGGCCGCGTTTCAATCACGCCCTCGCGCGCGAGCTCGGCGTAGGCCCGGGCCACCGTGTTGGGGTTCAGAACGAGGAGTTCCGCCAGCGCCCGAACGCTCGGAAGCTGGTCCGTCACGCCCAGCCGCTCCGTCGCCACCTTGTGGCGCACCTGCTCCACGATCTGCTTGTAGATCGGGACGCTCGAGCCGGGATTGATGTGAAGGTTCAAGGCTACAATTACTGTACCAGTACAACTAGTACAGTTATCTCCAGAAGTCAATGGATGATTTGGAAATGTTTTCATGAGCATCGGCGCCGCGGGCGGCGGCGGGGAGCAAGACGTCGTGCCGGGAGGGATCCGGGCTACATCTTCCGGCCTATTCACGAAGGTCCCGCGCGTCGGGTAGAACAGGCGCGTTGTGACAACGGATTCACAGATTGGGTTCTCCCTCCGGAAGGCCCCAGCGACCGCGAGGGCTTCCACGCCTCGCCCTCGGGCTTTCCGCCCGCGCGCTGCGCGTTCGATCACACAGAGAATCCTCCCCGAAAGCCTATGAAGACAATCGACATCCTTTCCTCATCGATCGCCGGTTTACGACGAACCCCTCGTTTCTCCTTTCTCCTGGGCGCCCTGCTCGCCTTAGCGGCTCCGTTCTCCGGGGCCCTGGGCGCCACCTACACCTGGACCGGCGCCGGGTTCTTCGGGAACAAGGACTATCTTTGGAGCAATCCCAACAATTGGAAGGAGCTCGCGGCCCCGAGCCCGGGCGAGGGAAACGCCACGCTCGTGTTCCCCAACGCGGTTGTTCCAAAGAACACCACCAACGATGTTCCGGGACTCACGGTCGCGTCGCTTAGTTTTCTGGGCGCGGATTACGGGATTTATGGCAAGCCCGCCGGCATTCAGCTGAATCTGAGCGCTCATGGCGTGAACGGGTTCCTGGTGGCGGCGTCGCAGGACGGCAACGAGATCGGGGGCTCGGTGAACTTGAGCCTGGGCGGCCAGGGCGTTTTCTCTGTGGGCAAGGCGACCACTTTCGCTTTGGGCTGCAGGATGAGCGGCGCGGGAGGATTCACCAAGAAGGGGCAGGGGACTCTGACTCTGCAGAGCGTTGTGAGTAATGTTTACGGGGGTGAAACGGTGGTTGAAGACGGGATCCTGCAACTGCAGTGCTTCCCGACGCCGGGGAACCCGGCTGCGATCGCGGTGCCGGGCCCGCTCACGATTGGCGACGGCGACTTCAGCTTCGCTCCCCGCGCGCGCTTCGGCGCCGGCGATCAAATCGCCAAGACCGCGCCGGTGCGCGTCAACGCCAACGGAAAGCTGTGGCTGAACACCCACGACCAGACGATCGGCAATCTGACCCTGGCGAGCGGCGACGTCACCACCGGTCTCGGCGGCGGGAAGCTCCTCCCGGGCATCCTGACGCTCAACGGAAGCGTGACGAATCTCTTCGGCGGAGACGCCGATGTGAGCACGATCAGCGGTCTCCTGTCGCTGGGGGCGGCGACGCGTGTGTTCTCCGTGGATCCCGCCAGCGAACTGGTCATTGACGCAAATATCGGAGGCAGCCCGGTCCAGAACCCCGGCGTGTTGAAGACGGGGGATGGGGTGCTGACGCTTGCCGGTGGAACCAACACTTACGGCGGATTCACCACTGTTCAGAAGGGAACACTGCGTCTTGTCGGGAATTCCCCGCTCCTGGGCGGGAGCTCCTCCGGCACTGTTGTGGCGCAGGGCGCCCGCTTGGAACTGGAGGGCGTGGATATCGCCGCCGAGCCCTTGTCGCTGATCGGGAGCGCGAAGACGTCGGTGCGCTATCGCGGAACGAACTCCTGGGGTGGATCCGTCACCCTGACGGGGGATTGTGTTTTCGAGGGCGACAAAACCCCGCAGGGCGCCGCGGATGAGCTTGGGCTGAGCGGAGCGATCTTCGGGACGGGCGGACTGGTCAAGATTGGCGCTGGGAACCTCGAGCTCCTCGGGCTTGTTCAGAACAGTTTCGCCGGAGACCTGAACGTTCAGGAGGGGCTGGTGATCCTCAATAAGACCAGTGTCAGCGCCGTTCCAGGGAACCTGGTGGTCGGCGTCTCGCCTTCTGGTCCGCCTCCCGCCCTGGTTCTCTGCAATCAACCGTATCAGTTCGACTTCGCGGGCGGTAAGCAGCGCGTGATCACGGTGAATCCCACGGGCAAGCTCGATTGCGGCGGCTACTACCAAACCATCGACAACCTGCTGCTTCGGGATGGACTTGTGAGCATCGGGAAAGGCGATCTTGCCTTGTTGGGCGGCGTCCAAACCGAAGCCAACTCGTTCGGACAATCATTTGTGTTTGGACGCCTCACCCTTCTCTACGGGAACAACGGGCAGCACACTTTCGACGTGCGGGACAACGCGGCGCTCTGGTTGAACGCCGACGTGGATGAGGGCGGCTCGGACCCCGGCGGCATCACCAAGCTGGGAACCGGAGCCCTGGCGCTGCTGGGGAGCAATACATTCACCGGAAAGTTCTACGCGATGAACGGAACCGTCTACGCCGGCGCCGCGAACGCCCTCGGCACAACCGATGGCGCGACCATCGTGAAGTCCGGGGCGACGCTCGCGCTCTCCTCGCTGTCGGGCGCCGAGCCGTTGGAACTGGCCGGCAACGGGTACACCAACGCCGGAGCTTTGCGCGTCTCGGGGACCAATCAGCTCTCAGGGAAGATCACGCTGAGCGTTGACGCGAAGATCGACACTGTCGGAGCCGACGCGCTTCTCATTCTCACGGGCGTCGTGGAGGGCTCCGGAGGGTTGTCCAAGCACGGCGAGGGCCGCCTTCGCCTGGGAGGGAATCTCAACAATTCGTTCACCGGAACGACCCGGGTGCGGGAGGGCGCCCTGGAGCTCGACAAGATAAACGCCCTGGCGATTCGCGCCGTTCTGGAGATCGCCGTCGGATCCGGCAACGGTCTGGTGCGGTATCTCAAACCCTTCCAGTTGCACGATCTCGTCCCGGTCAACGTGGGCGCCAACGGACAGTTTCGAATGCTCGGGAACAATGACACGATTGGCTCGCTCTCCGGCTACGGGATCGTAGAGCTCCTCGGCGCGACGCTCATCACCGGCAACGATGGAACGGCCTCAACGTACGCCGGCGTGATCAGCGGCGTGGGCGGCCGGGTGGTCAAGGTGGGCGCGGGCGCCTTCACTCTCGCGGGCAACAACGTCTATACCGGTCTGACCACCGTGAAGTCGGGAACCTTGTTCGTGCGCGGGCAGCAGCCGTTAAGCAACGTGGAGATCCTCAGCGGCGGAGCGCTGGCGGGAGAGGGCGCCGTCGGCGAGGTCAGTGATCAATCGGGCGACATCAAGCCCGGGACTCTCTTTACCGGGATCCTCAGGACGAAATCGTTGACGAGCGCGCTGGCGGCGAATCGCTGGGAGTTCAAGATCGCGGGAACGACGCCAGGATCCGGCCACGACCAGATCGAAGTGGACGGAGATGTGGCGATCTCCGGCGCGACATTGAAGGTCTCCCTGCTCATCGGAGGCGCCGTGGGCAATCAATATGTGCTGGTGAAGAACAATGGGTCGAAGCAGGCGCAGGGTCACTTCGCAGGGCTTACTGACGGGTCGATTGTTACGGTCAACGGTCTCCAGTTCCGGATCACTTACCAAGGCGGGGATGGCAATGACATCGCCCTGATCCAGCAGACAGCCCCCGCGGGCGCGCAGTTGGGTTTAATCCAGAAGCTCGGCGACGGCTCAATCGAGATCAGCGGACAAGGCCAGCCCAAGGTTTCCTATGTGGTGGAAGCCACCGAGAGTTTCACTCCGCCCGTGGTGTGGACCTCATTGGATGTTGTGGTTTCCGAGGCGAACGGGCAATTGAGCTTCAAGGATCCCGAGGCGCCGAATCATCCTGTTCGGTTCTATCGATTCGTTCAGCCCTGAGATCTTGCGACGTCGCGAAGCAATTCCAACCGTCCGTTAGATCGCGCTATGGGGAGGCTTCGGGTTTGTGGACCGGATCCGCTCGAGCTCGATGTTCTCGACGGTCTCGCTGACCTTCGATTGCTGCGACTGGAGACGTCGCAGCGCGTTGGCCTGGTCCATCACCGCGCGGTTGAGCTCCTCGACCATTCTCTCCAGCTCCGCGATGAGGGTCTCCATCCGAACGAGGCGCTCTTCCGGCGAGTTCTGCGCGGTGGAGTCCGAGGAAAAGTCAGCGGAGTTCATGGGAGAGGAGCGCGCGGCGACTTGGGGCTCACGGATTCGGCGCGGCGCTCGCGGCCGCCACCTTGGACATCGCCCGCGTGACGGTCGAGCGAATCGTCGAGCCCCGCATCTGGAAGGAGACGATGCGCCCGTCGCCGTCGAGCAAAACCCCGGTTGGCCATCCCTGGACGTTGAACGCCATGACCAGCGGGTCGGTGTTCCAGTCCTGAAGAAGGCCAATCGGCGGGTCAATCTTGTGCCCTTGCGTCGCGAAACGGAGAGAAGGCTTGTTCATTCCGGTCGGCAGGAAAGCGACGAAGCGCTTGTCCTGCTCGTACGTGGCCAGTAGTTCGTTGATCACCCCGATGTCGTAGGCCGAGGACTCCCAGTTCATCCAGAAGTAGAGGAGAACCACCTTGCCTGCGAGATCCTTGGAGGAGATCGTTTGGTCGTCGGAGGTTTTGATCTCGAATGGCGCGACCTTTTTCCCCACACGAAGGGATCCCCGGATGGCGATGTCGAGCGCGCCGAGGTCGAGGACGGCGTTCTCCTTGGGATCCGAGGGAACGTGAACGGACCTGTCCAGTCGACCGAGCTGTCGATAGGAGTAGGAGTCCGGGTCGCTGGGCTTCTCCATGGGCGCGATGCTGAGCATGTAGTCGCCGGGAGGCACATTGTCGACCGAGAAGACGCCGTTGGTTTCGAACTGCAGCATGAAGTGCCGGCGCGACCGCTCGTATCGATCGCCTTCGGGCGTTTGCAGGAATGCGCTGATGTCGGCTTGAAATTTCTGCTGCATCCGTTGTTGTTCCGCCGCGCTTTGGTTGCCCGTGAAAGCGAGGGTGGGGTAGCCCTTGGGGAGGGGGGGATTGAAGCTCAGCTGATGGACATCCCAGAGCCAGTCGACATCCTCGGGCTCTCCGCCGATGACTCGCATCCTGCCGGTCACGCGTCGTCCACCGCCGCCGAGCGTGACGGACTGCGTCGCTCCGGGGGCGAGGTCGACGATCACCTCGTGGCTGGAGCCGGTCCGGCTGCTGTTGCGTCGTTCCGCGAGCCTGGTCTCCACGAAGACAACGCGCGCTCCCGGCGGGGCCTGCTCAAACACGAAGCGACCGTCCTTGTCCGGCGTTGCCTTGAAATTCACCCACACGGCGCCGCTTCGGTTCGAGCTTTCCATGCTTTGCTGCGGGCGGAGGGTCTCGAGCTTGACGACCTGATTGGATCGGATGCCGGAGCTGATCTTGAACACGCCCTCAACCCGGCTCCAGGGCCGGAGGCGGATTGCGCCGGACCGCTCCACGTCCTCTCCGCTGACATCGGCGACGCCCGCTGTGTTCGCGGCGACGATACGCACGGCGCGCAGGTGCGGTTGAAACTCAAAGCGTCCCTGCGGGTCGGTCCTCAACTGCTCCGTGTAGCTGCTGCTGCGATTTATCTGGCCGTTTTTCTCGATAAACACCCACTCCTCGCCCTCGACCATCGCCAGCGGAGTGTTGCGCGCGGGGCTGCCGTCAGGCAGCTCCACGACGCCATGGATGCCTCGCGCCCGCTTCAATCGCACTTCGTTGGTCGTCCAGCTCCCGGGCTTCGCCTCCTCGGTGAGGGTCGGCCGGTAGCCCGGCGCTTCCACCATGAACACCTGCCGCGAGTCCGATCCGTAGTTGTAGATGATACCGGAGAAGAACCCATTCCGGCCTTTGATGGCGTTGCCGCGCTGCCAGCGGAAAGGTTCCCCGGGGTTGTAGGCGTAGCCCCGGACGGCGGTGAATTCGGCGATGGGCCTTCCCGTGTCCTGATCCTTCACCCACCCGAACATCATCGCCTGGCGTTGCATTTGCATCTGGAGCTCGTCCTCGCCGTTCCATTCCATTTGATACTGGTTACGCTGGAAGTTCGTCCCGCTGAGCTGGAAACCCAGTTGTCCCGGCGCCGCGTTGCTCCAGTAGAATCGGCCCTGGGCGTCGGTCACGCCGCTCCAGCTCACCGACGGACTTCCATTCCAGCTGAGCAGGCGAACCTGCGCGCCCCGAACCGGGTCGCGGTTCTGATCAGCGATCTTGCCGACGAGCGTTTTCGGAGGCTGGAGAACGAGCCGCAGCGGATTCTCCGATCCTCGCGCGCCCGGCTCCCAATCGAAGGCCAGAGGGGCATGATGATCGCTGAGAACGTAAAGCTTCCCGTCCGCGCGAAGGTTTTCCTGCCGCAGTTCAAACCGGCCTTGCTGGTCGGTCGTGGTCATCACGTTATCGCCCGGCGCGCCTTCGCCCCACGCTCCCACGTATGCGCCCTCGACAGGAGTCTTCCGAGTGTCGACCACCACTCCAACGATGCGTTCGCTGGGCTTTAGCGTGGCGAGGGCTTCGCCCGCTTTGAGCTCCTCCAGTTTCCAGACCGTCGCGCGATCCACGGGCGGAGCGGGCTTGTTCGCCGCGGGCGCGAGCGTTTTGGGGGACTTGGCCTTCACTGCTGGAGGCGGGAAGTCCGTCGCCGTCGATGCTGGCTTCTGAACATTGTTGGTGGCGGCCCGCGACGAAGACGCCCCTTCGGATCTCTGCGTCGCGGCGGCTGGATCGACGGGCAGCCGAAACAACCCGGAATAAAAATCGGGATGCCTCACCTGAAATCGAAAATTCTTGAGGTCCTCCGGCGCGCTCGAACTCGTCCATCTACCATCCGCCCCGGTTATCGCGATGTCGCAGTCGGCTCGAGTGGTTTCCCGCTTCTTCTCGGAGATCACGGAGGTGAGGGTGACCTGCGCGTTGGCGATCGGCTTGCCGGAGGGATCCTTAACAAGGCCGCCGACGCGCTGTCCCTTCGTCAGCTCGAGGGTGATGTTGTCCTCGAGCTTGGGCAGCGTGGATCGTGAGTGGCGCACGCTTGCGGCGATCCATCCGGGAGCGCGCGCGAACACAACGCGATCGACGGTTTCGGAGGGCGGATAGTGGAGCACCGCGGCGCCGGACGCGTCGGCTCGCTTCTGATCGAGGAAGGCGACGTGGTCTTCAGCGCCGATAGACAGGAAGAATTCCGCGTTCGTGATGGGTTGATGGGTGACGGAGTCGACGGCGCGAACCGAGAGGGGGCGACGCAAGTCGACCTCCGGGATTTTCGCGGTCTTCTTCGCCAGGTGGGAGGCGTGGGTCGCGGGGAGCGGCGGCGCCTGCGTCGTCGAGGCGTCGAGCGTGATGCCGAAAAGAACAGGAGTCGCGTCGCTGAACAAGGAGAGACAGTCGAGGCTTGCGACGGTTAGGGAGGGCTTCGGATTTGTCACGCGGGTGAGAAACACAGCAGCATGGGGCGATGTCGCGTCCCTGGCGCCGCCGCTCGTCCAAACGGTCTTCGACCTTGGGTCCGCGAGTTCCAGCCCGGGGGCAGTTCGCTCGGCGCCTCCCGTTTGCACTCCGGCGGAGAATCGAACCGATTCCTGCGACCCGTCGACGTAGTGGAGCACGAGCGAGAACACGGGCGCGCCCTTTCCCGGCTCATCTTCGAGCCCATGGAGAACGGCCATGGAGGAGAATTGCTTCTCGACGCGAATGCCCAGGACCTCGGGAGGGCGCCAGTCGCCCCGCCTGGCCGCGTTGAGTCCCGTGACCCGCAGGAGGCCTTGAATCTGGAAAGGAATGTCGTCCCATCGCTGCGACCCGCGCGGCAGCGAAGACCACTGTGAACCCATCCACGCGGGCTTGAGGGGCTCCTGGATGAAGCTGGCGGGAGGCAAGGGCTGCCATTGGCTGTTGTCAGGCGCCGCTTCGGCAGACCAAGGCGCGAGGCGGAGTAGCGCGAGGAAAAACGCGCCGAACGCCATCCGCTGAGCCCGGGAGGCGAGGCGGGCGTCTCGATAAAACGAGATTGCGCGAGCGCGCAAGAATCGTCCTCGGCTCGGGAGCATCCGCGATGCTCGTGAATAATCGCAATGGCTCTCCATACCTGACCGCAGGCTAGGAGTCCGCGCCGCCTTGAACAACCTAAAAGGAGCGAAGGACCGATGGCCGCAAACCCGCTCCGGGTTCGACGACGTGCCAGTTGCTTTCCGACTCAATTCCCCCGCAAAAACGCCCCCCATCATGAGGAACGATGGCGTGCTCAGGCCTTGCGCTATGCTCTGGTCACCGCCGCGCTCACCGTCAATGCAAGGTTTAAGTGTTAGAGAACATTACAACCTTAGAATTCCGCGCGCGCAATTGCGTAACATTATATGCCGCAGTATGAACCAGAAGTCATTGATGAGTTCGGTTACGGTATCGAATCCAATGAGTGTTGGATTGGCTTACAACGTTCGGTAGGGGAGCGGAAAGGACGCGAACCGAGAGCGAATCGTCGAGCCCATTTAATGCGTTAATGGGACGACATTTACAGGTTTATCGAGGCCAACCAGAGGAAATACAACAGGGATTGGCACGCCTGAAGCTTAAATGAGGTTCAACAATCCCTAAGCAAGACAAAAATCCAACTACAATGAAAAAACTCAGTTCAATCATTGGTTACCGTACTTTGGCCTTGGCCGTAGTGGCGAGTGGTGCGCAAGTGTCTTTCGCGGACGTCATTCCCTACCCTGGCGTTGGGACCGAGAATTCGGTTCTCTATAGCTTCACGGCCCCGTCGACGGGCCCCGTCACCGCTTACTTCGTCGGCTCCACCGCGGCCTATGATAATGATCTCGGGCTGCGCGTGAACGGCGTTGACACCGGCATCTACGGGCTGAACGACCACACTTCGTTTCTCGGACAAAGCCTGTCTTTTGGCTCAGTCACCGCGGGTGATTCGCTCGTGTTTGTGCTGCGAGTCAACACGACCGGCGACACGTGGTATTCCGACAAGACGCTGAACTCGGACGGCTTCAACCACGTTTATGCTACGCCGCACACGACCACCTATGCCGGCATTGGCGTGCCGCCGGGAACGTATGTGGCTTTCGAGGACTTGCCGAGTGGTGGCGATAAGAACTACCACGACGAGAACTTCGTCTTCACAAACGTTGGCACGGGCGTGCCTGACGCCGGCTCCTCCATCGCGCTGCTCAGCCTGGGCTGCGCGGGACTTAGCCTGCTCCGCCGCCGCTTGGCCTAATCGGCTGAAAACAGCGAGAATATGACAGAAGGCCCGGCCACAAGCCGGGCCTTCTTGCTATTAGACTCGAACATTGGAGCCGAATGGAGTGAGCGCCACGGGTTCCTTCTGCTCCGTCTTTTCCTCGCCAACCCGATAGATCGCCGCGGCATGATTTGATGGAGCTCGGCGCCGGCGTAGGCGAAGCCCCCCAGTCGCTCTTGAGTGATCTCGCGGCGGCAACCGATTAGTCTCGATGCCGATCCTCGCTGATCAGTATTCGGTTGTTGGTCCAAATCGCGAGTGCTACGTTCCGCCAAGTTGCCACGAATCGACGTATGCCCCGCCTACACGCGAACCTTCTTCCTCACTTCCGGATCCACCTCTTCCATCTCCTGCGAACCCGTGGCCGCGCTGTTGTTGCCCTGATTGTGGCGGCGCTGTGGGTGACGACCATTCCCGGATCGGCGGCTACGGCGACCAATATCGCGTTCAACAAGCCCGTGACGAGTTCGGGCCCGACCTGGGGCGGGCTGGTGCCCAGCGCGCTGACGGATGGACGCCCCGACACATTCGCGCATCCCCAGGCGGCCGCCGGCACATTGGGGTTTTACTTCGAGATCGATCTCGGAAGGACCTACCGACTGGATCGCATCGCCATCTACAACCGGGCGGACGGTTGTTGTCCCGATCGACTCAGCAAGTATGGCGTGGAGGTCTACGCCGACCAAGGCGGGTCGCCAGGACCGTTGAACTGGAGCACGGGCGTGCGAACGAATGGGAGCAATTCCGGCGTGGCGGGCGTCGACAACATCCGCGCGTCGGCCTCCACCAATGGGGTTTTCTTCGGTCGTTTCATCCGGATCGTGAATCGCAGCGACATCGGCTTCAGTCCGCAGGTCGCGGAGGTGCAGGTCTATGGCGCGCTGCCTCCCGTCGTTCGGTCTTTCACCGCGGATGAGGATGTCCTGTCGCCGGGCCAGAGCACCGCGATCCGGTGGGATGTGGCCGCCGCGATGAGCGTCAGCATCTCTCCCGGCATCGGCGAGGTCAGCCCCACCAATGGATCTGTCGTGATCCATCCGGCCGTCAGCACAACGTACACGCTCACGGCCACGAACCTTGCGGGACCGTTTTCCACGACCTTGAACGTCGGCGTGGGCGTTCTGCTGGGGCCTCCACGGATATCGGAGTTCATGACCAGCAACGCGGGCGTTCTCAAGGACGAGGACGGAGATTCATCGGACTGGATCGAGCTGCAGAACACGAACTCCTATGGACTGAAACTGGAGGGATACTCGCTGACCGACGATCCGACCCTGAAGTCGAAATGGACTTTTCCCGCGTCGCGCGTCCCAGCGAACGGGTATCTCGTTGTCTTTGCGAGCGGGAAGGATCGCGCAAACTCGGCCTTGGGCCCATTGCACACGAACTTCAAGCTCAGCTCCTCGGGCGGCTACCTGGCCCTTCTCGACAAGGATGGCGCCACGGTGCTTCAGCAGTTCCCGTCCACTTTTCCGAACCCGGCGAAATATCCGAAGCAGCGCTCCAATAACAGCTACGGCCTGGACGTCTCGAACCAGGAGGGGTTCTTTCGTCCGGCGACTCCTGGCGCTCAGAACGGTCCCGCTTTCGCGGGGTTGGTGGCGGATGTGACCATCGATCCGGGGCATGGGTTTTTCAGCAACGCGGTGGATGTCGTTCTCGCCTGTTCGACGAAGGGGGCGACGATCCGCTACACGACCAACAACACGGAGCCCACCGCAACAACGGGGTTGGTGTATCAGCAGCCGATCCACGTGACCAACACCGCCGTCCTGCGGGCCGCGGCGTTCCGCGACGGCTGGGGCTCCTCCCCGATCGAAACCCGGACCTACGTCTATCTGAGCAACGTGATCACATCGAAGGTGATGAGCACCGCTATTACAAAGAGCCCTCTTTATGGCCCTCAGATGCTCGGCGCGCTGACCGACCTGCCGTCGATTTCTATCGTCGCGCCCGATGCGATTAACGACACGACCGAGGTGCGTTGCTCCTTCGAATGGCTGGATCCCAACGGAGCGGCCGGCGTTCAGGTTCCCTGCGGCGCTCGCTACTTCGGCGGCGCGTTTACGGCGTTCGAAAAAAAGAGCTTTCGCTTTGTCTTCCGCTCCGAGTACGGGGCTTCAAAGCTGAGCTATCCGATGCTGAGCGGCTTCGACCATGGCTTGACGCCTGTGGAGGAGTTCGACGAGATCGAGTTGCGCAGCGGATCTCACGACATGTCGATGCGCGGTTTCTACATGTCGAACCCCTGCGCGGACGACACCTTGCTCGACATGGGCCGCCTGAATCCTCACGGCCGTTTCGTGCATATGTATCTCAACGGAGTTTACTGGGGGATGTTTCATCTGCGGGAGCGGTGGAGCGCCCATATGCATGCCCGCTACACCGGGGGCCTCAAGGAGGATTATGAATCGATCAACGGAAACTGGAACGTGGGGGGCTGGGCGGATCCGGGTGTCCCGTACGATGGCGACGGCAGCATCTGGGAGAAAGCGAAGGTTCTTAAGACAAACTACAACATGGTGAAGGTGTGGGTCGATGTGCCGCAATACGTGGACTACATGCTTACGTTCATGTTCGGCGGGTGCGAGGACGAGTACCGCTGCGTGGGCCCCAACACGCCGGGCAGCGGCTTCAAGTATTACCTGAATGACGCCGACGGCTGGTTCTGCGGCACCTGGTATTGCGCCGCGGACGACCGAACCTCCCGCGGCGCGCCTGGAAGGAGCGCTGGCGACGGACCCGGAAGCATCTTTTCCATGCTCTACAAGGAGGGGAACCCCGAGTATCGCACGCTGCTGGCCGATCGAATCTACAGTGCCTTGTTCCGCGACGGCCCCCTGACCCCCAACGGCGTTCTTCGCCGCCTGAACAGTCGATGCAACGAGATCGAGCGCGCGTTTCTTGCGGAATCCGCCCGATGGAATTACCTGACGCCGAGCGATTGGGCCGCACGACGGGATGAGGTGAAGACCTCTTGGCTGCCGCATCGGACCTCGGAGGTTCTGGGCCAATGGCGCGCGACGGGGTTCTATCCCAAGGTGGACGCGCCTACAGTGGCCCCGCTGTCGCCAGCCTCGTCCTTGCCCGCATTCCTCAGCTTTGTCGGTCCGACGAACGCCGCCATTTACTACACCACCAATGGCGAAGACCCTCGCTTGGTGGGCGGCGCCATCTCTCCCAGAGCGAAATCGACGCTCGTGACCACGCGCGCTGAGACGATCCTTCCCCCGGGTTCCACGTGGAGGTGGTTTACCGATCTGAAGGGCCTCGGTCGCAGCGAGGTTGTCGTGGGCCATGCCGCGTACAACTCCACCAACTGGAAGCATCCGGACTTCAACGACTCCGCCTGGTCCCTGGGCAAAGCGAAATTTGGATTCGGGGAAGGGGATGAATCGACGGTGATCCCGTCCACGCAGGGAACAAACAAGCTCATCACCTCCTACTACAGAACGAAATTCGAGGTGGACGACGCCGGGACGGTGGTTTCTTTGATTCTCAAGATCCGCAGGGATGATGGGGCGATCGTTTACATCAACGGCGTCGAGGCGGCTCGCACCTCGATGCCGTCCGCAAGCGTGTCGCCGTTGACCGGCGGCATTCTGGCGTCGGACGACGGAAAAACCATCGTCACCCTGACGGCCAGCGCCTCATCCATCCGTCCCGGCCTCAACACCGTCGCCGTGGAGCTGCATCAGACGGCTCTCGCGGACGACGCGACCTTCGATCTCGAGATTGTCGCCGTCCGGGCCAATCCACCGCTCGGGGCCCTTCGCTCCGTCATGACAAACACTCTGGTCAAGGCCCGCGCCCTGCTGACCAACCAGTGGTCCGCTCTCAACGCCACCTTCTTGCAGGTCGAGGATCGCGCGCTCAGCGAAGGCGACGTGGTCTTCAGCGAGCTGAATTACAATCCTCCCGGGCTGGATGACACCGAGTTCATAGAGCTTCTCAACATCTCGAGCCACGCGGTGAACCTCCGGGGCGCCTTGATCACGAATGGCGTTCAATATCGCTTCCCGGGGAATCGGGACATCCTGCTCGCTTCGGGGCAGCGCTTCCTCCTTGTCGCGGATCTGCATGAGTTCCAGAAGAAGTACGGTCTCGCTGTCGAGGTGGGGGGGGTCTACTCGGGCGCGCTCAATAACAGCGGCGACAGCCTCACTCTCTACGCGGGCGATGGAACCTGGGTTTCCAGCGTCCACTACGGCGCCGCTCCCCCTTGGCCCACCGCGGCGGATGGGGGAGGTTACTCCCTGGTGTTCGCCCATCCGGAGCTCGGTTTTGCCGACCCCAACGCCTGGCGCACGAGCGTCGACACCAACGGATCTCCCGGCGTGGCGGACAGCGTGGCGTTCACGGGCGATCCTGGCGCGGACTCGGATTCCGACGGCTTGACGGACCTCGCCGAGTTCATGCTCGGGACGCTGCCCAACGACCCCGCGTCCGGCCCTGGCAGCCTCCAGGCGCGGTTCGATCCACTGGGGCGTTTCACGCTGTCGTTCCCTCGACGGTTGGGCGCGGACGCCTATCGACTTGCGGTCGAATCGTCCTCGGATCTCGCGACATGGACCCCTGCGTCCCTCCTGAGCACGACGCCTCTGGGCGGGGGGCGGGCCCTCGAGACCTGGGGCGTGGGCGCCGACAACCTCCCTCATTTGTTTTTCCGACTTCTGATCCGACAATCGCCGTGACGTTCGTCCGCCTTCGCGGTCGAATCTTCATGCCGACCGCCGTCTGAAGCCCTGATCTTCTTCTCATGGGTTCGGGGCTCTGGTTGGCCTTTGGATGGTTGGGTATCTGAGAGGCGCTGAGGTGGAACGGTTGCTCGCGAACCGCTCCAACCGAAGAAATGAGTCATGGGTTCAATCTGTGTGCCCCGTTGGATCGAACGCTTCGGTTCGCATCGGGCCGTTCCACCCAGCGCTCGCTCTCGCCCCGCCCCTTCCACTGTCCGCGCCGCCCGCGGGTTCGGATGCGCCACCGACTCCTGTCCCAATCCGAGGCATCCGCGCTCGGTTATGTCGTGGCGGTCCTCCGAATGATCCCTTGCGCCTCCCTGGTTTGTAAGGTACCTAGATTCGCCATACTCAATGACTCACCGTCGTGTCCACCCCGTCGTTGTCGGCTCGTTTCTTTTTGTCGCTGTTCTGGCGTTTTGGATTCTGAGCCGTGGGCCGGATCCTCTGACCCCGCCGCCGGGCGGACCGGAGCCTTCTTTCGCCGTCGCTCCCCCTGAGGCCCACGCCACAAACCCCGGCGCGCTCGTCAGCCCATCCGACACTCCCCTTGCCGTCAATCCAAACGCATCCTCGGCCCGCTCCCTCTCGCTGGCCCCGTCCGAGCCGCCCTCGCGCGGCCCTGCGCCTGAGGCTATGGAGATGTTTAACGATTGGGCCCGCCGGTTCATGCAAGCGCGACCCGATCAAAGGCGGGCGCTCGAGGATGAAGGGCAATCGCTCGCCAAGGCGCGGCTGCGGGCGATGTCGGACCTTGTTCAGACGGATCCGTCGCGCGCTTTCGAAAACGCGATCTCTCCGGAGCTTCGCAAAGCGCTTCCCGATTCGGTGAGGGAACAGATGGAGTCGCTCGTGACGGCCAAAGGGGACCTGGCCGTGCTTGCCGCGTGGGGCGGTCCGGAGCAGCGGGACCCGCTGCCGCCCGTGATGAGAACCGTGACCTTGAATGGCGAGACTTACCAGGCGTTCACCTACGGCGCCGGCAACCGATGGGTCACTCACGGCGACATTCCCATTTTCGGACTCGTGACGCCGAACGACGTCGCGACCGTTCCCTTCGTCACGGCTCTGGGGCGGCCGTCGCGCCTGATTGCGCTGAATGAATCGCCTGCGCGGCTGCTGGATGCCTCCGAGGTGAGGGAGCTGGCCGGAACGCGCGCTCAGCAAGGCCAGAGCGACCCGATCTGCGGGGTTTCCCATTTGAAGGTGACGCGGAACGACGAGGAGACGGCTCTGGAGTTTGAGGGATCGATTCACTCGTTCTGCGGCAAGGTGGACGCGAAGCTTTGGTTGCAGGCGCGCATCGCGGCGTTGGGCTTGGACACCCCCGCCTCCGCTCTCTCGAATCTTGATGTCGCGGCCTCGCAGCTGACCGAGGGCCGGAAACGGATGCTGCTCATGCGCCCGGTTTGGAGCGATTTCAGCGGCGGGATGTCCACCAACGACGCGCTGGTCCATTGGCAGAGTTTCAGCAACTACATGTTCGAGATGTCGTACGGGAGGCTCGTGCTTGCGGGGCTGGGCAAAGGATCGGACATCACTCCCGCGATGATGCTGCCCGGGCTCGTTGCGACGTACGACAACGACGGGCTCGGAAAGCTGTATCAGACTTGCAAGGACGTCGCGCAGGGCTCCTATGGCTACGACCTGACGCAGTACGACTATCTTTACGTCTGCACCGGCGCCAAGCCCGCGGCGTCCTACGCGGGTTTGGCGTTCGTGGGCGGAGTGGGCTTTCACCTGGCCAATTCCTATTGGGATGCGGCGGTCGCGTCGCATGAGTTTGGCCACAACCTCGGACTCAACCACGCGCACTTCTGGGACACCAAGGCCCGCAGCATCATTGGCGACGGTCAAAACGTCGAGTACGGGGACAGCAACGATCCCATGGGCGGCGGCGGATCTCCCAACCAATACAACAGCCGGTACAAAAACTACCTGGGCTGGATCAAGGACTCCGATGTCATCGACCTCAACGCGGCGAGGAGCGGAACCTATCGACTTTACGCGTTCGATCTCGCGCAGGGATCCGGCGTTCGTGGGCTGAAGTTCGCGCGGAATTCCGGACAGAACTACTGGCTGAACGTCCGGCAGCGCAAGACCGACAAGCGGGCGTTGATGAACGGCGTCCAGTTGCTATGGACGGGGAATGGGAACGAAGGGAGTTATCTGCTGGACGCGCGGCTGAAAGGAAACGCGGACGACAACGCGGTGGTTATCGGTCGCACGTTCAATGACGCGGCCCTCGGGTTTCGATTCACGCCCATCGGGAAGGGCAACACATTTCCGGAGTCGATCGATGTCGTGGTGAGCGTTGGAAACATCGCCACCAATCTGCCTCCCGTCGCGACCCTCGCCGCGAGCGCCGTCGTCGCCGGCTTGAATCAGAACATCAGCTTTCAGGCGAACGCCACCGACCCGAATGGCGACGCGCTCGCGTACTTCTGGGAGTTTGGCGACGGCGACTACTCGACGGACAACGCGCCCTCCGTCTCGCATCGGTTCCCCAACGCCGGCGAGTATGTCGTCGCCTGCTCCATCAGCGATATGCGGGGGGGCGAGACGCGAAAATCCCTGGTCGTCCGGGTGGGGAATCCCTCCACGTTCCGGATCAAGGGCCATGTCGTGGACGCCAAGAACCGTCCTCTCGAGGGGATGAAGGTCTTCGTGGACGACGCGCACTTCGGCGTCTCGGATAGCGATGGCTCCTACGCGATCCTGAACCTTCCGGCGGGCAGCTATACCGTTGACGCGATCGAGCCCGTGTCCGGCTCCCTCTCCTTCGCGCGACCCTACTTCGACAACCCGGTTGTTGTCGGCCCGGATCGCGAAGCCATCGACCTCGTTGGGATTCCAGGCCTTCTGCTCACGAAGACGGCGCTTATCGCCAAGAAGGCCGCGGCGTGGCGCTATCTCGACACAGGAGTTGATCAAGGCACGACTTGGGCAAACCCCTCGTTCAACGATTCGGGCTGGAAGACCGGCGCCGCCGTCCTGGGGTATGGGCAGGGGACTGGGCTGGGCGCCGAGAGCACGGTCATCAACTTCGGGCCTGATCCGAACAACAAATACACCACCGCCTACTTCCGCAAAAGTTTCGTGGTGGCCAATCCGCTGATCTACACCAATTATCTGATGGAGGTGCTCCGCGACGACGGCGTCGTCGTTTACCTGAACGGAAAGGAGATCTATCGCAATAACATGCCGCCCACGGGCGTCATCACTTATGCCACTCGCGCCGTGGATACCGTGGAGCCCGATTCTTTTCTCTCCCAGACGATCGCGAACACGGAGGTTCAACCCGGAGTCAACTGGATCGCCGCTGAAGTCCACCAGGCCACCGCCAATAGCTCGGATCTCACATTCGATTTCGCCTTCACGGGCATCGGCCTGTCGAACGCCGTGGGCTTGAACCTGGTTTATTTCCAAAAGCCAACCGATCAGTCCCGGTACACGAACGGGCAACCCGTGGCGATGACAGCGAGTGTTTTCAGTGCGACGCCGGTTACTCGAGTCGACTTCTACGCCGACGGCGGAAAGCTGGGTGAAAGCTCCTCCAGCCCCTTCCAGTTCGTCTGGCCCGATCCAGCGGCGGGTAATCATGTGTTGCGATGCGTCGGTGTTCTCGGGGGCATTCAGGTGACGTCCCCCGCGGTCAGCATCATCATCGCTCCGCCGCTTCCGGACCTTCCCACGGTGGATCTTCTAGCCGCGGGCGGATCTTGGCGCTACCTCTCGAAGTCCAGCGCCGCCCCGTCAACCTGGAGCCAGCCGTCTTTCGATGATAGCTCCTGGACGAACGGTGTCGCCAAGCTGGGGTTCGGCCATGCCGACGAAGCCACCGTGATCAATGGGGGCCCCAGCAACGCCCGCTTCACGACCGTTTACTTCCGCTCGCAGTTCGTCGTGGCGGATCCCGCCGGACTCACCAACCTCGTGGCCCAGCTCAAGCGCGACGACGGAGCGGTTGTATACATCAATGGAGTCGAGGTGTTGCGGGACAACATCGGCCCTGGGGCGGTGTCTTACGCGACGCTTGCCACGAACGCCGCGGACAACGGATCCGTGTTTTACGCGGAGGCCCTCGACGTCAAGGCGCTGAACGCGCTTTTGCCGGGGACGAACGTCGTCGCCGTGGAGGTGCACCAGTCCTCGGCCAACAGCTCCGACCTTGCGTTTGACTTCGCTCTCGCCGGTCCGGCGCGGTTGCAGCGGGAAAGAGGCTGCTACTTGGTCGCGCCAGATTCCGGGGCTTCGTTCCCCGCCGACTCGCCCCTTGTCGTCAGGGCCGATGCCGTCGCTGGAGGCGCCTTGGGCGTTCAGCGCGTCGGCTTCTTCGTCGATGGCCAGAAGCTCGGAGAGGACACCGCGATTCCCTACACGTTCACCTGGGCTCATCCCAACAGCGGTCCCCATTCTTTGAAGGCCGTCGCGATCGACGCGCAGGGCGATTCCATGGAGAGCGCTGTTGTCTCGATCACGATCACGCCGCCGTCCTCCGGGACGCAATGGATCAGCTTCGGGGATTTCTGGAAGTATCTGGACGACGGGTCCGACCAGGGAAGCAACTGGGTCAAACGATCCTTCAATGACCTGGCCTGGCGCTCGGGGCCCGCGCGGCTCGGCTATGGCCTGGGATCCCAGATCGAAACAGCGCTCAGCACCGGCACGAACAGCGCACTCCGGAACATCACCGCGTATTTCAGAAAGGCATTCGTCGTGGACAACCCGGCCGCCTTCTCCGGCATCCGGTTGCTCTTGGGGCGCAACGATGGCGCCGCGGTGTACCTGAACGGCGTGGAGGTGCTGCGGGATAATCTTCCCGTCTCGCGTTTGAGCTACAACACGCTCGCCCTGTCGAAGATCTCCGGCCCGGGAGACTCGCCGCCGCTGCGCGCTCTGCTCTCCAATCAGCTGCTCGTCCCGGGAACCAACGTGGTGGCTGTGGAACTGCACCAGCAATCCGCGACCAGCAGCGACGCCAGCTTCGACCTCGCGCTCAGCGGGCTCACGCCGGCGCCCTCCGGCATCTCGATCTACCTGGTCAACCCGGGCGCCGGACAGCGATTCAGCGCGCCGGCGAGCGTCGGGTTCAGCGCGGAGGTCCTTGGCGACGGATCGCTGCCCGACAAGGTCCAGTATTATGCCGACGCGGCCCTCATTGGAGAATCCGCCGCTTATCCCTACTCCTTCACTTGGCTCAATGCCCCGACCGGCGCTCATTCGGTGACAGCTCGGGCTTTGGTCGCAGGGGAGACCGTGGAGAGTCCCGCGGTGGCGATCACCGTCGGACCGCCCCCGCCTCCCATAGCGCCGGTGCTCGATCGTTTGGTGGCTCTGGGAGTCCCGTGGCGATACTGGGACGCCGTCGCGGCGGTCGCGGCGGGTTGGAAGAATCGGATCTTCGATGACAGCGCTTGGAAGTCGGGCCCGGGACGTCTCGGCTTTGGCTTGGATGGCGAGGCCACAACGGTGTCCGGAGGGCGCATGACGTATTACTTCCGGAGATCGTTCCGTGTCGACAAGCCCTCCCAGTATTCGCAGCTGGTGTTTCAGCTCGCGCGCGATGACGGAGCGGTTGTTTACCTGAACGGACAAGAGGTCTATCGAAGCAACATGCCCGACGGGCTGATCAAGCCAGATACCGCGGCCGTGAACGTCGTCAACACTCCCGAGGAGTCCATCTACTATGAAACGATCGTTCCCATCGCCGGTTCCGCCTTGACCCAGGGCACGAATGTAGTCGCGGTCGAGGTGCATCAACAGACTCTGGCGAGCAGCGATCTGGCGTTTGACCTCCAGGTCCTCGGGGTGGGCACCACGGAGCGACGAGTCGCCGTCCTCAGCCCGGCATTGAGCGGTTACTTCGAGGCGGGGATTGGGGTGGAAATGGAGGCCGCGGCTCAAAGCGGATCCGGGGCGTCCGTCGATCACGTTGATTTCTACGCGGACGGACAGCTCGTTGGATCGGCCGCCTCCGCTCCGTGGACCGCTGAATGGGAGGACGCGTCGGCAGGCGCGCATCAACTGATCGCCCGAGCCTGGTTCAGCGACGAGACGAGCATGGATTCTCCGCCGCTACGCGTGGTGGTGTCGCCGTTCCGCGTCGCGACCCAGCTGATCGCGCCCGATGGCGTCTGGCGTTATAACGACAAGGGGCTGAATCTCGGCACAGCCTGGCGAGCCGCCAGCTACGACGATAGCCTCTGGAGCTCGGGTCCCGCGCGCCTGGGATACGGAGACGACGGCGAAACAACCGTTGTGGGATATGGCGGGAACGTGAACGTCAAATACATCACGACGTATTTCCGAAATTCGTTTCTCCTCAGCAATGAAATGGTCGTGACCAATCTCGCGTTCCGGTATCAGCGCGACGACGGGCTGGCGGTGTACTTCAACGGCAAGGAGATGTTCCGAAACAACCTCGCGGCCAACCCCGCTTACACAACCTTGGCGATCGCGGACGTGACCGCCGCGGACGAGCAAACCTGGTACACCACAAACATCACGATCACGAGCTACGTCCTCGGCACAAATGTTCTCGCGGCGGAGCTGCACCAAAGTCGCGCGAACAGCACCGACCTCGGGTTCGCCATGGAGGTCGTGGGCAACGGATATCTCAAGACCGCTCCGGTATTGCATCCGCGTCTGGAGATACACGTTCTGGCGGACGGCTCCGTCGAGTTCGCGTGGCCCTCGGGCGCGGCCGGAGTGAAGCTCTACTCGGCGCCGAACATTGATCTGCCTCTGAGCGCGTGGCAGCCGGTCGCTGAGTCGGCGGCCCTTCTGGATGGCAAGCTGAGGGTCCGCGTGGAGAACTCCGGAGACAGCGCGTTCTTCCGGCTGTTCGGGAAATGATTGCGAGAGGTTGGGGCCTTCGCAATTCGCGCGGAAATCCTTGGCAGGATTGGGAGGGTGGTCTCAGGGTGTCGCCATGTTCGATCGGTCGCGCCTCGTCGTCGAAAGTCGATCTCCGCGGGAGCTTCCCCGGCGTTTGAGCTGGGCGCTCAAACGGGCGGGCGTGAGACCCACCCGCGATGTCCTTGTCGTCAGTGTGGCCGCCCAGCAGATGATGGTTTTCCGTCGCGCTTCTCGCGCGTCCTCTCCTCCGCTCTACCTCCAAACGCGGCGCTTCAGAGTCTCGACATCCCGAAAGGGCGCGGGGCAGGTCGAAGGATCGAATCAAACGCCCCTGGGCTTGCACCGAATCGCGCGCAAGCACGGAGGAGGGCAGCCCATCGGAACCGTTTTTCAATCCCGCCAGCCCGTGGGCTTACTGTGGGAAGGGCGGCCCGGCGCCGCGATTTGCCATCGGATCCTCTGGCTTGAGGGATTGGAGGATGGATGGAATCGCGGGGGCAATGTGGACACGTTCCGTCGTTACATCTATATCCATGGCTTCGGCGACGAGTCCACGATAGGACGCCCCGCCTCGATCGGTTGTATTCACGTCTCCGCCTCGGATCTGCTCCCGCTGTTCGATAGGACGCCCGTCGGGGCGGTCGTCTGGATCACTCCTTGAGCGCGCGCTGCAGCTCCTCCACCAGGTCTGCCGACTTCCATTCATTGCCCGTGAAGATTTTCGTGATCTTCCCTTTGGGACTCACCACGACGGTGCGCAGGTTGTGATTCAGCGCTCCGGCCTCGCGGAAGAAATTCAGGCCGAAGTGCCGGCCGAGGATCTCGATCTGAGCCGGGTCGCCGGTGAGATAGCTCCAGTGCGCGGGGTTGGACTCGTTCCTTAGCGCGAATTGCCGTAGCGCCTCGGGGCCGTCGATTTCCGGATCGATCGTGATCGAGAATAGGCGCCAGTTGGTGGGGGCGTCGGCGTTGGCCATCATGTCACGGTAGGCGTCGCGGAAGTTTGTGGTCATCCGCGGGCACATCGTCGGGAAAGGGCAGGTCGTGAAGAAGAACGTGAACGCGATGGCCTCGCCCCGGAATTGGCTCAGCACGATGGGCTGCCCCAGCTGGTTGGTGAGCGGATAGTCCGGCAGCGTGTCGCCGACGAGCAGCGGCCTGTAGTGCGCGATTCTCGGAATGGGGATGATGGGGGTCGTTGCCGCCGCCGTGTTCGTCTGCGCGGCATCGACGGAGGCGTCGGCCGATTTCCTGAGTTCCTCGATCCAGCCATCTGTGTCGGTGGTCTGCAGCGTGAACGCCACCCGATCTCCAATCTTCAACTGGTTCCACTCCGTCGCGCCGCGGACATCGAACTCCATTGTCATTTTCCCCATGTAGCCCGGGATCGCGTCGTGGAGGATTCGCGCCTTGTGTTGGGTGGCGTTCATCTCCTTGAGCCAGCCTTTGACCTCGAAGCGATTGGTCTTCGCAAGCGCGGGAGACGCCGCTTCGCGGGGGGGGGGCGGGGCTTTCGAATCCGGTCGGGTTGCGGGGGCGCAACCGGTCCATGCGGCGACGGCGCAAAGGCATCCCAGCAAAGCGATAAGGCTGGGTCGGCGGCGTTCAGTCAGGACACAAAACATGCGGCGCAACCATTCCGCGAGAAGAGGCGTTTTGCAAGCCGTGGGAAGCCCGGAGCGCCCTTCCCAGGGGGCTTGGCGCTTGTTGGCAAAGGAAAATGGGGAAAGGGCTTGCTGAAGGTTGGATGGGGGGGATAGGGTGCGCTCCTGCTTGGGTAGACGACCCGAGTTGAGTCGGAGCGTAGCTCAGCCTGGCTAGAGCACTTGCTTTGGGAGCAAGACGTCGCAGGTTCGAATCCTGTCGCTCCGACCACTTTTCTTTTGCCGGTTTGGCCTGAAAAGCCCGTTTCCGCCGAGGAAATCGCGAGTTTTCAAGCTCCCAGGGCCTTTCACACTCTCCCCCCCTTTTCACCCCCGGGACGTTCGTTTCGTGGCAACAAGTTGGCAACGGATCCCATGAGCCTGCCGACCGTCAGAAAGTGCATCGTCCGCGGCAAGCCGGCCTGGCTCGTTGACGTTCCGCCTCGTTTCACGGAAGGGAAGCGAGGCGGAAGTTTTTTCGACCCGGGTCATTCGATACGATTGCCGAAGCCGCGCGCGACGGCGTCTGCCTTACTTCTGCTCTGGGGAGCGTTGCGCTTCGGCGGACTTTTTCGATGTGGCCGCCGCGTGTTCTTTGTCGATCTCGGCCTTGAGCGTCTTGATCTTCTCCTTCACCCACGCCTCGGCTCCCGCGTCTCGGGCTAGTTCATAGGATGTGCGCGCGAGCTCCTTCTCGCCCAGCAGCTCATGAATTGTCGCGCGATCGATCAACAGCGACACATCCGGCGCCGCGAGCTGAATCCTCGGCTGGATTTCATCGAAGGCCTCCTTGAGATCCGCTCTCGCGCGATCGTTTGAGCCCAATCCAAAGTGAGCCTTCGCCCGGCGGATCAACCACGAGCTCCGAATGCGCGAGCTCTCGATCTCCTTGTCGATGAGAGGCAGGGCGGCGCTGAACTGCTTGTCGTCGAGCAGCGCCTCGATCTTCTCGACATCCAGGACGCCCGCGCCCGTTCGCCCGATCCCAGCCTCGATGCCGGCCAGGCGTTCTTTGGGCAGGTTTGCCGCGAGTTGCAGCGCGCTGCGTTGGAGATACCACTCCGGGTTCAGATCGTAGAGTTGGATCGCCTGGTTGGCGTCCTCAATCGATTTTTTGTATTCGGATCTGGCTTGATAGAAACCGGACCGGAGGATGAGGAGATTCGCCCGATCGGTTGCCTCGAGCGACTTGCCGCCCACCGCCTTCGTCACGGTGTCGATCGCCTCGTTTGTCTTCCCCAATCCAAACTGGACCTTCGCCAGCTCGCGGGAGATCGGCAATCCATAGGATTCCAGGCGGGCGGCTTCTTCCAGATCGCGCAGGGCTTCGGACATCTTTCCCAGAACACGATACTCAATCGCGCGCTGGAGGAGGAGGTCCGCGGTTTCACCCGTGGCTTTGATCGCGTCCGTCAGCTCCTGAATGTCGACCTCCGGCCCTTCGTGCGCGACGGATTCCGTCATCGCGACGAGGGCCGCCACGGCGATCAACAACGGCAAATGGGTGAGAGCGCGTCGCATGCGATCCTAGTCTTCGAGGAGCAATGAGGGATCCAGCAGGAAGTCGAGGCTCTCGGCCGAGGCGATGTGGCCTTCGACGGCAAGCACATTCGCGCCGTCCTTCACGTAGAGATGGGCGTCCTTCAGTGTGATGTAGACCGAGCCGCGATCGTCCCGCGGCTTGATTTGCTGGGCGTTCCGACCGGAGCTTCGTCCCACGCCGACGCGGGCCACTTCCCTGCCGTTGATGTAGGCGATGAAGGCGTCCGCGAAGTCGATCGAGAGGCCGAGCTCCGTTGTGTGATCCGCCTGGCTGATCTGAAACTCCTTCCGGAGGTAAACGACCGAGCCGTTCCGTCGCATCGCGCTCAAATCCGTCTTGTGCTGCGCCTCGCCATATCCGAACGGGGCCTCGCCCGTCTTCCATTTCGCGGCGTCATAGCCGAGCTGGGTCCACTCCAACCCGCGGGGATGAGCGCTGCTCAAGTAGGACCAGACGGCGCCTTTCTCGATCACGACCTTGTGATCCAGGGCCGGGGCGGCCTTGTCCTTGGGCTCGTTCGCGGGCTTTTTGTACTCCGGCGGCTGCCACGGGAGAGCGAGACGGCGCGGCGTCACCTTTCCGCGTTTGACGAGGTTGAACAAATCCCTCACCACGCCGTTGCGGTTGACCATCCGTCCGACGAGCGTGTCGCTATTGACATCCACCAGCACCGATCCGTGCTCGGCGATGATCCTCCGCATGACCGGGATCGATCCGTTCCGTCCCAATGTTTGGCCGGCGTTTCCTGTGACGATCTGAATTGTGCCTTCGTGCGCATGAATGCCTTCGCTCTTCTGATAGGCCCCATCGCCGGAGGGATCGCCGTCGCCGTCATCCAGCACGAAGTTCTCCGACACAGTGTTTGTTCCATAGGCTCCATCAAGGAGCATGGAACGTTCATAGATGTGGGAATGGCCGGTGAGAACGAGATCCACTCCGCCCGCCTCCACGATGGGCATGATCAGGCGACGCATCTCGGTCAGATCCTTTTCCTTGTCGCTGTCATGGCTGCCCTTGGTGTACGGGGGGTGGTGCCAGAAGGCGATCAGCCAATCCGCCTTGGCTTTCTCGAGGTCCAGCTTCAGCCACTTTGCCATGGGATCGGTGGGCTTTCGCTCCATGTCGTGGGAGTCGAGGCAGATGAAATGGATGTTCCCATAGTCGAAGGAATAGTAAGCCTCTCGTCCGGAGGCGACCCCTCCGACCTCGCCTCGGGTGGGGACGACGTACGCGTCGTAGTAGGGGCCGACGCCTGTTTCTCCCTTCGAGGAGTAGCCTTCATGGTTGCCCATGGTGGGCCAGCAGACTCGATTGCGGAGCGTGGGCTCATACGATTCGAAGAACCTGGACTGAAACTCGCGGTCGCGCCCCGTGCCATAGGCCATGTCGCCCACGTGGAGCCAGAAGTCGAGCGGCTTGGCCTCGCGCTCCAGGGTTTGGAGCATTGCCCTGAAGACCGCGTTTTGAGGCTCGCGTCCGGTGCCACCATCGCCCAGCACCCAGAAACGGAAGGGCCGCTTTGTCCCAACGGGCGGCTGGGTGAAGAAATGGTAGGAGGAATCGGCCGGGGTCAGCCGGTTCTCGCCATCGTAGACGGCGTAGTAGTAGCGCGTGTCCGGCATGAGGCCTGAGATCTTCGCCTCATACTGAAATGTTCCGATGGGGGCCGAGTGCAGTTTCTCCAGCGCCAGATTGGCCGGAGTCCTCAGCGCTTTCCACCGGGGCAGCATCTCCTGGCCGTTGGTTCCGAGCGAGGCACGCACCACGATGGCCGACCCTTTGACGCGCTCCGTGAGACTGTTCACGTCCGTGCCGTAGCGCACGTTGGCGTCCACCGGGCCGTCGGTGCGCCAGACCACGTGGATCAGGTTGGGTCCGGCGAATTGAAGATACGGGGATCTGGAGAAGGGCGCTGGGGGGTTCGTGGCGTGAAGCTCACGGGGAGTCGACGCCAGGCCGATTGTCCCGAGGGCCAAGCAAAGCAAGAGCGCACGACGCGTCTGGAGCGCATGAAGCATCCGGCGATTGTCAGGCGGGATTCTCGGTTCGTCAATCGACATGACGACGCCATTTTTGTCACGGAACAACGCCCTTGTTTCGCGCCGGGGCGGTCGGAGGGGGGCTTGTGGCCGACGCCTCTCGACCGGCGGCGGCCGCGAACTCACATTCGCGTCTTCCACCGCGCCGTTCCGCGGGCCACATCGAATCGGACACGCCGATCGGGGGACGTGGTTGTGTAGATTTCGTAGCGAACCGGCTCGCCCCGGTAGTGTCCCTTGAGAAACTTCCGACAGCGGAAGTGGGCCACGACGAGAGGCGAGAGCCACCGCGCCCATGACGGGGCGAGCTGAAAGAGCTTCCTCCTTTCGGCATGGCCCTCAGCGTTGAGGTTCATGTTCTCCCCGGTGTCGGTGAACGTGGATGTGGCGAAGCCGCACAACCCCATCCGAACCTTCTTCCGGATGAGCGAGAGCGCCCACACGGCGTCGCCCACATTTCTCCATGCGGTGTCGAAATAGAGCTGGCGCTCCTCCAGGAGTCGCCGGCGAAAGAAGGTCCCGCACGTCAGGATCGCCAGGTTGTTTGAAACCATCGTGTGGGCGGTCTGCGGGATGAGGGCGTGCCGGGTGCAGATATAACCGCCTAGAGGGTCGACGACATGGGCGTTCGCGAAAAAGATGTCCACCTCGGGATGCGCGTCGAAAAGCGCGTCGACGCGGCTGAGCGCGCCGGGGAGGTATTGCTCATCGCAGTTGAGATAGGCGCAGATTTCACCCCGGCTCTTGGCAAGGCCTCGATTGATCGCGTCGTACATCCCGCGGTCCTTTTCCGCGACCAGCCGCAGGGAGGGTCGTGTGGCTGCCCAGGCCTCCAGTTCGGGTCCGGAGCCCGCGTCCTGGACGATGTGTTCGAAATCGGCGCCGGATTGATCGGCGACGGAAGCCGCGCAGAGCTTCAACCAGCCCAACTGGCGGAAGCTCGGTGTGACGACGCTGATCATGGTTGGTGGCGAGGCCAGCCGCCTCAACCAACAGGAGCAGGCCTACTTCTTTTCCTTGTCGACGGGCGGGGGAGTGGCGCCGGGCACAACGCGGTTTGCGGGGGCGGTCTCGTTCAGTTGGTTGAGGACCACCTTGGTCAGGTCGCTGTCATTCGCGTTGTAGGCGACGATCGGTGTGCCGGTGCCTGAGACGGCCGATGAATCGATGACCAAGCTGTAGCCTCCGGACTTCGCCTTGAGGTCGACGATGCCCTTGATCTCCGCGACAAGGTTGTCGCGCATCCGGCGCTTCTGCTCGTCGAGGATGCTCATGGCCTGTCGGTCAAACTGGTTGATGGTGGCCTCGAGCTCTTTCATCTCGCCCAGCTTGCCCTCGGCCGCTTTCTTTCGTTTCTCCCGCTCATCCGCCGAAACGGCCGCGTCATTGGTCTTTTCCAGCGCGGTTCGGTAGTCGCCCTTCACCTTGTTGTACTGCTCGACCATCTTCTTCTGGTCGTTTTCAAGGTCCTTGGCCTTGTCGTTGAGCACGGACTCGGCCTGCTTGAACTTCCAGTAGTTCGTGAAGACGTGAGAGAAGTCGATGGTGGCGAGCTTGATCTGCTGGGCCTGCGCTTGCTGGGCCCACAAGAGCGCCACTGCGAACATCAAGGCGGCTTTCGTCAAAATTGAATTCATGAGCGGCGCATTAGATTAGAAGTCGCGGAAGTAGCCAACACCAAACTGAAAACGGCCATGGCTGTCGTTGACGCCGCGGGTCGGGTTGATCGGGATGCCGTAATCGAGACGCAGGGGCCCGATGGGTAGGTTGAGGCGAAAGCCGATGCCGATGTTGTCGTTGAAGTTCTTCATGTTCCAGTCGTAGGCGTCGGCGTAAACCATGCCAATATCATAGAACGTCGCGAAGCGAAGCCGTTCAATGATCGGAATGCTGTATTCGGCGCTGGCAAACCAGTAGGTGTTGCCGCCGATTGGCTCGTTCGTCACATCCCGCGGTCCAACGCCTCGATAGCGGTAGCCTCGCAGATTGTAGAGGCCGCCGAGGAACCATCGGTCGAAGATGTGCACCTTTTGGTGGTCGTAGCCTTCCACGACGCCGGTTCGTCCGATGAGTTCCAGAACGTGTCCCTCATCGAAGCCCTTGAAATACCAGGCCGTGCGGGCTTCGAGCTTGTAATACTTGGTCTGCGCTCCCAGCGGGCCGCCTGCGATCTCGCCGAGGAGTTCCGACTTTTGGCCCTTCGTCGGGAGCAGGTAGCTATCCCTTGTGTCGTAGGCCAGGGAGGCGCCGACCTTCGAGACCAGCCGGTTGCCTTCCTCGTCCTGGATGATTTGAGAGGCTCGCGTTTTGTCGACGTTTACGATGCCGATGTTTTCGAGCGTGTAGCTGAGGCCTCCAATCAGGTTTTCATTGCCCAGCGCGCGTTCCAGGCCGAAGCGGGCGCCGGTGCGGCGCTCGTCATACAGCTGGTTCAAGCTGACATAGTTCAGCTCACGATGGTAGAGATCGACGCTGAGGCGGAGCTTTCTCTCCATGAACCAAGGCTCGATGAAGGAGATTTCGTAATCGCGACGCCGCGCCCCGAACGCCACCTTCAGGCGGTACTTCTGGCCGCCGCCCTTGAACGTGGGAGGCTTGGCGATGTCGGCGTTGCCTTCGAAGAGCTCGATGAATCCGATCACGCTGTCGACGGAGCTGAACCCCGCGCCGAGCGAGAGGCGTCCCGTGCTCTTCTCGTCCACCGTCAACGCGAGGTTGCGTCGGTCAGGAACCTCCGTCGGCTCCGGGGCGATTTCGACGCCGCCCTGCTCGTTGAAATAGCCCAAGCCCTCCAGCCGGCGCTTGCTGCGCTTGACCTCGGTCATGTCGAAGATCTCGCCGGGGAAGATGCTCAGCTCGCGGCGAATGACCCTGTCCTTCGTCTTGGTGTTGCCGCGGATCTCAACTTTCTCGATGTAGGCCTTCTGGCCTTCCTCGATCTTGTAGTTGAGGTCCATTGTCCCCGTCTGGATGTTCGGAGACTTCTTCGCGACAATCTTGGAGTCGATGTAGCCCTTGCTGCCGTACTTGTCCTCGACGATCTCGAGGTCCTTGTTCAGGCCTTTGGGCGTGAATGTCTTTCCGACATTCATCTTCAGGTCCTTGCTGAGCTCGTTCGTTTTGTAAAGGGTGGCGCCTTCGAAGCCCACCGCTCCGACCTTGTATTGCTGGCCTTCGGTGACGACGAAGTTCAGCTTCACGTGGCGCGGGTTGGCGAAAGTTTGATCGACCTTCTTGATCTCGAAGTCGACGTAGCCGGCGTTCCGGTAGAAGTCGGCGAGCTTGTCGTGATCATCCTCGAGCTGATCCTCCTTCAGGACGCCGCTGCCGGTGATGAATGAGAGCCACCAGTGCCGGCGCGTCTTGATTTGATGTCGGAGCTTCTTCTGTTTGAAGGCGGACGCGCCTTCGAAGGTGACATCGGTGACGATCACCTTCGGGCTTTCGGTGATTTCGAAAGTCACGCTGCCGCGGCCGGTGCGATCATCGACGTTGGGAACGTATTTCACCTCGGTTCTTTGGTAGCCGGCTTTCTGGTACTTTTGCTTGATCGCCTGCACATCGCCGAAGAGCTTTCGCTCGTCGAGCGGATCGCCGATCTTGGAGGTGACCGTCTTGAGCAGTCGCTTCCCGCTGTACTTCTTGTTGCCCTTGAAAACGATGTCGGTGAGTTTGGGCTTGGGGAGCAGGATGTAGGTGAGGCGCACTCCTTCGGTCTGGCGGACCTCGGTGACCTGCACGTTCAGAAAGTAGCCTGTCTTGAGGAGGCTCTGAACGTCCCCGTCGACCATGCGGAGGCTGTAGTCGTCGCCCTCTTTCACCCGCATGTGGGCGCGGATCAGCGAGTCGCTGACGGTCTGGGGCCCGACATTCGTGAGCGTGATGCTCAGAACGGGATAGATGTTTGGATCGACCCGCGGAGCGGCCTGATCCTGGGCGTTCAGGTTCGTTCCGCAGGCCAGGGTGGCCAATCCGCACGGCCAAGCTTTGCGCAGCCAGGTCTTGTTCATCGATTATTCAGATTCGTCGGCGCTGATTTTGGCCGCGCTCTCAAAGCGGGTGATGGATTTCCGGAACACCAGGCACACATCGCCAGTCGGCCCGTTGCGCTGCTTGGCGATGAGGAGATTCACGGGCACTGCTTCATCGTCGGCGCTCGGCGCCGCCTCTTCATCCTCGGCGGCGTTGGGCTTGTAGAGCAACCCGATCAGATCCGCGTCCTGTTCAATAGCGCCTGATTCTCGCAAGTCCGACATCCGCGGCTTCCGGTTCTTCTCTTTCTCGAACTCGCGGTTGAGCTGGCTCAGCACGATCACCGGCACCTTCAATTCCTTTGCCAACGCTTTGACGCCGTTGGAGATGTCGGCGATTTCCTGCTGACGGTTTTCAACACGGCGCGCAGTAGAGTGAAGCAGTTGGAGGTAGTCAATGACAATCAGCTTGATGCCGTGCTGTTGCCACATACGACGCGCCTTGGCCCGCAACTGGAGGATCGAGAGCCCCGGCGTGTCGTCGATGTAGAGGGGGGCCGCGGCCAGCTTTCCGGCCGCCGCGGTGAGTCGGGGGAAGTCGCGTTCGGCGATGAATCCCCCTCGGATGTCCCGGAGATTCACCTGGGCTCGGGAACACATCAGACGCAGGACGAGGGAATCCGCCGTCATTTCCAGACTGAAGACCCCCACAGGGAGCTTCTCTTCCACCGCGACGTACTCGGCGATGTTCATGGCGAGCGATGTCTTGCCCATGCTGGGACGCGCCGCGATGACGATCATTTCGCCCGCGTGCAGGCCGCTTGTCATCCTGTCCAGGTCCATGAACCCGGTTCCCAGGCCGGTCAGCATCCCCTGCCGCTGCTGGTAGTGCTCGATGGTGCTGATGGCGTTTCGCACCAGATCGCGCATCGTCCGTGAGTCGGGCTCCACGCGCGCCTCGCTAATCTGCAGAATGTCCCGCTCCGTCTCGTCGAGCAAAGAGTCCACCTCCCCTTGATGCTCGTAAACGCGGGCCAGCACGTTCGTGCAAGTGCCGATCATTCGCCGCAGAAGGTGCTTTTCTTTGAGGATCTCGAGGTAATACAGCAGGTTGGCCGAGGAGGGAGTGGCGTCCGGCAGCGATGCCAGATAGCTCAGGCCTCCCACCGCCTCGAGCAGGTTTTTGTCCTTCAGGCGCTGCGGGACGGTGATGAGATCGACCGGCTGCTTGGCTTCATACATCCCCACCAACTCCTCATAGAGCGCCTGGTGTCGGAGGTCGTAAAACGTTTGCGCGCCGCTCTTGAGCTTCTCAACGCAGTCCCCCAGGCATTCGCTGGGCGCGAGGAAAATGCAACCCAGGACCCCTTGCTCGGCCTCGATGGAATGGGGTGGAAGCCTGTCAGCGCTGCCGGGTATGATGCCCAGCGGCTGGCTCGTGCCTCGCTTGGGGCGGCGGCGCGCCCCGGTTGTCTCAGAGCCGCCCCCGCTGGATTCGTTTTCGGACATGGCGGGCGGTCTCGTTTCGATCAGCAGCTCCGGAGGGAGCCTAGTTCGAGAGAAGGGATGCGGCCTCCGGGAGGCCCGCGCAGCGGTTGATTGAGTGCAGGGTGGCTTGGCAACGGTCAGGATGGTCGTAGAGATACCTGGCCAGAGCGACGCCCAACGAGTTCTTGGTCGTCGGTCCCTTGAAGATGGGCTGGAGCTCGCAGAATCGCAGACTGAGCCCCTCCAGCGCGGCATAGAGATCCGCCAGGGCGTCCTTCCTCAAATCGGAAAAACGCCAGCTCAATCCCTGGCACCAGGGCAGCGCCCGACAGATGTTCTCCAACTGCTCCACCACCATCGCATGTTCTTCACCGGTTCTCATCTGAATCCTCATTCCACTGGGCCGCGGCTCCGGCGGAGACACGACCTCACCACCCCGGCGTCCGCCGTCCGTGAGATCGCTTGTCCGCGTGGAACCCGCAAGGCGATAAAACAAGGGCAAATCAGACGCGCACACAACCCTGAGTTATTCGAAACTGCTCACAGGTTGTTCACAATGGAGAGGCAACGCCCAGCGGTGGGAGCTTTTCGTGTCCTCCAAGGGCGTGGCTCGGGGACCCTCTTCGGCCGGGGTGGGGGGGCCGCGTTGAATCACGGGAATCCGGCTAGGGCGCAAGGGCGACGGGAAGTCCCAGCCGCGGATCGGATTTGAGGAGTTGGTCGAGGTTTTCCCACACCGCCCCGTTGAACTGGTTGAACGCGTTCAGATAGACAGCGACCACCTCGGCGGGGTATTGGGCGAGCAGGGTGTTGATGGAGGAGCGGAGGGGGGCTTCTCCCACAGAGTCGGGCAGTTCCTCGACCGCGCCCTGCTTGTTGGGGATCCCCAGGTTTGTCAAGAAAGCGGACAGCATGTCGGCATGCTTTCCGAGGAGCCAGTGTCTGATGAGATTGTCGGTGATCAGGCTGAGTTCCTCGCGTTTCAGCGAGCCCAGCATCAGGGGGTTCCTCTCGGCCCGGGACATGCGTTCGAGGAAGACTGGGCGGAGCTTCCGGTGCGCCGCCACCGCTTCGAGGGCGGCTCGGTACAGCTTTTTGTCGCTCTGATGGGTGAAATCGAGCACGTCGATCGCCAGGGACGGCGAGATCGCGCCAAAAATCTCGTATGACAGCATATGGTTGAGAATGCGCCCGTTGTTCATCCCCCCCCAGGACTGTTGCGGTTTTCGCGCGACGGCCCGGGCTTCAGATGTTGGGAACGGATGCCGACCCAATAAGAGGGGCGATCGGGGCCCAGAATGCAACCGATTTTTCACGAATGAGTTCGCTCAACAGAGCCGTGACGGGCGTTGTGGCCGGAGGCTTATTGACCTTCTGGCTGGGCTGGAACAGCCGCGCCACGACACTGTCTGCCGCCGGGGCAATAGCCCTGGCGCTGGTCATGGTTGGCGCGTGGGCCGTGCTGGCCGTTTGGCTTTCTCACCAGGCGAGCGCCGGCGAATTCACGGATCGTCTCAGGCAGTTGCTCGATCACCTCCAGTCGATCCGCAATCAGGGCGACTACTCCCAGAAGCTTCGCCTTTCTGGGGACGACCTGGCCTCGAAGGTGGCTCAAGAGCTTGAAGGCATTCTTGAGGCGGTTCTGCGGCGCTTGACGGACGCCTCCAAGGGGAGGGTGGAGTTGGAGCAAAAGCTGACGGACGCTTCGGCCGCCCTCGCGGCGGAGTCCCACAAGCGCAGGGTGGCAGAGGAAGCGTTGCGGGCCGCTGTGACCGAGTCTGACCAGCGCATTCGCCTCCGCACCGAGGAGCTCACCACCGCGAACGACGCCTTGGTGGACGAAGTGGCGCAGCGAACCCAGGCGGAATCCGCCGTCAGGGAACTTCATCTCGAGCTGGAGCAACGCGTCCAGGACCGCACCTTCGAGCTGTCCCTTGCGAACGAGATGCTCGTCAAGGAAATCGAGGATCGAAAGGAGGCGGAGGGCGAGCGCCAAAAGTTTGTGTCTCTGGTGGAGAACGCGAACGATTTCATCGCGCTCGCCACGCTCGAGGGCGAGATCACATACCTGAACGATTCCGGGCGCAAGCTCTTGGGCCTGGCGTCGGACACCCCCCAGCCTCGGCTGGGCGTGCGCGATCTGGAGGGCGATTCCTCGCGCGGCGCCTTCCACGAGATCATTCTGCGCTCTGTGGTGTCACAGGGGAGCTGGGAGGGGGAAATGGACGTGCGCGGCGCCCGATCGGACGGACGGCGAGTGACCGCCGAAGTGAGCGCCAACCTCCTTCGAGACCAGGAGACCGGGAAGCCGATCTGCGTGGCTCTTGTGCTTCGGGACATCTCCGATCGACGTCAATCCGAGGCCGCCCTCAAGGACCTCGAGGAGCGTTTTTCAAAGGCCTTCCACGCCTCGCCCGCGGGGATCGCCATCATTCGTCTCCACGACGGTCGCTTCATCGATGTTAATCGGAGCCTCCTTCAGTCGCTGGGCTACACGCGGGACGAGGTCGTTGGACGGACCATGGGGGACCTCAGCCTTTGGCATTCCACGGAGAGCTACTCGCGCCTTGTCGAGCTCCTGGAGGTTCAAAGGTCGGCGCGCGACTTCAAAGCCAGATGGCAGGCGAAGTCCGGGGAACTGCGCGATCTTCAGCTCGCGGCCGAAGCCATGGAGCTGAGCCGGGAATCGTGTGTGCTGCTGGTGTCGGAGGACATCACGGAACGCCTCAAGCTCGAGGATCAGTTGCGGCAGTCCCAGAAGATGGAGGCCGTGGGCCAGCTCGCCGCGGGCATCGCGCACGATTTCAACAACATCCTCACGGTCGTTCAGGGGCATGCGAGCCTGCTGCTGAGCGATGGATCGTTGGCGGGGCAGTCCACCGAGTCCGCTCGATGCGTTTCGAGCGCGGCCGAGCGCGCGGCCAAGCTCACCCGACAGCTGCTCACCTTCAGCCGCAAGCAGGTCGTTCAATGGCGCGAGCTCGACTTGAACCGCGTCGTTCAGGGCGTCGCCACGATGCTCCAGAGCCTGATCCCGGCGACCATACGGCTGAGCTTCCACTACACGGAGGAGCTGCCGTTGATCCGGGGCGATTCGAGCATGCTGGATCAGGTGTTGCTCAATCTGGCGGTCAACGCCAGGGACGCGATGTCGAGGGGGGGCAGCCTTGTCATCGACACCTCCATTCGACTCGTGGACGAGGAGGAAGCCCGTCGGAGTCCGCGGGCCAAGCCCGGGCGCTTTGTCTGCCTGACGGTCATGGACACGGGCTGCGGCATGGACACCGCGACCATGCAGCGAATATTCGAGCCCTTCTTCTCGACCAAGGATTTTGGGCAAGGGACGGGCCTGGGCCTGGCCACGGTTTATGGAGTGGTGACTCAGCACAACGGCTGGATCGACGTGACCAGCCAAGTGGGGCACGGGAGCCTTTTCCGGGTGTTTTTCCCCGCGCTCTCCGCGACTCCATCGAAGATGCAGGACGCGCCGGCGGAAAAGCCGAGCGAGTTGCGGGGCGGCGAGGAAACGGTGCTGGTGGTGGAGGACGAGGTGGGGCTGCGCATGCTTGTCGAAGCGGTGCTTCAGAAGCAGGGGTATAAGGTCGTGCTCGCGGAGAACGGCGTCGAAGCCCTGAAGCAGTGGCAGAGCCACCCCGGCCAGATTGATTTGCTGCTGACCGACATGGTGATGCCGGAGGGTGTAAGCGGGCTGGAACTGTCTGAACGCGTCCGCGCGCTTCGTTCCGAGGTTCGCGTGATCTATATGAGCGGCTACTCCGTGGATTTCATGGAGAACGAGGTTGCCGGCATCGTGGAAGGTTTCAACTACTTGCAGAAGCCCTACCGACCGGAGCAGCTGGTCAGGGCGGTGCGGGAGGTCCTCGACGCGGCGCCCCAGCCGCTGCCCACGCGCTCCGCCGCGGGCGGCCCCTCCGCGCCCCCCGCTCAAGAAGCGGCCTGAACCTCGGTTGCCCCGCTCCGTTCTCGCGGCAAAGGACGCCATTGACTCTTCCGATCTCGTGACGGAGGTTTCCTCACATGTATCGCCTGCGCGGCGTCAGTGGTGAAGAAATTGGGCCCTACTCGGTCGAGCAGATCCGGGCCTTGTTGCGGGCGGGTCGTGTTTCGCTCCAGGCTCTGGCTCGCGCCGAGGGGGAGTCGATATGGCGCCCTTTGGACGAGATCCCGGCGTTTGCTTCCTTGTCGCTTCCATCCCCTGAAACCTGGAGCCCCCCGAGTTCAGCCCGCCCTCAACAGGCTGTCAGTCCTCCCCCCGCCGGCGGGCCTCCTCCGTTGACGCCGAGTCCGGCGCCTCCCTTGCCTTCCAGAACCAGCCGCCTCGCGGTGGCCTCGGTTTGCGTTGGTTTTTTTGGTTTTATGATCCTTCCCGGGATCATCGGATTCTGCCTGGGCGTCGGCGGTTTGGTGGCGACGCGTCGGAGCGCGGGACGAATCAAGGGCGCGGGACTCGCCGTCTTCGGCATGCTCCTCTCCCTCTTCACCGCGGTGAGCAGCCTCATGATCGCCGGTTTCTTCATCGCCAATCAGCAACGCTGGCAGCCGCGGCCCGCCATGGCGACGCCGGTCGCCTCCTGCTGGCAGAATCTGCCCAAGCTGGGAGCCGCGTTGCGCCAGTACGCCAACGATCACGGGGACATCCTCCCCGCCTCGACGAATTGGTGCGAAAGTGTTCGGGACTTTGTTCCCTCCCTCAGCGTGTTCAGTTGTCCCGGCGCCTCGGTGGGCGCGACGAGCATCTTTGCCCTGAATGAAAAGGTCGGCGGCATGAATATGGAAAGCGTTCATTCGGACACGGTCCTGCTGTTCGAGGTTGACGGCGGGTGGAATCGCGCGGGCGGAAGCGACATCGCCGCGGAGCACGGGATATCTCCGGGCCTCGTCTACATTTACACAGCCGGCGGGCAGGTCAGGCAGATTCCCAGACGGCAACTGTCGGGCCAGCGATGGGATCCTTAGCGCCGTTCTCTCTCCGCTCTGATGCATTCTTTGCCCCCTCCGCTGCCTGGACCTTTTTCCGCCCGATCCGGCGAGTCTCGTCGCAGGGAGAAGAAACCAGTTCGTCCCGACCTCTGCGCCGCGATCAACTGGCTCGCGTTTCCAGGGCTGGGCACGATTCTCGCAGGGGGGCGATGGGGCTACGCGCAGGCCGGCGTCATGTTGGTTGGCTTCGCTTTGTTCGTAGGGTTCTTCCTCGCTTACACGCGCGACTTCTATCTCATGTTTCAGACCGGGAACATTATTGAGCGCCCCGCGGAAGCCGCGCGTTGGATGGGATGGTGGGGCGGCGGCCTCTGCCTCTTTGCTTGGGTGTGGGCCGCGGTCGACAGCCTGCGGATCCTGGCTCAAAAACCCAAGCCGCCGCTCGAGTAGCGCGGCCTTCCAGGAGGGATGAGGGCGATCGCCGCCTTGGAGTTCTTTCCGACTCCGCGCAAAAAAACCTCGAGCCCGCGGAGCGGACTCGAGGTTCGTGAGGAGGGAGATCCGGGTGAGGTTAGTCGTGCTTCCGGACCCTGAAGTAGCGGTGGGGGACGTTGTGAGCAATGTTGACGATCACTTGCACTTCGCCGAAAGCGACTGTTGCGGCGATGGTCTTCGCGGGAACCCAGACGGGGTTCGCGGACATGTTGTCGGTTTGCTCGAGAACGTCGTCCTCCTGCCCCGCCCAGGACAAGTTCAGGTGGTCGTACAGGTTGTTCTCCGTGCGCCCGAAGCGGATCACGGGGTGAGAAACCTCGTGGCTGGCCCGGAGCGTCTTCACCCACATGTCCGCGAAGTTATCCGCGGATTGGAACAAGGGACTCATGTCGCTGGTTTCCAGGCCGACGTTCGTCAAGTCTTGGAGGAAGTCCGGCAGCAATCCGTAGTGGGCGACGCCTTCGAAGTTGATGTCCCAGTCCTTCGCTCCCATCTGATAGCGCTTGAGCGGGTTGTTATTGCCGAAGGTTTGATGGTAGTCCGACCAAACGCTGCGGAGTGAGAGGAAAATCTCGTTCCAAATCTCGTCGTTCTCGATGTCGCTGGGGACATTGATGTGAAGCACTTCCACCTGATAGATGGCTTTGCCGAACCGCTCGTAGGGATCGTTGCTGGTGAGCGCCCAGTTCTTGATCCCATTGAGCAATCCGAGCGCGTAGGGAAAGACGTCCCCTGCGGGCACCTCGCTCGTTTGAGCCTGCGTGATCTTGGTGAGCTCCGCCATGATCTGCTGCTGCGACTTGCCGCTGTCCACCCAGTCCTTGAGGTAGTAGAGGATGCGGATCGCTGGGAAGAAGTGCGCCTGGGCTTTGGTGTAGGCGTAGGCGGGTCGCATGTTGTTGTTCCCATCCAGGTGTTCGCCGAGGGGAAAGCCCCACGGCTTCTCCGGGTCGACCCCTTGGCCGACGAAGACGGGTCCGACGATCGGACGTCCGTGCTGCGGGCTGTAGAGAACGCCGTTGTCCTGGCTGTGAATCGCGTCGGCTTTGCTCCATTCACTGCTGGAAAAAGCGGCGTTGGCGCCGAAGCGAGGCCCAGGGCCCTTGATCAGCCCATTGATGTCGGTGCCGAGAGCGACGTTGCGTCCGCTCATGGATTCCAGGGCGTAGATGTAGGTTTGCGCCACGCTCTTGGACGTGCCGCCGCAATCGTCGCGAACGATCGAAGTGGTGTAGGTGAGCGGTTCCGAGTATTCGGTGCTCGCGGGATAGGTTGATGAATTCTCCCAGCCCACGCCGAACATGCCGCCCAAGTCGCGGATATGAACCATCTGCTCATCGCTGCGATTGTTCTCAGACGCCTCGCCCATCGCGAGAGACCGGAAGCTGTTGTGTCCTGAGTTCAGGGGATAGCCGACCGGATTGTTTTCCGCGATGGTGAAGACGCTCCGGAGCGTGTTTTGGGACATGTGGTCAACGTCGATCATCATGCCCAACCGCATCATCTCCATGATGGCGAACTCGCCCACGGTCGTCAGTCCCCTCTTATTTCGATGTCCGAACGGCGCGACCCCCTTATCGGGATACGGCGGATAATGATGGTTGATGGGCCAGACGTTCGGGGGGATCGCCTGCAGGGCGCCGGGCAGAGCGCCCACGCCAGCGACGAGCGCGATCGGCAACAATCCTCCGCCAATGGCCGTGCCCGATCCTGGAGGGACAATGCCTGTTCCGTCGATGAGCAGGGGGAGAAGAGGGGCGGCAACCGTCGCCAGGCTGGCGCCGATAATGATCTCCGGCTCGTGGTCCTGGATGACCTGGCTCAAATCGAAGTTCTTGGGGAACCAATAATTGATCTCATCCTCCTTATGAGCCGGCTCCACCTGCATGGCCTCGCCATTGAGGTATCGGCTGGCGACGTTCAACAGAATATTCGCCACCGGAGTGCCTCCCAGTTTGTTGTCCATCAGGTGCACGGGGAAAATGTAGCGGAGTCCAAGACCATGCAGTCGGTGGATCTCGTCGCGCACCTTCTTGCGGTCGCCTTCGTCGGGGTTCAATTCGTTGATGGCGTTGTTGCGCGCGAAGTTTCCGATGTCGTCGAGCTCCGAGCCAATAATGATCGCGAGCTTGTTGCGTCGGACAATATCGCGCAGCTGAACGGGATCAAAGGCGATCTCCATGAAGTCCGAGTGTCTGCCGACGAATGCGATCAGCTCCTTGATCTGGTTATTGCCCACGTGGACGTCGTCCTCCGGCCCCGGTCCCTCCGAGGCGGAGCCCAGAAGAGGGTTGTTGACGCAGAGGGCGACCATGGTTCTGAGGCCGCCGTCATACGCGCGCTTGATCCAATCGTACCACATTTGCTGGTGGGTGGTGGTGCTGAACACAGGCCAGCGACGGAATTGGGCGTAGTGGTTGTTCCCCGCCTCGCTGACGTCCCAGCCTTCGCCGTGGGGATCGTTGCCATCGCCGTCGGTGCCTATCTCCAGCGCCATGCGCAGGAAGTTGCCGCACAAATTATCGGGCCATGCGCCATTGTGCAGGCATCGGCAGACTCCGAGGGCGTGCTCGGGGTTCGACGGATCATTGGCCCCTCCATCTGGATGACCGTGCATCACGCCTTCCTTGAATCCGAGATAGCTCATCGGATGAGTATGCATATCCGCGAATCCCCAGACCGGCGCGTCCCAGTCATACTTGTCGCCGTCGTAGTTCAGCACAGCGGGATACTCGTTGTCGCCGATTTGCACTTTCTGGAAATCGGGGTGCGTCGCCACGAACTGGAAATCATCCACGTTGATGTGTCCGCGGGGCGAGCCGTCGACGATGCGAATGCGCGCCCACTTGCCGAGGTTGTGGTGTCCAAATCCATCCATGGACCATCCCACACGCCGCATTTGTTCGCGCCCGTGAGCGTAGGAGAAGATATCAATCTTGTAGTGCCTGGAGTCGAGCTTGATCGAGTCGGGCGTTCCCGCGGGGACCTCCACGAGCAGCTCCACGCGGAGATGATCAGGGTCCTGGGCGCCGCCGATGAGGAAGGAGATGTAGTCCTTCTCGATCATGAAAGGCTTCGACAACAGTTCGCCGGTGACGGTTTCGTCATAGGTGACCGATTCGTTGAAGAGTTCTCCTTGTTCGAAGGGGCGGTTGTCCGCCGTGCTGATGCCGTAGTTCCCGCGAATGCCGATGGGGTAGGTGAGTCTTGGCCAGTAGTCTCCGCCGATCTGCTCGCGCATCTGAGCGGTAATATCAGGGATCCGATAGGCTTGAGCCGTCGTTGAGCGCGCGGGTTGATTCTCGAACGCCGCGCCCGTCGCGACCCAGCTGACCAAACCGAGTTCGAAGCCCCAATTGTCCGGGGAAAGCTCAGTGATCGGGTTTGGGTCGACTTCGCACTTGGGCCCGGACTTCACGATGACCGGGAAACCGTTGGTGGTCTTATTTCCGGCGCTGTCCGTCGCCACGCACACCACGGGATTGGTTCCAAGATGGAAGAACGCTCCGCTGGGAGGCGTGCAGACGACGACGGGTTTCAGCCCCGTGTTGTCCTTGGCGATGATTGAGTATTTGACGGTGGTCCCGGCTCTGTTTTCAGGTCCCCCCCAACCCTGGCATTGCGCCAGCACACTGCTGGGCACTTGAAGCTCTGGAGGCGTCGTGTCCTGGATCGTGACGTGGAAGCTGCACTTCTTGCTCTCGTAACCGTCGCTGGCTTCGCAATACACCGTCGTGACCCCGAGCTTGAACGCGCTCCCGGACGGCGGCGAACAGACCACGCTGACGGGGAGTCTTTCGCACCGGTTGGTGCCGGCGACGAAGAAGTTCACAACTCGGTTTGTGCCCTGAACGACGGGTAGAACGATGTCGCGCGGACAGGTGATGTCCACGCATTGAGATCCACACCTTCCTTCGACCACGATGTTGAAGTATTTGGTGACGCGATTGCCGCGATCATCGGACGCAATGCACTTCACTTCGTTCGTCCCGATGGGGAAGAGAGATCCAGAGGCCGGCAAGCAAAGGATCTGCGGAGTCGCGTCGCAGTTGTCCGTGGCGCTGGCGCTGAAATCCACGTGCGCTCCGCTCTCGCTCGTGCAGTGGGTCAGGATGTTCGTGGGCACTTGAAGCGTTGGCGGCGTGTGATCCACGACGACGACATTGAAGGAGCATTCAGCTTTTTGTCCGAGCCCGTCGGTTGCCACGCAAAGCACCTTGTTGGTTCCCAACGGAAACAGGCTTCCGGAGCTCGGGGCGCATTGAATCGAAACCTTCTGTCCGCACGAGGATTGGGCGGTGGGCTTGAACGCGACCACGCTGCCCTTGGTTGTGGCGCATTCCACGGTGATGTCCGAAGGACAATCGATCGTCACGCAAGGGCGGATTTGCGCGGGGACGGACGCCGACTGAATGGAGAGCGCGGTCGCCAACGCAATGGCGACGCGTCGCCAGAGGCGTTTCGCCGGAGTTGGGAGAGGTTGAGAGGAAAAGGGAGTCGATCGGGGTCCGGCTTTTCCGACGGAGGGTTTGTGTCGATAGTGTTTGAATGTCATGCTCTCTTCTACAACGCGGGCATCGCGTCCGAGAATAGGGCGGAAGCCCTAGTAATGGTTTGCTTTCATCGTTGGGCTTCGACAGCCTCCGCCGAACATCTCTGAGCCGCTTTTCCGCGCAGGCTCGGGCCGACCAGGTCTCAGGACCGATCCGCGATCGATTCATTCTGCGAGCAGACCGTATGATTTCCATGCGATTCACACTCGGCGAAGCTTCACCCTCGTTCACGGCCGGTTCATGGCGGCTCGCTGCGGCCCTCGTCTTCGCCCTTCTCCCTTTCCACGCTTTCGCCATCGCGCCGCCTCGGGCCTCGGCCAAGCCCGTGGTCGCCACGTACCACGGCACGCAGGTGTCCGAGGACTATCAGTGGCTTGAGAATGGAGACAGCCCCGAGACGCGACGCTGGACGCAGGGTCAGAATGAGGCGGCGCGAGCCTTGTTGGACAAGCTCCCCACGCGCTCGGCTCTCGCCGCTGATCTCACGGGGTGGGTGAACTCCATCTCCGCGGACTACCACGACCTGAAGCTGCGCGGCGGCCTGGTCTTCGCCCTCAAGTTCCAGCCTCCTGCCCAACAGCCCGTGCTCGTGACGCGCCCCGGCGTCGACGCCGCGGCGTCCGAGCGCGTGGTTCTGGATCCGGTGGGCTTGGACCCCAAGGCGGGGCTGAGCATCGATTTCTACGAACCGTCCTTCGACGGGCGCTACGTCGCTGTCTCGCTCTCCGCCGAAGGCAGCGAGGCGGGCACGCTGCGCGTGATCGACGTGGCTTCGGGAAAGGCGATGTCGGATGTTGTTCCGCGCGCCCAGTACCCCACCGCGGGCGGCAGCGTCGCGTGGCAGCCCGGAGGCGCGGGCTTTTATTACACGCGATACCCGGATCCTGCGGATCACCCGGGCCGTGAGCAGTATTTCCATCAACAAGTTTACTTCCACGCCCTGGGAACGAGGGCGGCTGAGGATCGCTACGAGACGGGGAAGGAATTCCCCAGGATCGCCGAGATCGTTCTCCGGGCGCGCCCACAAGGGGGGTATGTGCTGGCTTCGGTTGCGAATGGCGATGGCGGGGACGTTGCGCATTGGTTGCGGGAACCCTCGGGAAACTGGCGACAAATCGCTCGATTTGAGGACGGGGTGAAGCAGGTGGAATTCGCCAAGGATCCCCCGTACATCGAATGGCCGCGAGACGAGGCCCTGTACCTTCTCTCAACGCGCAAGGCCTCGCGGGGGCGGTTGCTGCGGCTGCCACTGGCTTCGACACAACTCTCCGATGCGCAGGAGGCTTCGCCCGAGGGCCGTCGCCCGATTGAGCGCTTCCTCGTGTCGGTGGGCGGATTCTATCTCGCGGAGCAGGATGGCGGGCCGATGGTGGTTCGGTTTCGGGATCGTCTGGCCCAAAGGGAGGAAGCCGAAGCCGTCGCCTCGACCAACGCGGCGTCCGCAGGCACAAATCGTCCCCCGAGCGGTGTCTCGACGAACACCGCTCCCGCCTCTGCCGCTCGCGATGAAGAGCGCCCCACGCGCCGCGAGTGGCGCCTGCCCTTGCAGGCTTTGCATGCGGTGGACGAGATGATCTGCGAGCGCGGGGACGAGCTTCTGTTGCGAACCGAGGGTTTCGTTGAATCTCCGTCGTGGTTGAGCTACGACCCGCGGAAGGACGCCGGCCGGCTCGTCGCCACCGGGTTGCGCGCGACCAACGCGGTTGATTTCTCGGACATCGACGTCCATCGGGCGATGGTTCGGTCGAAGGACGGGACCGAGGTTCCCCTGACGCTTCTGGCCAGAAAGGGGCTTAGACGCGAGGGGAGAAGCCCCACGATTCTCACCGGATACGGAGGCTACGGGATCAGCGAGGCGCCGCGGTTTCAATTCCACCGCAGGGCCTGGTTCGATCAAGGCGGGATCGTGGCCGTGGGAAATATGCGCGGCGGAGGGGAGTATGGGGAAGCCTGGCATCGGGGAGGCAATCTCACGCGCAAGCAGAATGTTTTCGACGACTTCATCGCGTGCGCGGAATGGCTTGTTCGCTCCAACTACACTCGCGCGGATTCGCTGGCGATCGAGGGCGGGAGCAATGGCGGCCTGCTGATGGGCGCCGCGCTCACGCAGCGGCCGGACCTGTTTCGCGCCGTCGTCGCGCATGTGGGGATTTTCGACATGCTCCGCGTCGAGCTCGATCCGAACGGAGAGTTCAACACGACCGAGTTCGGCGCCGTTGGCTCGGCCGCGCAGTTCGAGGCGCTCCTCGGCTACTCGCCCTATCATCACGTCCGCGATGGCGTGGCCTACCCATCGGTCCTGTTCCTCACCGGCGAGCGGGACGGACGCGTGAATCCCGCGCATTCCAGGAAGATGACCGCGCGATTGCAGGCCGCCTCCGCTTCCCGGGGCCCGGTCTTGTTGAGGACCAGCGCCCACAGCGGACACGGAATGGGCACTTCGCTCGACGAGAGAGTCGCGCAACAGGTCGATGTTTACAGCTATCTGTTCAGCCAGCTTCGCGTGGATTACTCGAGCGTCGCGCGGGGGCCCTGGAGCGGGAACGTCACTCCGACATCCGCCACGGTGAAGGCGCGCCTGCAGCGCGACGGCTTGAGAAGCCGGCTGAAGCTCAGCGAGCGTCCGTCGCTGGAGGCTGCGCGGATCTTTTCCGCCGACGCCGCCTCCAGCAACCGCCACGAAGTTGTGGAGTACGACCTCAAAGGCCTTCATCCGGACACCCAGTACTACTACGGATTGGAGATCGAGGGGAAGTTGGACGTCAAAACGGGCAGCTTTCGAACCTTCCCCGCGGACGCGCCCGCTTCATTCAGCTTCGCGTACGCCTCCTGCGCGCGAACGGCGTCGACGAGCGACGTCTTCGACGCCATCCGGGAGAACCATCCCTTGTTCTACATGAACGTGGGGGACTGGCACTACCTCGACATCACGAACAACGAGGCGGCGCGGTTCCGCGCCGCGTACGACCTCGTCCTAAGCTCTCCGCAACAGTCCGACCTCTATCGCAGCGCGGCGTTCGTTTACATGTGGGATGATCACGATTTCGGGGGAAACAACAGCTCGCGATCGGCGACCTCTCACAAGGCCGCCCGCCTGGCCTACGATGAATATGTTCCGCACTACCCACTGGCCGCGGGCAGGGGCGATGTCCCGATCTATCAAAGCTTCAACGTGGGACGGGTGAAGTTCATCCTCACCGATCTTCGGTCCGAGCGCGACGCCGTGACCAATCGCGATGACAGCTCCAAATCCATGATGGGGGCCGCGCAGAAGCAGTGGTTTAAGCAGGAGCTTCTCAGCGCGAATGGGAGGTTCCCCCTGATCTTCTGGGTGAGCACCGTCCCATGGCTGGGCGAGAAGGGGAGCAACTACTATCGGATAGGCACGAATGTTTTTGGATACATCCACCACACGCAGATCACCAACTCGCCCACCCAGCGCACGAATCGAAACCGCGCCGCCGCCGCCGCCGCGGATCCCAACGGCGAGGACCACTGGAGCGTCTTTGCGACGGAGCGTCGGGAGATCGCCGATTTCATTCAGTCCAACCACATCCGGGGCGTCGCCATTCTTCACGGGGATTCCCATATGCTCGCGGCGGACGATGGCCGGAACAGCGACTATTCCACACTGGGAGGCGCGCGACTGCCGGTCATGTGCGCGGCGCCGTTGGACCAAAGCCCCAGCATCAAGGGCGGACCCTACAGCCAGGGAGTCTACCGGATGCATACCGGGGAGAGCGGGTTCGGATGGATTGACGTCACCGACCTGGGTCACGAGATCGAGGTCCGTTTCAGCGGGCGCAATAACAAGAACGAGGAGAAGATCGCGCTCCGCTTTTCCACGCCCTCCGACACGTCCGGATGGGAGCTCTCGCGACGGAGATCGCTGACGAAAGGAACCCCTCCATGAAAATGCCATCTCATCGAATGATTTCCCTGCGTCTCGCCCTGGCGGCGCTTTGCCTTCCCGCCGTGGTGATCGCCGCGGCCGCCGCGGCCGCCACCACCGCCGAACCCGCGACCGAGAAGCCGGCGGAGGGTTGGTGGCGTTGGACGTTTGAGATGCCCGATGGTTCCAAGCTGGAGCCTCGCGCGAAGCTGAAGCAGGAAGGCCAGGCGATCACCGGCGTTTCGATTCCGCGCGCGGGCCTGGAGTCGCCGATATCCGAGGGATCGATCGAGGGCAAGCGGGTCCGCTTCTCCGTCGTTCGCGAGGAAAATGGGCGCAAAGCGACCACGGTCTACTCCGGAGCGATCGATGGGGATTTGATCCGAGGGGAGATTCAGTCGGATTGGGGCGGACAGAGGAGCGTGTACCCGTGGGAGGCGAAACGCGTCCCCGCGACTCCCGCCGGGAAATGGAAATGGCCTTCCGGGTTCGGCGGCAATCGGCAGGGCGGGACGACTTCGGGAGGGGCGCGGCCAGGCGGAGGCGGCGGGGGCCGTTTTGAGAACCGTGCGACGTTCGCTTGGGACGGTAAGCTGTTGACCGGCAAGATCACCGCATTCGGTCAGGACACCGAAATCACCAACGGCAAGTGCGACAAGGGGGAGGTGTCATTCGACCTGCAGACTTCGGTGGGGAGCTGCGCAAGCGAGACTGGGAAGCCACGCGTGTTCTGGATTGAACTGGTCCTGCCCCAAGGAGCATGGTGGCCCGAAACCTTTGAGGCCCGGCAAGCGTCACATCCAGCTGGCGTCTCAACGCTCAACAGTCACTCAACAACATCCACATTCCATGAAACCGTATCTGCTCACACTCGCCATATCTTTCGCCGCCAGCTGCCTCATAGCAGCCGACGCCACACCCAAAGACGACGTCATTGCCGCGGCCAAGAAGCTGGGCGACAAGCCCAACTACAGCTGGAAAAGCAACGTTGAGGCCGCCGGAAACAATCGCGCCGGTGGCGGGCCCACGGAGGGCAAAACGGAGAAGGGGGGCTACAGCCTGATCACCATGACTCGCGGAGACAACACCATCGAGGCGGTGATCAAGGACGGGAAGGCGGCCATCAAGCTCCAGGACGGCTGGCAGTCCACCAAAGAGGTTTCGGACGCCGCCGGCGCCGCCGGCGGGGGGCGCAATCCAGCCCGCATGATCACCCGGATGGTCGCAAGCTTCAAGGCGCCGGCGGTGCAGGCCGCGGACCTGGCGGAGAAAGTGAAGGAGCTCAAGAAGGGCGATGAGAGCTACTCCGGCGATCTGAGCGAAGAGGCGGCGAAGGAACTGCTGAGCTTTGGACCGCGACGCGATGGCGCAGATGCCCCGAACATCACCGGCGCAAAAGGGAGCGCCAAGTTCTGGGTGAAGGACGGCGTCGTGTCCAAGTACGAGTTCAAGGTCCAGGGCACTGTCAGTTTCAACGGCAACGACCGTGAAGTCGATCGCACCACCACGGTGGAAGTGAAGGATGTGGGGACCACCAAGGTCGAGGTCCCGGAAGACGCGAAGAAAAAGATTTCCTAAGTCCAAGCCCCGATGCGGCTGTCGAGTTGGAACACCTGGCCTGACACATTTCGCATTGTGGCGAGGAATTGAACGAAGCGCGCGACCTCCGCGGCGTCGTTCCATCGACCCAGAGCGTTGGCTTCGGCCAACGCTTTTTTTTGCGAGTCGCTCATGCCGGCCGTCATCCGGGTCGCCATGACGCCCGGCATGACGGCGTTCACCTGGATGTTCCGCGATCCCAGTTCGAGGGCCAGGGATTGAGTCAATCCGATGAGGCCCGCCTTGGACGCCACGTAATTCGCCTGTCCCGCGTGGCCTCGTTTCGCCGCGAAGCTGGACATGTTCACAATGTGGCCCGAGCCCTGACGAAGCATCAACTTTGAGGCTTCGCGCGAACACAGGAACGCCCCTCGCAGGTTCACGTCCATCGTCCCGTCCCAGTCGTCGGCCGTCATCTGCGCCATCAGGCTGTCCCGGGTGACGCCCGCGTTGTTGACCAGCACATCCAGGCGTCCCCATCGGCGCTGGATCTCCCGCGCCGCCGCAACGACCTCCTCGCCCGAAGTCACATCGACGCGCATCGGCAGGACGTTGGGAGAGGAGGATTCGACGGGATGCTGATGATAGCTGGCGACGACCTGCCGTCCCGACTCCGAGAACGCGGTCGTCAGGCATTTGCCGAGTCCGCCGCCGGCCCCGGTGATCCAAACGACGGGAGACGCGTCGGAGCTCATCGCTGGATTTCAGGGCCGACGGTCCATCGCCCGAAACACATCGCGGCCCGGACCTCGCCCGAGTGCTGGGTGAGCGCGCTCGCGGCGTCTTCCAACGCTCCGGACCATGGGACGACCGCGAGGTCCGCGCTCAACCCCGGTCGAAGCGCGCCCGTCTCCAATTCGAGCCCCAGGGCTTTCGCTCCGCGCGCCGTCGCCATCTCGAGGACCTCCGCGGGCGCGAAATCAGGATGGGCCTGCATGAACGCGCGCATTTCCGAGAACATGTCCAGGCGGGGCGGACCCCCACGATGAGCCAGCGCGCTGGCCAGGCTGTCCGTTCCCAGGCAAACGTTGACGCCGGCTCGCTTCATCGCGTCGGCGGAGAAGCGGGGATGCCGGAAATAGCCGTGGCTGCGAGGGCAGTGGGCCACCGACGCGCCGGAGGCGGCCAGCCGTTCGATTTCCCCGGGCTCCAGGCAATTGGCGTGAACAATCAGGCAGGAGGCGTCGAGCTCGCCCGTGTCCGCGAGCCACGCGAACGGAGTGCCGACGCCGCAATCGCTCATGTCGCGCTGGGATCGCAGCCATTCATGCATCGCTCCTCGCTTATGGCGGAACATCTCGAATTCTTCGCTCGATTCGCCCACATGGATCGTCCATTTCCATCCCTTCTCACGGCTGCGCCTCGCCGACTCGCGCGCGAGCTCCTGCGACGTGGTGTAAGGAGCGTGCGGGGACAACCCCAGCCGATGCGGCCCCCTGTTCGTTTTCTCGAGCTCGTCGATCGCCGCATCCAATATCTCAAGCCCGCGGGCGCGGCTGCGAATGGTGATGAGCTCGCGGAAGGAGACGACGCGGATGGGGGCGCCCGGAAGAACCTCCGGCAGCAATTCCGGAACGGCCTCAATGTCTCCGACGGTCGTGACGCCGCCCTGGGCGAGCTGACGCATCCCCAGAAGCCATGACTCCGCGAAATCCGTGTAGCTCCACTGCGACTTGAGCGTGATCAGCTGCTGGACCCAGTGCGTGAATCCCAAGGGCGGCGGGATCTGTCCCGCGAATCCTGTGTAATCGAGGTGACAGTGCGCGTTGACGAGCCCCGGCATGAGGATGGAGTCGTCCAGATCGACGACGGGCTCGGCGATATGTGAAGCGAGATCCGGGAAAGATCCGATGGCGCGGATGCGTCCGTCCACGATCCAGACGGCGCCGTTGTCAATCGGCGGCGTGGCGACGGGATAAACAATTCGCGATCGAAGAAGCATGGATCAAACCAACCCGGGGCGCCGTCTGAGGGTCCGGCAACACGCCTCGCGCGAGCGAGACTGCTTTCCGGGCGCGGCCCTTTTCTTGCCGAGTTCGATTCAAAGATCCGCGACCTGGCGGGCCCGCTTCGTCCGAGAGGCTTCCTTGTGCTTTCGGGCCTTGTTCTTGTTGTGCCGCTTGCGAATCTGTTGCTCGATCTTCTTGGTGACTTTGTCGATCGCCGCGTAGAGGTCGGCGTCGGAATCGGTCGCGAACAGGTCGGGACCGCGGAAGCCGAGCCGGATCGAGCAGCTGAAAGCCTTCTCCGGGGTGCGGGTGTGGTCATGCTCCAAAGTCACTCGCGCGTCAATCGCCCATCGATCCAGATGCTCCAGCTTGTCGATCCGGACAAGGATGTGATCCTCGATCGCCTGGGTGTAGGTGACGTTGTGCGTCGTGAGAATGAATTTCATGGAAACATCATTGAGGGTTGATTGCAGGAAAATCCAGCCTCCATGCTGCGAGGCGAGGAGAAAATCTTTCGCCCGACAATGGGGCGTCGCGATGAGGCAAGAAAGGGTCGGCGTCGGACGGTCATAACTGCTTCAAGCAGTGCGCGAGGAACGGCAGGAGCTGCTTCTTGCGCGAGACAATGCCCGGCAGCTCGTAGATGGCGCACTCCAATTCCGGATACTTGTCGATCTCGTCGTATTGAATGAGGCTCAGGAACTCGCTGGAGCCCGCCACCAGCAGCAGCGAGGTCTGCAGGTCGACGTCCGTGACCAGCAGCGCCGCGAAGAAGTATCCCCGCTGGAGCTGGTAGTCGCTGAGGGCGTGAAGCACCTCGAGCTTCCGCTTCCAAAACTGCTCGAATCCGATCTCCTCGATCTGCGCCACGCTGAACACTTTCCCGCCTTCCTTGTATTCCTTGCAGTCGGAGGTGATGGCCTGCGGCGCGGGCTTGGAGACCAGGACCGAGCCGACGGTGAACAGCTTTTCCGTGAACTGTTTCGCCTTCACGCCGCTGGTGACCTCAAGCCTCGCGAGTATCTCGCGATCCTTGGCCGTGGTGGTGGGGGAGGTGAGGTTCAGCGTGTCGCTCACCAGGCCGGCCAGGAGCAGCCCGGCGATCTCCTTCGGCATCGGGACCGCGTCCCGGAAGAAGCAGTCGGCGACGATCGTGCTCGTGGACCCGACGGGCTCGTTGCGAAAGAGGATGGGCTGCGCGGTGACGTGCGTTCCTATCCTGTGATGATCGATGATCTCGATGATCTCGATCGTCTCCGCGCCCGGCACCGCCTGGGACAGCTCGTTGTGGTCCACCAGGATCAGCTTGCGCTCGACGCGCTTCAGGAAGTCGGTCTTCGAGAGGAAGCCGCTCATCTTGTGCTCGGCGTTGAGCACCGGGAATCCGAGAAAGTTCGACGTCATCGCCCGCTTGGCGGTTTTGTCCAGAGGGTCGTCCTCATAGAGGAACAGCAGCTTCTCGTGCATCATGTGACGCACGTTGATGGCCGCGCGGCAGAGCATCGCCGAGGTCACGGAGTCGTGCGGCGAGATGATCATCGTCACCTCGTTCTTCCGCGCGTAGTCCTCCATCGAATGGGAGACCTCCAGGTCGCCCGTGACGATGACGGCTCGAACCTTCTCCCGGATCGCTCGATCCTGGATCTCGAGGCGATCGCCGACGAGCACCACCAGCCGATCGGCCGGATACTGGGTGAGCCGTTTCGCGAACGATTCGAGGTTCATCGCTCCCACCATCAGCACGAGATCCTCCTCGCGGTCCATCTCCTTCCCCACGAGCACCCGCGCTGTCAGCGTCTCCGCGATGTTTTTCAGGCTCGCCTGCACTTGCCGTGAGTCAAAGAGCCGGTTCTTCACCGGAAAGAAAAACTTGTTCAACTTGAACACCGACAGCAGCCCCGCGCAGGAGCCGTCGGTGTTCATGACGGGCAGGACCCGGATGTTGTTGGATTCCAGGACGGACATGGCCTCGGCCGCGGTCGTCCCGATGGGCACGCTGACCACGTTTGTCGCCATCACGTCGCGGACCTTCGGGGACACATCGGGGACAAATCGGGGAGGCGGGACGCCGAAGGACTGGAGAACGAAGTCGATCCGATCGTTGGTGTCGCCGCATCGGGCGGCCACGGCCTCGGGCATCCCTGTCCGGCGCTTGTACTCGGCGTAGCCGATCGCGGAACAAATCGCATCCGTGTCAGGGTTCCGATGCCCGATCACTAAGACTTCGCTCATATTCGATATGTCGGCTCGGATTCGCTTTCCTGGATCGAGTCGTTGCCGCCCCCTCTGTACCCCATCGTCCCGTCGGAGCGCAAGCGGGCGCGCGGACGGGGCATCGATTGGTTGGGCGGGATCACTCCCCTCGCCACAGGCGCAGCCGGCGTCCCAAGGCTTCGAGTCTTGACGATTCCGGGTCCAGGGACGGCCAGTCGCGCTGGAGTTGCTCCAAGGTGGGGATTTCGCCCCAGGCGGTCACGCCAAAGACCTCGGTGTAGCGCGCGGGCGGAATTCCGAGCTCGCGGTTGCGGCGCACAAAACGAGCGCGGAGGGTTTTCTTCCACGCTTCCAGATCCTCCGGAGGCGCCATCTGATGCCGCCCCACCCACGGCAACCACTCGCGGACCTGGGAGGCATGGCGCCATGTGAGCTCGCTCACGAGATCGAAGGCGCTCTCGGTGTCGGTGGCCAGATCGAAGCTGTTCGCCCCAAACTGATAGCCGTCATAAACGTGGACGATCACCGGCGCCCGACAAGGAACGGAGCGGGTTTCATCCGCGGGATACTCTTCAAGAAAGGCGTGAGGAACATTGATCATGTAGGCGACGCGGCGGACAGCGTCCGCGACCACCTGGTGATCATTGTGCAGCCCGGCAAGCGGATCCGTCACCGAAGGGGGACAGAAGAGATAGTCGGGCTCGAATTCCCTGATGGCTTTCCAGAGCGCGGCAAGCAGTGGAGTCGTGATCTGGAGGCAGGCTTCCCGGGGGATCCGGCCGTCTTGGAGGCGGAGAGGACGAAACTCAAATTGACCGAGCAATGCCGAGGCCTCCTGCTCCCGCATCCGAAGGGCTGACGTCTCCGCGCGCGATCGGAAGTGGTGTCCGGCGCTGCCATCGGTGCACACCAGCACGCGGCCCTTGAATTCGGACCCGAGCCGCCGCCGCCACAGCTCCCAGGTCCCCGCCGTCGTGAACTCGTAGTCGTCGTAGTGGGCGTGAACGAACAGCGCGCGCAACATGGATGAATGCGGGGAGGGCCAGGACGCGATTAGCGCTGAACAGTTCGCCGGACGACGCGGTTCCTCTGGCTGCGCCCGCGCAGGAAATCAAACAAAGCCAGCTCCAGCGGGCGATCCGTTGCGAGCCGATGCCACTGGATGCCGTAGCGGTCGCAGAGGGCCTTGAGCGCTGAGGTGTGGGCCTCCAGCTTCTGCTGGTAAGCTTTGCGGGCGTCGATGGGATCCACGTACATCTCGCGCTGGGTCTCCATGTCCTCGAACATCGACGCGTCAGAGAAGTTGAAGGAGACCTCGGCGGGATCGAGAACCTGAAAGAGGATCAGCTCGTGACCGGCGGCCGCGAGCAGCCCCAGGTTCCGTTCGAGGTTTTCAAGCGGGGCGAGAAGGTCGGAGATCAACACCACAACGCCGCGGCGTCGCACGAGCTCGGCGATCCTGCGGAGCGGAGCGAGAAGATCGGTGCTCACGCCGCTCGCCGGCTTCTCGAGCGCGAGCATGATCTGGCGGAGATGCGTTTTGCGCGAGCGCGGCGGCAGATAGTCCCGGATCGTCTCGTCGAAGGTGAGAAGCCCGGTGGCGTCGCCCTGCTGAAAAAGAAACCAGGCGAGCGTGGCCGCGAGGGTGTTCGCGTAGTCCGACTTCGTGTGCCCCACAGTGGAGAACCGCATCGACCGGCTGTTGTCGACCAGCAGGTGGCAGCGGAGGTTGGTTTCGTCCTCGAACTTCTTGATGTAATGGCGGTCGCTTCGAGCGTAGAGCTTCCAATCCAGGTGGCGGGGATCGTCGCCCGGCGTGTATTGGCGATACTCGGTGAACTCGACGCTGAAGCCGTGATAGGGGCTCCGATGAAGCCCGTTCCAGAATCCCTGCACCACAATGCGCGCGCGCAGCTCGAGGTTGCGGACGGCCATCAGGGTCTTGGGATCGACGTATGACGCGGGCCTTTCGACTGAGGTTGCAGCCATGAGGCCAAGCTAGTCCGACGCCGCGCTGAGGAGAAGCTCCAAGTTGGGCCTACTTCGAATAGGCGAGATAGAGCCACGCGAACGGGCTGGTGAGGGGGAAGATCAAGGCGAGAGCGGTCAAGCCGCTCTTGCCGCGGGCCTGCGAGATCTTGAAACACCACACGATCATCAACACGAGATTGACGACGGGCACATAGAGCAAAAAAGACATCCACCCCGGAAGCCCCGCCGCCCGCATCAGGGGGATCATGGACAGAATCGGAAGCCAGATCAGGAATCCCGGCTCCGCGCCCGCCTTGGTGCACACCATTCTCGCCGTGTAGCAGCCGAAGAAATACAGGATCGGGAAGGCGACCAGGAGGACCGAGAGGATGACCGACATGTTGTTGGGGACCGATTGCATGATGAGGGCCATGGCCGCCATGTTTGGCGCGCCTGCGGATTCGGATGTCTCTGAGCCAGCCTTGGCCGGCAGCAGCCCGCCAGGCCCGCCGAACCTCGCCCTGACGCGTTGGGCGAACGCGGCGATCTTCTCATTGCCTTCCGCGGCGGTGATCGTGCGCGAAACCACGTCCTGGACTTTGCTCTTCGCCTCGGCGGTCGCCTTCCCCACCCGCGACTCCTTGGCCTCCTCCTCATAGCCCAGCTGCACCAACTGCGGGTGCGAGAGCTCGTCCACCTTGACGTTCACGAGGCCCCCCTGGTGCCGCAGGAAGACGTCCGTTGGCGTTCGAGCGCCTATCGTCACATTTGTGAACGTGTTTGATCCTACCGTAAGTCGCGCGAAAACCAGCGACGTGGCTCGATTGGTGGAGAACAGCACGGTCTCTCCACGCGCGTCCGCGCCGATCAGAGCAGCTACGATCAAACTCACCCAGCCCGCGAGCCATTTCGTTTTCACCAACACCTTCCATCGGAATCATTCCTCTCGAAGTTTAGACCGGAATGGAAAGGCGGGGGTGTCCCGTATCCGGACAAGGAGCGACTTCATCCCGAGCCTGATAGACCATTCAGGATCGAAGGCGGGGCGGGGCGGCGGGCGATGTTGCGGGCAGATCGATGGCTGCCGGGCTTGAACAATGCGGTTCTGGCTGGTACGCCATGGGCCTCGATGGACTTGCCTATGCTGCGATCGCTCGAACTTGGACCGTCTCAAATCGCCGATCGCGTCCTTTCAGCCGGCGGAGCGCCGCGGCTCCCGGGCCGCGCGGGGACCATCGCTCGAGGCGCGTTGGGCTTCACCGTGGTGAGCGTCGCTGGGTTTTGCCCCTGGGCGATATGGGGCCGATCGCTGCAGGCGGCCGTGGGCGAACTGGGAATGTATCTGGCCTGCCTGATCGTCTTTCTGGCTCTCTCCGGTCCGTTGCTCCATCGGCTGATCCTCGGCCCGGGCGCCTTGGGCCGGTTCTACAAACTGTTTGGAGCCGCGTTTCTCGTCTATTCCGTCGCGTGGATTGCGGCATGGATGGGGCTGAGGGGGCATCTGGGCAGCGTTGTCGGTTTGCTCCTCGGATCGGTGGCGATGGCGGCGATGTTCACGGGCGCGTTCGATGCGCGAGAGGTTTTCTTCCCCGTGGCCGGGGCCCTCTTCGGGCTCAATGCCATCGGCTATTTCGGCGGAGGAGGGGTGGAGGCGTGGATCGTTTCCGCGAAACCGCTGAGCCATGGCGCATGGGAGGTCTCGAAACGGGTCGAGGTCCGGACCGCGATGTTGATGTGGGGCGTGTGCTACGGGTTGGGCTTCGGCGGCGGGTTGGGCTTCGCCTTCCATCTGTGTCAGGAGAAAGCCCGCGCGCTGATCGCGCGTCGGCCGTGACGCGTCGCTCAGCGGACAGCGGACGGCTCAAGGCGATGCCGGCGTCTTCCAGTCGGCGGGAGGACCTTTCGATTTGGGGCGAGTGAACTTCTCTCCGGAGGCGGTGAAGCCTTCGCTAAACCCTCCATGCGAGAGGAAGAACTCCCCGTCTTCGAGCCCCATGAATCGATCCAGGCGATCCGACTTGCCCGTTGGATCGTGCGAGAATCTTGCGTCAGTCAGTTCCCTCCACAGGCCTTCGGAGGTCTGGATCCACTGGTTCCCGTAGCGGGCCTTTCGAGGGAGGTGCCCGTTGCTGCCTCCAAAATTCTCGCTGAAGCTGTAGAGGCCGCGCATCCAGCCGCCTTCGTGCGGGGCGTTCCAGCTCGAGATCAGCATCCACTCCCGTCTCTCGGGATGAAAGTAATAGCCTGAGTAGACGGTGTGATCCGGTTCGGCGGGTTGGGCCGTGACGATGAACCGCTGCTTCTCGCCGGTCTTCCAATCGTAGACGAGATGGCTGTGGCCTCCCGTGCCCTCGTTTCCGAAACTCCCCGACTCCACCCCCGTGCTCTTGCTCACCAGTCGCACACGGTTGGCGGCGTCCACCTTCTTGCGATCCACGGCCTCAGTCCCGCTGTCCCACACGCTGAAAATGATTCGGCGTTCCGTGGCGCTGTTCACCTGCATTCCGAAGTAACCTCGATGCCAGCCGCAGGCCATGTAGTACGTGTAGAGCGGATCCTGGACGGCGGTCATCTCACAGTAGAAGGCGGCGACGTTCGTGCCCGGTCCCACGGGGTATCCGAGGTGGACGGAGGCCGCGTTGCGACGAGGCTTGAGATTGAAATGAGCGCCGTGGGTCGCCGCGCCGGAGAGGATCAGGGCGTCGACCACCGTGGCTCTTTGAAGCTCGGGTCCCAGGTTTTCGAGGGTGAACGCGTGATAGCCGGGCCGGGCGAGTTCGAACGCGCCAAAATCCACCACTACGATATTCGTGCCCTGTCCGATGGCCTTCCCCTCGCGTGATTGCTCTCCCAGGGCAAGTCGAAATCGGGCCGCCGTGTTGGAGGCCAGTTGGAACGCGACCTGGCATCGAAGCTCGCCGACAGTTGGAAAGCCGCCAAACCACTTCACGCGGAGAGCGCGATTGGTCCAGCCGGAGATCCCTTTGTCCGAAACGCGCGCGCCTTCAGGGTTGGGGTCCAGATAGGCCGTGGACGCGGGGATCCGCAGTTGCGCCTGAGCGGGAATGGCGAGTGTCGTCCAGCATCCAAGGAGCGCGATCAACCGCCGCATAGTCCGGTGGAAGGCGATGGTTGCGGAGCGTGTTCGGACAGCGGCGGAAAGGGTGTGGAGCGGGGGAGACATGAAGTCGGAAGGCAGGGCGGCGGGTTGTTGGCCATCGGGAAACAGAAAGCGGCCTGCCGCGTCGATTGGAATCGGGCGGCAGGCCGCTTCAACGGAGAAGGGGCTCAGTAGCGGTAGTGTTCAGGCTTGTACGGACCGTCCGGCGAAACGCCCAGATACTTGGCCTGGTCGTTGGTGAGGCGGGTGAGCTTCACGCCGATCTTCTCGAGATGCAGCCGCGCGACTTCCTCGTCGAGCTTCTTGGGGAGACGATAGACTCCCACCTTGTAGCTGTCCTTGTTCCGCCACAGATCGAGCTGCGCGAGGACCTGGTTGGAAAACGAGTTCGACATGACGAAGCTCGGATGCCCCGTGGCGCATCCCAGGTTGACCAGGCGTCCCTCGGCCAGGAGATAGATGCTGTTGCCGGTTTTGAAACTGTACTTGTCGACCTGCGGTTTGATGTTGAGTCGTTTCGCGTCAGGCGATCCATTGAGCCGGTCGACCTGGATCTCGTTGTCAAAGTGCCCGATGTTACACACGATCGCCTGATCCTTCATCCTCGCCATGTGCTCGAGCGTGATGACATCGCGGTTGCCCGTCGTGGTGACATAGATATCAGCGCGTCCAAGCGTCTCCTCAAGCGTGGTGACCTCGAATCCCTCCATCGCGGCCTGCAAGGCGTTGATCGGATCGATCTCGGTGACGATGACGCGCGCCCCGAAGCCGCGGAGCGAGTGGGCGCTGCCTTTGCCGACGTCGCCGTAGCCGCAGACCACGGCCACCTTGCCCGCGACCATGACATCGGTGGCGCGCTTGATGCCGTCGGCCAGCGATTCGCGGCATCCGTAGAGGTTGTCGAACTTCGATTTGGTGACGGAGTCGTTGACGTTGATGGAGGGCACGAGGAGCCGGCCCGCCTCGAGCATCTGATACAAGCGATGCACGCCTGTGGTGGTTTCCTCCGACACGCCTCGCCAGGATTGAACCACTCCGGTCCAGAATCCGGGGCGCTCCTTGGCGACCCGCTTGAGCAGATTCTTGATCACCTGCTCCTCGTGGTTGCCCGAGGGGGAGTCGACCCACTTGTCGCCCTTCTCGAGCTCGTAGCCCTTGTGAATGAGCAGGGTCACATCCCCGCCATCGTCCACGACAAGCTCGGGCCCCTTGTTGCCGGGGAATGTCACCGCGTCGAGAGTGCAATCCCAATACTCCTCCAGCGTTTCGCCCTTCCAGGCGAAGACAGGGATGCCGGCCTTGGCGATCGCGGCGGCGGCCTGGTCTTGGGTGGAGAAGATGTTGCAGCTGGCCCATCGGACCGAGGCTCCGAGATCCGCAAGGGTCTCAATGAGCACCGCGGTTTCGATGGTCATGTGGAGCGATCCGGTGACGCGCACGCCCTTGAGAGGCTTCTGAGGCGCGTACTGCCTGCGGATCGACATCAGTCCGGGCATCTCGTGCTCGGAGATTTGGATCGTTTTGCGCCCCCAGTCGGCGAGGCTGAGATCCTTCACTTTAAAGTCGTTCGACATAGAGTCTGGTCTTTGGTTTGACGTTATTAGTTCCGCAGTGAGATTCGGCTGATTCGGGTCCGGCTGGAGCGATTACTTCGCCGCCTTCTTCAGCGCGGCGGCGCGGTCGGTGCGCTCCCAGGTGATGCTTGAGAGATCGTCGACCTTGCCGAAGTGGCCGTAGTTCGTTGTTTTTGAGTAGATCGGGCGCAGCAGATTCAGCTGCTTGACGATGTCCGCCGGCTTGAAGCTGAACACCTCGCAGACCGCCCGCTCGATGGCTTCGTCGGAGACTTTTCCCGTGCCAAAGGTGTTCACGCACACGCTCACCGGGTCGGGATAGCCGATCGCGTAGGCGAATTGGATCTCCGCGCTCGACGCAAGGCCGGACGCCACGATGTTCTTCGCGACATAGCGCCCCATGTAGGCCGCGCTGCGATCCACCTTCGAAGGATCCTTGCCCGAGAACGCGCCGCCGCCGTGCCGTCCCATGCCTCCATAGCTGTCCACGATGATCTTGCGGCCGGTCAAACCGGTGTCGCCCTGCGGCCCCCCGACCACGAACCGGCCCGTCGGATTGATCAGATAAACTGTTTTCTTGTCCAACAGATGCTTCGGGAGAACCTTCTTCACGACCTCCTCGATGATGAATTCCCGGATGGTCTTGTGCTTGACGTCGTGGGAGTGCTGCGTGGAGACGACAACGTTGGCAATGCGAACAGGCTGGTCGTCGACGTATTGCACGGAGACCTGGCTCTTCGCGTCGGGCCGCAGCCAGCGCACGTTGCCCGCTTTGCGGATGCGCGTGAGCTCGCGGCCCAGCTGATGCGCATACATGATCGGGGCCGGCATCAGCTCGGGGGTCTCGTTCGAAGCGTAGCCGAACATCAGCCCCTGGTCGCCCGCTCCCTGCTCCGCGGTCTCCTTGCCGTCGGCCTTGCGCGCGTCGACGCCTTGCGCGATGTCCGGGCTCTGCGAGGTGATCGCGTTCATGATGAGCACCTTGTCGGCGTGGAACACATCATCGTCGTTCACGTAACCAATCTCGCGGATCGCCTGGCGCGCGATCGCGTTGAAATCCAGCTTCGCCCCAGTCGTAATCTCCCCGCCCACCACCACAAGATTGCTCTTCGCGTAGGTCTCGCAGGCCACACGGCTGTGCTTGTCCTGCTCCAAACAGGCGTCCAATACCGCGTCCGAAATCGTGTCGCATACTTTGTCGGGATGCCCTTCGCCGACCGACTCCGAAGAAAAGATGTAGTTCTTGCTCATTTTAAATGGTTTCGAGATTCACAGCAGTTCGTATTAACGTATCAGGATGCGAAGATATCAAGGACTGTCACGCGGTCAAATGGATTTTCAACGGGCGCTGTGCCGCGTTATTCCGTGTCTCGATGGGCATACGATGCGGCGCTCGCCGATCCAGCCTATGATCGGTTCGATTTGAACGGGCCTTTACCGCCGAATCGGATGGTTCGGGCTAGAAGCCGACGATTCGGTAGTAGCGGGTTCCAGGCGAGCTGGGGGCGGCGGCGTCGATAAAGGCGAGGGGGAGCTCTTGGTCCTGCGGGCTGAAGATTGTGACTGAGCGCCAGAGGCCCTGGCCCAGCTTGTCGCGCGATAGGATCTCGTAACGGAACCCGGGGCGGGCCACAAACTCGAGCCGAACCCCTTCCTTCACCCGTTCAATGCGCGTCCATTGCGGGGCCGGGCTGGGATAGTACATGCCCGAGACGAGAGCGCTCCATTGGGAGTTTTCGAGGGATCGAGCCGAGACGAGAGCGGGGCGCGCGAGGGGGATTGGCGCGCTGAACGCTTGTGCGGCGGCGGAGACGGCTCCTCCCTCGAGCCGCGGATCGGTTCCATCGACCGTGTAGTAAATCAGGCCAGCGCCTGAGGAGGTCCCAAGGCTGAGAAGGTTTGCCGCTCCCAGCAGTCCCGGGGCGGGCGACAGGAGCGGAGCGTCGATCGTGGGAAAGAGCTGAGCCGCCCGAAAATGCGCGATCGAGATCGGGTGTCGCCCGGGGATGACCTCCGTCAGGACTCTCTGAAGTTCGGGCAGCCAGTGGTCATCGAACGTGAACAGGTTTTTCCCGGGGCGCGCGAAGTAGGCGTCTCCCCAACGCGCGGATTCCCCCACCATGCCGCGACCCATGGTCGCGGCGATCCGTTGCAGTCGCGCCTGGTTGGCCGTGATCGAGAGCGCGCCCTCGCCCATCGTGTGCTTTTGAACTCGGTCGCCGAAGCGAACGCGGAACTCCGCGTTGGCTCGAAGCTGCGCGTAGAGGAAAGCCGGCGTATTGGGAGTGGCGAAGTCTGTCTTGTTCAGCGTGATTCCGAACAGCCCCAGCACGGCGTCTCCGTCCCAGCAGAAGAAGTGGAATTTCTGGCGGGGGGAGCGCTTGCGCAGCGCGTACCAGTTCTTTTGCGGCCAGTCCCCGTTGCCGAGATGCATGTTCACGATCATGTAATCCGCAAACTCATCGAGGTCGAGGTAGTCCTGGATGGCGGCGTAGCGCGTGGGATCCGCGAGGCCCAAGGAGGCGATTTGATACATCGCGTCCCAAGCCAAGCGGTCGCCGTCAACCACTTCGAGCTGCGCGAAGTCGAGATGCTTGAGCACGTCGTAGTCCGATTTCTTGCCGCCGAAGTAATCGCTGGCGTAACCGTCGTTCGGCCGTTCGGAAAGTCTGTAAAGACCCCAATAGAGGCCGTTGAGGAAGAGGTGCGCGTAGCCGGTGTGCACGCCCGGCCTGCCCATGTCGATCTGCGATTGCTTCAGGAACGCGTCGCGCAAATGGAGCGGCACGGCCAGCCCCGAGCCGATGAAATTCTGAGGCACATCGTCGACCGACCCGCACAGCAGATCGATCGTGTCGAACTGGGTCACAAGGGTGTTGGCGAAGGCGGGATAGTCGAGCCTCGAGGGCCCGTACTTCGACTTGAACTGGATCCTGAACGAGTGCTTGGGAACCTCGGGGATTCGCGAGCTGTCGCCGAGGATTTGGAATCCCGCGTCAACCTGGAAGCCGGGATTCGCGACGTCCGGGTCGATCCACTCGATCGACGCCGGCCGCTCCCACGCGCTTCCTCGTTCCAGCGTGTTCGAGTAGACGCCGTTGGTTCCAAAAAGATCGCCGGGACTGGCCACAAGGCTGATCCAGGGCAGGGTTCGCAGGTCGTCGAGCAACCGGGCGTCATACCGGGGATCGTGAACCACGCGCGAGTCCATCGCGTAGTCCGAACCCACGCGACCCCACGTCGTGGGGAACCCCTCCGGCGTGGCGGGCTGCGATCGCACGCTCTCCGCGAGGAGATAGGTGCGGGTCTTCACTACGGAGGCGACACCCGGAGCGACGAACGCCTTCGCGCGCACCACGGCCGAGCCCTGAATCGGAATCGGGATCGTGTAGCGAGATCCTGCGGGCGGGGAGCCGTCCGCGCCATCGCTCGGCAGGCTCCCGTCGAGCGTGTAATAGATGGAGGCGCCTGGAGCGTCGGAGGAGAGGGTCAGGGCGGCTGGTCCTGGCAGAAGCCCGTGCGGAAGGTCGAAGTCGATCGAGACGCCCCAGCAGCCGGGAGGCATCGCCCCCAGGATGAACGAGGATATCAACAGCGCCTTCGACGAGAACATCGGGGCAATGTAATGTGGTTGCGGACTAAAGACAAACGTCGCGGCGCGTCGGCAAGGGAGGCGGCGCCATCGTCCAATTGCCAATTGCCCACGGACGAGCTCTCACCCTACTCTCCGCCTCATGTTTCCCTACACAGTCGCCTCCTCGACTCTGCCCTGGCAGCCCGGGCCTTATCCGGGCGTTGACCTCCAGATCCTCCATAAGAACTCCGCGACGGGGGGCGTCACGGTATTGCGTCGATTCCGCGCGGGCGTGACCGTTCCCGCCCACACGCACCCGCTGGCCAACGAGTCGGTGTATATCCTGGCGGGGGAATGGGAGGAGTCGGGCGTTGTGTATGGTCCCGGAGATTTCTTTTACGCGCCTCGCGGAGAGAGGCACGGCCCGCATGTCGCCAAAAACGAGGTGATCAGCGTGACCGTTTTCGACGGCCCGCTGACAGTCGCTTGAGCGCGTGGCGCCGCCCCGGTGAAGCGATGGGAAACGCCTACCGCGCCTGCGGCCGCGCGTCGATGACCCTGAAGTAGCCCTGCGATCCGTCAGTCGGGACGGAGACCTCGGCGCCCTGCTGCGGCGGGCCAAGATTCACCCACTGGGCTGAGATGTCTGATCTTGTCTGCACCTGGTAGGGGGGCGTTGTCGCTGACCATCCGAAACTCAGTTTTCCAGGACTCAACACGGGGCTGGAAACTTTCAGTTCCGGGATGGGCAATTCGTATTCGATGTCGAGGGAGGGCCCGCCCTCATCGGCTTCTCGCGAGGCAAAGCGACGCGCCGTTGTGGCTGTTTTCTCGTCGGCCGCTTTCAGCACCCACCCGAAGTTGGACTGGGGCTGGGAGACCCACGCCTGGGCGTCCGCCACCAGTTGGGCGGAGGATTGAAACACGACGGAGCCGATCGCCCGAATCTCCGCGCTGGATGAGGAGGCCGTGACGAAATCCGTCCCTGGCTTTCCCCCGGGCGTCGCCCAGACGTCGGACGGGGCCGCGCGCCATTGCCAGGCGGCTTCACCTGGGAGCGCGGATTCCCCCACCGAGCCCGTCCCCCGGCCTTCCTGCCAAGCCACGAGCATTCGATGGACGATAAACAAGGCCCCCGGGGCGCTGAAATTCTGCTTCACGGCCGTGGTCGTGAGCGTGACCGATTTGATGACCGCCGTGGCGGGCAAACTGGAGAGGTCAAACCGTAGAAGGATCCGGGTGCGCTCGCCGTTTGCGAGGACGCCGCCCGCGATCTGGCTGTCGCCCCCTGTGTTCAGCTCTCCTTTGTTGTTCTCCATGAGCGAAACATCAGCCACCGCGCTCAGGGTTGTTGTCGCCGCGTTCAGCGACGGGACGGCGCCGACGAGCGCCATCATGATCGTCAGCGCGAGGAGGGGCGATTGGAGATTCTGGAGAGCGGTGGATTTCATGAGGGGGCAGCGGTTGAGGGCGGAGCCGCATCTGACATAAACGCTATGCCGACGGAGCGAGGGCCAGCGCCATTTGAAGCTGCGATTGGAACAATTGGACTTCATCGGATTCGGGGGACGGCGCCAAGCCAATCACGGCTCGAGCGGAGACTCCAGGTTTGGATGGGGGCCTGGACTGCGGGTTTGCCCTCATGGGCGGCCGAGTCCGTTCAGACAGGCCGGCGCGAGGACTTATCCTGAAGAAAAAACTCCAAGGCCTCCGCGACGCCATGACCGCAGGGCTTCTCGCTCTGGAATCCGCCCGCTTTCTTCAGAAGCTCCCGGACCTGAGGCACCGCGTTGCCGGGCGCCGCGATCATCGAGGCGCAGGATCCATCGAGCATCGGAAGATCGTTGAGATGATCGCCCGCCGCAAAAATCGCGCTCCGCGGAATGTTGAGCCGCCTCGCCACCTCCGCCACCACAGCCCCCTTGTGGTAGCGGGCGTGGCTGAACCGGGCGTAGATATCGTTCCGGACCACCGTGAGGTCGGCCACCGTGTCGCAGTAGGCCTGAAGATACTCGAGGATGCGGTCCGCCTCATCGTTGTTCGACGCGATCAGGCAGAGCGGGCTGAAGGGATCCTCGTAAAGCGTCGCCTGATATCGGGCGTCGATCCACTCGATGAGGCGAGGCACGTCCGGGATGATGCGCTCGAAGAGTTGGCTGTGCTCCCGGGCGCAATCGGCGTTCCAGGTTCCCAGCGGATGATACTCGTGGCCCACCCGGGCGTAGATCTCGCGCTCCACGAGGCCCAGGAAGTCAGGCCAGATCGAAAGCCGGGCGCGCGCCAGCGACTCCATCAGGCTGGAGAGATCGCGGCCCGTGTTGATCAGCCAGCGCGCGCCCTGGCTTTGAAGTTCCGCGATCTGGTTCTCGAGTCGCCGGGGCACCGGTGGGCTCTCGAAGTCGGCGTGAAGGGTGCCGTCGAAATCGGTGGAAATCAGTTGGACTTTCAATGACATCGCTTGCGCGCGCGGAACATTCGTGCCATACCCGGCAAAGTCAAGTGACAGCTGAAGAACAGTACGACGACGCGATGTATGACTACAGCACGGGCGAGTATCACCGTGCCGTGGAAAAGCTGCGGGCGCTATTGCGCGACGACCCGGCTCACTTCGACGCCCAGTGCGCGGTCTCGATGTGCTTTTATCGGAATGGCGATTTCGCCCGCGCCATCGAGGAGGGAAAGAAGGCCGAGGCGATGCGTCCCAAGGAGCAGCTCGTGCACACCAATCTCTCGCTCTTTTATATGAAGGCGGGCGACAAAAAGACCGCCGAACATCACGGCCTTCAGGCCCGCATCTCCGGATGGCGCGACAACATGGCGACGCCGGGCGGGACGCCGGAGGGAGATCCCGAGCTGGCGATGTCGCAACCCAAGCCTCCACCCGTGAAGCTGCCCTCCCAGCTGGCCAGCGCGCCTTGGAGAAAAAAGCCGAGCATCAACGCCCCGCCTCCCGTCTCCGCTCCTGAGACTCCCAAGAAGCCCTCGGAGTAACCTCTCAGTTGTCCTTCAAGGCGGCCATGAGGGCTGCCGGATCGGTGGTATCCAACAGACTCAGCCGGGGCGCGGCGGACATGAGACCGTAAGCCAGTGTCGCGGGCGCGTAGAGCGAACCACGCTCCGCTCCGCTGATCCTGGCGCCATCGCCCAGAACGCCAGCGGCGATGATGAGCCGCCTGGGCGCGGCGAGAGCCGCGAGATGCCCGATGTCGCCCACTTCCCTCAGGATCCCCGGCGCGAAGATGCCGAGGCGTTGCCCCCGATAGGGCGTGGGGGTGATGAAACTGGCAAGGCTGTCGAGCGTTGCCACGTGCGTGACGCGCGGATCCAGCGCCGCGGCGCAGAGAGCGACAACCCCGGCGGGACCGCGGCCAATGACCGCCAGCTTCGAGGGCGCCCGTCGATCCGCGGAGACCAGCGCGTCGATCACGCGTCGCACATCCCAGGTCCATTGCCCGAGCAGAGGACGTCCCAGCCACAGCGACCACTCCGCGGTGTTGTGGTCGGGCGCTTCGTTGATTGTGTCCGAGGGCCACGCGGACGCGCCTGTCGCTCGCAGGTCGAGAGTGATCACGCTCCATCCCGCCGCGAGGGACGCTTGGGCCAGTGGGTCGTTCCCGGCGGCCGCTCCCCCGTCCAGGTTGAGCAGGATCATCGTTGGCCGGTTGGTGCTCGGCGCCTGCTGCGCGGCGCGGAGCGGAACGCCGGGCTCGGATTGAAACTCGAGGGAACGCGCGTCGCCCGAGGCGGCCTTTGTCGCTTTCAAAGCCAGCGGGCTGTGCGGCGGAAAATCTCCGAGGACTTTCTTGAGGAGGGCCTGCCTTGTCGCGGCCGAATTGGATCGCCAGGCCGACAGGGATTCCGGAGCACTCCTGCGCGCGACCCACTCGCGGGCCTCGGCGGCGGCGAACGCGGGAAGGGTGACCCAGTCGTCGGGACGCGAGTCGCCGGGATAACACCGCAACGATTCGGGCGGTTCCGTCTGGATCGCGGGTTCGCTGACGGACTCGCCGTTGCCCTGCCCCGCGAGGTGCAGACGCATCCACCCATACATCGCCTCCCGCATCGGCTGGTTGTAGGCGTGCCCCGAGTTCACCACAAGATGCCTGAGCGCGTTCGTTCGATCGCGCAACGCATACACGCCCTCGGCGAGCGCGAGAGATGGGGCGGCGGCCTCGGGGGAGAACTGAATCGAGTCGTTCGCGGCGCTCACCACCATCAGGGCTCGCGGCGCCGTCAGGCCCAGGACGCCCCACTCCTCGGTGAACCGCAGCGCGCCGGGAACCACTTCGCACAGGCAGCACGCGGCCCCGAGATAGGCCTGGTAATTGCCCACGGAGCAAACCGGCGTCGCGGCCAGGAGTCGTTCGTCCCATGCCGCCGTGTACATTGTCTGGTTGCCTCCACCGCTGGCGCCGGTGATCCCGATCTGTCGGCTGTCGACCTCGGGCCTCGACAGCAGATAGTCCACGGCGCGCATGTTCTCGTACACCTGGATGCCCGACAGCGGGCGTCCGATGGGAAGCAGCGTCGCCGCGGCCATCGCGCCATGATACTCGCCCAGGCCCTTGGAAACGCCGCGCTCCCCGGCGCCAAAGGCATCGACGGCCAGGCAAAAGAACCCGAGCCTCGCCGCTCCGATGCATCGACTTTGCACCACCGTGTCCTGTTTCGCGCCGGGCCAGTGTCCGTGCACCTGAAGGAGGGCCGGATGCCTGCCCGGCGTCGTCGGCACGTACGCGTTGGCTGTCATCCAGACATTGGAGAATGTTTGAAAAACAACCTTCTCCACCCGGTAGCCTTCGCGCGGCAGCTCGCCGAGCTTTCGCGCCGCGAGCGGCGCGGGCGTTTTGGGGAACCCTCCCCAGGCGCCGAGGAGTTGGCTCCGCAAGAGGGCCCGCGATTTCTCCCACGCCTCCTGAGAGGCCGGCGCCTTGTCGTCGGCGCGGAGCGCGGCGGCTTGGGTCCGGACGTAATTGAGAAAGAGGTTGGTGGAGGGCGGGGCGGTCTCCGCGGCGCGCAGCGCGATCGCTGGGCCGAGCAGGAGGCAGAGAGGACGCAATATGCGGCGCATAAGCGCGATTCTGCGACAGCCCGAGCGGTTCCGTCAACGGATCGGCGACGCGCTTGAGCGCCCGATCTTCGGCTTGCCTCGACGGAAGGGACGATCCACTGTCCGCCCATGGCAGATCCCCAATTTACCCCCGACGCCAACACAGGCGCCCCCGCCAAGAAAGCCAAGGGCTGTTGGTTCTATGGCTGCGTCACCGTGGCGATCCTGGCGGTGCTCGTCGGCGTCGGCGTCGTGCTGACCGGGTTCTATGTCGCGCGAAAAATCAAAAGCGCCGTGGCTGAGTACTCCCAGCCCGAGCCTCTGAAACTGCCAGAGCTCCGTCTCACGCCGGAGCAGTACACCGACGTTCGCAAACGCTCCGAGGCCTTCAAGAGTTCCCTCGCGACTCCGAGCGCGACTCCCCACGAGCTCGTGTTGACTGCCGATGAGCTGAACGGTCTGTTGAGCGATGTCGACCGCTCCGGCGCCCTTTCCCGGTCTTTGCGGGTGAAGATCGAGGGGGATGTGATCTCCGGCATGATCAGCATTCCGTTGAGCCGGCTCGGCCTGCCCAACGGCGACGGCCGATTCCTGAACGGCGAGGCGGGGTTCCGCGTCTCCATGGCGCAGGGGAGACTGCTGGTGACGTTGAAGGACTTTCGCTTGAAGGATAAGCCCCTGCCGCCCGCGCTGCTCGCCGGATTCCAGAACCTGAATCTCGCGGAGCAATACAACAACGATCCCAACGCCCAGAGCGTGCTCGCGAAGTTCGAGACGATCGAGGTCCGCGACGGGAAGCTCACTATTCGAACGAAGTCCCAATAAGGCGCGCGCTGACCTCTGGTCAAAGGTGTCCAGGGATCGGCGATCGAGTTCGAGATCATGCGGAAGAGCCTGCCGTTGGGTGGTTCGGCGTATGGAGGGTTTTCCGGCCGGCGATGCTCCAGGCCCGCGAGATGCGGCCGTCCCTCACTTCATAGATCATCACCAACTCGATCGTCCCGGGCCCTTCCGGAAAGGTCCGGTCAACCCGCTCGTGATCAATCACCGTGCCGCCCAGGACCACGCGGCTCAGGAGCGCGGCGTGGAGGTTTGGCTCTTGAAAGCGGCTGGTGAAACGCGTCCGAAGTTGATCGCTTCCGCGCGCGAGCAGGTTCGAGGGGTGTTCGAACATTTCCGCGTCATCCGCGTAAACGGTCAAAAGGGTTTCGATGTCGCGCGCGTTGAACGCGTCCAGCTGCCTTTGCACGACCGATCCCGGATCAGCGTCGGGTTTTCTCACAGAGGTGCTCACGACCCGGGACCTTCCTCAAAGGAGATCCTCCGTGTCAATTACGGGTGTCTTTGTCCCGCTTGCGGACAGAGGCGGCGGCGGATACTTGGGCTTCAACCAGGGCAGCAACGACTGGCTGGAGGGCGAAGCCGGTTACGGCAGCGGGATCGCGTTCACGCCGTTGAACTACGATGGTCTCGAAGGAGCAGGCGGGAACGCCTGCTCCTTTTGGTTGTGCGCTCGGCCTTGGGTCCGGGCCGCCGGCTCGGTGGCAGGGTTTTGATGGGAAGATTCGCCGTCCCGCTTCCTACGGAATCCTCCAGCCGCCGCCCAGCAGCGGAACAGACGCGCAGTTCGGGCCGCCGTCGCGGGCCTTGCCATGGACTTGGGCTTCCAGGACGCCGCCAGATCGCGACGCCGCTTCCACTTGTTCCCATGTGATGGACCGGAGATGCACCTTGATGCGTCTCACCCACGCGAGACAGGCCGGGTCGGCTTGACCCGGCCGCCATCCCTTCGGTCGCCAACTCAAGTAAAGGAATCTCTCCGCGGGCGAGCCGTGGGTGAATGATCCCAGGAAATTCGGCGCTCGGTTCCCACCCGTCCCTCGACGCGCCTTGCACTCGCATTCAAAGACAAAGTCGCCGTTCTCCCTTCGTTGGCACGAGTGGATGACCCAGTCCTTCGTTGTCGTGTTGTCCTGAACGCCGAACTCCGCCCCGTGCTCGTCCGGGTCGGGGGGCGCTTTGCAGATCACCCGCAGGCGCAGGGAATACTCTGTTCTCTCAGTGGTCATGACCCGCGTAGATCCACATCGGCTCGGTCTGGCCCGCTCGCTCAAACCCGCACTTCTTGTAGAACTCGATCGCTTGCCCGTCGGCGAGAAGGACATGCTGATGAAAGCCCGCGTAACGCGACATCAGCTCTTTCAGCAGCCGACTCCCAATGCCGCGGCCCTGGTAGTCGGGGAGGATCAGGAGGTGCGGATAATACACAACGAGGCAGCCATCGGAGATCGCGTTCCCCAGGCCGACCAGTTTGTCCCCATCCCACGCCGTGATCAGCGAGTGCGAACCGAGCAGCGCTTTATGGAGGAGCGCGGGTTTTTCGGCGGAAGACCAGTGGTTCTCGCGATAGAGCGCGAGCAGCTGATCCGGCGGAAGCTCGCGCGTTTCTCTAAAATCGATATTGTCGGATGGCATGGGGCGTCTGGATGTGCGTTCAGGCCTATGGCGTCCTTCAGGTATGCTGCGCGGGCGCGTCCTCCTACTTCAGGTGTGTTGCGGGAGTTCGGCGGACTGCTCGGGAGCGGGCGCTTCAGAGCTCGTGGGCGTTTTCAAGAAATGGGCCGCGGCGAGAAGCGTGAACGCCGCGAGCCATACGTAGTAACCGACGCCCAGGTTCGCGAATTCCGAGGGCGATCGAATCGCTGTGACGGCGTTGATGGCGCCCCAGGAGAAAACCTGAAGCCAGCAAACGACGGCGGCCGCCCGGGTCGCGCGCGAGGTCCGCTGCCTGCGAAGGAGGAGCAGCGCCAGGATCGGGAAGGCGGTGTTGGCGACGACGAACCCAGAATAGTAGAACCACCCGCCGCTCAGCACCTGCCCGTTCTCGCCGAGCATCATTCCCCAACAAAAGCGGAAGCAAGCGAATCCCGAACCCTCCTCGTACGACCTGAGGAAATGCGAAGCGATGAACGCCGCCAAAGCGGTCGCGGTGATCTTCTGGGGTTTGTTCATGATCGGCGAATGGAACAGGTTTGGCGTTGAGATCGAAAGATCCCTCCCTCCGGCGGCAAGGAGCGGCGGTCGTCGATGGACTTCGGCTGTTGGCGTCGATGCATCGCGGGAAAAGACTGCTCCCGCAAAGCTGGGAGCGCAACGTTTTAGGGCGGTGGAGCTGTTGCCGCCAGCGCGCTCCGCCCCAGGATCCCAATTGTGTTGTTCGTGAGCCCTGTTTTTTGCTCTGGTGTCGCGGCATGCCACTTCCCATCACGAACCCTCGACGCTGTTGGATTCGCCTGAGCACGCTTCTGTTTCTGCTCCCGCCAGCCCTTTTCTCCGCGGAAATCGCCGCGCTTCGGCTCAGCTCGCCGTTGGACTATCAGGTCTTCCAGCGATCCACCGGCGCTCAAGGGAAGATCCTGTTTCGCGGCGCGCTTCCGGAGACGGCGCGCGCCACCGACGCCCTCGAAGTCCGGTTCGCAAGGGCAGGGGAGTCGCCGCCTTGGACCAGGCTGGCTCGCTCCACCGACGCCCAGTCCGAGTGGCGGGCTGAGATGGACGCGCCTGCCGGGGGATGGCATCGAGTGGAGGTCCGGATTTCGAGACAAGGAAGCGCCCTAGCCGCGGGGGTCGTGGAACATGTGGGAGTCGGCGAGGTGTTTGTCGTTCTGGGGCAGTCGAACGCGGCGAACCATGGGGAGGAGAAGCTGAAGACGGCGACCGGCCTCGTCGCGGCGCTCTCAGACCAAGGATGGCGTCTCTCCGAGGATCCGCAGCCTGGCGCCAGCGGCGGGGGCGGCAGCTTCATTCCCGCGTTCGGAGACGAGATGGCCCGGCGCTTCCATGTCCCCATCGGGGTCGTCGCGGGCGCTGTGGGCGCGACGAGCGTTCGGGAGTGGCTGCCTCGCGGCAGTCGCTTCCCAAACCCTCCCACCCTGACGGGACACGTGACCCATCGAGCCGAGGGCGATTGGGAGAGCAAGGGCGACATCCATGAAAGCACGATCGCGCGCTTGAAACCGCTCGGCAGGCGCGGCTTTCGCGCCGTGCTGTGGCATCAGGGGGAATCGGACGCGAATCAGCGGGACACGAGCCGCACGCTCCCCGGCGATGATTATCAGCGACTCTTTCTACAACTCGCCCGCCGGGTCCGGAGCGAACTGGGCTGGGAGTTTCCTTGGTTCGTCGCGCAGGCCAGCTACCACACGCCCGATGATCCCGGCTCAGCCGATATCCGATCCGCGCAGGCCGCGCTCTGGACTTCGGGCATCGCCCTTCCAGGTCCCGACACCGACGCGCTTACCGGGGACTTTCGCGACAGCGGAGGCAAGGGCGTTCACTTCAGCGGAAAAGGACTGCGAGAGCACGGCCGGCTTTGGGCGGAGAAAGTAGCCCCCTGGCTGGAGGCGCAGCTGAAACAATGATCGTGCGGCTTCGCGCCGAAGTCTCGGATCGTTGCTTCCCAGTTTGAACGCTGTAGAGGGTGGGTGGTCATTCACTTTGTATGGCGAAGTGGAATGATGCGGGGAGTGAGCCTGAGGAGGTTGACCTCGGACGGACGCAGTGCTGCGCGACTTTCCCCTAGAACGCTGGTTCAAACCCTGGACGTGCGCAGGATTCGACATGTTGACATTATCTGAATTCACCGGTTCCGCTCCGCGGCGCAAAGCTCTGGCGATCCTGAGCCTTGGCCTGGCCGCCCTGATCTGGCTTCCCTTGGTTCATTTGCTCTTTGCGAGCGCTTCGACTTCCTACTCCTCGAGCAAAGGGGTTCCGCTGAAGGCGAGGGAGATGGCGAAGAGCCAGTTGGGTCAATGGAAGGACGCCTCGACGCAGGCGGCGGAGGTCCGCGCCATGAGACGAAGCAACGCCGAATGGGATTTTATGGGTCGCACTTTCCTTGTTCTTTCCCTCGCGGAGATGTGCTTTCGCGATCCTGCGCTCAACCGCGACTACCTTACCGTGATCGATCGCATTGTTGAGGAAACTCTCCGGGCTGAGCGGGAGCATGGGATGCACTTCTTTCTGATGCCCTACTCGCGCTCGGCTCCCTTTCGGGAGCAGCCGGAAAGAAGCCTGTTCATCGATGGCGAGATCGCGTGCATGGCGGCGGCGAGGAGGATGGTTGAGGAAAATGAGTCCCATCGGACTGAGTTGAAGTCGCGCGTGCGGATTATCGAGTCGCGCCTCAGACGGAGCCCGTTCATGGCCGCGGAGAGCTATCCGAATGAATGTTGGCTGTTTGACCATGCGATGGCCCTTGCGGCCATCCGTCTGTCCGACCATCTCGAACATGAGGATCATCGAGCCCTGATGCGCGACTGGGTCGCTCGCGCCCGCAAGAACCTCATCCACGCTCCAACGGGTTTGCTCTGCTCCAGCTATACGACCGAAGCGGGTCCGCTCGATGGACCGGAAGGGTCGTCCCTCTGGCTTTCCGCGCATTGTCTCAGGCTGGTGGACGAAACCCTGGCGCGGGAGCAATACGATCTGGCGAGACGATGGTTGGAGCGCCACTTTTGCGGCTTCGCCTGGTCGCGCGAGTGGCCCGTCTCCTGGAAAGGGCCCACGGACATCGATTCCGGCGCCGTGATCCCGATCCTGGACATCGGCGCGGGGGCGAGCGGATTGGCCTTCGTGGGCGCGTCGTCGTTCGGGGATTCCGCGCTTCTTCAGCGCTTGCACACTACGGTCGAGTTCGCGGCCTTCCCGGCTCGAAAGTCGGGAGGCCTGAGATACTGCGCGAGCAACCCTGTGGGGGATTCGGTGATCCTCTATTCAACCGTGCTGGGCCCGATGTGGAACAAGGTGTTGCAAGGCCCCCCATGAAGGCGATCTATCAAATCCTGAAATCTCCATCGCTGTCCCCCGCCGGATTCCTTGTGTGGACCTGCGCGATCGTGGCGCTATTCGGCGTCACCCATGCGCTGGGATGGCGCGAGAACGCGACCATCCTGACGGGAACCGTGCCTGGCGATGAATCGCCGGGGGCGGCATCGCTGAAGGCGATGGCCCACATGGCCGCCTACTTCGGCGCCACGTTGGTCGCTCCCGTTTTTGCTCTAGCGTCCGGCATCATGGTTCTCCTCCAACGGCGTCTGGGGAGCGGGCGTCGACCAGCGCAGGCAGCCGCCGGAGCGGAAAAGGATCCATGAATGACGTCTGGTGGATTCGTCATTTCACGAGAAACCGCCTGCGCCATAATGAGCCACGGTGGGAGCTTCCCGTGACGCTTGACGCCCAGGCGCTCGCGGAATTGCTTCCCGCGAAATACGCCGTTGTCAGCACCGCCGCCGGCGCGGTGGACGGCTTCGTGGATACGGAGGCGGGATGCTTTTCCCAGCGGTTGTATCGCTCGCATCCGTGTCCGTGACGGTGACGGTGGCGGTATATTAAGTTGATTGCCCACGGAGCGTGGACAGCCATGTCCGCGTGTTCCAATCACGCGCAACGCGCGGACAAGGTTGTCCGGTTGTCCGCGCTCCACGACTCCGCGCTCGCCATGAGTTTCCTTCGCCAATAGGCTTGTCGGCACATGGCTCTGACGCAGACCACCCGCGCCCGCTGCTTCGTCGCTCTGTTGCTGGCGGCGGGCGTCACGCTGCTCGGCGTCGCGCTGAAGGAAACATTTTCCGCCGCCAGCTACGACTTGCTGCACTCGCTGTCGCAAATCAGCGGGGGAAGATTTTCCGACGACCGGGTGGTCATCATCTATCTCGATCTCGCGTCGTTCCTGCTGGCGAAACAGAATCCCGCCGACCGCTGGCCGCGCCAGTTCCACGCGCAACTCCTGGACCGCCTCACCGCCGACGGGGCCCGCGCCGCGGTGTTTGATATTCTCTTCGATTCACCGGGCGATAATCCCGCGGCGGACGCGGCGCTGGCCGACGCGCTGAAAAAAAATTCCCGCGCCGTCCTCGCGGCCGAGCACAACGACAAGAATTCGCACGCGACATCCGCCGCCGCCGAGCGCGCGCGAATCGCCACTCTCCGGCCGCCCGAGAAATTGTTCGCGGACGCCGCCGCCGCATGGGGCGTGGCCGCGCTGGAAGTCGACGACAGTTTCGTGGTGCGCCGTCATCTGCCCGCGTTCGGCGGGGAACGGACGGCGAGTTTGAGCCTCGCCGCCGCGCGTTTCCTTGGCGCGACGAATATGAGCGGCGGCGAACTCTGGGTGCGCTACTACGGCCCGGCCATCACGCTGCCGCACGTCAGTTACAGCGAGGCGCTGGATCCCGCCGCGCTGCCGTCGGGTTTTTTCCGCGACAAGATCGTTTTCATCGGCGCGCGACCCACGGTCGGCTTCATGGATGCCAAGCAGGATGAATTCCGCAACCCGTTCCACTCGTGGGCCAACAAGGAATTTTTCATGCCGGGCGTGGAAGTCCACGCCACGCAACTGCTGAACTGGCTGCGCGGCGACGCGTTGAAACGCCATTCAAACACCGGCGAAAATCTGCTTCTGCTTCTTGCCGCGTTGATCTTCGGTGGCGGTCTGCCGTGGCTGCGGCCCGCGGCGGCCACTGTGGCGGCCGGCATCGGCGCGGTGGCGGTGCTGGCGGCTTCGCTCGCCGTGTTTTCTGCGAACGTCTGGTTTCCGTGGCTGGCCATCGTCGCGGCGCAGATTCCCGCCGCGCTGTTCGGCTCGTGGCTCTGGCAGTTTCAGGAATGGTTTCTCACGCGGCGAAAACTAGAGGCCGCAAAAAGGATCACCGACGCCAAAATCCGCGAACAGGCCGCGCTGCTTGACAAGGCGCAGGATGCCATTTTGGTGCAGTCGCTTGAGGGAAGAATTCTTTACGCGAATCCGAGCGCGGAGAGATTGTTTGGCGCGGCGAACGTTTCTCCCTCTCCTCTGAAAGGGGAGAGGGCCGGAGTGAGGGGCGCGACTGTTGAAGGACACCAGAAGGCAAGCATGGCCTCCAACGAACCCGCCCACCCCTCGCCCTCCATCACTCTCTCCTCGGAGGGGAAAGGGAAGTCGGAAGCGGCGCGTTGGGAAATTTCCGACGTTTTCTCCGCCGATCCCTTCACCGCTGATGAGGCCCGTGCCGTCGCGCTCCGCGACGGCGAGTGGAACGGCGAAATCAGATTGCGGACGAACACCCGCGGCATCGTCATCGCCGCGAGTCGCTGGACGCTCATCCGCGACGAGACAAATCAGCCCAGCGCATTGCTGCTCATCAACAGCGACATCACGGAGCAGAAGAATCTGGAGCAGCAGTTTCTCCGCGCGCAGCGCATGAACACCATCGGCGCCCTGGCCGGCGGCATGGCGCACGACCTGAATAACGCGCTCGCGCCCGTGCTGCTCGGCGCGCAGTTGCTGCGGCGGAAAGCCGCGAACGAGGAGGACAAAACACTGCTCTCGCTCATCGAGAACAGCGCGAACCGCGGCGCGGACATGGTGCGGCAGGTTTTGCTGTTCGCGCGCGGACGCGGCGGCGAATTCGAGCGGCTCGAACTCGGCCCGGTCATCAAGGATTTCGAAAAAATGGTGCGCGAGACGTTTCCCAAAAGCATTTTCGTGGAGACCTTCGTGGCGCGAGACCTGTGGCCGGTGCGGGGCAACCTCACACAGCTTCATCAGGTTTTGTTGAACCTCTGCGTGAACGCGCGCGACGCGATGTCGAGCGGCGGCAAACTTTCCTTCGTGGCGGACAACGTGGAGTTCGACGAGGCGGAAATGGAAGCGTTGCGGGCGGACATCGGAACGCCGAGCCCCGGCCCGGCTCGCTTGAACCACCACCAACGCGCCGAGCGGCTGTTCGGCGCTCCAAATGCGAAATTCATTTCGCTGCTCCTCTCCGACACAGGGACGGGCATGACGCCGGAAGTGAAGGCAAAGATGTTTGAACCGTTCTTCACGACAAAGGGCGAGGAGCAGGGCACCGGCATCGGGCTGACGACGGTCGCGCGGATTGTGCGGGCGCACGGCGGATTTTTGCGCGTGGAGAGCGAACCGGGCCAAGGCGCAAGCTTTGAAGTTTTCCTGCCGTGCGCGCTGGGATTTGTCGCCGAGGAAAAAGCGAAGACCGTCGAAAGTTTTCCCCGCGGCCACGGCGAATTGATTCTGCTCGCCGACGACGAGCAGGCTCTGTGCGACCTCGTCGGGGCGGAACTGGTCGAGTTTGGCTACCGCGTGCTCACAGCGGTGAACGGCGCGGAAGCCGTCGCGCTGTTCAAGCGGCACGCGGAAGAAATCCGCCTGCTCGTCACGGACAATTCGATGCCGGTGATGACCGGGCCGCAGGCCATCGCCGAAATCCGCAAAGCAAATGCCACGCTGCCGGTGATTCTCATTGGCGCGGATGCGGAAGCCAAACTGCACGGCGTCACCGAACTGGCCAAGCCGTTTGCGCTCGCGGAGCTGCTTGAGGCGGCGAGTCGCTGCTTGAAGTAGCCGCCGCTTGGGCTAGATTTCGCCGCACAACCGTGGGCCAATCCGTTGAAAATTTTTCCTGCCTCATCGTGGACGACGACGTGTCGTTCGCCACGGTGGTGGGCGGCGTCGTGCGCGAAGGCGGCGGACTTGTCACGCTCGCGCACACTATCGCCGCCGCGCGCGAGCACGTCGCGGCGAAGAATTTCGACCTCGTGCTGCTCGACAACCACCTGCCCGACGGCAAGGGCTACGATCTTTTTGAGACGATTTCACGGCGCAATCCCGACGCGCCCGTCGTAATGATCACGGGCGTTCCCGACCTGGGCGAGGCCGTGGCGCTCACACGCAACGGGCTGTTTGAATACCTCACGAAGCCCGTTTCCGCCGACGCGCTCGCGGCGATGCTCGCTCGCGCGAAGCTGCGGCTCAACTCGCGCGCCGTGCCGGAGAGCGCCGCCGAATGTTTCGGCGGATCCTCCGCGATGGGGAACGTGCTGCGGCAGCTCGGGCAGGCTTCCAGGCACGCCGCCAGCACGGTGCTGCTCACCGGCGAGACGGGCACGGGCAAGGACCTCGCCGCGCGCGTGCTGCACGAGTTGAGCTTTCCCAATGGGGATAAGCCCTTCATCGCCGTCAACTGCGCCGCGCTGCCGGACGAGATGTTTGAATCGGAACTGTTCGGCGCGGAACGCGGCGCGTTCACCGGCGCGGATCGCAAGCGCGCTGGCCTCGTCCGGGCGGCGGCGAACGGCAGTTTGTTTCTCGATGAAATCGCCGAGGTGCCGCTTGCGCTGCAATCAAAACTGCTGCGGCTCATCGAGGCGCGGGAATTCCGCGCGCTGGGCAGCACCGAGGCGCAGTCCTTCAACGGACGCTTCATCGCGGCTACAAATAAAAATCTCGCGGACGCGGTGAAGGCCGGAGCATTCCGCGAAGATTTGCTCTATCGCTTCGATGTGTTCAACATCGAACTGCTGCCGCTGCGGCGGCGGCGCGCGGACATTCCCCGCATCGCGGAAACGCTGCTCGGCCAGCTTGCAAAAAGATACGGTCGCGCCAAGCCGCTCATCACGCCGGAAGAAATGGCGAAGCTTTCCGCGCACGATTTTCCCGGCAACGTGCGCGAGCTGCGCAACATTCTCGAACGCTCATTGCTCAAGACCTCCGAGGACGCGAAGTGGCTGACGCTCGACGCGAACTGGAGCGGACGAGGGGCGGGGTCTGGCGGATCGGGTCCGGGGTCTGGGACAGCAAGCGCGCTAAAAATGTCCGACGAGCCGCCGCCCGCGGAACGAAACCTCACGCCCGTCGAGACGCAGGAGTATCGGCTCATCCGCGACACGCTGCGCGAGTGCAACGGCGGCATCCGCCGCGCCGCGACGAAGCTTGGAATGTCCCCGCAGGCGTTGTTGCGCCGGTTGGAAAAATGGCCGGAGCTGCGTGTGGAAAAAGAATAGTGGCGCAGGCGTCCCGCCTGTTCGTCCCTGACTTTTTTTCACAACCAAGAAACAACGCGACAAAGTTGGAAATCATTGTTTCTTCGTTGTTCGTATTCCAAGGAAACTCGCGGGCGGGACGCCTGTGCCACGACAGTTTGTTCCCTCTGTTCCGCTTGCGGAACATGTTCCGGGTTTGAGCGGAGTCGCGCCGGTCCGCCGCCTTCGCCGGGATCTCACCGCAACGCGCTTGCCCAACAAAGCCTGCGACAAACTCCTGTAATTGCCGCATTGTTGTCGTTCCCCGACAGCTCACGCGCCGGATGGCCGGTAGTCGGTTGGTTCCACAGCTCCTCAGGCCGGTGCTGGCATGGCCTTTGCTAAACGTTCCTACAACCGGCTTGAATCGTGATATGCGTCGCGGGGAGCTTCGGGCCGAAACCAAACCTGATTCACATGAAACATAAACCAACCACGCACCGCGCGGGCCGCAGGCTCCGCGTGGCGGGCGCCGTGGCCGCGCTGGCCCTGGCCTGCGCCGCCGGTTCCGTCCAGGCGAGCATCGCCTATGGCACGCTGAACAACTTCGATTGCGTGAACGACACGAGCAACATCTGTTACGGCTTCGAGATCGAAATTGACGACTGCGGCAGCCGGCAGATCACCTATTGCTACAGCTACAATCATTACGGCACACCGGCGATCCGCGAGGATCGGACGAGCGTGCCCGGCCACACGAATTGTTTCATCCGTTACGCCGGCGTTTATACCAACGGGCACTGGTCCGCCTACACGGCGATTCCCACAAACCCGATTGCGCCGACCATGGGACATTCGTTCGTGAATCCTTCGATCAATTTTGGCGGGGAGCATTTTGGCGTCGGCTATTCCGGCCTGCCGACGACGATCAAATACAACTGGCTGCTGGACGATGGCGCCGGCCAACTGGTGGTCGGACCGCCGGTGCAGGTGTCCACGCCCGTTTTCAATTATTATCCGCCGGTGGCGGGCCTGTTGGGGCAGGTTCAGGCCGCCTTGCCGCCTCCGCCGGAGCGCGTTGAGCCGCTGGAAGGCTTCGGCCCGGCCACTTGGACGAAATCCATCGTCACCACGTCGCACACGAACCGCAAAATCAAGCTGCGCGACCTGATCTCGGATGACTTGGATTTTCCCGATGACAAGACTTGGCGCAACGGCGAGCCGGATGAAGTGGAATCTGAATGGGATTTGCTCCAGCAAGAATACGGCGGCGGCGATGGTGGCCGTGGCGGTGGCGGTGGCGGCGGCGGTGGCGGTGGCGGCGGCATCCAAGGCGGGCAAGAAGAATTGCCCCATGGCGATGAGGTCATCACGCGGCGCTATGAATTCTACCAGTATGTCGGCCCGAAAGACCTGGCGACGCAGGAAGCGCTGGCCACCCAGGTTGCCGCCGACGGCATTCACGGCGTGAACGAGGGCGCGGGCAAGGATTATTCCGTCGTGGTGGTGGTGGGCGAATACCTTGGCGCGCAGATGTCGGCGTTCGATCATGAGCTCGCGATCGGCCTGACCGAGCGCATCGCGGACGGCAAGGTGAACGTGGCGTATCCGGCAAGAGCGATCGTCATCGCGGGCGTGCCGTTCACCTGCACGAACACCGGCACGCTGCCGACGGGCATGACGTTCAACCGGACCACGGGCGAGTTTTCCGGCACACCGACGCAAACGGGCGTGTTCACGTTCACTGTGCGCGTCAGCGCGACGAATCAGGCCAGCCTCGAGCGCGCCTACACATTTGCCATCACCGCCGCCAACCAGGCGCTGCCGCCGCATAGCACGGTGGACACGGTGGCCTATCCCCTCGACAAAGGCGACACCGGCGGCAGCGGGCTTTACACGAACGGCTTCCACTGCACCGTCACCGCCACGGCCAAGACCGGCTACCGGTTCAAGCAATGGACGGACAACGACAAGGTCGTGAGCACGGCGGCGAGTTACCAGTTCCCGGTTTCGCTCAACCGCTCGCTCGTTGCGAACTTCATCCAGGCCCCGCCGGATTTGGAAGTTCACGGACACACGCTGAGTTCCATCACGCTCCGCTGGGCCACCAACACGCCGGGCTGCGTGCTGGAGGAGTCCATCGGCTTCGGCTCGACGAACAACTGGGTGGGTTCCGGCGGCGCGGTTTCCGTGGTGGGAACGAACGCGCAGGTCACGCTGCCCATGAGTCCGGGCATGAAGTTTTACCGGCTGACACTGCCGTAACAATCGGACGGCCGGAGCGCGGGGAGTCGCTCCCGCTCCTGCGACGCCGGGCCAATCCCGGTTTTGCGAACCGCGCCCTGGCCGTGTCCCGACGCCGGCGGAGTTGGCCGTTCCAGCTTCGCCGGCGTGTGGGCTTCCGCCGCATGGCGGAGAAAATCGCGGGGTTGAACAAAACCGGGTCTCGGTCTAGTCTAGCAGCCTGGAAAAAATGAAAACGAACGGAACCGTCCGCCGCCCGCGCTTCATCGCTGCGTGGGTGATCGCTGGGTCCGTGCTGTTTTCCACCGCCGCCCTCCGCGCTCCGGCGCAGACCCTGTCGGATTTGTTCGCCAACCGCATCACGGTCACCAACCTCGCCGGCCAGATCGTTCAGAGCAATGGAGCCGCAACGGTGGAGGCCGGTGAACCCCGCCACGGCGGCAAGCCGGGCGGACATTCGCTGTGGATTTCCTGGGTCGCCGTCACCAATGGCATCGTCACCTTTAAGACCGAGGCGAGCGGCTTCGACACGCTGCTGTCGGCGTATCAGTTCACCTCGACCAACGTCAGCTTTGTCGGCCTGCGAGAAGTGGCGCGCTCGGATGACGCTGAGGGGCTGGAATTCGAGAGCGAAATCCGCTTTGGCGTGAAGGCGGGCCAACAGTATGAGATCGCCGTGGACGGCTATCGCGGGGCCGTGGGCGAAATTGATTTCCAGTGGGAGACGCGGCCGCTTGCAGCCGCGCCGCCGCTCATCGTCTCCTCACTCGCCGACCGCGCGGTGAAGCTGGGCGACACCCTGTCGCTCGCGTTCACTGTCACCAATGCCGCCGCCGGCGCCTACAAGTGGGAAATGAACGGCAGGGAAATTGACAACGCCTTTGCGACCAACTTGGTCGTCACAAATGTTTCCGCCACTGATGTGGGGTTTTACCGGCTGCGGGTCGTCGTCGGTGGCGGCGTTTCCTACTACTCAGTGCCTGTTGAAATCCAGATCAACACCGAGGGCGCTTCCAACACGCTGGCCCGCCCCAAGATCCTCGACACGCCCGACAGCCCTTTGATCGGCGATGACGGCAGCGCCAAGAGTTTTGGCGGCCTGACAAAAAGGATTCAGCCCATGATTTCGATGAGCTCCCTCATTGGCGTGGTCCGGGGCTACAACGGCAGCCAGGTCTTCAACACCACATTCGCCACGACCGATCCCGCCGAGCCGGCGCACTGCGGCAACCCCCCCGGCGCGTCTTACTGGCTCATGTATCAGCCGCCCGCCAACGGCACGATGACGTTCGACACCATCGGCAGCTCCTACGACACCGTGATGGAAGTCTATACCTTCAACGGCGCGCTCACGAGTTACACGAATCTCATTTCACTCGCGTGCAACAACGACCTCGGCGCGGCGCGCGGCCCGTCGCGCGTCAGCGTGCAGGCGGTGAAATCGCGCCAATACGTCGTCGTCGTGGACGGCGTCGCCGGTGCGCGCGGCAGCGCGTGGCTCAATTACAACCTCAATACCAATCAGCCCGCGCTGCCACCCACCACGCCGAGCCTCGTCGCCACGCAGACCATTTTCGTCGGGGCCAATCTCACGCTCGCGCCGGCCATCAGCGGTGCGCCGGTGCTGGTTCACCGCTGGAAGAAAAACGGCGCCAACATCCCCAACGTCACCGTGCCGGTGCTTACGCTGCAAAACGTCACCAGCGCTGGCGCCGCCACCTACACGCTCACCACCACGAACGACCTTGGCGCTGTCAACGTGACCAACATCGTCCATGTCGTCACGCCGATGAACTGCACCGTAGCCAAAAGCGCGGGCACGGTGAACTTCGCATTTCCGACGGCGGCGGACCTGCGCTACACCATCCTGTGCGCCACCAACGCCGCCGGCCCGTGGACGCAATGGGCCGCGCCGTTCACCGGCGACGGCGGAGATTTTTCCACGAACATCGCCCCGCCGGGCGCCAACTTTTTCCGCGTGCGGATTGAGTAGTGTGGTCGCAAGGGCGTCCCGCCTGTTCGCTTCAGTTCTTGCAACGAAGCAACGAAGCAACGAAGCAACAAGGCAACGAAGAAAGAAATCATTCAGGACTTTGTTCCTTTGTTTCTTCGTTGTTTAATTGTTGAGAACCGAACGGACCCGACGCCCGTGCCACGACCACGCTGTTCCGAACGAGGAACAAAAGTCTTCTGCGTGAAATTCTGGCCACGTAAAACAAGGGCGTTTTCAGCGCGCCGCTCGCTTTTCATGCTTTGGCAAGGCTGTTGCTAACAGTCAGTCATGCCTGATGAATTTGAAAACCGGCGTGCCAGCCAGAAGCAGAGCACAATTCCTTCGATAAGGAGAAAAGTGCCCGTGGAATTTTCCGAAGACGCCACCGCGTTCCCCAAGGCCATGAAACAGCTTGTTAAAATCGCGGCGCGCGGTCAGTCCGCCGCGCCCAAACTGGAAAACCCTTACGGATGTCCGCCGAGCCAATATCATTGAAGTGTTTGCCGCCGGATGGCGCACGGCGTTCACGCCGCCGCACCTTGCGAAAGGCCGCGTTGGGGCTTCCAACCGCTGCTCTCTCTCACCTCGACCCTCTCCCGCTGGGAGAGGGAGAACCGTTGGTCGTTTTGTCGGAAAATCCACGGCGGCGTTGGCTCGACGCGCATTCGAATCACGAGGCGCGTCGTTTGCCGCTTCCCTCTCCCAGCGGGAGAGGGATTGAGGGCGAGGGAGAACGCGCCGTAATTGCAAACGCCTCCGATTGCTTTCAAGCCGCTGCTCAAAGAATCAGTTTTCTGAGATTCTGCGCCGCCTTGTTTGCGCTGCTGCTCAGCGTCCTCACGTCATTGGCGCAGACGAATTCCGCCAGCACGCTCATCGAGGCGGCGGGCACGGTGGAATTGTCTTCAGCCGCTCCGACAAACTGGCAGGTCGCTTCCGTCGGCGTCGCGCTCAAGGCCGGCGATAAAATCCGCACGCGCGCCCGGAGCCGCGCCGCCGTGCAGCTATCCGACCGCAGCATCGTGCGGCTCGACGAGCTGACGACGATCGAGATCTTGCCGCCGCGCAACGCGGAGAAAAAACGCTTTGGACTCCTGCGCGGCGCGGTCTATTTTTTCAACCGCGAGAAGCCCGCCGACGTGGAATTCGACACGCCGTTGGCCGCCGGCGCAATTCGAGGCACGGAGTTTCTGCTCGAAGCCGGCGGGCAAAACGAAGTTCACCTCGCTCTGATCGACGGTTTGGTTTCACTCAAGTCCGCGACGGAAGAAATCAATTTGTCGCGCGGCGAGGATTTGCGGCTCGTCGCCGGCCAGCCCGCGCGGCGCACCGCGCTCGTGAACGCCACGGCCAAAATCCAATGGGCGCTTTACTATCCCGGCATCGTCAATCCGGCGGAGCTTTCGTTCGATCCGCCTGAACAGGTCGCGCTTGGCGCTGTGCTGAAGAATTACCGCGCCGGCGATCTGCTCGCCGCGCTCGCCGGCTGGCCCGCCGCGCTGCGGCCCGACAGCGGGAGCGCAAAACTTTTCCGCGCGCAGCTTGAACTCGCGGTGGGCCGTGTGGGCGAAGCGGAAAGTCTGCTGATCGGCGCGCCGGAACATCCTGATTCGGCCGCGTTGCGCGAACTCATCGCCGTGACGCGCGGCGAAGCGGAGCGCCGGCCGCCGGCTGGACTCGTTGATAAAGCCGCGGCAAGCCGAGCCGGAGGCCGGCGCTCCGCCGCATTGCTCGCGCAAAGCTGGTCGCTCCAGGCCGTCGCGGACTTGCCGAACGCCCGTATCGCCGCCAGACAAGCCGCCGAACTCGCTCCGGATTTTGGTTTCGCCCACGCGCGGCTGGGGGAACTGGAATTCACCTTTGGCAACCGCGATGCCGCGCTGCGCGAACTGAAACGCGCGTTGGAACTTTCCCCGCGCCTCGCCGCCGCGCACGCGTTGCAGGGTTTCGTGCTGCTCGATGACGGGAAAACTTCCGCCGCGCAAAACTCGTTCGACCGCGCCAGAGAAATGGACGCCGCCCTTGGCTCCGCGTGGCTCGGTCGCGGTCTGTGTTTGTTGCGGGAAAGACATTTCACCGAGGCTCGCGCCGCGTTTCAGGCCGCCGCCGCCCTGGAACCGCAGCGCGGTTTGTTCCGCAGCTATCTCGGCAAGGCCGCGAGCGAACTCGGCGACGCGCAGGCCGCTGAAAGGGAATTTCGTCTCGCAAAGCAACTCGACGCGAACGACCCGACCGCGTGGCTCTACTCCGCGCTGCGTCTCTGGCAGGAAAACAAGTTGAACGCCGCCGTCCGCGACCTCGAAACGTCCTACGACAAGAACGAGAACCGCGCCGCGTTCCGTTCGCGCGGGCAACTCGACAGCGACAAGGCCGTGCGTAGCGCGAACCTCGCGGTGATCTACGACGACGCCGGCCTCAGCGACGTGAGCCGCCACGTCGCCGGGCGCGCGGTGGGCGAGGACTACGCGAATTTTTCCGGGCATCTGCTTCTCGCGAACAGCTACGCGGCGGAGCAGAGCTTGAATCGGTTTGATCTGCGGCTTGAAACGGCGCGGCAGAGCGAACTGCTCGTGGCGAACCTGCTGGCGCCGCCGGGCGCGGGAAATTTGTCGCAGGTCTTGTCGCAGTCCGACCGGTTGCGCTTTTTCGACGCGCGGCCGTTCGGCGCAAGTTCGCTGACGACCTATCGCAGCGGTGGCGATTGGAGCGAGACGGCGACGGCGTTCGGCGCGTTAGACAATTTCAGCTACGCGTTCGACACGGCGCTGCGGCAGTTCAACAGACAGCGCGTGAACAACCGCGACGAGCAGCGCAACTTTGCGCTGACGATGAAGCTTCGCGTCAGCCCGAAGGACGATTTGTATTTGCAAGCGGGGGACTTTCACTCCAACGCCGGCGATATTTCACGGCTTTACAACCCCGCCAGCGCGACGCCCGGGTTTCGCGTGGAAGAGAAACAGGAACCGACGATTTACGCGGGCTGGCATCGAGAGTGGTCGCCGGGAATTCACACGCTGCTGCTCGCGTCGCATCTCGATGACCGGCTGACCCTGCTAGATCCGAACAGCGACCAGATTTTTTTGTTTCAATCCGGCGGCCAGACGATTGGCCTTGAGTCGCCGCCCGTCGGCCCGCCGTTCACCAACAACTATTCCAGCCACTTCCGGGTTGCCTCGCTGGAATTGCAGCAGGTTTTCAAGACCGCGCGTCACTCGCTCGTGTTCGGCGGGCGCTCGCAATCTGGCCGCGTGGATTCCGTTGATGCGTTGAGCCGCGCGCTGGAAGGCGTGGTCACGCGGCAATCCGGCGGCGGGGATTTTTCGCGCTCCAGCGCCTATGGCTACTACACTTGGCAGGCGCTGGACACGTTGAGCCTCATCGGCGGCGTCGCGTTCGACCATCTGGAATTCCCCGAGAACGCGGATTTCGCCCCGGTGTCGCCGCGCGAAACGTCGCGGGAAAGCATTTCGCCCAAGGCCGGAATTCTGCTCGCGCCGTGGGAACACGGGCTGCTGCGCGCCAGCTACACGCGTTCGCTCGGCGGGCTTTTCTCGGACAACAGCATCCGGCTCGAACCAACGCAGGTCGGCGGCTTCAACCAAGCCTTCCGCAGCCTGATCCCGGAAAGCGTCGCGGGCCTGCTGCCCGCCGCGCGATTTGAAACGGCCAGCGTGGGGTTTGACCAGTCGATGCATGGCAAAACCTTTTTCGGCGTCGAGGCCGAGTGGCTCGCTTCCGACGGCACGCGCGCGGTGGGCGTGCTGACCAACCAGTTCGTTTTCAGGCGCCCCGATTCGCCCAGCAGCACGCGACAGACCCTGGCTTTTCAGGAAAGAAATGTTTCCGTCTATGCTTCACAACTGCTCGGCGACTTTTTTTCCGTCGGCGCGCGTTACCGCTTGAGCGAGGCGAAACTCATCGGCGAATTTCCCGACATCCCCAAAGGGGCGCAAAACCTGGGCCGTCTCGAACAAAACAACCGCGCCCTGGCTCACCAGCTTTCTTTCGCGCTCAATTTGCATCTGCCGTCCGGCTTTTTCACGCAATGGGAATCGGCATGGCATCATCAGGAAAATCTTGGCTACACCCCGTCGCTGCCGAGCGACGACTTTTGGCAGCACAACCTGATGCTAGGCTACCGTTTCGCGCGCCGCCGAGCCGAAATACGTCTGGGCCTGCTAAATCTGTTCGATACCGACTACCGGCTAAATCCACTGAACCTGACGGCGGAACTACCGCGTGGGCGGACGTTTGAGGCAATGCTTCGTGTTAATTTTTAGTGGGATTCTACAGCTGACACACAGGGCAATAAAGCTGGCAGGGCGGCGCTGCGGCGCCGCCTCCGCGTGCTCATTTGTCAGCGCCGCTGGCGCAAGTCATGGTGCGTGAAACGGGCAATCCTTAATGTTTTGCACGCCGTCGTGAAGGATGTTTTACCTTCAAAATCGCGCATGACCGGGCTGTCCGGCGCAGGCGCGGTTGCCGCCGCGCAAATCCAGCCTTGTCGACGATCCCGAGTCTGCCCACGATCGCGCTTTCGCTTCTTTTCCTGAAAGGCATGAAGAAAGTCGTTTTGCTGGGCAGCACCGGGTCGATCGGCACGAGCACATTGAAGGTGGTCGAGGATCAACCCGATCGCCTGCGATTGGTGGGCTTGGCGGCCGGGAACAATCTCGACTTGCTCGTCGAACAGGCCCGGCGACATCGCCCCTCCGCGGTCTCGCTCTCCGATCCCGCGAAGGCGAACAAGGCCCGCCAGATCCTGGGCGAGGGAACGACGGTTCACTGCGGCGCGGAGGGATTGATGGCGCTCGCCACGCTGCCCGAGGCCGACATCGTTCTGATCGCGATTGTAGGCACCGCCGGGTTGCAGCCCGCCCTCGCCGCGATCCGCGCGGGAAAGGACATCGCTGTCGCTTCCAAGGAGATTCTGGTCATGGCCGGCGAGGCCGTCATGACCGAGGCGCGAAAGCACGGCGTTCGCGTCCTCGCCGTCGACAGCGAGCACTCGGCGATCTTCCAATGCCTCGATGGCAAGCCGTCGTCGTCGGTCCGGAATCTGTGGCTGACCGCCTCGGGCGGACCTTTCCGGCAGCTGCCGCAAGCCGAGTTTGGGCGCATCACGGTGGAGCAGGCCCTGAAACATCCGTCGTGGGTCATGGGGCGCAAGATCACCATTGATTCCGCCACCTTGTTCAACAAGGGACTCGAGATGATCGAGGCTCGCTGGTTGTTCGACATGGAGATGCCGCGCGTTCAAGTGGTGGTTCATCCGCAGAGCGTCGTGCATTCGATGGTGGAGTTCGTCGACGGCTCGATCCTCGCCCAGCTCTCCACTCCCGACATGTGCCTGCCGATTCAATATGCCCTGATGTATCCCGACCGCGTGGCCAGCGATCGGGTGCGGACGAGTCTTGCGAAGCTGGGTCGGCTGGACTTCGAAGAACCCGATGTCTCCCGTTTCCCCGCGCTGGACCTGGCGCGGAAGGCCGGCCAAACCGGCGGCACTCTGCCCGCGGTGCTCAACGCGGCGAACGAGGTCGCGGTCGAGGCGTTTTGCGATCGACGGCTCAGCTTCGTGGGAATCAGCGCGACCGTCGCCCGCACGATGGATCGCCACAAGGTCGTCGAGCATCCGTCGCTGGACCAGATTCTCGCCGCCGACTCGTGGGCCCGCGAGGAGGCCCGACGCGGTTGAGGACAGGCGAGAAAGATTCGCCGCCCCCCCAGGCCCATGGACCTCCCGACCGAAAAGGATCCAAGCCCATGAACCCCCTGGACGCTGAACTGACGCGAAGATTGGAGGAACTCGAGAGCCGGGCGCTGCGGCGTCGGTTGCGCGAGGTGGATTCCCCGCAGTCGCCGGAGGTGTCGGTGGGCGGACGCGAGCTTCTCAGCTTCTCGTCCAACGACTATCTGGGGCTCGCCAACCATTCGCGTTTGCGCGACGCGATGATCGAGGGCGCGCGACGGTTTGGCGTTGGCGCGGGCGCGTCGCGGCTGATCTCCGGCAACCTCAGGCCTCATGTCGATCTCGACGACGCGATCGCCCGGTTCAAGCAAACCGAGGCGGCGCTTTCGTTCTCCACGGGCTACGCGACGGCCATCGGCGCGATCTGCTCGCTGGTCTCCAGGGACGACGTCGTGATCCTCGACCGGCTGGCGCACGCGTCCCTCATCGACGCGGCGCGGCTGTCCCGCGCGACGCTGCGGGTTTTCGATCACAATGATCTGGGGCAGTTGGAAAGCCATCTACGGTGGGCCAACGAGGCCCGATCCCAGGGCGGCGTCGCGCGGGCGCAAACGCTCATTGTCACTGAAAGCGTCTTCTCGATGGACGGCGATCTCGCGCCCCTCCGCGACATCGTCGCGTTGAAGGAGCGCTACGGCGCCTGGCTCATGGTGGACGAGGCGCACGGGACCGGGCTTTACGGCGAGCATCGGCGCGGCGTCATTGAGGCCATGGAGATGGGCGGCCATGTGGAAGCGCAGATGGGCACGCTCGGGAAAGCGCTGGGAGTGTCGGGGGGCTACATTGCCGGATCGCGCGCGCTGATTGATTGGCTTGTGAACAAGGCGCGCAGCTTCGTTTTTTCCACCGCGCCGCCGCCCGCGGTGGCCTGGGCGGCGAAGGAAGCGGTCGCCTTGGTCCAATCGGAGGAAGGCGAACGCCTGAGGCAGGTGCTATGGTCGCGGGTGAATCGGGTAAAGGAGCAGGTCATTGAATCGGGCTGGGCTCTGCCCGCCGCGCAAAGCGCGATCCTCCCTCTACGCGTCGGCGGAGAGGAGGAGGCGCTGAAGGTTGCCGCGCGTCTGCTGGAGCGCGGGCTTTGGGTTCCGGCGATCCGGTATCCGAGCGTCGCCCGCGGCGAAGCGCGTCTGCGTTTGACGGTCACAGCCGCCCACACCCTGGAGCAAATCGAGCGATTGGGGGACGCATTGCGTTCCTGCGCGGGGCCGGGCGTTGCCTAATTGAAGCCAAGGGCTAGGCCCTTCCGCCTGGTCATGGAACGCGTCGGCATTCTGGCGCTTGGACAGCGGGCGCGCGAGTTTCGGTGGGCGAAACGCGTCGCGCGATCCGGCCAACGCCAAGGAGGGAACAGCGGCGGGCGCTTTCGCGAGACGCCACGCCGGGCGGTCCGTGGCCGCCTCGCGAAAGGGGTCAGTCCGCTTCCATGACCTGCTGACGCACCGGCACGATCACCTCGGCGTTCGGCTTCAGCTCTCTCAGCGTTTGGGCGAAGGCCAGGCTCTGCGGCTCTTCGCCGTGGATCACCGCGATCTTCTTGATGTCGCCCTGCAGGTTCTTCACGTAACCGATGAGCTCGCTGCGGTCGGCGTGGCCGGAGAAGGAATCGAAGGCGGCGATGTTCGCGCGCACCTCGTGCGGCTCGCCGAAGATGTTCACCGGGTTGCGTCCTTCGCGGATTTGCGCGCCAAGGGTGTGCTGCGCGCAATACCCAATGAAGAGGATGAGGTTCTTCGCGTCGCCGATGTGGTTGGCCAGATGATGCCGAACCCGGCCCGCTTCGCACATGCCCGAGGCGCTGATGATGATCGCCGGCGTCTTCAGCTCGTTCAGGGCCTTGGAATGCGCCAACTCACGGATGTAGGTGAGGTTCTCCATTCCGAAGGGGTTCGCCTTCTCGCGGAGGAAGCGATAGATCGTGTCATTGAAGCACTCGGGGTGCAGCCGGAAGATCTCGGTCGCGTTCACGCTCAGCGGGCTGTCCACGTAGATCGGCACGCGCGGCAGCTGGCCCGCGAGATGGAGCTGGTTGAGCGCGTAAACAATCTGTTGAGTGCGTCCCACCGCGAAGGCCGGGATGATGACCTTGCCGCTTCCTTCCAGCGTCTGCTGGAGCAGGCGGAGCATCTCGGCCTCGGAGTTCGCGCGGTCGCTGTGCTCCCGATCGCCGTAGGTGCTTTCGATCTGAAGATAGTCCACCTGGTCGACGGGCTCCGGATTCCGCAGAATGGTGTCGTTGCCGCGTCCGACGTCGCCGCTGAAGAGATAACGAAACTTCTTCCCTCCTTCGCGGACGTCCAGAATCACCTGCGCCGATCCGAGGATGTGTCCCGCGTCCTTGAAGGTGACCGTGACTCCGTCCGCAACCGGCATGGGGCGGTCGTATCCGATCGTGACAAACTGGCGGATCGCCATCTCGGCGTCGTTGACCGAATAGAGCGGCTCGACGGCGGGAAGGCCCTTCCGAGCGCGTTGCTTCGTCACGAAGGCGGCGTCGGCGATTTGGATGTGCGCGGAGTCCTCCAGCATGACGCTCGCCAGATCGCGGGTGGCGAAGGTGCAATGAATGTTTCCCTTGAAGCCCTGTCGGCAAAGGTTCGGCAGGTTGCCGCAGTGGTCGATGTGCGCGTGGCTGAGGATCGCGGCGTCGAGGGCCGCGGGATCAAACGGGAAATGGCGGTTGCGCTCGATCGACTCGTCGCGGCGGCCCTGGTACAGCCCGCACTCAAGAAGGATTCTCCGCCCGTTGACCTCCAGAAGATACATCGAGCCGGTGGTCGTCCGCGTGGCGCCGAGGAAGTGGATTTTCATGGTGGCCGCGGGTCAATGCCTGAAATGCCGGACGCCTGTGAACACCATGGCCACGTTGTGCGCGTCGGCCGCGGCGATCACCTCGGCGTCGCGCATGGAGCCGCCCGGTTGGATCGCCGCCGTCGCGCCGGCCTTGGCGGCCGCGATCAGGCCATCGGCGAAGGGAAAGAAGGCGTCGCTGCACACCACGCTGCCCGCCAGCGACAGCCCGGCTTCGCCGGCTTTCCAAACCGCGATGCGACTCGAATCGACGCGGCTCATCTGCCCCGCTCCCACTCCCAGCGTGCGGTCGGCGGCGGAGTAAACAATCGCGTTGGATTTGACATGCTTCGCCACCTTCCAGCCAAAGAGCGCGGCGCGGAGCTCGGCCTCCGTCGGTTGGCGCTTCGTCACCACCTTCAGCAGTCCGGAGTCGGCGCGATGGAGGTCGCGCTCCTGCCAAAGGAACGATCCCGCCCCGACGCTGCGGACATCAATCGCGTTCGCCTCATGCGGATTCTTGAGGATGCGGAGGAGCCGGAGGTTTTTCTTCTTCTGCAGCAGGGCAAGGGCCTCGGGGGTGAAGGACGGCGCGATGATCACCTCGCTGAAGATCTCCGCGATGGCCTCGGCGCAGGGAAGATCGAGCGGCGCGTTCACCGCTATGATCCCTCCGAACGGGGCTTGCTTGTCGGTGGCGAAAGCCTTGTCCCACGCCTCCTTCAACGACGATCCCTGGCCCACGCCGCACGGATTGGTGTGCTTGAGGATCGCGACGGTGGGAGGCTCGCCCTGGAAGTCCGCGATCAGGGCCGCGGCGGCTGTGAGATCCAGGATGTTGTTATACGAAAGCTCCTTCCCGTGGAGTTGCTCGAAGTACTCCGGGAAGCGTCCGTAGAGGGCCGCCTTCTGATGAGGGTTTTCCCCGTAGCGCAGGGGCTGCGACAACGGCGCCTGGACGATCAGGGCGGCGGGGGCCGATCCGGAAGGCGCGAGGCCGAACGCCCGGCTGAGGTGTTGGGCGATCGCGGCGTCGTAGGCCGCCGTGCGCGCGTAGACTTTAGCCGCGAGACGGCGGCGAGTCGCGAGAGTGGTGTCCCCGGACGCCTTCAGCTCGGCCGCGATGAGCTCGTAGTCCGCGGGATCCACGATGACCGTCACGCTCTCGTGGTTCTTCGCCGCGCTGCGGAGCATGGAGGGGCCGCCGATATCGATGTTCTCAATCGCGTCGTGAAGCGGAACGTCAGGCTTGGCGACCGTTTTTTCGAACGGATAGAGGTTCACCACGACGAGGTCGATGGGCGCGATCTGATGGGCCTTGACGGTTTCCTCGTGAACCGCGTTTCCTCGCAGGTAGAGGAGTCCGCCATGCACCTTCGGATGGAGCGTTTTCACGCGGCCGTCGAGCATCTCGGGGAACCCGGTGTGATCGCTGAGATCCTTCACCTGGAGTCCCGCCGCGCGCAACGCCTGCGCGGTGCCGCCGGTGGAGATGAGCTCGATCCCCAACTGCGCGAGCGTTTGAGCGAAGGGCACGAGGCCTGACTTGTCGGACACGGACAACAATGCGCGAGTGACTTTGGGCATAGACGAGTGCGGATACGAAAGCGTTGAGTGGAGGTCGGGAAAACGGGAGCGTCGCGGCGAGCTAGCGGTCGTTAGGGTTCACCAGTTTGAACGCAAGGGCCGCGGCGATGCCGCCCGCGAGGTCGGCGGAGATGTGAATCCAGGCGCTGGAACCTTGAATGAGGCGCATGATGGAGATGCCCACGGCCACCGCGGGGTTGAACGCGCCTCCCGAGACGCCTCCGACCGCGAAAGCCATCGCGAGCACCGTGAAGCCGATGGCGAGCCCGTAGTTGGAATTCCCGGCGGTGCCTTTAGCGGTGGCGACGTTGAGCACCACCCACGCCAGGGCGAAGGTCCCCAGAAACTCCGCGATGAAGGCCGGACCCGTCTTCAACGCGGCGGGCGTGATCTCGGGGTTGCCTTTGAGGAAGAGCGCGGCTGTCGCCGCCAACGCGGCCCCGGCGATTTGGGCCAGCAGGTAGGCGGGGACATCGGAGGTGGCGCAGCGGCCTCGGATCCACACCGCGACGGTGACCGCGGGATTGTAGTGCCCCCCGGAGATGTGACCGCCCGCGTAAATCATCACCATGAGAACCGCGCCGATCGCGATCGGCGCGAAATTGCCCACATCGGGCTTGATGACCGTCATGCCAATGGTGAACACGAAAAAGAAGGTTCCGATCAACTCGACGATGTATTTGTTCATTGTTAACTCGGTCGCGCTGGGCGCGCGCTGTTGACTGTGATCGGGTTGGCAGGGCATGGCCAGTTCAGTTGAAATCACCCGGGCGTATCCCGCTCGATTCCACGCGCGGCGCGAGGGAACGGTCCGGGCCGGATTTATTGGCTCTTTGGCCCCGATCAGTAAAGTCTGTTCTTCGTTCAGGCCCGCGCGAATCAAGCGGAGCTTGGAGGGACAGGCGCTCGTGGCTCGCTCGGACGCCCGCGGAAAGCGGCGTTGTTGCGCCTTGCCTCTCATCTCCAGTTCAGTCAGCTTGTCCTCCTATTTCCCCGTGAACGTCTTGTTGCCATCATGACGCCTCCGTCCCGCAGCCTGCCGCTGGCGTTCGATCCGGTCCGCGTAGGGCGTCGCGTGGTCATTCTGGCCCTGTGCGGCGCCCTGGGGCTGCCTCCCGCGGCCTTGGGGGAGGCTTTGGCGTCGGTCGGCGCGGGCGCCGCGGGGAGGGTCAAGGTTCAGATCGTCGAGGGCCTGCCGGACATTCTCGACTGGAACTTCACGAATTCGATCGTCTCCGAGACCTATGCCGAACCCGCCTTCGCGTTCCCGGCGCTTCCCACGCGCTACTCCGATCAAGGCATTCGGCAAGACCGCAAGCCGCCCTTCCTGATTCGAGGGACCGCCGCTGTTCAGCTGCCCGCGGGAGAGCACCGTCTGCTGTTGAGAGCTCGCGGCGCCGCGCGTCTCAAGGTCGATGGCCGGATCGTGGCATCGACTCCTTTCGCCAGTCTTACCGCCGACGGACATGAAGAAGTGCCCGCGACGCCGGCTCTGCTGGCGCCCGGCGCCCGATACCTACGGCCTGGGCATTTCGAGACCCTGGTTTCCTGGACCAACGACGGGCAGCCCCACGAGGTGACCCTCGAAGGCCTGATCGCGCACAAGGCGCGGCGTCCCGAGCCCGGCGAGCTGTCCGTCAGCGTGGCGGCCGCGGGAGAGTCGTTTTTCGTCCTGGCGCCATCGGGTCGATCCCTCTGGCCCCTCACGGAGGCGGGATGGGACGCCCTGGAGTCGGAGCGGAGGGATCACTGGCGGCGCGAGGATCGGGTCCAACGGCGTCGTCTCGCGGCGCGCGACGATGCCTACTGGCGATCCCGGCACGAAGAGGCAAGAGCCTGGGCCGAAGCGCGCCCGCCGACCCGCAGCGCGCCCGCCTCGAACGGCGAGAGCGCGATCGATCAATTCCTGGACGTTCGGATGCAAGCCCGCAACGTGAGGCCCGCGCGGGTCGCCCCGGATTCCGCGTTCTTACGACGGCTGAGTCTCGACATACGCGGCGTGCCCCCGACTCCCGAGGAGATCGACGCCTTTCAGAAGGACGCTGGCCCGGATCGACGCGCCCGCGTGATCGACCGGATGCTCGACGATCCCGCTTGGGCGGATCATTGGACCAGCTATTGGCAGGATGTGCTGGCGGAAAACCCGGGGATCGTGAAGCCGATGCTGAACAACACCGGGCCTTTTCGTTGGTGGATTCACGACGCGCTCAGCGACAACGAGCCCTTCGATCGATTCGCGACCGATCTGGTGATGATGCAAGGGAGCGCGTACTACGGAGGTCCCGCAGGGTTCGCCATCGCCACCGACAACGATGTTCCCATGGCGCAGAAGGCCCAGGTTTTGGCCCAGGCCTTTCTAGGCATGCAGATGCAGTGCGCGCGGTGCCACGACGCTCCCTATCACCATTTCAAGCAGGAGGACCTGTTCCATCTGGCCGCGATGTTGAAACGCGATGTCCAGCCCGTGCCGCTCACGAGCACCATCCCCACCAACGCGAATGTGATCGTGGGGCGCAAGGTGAAGGTCACCCTGGCGCCCGGGAGCAAGGTCGAGCCTCGGTGGCCTTTGCGTGAGCTGACGGAGGACGCGTTGCCCGAGGGCGTCCTGCGCCAGCCTGCGGACTCCAGGGAGCGGCTGGCCGCGTTGATCACCTCTCCGCGCAACGAAAGGTTCGCGCGCGTGATCGTGAATCGGATGTGGAAGCGCTTTTTTGGCTGGGGGATCGTCGAGCCTGTGGATGATTGGGAAACCGCTTTGCCCTCGGATCCCGCGCTCCTGGATTTTCTCGCTCGCGAGTTCATGATGGGAGGCTACGACCTCAAGCGCGCGGCTCGGCTCATCCTCAACACCCGCGCTTATCAGCGGGAAGCCAAGCCGGAGGGCAGCCGGGAGACCAAGCCGGAGGACCGGATGTTCGCTTCCCAATGCCGTCGACGCATGACAGCGGAGCAGGTGGTGGACTCGCTGTTCGCCATCTGCGGCGAGCCGTTCGGGGCCGAGGAACTGAACATGGATGTGGATGGCCGTCGACCGGTGCAGGAGTTCAACAACCTGGGTCGTCCGGAACGAGCGTGGCAGTTTGCGTCCCTATCCAACGAGCGGGACCGCCCCGCGCTCTCAATGCCTCGCGCCCAGCAGATCTGCGACGCTCTCACGGCGTTCGGGTGGCGGGAGTCACGACAGAGCGCCGTCACCGTTCGCGAGGAATCGCCGAACGTCATCCAGCCCGCGGTGCTTGCAAACGGTTTGCTCGCCAACGGGCGCGTCGTCCGCCTGTCCGATGATCACGCCGTCACGCGGCTTTGCCTGAGCGCCGCCAACGTGGAATGGCTGGTCGACTCGGTCTTTGTTCGAGTGCTATCGCGCGAGCCCACCGACCGCGAGCGATCGATGTTTGCGGGTCTCCTTGCGCCCGGGTTTGACCAGCGCAGAGTCGCGGTTTCACCGGGCGATCGCCGCGCCGCGGACGCCCCGCTGCGACCCGTGTCCTGGTCGAATCACTTGAACCCCGAGGCCACCCGATTGAAGCAGGAGATGGAAAACCGCGCGCGCGCCGGCGATGTCGCCACCCCCGAGTTGACGGCGGATTGGCGCGAGCGGATGGAGGATTTTCTCTGGGCCCTCATCAATTCCCCCGAGTTCGTTTTTGTGCCATGAGCTCCTTGAAGAACTTCACGGGATCCTCCGGAAACCCCGGATTCATGAAGCGCCGCCAATTTCTTGCGCGGACAGCGGGCGCGTCCGCCTGGCTTGCTTCCGCCGCGTCGGGGCTTGTGTCGGCGACGGGCGATGAATCCCGCAAGGAGGAGATCCTCCACCCGAAGGGGAAGGCGGAGCATTGCGTCTTCGTCTGGCTGGGGGGAGGCGCGAGCCATGTGGACATGTGGGATCCCAAAACCTTGGGCGATGGGAAGAAGGTCCCGGGATCCGCGTATCCCTCCGTGGAGACCGCCGTGCCTGGAGTTCGCGTCGCGGAGCCTCTGAGCCAATGCGCGCGCCGGCTCGATCGGTTTGCCCTCCTTCGCGGGATGCACCACGACGTGGTGGACGAACACGCCGCCGCGACGAATCGCCTGCACACCGGCCGACCCACAAGCGGCACCGTGATCTATCCATCGATTGGGTCCATCGTGTCGCATCAGCGCGGCAGCCTGGAACCGGGCATTCCGCCGTATGTGGTGATGGGATATCCGAATGTCACCCGCGGACCCGGCTTCCTGGGCGCGCGTCATGGCTATGTGTATCTCACCGACACCCAGGCAGGCCCGGCGGGATTGCGGCGTCCCGACTTCATCTCGCTGGAGCGGCAGGCCCGCCGCGAAGCGTTGCTCGCGGAGGCGCGCGCCGGGTTCCTCTCTCGCCATCCTGATGAACGGATCCTGATCGATTATGACGCTTCCGTCGGCGAGAGCCAGCGGCTCGCCCGCGGGGATTTCATGAAAGCTTTCAACCTCGCTGAGGAGCCTGATTCCCTGAGGGCGAAGTACGGAAGCGAGTTCGGCCAGCGTTGTCTCCTCGCGCGCCGGCTTGCCCAGCGCGGCGTGCGATTCCTGGAGGTGTCGTTCAACCTGAACTTCATCAACGGCACAGGCTGGGACACCCACAACGAGGGGCATAAGAACCAGCACCTGCTCATCCGCGACCTCGATCGATCACTGGCCGCGCTCGTGGACGATCTGGAGGCGCATCGGATGCTGGACCGAACGCTCATCGTGGTTGCGACCGAGTTTGGGCGTCCGCCCGACTTCGACAACGGCGGCGGACGAGGGCATCAGTCGAAGGCGTTCAGCGTGGCCCTGGCCGGCGGCGGGTTGCGGCTGGGGCAGGCGATTGGGGAGACGGATGAGCTGGGCCGGACGATTGTTTCGAGGCCCGTCAGCGTGCCGGATCTTCACGCCACGATTCACTGCGCTCTCGGCATCAAGCCCGACAAGTTCCTGCACGACGACGATCGGCCCGTGCCGATCACGGATCGCGGGCAGCCTGTTCGCGAGCTCTTCAGCGCTTCCTGACCCCGCCTTCCGTCAGCGCGCGGCCTGCAGCGCCTTCAGCTTCTCCTCCAGCTCCGTGTCGAGGAGGGGATTCAACAGACAATCGATGTCGCCCTCCATAACGGCGGCCAGATTGTAGATCGTGAGCTCGATGCGATGGTCGGTGACGCGGTTTTGCGGGAAGTTGTAGGTGCGGATCTTCTCGTTGCGCTCGCCGCTGCCGACCTGCGCTTTCCGATTCGCGGCGTATTTGGCGTTCTCCTCGGCGATCTTTCTCTCCAGCAGGCGGGACCGAAGCACCTTCAGCGCCTTGTCCTTGTTCTTCAGCTGCGATCGTTCGTCGGCGCAGCGCACGGTGAGCCCCGTGGGCTTGTGGATGATCTGGACCGCGCTGTCCGTGGTGTTGACGCCTTGTCCGCCCGGGCCGCTGGCGCGGCAGACGGTGATGTCGAGCTCCTCGGGCTTGATCTGGACGTCGACTTCCTCGGCTTCAGGCAGAACGGCGACAGTGGCCGTGCTCGTGTGGACGCGTCCCTGGGCCTCCGTCGCGGGCACTCGTTGCACGCGGTGAACGCCGCTCTCCTGCTTCAGCCGCCGGAACGCCTCGTCGCCCTTGACCATGAAGATCACCTCGCGGAACCCGCCAAGGTCGGAGGGGCTGGCGTCCATGGGCTCGATCTTCCATCCGCGCGCCTCGGCGTATCGGCTGTACATCCGCAGCAGGTCGGCGGCGAACAAGGCGGACTCCGCCCCGCCGGCGCCGGCGCGAATTTCGATGATGGTGTTGCGCGAGTCGGTGGGGTCTGGCGGCACCAGCCCGCGCTGCACCGACTTTGTCAGCCCGGCGACCGCCGCCTCCAGCCGGATCACCTCCTCGCGCGCCATCTGTCCCAGCTCGCCGCTGGCGGGCTCGGACGCCGCGAGCTCGCGATTCTCCCCAAGCTCCTTCGCCGCCTTGAGATACTCGTCCCCGACGCCGACCAGATCCTTGAGCCGCGCGTATTCCCGGGAAAGCTCCTGGAACTTCTGCGCCTGGCTGAACGCGCTGGGATCGCTCAGCAGATGCTCCACCTCCCGAAAACGCGCCCGGAGGTTCTCGATGTGGTGGCGGAGATCCATGGGATAAAAAGAATCCGCCCGCAAAAGCGGAGCTCTTGCGGGCGGAGGGTCGAAAGCGGGCTACTTCTTCTTTTTCTTGGTCGCGGACGCCGCGGCGGCCTCCTGGGCCGCCTGGGTCTTCGCCATGCGCTGCTGGAACTTGTCCACGCGTCCGGCGGTGTCGACGAACTTCTGCTGCCCGGTGTAAAACGGATGGCAGGCGTTGCAAATGCCGACGATGATGCTGGGGCGGGTGGAACGGGTATGGATCACGTTGCCGCAGGCGCAACGGATCTCCGATTCCAAATACTTGGGATGAATATCAGCTTTCATAAAGCAAGGCGGGGAAACGTACCAATCGGGGCTCGAAAGACAAGGGGATTTTGAAAGATTCTGATGAGACTTTTTCCGGAGGGGACCGGTCTGCGGGGAATATGGCCCGCCATGCGGGTTGGGATTCACAATGCTGAGGAAGCGTGAAGCTTCCCTCTTCATTCCGTCTCACGGCGCGTAAGACCCGGCAAACCGCCGCTGGGCCTGAGGTTGTTCTGTATCGGGCTCCAAGGGCGGAGCCCTGCTGATGGATGAGGGCCGGGCGCTCCGATTCCCTTCCAGGCCCGCTCTCCAAGGCATCGGGCGGAACCGCGCGGCCGACAGGGCGCCGCGGAACGTTTGACGCGTTCGCTCGCGCCACCTAGGTTGCGCCCATGCTCGATTTGACCGAGAACCCGTCGTTAGCCCCTTCCATCACGGAGGCGCGTCCGACACTGCCTCCCGCTCGGTTGGACGCGCTCTCCCGGGAGATCGTCGACCTGAAGCGCCGCCTCAACGCAATCATTCTCGCGCACAATTACCAGGTGGCGGAGATCCAGGACGTGGCGGACTACGTTGGCGATTCCCTCGGGCTGGCGCAGCAGGCGGCCAAGACATCCGCGGAGGTGATTGTGTTCTGCGGCGTTCACTTCATGGCGGAGACCGCAAAAATCCTGAACCCGAACAAGATCGTGGTTCTTCCCGACCGCGACGCAGGCTGTTCGTTGGAGGAGAGCTGTCCCGGGCCCAAGCTCAAGGCCCTGCAGGACACAAACCCGAACTTCTACACGATCGCCTACATCAACTGCAGCGCGGAGGTGAAGGCGCTGAGCGATGTGATCTGCACCAGCGGCAACGCGGTGAGAATTGTGAACGCGGCGCCCAAGGACCGGGATCTCCTGTTCGTTCCGGACGAGAACCTCGGCGCGTGGGTGACGGAGCAGACCGGTCGGCCGATGCGGCTTTGGAAGGGGAACTGCTATGTCCACGTCGAGTGGACGCACTCGAGCATCACGCGGATCCGACAGCAGTATCCCGGCGCGCCTGTCGTGGCCCATCCGGAGTGCACCCGCGCGGTTCGGATGCTTGCGGACGAGGTCTGCTCCACCGAGCGGATGGTCGCGTATTGCAAAGCCTCCGCGGCGCGCGAGTTTGTCATCGCCACCGAGGCCGGCATGCTTCACCGGTTGCGACGGGAATGTCCGGGCAAGACCTTCATCCCCGCGCCGACGGACCGCTGCCGGTGCAACGAATGCCGGTTCATGAAGATGAACACCCTTGAGAAGCTCCACGATTGCATGGCGAAGCTTCATCCCCGAGTGGAACTCTCGTCCGAGATCATCGAAAGGGCCCGCCGCCCCATTGAGCGGATGCTCGAGATCTCGCGCTAGCCCTCAGTCCTCGGGTTCCAGCGCGGCACGGTATCCGTACTTCTTCACGAGGGCTTCGCAGGCCGCAAGAGGCTTCATTCCTTGCGTGCAGGTGGGGTCCGAGAGGGATGCGGCGGCCGCGGCGACGCCGGTCTGGACACACTTCTTCAACTCCCAATCTTCGTGGAAGCCGAGCAAGGCCCCGGCGCAGAAGGCATCGCCCGCTCCGGCCGCTCCGGCGATGTATTTCGCGGGGAGCTTGAGGCTGGGTTGCCAGACATCCTCGCCCTTTCGGGTCCGGGCGAACGCTCCTTCGGGGAAGTGGATGACGACAAGCTCACGAACGCCCTTCTGAAGCAACGCCCCCGCCGCGTGACGCAGCGACACGGTGTCGAGCTGTCCATCCGGCTGGCGGATCTTGAATCCCGCCGTCTTTCCGGCCTCGATTTCGTTCAGGATGCAGAAGTCGACGTACTTGAGCGCGGGCGAGACCACCTTGCTGAATCGGTCGCTGTCCTCGCTGACAACATCGACGCTGGTCTTCAGGCCCGCGTCCTGCGCGGCCGCGAGAAGTCGGGCGGCCTTCGAGCCGAACTTGACGTCGGGCTCGTCGAGCGCGTCGAGCAGCAGGAGGTAGCCGAGATGGAAGAGCCGGGCCTTCGTTTTCGAGAAGTCGATGTCGGCCCCCTTCCAGAGAGCGTTCGCGCCGCGAAGGTGGAAGAAGGTGCGCTTGCCGTCGGCCTTCTCGGTCATCACGTCGGTGTAGGACGTCGGCGCCTCGGCGGTGCTTTTCAGGAACCGGGTATCGATCTTGTTGCGGGAGCAATCCTCCAGGATGGAGGCGCCGAGGGGGTCCTTGCCGACGAGGCCGGCGCCCCAGAGAGGGAAGTCGACGCCGAGCTTTGCGAGGTCCACGAGCACGTTGTAAGGCGCTCCTCCTGTGCCGGCGGACTGGCTCAGGATGTTGGCCAACGATTCGCGCTGCGGGAAGACATCCACGATCTTGACCTGGTCAATGATCCAGTTGCCACCCGCTAGAACGCCCTTCCGTGACGAAAAACTTTTGGTGCTCATTTCCGAAAAAACCGATGCCTCTCGAATCGGCGGCCAGCCGGGTCTGAAAAGCGGAACTGGCGAAAGCGCCAGCAAACCAAAGTGAAAGAAAACGCCACTCCCTCTGGCAAGCGGTTTTTTGATATTTCTTGATGCTGACCCGCGGTCCCGTAGCTTGGCGGCCTCAAATGACACGCTCTTTTGATTCCATTGAGTCGGCTCTCCAGGATCTGCGGCAAGGCCGCATGGTGATCGTGGTGGACGACGCGGACCGCGAGAATGAAGGGGATTTGATCATGGCGGCAGAAAAGGCCACCCCTGAATCCGTCAACTTCATGGCCCGATTTGGACGGGGCCTGATCTGCGTCCCGACGACGTCGGAGCGTTTGACCCAATTGGGCATCGAACAGATGGTCGCGCAGAACCGGGACACTTTTAAGACCGACTTTCAGGTCAGCGTGGACGCCGCCCAGGGCATTAGCACGGGGATCAGCGCGGCCGATCGGGCCCGCACGATTCAGGTGCTCGCGAACCCCACAGCCGTCCGGGAGGACCTGGTCCAGCCGGGCCACGTTTTCCCGCTTCGCGCCAAGGCCGGAGGGGTGTTGCGACGAGCGGGGCACACCGAGGCGGCGGTCGATCTGGCGAGGCTTTCGGGCTGTCGTCCCATCGGCGTCATCTGCGAAATCATGAACGACGACGGCGGCATGGCCCGGCTGCCCGAGTTGCTCAAGTTCGCTCGCAAGCACAAGCTGCGCATCTGTTCGATCGAGGATCTCATCAAATTCCGCCGCACGCGGGAGCGCTTGATCGAGCGGGTGGAATCGGTGCGGATGCCCACGGAGTTCGGGGAGTTCCAGCTTCACCTCTATCAGTCGAACGTCGATCACCAGCACCATCTCGCGCTGGTGAAGGGCGAGGTGGCGGGGCACAAGCGCGTGCTTGTTCGGCGACGAGGGTCGCGGAGTGATCGTCTACGTGCGACAGGGAGGGCGGGGGATCGGTCTCTCGGGGAAGATCAAGGCCTACAAGCTCCAGGAGCAAGGCTACGACACCGTCGAGGCGAACCTGAAGCTGGGCTTCAAGATGGATCTTCGGGAATACGGGTTGGGCGCGCAGATTCTGGTGGATCTTGGGCTGAAGAGCATCCGGCTCCTCACCAACAATCCAAAGAAAGTCGTGGGCCTGGACGCCTATGGGCTTGAGATTGCGGAGCAGGTCCCGATCCGGATCAAGCCGAACCCGCACAACGAGCGCTATCTGAAAACCAAGCGGGAGAAACTCGGCCACAAGGTGTGATCCAGCAGAGACTAGGGACTGCGAAGCCGGGGGGCTATCTGCCGCTCGGGGCAACCTTTTCATGGCCCAGTGCCGGGAGGGAACAGCCCGGGAGGCGCGTTCTTCAGCAAAGTCCGCCACCCTTCTGCTATGAAGAGTGCCTCGACCTGCTTGCGGATTTTTGGGGAGAGCCTGGGCAGTTGCCTGAGCACCTCCTGTTTGGCCATCCGTAAAGCCTGGTCTTGGGTCAGAAAAACCCCCACGGTCGCAGCCCAAGCTTCACCGGCGATGCGCTCGATCTCTTCAGCAACCCACTTTTCCCGCTCCGCAGCGAGCACAGTCAGTCTCTGAATAGTTCTGCTCCCAACATCGCACTTGGTGACGGCGCCGGGGCTCTCAGGGCGGGCGACTCCAGAAGAAGTCGTCCGGCTCGGCACAGGCGCTGGCGTCTTGGGGGCGCTCCTCCCTGCGGCATCTGGTGTTCCTACATCGACCGGGAGCATCAGCCTTCCGGTGCAGAGATTATACTTGGGCGACGTTGGGGGTGGGGTCGCGGACTGCATGACTGGTTTGGATTTCACCGGGGCCGGCCGTCGGTGCTTGCAGGTTACGCGATGCTCAGCAATGTCCTTGCTCATGAATCCTTCGTTGCAAAACGGGCATTTGGTGAGCATACGACCAGGGGGCCGGGCAAGCTTGTGCTTCCATCGAATCGCCTCTGTTTGGTCATCGAAGACCCGATATCCGTTTTCAATTTTCGGATTGTAGCTTTTCATACCTCAGCTCCGCAGTTGAGATTCATTCAGACACCGCGGTTGGTGGATACCCAACCCTCTGCGTTATTTGCTCGGACAGCCTTGCTTTCCGAGCATCGTCATCCATCGCGTTCCGATTCGCAACCGGGGAGGCAGGCAATGTGATGACCGCTGTCGGTCTTCGCTGTCTGCCCCACCCAACAGGTCAATGTAACTTCTTCACTCCTTCGCTGCTCAGTCCCCAAGCGCCCGCCAGCTCCGTCGGAGCTGGCGGAGCCGAAAACCTGAGCCATTGGCTCGGGTACACGCCGCCGGACTTGGCGAGGATTTTGACATCGGTCATGTCCGATCCCTCGTCCAAGCCGTGCTCAAAGGACAACCCACCTACGTCTGTCAGAATGTACCTGGCGTGCAGGCCTTCACTGACCTGATCTGATCGAGCCCGCCACTTGAAGAAGGAGAGCTTGAGCCCCCTGTGCTGCTTCACGCGGGGATGGAAATCCTCCAGCAGCTTAGTTTCGAACAATGCCGGATTCCAACTGGCTTCACGCGTCTCCTTGAAATGATACGACATTTGGCTGATGGGCCTTCCATCCCAGGCGAGCTCAATGAATTTACAGAGAGGCCTGACGTATGTGGGCTTGAGGTCGAAGTAGGGATCTATGAACTGCACACTACTGGCCTGCCTCAAAAGCACAACCGCACACGCCCCCATTTCCGCTGTGGTGCGCGTGATCCTGCAATCGGTATTCACCTTCCAGGTGGGATGCTCGGCATGTATATCATCTCCATCGATGAATCCCTCTCCGAGGTCAGGCTGCCCATTGGTCACGATAGCGTGAAAGGGTCGGTGGTTATGTTCTCGCTTCGCGTTCCGCGTCCAAGTTTCTCCTTCCTCAAAATGCCGACCTGTTCGGATGACGCGCTCTTTTGCCTGGTTGAGGTATTCTTCGACCTTCTTCTTCTCCACGTCTGCACAGCGTGAAACGGCCTGCATGACCTGCTTCTTCCAAGTCTGCTTCGGGAACTCGCTAATCAGTCTTCCGTGATCGAATCCGCACTGGCCCATCACGAAGCGGATGCGTTCCCAGCTGGATAGATACGCGGGTTCGATGGCGACTTCTTTGTGCATTATTCAAAAAGCTCCTTGGCTCGTTCTTCGAAGAATCCATTTTGACCCGGCCAACGACCGAGGAACTCACCCTGTTGATCCAATTCCAGAATAGTGATTCTGGCGCCTTCCGCGGATCTCTCGACGTAGAGAACCCCAAGATCCTCGGGCTTCAGCGCAAGTTCGCCGCCAGGCAACTCATTGTCTGTTGTCTGCCTGATGCGCTTGAGGAGTCGGAGTATCAGCAATTCACTGTGGGTCTCAAGCAGGAAGAGCTTTTCCCGCTTGATCTGAGAAATGAAAAGGTCCCCGAGCTTTGCTTGCGCTGAGGGATGGAGATGCAGTTCCGGCTGTTCCAACGCGACAATCCTTTTGTCCGCCGCGAGGCTCGCTGCAACCACAGGAACGACTTGGATCACACCCACTCCGATGTCTGACGGCCCCACCTGCACCTGGTTCGCCAGGTCCGAGAACCTTAGCGCCGCCTGAGTTTCCGTGTTCTGGAGGGCCGGCCATATCGCCTTCTGATAAAACTCCTGGTCCCTCTCTTCGTAATTGTCGCGAAGCAGCTTCAGGTTCGCCATCAGCATGCTGTCGACGGGAATCCTTCGCTGCGCGTGAACGTCAAGGGCGTAGCCCAGATCCAGTTTATCCGTCCCGCTCGTCCACAGGCTGAGTTCCTGCACGAAGGCGTTGCCTCTTTGGGCGACTGGATCGTAGCTCTGAACGATGAGATCCCACGCGGCCGAGCCGTCGGCCCAGCGTGCCTCCTCGATCACCGCAGGGGCCTTGTGGTCGCGCGCCGGGCGCTCCCTGATGGGGCCGACGTAACGAAACCGCGCCAGCTCTCTCTTCAGGAGTGTAGTGGTCCCGAGAATGATCTGATTGACGATCGTTGCGATGAAGAAGTCCCGCGCGGTGCTTCCCTCCTCGTGGGTCAAGGGCAATCCTAATGGGTTTAGGCGGGAGAGCTGAGGAAGGACACGGGTTTGCTCGCGAAGCACCACCCATCCGCGAGCATCTGAACGCAGCTCGAAGAATGCCGACAAGTCTCTTTCGGCGGATCCGGCACGATCGTTGTCATCTCCCTCGGCAATCGGATTCAACAGTTCAACAAGCGCGGGATGCTTGGCGTCCATCTCACCAATAGCCACGAGCCCGTGGATCTGTTCCTGAGAGATGACAAGGAGCGATTGACCGTTGAGGAGGTAGCGGGCCGAATTCACCCACGGTCTCATCCTCTGGCCATCCCAGGCGATTGAGAGTTGCAGGCCAACTGTCCGCATGACGCGGTTCGCATTGGGTCTAGAAGAGCGGATGAGATTCGCTTCGCTCTGCGATCGTTCAAAAAGCTCGCTACCTTGTTTATAGTCCCATTCGGTTGCTGGTCCTTTGTTCTGCTTCATCCATTCGACGACCTCTGCCGCAAGGCGTTTGCTGAACTGTGCATTCCAGTAACTCCGGTCGCCCTCAAAATCGACTCCTTCCACCTCGGCAAGATCGGGCAAGCCATCGTCGTCGGGAGTGATCTCGAATCCGATACGGATGTTGCGAGTGAGGTCGTGCTTGTGAACCATGTTGTGGAAGCCTCCGAGATCGATGGCGTTTCCACCGGCCGCCGGCACGTCTGCGTTCGCGTTGTCACGTTCCAGGATTTCGCGAGCATAGTGGAAGGCCTGGATCATGGTGCTCTTGCCGGCGCTGTTGGCGCCGAAAAGGAGCGTGATTGGGCGAAGCGGGATAGTCACCGGCGCGCCGATGCCCTTGAAGTTCTCAATCGTCACCGAGGTGATGCCGGTTTGACGACGGGTAGATTGCGATGGTTCGCTCATGACAGTTAGCTCTGGGCCGCGCGGCGGGTGTTTGGTGGAATCTCCATGATCATTGAAGGAGTAGTTCGATCAGGTTGTAGCACTCAAGAATGTATTTGTGGTGGTCTCTCTCCGGAACAAAAGAGGCTGGTTCCACATTTGGATCATGTTTGAGGATGAGTTGGTATGCCCGATAATAAAACCGGTCTGGGTAGAACATCAATTCCTCAGGCCTTACCCCGATTGTTGACTGTCTGGGCACAAACATCTGGCCTCCCAACGGCCCAATGGAAATGGCATGGATTTCTTGAAGCCGGCCCGTGTCACATTCCTTGGGAAAATCTATCGAACGATGGGCCGTGATTTTATGACGAAATGGCAGACTGGAGATTAATGACGGGATTTGATCCTTCAGTTCTCTTTTCCCCGCGCGGAGAAGGCCACGAACTAGGACTGACTTCCCAAAGTAGTAGAACTGCCCGACACGGTTGAGGTAGGCAACAACCTCGTGGTGCGCTCTCCTCTCCAACTGACGACACTCTGCACTGCGGAACGGCAATTGCGCGAGTTGGTTCACCAATGAACAGAAGTTCTCATGGTGATAGTCCATGCCGGCCATCATTTCGACTGCTCCTCTGAATGCAAGAAAGTGTTCACTTAACAGACGATGAGCCCGATGGCGGTACACCAGGCTTAAGGCTCGAGACGAAACACACGAGATGTCCCCAAGCGCTAGGTGAGCGTTTGGATCATCCTCATGCCAACTGGAGATATTGCTCAGCATCGTGGTTGAGAGATCAGGCATTGGTGGGTCGATGGGAGAAACCGATCCCTTAGAAGAATTCCAGTCTCGTTACCAATAGCTCAAGTGTTGCTGAGATTTGGTTCAAAGCGTCTCCCTGGGGCGCGCATTCACCATTCGTCACCCTGGGTCTCAGCCTGGAGCAACGCACTATGTAGTTGTCGTTTTGTTGGCGGCTGCTGATGCGTGATGAATATAGATGTGTTCCTCTCATAGCTTTCCTTCGAACCCGCGGTGCTGCAGCGAGGCAAACAGTTGGTCCAATTTGCACAGCGAAGTTTGCTGTCTTGATTTTAGCTGCTCGATGACTTTGATCTGGGAGGCGAAGGCGTCTTGGAGTTCAATGGGAGGAAAGAACACCGAGATCGACTCTAGTTGACCCGAGCTTACATTTGGCTGAGCCACGCCCGCTGCGGCTTGCCACAGGCTCTTTTGATAAAAGCGACTTCCGAGTAATGCTAACAGGAACTCACGACGCATCCTCGTCGGGTCTGTGATTCGAAAGCTCCCGACACGTTGGTTTTGGTAGAGTGGTTCGGTCAGATCCGACGGCATTACTCCGATCTTGCCAGTGGTTGCTCCAGACATCGCCATCAGAATATCACCCGCCAAAACCCTGAATCGTCCGCCTTTGTCAATTTTGTCGGCTGGCATGCGCGCAATGTCGGCGAGATCAACCTTCCCCTGCACCAAGTTGGAGATTCGAATAATCCCGCTGCCTACACTGGCAAAGTCTTCTGACTTGAAGGCAAAACCTCCTTCAACGCGAACGGCCCATCCGATGTCTCTCATCGGCCAAGATTTCGGATTGGTATTCAGATCGCCGAAGACGTCGACAAAGATGGATTGGGTAAGGGAGTCGAGTTTGGCGAGGGCTTGGCGGCGCTTGGCCCTCAAAGACTCGGCTCTGTCCAGGATGGCCGCGATCCGCTGTTGCTCTGCAATGGGCAAAAGCGGAATTGGAAACTCTGCAAGCGACCTTGGACTGAGTCGCGGGAGATTTGCCCCCGAGGTCAGCGAGTTCGCTCTTGCGATCATGACGTCCTGGCGGAGGTAGTGGAACAGGAAATTACGGTCGATCTCTGGACTTGGTAGAATTGGAAGAATGTCCGTGCTGCAAATGCCATCAAAATCTGGACGTGCTATCTTTCGCAGGTAAGGGCGGAGTTTTCCGTAGAGCAAATGCTTCGAGGAGAACGAAAATTTTGTGCTGGCAAGTTGTCCCGCCTCTACTGGGCCAACTCCAAAAAATTCTCCATCCCCGGTTATGTTCTCTAATCCAACAGACAGAGTGCCGGATTTTATTGATCCAGGTGCGATGCCATCACGCTCAATGGTGGCGAGGTCGGCAAGACGTTTTACTTGTTGGCTGGCATTCACACTCACGTCAGCATTCCTTCGAGTTCATCAAGTCCTGACTCAATCTCCTGCTCCAATTGCTTGAGGTCGGCGACCAATTCGGTTGGTGGAATATGATCAATCTCTTCGTGAGCAACTTCGCGATAGCGGTTTACGGAAAGGTCGTATTTGTTATCTCGGATTTCTTTCACCGGCACAAAGAAATGTCGGGCACTCCGGTCACTCTTGTTCTTCGCATCGCGCTCGGCCCAATGCTGGACGAGGTCGGGCAAGTCGCTCTGGTCCTCGGGCAGTTTGGTGCGTTTGTCGTCGAGCGAGTAACCATCGCGTTCCACCTTGTAGAACCAGACGTTGTCGGTGCGTCCGCCTTTGCTGAACACCAGGATGGCAGTGGAAACACCGGCGTAAGGTTTGAAAACTCCGGACGGCAGCGAGATAACAGCCTCAAGCTGGTTTTCATCCACCAACATCTGGCGGATGCCGGTATGTGCGTTGCTCGAACCAAACAGCACGCCGTCTGGCACAATCACTGCCGCGCGTCCGCCCATCTTCAACATGCGAACGATGAGCGCGAGAAACAGGAGTTCCGTCTTGGTCGTCTTGACCTTGCTGCGGAGGCTGGCATGAACGCTGTCGCCATCAATGCTGCCCTTGAGCGGTGGGTTGGCGAGAATGACATCGAAATAGTCCTCCGCTTCGGCGGGATACTTCTCGACGAAGCTGTTGCTCAAGGTGTCCTGGTAGTTGATGCAGGGCGACTCGATGTCGTGCAGCAGTAGGTTCATCGCCGCGATGCGGAGCATGGTCTGGTCGAAATCGAACCCGTTGAACATTCGGTTCTGGATGTGGTCGCGGTGCGGCTCAAGCAGATCACCGGGGTAGTGCTTCTGCCCTTCCTCATCCGCCCACACCATCTTCTCCGACGTGTATTTCTTGAGCAGATAGAGCATGACCTCCACGAGGAAGCCCGCCGTGCCGCATGCCGGGTCGCCGACAATCTCAGTGGGTTTCGGGTCGAGCATTTGCACCATCGCCGCAATGATGTGGCGGGGAGTTCGGAACTGCCCGGCAATTCCGGCGGTGCTGAGTTTGCCGAGCATGTATTCGTAAAGGTCGCCCTTCACGTCGCCCTGGGTGAGCGGGAGTTCCTCAATCAGGTTCACCGCCGTCACCATCAGGCTGGCCTTGGGCACGAGACATTGAGCACCTTCCAGATATTTGCCGAGGGCCGTGCGCTTGCTCACTTCCTCGCGGAAGAACGGGAACAATTCGTCGCGCACGATAGCAATCATTTTGTCGCCACTCTCATTGCGAAAATGCGACCAGCGCAAATGCTGACGGTCGGCGGGGAAAGCCCGTTGTGAACCGTTCTTTCCGGTCTTGGAGGCCATCTTCTCCCGGCGCGTCTCCTGAACGTCGACCAACCGGGCGAACATGAGAAAGGAGATTTGCTCGATGACTGTGAGCGGGTTGGTGATGCCGCCAGCGAAGAATTCGAGCCAGAGCTTGTCGATTTTGGATCTTAGTGGGCCAGTAATCATGATCAGAATTTCAAATAGGGGTGCGTACGAGGAAGAATTCCGCGGAGGCGGTTGTGCCCGCTATGGGGAGAATCAAGACCTTGTATTTATGCGTGGCCAAGTCGGCTTCAACATTGGCTATGGTCTGCAAAAAGCAGTCGCGGATATGAAGCTTGTCCGTGCCCTGTTTGACCATGGTGCGAATCCAATGTTCCATCGCGTGCTCTTGCATAGCAGAGTCTGGCGGCTGAACGTAGGCCTCGACATCCTCAGGTACCTTCCCAATTTGAATCATGTTCATGGCGCCGCTTCGAGGTTGATCTGTTTCACGATGTGCAGGATTTCGTCCTGCTCCTTCTCCGCGAACACTCCGCTCAAACCGTCGCTATCCAAGGTGGTGAACGGCGCCTCCCAAAGCTTTTCGACTTCAATGAGGCCGTAGCGGGCGATGTGATTCTTCAGCAAATCGAGGAACCGAATCTGCGTCGCAGTGAGGCGCGGATGCGCCTGGCTGAACTGCATGAAGAAGCCATCAACGTCCGCCGCCTCCATGCCGAGGATGCGGCGGATCGCGAGTTCAAGCCGCTGCGTGTCCGTAAAAAGATTCTGTAGGCCAGCAAGCGAAAACTCGGGGTCGAGTTCCATCATTTGTTCAGCCAAAGAGTGGGTATCCCCCTCGGTCACGGGCTTGCCGGAGCGGATCTTTCTCAACACGTCGCTTTTCTCCAGGAGAGCTTTTAACACTTTTTCAGCGCGGTGCTTGTAGGCGTCGAGCTGGACCCCTTCCAACGTCACCGTGTGCGTCTTGTATTCCTCGGCTTCATCCTTGATATCGAGGACGACAGGCTGATGGGTTGGATAGGCCGGTTTGGTGCGCAAATGCATGATGCCACGCAGTTCGAGGCGGACGTCATCCAGGTCTTTGGCTGTCGGACTGGTCCAGAATGAGGGATTCTTGGCTTTCTCGATGCTGGTCGCCTTTTCCTTCACCTGCGCGAGGTTGATGGGCAGTCGGCTCACCTGGTCCAGCAACTCCGCCTTGATGTCGTGCATTTCAGCGGATTGCTTGAGCAGAGCGACGGTGAGCCGGGCGACAAGGAGATCGAATTGGTAAGCGGCTTCCCGACGCTGAAGACTCCGCCACTGCATCAGCGGCGCGATTTCATGGCGCAGGACTTCACGCGTGGCCGGCGAGAATCCATCAATTACGCCCGGCAGTTGCGCCGACTTGACCTCGCGCCACCGTTCACGGACAGCGATGGTGTTCTCAGGCAGCGCGGCAACATCTTGTTTGACCAAGTCGATGCCGAGGTTGAGCGCGTTCATGTCCTGCTTCGCAATGGCGGTTTCCACCCAGGCGATGCGGCTCTCGAACAGGAGCTGCATAAGCGATTTCGTCTGGCCCGGGTCCACCTCGGTTTTCAGTTCGTCGAAATACTCAAAGTTGCCCCAATGATCGAAGATTCGGAATTTGTCTTTGTGCAACCCCGGACCGAAGAGATCCAGACACAGCCGCGTGCCACGACCAATCATCTGCCAGAATTTGGCGTAGGATTTGACGGGCTTCGCGAAGACAAGATTGACGAGGCTGGGGATGTCGATGCCGGTGTCGAGCATGTCCACGGAGATGGCGAGGGTTAGTTCCTTCGTGCCATCGGTGGATTTGAGGTCGTCAATGAGTTGTTCCGCACGCGGCTCGTAGTTGTCGATCACCGCGCAGAACCTGCCGACGAATTGAGGATAAAGTTCGTCGAAAAGTTCCTTGAGTTGGACGGCGTGAATATGATTTCGCGCAAAGATGATGCTCTTGCCGATGGTCGTGCCGACGGCGTTGCGAATGCCGTTCTCCATCAGCGTTCGGAGAATCGCCCGGTCGGTGTCCTTGCTGAACACCTTCCGGTTCACCTGCTCGGCCTCGTAATCCACCACCTCGGGGTCCTCAACTTGCTCCTCAAGCTGGTCGCGTTGGGCCTGGTTAAGCTGGCTGTACTTGATCCCTTCGCGCAGGAACTGGGTCGTGTGCTTCACAACCTCGAAGCGCACAAGGTAGGCCGGATCGTGCTTGATGGCGTCTTCGTAAGAGTAGTTCGCCGTGGGGTCTCCATTCTCACACTCGAACAGCCTGAACGTGTTGCGGAAAATGAACTTTACCGGAGTGGCCGTGAGGCCGACCTGAAAGGCGTCGAAGTAAAGAAACAGGTCGCGGTACCGGTTGTAAATGCTGCGATGCGATTCGTCGGCGATAACAAGGTCGAAGAAGCCCGCGTCAAAATTCTCGAAGCACTTCATCATGGCCGGATACGTGGACAGATAAACGCGCCTGGTCTGGTCCTGGTTCGTGGCGCGCGAAACATAAACCGCAGGCGCGCCGGGCAGGAATTCCTGGAAGGCTTCGTAGGCTTGTTTGCGCAACTCGCGGCGGTCACAAAGGAACATCACGCGTTTCACCCACTTGGCGCGAATGAGCAATTCACAGAGCGCGATGGCGACCCGGGTTTTTCCAGTGCCCGTGGCCTGAACGAGGAGCGCCTTGCGCTTGCGAGCGTCGAACCGTTCGCAAATGCGCTTGATGGATTCCACTTGATAGAGGCGGTCAACGATCAGTCCGGATGGCGTGAGATGGGTGAGGAGAGGTTCGCGGTGTTGGTTCTGAAAGTGAAGGTAGTGGAGGCTGTCCTTGGAGTGGTAGCCGTAGATCTTCCGCGGGGGCTCGTTCTTGATGTCATCCCAGATGAAGAGGTCGTAGCCGTTGGTGAAGAAGATGACCGGGCGTTGGCCGTGCATTTTCTCAAGGCCATCCGCGTAGTACTTGGCCTGCATCTGGCCCTTCTGAGCGATCTCGGCGGTCTTCTTGGCTTCCACGACGGCCAAGGGCTTCCCGCTCTCGGGGTCATTGAGCACGTAATCGGCGTAACCGATGCCAGTAGCCGTTGGCTGATGGAGCACTTCGACTTCCTGGCTGACTTCAGACGTGTTCTGTCCGTTGATGCCGACGTTCCACCCAGCGGCGATCAGCATCGTATCAATGAGGTGTCTTCGTGTGGTCGCTTCGTCGAATTGGAGGATGTGGGCGGCTTGCTGGGTCTGGACGAGGATGATTTCAAGTTCTTCCTTTGATTTCTCAGCGGCCTGGGCTTTCGCGCGGGCGTCTTCGAGGTTTTTGAGGACCTGGGCCATCCGCGCTTCCTGCTCGACGTGTTGGCGGGAGATGGCGGCTTTCCTTGATTCGGCTGCCTCCTCGGCGACGGGCTTGGATTCTGCAAATGACGGGCAGCCATCCTTGGTCCCGCCACAAAAGGACAGAAAGAACCAGCAGCTGAGGTCGTGCGCTTCTCGAAGAAGCCAGACAGCAATCAGCGGCTTAACGGTGGCCTCAGCTCCATGCGCTGCTTTGTTCCCCTGAACACGAAGTTGGTGGAGTTTTAAGCGGACGGTCTTGGGTATCGTGCTGACGAACATGTCGTCGTTCAGCATGTCGTTCAGATTAAATTGATAGGGACGCGGCAGCTTGTAGTGGCTGCAAATGGCTGAGACCATCGTCTCGGCGAACATGCGAAGTTTCACCACCGCGCTGGAGGGATCGGAGTAAGCGTAAAGCTCCGCGAATCCGCCGAGGTCGGCGAGTTCCGGGGACGCCGGACGAAGAAACTCGAAGTTGGTGGACTTCATGAGTTCCTCAGGGCGCTGACTGCGGATGTTTACTCGCTGCATTCGGCAGGCGCCATCGCAGTCGGCGTGCCAAGGACGATTTGGATGTCAAAGCGCTCATGATATGGTTGTTATGTGAGCTGAGCTTGTTTCACGGGAGCCGCCACTTTCAATCTGGGTTGAGAGCTTGCAAAGACTGGTTTCACTTTCGTCCACGTAGGAACTGACTGACCGCCTGCGGTGTGAGGCCGAGGAGGGCGGCGGCGCGGCTCTGGTTGCCGTCGCATTTCCTAAGCGCCCTATCGATCACGGTTTCCCGAGCGCGGGACAGGAACGAGTTGAGATCAAACCCCTCCTCCGGATCTGGCAAGCCATCGTCTGTCGATGTCTCGAGCGCGTCGTCGAACAACAGATGCTCTGGTCCGATCACCTTCTCCGCGCAGAGCTGAGCCGACCGGATAACCACCCCCTCCAGCTCCCGTATGTTCCCAGGCCACGGGCGCCGCATCAGCGCCAGAATCGCCTCCTGGGAGAAGCGTCGCTGCCGCTGGTGTCCGCGGTTCCACTCCTCCATGAATCGGTGGGCGAGCTTGGGAATGTCGCTTCGGCGATTTCGGAGCGATGGAATTTGCACGGTGGATTGAAAACGATAGTAGAGGTCCTGGCGCAGCGCTTTGTCCTGGATTGCCTTCTTGATATCGAGATTTGTCGCGGCGATCACTCGCACGTTCACCGGTCTGTCAGTGCTCTCGCCCAGACGTTGAATCCTGCCATGCTGCACAGCCCGGAGCAGCTTTGCCTGGCACTGTGGCGGCATTTCACCGAGCTCATCCAGAAAGAGCGTGCCGCCATCGGCCTCCTCGAAGATCCCTCTCTGGTCTCGATCCGCGCCCGTGAACGCCCCCTTGCGGTGGCCAAAGAGCTGGCTCGCAATCAGGCTTTCGGTGAACGCGGCGCAGTTGGTCGTCACCATGGGCCGGGAGGCCCGTTTGCTCGCGCGGTGGATCAATCTCGCGAACAGCTCCTTTCCGACGCCAGTCTCTCCGAGAAGCAGGACGGGGGAATCGTAGCTCGCCAGGATGTACGCTTTCCTGACCTCAGTGAGGAATACGTCGTCATCTCCGACCAAGTTCAGCTCTCCTCGTATCGCGTCCAGATCAGAGTCTGTGTTCGTGTCGGGCAGAACTCCGAAAGGTTTGATTTGCGGGAACTGGGGGTTCGTAAAGTCAATCTCGGTGACCTGCGACTCGCCTTCCCGGACAAATCGCCTTGCCCTGGTTTGTAGGATCCTGGCTGGGATCTCACCGCTCGCGGCGAGCATCAACCAACTGGCGTGCATATGAGGCGTCCCGGACGAAACGCAAATGAAGAAGTCCGCTTCCCGGTAGGACTTGTTAATGGCACGAAAGTGCGTCCGAAGATGTTTGAGAATGCCGAGGTAGTTGGTTGGATCCTTGAGCGGAACATCGCAGATCTCGACCTTGCAAGCGGGAAGGCGAATGGCTAGCTGCTTTTGAGTTTCCAGGGTGATATCGGAGGTGCTGGGCGTCGTGAAGAGAAAGACGCTGTCGAAATTCCGTTCCGAAGTGACGGTAAGGACTGGACCGGCTTCCCGCTCGGCACTGATGAGCCCCTCGGAAAACGGGTCGTGGAAGCCGGTGAATGTGAGGAGAACCTTCATGGAGAACTTGCGTCCGTTTCCATGACGGCGAAGGTAGGTTACAACCTCGATTTAAGGCCAGGAAATACTGGTTGAGATCCCTATATGGGACGAAGATCTCCCGCTCCTTGTCTGGAGAGTATGAAAAGAGCGTTTTCTCCTGACCGTTGTCGCGGTTGGCCTGAGGATTTGCGAGACACTGCCCGTCCGAGTCCCCTGTGTGCTCAGCCGGCGGACCTTCTAGCAGCTTGGGAGGACCACGGAAAGCGCCGCCCGTCACGTCCGACTGGGTGTGGTTCGCGAGCCAGGGGTTGATCCCTTTGAGGAGTGTTCGCTATCCTGACCGTATGACCGGTGAACATTCCAAACCAACATCATCCCTGAGCCACGAAGCATGGTGGCCTTCCGACCTTTTCGTTCAGGGAATCGGCTGGGTAATCCTCACTCGTTTTAAGTCGGGAGGGCGTCGCGCCGAGACCGGGGTGTTCCTCGTTGATGTGTATTGCTTGGGGGCCAAGATGGCCGTCTACGAGGATGGCTCCACCGAGGGTTACGTGAGCCGCATCCGCGACCACTATCTCAGCGAGTTTCCGATGACGCCCGCTGACCCGTGCTGCGCACGAAAACTTGTGGAACAGGCGGTTCGCTACGCCCAGGACTTGGGTTTCGCCCCTCACCTGGATTACAAGAAAGCCGCGCGAGTATGGGGTGGAATAGATCCAGGCCAGTGCCGCCAAGTCTTCACGTTTGGTTACGCGGGCAAGCCACTCTATCGACGGGGACCCAACGAAACAGAAGTCAAAGCGCTCTCCATCGTCCGCCAACTGGAACGCCGATGTGGCCAGGGGGGCTTCGATTACGTTATTCAGCTCGACATGGCAAAGGTCCGCGAAATGATGAAGTGAGCAAGGGTGCGTTGGGATCTCTGCTCGTTGCCTTGAGCTTGCGAATTTCAACAGGCTCAAAGACCCTCCGCCGAGCCTGCAACGAGAAGCGGGGAAAAGCGGTAGCCGCCGTCGCGCAGCTATTGCGGGCCAAGGGAGGACTACCGCACTTCAAGACGCTTCGCGCTCCAGGGCGGCTAGTCGGCGTTGGGATAGGAGCCGAGGACCTTCACGAAATTGCATTGCTCGCGGAGCTCAAGGATCGCGCGGGCCACTTTGCGGTCCTCCTGGTGGCCGTCGCAGTCCACGAAGAAGAAATACTCCCACGCCTTGCGCTTGCTCGGACGCGATTCGATTTTCGTCATGTTCAGGCGGTATCGACGGAAGGGCGACAGGGATTTGTAGAGCGCTCCCACCCGATGCTGGATGCTGAACATGATGCTCGTGCGGTCATGCTTCGTCGGCGGGCTGCACTGTCGTCCCAACACCAGGAACCGCGTGGCGTTCGTCGCGTTGTCCTGGATGTTGGGCTCGATGATCGGAACCCGGTATTTCATCGCCGCCAGCTCGCCCGCCAGCGCGCCGGAGGTTCCATCCTTGGCCGCGAGCTCCGCGGAGCGCGCGTTCGAGGACGTCTCGATGAGCTCGACGTCCGGGAAATGCCGCTGCAGCCAGGCGCGGCACTGCGCCAGGGTTTGCGGATGAACATAGAGCCGACGGATGCGGGAGCGCGAGACCTTGCTGACGAGGCAATGCCGGATGGGCAGGACGATCTGCGAGACGATCTTCAGGTCGCTGTCGACGAACATGTCCAGGGTGTGCGTGACGACGCCCTCGGTGGAATTCTCGACGGGCACCACGCCATAATCGGCCGCGTTCTTCGCGACCTCGGAGAAAACCTCCGCAATGGTCCGCTGCGGCGTGTAGCGGAGGCTGGATCCGAAGCGCAGGATCGCGGCCTGGTGGGTGAACGTCGCCTCGGGCCCGAGATAGGCGATCGTCATTGTCTTCTCGAGCGAGAGCGCGCTCGACATCACCTCGCGGTAAATGGCGCGCAGCGACTCCTGCGTGATGGGGCCGGAGTTGAGCTTGCATACCCGATCCAGGACGGCGCGCTCGCGGTGCGGCGCGTAGATCTCCTCGCCCGCCTTCAGCTTGATCTCGCCGATCTGAAGCACGTGCTCCGTTCGCTCGTTGAGGAGGCGAACGATCCGCGCGTCGATCTGGTCGATGGCTTTTCTGTGCTCCGAGAGGCTCATTCGGTCCGTGTGTCCGCGGCGGTGGCGGTGTTGGCCTCGGCGGGCGACGCGACGTCGCCGGACTCCGGAGTTCTCGGCGCGTCCTCGCCGGTGGTTTCTGCGCTGGCGTCAACCTGCGCCAAAGCGTCGGGCGGCGCGGTGGCCAAGCCAGGATCCACGGTCAGCAGAGACTCGGGCTTCTGGACGACGATGCGCCGGAGCTCGTCCGCCGCGGGCAGGTCGTCAAGGGCGCGGAGGCCGAAGTATTCGAGGAACGCCGGGGTGGTGCAGTAGAGGGAGGGTCGGCCCACGACTTCCGCGCGGCCCGTCTGCTCGACCAGTCCGCGCTCCAGCAGCGTTTGCATCACGCCGTCCACGGCGACGCCGCGGACCTGCTCAATCTCCGCGCGGGTCACGGGCTGTCGATAGGCGATGATCGACAGGGTCTCGAGCGAGGGTTGCGACAGCCGGGCCGGGCGGATCTTGACTCCGAGCAGCGAGCGAAGCCAGGGCGCGTATTCGGGCTGCCCGACGAATTGCCAGGCGCCCGCCACGCAGATCAGGCGATAGCTGCGGCCGGCGTCCCCGTGGTCCTTCTGGAGCTCCTCCAGCGCGGCCACGATGTTCTCTGTCGGTGTTTTCTTGAGCGCCCGCGCTGTCTCGTCCTCGGTCTGGTCGGCGGTCGCCGACAGCACGGTCTTGAGCTCATGCGGGCTGAGCGGCTTTTGGGCGGCGAACAGGAGGGACTCGAGAATGAACTTCAGTTCCATAGGGTCGTCATGCGTTGCCGGCGGCCGCCGGGGGGGCCGCGGCTTCGGGAGATTGGGACTCGACCTCCGCGCGCGGTTCGGCGGCGGGGTCCGGCGGCGGGGACGCGCGCGCGATCTCGATCTCGCCGAACGCCTCGCCCTGGATCGCGGACAATTGGCGGAGACGGATGAGCTCCAGGAGCGCGAGGAAGGTCACCACCACCTCGGTTCGGCTTTCCGCGCGGGCGAATATCTCCGAGAACTTGAGCGTGGCCTTCTCGGACAGTTCCCGCAGCAACGACTCGATCTTTTCGCTGACGGTCCACTTGTCGTCATAAATCTCGCGCGCTTCATCGCGTCCGGCGAGACGCTTCATCACCGCGTTGACCGCGTTGATCAGGTCGAAGAGCGAGGCCTGGGGCCGGGCTTCGCGCGGCTCTTCGGCCTCGAATTTCAGGATGCCGGGAACTCGCGGATAAATATCCTCCTGCCGCGCCTCGAGCTGCTGCAGCTGCGAGGCGGCGTCCTTGAACTTCTTGTACTCGACGAGCTGGCGGATCAGCTCCCATCGCGGATCCTCTCCTTCCTCCTCCTCGGCTTCGGGCCGCTGATCGACGGGGAGGAGCTCCTTGCTCTTGATGTACATCAGCGTCGCCGCCATGACGAGGAACTCGCCGGCGATCTCGAGGTCGAGCATCCGCATCACGTCGATGTATTCGATGAACTGCGTGGCGATCTGGGTGAGGTTGACCTCGTAGATGTCGACCTCGTCCTTCTTGATGAGATAAAGAAGGAGGTCGAGCGGGCCCTCGAACACCTCGAATTTGACTTTGTATTCCGACATGCGAGCGCGGGTTGAATGCCGCGCGGAGAGCGTATGTAAGAGGAGCGCACTTCCGTTGGCAACGGTATTGTCGGGGCGATCCTCCATCCCGGGACTTTTCCAGGACTTTTTCTGCGTGCACTTTGGAGGGCGCTTTCGCTAGGTTGCCCTCCATGATCGTTTGGTCTCTTGCGATTCTTCTGACTGTGGCGTGCGGGATCGTCGGCTTTTATGTCGGCGCCATTCGTTGCGCGATCACCACGGTCGCCCTCATCCTGACCCTGGTTTTCATCGTGCCGCTTTCCCGGCTGACCGCCTCGTTCATGCCGAGCGTGGGGTTGGCCCATCCGGTCACGGGCGCTCTGGTGGCGCCGCTGGTGGTCCTGCTGGTCTTCCAGATTCTGGCGAAGGCGATCTCACATGCGGTGACCCCGATGATCGACAATTTCTACAAATACAAGGCCACCGACACCCAGCGCATGCTCTTTGAGCGGATGAACCAGCGCATCGGGCCCTGCGTGGGGATTGTGAACGCGCTTTTTTACATGATCCTGGTGGGCATTGGGGCGATCGGCCTCGGCTATGGCACCGTTCCGCTCTCGCGCGGCACGTCCGCCGACTCGTGGGTCTTCACCTCGGCCAACCTGCTCGCCAAGGCCACGGAGGCCACAGGGTGGGCCAGGGTGGCCGGGCCCTATGTCCCTGTGAGCCCGCTTTATCTCGACGCGATCGACGTGGTGGCCGAGTGGTTTCATCAGCCCCTGATCCAAAGCAGCCTTTCCACCTATCCTCCGCTGATCCCGTTGGCCGAGCGGAAGGATTTCGAGACGATGGGGAACGACGTCACAACGCAGGGCTTCATCCTCAAGTCGCCGTCGATGTCGGAAATCCTCGAGCACGCGCAGCTGGGGCCGCTGTTTACGGATCCCCCGAAGCTGGAACAACTGCTCAAGGCGCTGGGGAACGACCTGACCGACCTGAAGACATTCCTCGCGTCGGGCCAATCTCCGAAGTTTGACGACGAGAAGATTCTCGGCCGATGGGATTTCAATCTTTCCGCAAGCGTGGCGGAGAACAAGAAGGCGCGCCGGATGAGCGCCCTCGAGGCGAACCGGATGATGGCCACGCTGGCCACCACTTACCAGCTGCAGGAGATGACGATGCTCGCGACGATCGACCACAAGGTCATCCTGCGGAAGGGCAGCTCAAAGACGAATAATCTTCTGAGGCGGGAAGGGACATGGGCGCGGGCGGAAGGCGGCAAGTACAAGGTTTTCATTCCCATCGCCGACGACAAGACGGTGGAGGCCGCGTCGTCGATCGAAGGACGACGCATTCACCTGCAGATCGGATCTCTCATCGGCGTCTTCGACCGCTGGTAGCCGGCCTTAGGCCGGGCCTTCCATGAACAGAAAATCGTTGAGCAGGCGCTCCACCTCGGAGCGGGGAACCAGCTGCTCGTCCCGGCTCACATAAAGCCCGAGCACCGCGCCGTCCATGCGCTGCGCCGCGTACAGGCAGGCGTGCTCGTAAACCCACCGCAGCGAAAGCGCGTCGAACTGTTGCTGCTCCCGGACGGCGTTGAACATGTCCTTCAGCGACCGCCAGCTGTTGTTGAGGAAGATGGGGGGATAGATGGAGGAGCAGCTCTGTCCGGAGAAGGTGTTGTCGGGATGGATCACCCCGATTGCGAACAGCCCTGTTCGCTGCGCCTGTTCTCCGACCCAATGATTGATCCGCTGCTTCATATCGCGATGCTTCCTCCTTGAGCGATTCCGGGGTCAGGCCGCGACCGGAGCGAGCTGGACGCCGGGCTTTTCCCGGTTGGCCCTGAGCAGGTAGCTCGTCTCCTCCTCCACGCGGATGATCAGTCGCGCCTCGAGGCTCTCCAGCTCGAGTCGTTCAAACGCGCCCACGGGCAAGCCCTGGCAGGCCTGACGGGCCTTCTGCTTGACCTGCTCGATGAAGCTCACCCGCTCCGACGGCGCCATGCACTGCCAGCAGTGCGCGACCTCTCCCCGACTGCTGATGATCAGGAACTCCTCGATTGTGGGAGGCTCGGGGGGCGTGGGCTCGGGCAACAGCACGGGGTGGGAGGCCGCTTCGGCGTCGTGGGCGCCAGCGGTCTGCTCCTCCGCGCCCGCCTCCTCGGACGCCGCGAGCTCAGCGGCCTCCTCAGAAGGCTTCGCCTCGGATTCCTGCGACGATTGAGAATCGGGGGGAGGTTCGTAGATGCCGGTCTCGCGAGGCTCGTCCGGAGGGCTCGACCCAGCCGCTGGCGCGGGCTGCGGCTCGGGTTCGGGAGGAGGGGTCGAGTTGAGGAACTCGTCGCGCATTCGCGCGGCCTCCATCAGCAGGAACTCCCACGATCCCGAGATGCTCCGCTCAGGCGGCTCCGCGAAGGCTTTGAGATTGAACTGGCCTCCGCTGAATCCTAGCAGCCGGTTGAACGCCGCCTCGCCCCGCAGCGGCGGCGCCTGAGCATGGATGATGGAGCCCTGCTCGATGAAGATCTGTCCGGTCTCTCCGTTGGCAGTGATCTCCAGGATCACCGTGCTGCGCGCGAGGCACTCCATCTGGAGGACGTCCTGGAGTCCGACGCGGCGCAACACGCCTTGAAACCCGGTCTCGGGCTGCCATTTCGCGAGCTCGTCCAGCGTCGCGTATACAATCTCAAGCCCCTCGGGGCATCGAGGCTTTTCAAGCACGAGCTCGACGCCGTTGGCCTGACACGCCTGGCGATGCTCCTCCGAGGCGTCGCCTGTCAGCACGGCCCGGGGGAGATTCGGATACTTCCGCTGGAGCAGCTTCAGGAACTGAATGCCGTCCACCACGGGCATGTGGACGTCCACGACAACCAGGTGAACACCCCCCTCCTGCAGCACGCTGAGGGCCTTGCTGGTGTTGGACGCCAGCAGCACCTCCCATGTCCCGGAGCTGTAGCCGACCATGGCCTCGCCCAGCAGCTCCAGGAACGCGGGCTCGTCGTCGACGAAGAGCACTCGGCGCTTGGTGAGGGTGGTGGTGGACATGTGCGGGTTCCTTGACCTTCGGTCTTACGCGGCCGCGGGAAGCGGATTGTGCAGGGCGAGCGTGGATGTGTCGGGCGTCGCGGTTGCGGCGTCCGGAACGGGCTCCGGCGCGGGCTTTTCCTCGATGGGCGGAAGCTTGCAAGCGGCTCGAAATTCCGTGAGCCGGTCGGCGAGCTCCAGTTCTCGGATATAATTCATGTCGACCTCGGGAAGCATCCGGGCCTCGACCTTGCCTTTGCCCTTCTGCTCCTGGTCCCACGCGTTCGCGATGTGGACCGCCGTGAGCGGGGAGAAGGTCTTGCTGAGAAAGCGGCTTGGATAGTGGTGAAGCGCCACGCCTTCGACGATCGTGACAGGAAGTCCCCATATGCCGAGGACACACGCGCCCACCTCCGCATGGGTCAGCGAGAACGCGGACTCCTCCATCACCCACAGCGGCTTTTTCTCCTGATGCGCCGACTGGATCACCTTGATGTACTCCGTGGTGAGGTTGCAGGCGATGACGAGCTTTCCGATGTCATGCAGCAGGCCGGCCGTGAACGATTCCTCCACCGTGTCCAGGGACGCGCCGCTCTGCGCCGCGATCTGGCGAGCCATCGTGCCCGTGGACAGAGCGTGTTCCCAGAGGCGTTCCACGCTGAAGGACGATGACTTGATCTTGTCAAAGTAGGAAAAAGTGTGGGCAAGAAGGAGAACCGATTTCGTGGTTTCCGCCCCGAGGCACAGCACGGCTTCCGTCGGACTCGCGATCTGGCGCCTCAATCCGAAGACCGCGGAGTTGATCAACTGGAGGAGCTTCGCGGTCATCACGAGATCCTTCGCGATCAGGTTGCCGATCGTCTCCAGGCTGGCGGTCGGCGACTGCAGCTCCTTGACGACCTGGAAATAGAGCGACGGGATGCTGGGGAGCTTCTGCATCTGGGATGTGAACTTCTTCACCCGGTCGTTCATCAGCCAGACGTCGAGGCTGAAAGCCCTGTCCAGCGCCGCCCGCAGCGTCTCGGGATCGCACGGCGTCGCGAGGTAGTGATGCGATGTGCCGACGCACTTGGTGACGGCCTGTTTGTCGGAGAGATCCGCCAGGAGGAACCGCTGGGTCTTGGGGTGGAGCTCGGTGATCTGGTTGAGGAACTGCAGCCCGCTCGCTCCGCCGACGCGCAGCTCGGTCACCACGGCGTCCGTGGTTCCCTGGCCCATGGCGCACTGCGCCTCGACAAGGCCGGCGGCGCCGACCACTTCCCAGGTGGGGCCAAGGCCGGAGGCCAGGGTTTTGAGGGTTTGAAGCCCGCGGGGTCCGTCTCCGACGAGCAAGAGGCGACGTTTCATAGTTAAACGCAATTCATTGCTGCCTTTCTATCGTCACTTTCTCTCCACCCGCCGTTGTATTTCTTCCCAGGCGTTGTTCGCCGCCACCTGCACCCATCCGTCGATGTCCTGCCGCGCCGTTCCCAGCGCGATCGCCACGCGCGCGTCGCCGAGCCGCCCGAGCGCCTCGGCGGCCGCCAGCCGGAAATCGCGGTCGTGGTCCCGCAGGAGACCGACGAGCAGCTGCACCGTCCGCGGCGCGCTCGCGATCGCGGCGGTGGCGGCGGCCTCCTCGGGCTCGTGGCATCGGCTCCGCGACGCCGCGATCCGCGCGAGCACATCCGCCGCCGCCTGGCGCACCCAGTAGTCGCGGCTCCGGTGCGCGGCCTCCAGATCGGTGATCACCATCTGCGCGGCGTCGCTGCTGTCCCAGTTGGGATCCATCCGGTGCAGCGTTGTCAGCGCCGCGTCGCGGATCGACCGGACTTCATCCGCGAGCGTCACGATCAGCCCCGGGAGCGCGCGCAGGTCGCCCAGCATTGTGAGCGCCCGAAGAGCGGTCATCCGCACGTCCGGATCCTTGTCCTTGAGGAGCGGGAGGAGCGGCTCCACCGCGCGCGGGTCCTCGGTTCTGCCGAGCCCTTCCACCGCCGCGCGGCGCACATCCCAGGACTTGTCCCGCAACGCCACGCTCAGCGGCACCAGCGCCTTGCCTCCTCCGATGCGGCCGAGCACTTCGGCCGCGGCGGTGCGAACGGGAACAAATTCGTCCTTCAGCGCCATGACGAGCGCGTCGATGGCCTCGGGGTTCGCGAGGCGGCTCAGGGCCTCGACCACGGACACCCGCACGTGGCTGTCCGGATCCTTCAACGCGCCCACCAGCGGCCGCAGCGCGCGCGGATCCTCCAGTCGCGACAACGCCTCCACGGAGGCCTTGCGCTGCTGATAGGAATCCGACTTGAGGGCGGCGAGCAGCGGCATGAACGCGTTGTCGCCTTCCTGCGCCGCCTGCATGAAGCGGCCTGTCGCGATGGCTTGCAGCGCGCGCTCCTCCGAGTTCTGGGGCTGCCAGCCCAGCTTCTGCAGGGACTGGGCGGCGGCTCTGCGGACCTCCGCGCTGGAGTCCTTCAGGGAGGCGATCAGCGGCCGTTGCGCGCACTGGGCGTGGACGTTGCCGAGAGCGGCGGCCGCCGCCTCGCGGACTTCGGGGGCGAGATCGTTAAGAAGGCCCGACAGGGGAATCACGACGCTGTCGTGCTGGAAGGCGCCCAGCGCGATCGTGACGGCGCGTCGCACCAAGGGCTCGGAGTCATTGGCGGCTTCCGCCAACGCCTCGATCGCCTCCGGATTGCCGGAGACAGCCAGCTTTTCAGCGGCGGCGATCCGGGCCTCCGGCTTTCGCGACTTTAACTGCTGTATGAACCACCAGTGCATGTGAGCGACGGGCTCAGCCCGCCATACCGTTCATTCCATCAACCCATCCACCGCTTTCCCCAAAACACCGCGTCCCCCGCTGAAGCAGGGGAAAAACCGTCACGGGGCGGCCCTCTCATGACCCCGCTGCCCGCGAGCCAAGGCCGCCAGCGCGCTATCCCGTTTCGGGGACGCGCGCCGACCCAAACAGCCACGAGGCATAGCGCTCGCCGCTGGCATTCCACTTCAGGCATTGCGTGAGGCAACGATCTATCCTCTAGGTATGCTTTCGGCACAGCCCAAGCCTGAGTTCAGTCCCGCGCGATCCATGAAGCAGGAGTCGTGCACTTTCCCATTGGCAAGCGGCGGGCTGTCTGTTCCACTGCTCGGCCTCTGGACTCCGCGGATTTCCTGTCCCATTATTGAACTATGAACTCAACCTCTTCTGACTCCAGCCAGCTCGACCAACTCAAGCGCGTGACGAAGGTTGTCGCTGACACCGGGGATTTTGCGACGCTCAAACAGTTTGCCCCGCAGGATGCCACGACGAATCCCACCCTCATTCTCAAAGCGGCCCAGATGCCGGAGTATGCCTCATTGGTGGACAAGGCCGTTCGCGAAGGCGGCCAGGCCGGGGGGACCGCCGCGGCGCGGGTCGGCCAAGTCATCGATCGGCTGTTGGTGCTGTTCGGCCTTGAGATTCTGAAGATCGTGCCCGGGCGCGTCTCGACTGAGACAGACGCTGCCCTATCTTTTGACGCCGACGGCATTCTCGCCAAGTCGCGCCGACTCATTGAGCTCTACGCCAAGAATGGCATTGGCCGAGAGCGCGTCCTGATCAAAATCGCCACCACCTGGGAAGGCGTGCAAGCCGCCCGCCAGCTGCAAACCGAGGGCATCCAGTGCAACATGACCCTCCTCTTCTCGCTGCCCCAGGCGGTCGCGTGCGCCGAGGCGAAGGCGAAGCTCATCTCGCCCTTTGTCGGACGCATCCTCGACTGGCACAAGGCCAAGACCGGGAAGGACTACCCCGCCGCCGAGGATCCCGGCGTCGTCTCGGTGAGGAAGATTTACGATTACTACAAGAAGTTCGGCCACGCCACCGAGGTGATGGGGGCCAGCTTCCGCAACGTGGGAGAGATTCTGGAGCTGGCGGGCTGCGACCTGCTCACCATCAGCCCGAACCTGCTCGCTGAGCTGCAAAAAAGCACGGCGACCGTGCCTCGCAAGCTTGATCCCGCGACGGCGAAGGGCAGCTCGATTGAGCCGCTTCAGCTGGACGAGAAGCGATACCGGTTCCTGGTGAACGAAGACGCAATGGCCACGGAGAAGACCTCCGAGGGCATTCGCAACTTCGTCGCCGACACCGTCAAGCTCGAGCAGTTCATTGCCGCCAAGCTGTGACCGCTGGCTTCGCCTGAGGCCCGGAGAGCAGGACGTTCATCCAAGCCATGGGACAGCAGCTCCAGACCGGCTACCAACGCGCCAGCTATATCTCCCCGCTGGACGACTCAGCGCAGCCCTTCGCGCTATGGGTTCCGCGCGATTACTCCCCGCGCCGGCAGTATCCCTTGATCGTCGCTCTGCACGGAATGGACGGCGATGAAAGGATGATCCCTGAGCAATGCTTCGACATCCCTGAGCGGGGCTTCAGCAACGAGGTGATTCTGCTCAGCGTGTTTGGGCGCGGGGACATCGCCTTCGAAGGGCCGGGAGAGGCGGATTTCTGGGACGCGATCCAATGGGTGCGCGATCGGTATCGGATCAACCCGAGCCGCCAGTATCTCACCGGCCTCTCGATGGGCGGCTACGCGACCTGGCGTTTCGCCGTCGAGCATCCGGAGCAGTGGGCCGCGATCGCCCCTGTATGCGGCGGCGGCGATGTCAACGCGCTCTCCGCGCTGCGCGAAGTTCCCGTCTGGTGCGTTCACGGAGAGATGGATGAATTTGTCAGCGTCAACGAAAGCCGGCGGCTGATTGAGGAACTCCGCCGGCTTCGCTTCCCGCATCGCTACGACGAACTTGAGGGATGGGGACACAATTCCTGGGACTGGCTCTACGACCCGGACAGGCACAAGGACACGCTGGTCGATTGGTTCCTGAGGCACCGCAAGGAGCATCCGGCGCCGGTGGTCCGGCGACCTCGTCGCGTCGGAGGATTCAAGGACTTGTTTCAGGAGCGCGTCATCATCAGCCATCCCGCGCGCACTCCGATCCCCGGCGAAGCCGATCTGCTCCGCGCGGAGGCGGAGAGGATCGCCCGCTACTCGTTTGGCGACTTTCTCATGAAGACCGGCAAGCTGCTGGTGCGGCCCGACACCGAGATCAGCCCCGATGAGCTCGCGAACGCGAATCATCTCATGATCGGTCGCAACGACAATCATTGCTGGCTGGGGAAGGCGGAGCGCAAACTCGTCGCGCGGCATGTTCGAGGGGTTCTGAAGCTCCGAGGCGAGGCGTTCCTGGGCAAGTCGCTCGTCGCCGCGACCTGCCAGACGAGTCCGTGGAACCGGGAAAAGCTTTTGGGCGTGATCACCTATCAGCAGCATACGCAGGCGCGGAGCATCAGCGAGCGGCTGTGCGGTCCCGCCGCCGATCCTCTCGCGGTCAACCTCTTCGACACCCAACGACGACGCTTCATCCTTCAGGAGGCCGGCACATGTTGAAGACGGCGTTCGATGCCTAGGACCGGATCAGGAAGGCCAGGATGCGGAAGGGCCGACGAAAGCCGAACATCCTCGATCGTCCCCGCCACGGCTCAGGACCTCAGGGTTCTTGCAAAGAGAGCTCGGAAATCACCCATCAACCCTCAGCTGTTGAACCAGCCGATCTCGCGCCGCTTTGAGTAGTACATGACGCCGAGCAGCCGCATCGCCACCGTGAAGAAGTACATGCTGAACAAGCTGCCTATGACGCTCGGGACGAAGGGAACGGGGATCAGGAGCGAGATCACGACGTCAATCCCGTACGAGACGCAGACGAGCGCGCCCAGCAAAACGATCGTCGTCAGATAGGCGAGAGGGATGCGCAATATGGCGGGCGCCACGACCATCGGGTTCACGGCGGCCACGCTGTCAAACATAGCCACGGACAGCAGCCCCATCGGCAGATAGACCAGGCCGGCCAACGAGAAGGTGATGAGGCAGCCGATCGCCCAGGGCTGCTCGAGATCGGCGAAGAAGACAAGGGCCAGCACGGGCAGGAAGGAGATGGCGCATGCGGCCATGAATTGAAAGCAGGCCGCTCGCACACCGCCGTCCGCATCGGGCCATTGCGGGCCTCGGTCGTCCCCTTGGGCTGAAGCGTGGATGATGCCTTGTCCGTAGAGGGCGGCGTAGCCCATGAGGGCGATCCAGACCAGTCGCGAAAACCTCGAGGCAAAGTTCATGAACACGTAGAGCACGGACCCGATGCCGATCATCCACGCTCCGTTTCCTTTGAAAGGGTAGGCGAACACGCCCGGGATCTGCTTGTAGAACGAAGGCTCGTCAGCGAGCTGGTAGGCCGCGCTGGCATCCAGCGTCGCGCACGGAGTTCCGCAGGTCTTGCAGAGCTGAGTCACGCACAGGGAGCAGAACGCCTTCTGGCACTTCGGACACCAGCGCGTCGCGGGAGACTTCGCATGGTAGCGACAGGTCATGGGCCCGCTTGGAATGTTGGGGGGCGACGCGGCGGCCTCGGCCTCCCCGCTGGCCGACGGCGATGCCGGAGGCTCGTGTCCCGCGATGCGAATGCCTACCTTCTTTGCGACGGGCGCGGATTCGGTCGACTCGAAGCGCAGCACGACGTCCCCGATCCGGATCTGCTGTCCGGGTTGCAACGCGGCCTCGGAGACGGGTTCGTTCTCGATGAATGATCCGTTGGTGGACCCCAGGTCCACGAACCGGACCCCGGTGTCCGCGACCGAGATCTGGCAATGGCGGCTGGAGACGGAAGGGTGCTCGATCGGCACTGAATTGGACGCTGGATCGCGTCCCAGGGTGTGCTCGCCGGGCTGAAGCGGGATCTCCCACGCGCTTTCCGTGTTTGGGTTGACAATGAGCTTGGGCATAGCTGTTACCTCCGGTTACGAACGGGGCTTGACCGCATTTTTGGTCCAAGTCGCGTTCGGATGCGAGGGAAAAAACCACGTCCGAAATGCCGCGGCGATCACGTTTTCTGTCGCAGCAAGTCTGTCGCAACCTCCACGAGGACATCGCCCGTTTTGGGCGCCATTTTGCTCGTCCCCAGAAACGTGGTCTCATAGCCGCCGCGCGCGAACGCTTCGGGGTGGGGGACATAGCCGATGATCCCATTGGCTGTTCCAACGATCAGAGCGCGCCGCGGATGAGCCGCTTGCTTGATCCGCAGTCCCAGCTCCACGAACAGCTCGCAGGGCACAGCCACAAAGTCCAGATCGCCGATCGAGCTCACCTGCACTTCAGCGGGAAGGCGTCCCTTGTTCGCCTTGATCTCCTCGAGGAGCCTGGGGATGTTTCGATCATAGATCGCGGGATCGATGAATCGCTGCGCTCCGCGCGAGGTCCCCCGGATTTGATCCGAGGTGGGATTGCGATAGTGAAGAGGAGCCAGGCGTGAGCGAGTCCGTATCGCCGCGGGCGCAAGCGGCGCCTTCGGATCCGCAGCGACTGCTTCGAGGATTTGCAGGGCGCGATCCGCCAAGGTTATCCCCGTCTCCTCCATTGTGAGCGATTGGTTTTTTCGAGAAGGATCGGGCGAGGCGATGTTGCCGAACGCGCCGTTGATGAAGACCGCTTGCGGGATGCCGCGCTTCCGCAGCTCTCGGACGAGGACGCCCGGCCATCCGGCGGAGAACGCGTCGTCGCCGCCGTGGTCGGCGGGGTGGTTGGTGAAATGAACGATGGCGCCCGCCCAGCTGGCGTCGGCTCGCTGGGCTCCGATCACCGTGAGCGCGGGGTCGATCGGCCCTTCAAGGGCGAGGGCGTTGGGGTCGTCGAAAGTCCCATGGGTTTTCACCGTGCCGTCGCGCTGGATCACACGGCGGTTGTAGGAGACCCCAAACACCGCGCTCTGACCGACGCGCAGGACCACATTCTCGAGACGCCCCAGAGCCTCCCCTGCCGCCCGGACACAGCGCGCGACGAGCTCCCGGCAGTAGGCCTCGTCCGCCCGAACATCCCCGCAATCGGTGGCGGCGGGGCCGCCATGGTTGTGCGTGGCCGCCACGGTGATCGCGCCGGGTGGAAAACCGAACTGATGCTCGATGCCCGCTCGGATCGCAGCCGTTTCCTCGGCCCGCACGAACAAGATGTCCAGTATGATGAACATCATCGCGCCGCGGTCGCTCTTGAGCACGGTGACGCGGGCGGAGAGGGCGTCGACGATCCGGGTGGGGATGATGACTTTTAACCAGCCGATCTTGGCCGCGCCCAGCTTGGGAGTGATGTCGATCTCTGCGAATCCAGCTTGATACATAGATGTTCGCTTCTTGAGGCAACGAGCCTGTTGGAAAGAGCCAGGAACGCGGCCAATCCTGCACGGAACCCGTCGGAATCCCAGCCGGAAAAAGCCTGATCTGGAGATCCATGAGGGGTATGCCAGCCCGGGCCATTGGGTTCGGATCCGCGTTGGATCCGGTCGTCATTCTGGATGCGCGCTTCCTCGCCGCTGTTCCTATTCGTCCGCAAAGAGACGAAAGAAGCGTGTGGAGGTCGGGATCGTTGTGCGGAGGCGCCTGACCGTTCCGTCCTTCTCGATCTCGGCGTCGATGTTATCCCAGCTGATCGGCGGATCGATCCTATCCGTCTGTTGCAGATGGTAAGTAAGTCCGTTCGCGGTCCACTCGAAGACCCAGTCCGTTTGTGTCTGCGCCGCTGCGCACCGGATCGGTGGGTGGAACCGAAACACTGTTCCGAATCCTGTGTCACCCCCTCCAGTCGAGGTCCCGTAGAACTCGCCCTCAGATCCCAAAGCCAGACCGGATTGAGGGAGCTGCGGTCCTTTGTCGCCGCGTTGAAAATGCCAGACGGTTTCGAAGCCCTCGCCTGCCGCGCCGATGCGATAGATCGTCCCCACTCCTCCCGAACCCCCATTGAGCGTCGTGCCGTAGAGTTTGCCGTCGAGTCCCAGCGTCAGTTGCCCGTACGGCGTCGAGCCTTCGGCGGGAGCTCCGGCGAAACGGTGGAGCACCTGGTAATTGTCCCCGCTCAATTGAAGCCGATAGACAATCCCGCCGTTCCGACTTCCACCTCGCGACGCGACTCCGAGGATCCAATCTCCGACCTGGACCAGCGCTCCGCTCGGCGTTTGGCCATCCGCGTCCGGCGCCGCGGTTGAGAAACTACGAAGGACCTGTGGCGCCGATCCATCGGCGGTCATCCGATAGACCGTTCCCGCCTGGTTGACGCCTCCTTCCGCGCTCACGCCGTAAAGCATTCCATCGCCGCCGACTGTCAGCGACTCCGCGGGTCGCGCGGGTCCGCCGCCTGCGGCGGAGAAGGATCGAATCGTTTCGTAATCGGTTCCGGACTTCGAGAGTTTGAAGACCGTCCCGGCCCCGCCCGAGCTTCCTCCTTTGTCGGTAACCCCGTACAAGAACCCCCCGGGGCCTTCGACAAGCGCGCCAGAAGGGCCGGCGCCATCGGGACTGCTGGAGAAGACATGGAGCTGTTCAAATCCGGATGTATCGCGATTCAAGCGATACACGCCTCCGAATGCGCCGCGCGCCGCGCCGCCGGACGCCGCGGTTCCATACAGCGCTCCGTCGCTGGCGAGAAGGAGTCCGACGCCCGGCGATCGAACCTCGGTCCCGGAGAAGGCGTAGATCAGGTCGTAGAAGTCGCCGCTTGGGGAAATCCGGAACAGGGCCCCTTTGAAGGAGCCCGCGGGGCCGGCGGACCCAACGCCGTAGAGCAGGTTGTCCGCTGGGACGAAGAGGAGCGGCGCGTAGGGAATGCGGGCATCCTCGCCGGGCGCGGGAGGGAGAAAGCTGTGGATGACACGGACCGTCGATGTCGGAGTCGCGTCCAAGGCCAAGGACTCGACGCTGTTGATGAAGAATCCGAGGAGGACTCCGAAGGGAAGCGCGCTCCAAGCGGAACAAAACTTATTCGTTTTCATGAACGTCACCGAGGCAGCGCGAGAGTGGCGCATGGGAGCGTGCTAGGCAAGTCTGGAGGACGCGCAACTCCGCGAACTTCAATTCGACGCGGCGGCAATCTGGGCGCAGCCCTTGGGGGAAACCTCGTGTCGTCGCGAGTGAAAGTTCTCAGGAAATGGTCAGGAGAATCAGGAAGCGACTCAATCCTTGGTGGACCTAGAAACAGATGGCGGGAGTGGCGGGGCTCGAACCCGTAACCTCTGCCGTGACAGGGCAGCGCTCTAACCAATTGAGCTACACCCCCGCGAAGGGGAGCCGAAACGTAAGTGAGCTCCCGCCTGACGTCAACGGGTTATTCACGTTTCATCAGGATTTCTTCGGCATCACGCGCCAACTTGCCCAAGGGGTGCTCGGCTACGCCAAATTCTGCCTGAATCGTCCGGATGCGCTCTATCGCCCGCTGCCTCGCCGCATGGTCTTCCCGCGGAGGCCGACTCGCGCAGATCAACAGATTCTTCGGCGTGTGCTCGGCGCCCACAAATTCCAACACCTTCACCGAATATCCCGCGGCTTGCAGATAGAGGGAACGAAGCCCGTCGGACAACCATTCCGCGAAACGCTCCAGTAGAATTCCGTGTTCCAAAATCGCGTCCCAGGGGATGGGGCGCCCCAATTGTGGACGCAGGTCTTGGTGACAGCACGGCGCGACCATCAGGTGCTTCACCCCGGCGGACACGCCCTTCAGTATCGCGTCGTCCGTCGCGGTGTCGCAGGCGTGCAACGCGATCAGCGCGTCCGGACGTCCGATCTCCGCGTCCTGGATCGCGCCGGTTCGAAAGACCAGCCCCGTCGCCTGGATGGACAGCGCGAGCTCGTTGCCGCGGTCGACCAGGTCCTTTCGCGAGTCGATGCCGACGACCGTCGCGCTCGCGCCTCGGATCCGATGAATCCAGTGCCACACCGCAAAAGTGAGATAGCCCTTCCCGCAGCCCATATCCACAACCGAGAACGGACTTCCGCTCTCGCAAGGTTCCAGATGATGGCTGAGGATTTCCAGGTATCGGTGGATCTGCCGGTGCTTGTCCGCCATGGATCCGCGAACTTTCCCGTCTTCTGTCGTCACGTCCAACCCGAGCAGCCAGTCGCGCGCCCGTTCGTCGAGGAGTGAAGGCTTCTTCTGGTCATGCGTTCGCGAGGGCGGTTCCGCCCGGGCCGAAGCGTGGCTCACCAGGCGGGCTTCCTTTCCTGGCGAGTCCGACTGAATCAATTGCCAATCCTTGCGCGTGGTTCCCAACAGCCCGGTCCGGTACGCGGGCAGGAGCTCGTTGCGAACGAAGGCGAAGAACTCTCCCGGCGGAAAATTCCGCGTTCGATCTCCCCGCTGCTCCCGAAACGTCACCGACCAGGCCGGCAGTCCGTTGAGCTCAATCAGCCGCACCTGCGCGTTCTCCGCCGGCGGAGGGGAGGCGAGATTCCTCGCGCCGGTGAATGATGCGCGGACAAACGAGCCTTCCTTGAAGCTCGTTTCCCACCGGTCCAAAAACTGGTCCTGCTTTGTCATGAGGTTCGCGTACGGCAGCTTTTCGGAAGCGCAACGACCGCGCGAGCGCAAAATCCCCTTGGCGTTCGCGTCATTTGACGCTACTTGAGTCCAACGCATGTCAACATCCACGCCTCCCGCCCCGACGCCCGCGTACAGCGTGATCCCCAAGCGCTCCAGCGAGGGCGACGACCTCGGCGAGTTCTTGGAGGTGTCGATGGGCCCTCACCATCCCTCCACGCACGGCGTCTTCCGCATGGATGTGGTACTGGACGGGGAAACAGTGGTGCGTCTTAAGCCCGTGTTCGGCTATCTCCATCGCAACCACGAGAAGATCGCCGAAAACACGAGCTATCTGGGATCGATGCCTTACACGGACCGCCTGGATTATTTCTGCTCGCTGACCAACAACTGGGCTTACGCCCTCGCGGTGGAGAAGCTCGCGGGGCTTCAGCCGCCGGAGCGCGCCGAATACATCCGGGTGATCACCGCCGAGCTGACGCGATTGGTGAATCACACCTGCGTGACCGGGTTCCTCCTGATGGACATGGGCGCGCTCGGAACCCCGCTGATGTACGCGTTTCGGGAGCGAGAGAAGATCCTGGACCTGTTCGAATCGCTGACGGGCGCCCGAATGATGTGCAATTACATGCGCTTCGGCGGCTGTCGCGTCGATCTGCCCGTGGGCTGGCTCGACGAGGCGCGCAAGGTGGTGGCCGAATATCCCCGTTTTCTCGACGAGTTCGAGAATCTCCTTTCCTCCAACGAGATTCTTATGGCGCGCACCCAGCACGTTGGCATTCTCCCCGCAGACCTCGCCGTCAACGCGAGCATCTCCGGTCCGGTGCTGCGCGCCAGCGGGGTCGACTACGACCTCCGAAAAGTCGATCGATATGGCATCTACGATCGCTTCGACTTCCGCATCCCCCTCGGCGATCACGGCGATGTGTTCGATCGCTATATGGTTCGCACTCTTGAGATGCGGGAATCCATCCGGATCCTCGAAAAGGCCCTCAAGGACATCCCCGATGGACCCATCATGGACCCCAAGTCCAAGATCCGGGGCTTCAAACCCAAGGTGGGCGAAGTCTACGGCCGGATCGAGTCCCCCAAAGGAGAACTCGGCTTTTATTTGATCAGCGATGGCAGCGCAAATCCCTACCGGTACCGGGTCCGCCCCCCAAGCTTTGTCAATCTGACGGTGCTCGAGGACATGTGCCTGGGTCAAAAAGTCGCGGACGTGGTGGTGATTCTGGGAAGCATCGACATTGTGCTGGGGGAAGTCGACCGATAGCCCCTTCTCGTTTATCGGGCGAGGCCTCCTCCGTTTCAGCGGGAGCGGGCTTGTTGCGCGGATCCGTCGTGCCGCTAAGGTGTGCGACATGCGAGGGCTTTTTCATTCGTGGCGGGCGTGGTTGTTTGACGGTACCAGGCCTCAGAAATCGACGCGTGGAGGCGGTGGCGCGTTGGGAATAACTTGTTAAGAATTAACCCTTGCCATCTTTTGTCGAAATCACTAGTAATGGGTTCAACAAACGACCCCAGACACCATGCAACGACCTGTCATCCGCAGTTGTCGTCCCTTCTCTGAGAGGAGAAGTTTTGAATGTGTGTTTTCCCCCGCTGGTTTTACTTTGATTGAGCTGATGATGGTCATCTCGATCGTCACGATTCTTTCCCTTCTTCTTCTTCCCGCGTTGCAACGTTCCCGTGAGAAAGCTCGCGGCGCCGTTTGCGCGAACAACATGAGGCAGCTGAGCATCGCTGTTTTCAGTTACTCGAGCGAGCGGGAGGATGAGCTTCCTTGGTCTGGTCCGGCGAAGCGCAACGGACGGGGAGATTGGGTTTTTGGAGGACCAGGCGTGATCAGCTCGAAAGATGAATCGAGTTGGAACGCGCCTGGGTTTGCTTTCCACGCCGAGTCGGGTTCCCTGATGCCGTACGTCACCGGGATTCCCCGCGAGGATGTTCACAACAACGCGGATCCCCGTTCATGGCGTGTGTTTCGTTGTCCTTCCACCGGCGATCTCGGCCGCTCCCTTCGTGTAAACTACGCTCTCAACGGCTACTGTGATCCTGAACGGCGCGATCCGAGCTTCAAGAAAACTCTCTCGGATGAAACATCGAACATGCGCCTCAGCGCGGTGATGTCACCCGGTGAGAAGGTGATGTTTGTCAATAAGGCGCCCTCCAAGATGACCGACGCCCAGTTCCTTCCTTCTCCTTCATTCAGCCAGCCCGCGGACATGGTTCAGTCCCACAACGACACCGCGAACTACTCCTTCTTCGACGGCAGCATCCATCCGATTCCGGGCAACCTCATGATCGAGGTCATGAAGGCGAAGAATCTCGCCGACCGCTACTTCGATCTCGCCCGGCCCTAAACGCCGTCCAGTTGAGGGCCGTCCCTGTTGCGGACCGCGGCCTGGCTTCGCTTCGAAGATCTCCACCTGACTCATTGCGGCCCGCTGGAACTCAATTCCGACACGCCTGAGTGGAGCGAACGCCTTCTGGATGGCTTCCCTGGCGCCGGCCGCTATCGGCCGCCGAGATAGGCGGCTTTCACATCTGGGTTTGCCCGCAATTCCCGACTTTCGCCTTTGAGAGCGATGACGCCTGTTTCCATCACGTAGGCATGATGCGCGATTTCCAGCGCAAGATTCGCGTTCTGTTCGACAAGCAGGATGGTGATCCCATGCTCGCGGTTGATCTGGACGATCTTCTCAAAAATGGCTTTCACCAGGAGCGGAGCGATGCCGAGGGACGGCTCGTCGAGCATCAGGAAACGCGGCTTGCCCATCAGCGCGCGCCCGATCGCGAGCATCTGCTGCTCGCCTCCGGACAGAGTGCCGGACATTTGATGGAGCCGCTCCTTCAGCCGCGGGAAGGTGGTGAAGACGTAATCGAGCTCCTGCGCCACCACCTTTCGATCGGTCAGGAGATAGGCCCCCATTTGGAGGTTCTCCTGCACCGTCAGATTCGCGAACACCATCCGGCCTTCGGGGACGTGGCAGAGTCCTCGGCGCACGATTTCATGCGGCGCGAGGTTTCGGATGGACTCGCCGTTGTAGAGGATGTCCCCGGTCTTCGCGCGATGGAGGGCGGAGATCGTCTTCAGCAGCGTTGTCTTTCCCGCGCCGTTCGCGCCGATGAGGCTGACGATCTGGCCGGGCATCACCCGCAGGCTCACTCCGTTCAGCGCGTTGATCGCGCCGTAGCGCACATGAAGGTCGCGCGATTCCAGGAGCGGGGCCGTGGCCTGGGTCGTGGCGGCGGACGTCGGGGAATCGGAGGGGTTCATGCGCCGTGCTCCTGTCCGAGGTAGGCCTCGATCACCTTCGGGTTGGAACGAACGGTCTCGGGAGTGCCCTCGGCGATCTTGATTCCGTAGTCGAGCACCACGATCCGTTCGGAGATTCCCATGACGACGGGCATGTCATGTTCCACTAGAAGCAGCGCGATCTGGAACTTCTGCTGGATGAATTGGATCAACCGCATCAGCTCCTGCTTTTCCGTGGGGTTCATGCCGGCGGCGGGCTCATCAAGGAGCAGAAGCCGCGGTTCGGTGGCAAGGGCGCGAACGATCTCCAGTCGGCGTTGGTCTCCGTAAGGAAGATTCCGCGCCATGGAATGTCGGAAGCGCGCGAGCCCAAACAGGTCGAGCAGCTCCAGCGCGCGATCCTCGATCCTCTTCTCCTCGACGCGGAACGACGACCCTCGCCAGAGCGCGGACAGCATTCCCTTCTCCTGATGCATTTGAAGCGCGGTTCGAACGTTGTCGAGAACCGTGAGCGATGCGAACAGCCGGATGTTTTGGAACGTGCGGGCGACGCCGCGGGCCGTGATTTCGAATGGCTTCAACCCGATCGAGCTGCGGTCCTGGATGGCAATGCTCCCTTCGGTCGGCTGGTACACCCCCGTGATCAGGTTGAACACGGTGGTTTTTCCCGCGCCGTTGGGGCCGATCAGGCCGACCAGCTCGCCGGGGAGAATCGATAGATCCAGGGAGGAGACCGCGGTGAGGCCTCCGAAGCGGATGGTGACCTGATCCAGCTTCAGGATGGGGGACTTCGCCGCGCTCATGCCGACTTGGCCTTTCTGGGCCCGAGCGTGAAGAGCCCCTGCGGTCGGGCCATCATCAGCCCGATGATGAGCAGCGCGTAAACGATCATCCGAACATCCGCGAAGGAGGAGCGCAGGTACTCCGGCAGGACGGTGAGCAGCACCGCGGCGATGATCACGCCGGCCGTTCGGCCCATGCCTCCCAGGATGACCATCACCACGATGTCGATCGACTTCATGAAATCGAATCCCGTGGGGCTGAGGAATTGCTTGTGGTGCGCGTATAACCCGCCGGCGACGCCGGCGAAGAACGCTCCGATGACGAAGGCGACGACCTTGTAACGCGTGGGGTTGATGCCCATCGCGCTGGCGGCCACCTCGTCGTCGTTCACCGCGATGAATCCGCGGCCGTAGGTCGAGTTCACCAGGCTGGCGATGACATACACCGTGATGGCGGCGAGGCCGAAGGTCCATCCGAGCGTCGTGAGCTTGGCGATGCCCTTGAGGCCGCTGGCGGCGCCAACGAACTCGGAGTTCTGGAGCAGCACACGGATGATCTCGCCGAAGCCGAGCGTCACAACGGCGAGATAGTCGCCGCGGAGGCGCAGCGAAGGGACGCCGACGATCAATCCGGCCGCGGCGGCCAGCAGTCCTCCCGCCAGGAGCGCGAACAGAAACAGCGCGGGCTGAAGCTCGGGAGGAATCAGGGGAGAAAGGCGCAGGGTGCAGACCGCGGCCGTGTAGCCGCCAACGGCCATGAACCCCGCGTGGCCCAGGCTGAACTGGCCGGTGTGGCCATTGATGAGATTGAGGCTGACCGCGAGGATGATATTGACGCCGACATCGATGGCGACGCTGAGAAAGTAGCTGTTGAAGGACGAAGAAAACGCGGAAACCGCCGCAGCCGCCGCGATGGCCGCGATCAGGAATCGTTTGGCGCCGAGATGGGTCATACCTTTTCCGTCTGCGGCTTGCCCAGGAGGCCCGCGGGCCTGAACAGGAGAATGAGAATGAGGAGCGCGAAGGCGATGCCGTCGCGATAGTTTGAAATCGCCGGGATGCCTCCCGCGAACGTTTCCAGGGCGCCCAGCACGAACCCGCCCAACGCCGCGCCGGGCAGATTGCCGATCCCGCCGAGCACCGCCGCGGTGAACGCCCGCAGACCCGGCGTGACACCCATGAGCGGTTCGATCCCGCGGGCCTTGAGCGCGTAAAGAATGCCTGCGATCGCCGCCAGCGCCGAGCCCAGGCCGAAGGTGAAGGAGATCACGCGGTTGATGTTGATCCCCATCAGCGCGGCCGCCTGGGGGTTGAACGCCACAGCCCGCATCGCCGTGCCCGTCTTCGTCCGCTGAACGATGAACCAGAGCGCCGTCAGCAACACGGCGGTCGCCGCCAACACGACCAGGTCGTTCGAGTTGACCGCGAGACCGAGCCACTGAAAATCCCGCGAAGGAAAGAGGTTGGGGAAGGGCCGCGTTTCCGCTCGGAATACGCTCCGGTGCTGGCACGTGTATTCGATGAACAGGGAGACGCCGATCGCCGTGATCAGCACCGTGAGCTTGGGCCGATTGCGGAGCGGACGATAGGCCAGAATCTCGATGAGGATCCCCAGCGCCGCGCAGATCAGCGCCGAGAGAAGCACCACGAGAAGCGCGCCGGGGATGGATTGGGGTCCGAAGGTCCTCTCAATGCTCGGATTCAGGAAGTAGGCGGCGAAGGCGCCGAGCATGAGCACGTCGCTGTGCGCGAAGTTGATGAATCTCAGCACGCCGTAAACCATCGTGTAGCCCAGGGCGATCAGGGCGTAGATCGACCCGAGCGCGAGGCCGTTGATCAATTGCTGAAGGAACTGACTCACGCTCGCGGATCAGGGATTGATGGTCTCGATGTATTTGAAGCTGCCGCCCTTCACCTGGAGGATCACCGCGGACTTGGTGGCGTCCCGGTGGCTGTCGATCGTGGTCCGGCCCGTGACCGCGTCCAGGTCCTTGGTCGCGGCGAGCGTGTCGCGAAGTTTTTGGGAGTCGGTGCTTCCGCAACGCCGAATCGCGTCCGCCAGAAGCATCGCGGAGTCGTATCCCAGGGCCGCCATGGCGTCGGGAACCTTGCCGTTGAACGCCTTCTTATAGGCTTCCACGAATCGTTTGCCTTTGTCGGACCCCGCGTCAGGGGAGTAGTGCGTTGAGAAATAGTTTCCCTCCACCGCCTCGGCTCCGATCTTCACCAACTGGTCGGATTCCCACCCATCCCCTCCGAACAGCGGCGCGTTCAATCCGAGCTGCCGCGCCTGAATGCAGATGAGAGCGGCATCGGTGTAGTAGCAGGGGACGAAGATCGCCTCGGGCTTCGCCGCCTTGATGGACGTGAGCTGCGCCTTGAAATCCTTGTCGCCGCCGTTGAAATCGAGCTCCGCGACGATCTCGCCTCCGCCGCTCTTGAGAAATCCCTCCTTAAAATACTTCGCGAGGCCTTTGCTGTAGTCGCTTTTCACGTCGGTGAACACGGCCACGCGCTTGGCTTTGAGCGTGTTCCTGGCGAAGTTCGCCATCACGGTTCCCTGGAAGGGGTCAATAAAACAGACCCGAAAAATATAGTCGCCCGTCTCAGTGACCTGGGGGTTGGTGGAACTGGGCGAGATCATCGGAATCTTTGCCTGCTGGCAGACGGCCGCGGCCTCCAGCGAGCGCGAGCTCGCGACCTCTCCCAGGATGGCGATCGCGCCATCGCGGGCTATGAGCTTGTTCACCACAGTGCTCGACTCTCCGGCGGTGGAGCGGGTGTCCTCGGTGAGCAGCTTGAACTTCCTGCCGAGAGCCCCGCCCGCGCTGTTGAGTTCGTCGATCGCGAGCTGGGTGCCTTCGTGCGATGAGACGCCGAATGTGGCTTCCTTGCCGGTCAGGGACGCGAACTCTCCGACCAGAATCTCGCCGGAGTGGGAGCCTCCCGGTCCGCATCCCGTGAGACTGGCGCAGGCGAGGAGAAGGAAAAATGGGATCCGCAATGTCGACGTGGCGTTCATAGTTTGGCTAGCGAGCGGCCCATTCCGGCGCTCGCGCGGCGCAAGAGGGGGCCGCGGATCACCGAGTTGTGGGCACAGCGAGCGGAAGGCTAGGGAAAGGGCCTGGGGGTTTCAACCCCCAAGCGCGGGATCAGAGCAGCTTGATCTGACGGCGCTCCTTGTCGAGCGACTCGCCCAGGCTCTCGAACCTCCTCCGCCGGCGCTCGATGATCTCCTTGTCGAGCGCGGGGTCGTAGGGCACGGGATAGCGTCCGTCGTAGCAGGCCATGCAGAACGACGATTTCTCGAGGCCGGTCGCGCGGATCATTCCATCCTGGGACAGGTAGGCAAGGGAGTCGGCGTTGAGATACTTTCGGATCTCGTCGACGCTGTAGTTCGCCGCCATCAGCTTGCGACGGTCGGGGAAATCGATGCCGTAGACGCAGGGGTTCATGTGAGGCGGGCAGCTCACGCGCACATGCACCTCCTTCGCGCCGGCCTCCTTCATGGTGTTCACGCGCGCTTTGCAGGTGGTGCCCCGGACGATCGAGTCGTCCACGATGACCACGCGCTTCCCTTTCACCAGCTCCGGGATGAGGTTGAGCTTCACCCTCACATTGAAGTCGCGGATCAGCTGGGTGGGCTGGAGGAAGCTGCGGCCCACATAGTGGTTGCGGATGAACGCCATCTCGTAGGGGATGTTGGCCTCCATCGAATAACCCAGGCCCGCGTAGTTGCCGCTATCGGGCACGGGGACGACGATGTCGGCGTCGACTCCGCTTTCCCGGGCGAGCTCGCGTCCCATCTCGACCCGGACTTTGTAGACCGTGCGGTTGTTGATGATGCTGTCGGGCCGGGCGAAATAGACGTATTCGAAGATGCAGAAGGCCCTCTGCTCCTGCTGGGGAAAGGCCTTGATGCTGTGGAGGCCCTTGCTGTTGATGATGACAATCTCGCCCGGCTCGACATCGCGGATGAATTTGGCGTGGATGAGGTCCAGGGCGCAGGTCTCGCTGGCGAGGACGTAGGCATCGTCGACCTTCCCGATGCTCAGCGGGCGAAAGCCAAACGGATCGCGCACGCCCACCATCTCGTCCTCGGTCATGATCGCCAACGAGTAGGCGCCCTCGATGCGGTGCAGGGTGTTGGTCAGGCTCTCGAGGAGGTTGCCGCCCTTGGGCTGGGCGAGGAGGTGGAGGATGATCTCGCTGTCCACCGTGGTCTGAAAAATGGAGCCCTGCATCTCGAGCTCCTCGCGGAGCGCCGCCGCGTTGGTCAGGTTCCCGTTGTGCGCGATCGCGATCTGCCCCCGGGCGCAATCCACCGTGAGGGGCTGCGCGTTGCGCAGGTGGGAGGAGCCGGTGGTGGAGTAGCGCGTATGACCGATGGCGGTCGTGCCCGTCAGATGGTGAAGCACGTCGCCGTTGAAGATCTGCGAGACGAGCCCCATGCCCTTGTGGATGCGAAACTCGCGTCCGTCGGTCGCCACGATGCCCGCGCTCTCCTGGCCGCGATGCTGGAGCGCGTAAAGGCCGTAGTAGGTGAGCTCCGCCGCGTTCGAGTGTCCGTGGATTCCAAAGACGCCGCAATAATGTTTTGGGTGGTGCTGCTGCATGGTTGCTCCGGCGTCAATGCCGCGAATCCGAACAGGTGGTGTAAAACAGCTGCCTTCCAATCGACCGCGAAGCGGAATCCCCGCAACGGCCCAGCCGAGCCTCGGGCCTCAATGAAGCGGACGGACCCGGATGTTCTTGTAATGGATCTCGCTCCCTGGGTCGTGGCCCTGGATCGCGAATGTCCCGTGGCTGAGGAGGCGCTTCTCCATGCCTTTGTCCCGCTTTACGTTCTCCGGCTCCGTGTAATCCTTGATGAGCTTGCCGTTGACCTTCGTGATGATTCGCTTGCCCTCGACCTTGATGTAGAGCTTGAACCACTCGCCGTCCTTCGCCGGCGCCTCGTAGTTGTCGTCGATCGAGTAGAGCCCCGCGGTGCGCTTGGGGTCGCCGTGCGAGTTGTTCACCTGGATCTCGTAGCCGGTGCGCGGCCAATCACCGTCCTGGTAAATCGTGTGAATATAGACCCCCGAGTTTGCCTTGGGAAAGGTCATCACATCGGCCTCAAACTCGAAATTCGTGAAGTCGTGATTGCTCACCGAACCCATGTAATAGAGGTGCGCCTTCTTGCCTTTGACAATGAGAACGCCGTCCTTCACCGAGAAGGTCTCGGGATTCTCGTTCGGCTTCCAGCCGTCCAAGCTTTTTCCGTCGAAGAGAGAAACCCAGCCGGCCGCGGTCGCGTCGGAGGCCTGGGCCATCAAAAGAGTTGCGCCAAGGAGAGCGAGTAGTTTTTTCATAGGGTAACCTGCGAAACGCGAGCACCATCCTTGAGTGACAAAAGAGAGTCAAGCATGTGACGCCGGAGGGGAGCGATTTGCGAGGGTTGACTTCCTTGCGGAGGCGCCCAGGTCCTCCTCCGCGAGGCGCTACATCGCGTTCCTGAGCAGGGCCTCCAGGAGTCGACTGGCGCCCGATCGAACCACGTCGTCGCAGGGCAGGCCCGTCTCCGTTTCCACGGCGAGGGCTTCAAGACTCGCTTCCGCTTCGCTCAAACCCCAGGTGTTGAGCGCCACCGCCGCCACGCGGGCCGCGCCGAATGCGCCTCCGGCCTTCGCGACAGCCTCGTTCAACGCGATCACTTCGCGCAGCGGGGGCACCGCCACGTGCGGGAATCGATTGAGATGCGTCATCCTGGCTTTGTGAACCAGGATAAGACTCGTGGGTTGGGAACCACGGATGAGCGGCAGCGTCGCTGTCGAAGCGGGGTTGATCAAGGATCCCTGTCCCTCGATGAATAGCAGTTCGTGCCCGGGGCCGTGTCGCATGACCTGCTGCTCGATCGCCCCCGCGGCGTAGTCCACGCGCACTCCGTCCAGCGCGACGCCATCGCCGCTGATCATCATGCCTGTTTGTCCGGTGGCGATGAATTTGGACCTCAAGCCCCGCCGCCGGGCGCACGCGTCGAACTCCAGCGCCGCGGTCATCTTGCCCACGTTCATGTCCGTTCCAACGAACAGCACGCGCCGACAAGCCAGGCTTCGGGCCGCTCCCGTGCCGATGGGAAGATCCTCGGGTTCCCGACGCATGTCCCAAACCCATTGCCCCGGACGAAGCGCCGCCTGGATGCCGGGATCGGAGTTCAAGCGCGTGTGCAGGCCGTTCTGAACGCAGAGGCCGGAGCGCACCGCCAGCCGGATCTCGTCCCACCACTCGTCAGGGAGCCGGCCTCCCGAGGGAGCCACGCCGATGGACAGCACTTCGGGCTTGAAGGGGAGCGCGTCGTGGACGGACCGAACGATCGGGATATCCTCGGGCAACCTGAGCCCCGTAAGCTCGCGAAGGGATCGGCCCGCCGAGTCCTCGTCAATGATCGCGACGACGCGTGCCTCGGCATAGCGCAGGAGCGAGAGGCCTGTCTTGCCGTTGCATCGGCCTTGAAGGCCGCCGTGCTGGAGAATCGCGGCTCGCTGGCGGGCGAGCAGTTTAGTCGGTTGTGTCATGGGTGCTGACTCCAAAGCCCGGCCCTTCCGGGGCTTGAAGAACGCCGTCGCTCAAGGTCGCTCCTTTGAAGGGATCCCCCTCCAAGTTCCAGTGGCTGTCGAGGTCGACATAGTCGGCGAGCCCGCCGAGGCGGGCCAAGGCTGTGTTGCCGAGCAGTGTGTTGCCGTAGCAGCCGAGCATGACCTTCATCCCGTGGTCGCGCGCCGATTGGATCATCCGCAGCGCTGGATCGACGCCCCCGCACTTGAAAAGCTTGATATTGACGCCATCCACCGCTTCGGCGAGCGCGGGGATTTCGCTCGAGTCGAGGCAGCTTTCATCCGCGAGGATGGCGATGGGGCTTCGCGCGCGCAGGCTCGGCAGGTCTCTCTCCTGGCCGCGGGGCAAGGGTTGTTCGATGTGATCCACGCCGCGGTCCGCGAGCCAGCCGGCCATCTCCCGCGCCTGATCCAGGGTCCATCCGCCATTCGCGTCCACGCTGACTCGCGAACCCGCGGGGATTGCCTGGATCACCGTTTCATACATCGCCTGATCCGCCCCGACCCCGCCGGGTGAACCCATCTTGAGTTTCCACACGCGAAAGGACGCGGTCCGCAGCCAGAGTCGCACGCGGGCTGCCGCGGCCTCGGGCGTGTTGATGCCGACGGTGACCGATGTGGGAGGACTGGGTCGCTCCGGGATGCCGAGAAGGGTTCCCGCCGACATCCCTTGTCGTTTTCCCAGCCAATCAATCAGGGCTTGATTGATCCCTGCGCGCGTTGACGAGTCGATTCCCTGCTTCCGTAGAACAGCGTCCGCCGCCGCGCGGTCGGCGGCGGGAAGTCTCTCGAGGACGGATTGCGCGCGCTGGAGGTTCGCCTCAAGCTCTGTCGGGAAAACACGATGGGTCCCGATCGAATACTCCCCCGCCTCGCCCCAGCCTTCCACGCCTTCGCTTCGGACGCGAATCCACGCGAGGACGGACTCCGCGCTCGCCCCGCGGCTGATGGCCAGGGGCGTCCGCTTTCGAAGCCGCAGGAATTGGAAACTCAGATCCATCTCGATGACGGCCGCGGCTCTGACGAGAACGTCGACGCGGCGCGGGCGCGGAGGCGGAGGCCGGGGTCTGAAAACGCGCGTGACGATTTGAGCTCGAGCACGCGGGCAAACTAGAGACTGTCCGCTCGGTTGTCCATCGGGTCCATTCCATCGGATGAACAGCGGGTTGTTGGATCCAGGGCAGGCCGCGCGCGCATCGCCCTTCCGCCACGCCGGAGGGGAGCAAACGCAGGGGCGCGAGGTGGCGCGGCAATCAATGAGAACCAGGGCGCTTAACGCGCGGTCCCTGACGAGCGTCGCTTGAGGAGCAGAACGCCGGAGCCGCCGAGCGCGAGGAGATAGAGCACGCTCGGTTCGGGCACCACCGTCCAGCCGATATCCTTGAGCGCCGCGACATCGAGCGACGTGAGGTGCTTGCGCGTTCCGAGTGTGAGCGTCGGATCCATCGCGGCTTCCTGCGCCGTGACGGTTCCATCGACGGTGCTCATTGTTCCCTCGGCGAAGTGTCCATCGTCCGATTCCAGCGGGACATTGGCCCCGTATCTCGCCACCGCGTTCGCGCCCGTGAATTGGTGGCTGCCGTTGACCGCGTGCAACCAGGAGTCGGCGGTCCCTATCCCCATGAGATGTCCCACCTCATGCAGGGCCACCGAGTAGAAATCGCTTTGGCCGGGGAAGCTGTCGGTCACGGTCGGGTCGGCCGTGTCGTACCAGGACGCGCTGGAGTTGAAGGCGATGGATCCTCCCCAAGGGGCGAAGTCGGTCGCCGTCGCGCTGTCGCCTGTGACGCCCGATTGTCCTCGGCCGCTGATGGCGTTGATGAACGATCCGCTGCCCGACGCGCTCGCCACGCCGCCGTATCCTCCCACGCCCAGGGTTCCCCCGCCCATCACGCGCGCGCCGAGATACAACTTCACTGTGTTCAGGTTGATCGTGGGATCGATCACCGATGTCAGCGATCCGTCCGAGGGGTTGTAGAATTGGACTGTCCAGTGATCCCCTCCGCCCGGAGTGATGGAGGACAAGGTGTCCTGGAGTCGCGACTCGAACAAGCTGGCCACCGAGGACATGAGCGTGCGGCGTGGAGCGGTAAAAAACCCGCCGATATCGTAGGAATAGTCGAGCTGGATCGAGATATTGGCGACGCAGGCCAGAGGACTCGCGGCGAGGAGGGCGCAAGTCAAACGAGCGCCCTGACAGATACGACGTTTCATACGAATACTTCCTTAGTGGAGGTATCGCCGACAGGGAGGTTTACTTGACCAGTTCTTTTCGTCTTTCGGCTCTGCCGAGCGGGTCAGAGGGCTTCTCCATGCCCGGGAAACTTCGGACTCTGGCGTCGGGTCTCCATTCTGCTTGCGAAGTCAGGACGCCTCATTAGCCTCGCGCCGTGACCCCCGGTTTCCAGTCGGTTTTGGACCGCACAACAGCGCTCCAACTGCTCGTTCGGAGCGATCGCGGCTGGTCCGAGCACGTTCTCTACCTGGGATGGAGCTGACACCAGTCATGCGAGATCTTCCTCCCCACTCCATGCGCGACCGGGTCCTCTTTCGTTGCCGTTGTGTCATCGCTTTCTTCATTGCGGCCCTGGCGTTGAGCGGTGTTACGGCGTTCCCTCTGCTGCATGAGCTGCGGATTCTCTCCGTGGCCCTCGGCGTGGAGCCGCAGGCCCCGCTGCCGCCGCCCGGGCTGGCCTATTGGATTCATGAAGTGAGATGGGGACTGGAGGACATGCACGTGCATCACCCCTGGATCGCCTACGGAACCGACTGGCTCGCCTTCGCCCATGTGGTCCTCGCGATCTTTTTCATCGGACCTTTCCGCGACCCCGTTCGCAATCGCTGGGTGCTGGAGGCGGGCGTGATCGCGTGCCTTCTTGTTCCCGTTCTGGCTTTTGTCTGCGGTCCGGTGCGCGGGATCCCCTTCGGCTGGCGTTGCGTGGACGCTTCGTTTGGCGTGTTCGGCATCCTGCCCCTGCTTTACTCCCTCCGACTCACCAGCGAGCTGGAGCGATCCGCCGTGACAGCGTAGCCGCTCTCGGGACCGTCGTGGTTTCCGGTCTCAAGGAATTCGCAGCAGCTCGAGCTCCGTCCACGCCTGCTCGCGTTGCGCCGTGATCGCGCGCACTGATTTGACAGTCTCGGGCTCCACCGTGGGAAAGGCATGACCCCATTCGCGTCGGACATAGGTGAGCACCTGGGCCACTTGCTCGTCGCTGAAGACCGACAGGGGCGGCATCTCCAACTGGTACGTTTGTCCTTTGACCTTCAACGGCCCGCGCACGCCATGAAGCACAATTCGCGTCAATCGCTCCGTAGAATAGCCCACCCACTCCGATCCCACGAGCGGGGGCGCGAGTCCTTCCTGACCCAGTCCGTGGGGCTGGTGGCAGGCGGCGCAGCTCATCATGTAGAGCTCCTTGCCGTTCTTGAATTTCCTGAGGTCGTCGGAGGAGAGGCCGGCGAGCTGGGCGGAATTCAGCGTGTTCGTCTGCGGATCCAGCAGGCCCATTCCGAGCGCCGTCGCCTGTTTCACCCACTCTGACCCCGTGGTTTCGTAAGCCTCGCGCAATCCGGCGTGCGCCGTCGTGTTCGTGCGAACCATTCCGAGCGAAAGCGCGGCCTGAACGCGCACCTGGGTCGACCCAAAGCGCAGAGCTTCGAGCATGGCCGCCAACAACGGGTCCTCAGCGGGAGCGGGCGGCCTTCTCTCGAGAACCGCCTCGGCCAAACGCAATCCTGTTACGCGAAGCTTGGGATTGCCGTCGCGGATCGCGGCCGCGGCCAATTCGGGGGTGACTTGGCCCATACCCTCCAATGTCCACAGGGCATGGAGGCGGAAGCGCGGATCGCCGTTTCCCAGCGCGAGCTTTCGCAGCTCCGGAACCACAGACGTGTCGCGGCGCTCCACGAGCAGGCGTTGCGCGGTGTCGCGCCACCAGCCGTTCGGGTGACTGAGGCGCTTCGCGAGCTCCGAGCTCGGCGCACGGAGGAGCTGGGGCCTAGGCGTGAGGGGGCCGCCCTTTCGCACCACCCGGTAGATGCGCCCCACCTCGAGGGGCGCCGCGAGTCCGCGGAGCTCCACCTGCTTTCGCAGGTAGCTGGTCATGTAGATTCGATGCTGAATGATCCCGCGTCCGAAATCGACGACATACAGCGCGCCATCGGGAGCGTTGAGCAGGTTCACCGGTCGGAAGCGCTCATCGCTCGATGTGAAAAACTCGGATTTGTCGAAGGCGTTCTCGCTCGTGAGCTGTCCGTCTTCGTCGTGAATGTTCTGCCAGCGAATCATGTTGGCGGATGGCTCGCAGATAAACGCCTGGTTTTCCGCGGCCGCCGGGAAGTTGTCGCCCCGATAGATCACGGTGCCGCAGGCGGCGGTGAATGAGGCGAGGGAACCGTCAGCGCGCAGGACGTCCGGTTGATAACCGCGGTTGACGCCCGCCGTTATTTTGCCGGGCCATGTGGTGAACACGGGCGCGACGAGCCTGTTGAGGAAGTTGACACGGGCCGTGGGGGCGCGTCCGGCATAGCTCGACGAGTAAAGGTCGGCGCGCAGCGGGTCGCTGTTCTGCGTGAAGAAGAGGCGGCCATAGTCGTCCTGCGACAGGCCCCACTGAACCCGGTTTGGGATCGGCTGACGCTCCCAGCGTCCGTCCCTCCATCGGTATCGCCACGTGTGGTAGAGGTTGTAGAACCAGTTGTCCATGGCGAGCACCAGCCCGTTGGCGGTGTGCTCCGGATTCTTCCGGTCGCCATAATCGTTGAAGAGCTCGACCTTTTCGTCGGCCTTTCCATCCCCGTTCACGTCCCGACAGAACCAAAGTTTGGGAGGCTCGCCCAGGAGAACGCCGCCCTGAGTCAGCGCCATGGCGCGCGGCATCACCAGCCCGTCGAGGAAGACGGTGGACTTGTCCATCCGGCCGTCGCCGTCGGTGTCCTCCAGGATGCTGATGCGTCCCGTCGGCTGATCCTCGCCTTCGGCGTCGGGAGTCCGCATGAAGCCGCGCATCTCCAGGACGTAAAGCCGCCCATCGGGGTCGAATTGGGCGGCGATGGGCGCCTCGATCATCGGCTCGCTGGCCACGAGTTGGACCTCATAGCCTGGCGGCAGCTTGAAGGTCTTCATCGACTCGATCGGTGAGAGTTGCGGGGAGGAAGGGATCTTCTCGGGAGCGATGCGCGCGTTCTGGGCTTCGCCTGCTTTGTCGCCGTTTTGAGCGAGCAGCGAGGAAGCGGCGACGCAAAAGCATCCCACTCGGAGGAGGAGTCGGCGCGTAATCATGATTTCAGGGGCCGGACCCTAGCGAGCCGCCGAGGCCCGCGAAAGTGAAAAGCGGGCGGGGAGATGCCCGCTAAACACGCTAAACACGCGAAATGAATGGGGAGGCGGCGAGGGAACCGGAGAGGGGTCGTTTCCTGCCTCGTTCCTTGTAGCGTATCTAGGGTGTTTCGCGAGCAACCCTCTTTGGCCGTCAGGCCGAACGAGTGTTTGCGAACCGCTCCCACTCAAGCTGAGGCGAGTGCCCAAAATTCACTAATAGCCCCAGTTTGAGATCGGAAGCGTGCAGGTAGTTCAGGATTTGCGCGCGGTGTTCATCCGTCACAGTGGAAACGGCCTTGATCTCGAGGATGACCTTTTCCAGGCAGATGAAATCCGGTTGAAACCCTTGTCGGAGGGTGTGCCCCTTGTAAGCCAGCGGCAGGGGCGCTTTGGGTAAGACAGGGAGACTTCGGAGGGAGAATTCGATTTCAAGACACTCCTGATAGACCGCTTCCAAGAAGCCCGCCCCCTTCTCGCGGTACACCTCGAAACAGGCTCCGATGATTTGATAGCACTCCACACGATGGATCAATTCGCTCATGATTCACTCCTTGTTTTGCAGCCGTCCAAGGTCTTGAACGGTTTGCGGGGAGCAATCTGCCCGAGAAGACTCGCGGCGGTAAAGCCACGAGTTCAGCACTCTCGGAGGGGAAGGGTGACCGCCAAACACGCGAAACACGCGAAATGGGGAAGGGGTGAGGGAACCGGAGAACGGTCGTTTCCTGCCCCGTTCGTTTTAGCGCATTTAGCGTATTTCGCGGGCATCTCCCTTTCGGCTGTGAGATTGAACGAGAGTTAACGAACCACTCTGCCAGAGCGCAATAGGCCTCGATCTCGTACCTGGGTGTTCAGACGCAGATGAGCTCCGATTGTCTCAAAGCCGAGAGTTCCCTCTCGGCGGGGAAGGGTGCCCGCGAAACACGCGAAACACGCGAAATGGGAAGCGGTGAGGGAACCGGAGGAGCGCTCCGTCCATTCCCGAGTCGCGCCCGCGTCTTGCTCCAAAAAATCCCTGTTGATTCACGGAAGCCCCCTTCCCATACTCCGCAGCCTTTATTCTATGAGCAATTCTCCGATCCGTGTTGCGGTGACCGGCGCTGCCGGCCAGATTGGCTACTCTCTCCTGTTCCGCATCGCCTCCGGCGCGATGTTCGGACCTCAGCAGCCCGTCATCCTCCATCTCATCGAAATCGAGCCCGCCCTCCCCGCCCTTCAGGGCGTGGTGATGGAACTCGACGATTGCGCGTTCCCGCTGCTCAAGGGCGTGGTCGCTTCCTCGGACCTCAACGAGGGCTTCAAGGGCGTCAACTGGGCGCTGCTCGTCGGCAGCGTTCCGCGCAAGCAGGGCATGGAGCGGAAGGATCTCCTCGGCATCAATGGCAAGATCTTCATCGGACAGGGCCAGGCGATCCAGCGCAACGCCTCGTCGGATGTGCGCATCCTCGTGGTGGGCAATCCGTGCAACACCAACTGCCTGATCGCGATGAACAACGCCCCGGCCATCCCTCGCGACCGTTTCATGGCGATGACCCGGCTCGACGAAAACCGCGCCAAGTCCCAGCTCGCCAAAAAGGCCAGCGTCGATGTCACCGCCGTCTCCAACCTCGCGGTGTGGGGCAATCACTCCGCCACCCAGTACCCCGACTTCTACAACGCCCGCATCCACAATCGTCCCGTGACCGAGGTGATCGGGCATCAGGAGTGGCTGCACGGAGAGTTCATCGCCACGGTTCAGCAGCGCGGGGCCGCGATCATCAAGGCCCGGGGCGCAAGCAGCGCGGCCAGCGCGGCCAACGCGGTCGTGGACAGCGTGCGATCGATCGTCGAGCCGACCAAGGCGGGCGATTGGAACAGTGTCTGCGTTTGCTCGGACGGCGGCTATGGCGTCGACAAGGGCCTCATCAGCTCGTTCCCGATTCGCAGCAACGGCAAGAGCTGGGAGATTGTCCAGGGGTTGCCGGTGAACGAGTTCAGCCGCGGGAAGATCGACGCGACCGTGAAGGAGTTATCCGAGGAGCGAGCGCTCGTGGCCGAGTTGCTGCCCAAGTAGCCGCGTCGCGGACGGAGCCCCCCCAGACCGACCTCTGTTCTGCGTGGCAGGAGTCGCCTCAAGCGGAAGGAAGGCCGATGCCGCCAAAGTCTGAAGCCGTCGACGGCAAGAGCCCGGGGTCTTCGCGCGCTCACCGACGCTGCCGGCGCGGACCGACGCCTATGGCCCCTTCCGTCCGGGCTCCTCTTCGTGGTCCTGGCGCCTTCTTGCTCATCTCCCCTCCGAGCCCACGACGGAGCCCCGGCCGTCACACTGATTTAACACCTCGCGTCTTGACCCTGGCGCCATCGGATCGGCTCAATGTCGCCTACACCCGCGCCCTCTTGAGGGCGCCGCAATGAACCTAACTTCCAGATGACTCGGTCGCAGCCTCAGTCTGAGCGCGGCGAGCTGCGCGCGATCATCGATATCGGCACCAACTCGGTGAAGTTGCTGATCGCGGAGGTGTCGGGACGCGTCGTAACCCCGGTTCACGAGGTGAGCGAGCAGACGCGTTTGGGGCGCGGGTTCTATGAGACCCACGAGCTGCAGTCCGAGGCCATCGGCGACACGCTCCGCGTCCTGGATGAGTTCAAGTACGTCGCGGCCCACCGTGGCGCCCGTCGTTTGCAGGTCGTCGCGACCAGCGCCGTCCGCGACGCCCGGAATCAACGGACGTTTCTCGACGCCGTCCTCCGTCATGTGGGGGTAAAGGTCGATGTTCTCACGGGCGATCTTGAGGCGGATTGGGTGTACCAGGGCGTGACCTCGGACCCCGCGCTCGCGGGACAGCGGCTGTTGATTGTGGATGTCGGCGGGGGCAGCACAGAGTTCATTTTGGGTCAGGGAGAGCATAAGCAGTTTCAGCGTAGCTTTCCGCTGGGCAGCGTTCGTTCCTTGGAGCGCTTTCCGCATTCGGATCCACCGACGCAGAGCGAGCTGGCGCGTTGCCGGCTTGAGATCGGCGGTTTCATTCGCGAGCAGATCGCTCCAACACTCTGGCCCGTGATGCGGAACGACCCGTCGTCATGGCTCCTGGTGGGGACGGGCGGGGCTTCGACGATCATGGGGAGGATCTTGATGCGCCTGGAGGCGTTCGAACGCGAGCGTTTGGACGGCGCGATGCTGGGGCTCCCGCAGGTCCGCCAACTCGTCGAGAGGCTGTGGGGAATGCCCTTGGACGAGCGGAAGGAAATCGTGGGTCTGCCGAAAAAGCGCGCCGACGTGATCCTGCCCGGCGGAGTGATCTACGAACAGCTGATGGAAGCCCTGGGCTTCAGCGACGCCCGCATCAGCACCCGTGGCCTCCGCTTCGGCGGGTTGCTGCAGCCCTCAGCGTAGGCCCGTCCGCTATGGGCTCCATCGATCAAAAACCACCCTTGCGCTTTGGGGGGTGGCGCCTACACTTCCCTGGCTTCTGGCGCGAAGCAATCACGCTGCCCGGACGCACTATCACTTCTCATCTATGAGCGAGCGGCCCGTGTATTATTTTGACAACAACGCCACAACCCGGGTGGCGCCCGAGGTTGTGGAGGCGATGCTGCCGTTCCTCCAGGAGTTTTGGGGCAATCCCTCCAGCGCTTATCGTTTCGGCGCGCAGGTCGCGAAGCATGTCGAGAGCGCCCGAGCCCGCGTCGCCGAGCTGATCCATGCCGATCCGCGCGAGGTGGTCTTCACGAGCTGCGGCACGGAGAGCAACAACGCCGCGATTCACAGCGCCCTTGTTCACAATCCCGCGAAGCGGCACGTGGTCACCACGGCCGTCGAGCACTCGGCGAACGTCAATTTCTGCGAGTATCTCCAGAAGCGCGGCTTCGAGGTCACGTTTCTCCCGGTCGAACCCGATGGCTCCCTGGACATTCACCTCCTCGAGCAATCCATCCGACCCGACACCGCGATCGTGTCCGTGATGCTGGCCAACAATGAGACCGGCGTCCTGTTTCCCATCGAGGAAATCTCCGCGATTTGTCGCAGCAAGGGCGTCCTTTGCCACACCGACGCCGTGCAAACTCCGGGCAAGATGAAGCTCGACGTGAAGTCGCTGGGCGTCGATTTCCTTTCCTTGTCCGCCCACAAGCTGCATGCGCCGAAAGGCATTGGGATGCTGTATGTGAAGCGGCGCACCAAGTTCCAGCCCTATGTCATCGGCGGTCATCAGGAGAACGGGCGTCGGGGCGGCACGGAGAACGTCGCGAACATCGTCGGCTTCGGGCGCGCGGCCGAGTTGGCCATGAACAGCGTCTCGGACGAAAACACGCGCGTTCGCGGCCTTCGCGACCGGCTGGAGAACACGATTCTTTCGACGATCCCCAACACCCTGCGCAACGGCGCGCGCGACGAACGCCTGCCGAACACCACGAACGTCTGCTTTGAGTTCGTGGAGGCCGAGGCCATTTTGCTCAAGCTGGATCTGCTGGGCATCTGCGCCTCCAGCGGTTCGGCGTGCACCACGGGCTCGTTGGATCCTTCGCATGTTCTGTCCGCGATGGGGCTGACCCCGATGCGCGCGCGCGGGAGCGTCCGGTTCAGCCTTGGGATCTACAACACGTCCGAGGATGTGGACTTCCTGCTGCGGCACATGGCGAAGATCGTTGGCGATCTGCGGGCCATCTCCCCTTTGAGCCCGGAGCATCCCGACAATGACAAATACGACATCGAGGCCGCGCGCGCGAAGCACGAGGCCGACCTGGCCCAGGCGCTCGGGGAAAAGCAGCGGTAGGCGGGGCGGGTTGGACGGCGTCCGCCGGCGTCCGCCGGCGGCCCGAGGAGCCTTCTTCACAAAAAGGCCGGCGAGTCGCCTCGCCGGCCCATTGGCTTCGGGTTGCTTCTGACCCACTCAATCGGTCGCGAGGATTGCCATCCGCACGACCTCTCCATTTCTGGAGCGCTCACAACAAACGCCCATCCCACCCAGGAGGGCTTTGAACCTAAGCAACGCCTTGGCGCCGCCAAGTTAATCCACAATCCCCCGGGATCAACCGGAGCGCTCTACGCCCCGACGCCTCGGGGAATCCCCTGGCGGCTTTTCGAAGAGCGCGCGGGGCTTGATTGTTGGCGCGGGTTCGGGAGTATGGATGCGAACGCGTCGCGACCAGGACGCTCAGCCGCTATGCCGATCTACGAGTACGCCTGCCCCAAGTGCCGGGTGGTTTTCAGCTTTCTGTCCAAGAAGGTGAATCCCGCCGGCTCTCCGACCTGCCCCAAGTGCGGCCGTCGACGCATGAGCAAACAGATGAGCCGGTTTGCCATGGTTCGCGGCGGCGGACAGCAGGCGGAGGGCGGAGACGCTTCACCGGGGCAGGGGATGCCGGATTTTGACGACCCGAAGATCGCGCGAGCCATGGGCGAGATCGAGCGGGAGGCGGAGGGACTGGATGAGAACAATCCGCGCCACATGGCCCAAATCCTCAGGAAAATGAAAGGGATTCTCCCTCCTTCCGCCATGCCGAAGGAGTTCGATCAGGCCGTCAAGCGACTCGAGGCCGGCGAAGATCCCGACAAAATTGAAGAAGAGATGGGGCCGCTTTTCGATGAAATGATGGGTGGGAAACCGGGCGCCGGATCCGCCGAGTCGTTCTCTCGCGATCCCGGACTCTACGACTTTTGATGAAACATCCCCGACCGCCCGTCCGCCGCGCTCCGGCGAGCCCGTTCAATCGCCCGCGCACGGCGACCACTCACGCGTTTTCGGACCCTCGGCGAATCGTGAGCCTGGCCCTGCAAGTCCTCCGAAAGGCGGGGCGCGAACATCCCGCGGACTCGGTGCTGCGCGATGTTCTCAGGGCGCAGGCGGCCTTGTCCCCTCAGGATTCCCATGAGGTCACGCGCGCCGTGTTCGCCTACTACAGATGGCTGGGGTGGACTCGCGAGGCTTCCTCGCCGGACGAGGCTCTACGCCTTGCCCAGGATTGCGATCGTCGTTTCGCGCGGGATCCTGGCTCCTTCCCCGACGAGGATCTTGCGCGTCGGGCGGCGCCGGAGTGGATCGCCCAGGAAATGGAGACGACGCCAGCCTGGCTGCGGAGCTTGCAAGGTCCGCCTCGCCTCTGGCTTCGAACGCGCCGCAAGGACCTCGAACGCGTGGCGCAGGAGTTGGAGGAGTGCGCTCCTCCCACAATCAAAGGGTGTTTCCAAGCGCTCGAGTATCGAGGCGAGCTGGATTTGTTCAGGACGCCGTTGTTTCACTCCGGGGCGTTCGAGGTGCAGGACATCGCCTCGCAGATCGTGGGCCATTGGTGTGATCCCAAGCCCGGGGAGACGTGGTGGGACGCTTGCGCGGGCGAGGGGGGAAAGCTGCTGCATCTCTCCGATCTGATGGAAAACAAGGGCATGATCTGGGCGTCCGATCGGGCCGCCTGGCGCTTGTTGAAACTCAAGCGTCGCGCGGCGCGGGCGGGGGTGTTCAACTACCGCAGCGCGCCGTGGGAGGGCGGCGAGAGACTGCCGACGAAGACCGCTTTCGACGGGGTCCTGGTCGACGCTCCCTGCAGCGGCGTCGGCACTTGGCAGCGAAATCCTCACGCGCGATGGACCACTCTCCCTTCGGATGTTCACGAGCTTGCCGAAGCGCAGTTGAAGCTTCTTCGACACGCGAGTCGAGGTGTGAAGCCAGGCGGTCGATTGATCTATTCCGTCTGCACGCTGACTCGATCGGAGACCAGCGGCGTCGCGCGCCTGTTCGCTGAATCCACGCCCGGGTTTGCGCCCGAGGCGTTGCCCGCCTTCCCGGAGGCTGAGCGCGGCAATAACAACGAGGCGTGGATCTGGCCGCAGACAAATCGGAGCAATGGGATGTATGTCGCCGCGTGGCGGCGCGCGGGATCCGCGTGAAGCCGCGCCCGTTCGTCGGGAGATTTCTTGTTGCGGCGCCGAAAGGGCTCGGAAGAGACTGCGCGCGCTTTTGACATGAGTCCCGGCCCCCACTCTCGCCCATGGCGGATCGTCCACTCCGAGGCTTCGCTCGGCTGGGGCGGACAGGAACGCCGCATCCTCGCGGAAATGGAAGTGTTCCGCGCCCAGGGCGCCGACGTGACGCTCTGGGCCCCGGCCCTATCCAGGATCCGATCGCAGGCTGTTTCCCGGGGCCTGGCTTTCGAGGCGATGCCCGATGGACGTCTGCGGTTCCCATGGGCCGTCCTCCGGATGGCGACCTTTCTTCGGCGTCGTCGCATTCAGGTTCTCAACCCCCACAGCTCGCGCGACAGCTGGATCGCCGGACTCGCGGGACGGCTCGCGGGAGTGCCGCTCATCATCCGATCGCGCCACTTCGATGTGCCCATCGGCAATCCCGCCTTGAGTCGCGTGGTGTATTGCCTTCTCGCGGATCACATCATCACCACCAGCCCGCGGATCACGCAAAGCCTGCGCGAAACTTTTGCGCTGCCCGAGAGCCGGGTTTCGACGATTCCAACGGGCATCGATCTCAACCTCTTTCGCCCCGACGGGCCTCGCGCCGAGGTGGCTCTGCCGGACGCGGCGCGATCCCTTCCTCTGGTGGCGATGATTGGCGTGTTTCGCCGGGCCAAGGGCCACGAAACGCTCATCCGCGCCGCGAGCCTGCTGCAGCGGGCTGGCTTTCATTGTCATTACCTCCTGGTCGGCGAAGGCCCGATGATTCCTCTCTCGCGCCAGTGGGTTGGAGAGCTGGGGCTGGAGGCGTCTTTCACCTTTTTGGGCGAGCGCGAGGATATCCCGGAGCTGTTGCGTCGGATTGATCTTCTCGTGATGCCGTCGCTGCATGAGGGAATTCCCCAGGTGGGGCTGCAGGCGCTGGCTTGCGGCGCTCCGCTTGTGGCGAGCAACGTTGGAGGCCTCCCCTCGATCATTCAAGACGGCGTCACCGGCGCGCTCGTGTCCTCGCGCGAGCCGGAGGCGTGGGCATCCGCGATTCGCGGCGCGCTTTCCGACAGGGAAGGGACAAGGGAGAAGGCCGCCCGAGGTCGCGCGTTCGTCGCGGAGCATCACGGGCTTGACCGGATGGCGGAGGCGCTGCGGAAGGTGTATCTCCAGTATTTGGGTCCGACGGGCTGAACGGGCGCCTACTCGTAACGCAGGGCGGCGATGGGATTGAGCCGCGCGGCTTTTACGGCGGGGAAGAGTCCCGCGACGATGCCGACCGCGGCGCTGAAGCCCACGGCCACCAGCATCACCTGGGTTTGGATCACGGGCGTGTTCTGCGTGGGGGACAACTCGGAGAGGAGAACCACAAGACCCTTGGAGGCGGCAAGGCCGAGGAGCGCGCCCAGAATCGAGATCACCACGCTTTCGATGAGGATTTGGAGGAAGATGGAAACGCCCGTCGCGCCGATCGCCTTGCAGATCCCGATTTCGCGGATCCGCTCGTTGATGCTGGCAAGCATGATGTTCATGATCCCAATCCCGCCCACGAGAAGGCTGAGCCCCGCGATAATCCCGCCGCTCAGCCGCGCGTTTTGGATCCGCTTGTTGATGTCCTCGATCTGGTTCTCCTGGGTGCGAAAGTTGAAATCCTCGATGCCTTGGTGAGTGACCATGAGGACGTTTCTCGCCTGCTGCAACGCCGGTTCGAGCATCTCCAGGCTCGCCACCTTGACGTCGATGTCGGTGAGCGTCTGGTCGGGAACGTTGTTGGTGCCGGTCGCCGCGCGGAAGCGAACCCACATCGTGTTGAGCGGGATATAAACCATGTTGTTCTTTCTCCAGAACGCGTTCCAGCCTCTTCCTCCCCATCCGCGTTGCCGCACGGGGCCAACGGCCTGCTGCGATGGGTCCTTGAGTCCCTCCTCGCGCTTCTTTCGGTCCATTTCGCTTTCGTAGTGCTTGAACATCCCCACGATCGTGAACGGTTGATCGTTGATTCGGATCTCCTGTCCGAGCGGAACGATGTCCCGGCCCGCCTCCTGAGGCGATCCGAAGAGCTCGTCGCGAACTCCGGTTCCAATGACGCACACGTTGTTGGCGCTTTCCTCGTCGAGTTCGTTGAAGAAGCGGCCGTGCTGAAGCTCGTAGAGATTCATGTCGAGCACCGCCTTCCACACTCCGACGACCTCGGAGGGCCGATAGGCCTTGGGCCCCCTTGCGACGAGCGCCCGCTCGAGCGCCATTTCGGGGGATACGACTTTGAGCAATGGGGCGCTTTCCTTCAGCGCGTAGACATCGCGGATCGTCCTTCCGGGCGCCATGTCACGCAGGTGATTCTGATGGACGGGCACCTTCTGCTGTTCGATCAGCACCTTGTCGAGCCCGCCCATGGCGATGAGCGCCTCCTTCATCCCGTTCTCCATGCCCTTCACGATCGCGGCCATGGCGACGAGGCTCGCGACCCCCAGGATGATCCCGAGCATCGTCAGGATGGACCGGAACTTGTGCGTCCAGATTTCCTTCAGGCCGATGAGAATGGTGTTGATCAAGATCATTGAGGCGGGTCGCTAGTCGTATTTCAGCGCCTGAATGGGATGGAGCCGCGACGCGCGGATGGCGGGATACAACCCCGCGATCATTCCGACCGCCACGCTGAAGAGAAAGGCGACGCCCAGGGCGGAGAAGGTGATGACGGGCGTGTTGTCCGTCGGGGTGAACGCCGCGATGATGAGCACCAGCGCGTAGGAGGCGCCGATGCCCGCGATGCCGCCCAGGACGGAGATTACGGTGCTCTCCACGAGGATCTGGACGAAGATGTCGAGCGTCGAGGCGCCGATCGCCTTGCGGATTCCAATCTCCCTCACGCGCTCGGAGATGCTGGCGAGCATGATGTTCATGATTCCGATGCCGCCGACAAGCAGACAGATCCCGGAGATCACGGCGCCGCTCAGCCGGGCGTTGCGGATCGCCACGGTGATCTCCTGCGCCCAATCCTCCTGGGTGCGGAGCGTGAAATCCTCGAGCCCCTTGTGAGTCATCATGAGAACGTTCCGCACCTGCTGGACCGCGGGCTCCAGCAGATCGATGCTCGGGATCTTCATGTTGAGGTTCGACAGGCGCACAGGCCCGGGGTCCGTGGGGCTCGCGCTGCCGGGGGTGAGTCCGCGGAACTTTACCAGCATGGTGTTGAGGGGAATATAAACGGTGTTGTTCTTCAGCCGGAAGATGAAGTGTCCGCCTTTCCCTCCGCCCCAGCCGCGGCTGCGCGTCGGACCGCTCGCCGCCGCGAGCTTCGGATTCGCCTTCTTGAAGGCGCGCTCCTTTTTCGCCTTCTCGCTTTCGTACATGTCGAACATTCCAATGATCGTGAACGGCAGCCCATTCAGGTTGATGGTCTCGCCGAGCGGAATGACCTCGTGTCCGAGATCCTCCGGCGAGCCGAAGAGGTCATCGCGAACCCCCGTTCCAATCACGCAGACGCTCGCGGCGTTTTCGTCGTCCAGCGGCCCAAACATCCGTCCGTGGGCGAGCTTGTGCTCATTGACCTCGAGCGCGTCGGGCCAGGTCCCTGAGACCTGGAAGGGCTCGGAGGTCTTGTTCTTGTAAGACACGGTCATCGGCTCCCGAAACCGCATCTGCTCCACCGCCGGAGTGACCACGCGGACCAAGGGCGCGCCATCCCGCAGCGCGTAGACATCCTCCATCGTGAGCCCCTGCGCCTGATCCATGAGGTGGCGCTGGTAGACCGGCAGGTCGAACTGGGACTCGATCCGAATCTTCTCCAAGCCGCCCGCGGCGAGGAGAGCCTCGCGGGTTCCGTTCTCCATGCCCTTCACGAGGGCGGACATCGCGACCAGGGAGGAAACCCCGAGGATGATCCCCAGCATGGTGAGAATCGATCGGAACTTGTGCGCCCAGATCTCCTTCAGCCCGGACAGAATGGTGTTCGCGAGACTCACGGATGGGGCGGCGGGGCTAGCCGAGGGCTGGGGCGGCGGCGGCGGATCCGGCTTGACGATCCAGTCCGGCGAGCCGGGCGTCGAGGTTGTTGGCCACCTTGCCGTCGCGAATCTCGATCCGCCGCGGCGTGACCGCGGCGATTTCAGGATCGTGGGTGACGAGGATGATCGTCCGGCCTTGCGTGCTCAGCTCGCGGAACAGTTCCAGAATCGCCTCGCCGGTATGGCTGTCGAGGTTTCCGGTGGGCTCATCGGCGAAGAGGATCTTTGGATTGTTGACCAACGCCCTTGCGATGGCGACGCGCTGCTGCTGTCCGCCGGAGAGCTGGCTGGGTCGGTGCTTGGACCGGTTGTCGAGGTCCACCATCTGGAGCATCCGCATGGATCGCTCGCGTCGCTCTCGTCCGGACACGCCCGCGTAGACCATCGGGAGCTCGACGTTTTGGAGAACCGTCAGCTTGGGGAGGAGGTTGAAGAACTGAAACACGAACCCGATCTTGCGATTGCGGATGAACGCGAGCTCGCGGGGCGAGGCGTCGTGGATCATGCGCTCGTCCAGCTTGATCGTCCCGTGCGTGGGCGAGTCGAGGCATCCGAGGATGTGCATCAGCGTCGATTTGCCGCTGCCCGACGGCCCGATCACCGACACGAACTCGCCGCCATCGATGTCCAGCGACACATCGTCCAGCGCGCGAATGGTCTCGCCGCCCAAATGGTAAATCTTGCTGACGTTGCGAAGTTCAACGAGGGGCATTCTGAAAATCGGTTGAGACGGACGAAGAGCCGACGAGGACTCAGGATCCGGTGGCGGCGGCCTTGCTGACCGGGGCGCCGGCCTTCGGGCTGTTGGTGGAGACGTTGCCCATCGCGGGAGCTTTGGACGTCGCCGGTTTGGAATCGCCCCCGCCGAACGCCGCCACGCTCTTGGCCCGATTGCGCTTCTCCACCTCTTCCTTGGGCTCCTCCAAGCTCACCAGCTCGCCGTCCGCCACACCGGTCTGAATCTCGGCGAAGAAGTAGTCCGACACGCCGAGCTGCACCAGGCGTCGTTCGTATCCCGCGTCGTTCTTCACGTAAACAAAACGCTCCATCAACTGGGAAGCCGGGTTCAGCTCGGTGAACACGGACGCCAGGGGAACGGAGAGCACATTGTCCGCGGAGGAGACGGGAATCTTGATGTTCGCCGTCATGCTGGGGCGAATGCGGGGATCCACGTCCTTCAGGAGAATGCGCGCGGCGAATCCCTTGATGTTGTTCTTGATCGCCGCCTGGGGGGCGATGCGCTCCACGGTTCCCATGACCTTCAAGCCGGAGATCGCCTCCACCGTCACCTCAACCTCCTGGTTGACCCTCAGGCGGGTGATGTCGGCCTGGTTGATGTGGGCGTTGATGATCAGCTGATTCAGGTCGGCGATCGTGATGACCTCGGTGCCGCTGTTGAAGCCCGCGGATCCCGAAACGGACTGCCCCACGGAGACGGGGCGGGTGAGCACCGTGCAATCGAAAGGAGCGAGAATGCGGGTCTTCCTCATCTTGTCCTGCATCAGCTCCAGCGCCTTCTCCGCTTTGGAGAGGGAGTTCTTGGCGAGATCGTAGTCGGTGCGGCTTTGTTCGTGCACCTCCGTCGCGACCAGCTTCTCCTCGTAGAGTTGCTTGCTCCGGAGATAATTCCTTTCCGCCTGCGCCAGCTGAACCTTCGTGCGCTCAATCTCCTTCTCCTGGGTTTCCTTTTCGATCTGGAGATCGCGGTCGTCCAGGGTGAAGAAGACGCTGCCCTTCTTGACGGTGTCGCCGATGTCCACGAGGAGCGTGGCAATTCGGCCGTTGATCTCGGGTCGCACGCTGACCTGCTCCGCCGGCGTGATCTCGCCCGCGGCGCTCACCGTGAAACGGATGTTCCGCGACTCCACCTTCGCCGTGGTCGGGCGCTGCAGCTCGGCCGACGCCGCGGACGCCGTGGCGGTCGTCTGCTGCTTGGAATAATACAACCAGCCGCCAACCCCGTCGGCCGCCAAAACAACCACTATCCAAACGGATTTCATTCAATAAAGTTCCGAGACAACTGGACGCGGGGCGACAGTGTCCGATTCAAAAGCATTTCGGCCGGGAAAGCGAGGCCTAAGGCAGCTCGGTGATGAAGATTTGTTGGAAGGAAGCCTCGGCGAAGGCGCCGCCATGGATTTGTAAGCCGATCTTCCCCCATTGGGGGATGGAGGCGTCCGGCTCGGTGTAGTCGGTTCCCATCACGCCGTTGATATAGGTGCGGATCCTCCGGCCTTCGGCGCGGACGATGTATTCGTTCCAGCCGTTGCGCTTGATGACCGGATTCAAGGCCGTCATGTCGGACTGCGAGAGAACCTTGTTGCGACGGGACTCGTCATACACGCATCCCCACCAGGTGGGATCGCCGATGTCGCACTGATAGCCGGACATCTCAGAGCTGTTCGGAACCCTCTGGCTTCGGATCTGCACGCCGGAGTTCACAAAGCCATTCGTGCCGACGAGCCGGAACTTCGCGCGAAGGACAAAATTGGTGTAGTCGCGGGTTGTGGCGAGGAAGAAGTTTTCGGGCACCTTCTTTTCCAGCGAGCCTCCGATGATCAGGCCTTTCTCGATCCGCCACCAATGGTTGGTGTCGCCTTCCCAATTCTTGAAAGAGCGGCCATCGAACAGCGCGAGGCCCGCGGCGTTGGATTGTTGGGAGGCGAACAGGGCGAGGCTCATGAGGAGCCATCCGATGGAGGCTGCGAATCGGGATTGCATGGCGGACATTGTTACATCCGCCGGGGGCGGGGCGTCCAGCATTTGCATGGCGTTGGCGGCGGAGTCCGGGAGATTGGCGTGTCCGGCGCGCCCGAATCGACGCGAAAACTCATGGCTTCTTCTCCGGCGCAATGCGATAAGCTCGCTCGCGTTTCGTTTCGCGAATCATGAGTCGCCAGATTTCCAGGACCAGACGCCGGGCGTTGAACCTGATCGCCGCATTGGTCGCCATCCTGATCGCGCTGCTGATCACGATCAGGCGCGAGCGCGCCCCCTCGGGCAGCCCGACATCCGCGAGCCCTCGGAGCGTCGCCCGCACGAACCTGGTTCTCGTTTCAGGACGCCTTTGCCTCGTCGGCCAGACCAATGGCTTCACGGGTCTCATGGAGGAGCGGGGGGACGGATTTCTGCGCTCCCGTTCCGTGTTGTCCAACGGGGTGCTGCACGGCCTTTCCGAAGGATGGCACACCAACGGGCAGCTCCAGGTGCGGGAGTATTTCAGGGAAGGCGTTTCGCATGGGACTCGCACGAAGTGGTATCCCGAGGGGAGGAAGCTCTCAGAGGCGAGCATTGTGGAGGGCAAGCTCGAAGGACCGTTCCGCAGATGGCACGAGAACGGGGCCTTGTCCGAGCAGATTGAATTCGTCGCGGACCAGCCCGATGGTGTTTCCATTTCGTACTTCCCTAGCGGCTTCCTGAAGGCGCGCGTTGTGATGAAAACGGGCAAGTTGGTGGAGCAAACTTTCTGGAAGGACGGGGAGCGGAAGCCGTAGAACAAAAGGCCCTCAAGGGGAGAATGAAGACGTCCGATGGAGTGGGTAATGGCCTCTGGCCAGATACCCCTCGCAATATCCATCCCTTCGAACTGATTCATTATGACTATTCCTTCTTCCGGCCAGTGCTCGTGTAAATCAGACGGCGCGTCCGGCGCGCAGTCGGGAGCGGCTGATCCCTTGCATCAGGTGGGGCGACAACGCTTCAAGGACTTCAAGGCGCTCCGCGCCGCCATCAAGTCTGGGGACGTCGCCGCGGCTCAGAAGGCCTTTGAGACCTTGAAAAAGGACCTCGAGGCGGCCCCAAACGACGCCAACGCCAAGAAGCTCCTGGATCCCACCACGTCGGTGGGCAAGGACTTTGCCTCGCTCGCGGACGCCCTCAAGGCCGGGCAACTCGACGGGATTCAGAAGGCGTTCAGCGCTTTTCAGCAGGACCTCCGCGCGGAGCGCGGCCATCGCGCCCACGGGCATCGCCATCCGGACAACGACGGCGATGGAGATGATACGGGCGGGGCGGCGAAGGCCGTAAACAGCGCGACCCCTCGCGCGGCGTCCACCCAGGGGTTGGACGCGATCGCTTAGCGGGTCGCCGCTCGATCGCAGAGCAGCGTGACGTCGGGGTGAAGCCAGAGGAAGCTGGCGGGAAAGCGCGGCGTCACGCGGCCTTCCAACAGGCGGCGCAGGGGGACCCGCTTCGCGGGGCCGCTGACGAGCAGCAGGACGCGGCGCGACTGGAGAATATCGGCGATGCCGAGCGTGATCCCGTAGCGCGGCTTGGATCGCGCGGCGTTCAGCATGCTGTGTCCCATGGACGCGCGGGCGAGCTTCGCGACGTGGACGCCCGGTTGCAGCGACTCCGCGGGCTCGTTGAAAGCCAGATGTCCGTTCACCCCCAGGCCGAGCACGCACACATCAATCGGCCCGTTCTTGCGAAGCCACGCGGCGATCCGCGCGCATTCTTTCGCCGGGTCGTCGGGGCGGCTCTCGAAACCCGTGTAACGCTTGTTGAGCTTCAGCGGACGGACGAGAGAGGTCTGGAGCGCGAACTCGCAGCTCGCCGGATCATCCATGTCCAAGCCTCCCCACTCGTCCAGCTTGAGCGCGCGCATTCGTCGGCACAGGCCCGGGGCCCGGCGCGCCTGCGCTACAAACTTCTCGTAGGCGAGAAGAGGCGTTCCGCCTGTGGCGAGACAGAACAGCGAATCGGGCCGGCCTTTTAGCGTGTCGCTCAGCCATCGCGCGGCCGCGGCGCTCATGGTTTCGTGAGTGGCGAGAACCCGGGGCTTCATGAGCGGAGCGCGTCGGGAGGAGTGGACTGAGAGAGGCGGAGCGCGCGGAGCGCGGCCCCGATGAGGCCGGCGTCCACGCCGGTTTGGGCGGTATGGATGGGGAGCGATCGATGGAACTCCGACCAGATCTGTTCGCGGGCCGCTTTGACCATCGCGTCCCAATAGAGCCCCCCTGCGATCCCCAGTCCGCCGCCGACCACAACGGCGGCGGGATCCAGCGTGTTCACGAGATGCCCGATCGAGCATCCGAGAAGCTCCGCCGCGCTGACGACGACATGGGCCGCCGTTGCGTGTCCCGAGGCCGCGAGGGCGAGAACCTCGTGCCCGGAGTCCGCGGCGCCGGGCGACAGATGGTTGAGTCGCGTCACCAGCGCCGGTCCCGCGGAATAGTTCTCCAGCGGCAGCCCGCGGCGGGGACGTCCGTCGTCGCCGTCGCAGAACATCGGATTGCTCGCCATGGTGCCTGTGAGCCCGAGCGTTCCCGTGTAGGGGACGCCGTCGATGACCAGGCAGCAGCTGATGCCGGTCCCCACCGTGATGTAGAGGAAGGAGGACAGCGCGCGTCCAGCGCCGAAATAGGCTTCCGCGAGCGCTCCGGCCCGGACATCGGCTTCGATGAAGCAGGGACGATTGGAGGACAGCGCTGATCGCACGGGCGACCGCTGCCAACCCAGGATCGCGTTGCTGACAATCCGGCCGTCCGAGGTCACGAGCTCCGGGAGGCCCAAGCCGCAGGCTGAGGGGCGCACGCCCAGGCGCACCGCTTCCAATTCAAGGGCCGCGTAAACCTCGACAAGATCCCCGAGCGACGCGTCGCCGCCCCGGCCTGGGAGCGTCGGACGCTGGATCCGGGCGAGGACTTTCGCGTCCGGGAACGACACCAGCCCCGCGGCGATCTTCGTTCCCCCAACGTCGATCCCCATCGCGCAGCCTTCGATCAAGGGAAGACTCATCACGTTGCGTGAGAATTCGGCGCGGCTGCCGCCGCAAGTCCGTCCGCGAGGGCGAGAATATACGCGGCGTTGCATCCGCAGCATCCCCCGATGTAGCCGATGCCTTCATTCCTGGCCGCGCGGCCAAAGTCGAAGAATTCCGTCCGCGAAACCTGGATGGTTTCGAGGTCGTCCGGGAACTGCGGCAGGCGGGTGAAGCACTGGCAGGCGTCCGTGGTGTGGAACGCGCTCGGCTGCGCCGCGAGAGGGAGCGCCGTTCCCGCGCGCATCGCGCGCAGGAGGGGCAGCATCCGGCTGGGCTCTTGCTCGCAGTTCGCGCCGACAGCGACGGCGCCGAGATCCGTCATCACCCGCGCGCACTCGGCGGGCGACTTGCCGTCGCTGCATTCGGTGATGAGCGGGCGGAAGCTCATCGTCGCCACCGAGGGAAGACCGCTCTTCGCGGCGCACTCAAGAGCGACGCGCATCTCGGCGAGGTGGAAGAAAGTTTCCAGGATGAGGAAGTCGACGCCGGCGTCCTTGAGCAGCCGGATTTGCTCGGCGATGTGATCCTTCGCCTTCTCGAGCGCGCCTATGCCTTCGCGCTCGATCAGCTGCGTTCGCGACACGCTGCCCGCCACGAGCGCTTCGTCGCCCGCGATCTCCTTCGCCAGCTTGACGGCCGCCGCGTTGATGGACTCGGTCTGGGCGCCGTAGCCGGCGCGATTGAGCTTTTCGCGCGTGCCGAAGAAGGTGAGCGCCTGGAGGGCTTGGGACCCCGCGCGCATGAACTCGCGGTGGAGCTGACGCAACGCCTCGGGTTGCTCGATCGCCACCTCGGGAGTGAACTGGCCGCTGCCTTTCCCCGTGCCCACCTTCTCCCGACGCGATCCGGACGCCACATAGCCGCGGCGTTCCAACTCGATCAAATAGCCGCCGTCTCCCAGGACCGGCCCCGCCTGCATCTGTCGACGAATGTTTTCGCTCATGTGAATTGGATTAGGAATGAACGGGTTTACTGAGACATGGAAGCCGGGGGCGATGTCAAGGTCTGCGCGGCCCGCTCCTGTGACAAGGCGGCGACGGAACACAGCGACAGCGCGATCGCGAAACCTTCCCGCGCGCCAACCTTCTCGCCGAGAAACGCCACAGCGAGGGGCACCGTGACGATCGGATACAGCGAGGAGAGAGGCGTGATGACGCTTGCTTTGCCGTCGGAGGCGTACGCGGCGAGCAGCGTCAGGTTCCCGAGGCCGAGCAGCAGCCCGATCAGGACCGCCAATCCCCACAGCGAGGGCGAGAGGTCGCGCGGGAACCCTTTTAGGGCGGCCATCGCGGAGGCGACGGGGATCAAGCCCAGGAGAAACCAGAACGTCGAAACCTCCCCCGAGAGCGATTGCGCGGAGAGTTTTTGAAGCAGCGCCGCGACGCCCCACAGCGCCGTCGGCAGCAGAGCGAGCAGGATCCAACGATCCAGCGTCGCGCCATCCGTGGTCGTGTTGAACAGATAGATCGCGCCGAGGGCAAGGGCGACTCCTCCCTTCTGCCATCCGCTCAGCCGCTCCTTCAGGATGGGAACCGCGAGCGCGATCGTGATCAGGGGGTAAAGCGCTGTGAGCGGCACAACGGTCGCGGCTCTTTCCCCCGCGTTCATCAGCCGGTAGAGGGCCAGGTTGCCAGCGCTTCCCAGCAAGCCCGCCAACAGAGCCCAGGCGGCCGGCCCTCGCTGGGCCCGGGAGCAGCGCGCCGCGCCCTTCAGCCCGAGCGCGATGAGAATCGGGAGAACGCCGAATGTCGAGATCACGAGCGTGTGCTCCGGGCTGAGCCGCGATCCCGGCAGCCGGGACGCGAACCCCCATCCGCCCCAGAGCAGAACGGTCAGAATGGTGTAGAGGAACCAGGAGGGCATGGCGCGATGAATCAGTGCTCCGGGGGATGCGGACGGGAGCGGTCGTGCTGGAGGTGCGCCGGATCGGAACCGGGCAAAGGAGCGCAAGGAGCGCGATCGAATCGGCTGATCACGTCAATCGCGGACCCGCTCGCGCCGGATCGCTGCGCCGCGAGAAGAATCTCCAGAACATGCCGGGCGTGCCGCGGATTCACTTCGGGCGTTTTGTCTTCGCGGAGCCGCTGCACCGTGTGCGGCAATCCGTCGGTCCACGACCAATCGGGCGCTGTTTCCTTGAAGACCTGCCATGCGCCGACCCGGTTTTCCCAAAGCTCATGGCCGTCGGGATCCCAATCGTCCCCGATCATCTGAACGACGCCATCGGTTCCGTAGATCTCCAGGGCGGGGGACCGGTATTGCTGCATCGTGAAACCGCTGGTGACCACGCCGAAGCACCGATCGCCGAAATCGAGCAGGACCTGCGCGTTGTCCTCCGCCTCCACCGCCGTGGGACGTCCCTCGATCATCCGCCGCGGAATCGCCGCGCCCGTCATCGCCATGACGCGATGGACGGGTCCGAGCAGGCCGGTCAACGACGTGACGCAATAGACCGCCAGGTCGAACAGGCAGCCGCCGCCCGGTTTGTAGAACCAATCCGCCCACGACGGCCCCGCCCATCCGTATCGCGCGCGCGCGGAGCAGGGCTTGCCGATCCGTCCGCTCTGGATGATCTGCGCGATCGATCGAAACGTCGGGCTGAGGGTTGTGAACGGAGCGCAGGCCAGATGTCGTTGCTTCCGCGTCGCCAGTTGGAGAAGCGAGTCGGCTTCCTCCAGCGTCGTCGCGAAGGGCTTCTCCACCAGGACGTGCTTTCCAGCTTCCAGCGCCTCTCGCGTCAATCGGGCGTGCGAAGGCATGGATGTGAGGATCAGGACGAGGTCCACCTCCGGCGCGTGGAGGACGTCGTTCTCGTTCGTGGTGAAGCGGCGCGCTCCGAGTCCGAGAGCGCGCTCGCGCTGAGCAGGCCTGCCGCAAGCGACATGGACTCTCGCCGCGCCGCGCGACTCCAGCCGCTCGCACTGGGGCAGGTAGGCGTCCAGCACATTCCCGCAACCGATGATTCCAATCCCGATGGCCTTCATACGCGGCTCAGCGGTCAGGGCAGCGGCTTGATCCGCAGGTTGCGGTGGCGGACCGTTTTTCCGTCGTTGTAATTCTGGATTCCCACGTATCCCGCGAGGCTGCGCTTCTGGGGGTCGGTCCAGGTGTTCACGAGCTGGCCGTTGAGTCGCACGGAGTAGTTGTGTCCCACGCAGACCAGTTCGTAGGCGTTCCACTTTCCGGGCGGCTTGACCGGGACTTCGACAGGCGGGCTGAAGGGGTAGATCGAGCCGGTGGTGTCGGAAGGCTTTGCGGGATGGGGATCGCCGATCTCCATCTCGTGTCCTTCGCGCACCGCCTTCCACGGGTCCTGGCCCGGATCGGGAAAGCGCACGAAGAGTCCGGAGTCCGCGATGGGCTGCTCCTGCAGCCACTCGCCTCGAATCACGAAGTTCGTGTACGCGCGCCGGGTGTGCCACCAGAGGCCCATGCCGCCGTGCCCGGTCGCGACGCCGTCGGCGACCGTGAAGTTTCCGGGACCGCACTGGGCCCATCCGTCCTTCTCGTCGCGACCGATGAGCGATGCGAACCCTTCCTCGCTCGGGCTGCTGAGGGGAACATGCGTCAGCAGATCGGAGGGGATCTTCGAAATGGGGCGGAGCTCCACTTTGCGGAAGAAGATCTCGGCGCCCTCGGACTGGAGCTGGATCTTGCCGTGGTTGAGCGGACGCTCAATGTTGTTGTCTGTGTAGCGGGGGTTGACCAGGGCCAGCGAGACCTGGCCGTTGAGAAGGTGCAAGCCCACATTGCCCCAGGCGATCACCTCGCAGACGTTCCACTCGCCCGGCTTCTCAGGATCGATGCCGGACGTGATCCCTCCGCCCGTTGTGATCAAGGGCAACCCTTTTTGATACACGTGGCACTCCTCGCCCGGACCTTCGCCCCGATACGGAATCCAGGGCTCCTTCTCGAGAACCACCTTGCGTGCCTCCACGTCGACATAGGTCCCGTCGACGGCCCACCATTGTCCGACGCCTTTTTGCATGATGTTGCACTCGACCGAGCGCATCCAGGCGTAGCTGCCCGCGCCCTGGGGTCCTATGGCCCAATACAGCGCGCCGGAGTCGGGGTAGTGCTGGGGCTCATTTCGTGGCGGCCATTTCTTCGTTCCCCATTTGTATTCGATCCGGAGGTGAAAGTTCTCGAACTCCTCGCGCGTGGTGATCGCGCCGAACACCTGGCCGGACACATGGATTGCCGGAACGCCGGCCTCCCTGTCGACCGAGAACACATGCAGAGGATCGTTGTTCAGCCCCAGGGGCGATTCCTTCGATGTCTTGGGATCGTGGTATCCGCCGCTCTTCGGCCCGAGCCAGACGTCCCAGCCCGCGAGGTCGCGGCCGTTGAACAGCGATGTCCAGGTCGCGGCGCGCTCGCTCGAGGCGGCTGCGGCGATCCACGGAGGCAGGAAAGCCAGGACCAGGATGAAACATCGAATCGCGAGAGCTTCGCGGCCAGCGATTGCGCGTGTCACGGCATGTCGGGGAAGCATGGTCTGGCGAGGATCGTCGAAGCCGGCATTGCCGGTCAATGCGCAAGCGGCGCCGTGGTGAAACCGAGGTTCTCCATCCGCGAACACGGCTTCATCGGCTTGTTCAAAGACACCGATGGCAACCTCGTCGGCCTGCGCAGTTTGAAGCAAACGAGACGGACATGAAGCCGCGCAACGGGCGGATGTTGCGATGAACGCTACCAGGACGAGGGCAGACTTGTGTTTTCAACGGGACGCCTCTAAATCCAAGGGCATGAATCGTCGAGACTCAACCCTGCCTTCGTTCTGCGGCGAGGGTCGGCGCCCGTAAGCAATGAGAGCGCTATTTCGACTCCATGACGCGGCGGCGCGACATCCCGCCGTGCAACTTTGGCGGGATGAACACCAGGATCCGCTGGGCGCCATGGCAACACGGTGGTTTGAAGCCATGCGCCATTGCGGCGAGGACGTGAGGGAGGTGTTGCATGATGGTCAGCCCACGGCGTGCGTGGGCGGCGCGGCGTTTGCCTACGTCGATGCCTTCGCATCCCACGTCAACATCGGTTTCTTCCAAGGAGCCGAACTACCGGATCCGCAGGGCTTGCTTCAAGGCGCGGGCAAGTTCATGCGACACGTCAAGCTCAGGCCTGGAGAGGAAGTGGACGTGGCGGCCTTATCGGCGCTGATCGACGCAGCTTACACTGACGTGAAGGCGCGCCTCGCAGCGGAGTAGTGTAACGAGCCACTCTTGATCGTGGTAACGGGTGGGTGAACGGATCGGACTGATGTGTGGGGATCGTCCTCATGAATCGTCTGAAATCTTCGACTCGGGTTACAACGGCGGGTTACAACGGCAACGGGGGGAGGGGGTCCGGTTCGCCAGGGGGGCACACGAAGTGACTGTTTGCGGCTTTCAGATTTGAAACCAAAAGAAGCTTTCGAATCGATGACGACACGAAACCTCACTCTCTCGAACCATGGGTGCGAAGCGTCCCCGTGTTGACATGTTTCCCCTCGCTTAAAGTATTTTCAGAATAATTAGAGGAACTTGTTGACACGATAATTTCGCAGGCGTAGACGTTTTCGCGTTCAGTGATTGAAGAGCTTGCCAGAGCAAGCCAGTGGAGAGGCAAGGAGTCTTAGAGCCAGAGCCCCTCCAAGGAACAAATCAAACGCTCGAGAGCTATCCGCACGATGTGCGCTAAATTCTCAGTCAGTCCAACAGGAAGGACGACCCCCAGGCCGCAGCCCTCCGCCTTTCCGCTGCCCGCTGCCCGCTGCCCGCTGCCCGCTGCCCGCTGCCCGCTGCCCGCTGCCCGCTGCCCGCTGCCCGCTGCCCGCTGCCCGCTGCCCGCTGCCCGCTGCCTCCGTGCCAGCGTCGCAACCCGCACTCGCGTTCTAAAGCGAGCTCTGCTTCAGACT
>JACQFQ010000046.1 GCA_016199985.1 Verrucomicrobiota bacterium | reverse complement strand
CGGAAGCAGGACGCGGAGCAGTACGTAGAGGCCGATCTTGGACATAGCCCCCGTGAGGACCATCGTCACCGGCGTGGGCGCCTCGGCGTAGGCGAGCGGCAGCCAGGTTTGGAACGGCCAGATCGGAATCTTCACCGCGAAACCCAGAAAGGCGCCGAAGAACAGAACCAAGGCCAGAGCGCGCGTGGACAGTTCGTGCCAGCCCAAGCGGATGTTATAGATCGCGGCGAGACCTCCGTCCAATCCCCTGCCCTTCTGCGCCAACTCGGCGAAGTCGAAGGTGCCCGTGGCGACATACGTGCCCAGGAAGCTCAGCAGCAACGCGACGCTGCCCACCATGGTGTAAATGAAGAACGCGCGCGCGGCCTCTCCGCGCCGCGGACCTCCCCACAGCTTCAACAGGAAGTAGGCGGGGACCAGGCTGAGCTCATAAAAGAGAAACCAGTGAACGAAGTTCAGCGCCGTAAAGGCGCCGAGGAGCCCCGATTCCAGGAGGAGCAACAAACCGTAAAACAGCTGCGGACGCGCGATTTCCCGGGACGAGAACAGGACCGCCATGGGCGTCACCAGAGCCGAAAGCAAAACCATGAGCAGCCCGAGACCATCGATGCCCAGGTGATATTCCACGCCAACCGACGGGATCCAGGCGCCGCGCTCCACGAACTGCATCGCTCCCGAAGCGGCATCGAACCGCGCGGCGACGCACAATGCGCCGCCCAGGACGAGCGCGTGGAAGAACAGGGCCCATCGACGCGCGCGCCCTCCGCCCCCGTTCTCGGCGCCCAGCAGCATCAGCCCGCCCGTGAGGGGAATCAGCGAGAGCGCGGTGAGGAATGGAAAGGAGGAGGCGCTCATTTCCATAGGATCCAGAACGCGAGCGCCGAGAGCGCGAGGGCAAGAAACCGGAGATAGCGCTGGGCCTGTCCGTCGTGAAAGCGGGAGATCCGGCCGGCGGCCTGGCGGAGACAGTCGCAGGCCTCATCGAAGCCAAGATTGACGGCGAACTCGTCGCACAATCTCGCCGCCCAAGCCAACCCCAAGGCGGCAAGACGCACGCTCTCCACCGCGGCGCCCAGGACCTTGTCGTCCAGCCAGGCGCTGAATCGTCCCAGCGCCGCGTGCCACGCGATGAACGAGCTCTCGTACAGCTCGTCGATATAAAACCGGTTGCGAAGGATTTGCCATAGACCCGGCCGCCAGGCCTCCAAAGGATCCTCGTCCGCCAGCGACGCCGACGGCGCGCGGGCGTAAATGGAGAGCCCCAGGCCAATGCCTCCCGCCGTGAGCACGACGGACAGGAACATCACGACCAACACACCGAGCGAGATGGAGGGCTCGAAGCGCGGCGCATGCCCGGAAAGAAACGCGTGAAACCACGGCCACACCGGCGTTCCCAATACGCTCAAGAGAATGGCGCAGGCGGCAAGCGCGCCCAAAGGAATGGTCATCAGCGAAGGACTCTCATGCGGATCCATGGATCCCCCGCCGTCAGCGCCGCGCCCAGCGCCCCGGTATTCGCCCGCGTAGACATACACCATCTGGCGGGTCATGTAGAACGCGGTGAGAAACGCGGCCGCCACGCCGATGATGAAGGGCCACTTTGACGGGGACCACAGGGCCGCCGCGTGCAGAATCTCGTCCTTGCTCCAGAACCCGGAGAAGAACAGCGGCACGCCGGCGAGAGCCATCATGCCGATCGCGTAGGCGACGAAGGTCGTGGGCATCCATCGACGCAGCCCGCCCATGGCGCGAATATCCTGCTCGTCGTGGCACCCGTGGATCACCGATCCGGCGCCAAGGAAAAGCAGGGCCTTGAAAAAGGCGTGCGTCAGGAGATGGAACATGCCGACAGCCACGCCCCCGGTCGCGAGGCCGAGGAACATGAACCCGAGCTGCGACACGGTGGAGTAGGCGAGAATCCGCTTGATGTCCGTCTGGGCGACCGCCGTCAACGCCGCGAATAGCGCGGTGAGAGCGCCCACCCAGGCCATGACACGGAGGCACAGAGCGGGAAGCGGCGTGGATCGGACAGAGGTCGGCGCGGAGACGCTCGCCTCATGACTGGAGGACGGCAACGACGAAGGATGCGAAGCGGCCGGAGCGGGCGCGTCGGGGGTCGCGGCGTTCGGGGCGGAGGCGACCGAAGCGACTTGCGCGACCGGCGGAGGCGGCGGCAGCGCGGAGGCGATCGGGTAGACGCGAGCCATCAGGAAAACGCCGGCGGCCACCATGGTGGCGGCGTGGATCAACGCGCTGACGGGAGTGGGCCCTTCCATCGCGTCGGGCAGCCAGACATGGAGCGGAATCTGGCCGGACTTTCCCACCGCTCCCGCGAACAGCAGCAGCGAGATCCCCGTGCTGGCCATCATTCCTGCGCCCGCCGCATGCCCGGCCATCCTGGCGATCGCGGAGGTCTCCAGACACCCGGCGCCCTGGTCATAAAAAAGCAATGTGCCGCTTTCGCCATAGAGCCAAACCATGCCCAGCAGGAATCCGATATCGCCGATGCGGGTTGTAATGAAGGCCTTCTTCGCCGCCGCGGCCGCCGACGGTTTGTGAAACCAGAATCCGATGAGAAGGTAGGACGCAAGGCCCATCACCTCCCAGCACATGAACAGGAGCAGGAGGCTGTTCGCCATCACAACGCCGAGCATCGCGGACGCGAACAGCGACAGGAAACAAAAGAATCGGACGTAGTGAGGATCGTGGGCCATGTAGCCCGCGCTGAAGACGAAGATCCAGAAGCCCACGAATGTCACCATCGCGAGCATGGCCGCGCTTAAAGGATCCAGAATCCAGCCCAGCATCAGGGGCGAGCCGCCAAACTCGAGCCAAAGGAAGTTATGAACGCCGGCCGCTGAAGGTGAGCGAGCCGCCTCCGACAACGCCGCGCAGGACAATAAAAATCCAAGCCCCATCGCTCCCCCCGCCAGCGGCAGGGCGAACCGGCGGAGTCGGTCGGGAAGAAAGCAAAGGACCGCCGCGGCCGCGAGCGGCAGCGCCGGAACCAACCACAGCCATGAGACGATTGGGCTCATCCGATGATCGCTTTCATCCCTTCAACGAATCCATTTGATCCAGGTGAGCGGTGCGCAGCCGGCGATAGATCGCGATCACAAGCGCAAGTCCCACCGCGGCCTCGGCCGCCGCGACGGCGATCGAGAACACGACAAACATCCACCCCTCCATCGCGTTGGGATGCGGCCCCAGTCGGGCGAAGGCAATGAAGTTCAAGTTGGCCGCGTTCAGCATCAGCTCCACCCCGATGAGCGCGAGAATCACGTTGCGCCGGGTGAGAACCGCGCCCAACCCGACGCAGAACAGCAGCGCGGAAAGAACGAGGAAGCCTTGGAGAGACGTCATGCTTCCTCCTCCTTCTTGGGCGGAGGCTCAGGCATCGCGAGCACGATGGCCCCGACCGCCGCGGCCGTCAGCAGAAGTCCCATCGCCTCCAGCACGATCACGTCCTCCTGCATCAACCGCTTCCCGATCTGGGCCAGCGTCGGAAGCTCGGCGCCGCCGGCGTCGGGCGCGGGCAGGGAGTCGGTTTTGAGGATGGCGGCAACCATGATCAGCGCCAGCAGAGCGGCCGCGCCCGCGCCGATCGCCCAACTGGGCGAGAAGAACGGGCTGAGCTCGGCGCCTCCGCCGCGCGTGAGCAGGATGGCGAACACCAGAAGGATCCCCACCGCGCCCACGTAGACCAGGATCTGGACGAGCCCGACGAACTGCGCGTCCAGGCAAAGGTAAATCGCGGCGAGCCCCAGGAAGACCCCCATGAGGCAGAGAGCGCAATGCACGAGGTTCCTCAGCGCGACGGCGCCCAGAGCGCTGGCGATCACCAGGAGGCTGAGGATGATTGTGAGTCCGTTCATCGCGAATCCTGGGGAGCGTATCGATACACCCGTTTGCCGATCCGACTGGGAGGCATCAGAGCTCGACCCAGGCCCACGTACGCGCCCGCCAACAGGATCGACGACGCCGCCCATCGCGCCAAAGGATTGGGGAGAAAATGCCAGAGGGCCACGGCCAGAAGGTTGACCAGCGCCAGCGGGAGCATGAATTTCCAAGCGAGATTCATCAGCTGGTCCATCCGCACGCGAGGCAGTGTCCCTCGGACCCAGATGAACAGTCCGATGAGCGCCGCAAGCTTCGCGAAAAACCAGGCGTAGGAAGGGATCCAGCGCTCGAGGATGGGCAGCGGCGCGTGCCATCCCCCGAGAAAGAGCGTGATGCCCAGGCCGCAGGCGGCGAACAAACCCAGATACTCGCCCAGGAAGAAGAGCGCGAACTTGAACCCGGAGTACTCGAGGTAGTAGCCGGCGATGATCTCGGACTCGCCTTCGGGGAGATCGAAGGGCGCGCGGTTGGCCTCCGCGCAGGCCGCGACGAGAAAGAGCGCGAAGCCAAAGAATCCCCAGGGCGTGAACACATGCCACCGCGCCAACCATTCTCCGTTGCCGGCCGCCTGAGCGTCGACAATCTGGGGCAACGACAGCGTTCCGGTCGCCATCACCACGGTCAGGGCGGAGAGAATGAGCGGGATTTCGTAGCTGACCATCTGCGCAACCGCCCGCAGCGCGCCGAGCAGGGAGTATTTGTTTCGGCTTGCCCATCCCGCCATGAAGACAGAGAGCTCGGTCGCGGCGCCGATGGCGAAAAAGAAGAGCAGGCCCGACTCCAGATCCAGCGGGACGAGATGCCGGCCGAAGGGCAGCACCGAAAAGGTGAGGAAGACCGGGACCACCAAGGCCAGCGGCGCGAGAAAATGCACCAGTTGATCGGCGGCGCGCGGAACGATGTCCTCCTTCGTCAGCGTCTTCAGGCCGTCGGCGGCGAATTGAAGAAAACCGGCGGGGCCGACGCGGTTCGGCCCAAGCCGATTTTGGATTCGCCCCAGCCCCTTGCGCTCCACCACTGTTGTGAGCGCGAACAGGGCGGGAAAAATCATCATGAGCGGAGCGATCGACAGAAGGACGGAAGTCTCAGACCGCCACTCCTCCGGGATCAGCGGCAGGAACGCGGCCTTCGGATCCGGTTGATCGCTCACCGTCTTCCAAAGCATCCCCAGAAATTCTCGAATCCAATCCATCATTTCTTGGAGACATCAGCGGTCGCGGGGGCAGGAGCGGCGGCGGCGGCGGCCGCCTTGGCCTTGGCTTCCGCCTTGGCTTTCTCAGCGGCCAGCCGCGAGTCGACTTCGGCGGCTTCGGCGGGATGAATGCGTCGATAGTGGGCGTTCGACTTCGCCAAGCCCGTCTTGTTGACAAGCAATCCGCCAAACCGATCGCCTCGCGACAGCTCAAACTCCGTGTCCATCTTGATCGCCTCGAACGGACAAACCTCGACGCAAATCTGGCAGCTCATGCAGACCGAGATGTCGATATCGAACACCTTGGGCTGAAACTGCATTTTCCCCATGTAGTCGGGCTTCTTCGTTGTGTCCTTCACGATGAGGATGCACTGCGGAGGGCACTCCTTTTCGCAAATCTGGCAGGCGACGCAACGGAGGCCGGCCTGGGGATCCTCCCCGTCGAACACCAGGAATGGAAACTGCCGGGCGTTTTCCTTCGCGGGAATTCGCTCCTCGGGATACTCAACGGTGGTAAGACGCTCCTTGTCGGTGTAGGACCCGACGAAATTGCGAGCCGTCTCGACCATTCCTTTGATGATTCCGGTGCCGAGCATGGGCGGGAGGATAGTACAGACTCCTCAGGACTGAGAAGAGAGAAGTTCAGAAGAAGTGGAAGAGACCCTCAAAGGCTATTCCCGTCGGGTTTCCAGCTCCACAGTCCCCGGAAACCAGGCGGGCGGCCGGGCTTCGAAAACGACACGCTTGCCGGTAATCGGATGAGTGAAAGCCACCCGCCAGGCGTGAAGACACATGGGAGGATCGCCTGGACGAAGCGTCTGCGCGTCGCCGAGCGCGCCCCCCGCCAGGTAGGTGGGATCGCCGCAAATCGGCCAACCCATGCGTTGGAGGTGGATTCGAACCTGGTTCGTCCTCCCCGTCGTTGGCCGCGCCTCGATGAGCGACGTCCCCTCTTCGCATCGGCGCAGAACGCGAAACTCAGTGAACGACGCGAGCCCGTCCTCGAAGTCCGCCACGCGCGCCCCCAGATCGCCGGGATCGGCGCTGATCGGCGCGTCGCAGACAAAGCGATCGGAAGGAGGGTGTCCCGCAATCCGCGCGAGATATCGTTTCTCCACCCTCCCTTGCGCGAAGAGGGGCTGAACGCGCGACGCGAAGTGGCGGCTTCGGGTGAGCACCACCAAGCCCGTCGTGTTGGCGTCCAGACGATGAGCGGGCCTTGGCTTTTCGGGCCGATACGCCTCGTGCAGGAGAAACTCGAGCGTGTTGCGATTGAATCTTCCGCCGGGGTGCATCGGCAGCGGAGCGGGCTTGCTCAGGACGATCAGCGCCGCGTCCTCATGGAGCAGCTCAACGCGCGCGTCCACATCGGGCTCCACGAGACCCGGGAGCTTTTGATAGTAGCGCTCGCCGGCGACAACGCGACCATCGAGGCCCACCGGCGACTTCTCCGGGCCGCAGAACAGCCCCTGCTCGGCCAGCTGGCGCCACTCGGACTCGGCGATATGAGGCAGCACCTGACGAAGAAACCCCAGCGCCGTTCGACCGTCGCAAGCCCTGGGCACGCTGATCGGCCGATAGTTGTCGTAAGGAACGCCGCCGGGAAGCGGATCGCGGATCGAGTCGAGGCGTCTTTGATGAAGTTCCAGCGCGGCGGCCGTCTGCTCCTGGTCGGAACGATGGCAATGCGGACAGGATCGTCCGGGCACGAAGCGCGGGTCGCGCTGCTCCATGGGGGTGAGGGGCGAAAGGCACTGGAAGCACTGCGTCGACTCCGTTTCCTGGAGGGAGGGATCGAGGCCGACCCGCTGGTCGAAGACAAAACACTCCCCCTCATAGTGAGCGCCGCCGCAATCCTCAAAGTACTTCAGGATGCCGCCATCCAGCTGGAAAACATTCCGAAAGCCCTCGCGCTGCATGAAGGGCCCCGCCTTCTCGCATCGAATCCCCCCGGTGCAAAACATGACCACGGGCTTCTCCTTCAGCGACTCGGGCAGCCGCCGCGCGGCCTCGGGAAAATCGCGGAAGTGCTGAATGTCCATCGGCAAGGCGTTGCGGAAGGTGCCCAGCTTCACCTCGTAGTCGTTGCGCGTGTCCAGCAGGGTGATGTCGCGACCCTCGTCGAGCCAGGCCTTGAGGGTCGCGGCGGAGACCTTCGGGGAGGGCCGCGAGGCGGGGTCGATGCCTTCAACGCCAAACGCGATGATCTCCTTCTTGATTCGCACGAGCATTCGGGTGAACGGGAGATGATCGCTCTCGCTGACCTTCGGCGCGAGGGATTCCAAGCCGGGCACCGACCGCAGCTCAGCCAGCAAGCAAGCCACGCTCTCCCCCGAGCCGGCGATGAACAGATTGATCCCCTCGACGCTGAGAAGAATCGTCCCCTTCAGTTCCCAAGACTTGCAAAGCCCAAGCAGGCGCGCCCTGAGACCCTTGAGGTCGGACAGCGGCGTGAACCGATACGCGGCGATGTTGGTGTAGGCGCCCATGAGGCGGGAGACACTACGCCTAGGAACGCCCGGAACTCCAGTCCTCATCGACCTCATTGCCAGCGGAAAACCCAGAGGCGCGCCAAGGGTCAGCGGGGATGAAACCCTTGCGACTCCAGCCAGCGAGCGGCGTAGCTCACGAGCGCCGGCACAGCGAGAATGCGCAGCTGGGTCTTCATCTTGGCCCGATGAACATCCACAGTCTTGGAGCTCAGGTGGAGGATTTCTCCGATCTCCTACGCCGTCCTGCCGAGGCCGATGAGGCGAAACACCTCGAACTCGCGATCGGTGAGATTTGCCAGCGGCTGCGAGGAGCTCCCCGAATCCGGCAAACCAGCCGTCGTTCCTAGCTGAGCAAGGACGCGCTCTCGGGATCGAGAAGCAGCGTGGCCTGGGGCTGTCGGCGCAGCGCGCTCGCGGGGCAAGCGGCGCCGATCGGGCCCTCCAGCATCGCCTTCACGGCCTTCGCCTTTCTCGTCTCGGGACAGATGCAGATGATCCTGCGGGCTGAGCAGAGCGCCGTAATGGTCAGCGTGAGCGCGTACTGAGGCACCGCCTCGAGGGACGGAAAGTGTCCCTCTCCCACCTGCTGCATGCGACACTCATGATCCAGCTGCACAATCTTCACTCGCAAGGGATCGTTCAGGTCCGCGACGGGAGGATCATTGAAAGCGATGTGCCCATTCTCGCCGACTCCCATGCAGCAGAGATCAATGGGCTGCGCGCCCAAGAGTCCGCTGTAGCGTTCGCACTCCTGGATGGGCTGGGCGGCGTCCCCCGCCAGATAGTGAAACGCCTTCGGCCGAACCCGGCTCTCCACCTTCTCCCGCATGTACCGTCGGAAACTCGCGGCGTGGTTCGCGCTGATGCCGAGGTATTCGTCCATGTGGAACAGGGTGACGACGGACCAGTCAATGCCCCCGAGCTTGACCAGCTCGTCGAGAAACTGAATCTGGGAATTCCCGGTCGCGAGAATCACCGCGGCATGGCCCTGGCGGCGGAGAGTCTCGGCGAGGTGATCGTGCGCCATCCGGGCGGCTTCGCGCGCCAGCGTTGGGCGGTCGACGCAAAGTCGAACAGAGAGCTGGTCGACTTGAAAGCGTTCGGCGGAGTCGGTGGGGCTGGATGCTAGAGTCGCTGACATAAGCTCAATTCGATTCTGAATGGATAGCAGAGGCGCGAGGCGCAGAGCGACGCATTTTTTTGTGAAACCGCGCCGCCCTCCTCTTGTGGAAATCGCCCCGAGACGCTCAGGAAGCCGCCGCGGTCTCGTGGCTGCGAAGGGCCTGTTCGTAGCACGACAGAGCCTCGTCAAAGCGCTCGAGCCGGTTGCAGATCCCGCCCTTGTAAAGATAGGCGAGCGTGAATGAACGATCGATGCTGATCGCCCGATCGTAACAGGCGAGCGCTTGCTCGATCTGCTCCAGCCTCTCCAGCGCGCTGCCCTTCTTGACCCAGGCCTCGACGTGATTCGGCTCCTGCCCCAACAACTGCTCGAACGCGGAGAGAGCGTCCTGGGCCTGTCCGAGCTGCAGCAGCGCTTCGCCCTTCCCCAGAAGTCCCCCCACCGAAGATCCGCGGGGTGCTTGCGTCATCCCCGGGGCGGGCTCCGACTTCACGATCAGGGGCTCGACCGGGGAGGAGTCGCTCTGGCCGGGCGTCTCCGCTGAAAACCCAGGCGAGAGCTGCCTCGGAAGCGGGGGATGCTCAGACACCGAAACGGCGGGGCTGGCGGGGGGAGCAGGCAAGGACCCGGCCTTCATCGCTTCCTCGCCCTGATGGCTGACGACGGTCTCGAAATCCTCAATGCGGTGCTCCAGACGCTCCAACGATTCGATCAAACGGGTTGTTTCCTTGGTCGCGGCGACCCGCTGCTCCGAGGAAGGCGCGGCGCCTGGGGCCAGCTCGAGACGCTCGGAAGGAAACCGCGTGGCCAGCTGCGAGAGCCGCAGCATGGCGCGCCATTGGAAAAACGACATGGCGAAGAGGGCGAGCAACCCAACGACGACGAACATCGAGGCCAAACGCGTGCTCTGAGCGCTGGAGAGCTCCATGGCGCGCAGGATCTGGTCGCGATCCTCGTGCTGCGAATCGAGCCTCTTCTCCAAACGAGCCAGCTGTTCGCTCATCCGCTCCTGCGTCTGCCGGCTGTCCAACTCGGCGCGCCGACGCAACCCCTCCACGCTCTCGCGCGTCGCCTTCCATTCGGCTTGGAGACTGCCGATGGCTCGTGCAAATTCCCCGACGGTCACCGACGACACCATGTTGGTGCCGGGGTCGACGCCGGGAGACTGGGCGGGCGCATCGACCGTGTTGGAGGCGCCGGCGTGCGCTGGAGGGACGCACAGGAGGACGGCTGAGAGGAAAATCGGGGCCCAGGAGATGGAGACAGGTCTCATAGGTGCAAGGGTGACGGGCGTGGCGAGAGTGAACGGTTGCAAATCCAAGCGCAAAGAAAATCCAGTGAAAGATCCAACGACGATGGAAACATCAACAGAAACCCCGGCGGCTCCCACCCCACGGCGCGTTCGTTACCAGATGTTCTGCCTGCTCTGGTCATTCCCATCCTTGGGAGCTTGCGTGATTCTGGCTCGGACGCCCCCGCCTTGGCGCGAGGGAGCGGGCATCGCGGAAACGCTCGGGAACGTCCAGTTGGAGGCCTGGATCGCGCTGGCCCTGCTGGGCGCCCACGCGGCCTGGCTTTGGCTCTGGCGCCGGAGCCCGCTCCCCGACTCCAAGGATGTTCGCTAACCCGTTCGCCACGGCTCGCCTCCGGCTCCGATCACTGAGCGGCCCAATAATCCACCACGAACACGTCATCGATAATCGGCCCCAGCATCTTCCCGAAAGCCTTGTGCTCCGGATGAACGAGGTATTCGTCGCGATCCTTGTCGCTCTTGAAGCTCAGGACAAAGCAGTGGGTGAATCCCTTATCATGCTTTTCAGGACTGACATTCGTGCCCCATTCGAATGAAGCGATCTGCTTGATCTTTTTGGGCAGCGTTCGAAAGGCGTCCACGGCCTGGTCGATCTGCGCCTGGGTGGCGGTGGCCTTGAACTTGAATCCGACGACATGCGCGAGCTTGCCCTTGCGAACCGGCTTGGCGGAGTCGGCGGCCGAGACCGCCTGGGTGGTCGACAGGGACAAGAGCGCAACAAAGGAGAGGAGCAACAGTTTCATGGCGTGTATGGGTAGCAACATCGAGATGGGAAAGAAAACAATGAAGTGGCGTCGCGAGTCAATGGGGCAATCGGGTTTCTCGCCTTGCGATCCAGGTTCCAAGATTCCCCTCCTTCCCATAACGACCGATAGCGCCTAGGGTCGCGCGCCAGCATGTCTGTCACCGAAATGGTCGGACTCTTCGCGGCCGCGCTTGCGGCGGGCGCCATCAATGCGGTGGCCGGCGGCGGCACCTTGATCACCTTTCCCACGTTGCTCTACTTCGGCACGCCCCCGCTCGTTGCCAATGCCACAAGCACGCTGGGCCTCTTGATCGGAACCGCAGGCAGCGTCTTCGGCTTCCGCAGCCATCTCGGCGCGGTGAAGCCCTGGCTCCTCCAATTGACGCCGGTCAGCCTGGCGGGGGGACTGTTGGGAAGCGCGCTGCTCACCCGGACCACGGACCGCGTCTTCTCGAAGCTGATCCCTTTTCTGATCCTGTTCGCCACCCTGCTTTTCCTGATGCAGGGCATGGTCGCGCGATGGATCCGCAGCGGAAACCAGCAGGACGCCCAGGCCTCGGCCCGCTCCCGCTGCATCTGCCTGATCGCTCAGTTCCTGCTCTCGATCTACGGAGGCTATTTCGGGGCCGGGATCGGAATACTGATGCTCGCGTCCTTCGCGTTTCTCGGGCTGCGAAACATTCACGAGATGAACACGCTCAAGACCGTGCTCGGGTCCCTGCTGAATCTCGTGGCGGCCGTGTGGTTCGTGGCCGCGGGCCTGATCCACTGGCCCAAGGCCGCTGCTCTCATGCTGGGTGGAGTCACGGGCTACTATCTCGGATCCCACTACTCCCAGAAGATTCCCCAAATCTGGGTCAGACGGATCGTGACCGCTGTGGGGTTGGGCTTGTCGGGGCTCACGTTCTACCGAGAGTTCGTCCGCTAGAAAGAGCGGACTGCCAGCCTGTTCAGAAACCGGCTAGGCGTCATAGTACAGGAAAAACTCGTGCGGATGCGGACGAAGCCGGATCGCGTCGTGCTCCTTGCGTTTATGCTCCACCCACATTTCAAGGAAGTCCCGCGTGAACACGTCTCCCTGGAGAAGGAAATCGTGGTCCTTTTCCAAAGCCTCCAGCGCTTCACCCAGGCTGCCCGGCGTCTGCGGGATCTTCTTCAGCTCGTCCGGCGAGAGGTCGTACAGGTTCTTGTCCATCGGCTCGCCGGGATCAATCTTGTGGATCACTCCGTCCAGGCCCGCCATGAGCATCGCGGTGTAGCAGAGATACGGATTAGCGGCAGGATCGGGCGGACGATACTCGATGCGCTTGGCCTTCGGGCTCTCGCTGAACGTCGGGATGCGGATCGCCGCCGAGCGGTTGCGGGCGCTATACGCCAGGTTCACGGGCGCTTCATATCCCGGCACCAGCCGCTTGTAGCTGTTGGTTGTCGGATTGCACAGCGCGCACAGCGCCCGGGCGTGCTTCAGAAGGCCGCCAATATAGTGCAACGCGATCCGTGAAAGCCCCGCGTATTCGCCGCCCGCGAAAAGCGGCTTTCCCTTCTTCCACAACGACTGATGCGTGTGCATCCCCGAACCGTTGTCTCCGAAGAGCGGCTTGGGCATGAAGGTGGCCGTCTTGCCGTGCTTTCGAGCGACGTTTTTGACGATGTACTTGTAGAGCATCATTGTGTCGGCCGACTTCACGAGCGTGTTGAATCGGAAATCAATTTCAGCCTGCCCCGCCGTGGCGACCTCGTGATGCTGGCGCTCCACATGGATGCCCAACTGCTCCATCACTAGAACCATTTCGGAACGGATGTCCTGCTGCGTGTCGGCGGGCGCCACCGGGAAGTAGCCTTCCTTGTGACGGACCTTGTAGCCCAGGTTGGGCGCCTCGTCGCGGCCTGAGTTCCAGATGGCTTCCTCGCTGTCGACGCTGTAGAACGCGCCGTTGGGCCTCTGGTCGTATTGGACGTTGTCGAAGATAAAGAACTCGGCTTCGGGGCCAAAGACGGCGGCGTCGGCCAGACCGGTGGCGGCCAGGTGTTTTTCGCCGCGCTGGGAGATGCCGCGGGGATCGCGGCAATAGGCCTGCCGCGTCGGGCCCGTCTCGGCGATGGTGCAAGTGACCGAGAGCGTCGGCGCGGCGCAGAAGGGATCCATGAACGCGGTCTCCGGATCCGGCATGGCGAGCATGTCGGAGGCCTCGATCGACTTCCATCCGCGGATGGAGGAGCCGTCGAAGCCAAAGCCTTCCTTGAAAACTTGAAGGGTGAGTTCCCCTACAGGAACGCTGAAGTGCTGCCATGCGCCAAAGGTGTCGACAAACTTCACGTCGACCATCTTCGCGCCATTCTTCCTGGCCATCTCGAGGACCTGTTTGGGAGTCGTAGGCATTGTCGCAGGGCGGGGTTGATAGTTATCGGATCCGCATGAATTATTGGATCGGGAAGATGCTATCCGGGGCCCGCGAGAGCGAGCGAAAAGCGAAACGCCGCGCCAAGAGGGGCCTTGCGGCCACCGTCATGGCGCGGCGTTCGTTGAATCGCCGGGCTCTTAGCCGTGGTAGCCTTCCTCACCATGTTCGGCAAGGTCGAGGCCCGCGGTTTCGACTTCCTCGCTCGGACGGAGGCCGATCGTGAACTTCACGATGTAGGCGATCACCGCGGTCATGACGACCGCCAGCACGACCGTGATGGCCATCGCTTTGAGCTGCTCGAAGACGAGCGGCTGCGTGCAGGAATCCGTCACGAATGCCTTGAGGTTCGTGGCAAGGTTCGCGTTCGCCGAGTTGCGAGCCAGGACGCCCGTGAGGAAGGCGCCGAGGGTTCCGCCCACGGCGTGAACCCCGAATGTGTCGAGCGCGTCGTCGTAGCCGAGGATCGGCTTCAGATAGGCGCAGGCCAGGAAGGGAACGACGCCCGCGACAATGCCGATGACGATCGCGCCGCTCACTGTGACGAAGCCGCAAGCCGGCGTTATAACAACGAGCCCCGCCACCGCGCCGGAGCAGAATCCAAGGATGCTCGGCTTGCCCTTCATGATCCACTCGGCAACCGCCCAGGCGAAGGAGGCCACAGCGGTCGCCATGGTCGTTGTGATGAACGCCTGAGCGGCGACGCCGTCCGCGGCGGTCGCGCTGCCCGCGTTGAATCCGTACCAACCCACCCAGAGCATGCCGGTGCCGACCATGCAAAGAACCATGCTGTGGGGAGGCATGGGATACTTCCCGAATCCGAGGCGCTTGCCGAGGATGAGGCAGAGCACCAGCGCCGACCATCCCGAGGACATATGGACCACCGTCCCTCCCGCAAAATCAATGGAGTGGATCAAGGCGTTCGCGTTCCAGACGCCGTTCATGGCGCCATCAATGCCCCAAACCCAATGGGCCAGCGGGAAATAGACGAGAGCCATCCAGAGAGCCACGAACAACAGAATGGCCGAGAACTTCATGCGTTCAGCGATGGCGCCGATGATCAAAGCCGGCGTAATGATCGCAAACATCATCTGATACATGGAGAAGACATTGTGCGAAACCCACGCTGCGTAGTTCGTGTTGGGTGTGGAATCCACCCCTGCGAGGAGCGCGAACTTGAAACTTCCGAACCACGGCGTTGCCCCGTCGGCAAATACGAAGCTGTATCCGAACAGCCACCACATGATCGCCACCAGTCCGGTGATGCCGAAGCACTGAGCGAGCACGGACAGCACATTCTTCCGGCGAACCAGGCCGCCGTAGAAGAGGGCCAATCCGGGAAGGGTCATGAACAAGACCAAGGCCGAGGAGGTCATCATCCATGCGTTGTGACCCGGGCCGGCGACGCCGACGTTCGACTTGACGTTGTTGGTCGCGGTATCGCCCTGGCGCGCCGCATTGTTGATATAGGCCTCAAGATCCTGGACGCGTTGCTCCATCGTTGGGTCCTTGAGCGGCGGGGTTGCTGGAGCGGCGGGAGCCGCGGGAGCCGCAGGAGCGGCGGGGGCCGGGTCGGCGGCGGTGGATCTGTGAGTGGCAAGCGTCAGCGTCAGAAGGAGGCTGAGATAGAAGAAGACTTTTTTCATGGGTGTGTTTTCAATTGGGAGTGTCGGTTAAAACGGGAACTGACTCGGAAGCCTAGACAGCGGCCTCCCCTTTCTCCTCCGTGCGGATTCGGATGGCTTCCTCAACATTCGAGACGAAAATCTTCCCGTCGCCGATCTTCCCCGTCTTCGCCGCCTTCACGATGGCGTTGACCGCGGGTGTCACCTGCCCGTCGGCAATGACGAGCTCCAGCTTGATCTTGGGAAGGAAATCCACGGTGTATTCGCTGCCGCGGTAGATCTCAGTGTGGCCCTTCTGACGGCCGAATCCCTTGACCTCCGTGACGGTCATGCCCTCGATTCCCACATCGCTGAGGGCGTCTTTGACTTCCTCCAATTTGAACGGCTTGATGATGGCTTCTATCTTCTTCATGCGTGCTGTGCGTTGTTGGTTTTAGTCGTCATCCGCGGCACTCGGGCTAGCGCGCCGCTCCTAAGACCGGCATTTGCGCGAGAACATCGCGACGCTTCGAGATGGTGCATCAATTTGATCATTGAATTGCGGCAGCGGTCCTTTAGCAGCAGCTCTGCCAAGCACTCCGAAACGACTGCGCGCATCCCTAACGCGCTACAGAAAAAGAGTTTGGGAACTCCATGAAGCAAATTCAGGATCGTCATCGCTCTGTCGCATTTTGATCAGCCTAGACATTTCTGAGCACAGCATGGGGATCGGAGCAACTAGCCCACGCGCGCCGCAGCGAAAGACCATCGGGAGGAGAACTCAAACCCGCACGCGTGCCAGGCACAGGCATTGCTTGGCGGGGTCGTGCTGTCCGAAAATGGACATTTTTGCCTATGGAATACTTTACTCGCAAAGCCTACGAAGCCACTCAAGCCCCGAAGGGACGCAAAGCCTGGCACCAATTGGAGAAGCAATACACGACGCACCTGCGCTCGATTAATCCACTCCTGAAGGATGGATGGAGATCGGTTGCGACGCAGGACTTGAGCGACGAGGTCTTGCAGGTGGCTGAGCGTCCGGCCTTCGACCAGGTCATTCTGGAATTGGAGAGCCACGTGCTGATTCTTCGAGGCGTTCGACAGGCTAGGTTGCCTGAGCCGACAGTCGAACCCCCCTCCTGGATCTGTCACGAGATTCATGTCGTGGACGATGACACCGTGGAGTTGAAGGTGTTGCTTTCGGAGGGCGAGATTCGAGTGACGGCCGAGGAAGCAAGAATCTACTGCTCCGACGCCGGGGCATTTCGAAGAACAGCCTAACGGCTGTCATTGAAGAATTCGACCGCGCCAGCGCAGGACATCCTGATCCGGGATCCCGCGGGCCCGGTGGATCTGTGGATGCCTCCCCCTACGGAGCCATCCGAGCGTCATTGTCATTATGATCAAGTCCACAGGGTCCTCTCTCTCATCAACCGCCGAGGCCTTTGAGCTCGGAGACTACGCCACAGCGGCGCTGCGCGGAGCGGACTCGGACTGGCGGACCTTTGCCGCGCTGGGGTTGATCGGCAACGCCGCGCGAGCGCTCGAGGGATTGCGGGGCTTCGACGCGCCGGAGGCCCGGTTCTACGAGGCGGCGACCCAGTGGATCGACGGGCAGGAGAAAGCGGCGGTCCAAGGCCTCGCGCGCTGCGACTCGGCGCACGCCCGACAACTCCTCGCGCTGATCCGAAAGCCGAAAATCCGCGTCCTGGCTCAATGCGACCGCGGCAGCCAATGGGACCTCGTCAGCGCGATCCAAAAGGACACGAGGTTTGATGTTGTCAACGTGGGCTTCTCCCCGCAGGACAAGCCCAACCGAGCCTACGCCGACGTTCGCCAATTCTGCGACCCTCAGAACCCCCCTGATTTCTACGTGGCCAAGATGGTCGAGTGGCACTTGCTGCCTCCGAACCTTCAGCAACTGTCCTGCCCTCTCTTCGGTCACACGGCGGATTACGACCTCCACATTCAAACCGTCCGCCCCTGGCTGTCGCTGTTTGATGAGCTCTTGACCACCGATCAAACGGAGTGGAGGGATGTGTCCAGGCTTACGAAAGGACCCGTTGCGGTGTTTCCGAAGGCCTTCGCCATCTCGAGCCAGATGCCCCCTTTGACGAGCGGGTCGCGGCCTCTGGACGTCTTTGTCTCCGGCACGACGCTCCACCCCTATCACCCGGACAAGGCAAGGCTGCTCCATCAAATCCTGCGGCGCGGCGAGCTCAGGGTCCAGTTCCTCGAAGGTTTCCTCCCCATCGGCCCCTACCTTAAAATCCTCAATAGCACCCGAGGCGCTTTCACCTACATCCGGCATCCAGGCGGGATGCCGACGCGCGGCATGGAGGCGCTCGCCATGGGAGCGGCCATCGCGGTGCAGAAGGAGAGCGTGCTTCGAGCTTATCTCTCCGAAATGGAAGGCGTCGTTCCCTACGATTCAGACAGCGAGGATCTGCCGGACGTCCTGAGCGACATATCGCGTCAGTGGGAAACCTTCGAGCCTCGCGCCGCGCGCGGCGCGGCGGTGTTGCGTCGCGACTTCAGCGCGGAACGCATCGCGGGGCAGTACTTTCGGTTTCTCGCTTTTCTAGCGGCCAAACCTCGAGGACCGCGTCCGCCGGCGCCCGAAGATTCCCTGCGACAGAAGCGCGTGGTGTTTTGCAAAGGATGGGCTTGGCACCCCGCCGTGAGCCGCGCCGTTCGCCAGCGAAGCACTCACGCATGGGCTCAGGACTTCAACCGCCATCCCAGCGCGGAACACCTCATCCATATCACGCGTGAACTTGTGCTGGAGCACGCGACCGGCGCGCATCGGCCCGCCGCCCAGACCGTCCAGGCCAGCTTCGCCGTTCGCGTCACGGTGGACAGCGCGACCCTGGCGCGCGCCCTCGAGATCTTTCGACTGGGCATGGATCGCTTCCCGCGGTCGCTCGCGCTTCGGTTCAACGCCATCCGAACGGCCCTCTACTTCGGAGAGCCCGAACAAGTCACCGAGGGGCTGGGCTGGGCTCGCGAGGCCGTGTCGCGACCCACAGGCGACTGGCTCGTCACGCCGGACGAGGATGTCTTCCCCTGGGACTTCTTCAGCCAGATGTTCAACTACCGCGCCTATTTCGACCGCTGCACAGAGCACGCGAAGCTGCGCGACGATCGATCGAGCGAGCTCATCCCTCTCCTGCTCGCGTCCATCGCCTACCACCTCAGCTGCTATCCGGACGGCCCGGAAGGGCGGCAGGACGCCAGGGTCTCGGCGCTTCAGGCGGTCAAGTGGGATCCCGAGTTCCCCTTCTACTCGCTGCGCGCCGCGCGCCTCCTGATGGAGACCGGCGCCCCCGCTCAAGACGAGGAGGCCGTCGCGCTGCTGCAACCGCTGGTCTCGGAGTCGATGCTCCACCCGCAGGCGGCCGAGTTGCTGCGAGAGTTGAGGGACGCGGGACGCGCTCAGTCCCCGCGAATCGAGGCCTTGCTCGCGGAAGCATCCCTCGCGCGAGAACGAATCCAGTCAACCGCCACAGGCCGCGAGGACTGGAGCATCCTTCCCCTGCGGCCCGCGATGCCCCGGAACGCCGATTCATCCCCGGCGCCCGTCGCGTCCGGCGGCGACATCTCCGTGAACGAAGGCGTCGACGCGCCTCCCCGCAAGAGGATCCTTTACCTCTGCCTTGAGTTCGCGCTGTGGCAGCACGCGCGGAAGCTCGCCTATCCCGCCGGTCTCGGACTGGAGGAAGGGTTCGATCCCCGCGAGATCGAATGCGTCACGCTTCCCTCGATCTGCGGTCTGTCGAAAGCGGCCCGCGAGGCTTGGCAGAGCGCGATTCAAGCGCGTTGCGCGGGCCAGCGATTTGACCAGGTGTGGTTCGAGTTGGTGCACAGCGAATGGGACGAGGGGTTCCTCGGCTGGCTGGCGTCCCTCGCGCCGGTGCGGGTGGGACTCATCATGGAGTCTCTGCGCTACGAACCTGATGTTTACGCGCAGGCCCCGCATCTCCTGAACCGCCACGCCCACGTGGAAAAACGTCTCCGTCACGCGACGCATGCGTTGTGCATCGATGAAGCGGACGCCGAAGAGCTCCAACAACGAGGACAACCCGCTCTCTGGTGGCCGCAGGCGGTTCCGGCTCGATTCATGACGCCCTTCTCCGACGAAGGCCCTGACCGTCGCGGCGTCTTCCTGGGATCTGTCTACGGCGGCCGAGGAGGATGGCTCGCCCATCCCGACCTGCTCGGCTGTCTCACAACAATGACTCAGGCCCCGGAGGACTCCACATCGCTCCCCGCCTGGTTCGACGAGATGCAGAGACAATGGGAAACGCTTCTGCTCGCAGGCCCCGCTTTCTGCCAGGACGGATTGCCCGCCTACATGGAAACATGGCGACGGATTCGATCGGATTGCTTCCGCGGATGGATCCAGGCCTTGCGCGGTTGCGGGTCGGTGGTGAACCTGCCCTCTTATGTGCGTGGTTACGCCGGACGGGTGTACGAGGCCATGGCCGCCGGGCGACCCGCCGTTTCCTGGGAGATCCCCGATCGTCCCCGAAGCCGAGCCCTTTTCCGCGAAGGAGAAGAGATTCTGCACTTCCAGCGAGACAATCCCTCCTCGCTCTCCGAGGCCTTGGGACGCCTGCAGAGCGACCCCGTTTTCGCGCGCTCGGTCGCTGAACGCGGCGCCGACAGTGTCCGACGACATCACACGGTGGAAAGGCGCGTGGAGCAGGTGATGCGTTGGATTGACTCCAACGAAACGCCTGACTTCACCTCGGCGGCGCACACCGCCACGGCGGCGCGCCCCGCGCGACTCCTTGCGCTGGATCCGCCGCGAACGCCGCAAACCGCCTCCTTGACGGCAATCCTCGGCCGGATGCGCCAGGCGCAAGGAGACTCGCTGCAAGCCAGCGAGGCCTTTGACGCCGCGCTGACAGCGCGCGCCTCCGACGCGTCGCTGTGGCTGGCCCGAGCCGCCGCGGCCCGGGATCAATCCGACCTCCGCGCATTCAGGGCCGCATGGGAATCCGCCGTGAAGTGCGGGGCCGGAGATCCCGCCGTTTGCCGCGACCTCTGCGATGTCTGCGCGGAGCACGGCCATCGGGATCTGGCAGCCAGGCTTTCGGATCGATTGTTCAATCACTCTCCGGAAGATCTGGGAATCGTGGTGGACTACCTTCGTCATCGCAGGCAGGGCGCAGCCTCGCGGCGAACTCCGACGGAGTGGGTTCTGGACCGCTCTTGGATGGAGGCGCTCGCCGCGCAGGTGGAGGCGGCGTTTGACAAGGAAGAGGCCAACACCGCGACCAGCATGGCCCAGCGCGTGATCCAGGTGGGAGACCTTGCGGAAGCCCGAGCCCTGATGGAGGCCGGCAAGCGTGCGGAGGCCTGGACGAAGGCCCAGGAGGCGATCTTGGCTCGTCCTTTTCATCCAGCGGGCTGGCTGCTGCTCTCCGCGATCGCCTTGCAATCCGGCGAGACGCTCCGCGCGCGCCAATGCGCCCAGGAAGCGCTCAGGCTGGCGCCGAAGTGGAAGGAGGCGAAATCGTGGCTCGCCGCCATTCCCAAGAAGCCGGCCGTTCCCTCAGGGTCGTTGCCCGAGCTCAACCCGGGGCTATTGGGGCGGGGCGTCCGCCTGACGGTATGCGTGATCGCGCGGAACGAGGAAAAGTTTCTCGCCAGGTGTCTGGCTTCGGCGCGACCGATCGCTCAGCAGATCATCGTGGTCGACACCGGATCGACCGACAGAACCGTGGAGATCGCCCGGGAAGCGGGCGCCGAGGTTCATGGTTTCCAGTGGTGCGATGATTTCAGCGCGGCGCGCAATGCGGCTCTGGAGCGCGCCCGCGGCGATTGGGTGCTTCAGCTCGACGCGGACGAGGAGCTCGTCGAGGAAACACGGGATCGTTTGCGCGCCGCGACGCAGGACGCCTCCATGCTAGCGTACCGACTCCCGCTGGCGGATGTGGGGAAGGAGAAGGAAGGCTTTCATCACGTTCCGCGGCTCTTTCGCAACGCGCCTGGCGTCCATTACAAAGGGCGCGTTCACGAACACGCGTTTGGAAGCCTGGAGCCCATGCAGAAGGAGTGGGGACTCCAAAACGGAATCGGGAAAGTCCAGATCCTGCACCATGGCTACGTCGATCAGGTGGTGAAGGACCGCTCGAAGGTTCAACGGAACCTTCGGCTGCTGGAGCGAGCGATCGAGGAGAATCCTGAGGACGCGAGCCTGCTGATGAGTTTTGGCCTGGATCTGGTGCGCAGCGGCCAGATGGACGCGGGGTTGGAGGAGTACGCAAAGGCCTTCCGGTCCATGAGCCGACGTCCGGTGGACGCCACGCCGCCCGAGCTTCGCGAGCGGCTCCTCACCCTCATGTGCTCGCATCTGATCACGGCTCAGCGATTTCAAACAGTGATAGAAGTCTCGGAGACTCCGCAGGCGTCCGCGGCGGGACCGACCGCGTCGCTGCACATGCTCTTTGGACTCGCTCACTTTGTGCAGCAGAACTACGCGTCCGCGGCGAGCCATCTGAAGCAATGCGTCGCCAAGCGTCAACGGCCGACGCTGTCCCCCCTCTTGCCGGACACCCTCTCCGGCGCCCCGCGACATCTCCTCGCCCTCTCCTACGACAAGCTGGGCGAGAAGGCCGAGGCGGAAAAGCAGTTTACGGCCTCGTTGGCGGAGACCCCCGAGGCGACGAACGTGCGCATGGACTTCGCGAAGCACCTGCAGCGGGAGGCGAAGCGCGTGCAGGCGCTGGAGCAATTGCATGCGATCATCGCTCAAAAGCCATCGGAGCTCATGGCCTGGAGGATGGGAGCGGAGATCGCGTTGCGTGACGCCGCCTTCCTGGACTTCGCGGTGGATTGGACCGCGGAGGCGATCAAGGCGTTTCCCCGGGATCAGACGCTCGCCGCCGCGCGCGGAGAGGCGCTGATGCTGCGAGGCGCGTTTGGCGATGCCGCGCCGTTCTGGGATCAGGCGCGGGCCGATCAGAATCCCAGGCACGACGCCGCGTTCCTTTTCTGCCGGCTGCAGGTCAGCCCCGCCAGCCTGGGAGAGACCCGGGCGCCGGGCGCGGAGGCCAGGATCAGCCAGGAATTCTGCGACTGGTTCCGAGCCGTGGTCAGCTCCGGGAACGAATCGGCGATTCGGAATCTCTCCTCGCGTTTGGACGCTCTTCGACCCGTTCTGCCAACCGCCGCAAGCCGCATTGAGTCCGTGCTCAAGGAAGCTCAAGCCGCGTGAGCATTGAGGGCGCGTCTGACCCGTCCAGTCCGCCCGCCACCCAGCCGCTTTTCCGCTTCTCGCGTCGGCCGCCGGTGGTGTATGACGAGCGAAAGACGAATCGCAGCGATCTCTCCTCGCCTCCTCTATGAGAACAAATCACGCACTTCTGGCCTTATCCCCCCTCGGAACGCCGACACGCGCGAACGGATGGAGCGCGTCCATCCGCGCCCGCCTCGCGGCCTGTTGCATTCTCGCGGCGTTGCCAGCCGCCGGATCCGAACGGGTCAGTCTCCAGCGCGCGCCGGAAGGCGGGATTCAACCTCAGGCTGTTGTGGACGAGAGCGGCGATGTTCACCTGATTTACTACAAAGGCGATCCCGGCGGCGGGGACGTGTTTTACGCGAGACAAAGCGCGGGAGGCTCAGAGTTCTCGAAGCCAATCCGCGTGAACCGCCAGCCAGGAAGCGCCATGGCCGCGGGGAGCATCCGAGGAGCGCAGCTGGCTGTTGGGAGAAACAAGCGTCCTCATGTGGCCTGGGATGGCCTGGGGAAGGGAGCGACACAGGTTGCCTCGACGGAAGGCAAGACCTTCGCCCCGTTTCTCTACTCGCGACTAAACGACGCGGGCGCCGCCTTCGAACCTGAGCGAAACCTCATCACGTACGCCTCGGGCCTGGACGGCGGAGGCTCTGTCGCGGCCGATCGGCTAGGGAACGTCTATGTTGCCTGGCACGCCTCAAATCCCGGCAACACCAACGGCGAGGCGGGAAGATCGGTTTTCATAGCGCGCTCCAGCGATGATGGACGAACCTTCCAGCGGGAAACGCCCGCCCTCAACAAAGCCACCGGCGCGTGCGGATGCTGCGGAATGAAAGCGTTCGCCGACGCGTCAGGCGCCGTCTACCTCTTGTACCGAGCAGCCTCCGAAATGGTGAATCGCGGCGAGATGTTGCTGGTCTCACCGCGCCCAGGCGCGGAGTTCCAGATCGTCAACGCCCATCCCTGGAAAATTGCCGCGTGCCCCATGAGCAGCGCGTGGCTGTCCGAAGGCAACGGAGGGGCGCTCGCCGCTTGGGAAACAGCCGGCCAAGTCTACTTCGCCGCCGTCAACGCCGCGACACAACAAGTCTCTCCCCCGGTCGCCCCGCCAGGATCAGCGAAGCGCAAACATCCCGTGGCGATCGTCAACAAGAAGGGTGAAACCCTCGTCGTCTGGACCGAGGGCACGGGTTGGGCGAAAGGCGGATCTGTCGTCTGGCAACTCTACGACGCGGCGGGCACGCCCGCCTCCGAAAATGGCCGGGCTGACGGCGTCCCCGTTTGGAGCTTGGTCACGGCGTACGCGCGGCCCGATCAAACCTTCGTGATCGTTTACTGAAGCCCGTCGTTTCCACCTGAAGCCAGCCCTTCATCGCTGGCGGTCGAGGGAAGCGCGGCGACGGCGAACAGATCGAGCTGCGACGAAGCGGCCAGACGTTGAAGCCTGTCGCGCTCGACGCGCTGACGAGCCGGAGCGCGGACATTGCCCTCGGGAGTGAGCTCGCTTTCCTCAAGGTTCACGAGAATCTGCTTCGCGCGCTCAACCACCGTTTTCGGCACGCCCGCCAGTCGCGCCACCTGGATGCCGTAGCTCTTGTCCGTGCCGCCTTCAACGATCTTCCGCAAAAAGACGATCTGATCGTTCCACTCGCGCACCGCGACGTTGTAGTTCTTCAGGCGGGGCAAACGTTGGGCGAGCTCTGTGAGCTCGTGGTAATGGGTGGCGAAAAGGGTCTTGGCGCCCACGGCGTTGTGCAGGTGCTCGACGATCGACCACGCGAGGCTGAGGCCGTCGAACGTGCTCGTCCCTCTTCCGATTTCGTCGAGGACGATGAGGCTCCTTGTCGTCGCGTTGTTGAGTATGTTGGCCGTCTCGCTCATCTCCACCATGAAGGTGGATTGTCCGCGCGAAAGATCGTCGCTGGCGCCGATCCGCGTAAACACCCGATCCAGCAGATCGATCCTCGCTGTCCTCGCGGGAACAAAAGATCCCGTGTGCGCCAGCACGGCCAGCAACGCCACCTGCCTCAGGTAGGTGCTCTTTCCCGCCATGTTCGGGCCGGTGATCAGGGCGACCTGCGGGCCGCCCAAGGCCAGCATCGTGTCGTTGGGCACAAATCGCTCCTCCGTCAAAGCCTGCTCCAACACCGGATGACGGCCCTCCTCGATGCGCAGCAATCCCTCCTCCCCCACCTCGGGGCGACAGTAGTCGCGCGCGCGCGCGGCGTCGGCGAAACCGGCGAGCACATCGAGCTGAGCGAGCGCCGCGGCGGTCTCCTGCAACGGACGCAACCAGGTCAGGACCTCCTCGCGAACCTTCAGAAACAACTCGTGCTCCAGCTTGATGCTTCGTTCCTCGGCGCCCAGGATCCTGCCTTCCACCTCCTTCAGCTCAGGGGTGATGAATCGCTCCCCGTTGGCGATCGTTTGCTTGCGGATGTAGTGCGCCGGGACCTTCTCCAGGTTCGCTTTTGTCACCTCGATGAAGTATCCGAACACCGAGTTGAACCGGACCTTCAAGGAAGCAATGCCGGTTCGCTCAATCTCGTCCTGCTGCAGTTTCGCGACCCAATCCTTGCCCTCGCGCGCCCCCTGACGCAGCTCATCGAGCGCGGGATCAAACCCTTCGCGGATCAGGTTCCCTTCCTTCACGCTCAGCGGGGGCGCCTCGACAATGGCGCGAGCGATGAGCTCGACCAGGGCGGGCTGCGGGATGATCTCCTGCGTCAGCTGCTGCAGGAGACCCAGCGCGGCGGGATCGCGCGAGGTCACCAGAGAGCCGGGATCCTCGCCCTGGCGCGCGGACGCGATGGTTTGATCGAGCAGCTGACGGAGCGCGGGAAGAGGCTCCAGGCCCTGGCGCAAGCCCAGCAAATCGCGCGCGTTGCCCGATCCCGCGGTCAGCCGCCCCAACGTCCGCTCCAGGTCTCGCACCTCGCGCAGAGCCGCGCGCACCTGCTCCAGAAGCTCCGGCGCCCCTTGAAACCGCGCGACCACCGCCTGCCGCGATCGGATCGCGTGAGCATTCGCCAGCGGCTGGGAAAGCCAGTCGCGCAAGCGTCGGGCGCCCATCGGCGTGATCGTCTTGTTGAGGGCTCCGAACAAAGTGCAGGCGCGGTCCGCGTCGCGGTGAAGCGGCTCGAGGATCTCCAGATGCCGCAGAGTGGTGCTGTCGAGGACCAGGTAATCCGCGACCTGATACGCGCTGAGCCGCATGAGATGCGACAGGTCGCGACGCAGGTGATGCCCCAGATAGTGCAGCGCGCCTCCGACGGCGCCGATCGCGGCGGGACGATTCCTCAATCCGAATCCATCCAGCGACGCCACCTTGAAATGCTCGCGAACCGTGAAGACCGCGGTCTCGGGGCCGAACGCCCAATCCTCGTAACCGCTGAGAGCCGGGACCCGGTTGTCCAGCAGCGCGCGCAGCCGGGCCGACTCCGAAGGAATCACCGTTTCCGCCGGCCGCAGCCGATCCAGCTCAGCCATCAGGGCGGGCTCCGAGGACAGCTCGGTGGCCTTGAAGTCCCCGGTGGTGAGGTCGACCACCGCCAGTCCGAACACCCCGTCCTGCAGGCAAACGCTCGCCAGATAGTTGTTCCGCTCGGCGACGAGCACGCGCTCATCAAAGTGCGTGCCGGGGCTAAGGATCTGGGTGACCTCGCGCTTGACGAGCTGGCCGGGGCGCGCGTCCTCCATCTGGTCGCAGATCGCCACTTTGTGGCCCCGCCTCAGCAACCGGCTAATGTAGGAAGGCGCGCTGTGGTGGGGAATGCCGCACATCGGAATCTCCCCGCGACGCGTCAAGGTCACGTTGAGAACCTGCGCCCCGGTCTGCGCGTCCTCGAAAAACATCTCGTAAAAATCCCCCAACCGGAACAGCAGCAGCGCGTCCTTGGGAAGCTCGCCCTTGATGCGCCGGTACTGGGCCATCATGGGCGTCAGTTGGGATTCGGAAGACATCGAGGCGAGAAGGTAGGAGGAAAGGCCGCGGGGGTGAAGGGAAAGTTGGCGATATTCCCGTTGCGCAGCGCCGGCCCTCCGTTAGATTGCCGCCTTATGACCGACGTGATCTCCACGGAGCTGAAGCGGGAATGCGAAGCCGTTCAAATCCCCTATGGAAGCCCCGTGAACCTTCCGCAAGGAACACAGGCCGACATCATCCAAACGCTCGGGGGCACGTTCACCGTCCGGACCGCGGAAGGGATGTTCCGCATCGCGGGCAAGGACGCGGACGCCCTCGGGGTTCCCGTCCCCGCCGAGCCGCCCCCCAAGCCGCCTCACTCCGGCTCGGCGGAAGTGGACGAGAAGCTGATCTGGGAGACGCTTCGCACCTGCTACGACCCGGAGATTCCGGTGAACATCGTCGATCTCGGGCTCGTGTACGACATGTCCATAGACAGGCTCCCGAGCGGGAACAACAAGGTCAGCGTGAAGATGACGCTCACGGCCCCCGGCTGCGGGATGGGCGCGACGATCGCGGGCGACGCCCAACAAAAGGTCCTCATGCTGGACGGCGTGGAGGAGGCCAACGTGGAGATCGTTTGGGATCCTCCCTGGCATCAATCGATGATCACCGAGCAGGGCCGCCGCATCCTCGGGCTCGAATAAAGGCGAGCGCGCCGCTACGGGACCTGCACCACTCTGTAGAAGCGCGTTGTCGGAGGAATCGGCGGGTTCGGATCGGTGTACTCCGCGGTCGAAGTCGTCGCCACGATCACGGCCACAACGGTGTCGAATGGTCCCAGGGGGTTGTCCGATATCCGCACCTCATACTTTTGCCCCGGCACCGCGCGCCATCGAATGATGAGCCCGCCGCCCGCGGCGATGCCCACAGGATCCAGTTCCAGCGGCAGCCCGCTGACGAGGAAATTGCTCGCGCTCGCGGTGGCCACGCGCAGAAGCCCCGTCGCCACGATCGAGTCGTGATTCACGAGATTGATGTACCAGTTGGTCGGACTCCCGAAGGTGGGGAGATAGAGGTTTGTGGAAACCGCCACGTGCTCCGTGTTGGTTCCATACTGCAGATCGCTCAAGTCGTAGATGTAAGGCGATGGCAGATCGCTTCGGCGAACGCTCAGATCGACATCCGCCGAGATGTTGAGGAGCTCGAAAAGCAGCGCCGAGTTGGTGGGCGCGGATTGGAATCGGTAGAAGTAGTTGAGCGCCTCCCCCGGGGCCAGCGAGAAGCCGGTGATGTTCGTGACGGCGTTCCAGTTCGTGTCGATGGAGAAGCCAGGCAGAGGCGAGAGGAAGGGAGGGTCGTTGGTCCAGCGCGTGACGCGGACATCATACCACCCTCCGTTTGTTCCCGAGTTGTAGACCCCGAGGAGCCACGGCGTGGCGGTGAGAGGAACGGGAAAGGAGTTGCTTCGGACGATCACCACATCGTTGGCGATGTCAAAGTTGACGCTGTGATAGTCGAACAGCGTGGGCTTCGGCAGATAATCGACCACGGGCAGGCTTCGACGCGTGACGAGATGAAGATCCTGGTTTGTGGAATGGAGCTCGAACGTCACGGCCTCCAGCGTCGGCGACGGGTTCACCGTGTATTTGTACCAGTGCATGTTTGTGCCCGGATACAGGAGGTTGGTGGACGCGAGAAACGCCGGGGATGTCTTAAACTCTGTCGTGATGCCGGCCAGGTTGCGTCCGAACGCGGTCACGGGCCTGGCGTTGGTGAGCGTCACCATCGGAAGCTCGAGATCGAGCCGGATATCGAATGGGTTGAAAGGAACGGTGCCATCGAGGTTCCTCACGGCGAGGTAGTAGACGCCTCCGGGCGCGACGCTCCGCGGGCCCTGGAGGGTCACCGGAATGACGGCGCCCGGGTTGATCAGCTCGGTGGCCACGAGCTCCGGGAGCCGCTCCGAGTTGAAGAAGAAAAGAAGATCCGCGTTGGTGAGGCTCGTGAGCGAGTTGGTGGCAAAGGTCGCTTCGCGCGGAACATTGACCGCGAAGAACCGCGCCCCGCCTCGCTGCACCGAGCTGACGAGATCCACGCAGTTGGTCAAGAAGGTCGGGCGCTGCTCCGGCAAGAACCGGAACTGCAGGTACCAGCTCAGGATCTGGTTCGTCTTCGAGGATGTGCCTGGGGCGCCGGCGCGGAGGTCCTGGACATCGAGACTCCATCCCCCATAGGAGTTCTCGCCCTTGATGGACGGAAATTCAACCACGGGATTCGCCGGATCGCGCGAATCGGCCTTCAGGACGGGGAAGAGCGGCTCTTCCGCCAGATAGTACTCGGCCGAAATCGGTTCAAACACCTCGATGTTGTCGAGCAGCGTCGTGGTGTTCCAGTCGCTGAAGAACTGGAGATCATGATCCTCGTCGATCCCCACAAAGCGGGTGATGTTGGTTTGCCAGAAGTCGAGAGGAGTGAATGTTCTGCGAACTCCCTGGAGGATCATCTCGAGCTGGTTCAACTGGGAGGGCTTCCATTGGACGGTAACCGGAAAGTTCGTCTGTCCCGTGTTGTCACGGTAGTCCGGGTCGTTGATCGCGAGCCACAAATAGTAGTCGCCGGGATCCTGCGGCGCGCGCAGCAAGGCGTTGGTGCCCACAAAAAAGGGCTGACCCCAGGCGGTTTGAGTCGCCAGGAGAGTGGCGCTCGAAGCCCACTGCCCGACCAGGGCGAATCGGGGCAGGCCACGGAAGAAGGGCTGTGCGGGCGCGCCGATGGCGCGGACGATGTCGGTCGGCGAGACGCTGGCCAGAGCGGTCCGCGGGACCGTGACTCGCACCTCCTGCCCGGCCACCACGCGCAGCTTCGGCGTCACGACGGCCGGAGCGATGAGCGGAATCGCGGGATCAGGCGGCAGGTAGCCCGCCGGAATCACCGGGCCCACCGGAAACGCGATCTGCTGGGTGGGACAGCTGGATTCGCTGCGGTAGGCGAATCGGAGATAGTACTGCCGCTCAGGGATCGTCCCCAGGGTCGTCCCGACTCGTCCATTCGACAGCGCGAGCACGTTGCTGTGTCCGCTGCCGACCATCCAGTCATTGGTCACGGCGACCTGGTTGGTCAACACCTTCCACCCGTCGAACACCTCGTTGGTGAGATAGAACCTCCGCGTCGTCGCGTCGAAATCCGTTTGGAACAGGACCGGGAACGGGGCCGGAGGCTGCAGATGGAATGGCGGCGTGGCGAACTTCATCATCACGTCCGCCAGGTTGGTGCTGTCGGTGAAGGTCGCCCAGGAATAGCTGTCGAGAATCTGCTGCTGCGTCGGGTTGGGCGGCACGGGGCTCAGGGTGTAGCCGTAGCCGTCGGCAGCGACGCGGGGGCCGCCGCGGTTTTCGGTCAGGAGCCATCGGGTGCCGCTGGGACTGACAACATGGACCGCAAGGTCCGACGCGCGCTCGTGGTCGAGCCGAACGCCCACGCGCACATCTCCGATCAGGCGCGAACTGGCGACGAAAATGCCGGCGTTGGTCACCGCGTCGTCGATGATGGGCACGGGCGCGTTGGTGTAGACGAAGGTCGAGAACGGATCATCCAGCGAGTCGCGGATGATCCGGATGCTCAGAAAGTAATCCACGCAGAAGGCGTTCGGGTTGAAAATGCCCAGGCGATACTGAGCCCCTGGCTGAAGCGGCGGGAACGAGCTCGTATCGACGACAAGACAATCCTCGCCGTCCGGAGCGGACACGCGCTGATAGTAGTCGAACTCGACCTGGTTCGGAGGCGTCAGGCCCTCGCGCAAATACACGTCCAGGGGCGCGGTGTTGGAGAGGATGCAAATCTGGAGGCCGATCGCGTCGGGCGGAAGATTGATCACGTGGTCCGACCACTCGCCGGCGCAAAGGGTTTCAGGGCAGCCCGTGGTGGTGAAGCAAGCGAGATCCTCCGGGCGGATGCACAGAGAGGCTTCGTGGACCAGTCCCGTGTGGAAGGGCGCGTTGTCATAGATGGCGTACTGCCACACCCCGAAGGTGGATTGCCCGGCCATCGCGCTCAGATGAATCGGGCCTTCGCTGCGGTAGACGCGGCGTCCCCGCGGTCCGCGCGTGTCATCAATGCCAAACGTCAGCCGCTCGTTCGGGGTGAGCGAAAGGAAGTTATGGGAGAACAAGTTGGCCTGAATGCGATTGGGCGCGATGAGGAGCGAAGTCACGTCTCCGAAATCCTCGTGCTCCAGGATGTTCGTCACCGTCACGCTGCGAACGATCGTGGACAAAGTGCCCACTCCCAGGAATGTGGAAACTCCGGGGCGCAGCAGCCCTTCGGGCCGCTGGTTGGACCCATCGGGGATTGGCGCCGGCAACGGAAGGAACCGCACACGGACGCAGCCATCCTTGCCCAACTCGCTGAAAGGCTTGTCGGTCGCGATCGCGATGACGGAAAACTCGCCCGCCATCTGGTCCTCGGACTTCACCGCGATGAAGTAGGTGGAGTCCGGCGGAGAGTTCGAGAACGTGACAAACTCGCCTCCGAGCCTGGATCGCGCGGAGCCGGTCTCCGCGGTGGGCGGAACCTGCCCCGCCTTGATGGCCTTCTCAAGGGTCGCGTCGTCCAGCCGCAGCAAGCCCTCGTCGGTCGACACGTAGAGATCCAAGTCCGGCTCCGATAATCTCGGCCGGGAGAGGTTGGAAGGCAGCATCGTGATGATGGCGACGTAGGGGTTGGTGCTGCCCTCGTTGACGAACTTGTAAAACCGCCACTGGCGCTGCTCCCCGTTGGTCGAGGCCGCGAGCGACGAGTTCGCGCCGACGCGCTGATCCAGCAAAGGAGCTCCGTTGGTGAGCGTCAGCACGACATTCGTGCGGACATCCGCCACCGGCGTCTCCGGCGGGGGCGACGGCTGGAAGGTGTCCTTGAGCGTGTTGTCGGAGGTGGAAACGACGAGGGCGAAGTCCTGCAAAACGCTGTTGGTCTGGTCGGTGACGGCGTTGACATTGACGCGCTTGGCGATCACCACGACGTCGTAGGGCCCGGTGCTCGGGGCGGAAATGAAGACGTTCTCCACGTTGTTCACGACGTCGTCGTTCGGAGGGCTGTTGGTGTCGGAGGCTTGGTTGATCGAGCTTCCGGCGACGATATGGTTGCCCCAGTAGATCGTTCCATCCGCGCGGTTGGTGACGATCAAGTCCAGATCGTTGACCAGCTTCACGCCCACCGCGGGATTGCCGGGAGGATCCGTCCAAACCAGGGTGATCTTCAGTCCGCTGGCCTGCGCCTCGAGGGAATTCGTGTTGATCGTCACGGTGCGGCTAAAGCTCTGGTCCGTGGCGAGAGCGCGGGCCGGCGATTGGTCATACATCAGGATCGGCCATTGATTGCTCTGGATCGTGGAGTCGCCGAGCGCGGGGGGAATCATCCGCGCGATGGAGGGAACGCCCCAGCCCTGAAGATTGCGCGAAGACCTGACGTTGCGGTCGTAATGGGGACTCACGGTCTCGGTGCTGTTGATCAGGAGGGCCTTCATGAGCGCCGGGCTCAAAGCGAGTCCCGCGTCGAGGTTTGTGCTGCCTCCCTTGCCATAATAGTCCTGAACCAGGGCCAGCAATCCGGCGACGGCCGGGGTCGCCATGCTCGTGCCGCTTTCATATCGGTACAGCGGGCCCACTCTCGCGTTCAGCTTTTTAAGCTCATCGAAATAGCCGGGAATCCCGATGTCATTGGTGATGCCAACGCATCCGATCAGGTCGAAGGAGACGGGAATGTTGGTTTGGTTGACAATCGCGATGATCGAGGTTCGAGAGCCCGTGAACCCGAAGCTGACGAAGTTCGTTCCTTCATGATCGTTCGGCGGCGGAAAATCGTTCTCGCGCTCCCCGATCAGAAGCGGCGGAAACGGCCGGGGCGATCGGTTGTTCGGCGCGACTCGAATCGCGAGACCGACGCTATTGTCCCCGACTTCGATGGCGTAGTAGTTGGTGGCGTTGCCCGCCACCACTTCGTTTCGCAGCGGCGCAAGGCCCACAAACTCCCGGTCGGAATTCGGGTCCTTCCAGTCAGGCGGACGGGTCGAAATGATGAAGCTCCCGGGCGCGACCACATCCGGCTTGAACCGTCCGAAGTCGCCCTCAACCCCGATGCCCACATTGCCGCGGCTCGAATAACCCGCCACCTGGTTGTCACTGTCCGTCTTCGCGAGAAAGGGAGCGTTGGTTTGAGTTTCCCCGAGGATGTTGGTGAAGGTGATTGTGTTGGTGATCTTGCGGAGGCTCTCCAGCGCTCCCACCGTAATGACGTTTTTCGCGGTGCCGGGGGACGTGATGGTGCCGGCCGTTCCGCCGGTGCCGTCGTCGCTCCCGCCGCCGTCGTTCGCCGCGGCGAACACGTAGGCGATCGGCTGCGATCCGGTCTTGCCGGGCAACGCGTCGCGCACCGCGGCGTCGAAGCTGGCCGCGGAGGAGTCATACTCGTAATTCTGAACGTAGCCCCAGCTGTTGTTGGAGATGAAGGCGCCGTTCGCCGCGGCGGTCTCCTGCAAGTACTCATCGGACTGGATGGAGCCCAGGCAGAGATCGATAGCCAGCGCGAATATCGTCGCCTCGGGCGCCTTGCCGCGGAAGTTTGCGTTCGTGGCCGACCCCGGGATGAGGTCGGGGCTCGCGGCGGGACTGGGCCCGTTGGCGCCCGTGCTCGCAATGATGCCCGCCACGTGCGTTCCATGGCCGATCAGGTCGAGCTGCGTGAAAGGCTCGTAATGCACAACATCCGGAAGATCCGGATGATTCGCGACGCCCGTGTCATTGACGTTCACACGAACTCCCTTGCCGGTCAGCCCGAGGTATTGAGTGTCCGGACCGCTATTGGTCATCGTGTTCAACGTGAGCCCCGCGAGGTCGTTCATCAGCTTCCGGGGAGCGGCCCGCTCAATCCACTGAACGCGGTCCAACCGGGCCAGCGCGGTGATCTCGCCGGTCCCGAGACGGACCATGAGCTGCACGCCGAACGGCGAACGCTGTTGGCTCAGCACTTCGAAACCGGTGGCGCCCAGATCCGTCAACGCGCGGTCGAGTTCGGAGGAATAGACGGTCACGCGCAGAATCGCGTCCTGGGGAACCTCGCGGCTCTCGACGGTGGCGCCCAGCAGGCCGGGGGAGAGCTTGAAATAGGGAAGCCACGGAAGCACGGAGCGGACATTCGGCAGAGTCGAGATGCGCTCGACGCGCTCGGACGACACGCGGACCAGCAAAGCGTTGTTGGGAACGTAGCTGACAATCTCGGCGCCGATGCTGGAAAGCATTCCGCGGAAGTCATCCGTGATCTTGCCGCGAGACTGGACCACGAAGGAACCCACTTCCCCTGACGGGCGCAACCCCGCGGGCACCGCGAGCTCGAGAGGGCGACGCAGGTCCAGAAGCGCGTTGGCCAGGAGCAGGGCGTCGTCGCTGTGAAGGAGCTCGCTCAGAGGCGTGGGCGTGTTGCGAAGTCGATGAGGGTATCGCGAATCCTTGGGCTCGGGGAACGCGTTGGTCGCGACATAGCTGAACGATGTGGGAGACGCCCGGGAGAGGAGCGGCGCGGGGGCGCCGGTCGCCTGCGACTGGCCTGGCGATTGGGGCGCGGGCGCGGGGGTCTGGCCGGCCTTTTCCTGCCGCCGGCCCAACTCCCAGAACACGATCGCGCCCAGGAGACACAGGGCGCTGATCAGAAACCAGGTTCTCGGTTTTGCGAACATAAACACTCAATTCTTGCGCGACTCCGAGACGTCCGGCTCAGTCGAGGCGCGGACTGACTCTGGAAGAAGCGATTCACTATCAGTTAAAACGACTCGTCGGGCAATGTTTCAAAGCTCTCCACCACAGGCCGCAATCTCATTTCAATCGGACGAAGCACCGAGGTGGTGCGATTCGCCGTCGCGTCCTCGAATCGAACGACGGTCTTGGTCGCCGACTCGGCCAGGATTTGGTAATTGGTGCACACATTGTAATAGGGCGACACTGGATCCTTGATCAAGGAGTCGGCGGCCGGTCGCAGCGCCTGGCCAAACGAGTAGATCACGTACCGCGGCTCGTCCGAGCGGACCAGCGACAGGATCTGGCGCGGGAGCCATTCGTACGACTCTTCGTCCACGCCGTAGCGATAGTCGTCCCGCTTGATGTCCTTCGGATCCGCGATCCGGAGGAAGGGCGACGCGATGGTGAGCTCAGGCACGGAAAGCAGTTGTCCGACGGAGGCGAAAGTCCCGTGAGGGACGTTCGCGCGGGCGCGGTTGATCCCGTCCACAAGACGGAACAGCGGCGTGGTGGAATCGCCCATCGCGGGCTGAATCGACGCGAAGCCCATGCTGGAGGGCAGATACTTGAGAACCCGGAGCTTCGACTCGACGGCGGAGAGGTTGTTGGTGCGGGCGACGACTCCGCTGAGCACGGCGGACCATGCGGCGATTCCGTCCTGATTCACGCCGATGGCGCCAACGCCGGCCACCGTGGAGGGCGAGGTGGAGAACAAATCGACGAGAAGCCAATCATTCGTGGGATGATTCAGGAATGTCGGCGCCCCGACCAGCTTCCCGGTGAGATCGACCGGCCACACCTTCATGACGTCGTAGCGCGCGTCCAGCAGCCAATCCTCCCCGGCGACTCCGGCCTTGAGATAGACGCTCTGCCAGGCGGTTCCGCGGTGCGCCTTCCCGATCCATCCCAGGCCCGGGTACTTTCCTGCGGGGAAGCTCCAATCGTCAGGCGTCCGAACCATCGGGTCGCGCGTTTGACGGTTAAAGAGCGTCGCCAGCTCCTGGGCGGTCGAGTTCCTCCCCTGGTCCTGGCCCGGCGGATATCCCCAGCGCGTGTAAACCTCGTCGCGGTTCACCAACCCGATGTTCCAGTTGGTGCGCACGCTCAGCAGGTTGCCCTGCTTCTGGAACTCGCCCAAACGTACATTGCCCACTTCGAGGGAGAGCTTCACCCCAAGGCCCGGCGAGTCCGGCTGATAGAAGTGCTCCGGAATGTGGTGGAGAAGCGGGTCGTTCGCCTGCCATGAGTTGATCTTGAAAACCACGCCGCCCGCCGTGAACGGAGTTTGCTTTTGAAGATTCGTGATGACCGGCAGGCCCGTCGCGTCCAGGCCGCCGCGCATGAAAAGGTCGAAACTCGCGGCCTCGGTGGCGAGAGAGCTCACGCCGGGCCGGAGATCGATCGCGCCGTACTTCCGCATCTCGGACTCCTGCCGGCTGACCCGGATTTGTTCGAAGACGCCATCGGGCGCGCCCGTGCTGCGGTTCGCGACTCCCACGCGGGTGTAGTTGGTGGTCCAGAACACCCGCTCCTGCTGGTTATCGAGGAGCGTTTGTGTGATCGGGAGCGAGCTCTCGAGACGATTCATGCTCACCACGTCGATCACGCGATCCGGGCCCTGCATGTCGATGAGCACATAGCTGAACTCATTGGTCATCCGGACGACCAGGTCGTAGTTGTTAAAGCCCTGGCCGGACTTGCTGTAGACCGGATCCGTGAGATTGGTCGTGAGGGTTCTGGATCCAGTGAAGCCCACCGGAAGAGTGATGATCAGGTTTGTCATCAGGGGGACCTGGAGGGCGCCGGGACGGTTGTCCAAGACCGCGCCCTTCCACTTCCCCGCGTCGATCTTCCACACATTCGTGTAGGCGTTGGTCCAGGTCTGGATCGGCACGTTCCCATCGAACAAGGCCGTGTAGACGCGGCCCTGAATCTGGGCGCGAAGCGGCCGGGGATAGGCCCCGGCATAGGGGTTCACCAGCTCAACGCCAAGCGAGTTCGTTCCGCTCAGAACGAGAAGCTCGCTGACGGGATAATCCTTGCCCGGGATTTTTTGGTCCAATTGATCCGTTGCGCTCTGCTTGGTCACGAGGATCTTGCGCGTCACGTTGAAGAGCGACACGACCGTGAACTCGTTCAAGGCGGGGAATCCCTTGCGGGCCTCAACAACGGCGGAGACCCCGTAGAAATTGTCCCGGATGTCCGTGGCGGGGTTGGCGAGCTCGTTCAGGCTGTGCCAGGGGCGATTGATGAAGGTGTCCCCGAAGTCCGCGGTGTAGCCGGAGATGAAAACCCGGTTCCCGTTCTTCCGGGCAAGAATGGGACGATACACGATCGGGACATAGGGCGCCGAGTTGGTCGCGGAGTTGGCCGCGGCGCGGTAGTTCTCGATGTTCGTGGCGGCATAGAGGTTTGCGCTGACTTGCAGGAGGCGATGCACCGCCACGTTGTAGTAGTTTGTCGGGTAGATCGGGATGTTTGTGGAGCTCAACGACCAAATCTCGGGGAAGTTGGTGGCGGCGATGATCGGCACCTGGAGTCCGCTCAGATAGGGCAGCGCGTAGAACGAACGGCGGTTGGTGGTGACCGGGCCCGGGCCCTGGGCGGTGTTGAAGCTGTAGGCGAGGTTCTCGCTGAACCAATCGTTCGAGTCCGTTTTTGAGAACTGCGCCTTCAGCAGGCGGTCCGACACGGTCATGAAGAAGTTCGTCGGAACCCAGGTGAGATAGTCCTCAAGGTTCGTCCCGTCCGTGTTCTTGTAATTCAGGTTGAGCTTCGTCGACTCCCCCGACCCCGTGTCGGTGCCCAGTTGGGAGAGAAGCCGGTAGTAGGTGTAACGATTGTAAACCCCGGCGTTTGTGGACGCCGCCTTCAGATCGTTGACGAATTCGCCGAAGTAAGGCGCGCGCGCGACCTCGTTCGATCGGGCCTTGAAAAGCGAGTTGATGGTGGTGAAACGCTGCGGACTCTCCACGCCCGGCCAGCGGTCGGTGGGCAACGGGCTTCGTCCCAGCTCGAGGTCCGGGCGAGGGATGCCGGCCGCGCGATCCAGAATGATCTGCACGTCATCGTCCGCGAAGGTGTCGTAGTTGTCGTCGCCGAACGCGGCGGTCATCCGGGTGGAGCGGGCGACATCGCCCCCAAGCCATTGTCCGAGGGTGGGAAGATTGAGGTGGGAGCCATTGTAGCGGTAGCGAAGGATAGCGCGCGCCAGATCGAACGTCCGGCCGGAGGCCTTCCCATTGCCCGCGCCCCAGGGCGCGGGGATGTCGAACTGGTACGCGACGTTTCCGCCCGACCAGTAGTTGGTGTTCAGGTCGGCGAGGAACGCGGCCAGGTTCATCTCGAAAGTGGCGACGCCCTGGTTGCGGTTGTAGCCGTCGCCGTTGTTCGCGACCATGTCGGCGTTCCGCGCGTTGTTGTGAATGGTGTTGATGTCCAGCGTGCGGCCCGCGGGAACGACCAGAAAGGCGTAGCGACCGATGAATCGATTGCTCGAGGAGTGGGGAAGCTGCGGGTTCTCCAGGACGCCGATCCACTCGGGATCGCCCGACTGGTAGTAGTAATTGGTGCCAATCCTCAACCCCGCCTTGTCGACAGGGAAGAAGAAGCCGTTCGTCTCGAAGAGGCCGTTGCGGTTCAGGTCGAGGAAGTGGCGGAAGTCGTAGTCGACGCGCGCCCCCTGCCGATTGGTGGGGACGAACACCGGCGCGCGCGCGTCGTACTGAAGGTTGGTGATGTAGGCGGGCGTGTAGGCCGCGGGGTCCAGCGAGTTGGTGGAGGTCGAAACCAGCAGGTTGCCGGTCACGCGGAACTCGGTCGGAGCCTTGAAGCCGCGCATCGTTCTCGCCCAGGCGCCGGAGGGCAGGTGCGTGTCCCCAAGAATCTGCGCCGCGACGGTCGCTTTGGCGCGCTCCGCGCCGGCGTTCGCCATGAACTGCGCGTCGATGAGCTCCTGGGCCGTGTTGACGGAGGATCGCTCCCGTCGGCTGACCGCCAGCAAGGCAAGCGTGACGACCAGAATAACGCTCAGCAGAATGAGCGTGACGACCAGCGCCACGGCGCGGCGACGCGAAGAGGATGAGAGACGGAGCTTCATGGGCCTACAGAAATAGGAATGCGCTGGCGGAAAACCTGGATGTTGCCCGCGCGGTCTTTGAGATAGTTCTGAACGGTGTTGGGATCCGGCATCCCCTTGACGCGACGCCGCACGTCGGGATCCAGGACGCCCAGCTCAATCTCGATCGCGGACGGAGCGGTGGTCGAAAGGTTCAGGGGCGCGTTGGTGAACCAGTACCCCGCGAACCTGTCGCGGCTCCACTCCGGAATCAGCAGCCCGTTCTGATCATACGCCTTGAAAGCCAGGTGAACGACCCCCTCGATCATTCTGCCAAAGAAGTTGGTTTGATCGGGGGTGCGCTGCGCGTCATAGCCGAAGGTCCGCAGCTGCTTCTGGTATCCGGTCAATCCCTGCGCGTCATTGGTCAACGCCCAGTATGGAAAATTGGTTTCGGTGCGATACAGGGCGCCCATCGTGAAGTCGAGGTCGGCGCGCTCAAAATCATAAGTGATGGTTCGCCACTGATTCGCCGTCTTGTCGCGGACCACGAATCCGAAGCTGTAGAGCTGGTTGGTTCGGGAGTCGGCCCCGAGTCCCTCGATGTTCTGATAGATCGGATCGGTTCGCGCCACCGAGTAAAAGCGGAAGGTGTTGCTCGCCGCCGCGGGCAACCTCGCCAACTCGGCCAGTTCCTGGCTGATCATGGACATGAAAGCGCGGCCGTTCTCCATCGTGTCCGTCTGGGACCCGCTGATGCGCAGGGCGCGCTGCGTCTGGTTCAAGCTGGCCAGCAGCCCCACCACGATCACGGTCAGCAAGGTCATGGCGACCATGACCTCGACAAGCGAGTAGCCGGCGCGTCTGGAAGGGGTGGACGTCATAGGAACCGCCGCGGCTGGATGGAATAAACGCTCAGGGAATTCGTCCCGACGGCGCCGCTCGTGAACGTGCGCAGGGCGATCTTGTTCTTGTAGCGGGCGTCCGGGGAGTAGTCCTCCGGGATCGGCGGCCAGTAGATGGTGAAGCGCATCTCGGACAGATTGGTGCCCAGCCGAAGCCACCCCTTCTCCCGTTGTCGAAGCTCGCCCAGGGTCACGGTTTCCAGCGTGTTCGCGACATCCAGATTCACCTGGTTGGTCACCGCGCGAGTGAGGGTTTCGAAGGGAATCGTCGTGTCGATGGGCAGGATCTGGCTCTTGAGCAGATAACTGAATGAAATACGATTGTCGGGCGCGCGTCCCCCTTTTTCGGAAGCCGACCCGCTCAGCGAGCGCAGGAGCGCCACGGAGTAGAGATAACGCACGCCCCCAGGGAGATCGTGGCTGGGCTCGCTCAGGAGGCGGATGACATCCCCGTCGGTGGGGAAGTCCCGCGTTCGGTCCGCAAGTTCGGTGGTCCGCACGCTATTCTGATCCTCAAACACCCGCCACATTCGCTGCACCGAATTCGCAAGTTGGGTGGATGGATAGGCCTCCGTCACATCGCTGGCCCCGTGACGAATGGCCTCCACAAAATACGACGCGTCCTGCAGCACAATGGTGCGCTCTCGCGTGTCCCGCTGGATGTTCAATCCGGTCGGCAACACGCCCAGAACGGCCACGATCGCGAATCCGATCACCGCGAGCGAGACGGCGATCTCGAGCAGCGTGAAGCCGGACCGGAGGGGACGGGAAGATTGCGGGGTTGTTTTCATCAGGCTATTGGATTTCTCCTCCCTCGACTCGGGAGCGGCCGGTGAGCGGGTCCACGCGCACCCACTTGATGTAGGCGTCGAGGCCCTTGTAGTCGGCGCCAGGGACGTTGAACGGCGCTTTCAGCATGACATCGGCGGCACGCCAGTCGAAGCCCTTGCGATCGCCGTCGTACACCACCGGATAGACGATGCTCCCCGCCATCAGGGGAACGATCGCGCGCCTCTCCACATTCTTCCGCCAGTCGTCCTTGTCGCGGTTTCTCCGGACATCCCCGTCCTCGAGCAGGGTGAGAGCGCCGGTCGCGTCGAAGGCGATGTAGTGGGTTCGCCTGAGGCGGGCGCCGCCCACGACGGGGAGTGGAAAGCGGGGCGCCTGGGCCGCGTTGATGTCGGCTTCCTCATAAAAGTCCATGGGAAGAAACCCGCGGAAGCCGGCGTCCGCGAGCGCAAACTTGTTGGTGGAAACGAAAACTCCCTCGGGAAGCTCCTTCCATTCGCTCAGGAACCGCGGTTCCTCCTGGCCAGGCTGCGAGCCGACGCTGCGACGCGAGAAAATCACGTATCCGCTCAGCTGACGCTTCGAAAGAACGTCCCTCTGCGCCACGGGTAGTTTGGGCGCGGTCGCGAAAGCGTGGTCCGCGTCGATCAGCGGGACGAAGACCACATAGACGGTGGAGCGCGTGCTGATGGCCAGCTGTCGGGCGCGGTTCAGGTCGTCGTTCAGCTGCCGATGCCCCATGTCCATGCTCATGGACTTGGTCTTGAACGCGGGCGCCGCCAAGCCGGCGATCAAAGCGATCAGCCCAATCACGACGAGCATCTCGACCAAGGAGAACGCGCGGAGCGCGGCGGCTCGCGGCGCGCTCAGGATCGGCAATCGCTGGAGGTCTCGGATCATGGTTTCCAACTCAGTATGTTGTCCGAATTTGCGGAGCCGGACGCGCCAGGCATGTCGAATTGCCCGTCAGGCCCGCGCGACCACACCATGATCCGGCCAACGAGCGCGTACGCCGCCCCATTCCTCACGGTCACGAGGCCATTGGGTTGATCGCCGGAAATCTGCGGGCTGGAATAAAGCTCGTCCTCGCATCGGTCATCGTAGTTGAGGTCCATGCTGATCACATAGGGCTGGCCCCAGGGGTCGCGATACACGCTGCCGGCGTCGATTCCGGGGCTGTTGGCGTCGCGCGCGGGCTTCACAGCGCTCAGGAAATTTTGTCGTTGCGGATTCAGCGCGTGGTTGACGTTCACGGCGGGCCGGCCTCCGGACGCGGGAAGCTCGACGTCCCTCAGAATCGCGATGACCTCCTCGTTCCCGGTCTTGAGACCAAAGGTCGCGTCGTTGCCCCCGCTCTTCTGGATGGTGGGAAATCGGCTGTACGTCGTTTCGTAGTGTTGGATCGCGATGGCCAGCTCAGCCAGCTCCTTGTGCACGGCCTGGATCTTGGCCTTCTTTTTCATGCCGCCGATCGCGGGCATGAGCAACCCCGCGAGAGTGGCGATGATGGCGATGACCACGAGCAGCTCGATGAGCGTGAAACCCCGGGAACGGCGGCGCATGCCGCGCGGCGTCGCGGGACGGCTGGCGGAAGCGACGGAAAAGCAGCGGACCCGCAGCGCCGTGCCCCGAAGCGCGCCCGCGGCGCCGGCGGCCTGGAAAGTCGCGCCGCGATTCACCCATTGCGGCTCCCAGCTTCGCTCGTCCCAGCGAATCTCCACAGAGCGAGGGCAAAGCCCTCCGAGTCTTGTCAGTTTCATATCACCAGTTCCCAATTATTTCGGTTTTGTTGGCTTGCGTCCACTCCACCCAAAGATCGAATCGGCCGGGGTTGTTCGTGGGATTGTAGGAATTGTACCGCCAGATGAGGATGTCGCTGGTCCCCGATCGAATGGGGAGGGCAAGCACCCCATAATCAACGCCGGCTGGCTTGCCGGCAAAATCCGCGTGGCCACGCCGATTCTTGTTCAGGTTGATATAGAAATTCTGCGAATCGCCCGGCTGCTTTCCGGAGTTGGAAAACGCGACGGCCACGCCGAACAGCGATTTCAAGTCCCCAGGGCCAATCATCTCCTGGTCGTCCAGGGAATGGTATTTCTGGTCCTTGTCATCGAACCGCGTTCCCACCAGCTCGTAGTACAACGTCGGCTTGTCCAGGATCGGGTTATTGGCGGCGTCCACAGGAGTCGGCGGATAAAACCCCCGCTTGGCGTTATACTCCTCTATCGCCGTCACGATCTCCGCGCGGCTTCCCTTGATCGCGGCCACCTGCTTGTTGCGTCCCGCGCCGCCAAATCCGGTCATCAGCATCCCCGCGAGAATGGCGATGATGGCGAGAACGACGAGCAGTTCGATCAAGCTGAAGCCCGCGGCCTTGGGGACCCGCAGGGATCGGAGTTGAGCAAATGTTGTGTTCATCGGGATCGAAAATCGTGTTCGAGTCGTTCGCTGATCCATTGTTTGATCATGCTTTGATAGTTCAAGTACCGCGAGCGAGCCAGACGCTTGATCCGGGAGAGCATCCGAGGATCCATCCGGAGCGTGATCGTCACGGACTCGCTCATCTCGTTGCTCGGAACCGTCGCCACTTCCATCAACCGAAGGTCCACCCGCATCTCCCCCCAGAACGCGGCCTCCGCACTTTCGCTCTCGAAAATCGGGACCTCTTCCCATGTCGCAATCGCATTCATATTCCGGATCAGAGTCCGCTCAACGCCTGGGTCAGCTTCCGCTCGTAAAACATCCGCTCTTCAGGCTCGAACACCCGGGCGAGAATAACCCGGACTTGCTTCCCGTTCGTTCGATACAGACTGAAGATCCCCAAACCGCCCAAAGACATCCCCAGGTTGAAGAACCGCGCTTGAACCGAAAACCGGGGCGAATCGGGGAGCAGACGAATGGCAAAGGGATCTTCAAAGGATTCTTCAATTTCTTTGAGATTCAGCGGCTCCACTACCGAAAACGGAGGATTGTTCCAATCGAACTCCATCGGTCAGTCATCGTTTGTAAATTCATACGCCATGCATTGTAACTACAATGTATTTACAAGCTGTCCCATTATTCGTCAACAGAAGGGTTCTACTTTATGAAAAAAAATTGGCCATCGGAGGTCCGATGGCCAATTCGATCGGCAAATTATGCCTTGTTGCCGATCCTCGTGGGATTCGGCGCTGGCTCGAACTACTTGGCGGCAGCCTTAGGAGGGCCGCCTTCGTTATTGTCGCCGATGCCTTCCATGAGCTTGATCAGGGGAAGGAACAGGGCGATGACGATACTTCCCACGATAACGGCGAGAAACACGATCATGACAGGCTCGAGGAGCGAGGTCATGGCCGCGACGGCGTTATCGACCTCCTCGTCGTAATTGTCCGCGATCTTCATCAACATCTCAGGCAGCGCGCCGGTTTGCTCGCCGACGTCCACCATGCTGATGACCATGGGGGGGAAGACATTGGCCGCCTCCAGCGGAGCGGTGATCGTCTCGCCTTCCTTGACGCTTTCGTGGACGGCTTGGACGGCGTCCCCGATGACGACATTGCCGGAGGTCTCCTTGACGATGTTCAGGGCCTGCAAAATCGGAACGCCGCTGCTGATCAAGGTGCCGAGGGTTCGCGTGAAACGGGCGATCGCGACCTTGCTCACAACAGGGCCCAGGCCGGGCATGTTCAGCTTGAAACGATCGAACAGCTTGCGTCCGAACCGCGTTTTCACGAAGGAAACGAAGGCGAACACCACCACAGCGGCGCCGGCCAGCACATAGAGGAAGTTGTCTTTGACCGCTTCGCTGATCGCCAGCACAAAACGGGTGAATGGAGGGAGGCTCTCGCCGGGGAGCATGTCCTTGAAAATGTCGCGAAACTTCGGGATGACGAAGATCATGAGAACCATGAGAATCACAACGGCCACGAACATGACGGCGACCGGATAGAACATCGCCGCGATGACCTTCCCTTTGATCTTCTCGGCCTTCTCCATGAACTCGGCGAGACGGGACAAGGCGATTTCTAGAACACCGCCGATTTCGCCCGCCTTCACCATGTTGATGAAGAGACGATTAAAAACCTTCGGATGCTGCGCCAGGCCCTCTGAGAATGTGCTGCCGCCCTCGATGGATCTGCCGAGGTCTCCAATGATTCCTTTGAGGATGGGATTGCGCTCCTGTTTCTCCAGGACTTTCAGCCCGCGGAGCAACGGCAAGCCAGCGTCAACCAGCGTGGCCAGCTGCCGGGTGAATGTGGAGAGAATCTTGGACTTAACACCGCTCCCGAACCCGGGAATCTTGATGTTGAGGCTGCCTCCGCCCTTTCCTTTCGCCTTCTTTCCCCCGCCTTTGGCGCCCTTGGAGTCCGCGTCCTTCGATTTCTCCGTGACCTCGACGACTTTGGTGGGGAAGAACCCCATCTCCTTCAGGCGTCCGATCGCCTCGTTCTGGTTGGTGACCTCCAACGTTCCCTTGGTCTCTTTGCCACGGGAATCCATGGCGACGTAGTTGAACTTTGGCATAACTCGCTTAGCCGGGATTTATGTGTATTTCAGCACTTCTTCGATCGTGGTATCACCGTCAAAAATGCTCCGCAAGCCATCTTCCCGGAGAGTCACCATTCCCAATTCCATCGCTTTATGACGGACCACGATCGTGGGGGCGCGCTCGTTGATTAGACCGCGAATGGCATCGTTGATCACGAGAAGCTCGAAAATACCTTTGCGGCCCTTGTAGCCGGTGTCGTTGCAGGCCTGGCAGCCGCGGCCATAGTAGAAAACCTTCTCGCCGAGGTCGTGAGGGGAAAGGTTCAGCATGGAGAGCTGATTCTCCGTGGGCTCGAACGGCGCGCGGCACTTCTTGCAGACTGTCCGGACAAGACGTTGCGCCAGAACGGCCATCAGCGACGAAGAGATCAGGAAGGGCTCCACGCCCATGTCCAGCAGACGCGTGACGGCGCCAGGCGCGTCGTTGGTGTGCAGGGTGCTCAGGACCAAATGGCCGGTCAGCGAAGCCTGAATCGCGATCTGGGAGGTCTCCAGATCGCGCATTTCCCCCAACATGATCACGTCCGGATCCTGACGCAGGAACGACCGCAAGGCTTTCGAAAACGTCATCCCCGCGGCTTCGTTCACCTGCACCTGCATGATCCCTTCGATGTCGAACTCCACCGGATCCTCGGCGGTGAGCAGCTTCGAATCCATGGTGTTGATCCGGCGAAGGCAGGAATAAAGGGTCGTCGTCTTGCCGGATCCGGTGGGACCGGTCACGACGAAGATTCCGTTGGGCTGCTGGATGGCTTCAGCGGTGTATTCCAGCACATGCTTCGGAAGACCCAGAGAGTCGATATCCAGGCTGATGGACGAGCGATCGAGCACGCGAAGCACCACCGACTCGCCGAACGCGGTGGGGAGGCACGAAATACGAAGATCGATGAGCTTGTTGCCCACCGGAACCGTGATGCGCCCGTCCTGCGGCATCCGACGCTCGGCGATGTTCAGGTTCGCCATGACCTTCAACCGCGAGATCACCGGGATCGCGAGATCCTTGGGCGGAGGCGACATCTCGTAAAGCGCGCCGTCGACGCGATAGCGGATCTTGAACTCGTCCTCGAAGGGCTCGAAATGAATGTCGCTGGCGCGATCCTGAATCGCCTGGAAGAGAACGAGGTTGACGAAGCGCACGATCGGCACCTCGTTCGCCATGTCGCCCAGCTCGGCTTCGCTCGCGTTTTGAGCGTCCGCGACTCCCTTTCCGAGCTCCGTGTCCTCGCCCAGCTCCTTGAGAATGTCGCCGACGCTCTCAGTCTCGCCTCCGTAATGCTGGTCGATCGTCCGCATGATCTGCCCAGGATCGGCGACGACCTGCGCCAGGTCCTTGCGGATGATGAAGCCCAGCTCGTCGAGGGCGGAGGGATTCAGCGGATTCCCGAGAGCGACCTGCAGCGTGGATCCGTAAAGCCCCACGGGGACGCATTGATACATCCGCGCTGTGGCCGAAGGCACGGCGCTGAGAAGCTCCGGGGTGAAATTCACCGAACGAAGATCAATGACCTCCGTGCCGAGGTACTCCGCGATGATCTGCAGCTGGGTGTCGGAATCGACAAGCCCGAAGTCCTTGAGGATATCGCCAAAGAGCTTCCCCGTCCGCTCGTGCTCCTGCGACACCTCCTCAAATTGGATGTCGTCAATCAGGCCCTTCTCCTTCACGAGGGCCATCAATGGATCGGAATGGGACGCGTCGGCCATATCGTTCTCCCTAGCTCTTCTTGCCGGCGCCGCCCTTCACGGCGGTGGCAAGGTCGTGTTCCTGCAATTTCAGCATGATCGTGGTGGGATCCTGCGACTTCGTGATGACCTCCTCACGGGAAATCAGGCCCGCGGTGTATTTCTCCATGAGGAAACTGTCGAGGGTGACCATGCCGTATTTCGCGCCGGTCTGAATGTCCGAGTTGATCCGGAAAGTTTTGTTGTCCCGGATCAGGGCGCTGATGGACGGAGTGTTGATCATGATCTCAAACGCGGCGACGCGCCCGGGCTTGTCGGCGCGGGGCAGGAGCAGCTGCGAGATAACCGCCTGGAGCACGGTGCTGAGCTGGATGCGGATCTGCTCCTGCTGATTGGTGGGAAACGCGTTGACGATACGATCAATGGTCTTCGACGCGCCGGTGGTGTGGAGCGTGCCGAAGACCAAGTGACCCGTCTCGGCCGCGGTGATGGCGGCGTCCATCGTTTCGAGGTCGCGCATTTCGCCAACCATGATGATGTCGGGGTCCTGGCGCAGCGCGCGTCGGAGACCCTCGGCGAAGTTGGGCACATCCACGTGGATCTCGCGCTGCGTCACCACGGCCTTCTTGTGCTTGTGGTAATACTCGATCGGATCCTCGATCGTGATGATGTGCGCGTCGTCGCGCTCCTCGTTGATGATGTTGATCATCGACGCGAGCGTTGTGGTTTTCCCGGAACCGGTGGGGCCCGTCACAAGCACCAGGCCGCGGGGCTTGTACAGGAGCTCGCGGACGGAAAGCGGAATGCCGATTTGCTCCAGGGTGAGCAGCTTGCTGGGAATCTGGCGGAGCACCATCCCGAAGTTGCCCTTCTCCTTGAACACGCTGACGCGGAATCGCGCCATGTCGCCAAAGGCGAAGCCGAAGTCCGCCCCGCCGCGCTCCCGGACGCTTTGGACGTGGTCCTCGGAGGTGATGCTGCGCATCAGCTCCTCCGTGTCCTCGGGCTTGAGGCCGGGGCCGTCGACGCGATGCAGCACGCCATGGAGACGGATCACCGGGGCCGTGTTGACGCGGATATGCAGATCGGCGGCGCCCTCGGACACCATCAGCTGCAATAAGTCGGACATCGAGTAGGACATAATCTCAATCTAAGGCGCTCATCGGCGAGGCCAGTCTATAGTCGGTCAAATGCGCATTCGTTTCCGGGAGGCCGGGCCATGCTTCAATCCGCGTCGCCCGTCGTGGCGCGAATGACTTCATCGGCCGTGGTGAGGCCGGCCACCACTTTGCGGGAGCCGTCCTCGCGCAGCGTCCGCATGCCCATCTCGCGGGCCTGTCGGCGGAGGGCCGCGGTCGGCGCTTTCTCGTTTATCAAGCGGCGGGACTCGTCGTTCAGTACATACACCTCGAAAATGCCCATGCGGCCGCGGCTTCCCGTGCTGTTGCAATCCGGACAGCCCTTGCCCTTGCGGAACGTCGCCTTCTCCGCCTGCGCGGAGTCAATGCCCAAAGCCTCCAGCTCTTTGTCGGTGGGCATGTAAGGAGCGATGCACTTCTTGCAGATCTTGCGAACAAGGCGCTGGGCCATCATCGCGCGCGTGCTGGACGCCACAAGGAAGGGCTTCACTCCAATGTCGATCAAGCGGGTGACGGCGCCCGGCGCGTCGTTGGTGTGGAGCGTCGAGAACACCAAGTGACCGGTGAGGCTGGCGTTGATCGCGATGGACGCCGTCTCCATATCGCGAATTTCCCCCAGCATGATGACGTTGGGCGCCTGACGAAGCATCGCTCGCAGCGCGGCGGAGAACGTCAACCCGACCGCCTCGCTCACCTGGACCTGATTGATGCCAGCCAGGACGTATTCAACGGGGTCCTCGACCGTGATGATCTTGCGATCGGGACGGTTGATGACGTTGAGACAGGAGTAAAGCGTCGTGGTTTTGCCCGAGCCGGTGGGACCGGTGACCAGCAGGATGCCGTCGGGCAGCGAGATCAGGCGCTCGAAGGTCTGCTGATCGTCCGTGAAGAACCCCAGATCCGCGAGACCCAGCTTCAGCCCCTCCTTGTCGAGAATACGCATGACGATGCTCTCGCCATGCACGGTGGGAAGGCAGGAAACGCGGAGATCGATGGTCTTCCCGCCCACATTGCACTGCACGCGACCGTCCTGGGGGACGCGCTTCTCCGCGATCGACATGTTGGCCTGAATCTTCAGGCGGCTGATGACGGAGAGCTGCAGCCGTTTGGGCGGGCTCTTCACCTCGTGCAGCATGCCGTCGATGCGATATCGGACGCGGAAGGTCTTGGCGAGGGGCTCGAGGTGGATGTCGGACGCGCGGGTTCGATACGCCTCGACGATGATGGAGTTGACGAGCTTGATGATGGGCGCGTCGGCGTCGACATCGCCGCGGTCATCGCGCACGTCCTTCTTCAAGCTCTCGATCTCGACCTCGCCCTCGGTGATGTTCTGGATCATCGACTCGACGCTGTCTCCGCTCCCTCCATAGAGCTTCGTCAGCATGGCGTCGATTTCCTCCTCCGACGCGACGCGCACCTCCACATCCTTGTGCAGAACATGGTGGAGGCTGTCGATGGTGCTGATGTCGGAAGGGTCGCTGAGGGCGACCACGACGCTCTTGTCGTGAACGTGGATGGGGATGACCCGGTAGCGCTTCGCGATATGGCGCGGCACGGCGCTGAGCACATCGTCGCCAATCTTGAAATCCCCAAGCGTGACCATTTCCACGCCGAAATGGGCTGCTTTCGCGGTTGTGACGTCCTGGACCCGGATGAGCTTTTTCTTCACCAGCGTGTCCACCACCCCCTCCCCGGAACTCTCCGACTCGGTTTGAGCGGTCGTCACCTGCGCGGGCGTCAGAAACCCCAGATCCACCAGGTCATTCAGCAAATAATCGTCTTTTGCAGCCACAATTTTGAGCAGCTTTCCACAAGGCAACAGCGGGAAAAATGCGCGGAAATATCTACAAAACGCCCGAGGTATGTCAAACCCTGGGGCTGGCTAAATTTGCCGCGTGTCCAATTGGACCCTAACGGAGACCAAATGTCACAACCTTCTCGCGCCAATCGTGAAAGAGAGGGTTTGTCATGATGGATCTCGGGGAGCGCGCGAGCTGGGACACGCGTCAGGTCAGAAAAGGCGCCGCTGCAGCGCGTCGGAATCGCGGACCTGGGGAACGGAGGGCTCAGGCGACGGGCGATCGGCGCTCTCCTGGGTTTGCTCACGCAGGGTGTTGCGCTCCCAAAAAACACTGTTCTGATACCCTTGGATCGTCGCGTCCTCGTCGGCGCGATCGAGGCGCTTCAAGGCCCAGAGAAGATACTCCTCCTCCCGCTCGATGCCGACGAACCTTCGTCCGAGCTTCTTCGCAACGACCGCCGTTGTTCCCGACCCGAGAAACGGATCGAGCACCATCCCGCCCTTCCGACTGCTGGCCAGGATGAGCTTGGCGATGAGCTTCTCCGGCTTCTGCGTGGGATGATCGGTGTTCTCCGGCATCGACCAGAAGGGCACCGTCAAGTCCGTCCACAAATTGGAGGGATGCGTCAACCGGTGATTCCCCTCGGGCGTCTCTTCCCAATCCTTGGGCTGGCCGCCCTCGCGATAGGGCGCAAGGACGCGTCGGCGCAGCTTCACGCTCTCGACGTCGAAGTAATAGGCTTCCGGATTCATCGTGCAAAACCAGATGTCCTCGCTTGCGTTTTTGAAATTCCGCATCGCTCCACGCCCCTTCTCACGCTCCCAGGTGATCCGATTCTGGATGTGGAAATGGCGCTCAAGGCATCGCTGCAGGCTGCCGGAGGACCGCCAATCCCCGCAAACATAGAGGGAGGCCTGTGGCGCCAGCAGACGCTTCGACTCCGTCAGCCAGGACTCAAGCCAACTCTCGTAGTCCGAGGAGGCGCGCTCCCTGAAGGTTTCAGGCCCGAACTTCTTCGTGAGATTGTAAGGCGGATCAACGATGAGCAGATCAACAAATCCCGCGGGCAGACGGGGGAGAACATCGAAAGTATCGCCGCAGATCAACGCGCCCTCGGGAACCTTCCCGCACGAAACCTCCTCGCTTCGGAGCAGCCGAGGACGCAACGCCGCGCGCTCGGCGTCGGAGAGGGTGAGGGTGCGATTGTTGGGCGCGCGGCCCTTTGCGGGCGCTGGCGGGGCGTCGATCGGATCCGGGCTCATCGCGATTTGACCGCATCGGCGAGGGAGCGGACAAAAGCCCCCACTCGCTCGGCGAGGTCGGGGGATTTCCCATGCTCCGCCACTTGATTGACGATCGCGCTCCCCACGACGATCGCTTCGCCATGCGCCGACACCTGACGAGCTTGCTCGGGATTGGAGATGCCGAAGCCAATCGCGATCGGCAGCGAGGTGTGGCGGCGGATCATCGCGGTCATCGGGCCGATGGTGTCCGCGACCTTCGACTGCATTCCCGTCACGCCTTCGCGGGAGATGTAATAGAGGAACCCCTCGCCATGACGAACGATCTCGCGAACCCGGTCTTCGGGAGTGGTGGGCGCCAGGAGGAAAATGGCGGCAAGACCGGCGGACCTCATCAACGTGGTGTAGTCGCCCGATTCCTCGGGGGGCAGATCCAGAACCAGCAAGCCGTCCACGCCAGCGGACTGGGCATCGCGGATGAACCGATCGAGCCCGTATTTGTGGAGCAGATTGTAATAGACGAAGAAAACGATCGGGATCTGGCTGCGGCGGCGGATGGCCGAGACGGTTTTGAGAACCTGGGGCGGGGTGGCGCCTGACTCGAGCCCGCGCTGGGCGGCCAACTGGTTCACAACGCCGTCCGCAAGGGGATCGCTGAACGGGATGCCCAGCTCCAGAACATCGACACCGGCCTTGTCGAAGGCCAGCGCGAGTCGCTCCGTGGCGGCGAGGTCCGGGTCGCCCGCGCCGATATAGACAACCAAGCCCTTCTCGCCCCGTTGACGCAGCGCCGCGAAGCGTTCCGAAATACGATTCATCCAGCGCAGAGTGCGGAGGACCCCCCAGCCGTGGCAAGCGGGAAGAGGGGGCGTTGTTGATTCCGGCAGAACGATCGCGATCCTCATCGGCTCGGTGGGCTCAAACGTAAGCCGAGGAGCGGCGAAACGCGGGATGGCGTGGATGTGAACCGATTCGGCTATAGCAAGGACCATGGATCACCCACCGATCCCCTACGTCCATGTCGGGAGTCTAGGTTCTTTTCCCCAATTGAGGGTTCTGCTTTCTGCTCCTCCCCCCACGATTGCGCTGACTCAACGGCTGCTCCGCGAGGTCGGCAAACTTTCGAGCGGCTTCCGCTCTGGGCGACCCACCTTCCACGTTCAGTAACGAGATGACCATCCGATAGAGCCTTCGGTGGTCCGTGGGTTGTTTGAAGGGAACGATCACCTGTGGAACCGAAGGCGCGCGGGATCGGATCGGGGTAGTCCCTCTTCCCCCGCAAACAAACCGTCCGCTCAGACGAGGATTCAGCGCCTTGGTTCACCGGGTCTCCTGAGAATGAGAAAAGGCAAATTGAACTCGAGCGCCATTCACGCCGCCCTTCGCTTCAACGCCTGCCCAGTTCAACACTGGTCCCGGCTTCTACTCCCGCTCTTTTCCCTCCTCGTCCTTCTCGGGACGACCGCAGACGCGGCCCAGCACGGGGACTTCGTTTTCGAAAGTTCGGACTCTGGCGCGATCATCACAGGGTATCTGGGATCCGGCGGGGATGTGACCGTCCCGGATCGTCTCAACGGTCAACCCGTGACGCGCATCGGGTTCGAAGCGTTCGCCCATGTCATCAACCTCAACTTCCTCTCCATGCCCGTTGGAGTGTCCGAGATCGAGAGTCACGCCTTCCTGGGCTGCGCCGGGCTGAGGTCTGTTTCATTTTCCAGAACCCTTGCCTTCATCGACCCCGGCGCGTTCATCGACTGCGACAGCCTGACGGTTTTTGAAGTGGATGGACTGAATCCCGATTACGCCAGCGCAGACGGCGTTCTCTTCGACAAGGCACGAGCCGTGCTTCTCCAATTCCCGCCCGGAAAAGAGGGCGCGTACGCCGTCCCCCAAGGCGTCACGACAATCTCCGGGGCCGCGTTCCAGAGCTGTCGCAAGCTGACCAGCATAACCCTTCCGCAAAGCGCGAAATCCATCGAGGGGATCGGATTCTCGGATTGCGTCGCGCTTCAAGCCATCGAGGTCGACAGCCTCAACTCCGTCTACAGCGGCGTCGACGGTGTGCTTTTGGACAAGGCGGGAACCAAGGTTTTGACATGCCCCCAGGGCAGGGCCGGAGACATCAGCCTGCCGAACACCGTCACGGACATCGGGGAGCTGGCGCTGTTTGGCTGCTCCCGCCTGACGAGCATCGCGCTGCCCAACAGCCTGACGAGCATCGGCAACAGCGCCTTCGCCCGATGCGCCGGCCTGAGCAGCCTCACGGTTCCTGGTCACGTCACCGACATCGGGTATGGAGTGTTTCAAGGATGCTCTCTGCTGAAGAAGGTGTATTTCGAGGGGGATGCGCCGGAGTCGGGGGAATTCTTTGACGCCCCTTCGATCGCGACCATTTACCACAAGGCCGAGGCGAAGGGTTGGGGCGACGTGTTCGCCGATCAGCCCACGGCGATTTGGACGACTTTGTCGGGCTACGCGGCCTGGGTTCAGTCGAGCGGCCTCGGCGCCCGCTACCCAAACGCCAGCGGCGAGGGAGACGATCCTGATGGAGACGGCTTGGTCAATCGGGACGAGTGGGCGGCGGGCACCGATCCAACGCAGGCCGATTCTGTCCTGGCCTTGGAACTCACGCCCCGCCCCGCGGATCTCGTCGACGCGGATCGAACCGCCATTCCCGACGGATACCATGCTCTCTACTTCAGGAGCGTGCCGGGACATCGGTACGGGGCGCGCATGGCGCCCCGTCTGGGAGGAGAGTGGGAACAGCAGGCCGTCGCTGTGGCGAGCACGACGCAAACGCGTTTTCTCGTGCCGAAGCCCGCGAAGCAGGGGTTCTACAGAGTGGTTGTGCTGCCTTGACGCGCGCGTTCAATCGCGCGGCCGCAACCCCATCCATCCTCTGGGTGATCGGAGTTCGCGTCAGGGAATCCACGCGACTCAAAACACCGCGCTCGGTCCGATGCTCAGGAGTCGCAGATGCGGTTTCCCGAGCTCCTTCGATTTCGCAAGATCCACCCGGAAGATCATCACCCAATCGTTCACCTCCTCGGGGTCCACGAGCACCTGCTCCACCTTCCACGTGTGGCCGGCCTCGTCCGGATGGATCAAGGTAAACCGCATGTTTCGCGCGTTCGGATCCAGGCAGATGAACGGGTGATCCTGGTGATAACGTTCCATGAGGGCCTTGAGCCGGCTCTCGTTCCACGCGACGTCCTCCGCGTCCAGCGAATCCTCCAGCCATTGCAGCGCCGCTTCCAGGTCGCCCGAGATCATGCCGCCCAAAAGTCCGAACACTCGCTGGCGAACGGCGCGGGTGAATTGAACCTTGTCGCGCGTGACATCCGCCCGCCTTTCCGTCGCGCCGCCGCGGGCCGCGGAGACCGTCGCCCGGCCTCCCGCCGCGGTCTCCTCCCGCGCCTTGCGAAGCGCCGCCGCGGGATCCTTCAATCGCTCCCACTCCTCGAGCAGGCTCGAGTCCACCTGTTCCAACAGCGTGGAGAAGTAGAGCTCCACCTCCAGCACGGGCTCGGTCTTCGCGGTGTCCGGCACGGTTTGCGAGAGCGTTCGATAAACGCTGGAAAGATGCCGCAGGAGCACTCCCTCGGCCCGTCCCAGCTCATAGTCCTTCACGTAGTCGTTGAACGATCGCAGATTCTCGTACATCTCCCGCGCGATGCTCTTCGGCCGGATGTTCTCCTCGCCCACCCACGGATGCTTGGCCGCGAAGTCATTGAAGGTGCTGTACACAAACTCCCGGTTCGGCTTCGGATACTCCACCTCCTCGAGCTTGGCGATCCGCTCCTCGAAACTGATCCCCTCCTGCTTCATCTCCGCCATCTTCTGCGTCTTGGCCTTGTCGAGCTGCTTCCGAAGGATGACCTCGGGGTTCTCGAGGATCGACTCGACCAGGGTGAGGAGAACCAGATGATAGTCGGGCGCGCTGGGGTCGACCAGCTTCGCGGTGTCGATCAGGTAAAGGCTGAGCGCCTGGTTGAGCGAGAAGTCGTCCTGCAACTCAATGTTCAGGCGAAGCCTCTTCCGGCCTTCGGCGGACTTCGGGCCGAACTCCACGAGCTTCCGGTCGACCAGCGCGCGGAAGAGCTGCCAGCCGCGATCCCGATGCGCTTGCTTCGCGCGCGGAGAGTCGTGCGAATCGCGGATCAATCGCTGCATCGCGCGGCATCCGTCCTCGTGCTCGCGGCTGAGAACATTCAGCAGCATTCCATGGCTGACCTGGAACCGCGACACAAGCGGCTCGGGGGACGCCTGCTGCAGTCGAAGAAAAGTCTTCTCATCCCAACCCACAAAATTGTGCTCGGGAGGCTTTCGTTTCGGCGCGTTCTTCTTGCCGTCTCGCTCGGCCTTCTGCGTCAGCTTTTTGTTCTCGATGACATGCTCCGGCGCCTGGGCCACCACCCACCCTTGGCTGTCGAATCCACGGCGACCCGCGCGTCCCGCGATCTGATGGAAATCCCGCGCGCTGAGAATCGCGGTCTTCTGTCCGTCAAACTTGCACAGCTGGGTGAACAGCACCGTGCGGATCGGCACATTGACGCCCACGCCCAGGGTGTCCGTCCCGCAGATGATCTTGAGCAGGCCCCGCTGCGCGAGCTGCTCCACGAGGATCCGGTATTTCGGAAGCAATCCCGCGTGATGAACCCCCACCCCGTGCTTAAGAAACCGATGCAGATCCTTTCCGAAGGGGCTGCCGAACTTCACGCCATGCAGCGCCTCGGAGATCGTGGCCTTCTCCTCGCGCGAGCAGAAGTTCAGGCTCATGAAATTCTGGGCGCTCTGCACCGCGTCGTTCTGGGTGAAGTGGACGAGATACACCGGCGCCTTGTTCGCGGCCGCCAGGGCCTCGACGGTTTCGCCCAACGGCTGCTCGGAGTAGTCGAAGGCCAGGGGCACGGGGCGTTGGTTCGATTGGATGAGCGCGGTCTCGGCGCCGGTGAGACGCGTGAGCTCCCGAACGAAAAACTCCGTCTGGCCGAGCGTCGCCGACATGAGCAGGAAGCGCGACTGCGACATCGTCAGCAAGGGGGTCTGCCAGGCCACGCCGCGATCGCGGTCCGAGTAGTAGTGGAACTCGTCCATGATAACCTCCGAGTACGGCGTCTTGTCGCCGTGTCGAAGCGCCAGATTCGCGAGAATCTCCGCCGTGCAGCAGAGGATGGGCGCGTCGCGATTCACCGTGGCGTCGCCTGTGGCCATGCCGACGTTCTGGGGTCCGAACTCCTGGCACAGCGACAAAAACTTCTCGTTCACCAACGCCTTGATCGGGCAGGTGTAGACCGACTTCCGTCCTTGGGCGATGGAGAAGAAGTGCATCGCCGCGGCGACCAGCGATTTTCCGGATCCCGTGGGTGTGTTCAGGATCACGTTCTTTCGCTCGATGAGTTCCAGAATGGCGCTCTCCTGCGCCGGATAGAGTTCCAGCTTTTTCGAGGCCACGTAGTCAAGAAAGGCGTCCAGGATGCGGTCGGAGCTCGGCTGGGGGAGGCGAACGAGCCGTTCGTACAACGGCGGATTCGGCGCGGACTCGATTGCGGACGCGGGATCGCTCACGGGAAGCAGCGTAGGCAAGCCCGCCCGGGAAGGCACGAGAAAGTCTCGCATTCGTCCTCGCCGCCGCTTTGAATGTCCCCCGCTTTTTCATCGCATGCTCACATATAGCAACTGGATCCAAGGCGCCGCCGCGCCGTCGCCCTCGGGCAAGACATTTGAAACGCGCAATCCGGCCGACAACCGGGAGGCCGTGGCCTCCTATCCGCTGAGCGAAAGGGGCGACGCCGAAAACGCGATCGCCAGCGCCGCGGCGGCTTTCCCGGCCTGGGCGGGGCAAACCTCCGTGGCCCGCGGACGCGTGCTCAGCAAGGCGTCAACGCTTCTGGAAGCGCGCAAGGCGCAGCTCGCGGAACTGCTCACGCGCGAGGAGGGAAAGACCCTGGCCGAGGCGACTGGCGAGGTGCAGCGCGCGGTCGACATCTTTAGGTTCTTCGGCGGCCTGAGCTACACCCTCGGCGGCCAGACCATTCCGCACGACCTTCCGCAAAATCTTCTCTACACCCGGCGCGAACCCCTCGGCGTCGTGGGACTCATCACGCCCTGGAACTTTCCGATCGCTATCCCCGCGTGGAAGCTCGCTCCCGCGCTGGTCTGCGGCAACACGGTGGCGCTGAAGCCGGCCAGCCAGGCGCCCGCCATGGCCTGCGAGCTGGCGCGAATCCTCACAGAGGCCGGGCTGCCGCCCGGCGTGTTCAATGTGGTCATCGGGGAAGGTCGCGCCGTGGGCGGCGTGCTCGCCACCGATCCCCGGGTTGTGGCGATGTCCTTCACTGGGTCGCACTCCGTGGGCCACGGTGTTTATCAGCAACTCGCCCAGCGGATGGCCCGAGCGCAGATGGAGATGGGCGGAAAGAATCCAACCCTCGTTCTCGCCGACGCGGACCTGGATCTGGCGGCCAGCCTGGTTTCGCGCGCCGGATTCGGCCTCACCGGACAGGCCTGCACGGCGACCAGCCGCGTCATCGTGGAACGCTCCGTCCTCGCGGTCTTCACCGAGAAGCTGATCGCAAAGGCCCAGGCCTTGAAAGTGGGACCGGGCCTGCAGGCTGGCGTCGAGATGGGACCCGCGGTCAACGCGCAGGAGTTGCAGGGCAACCTGGATCACATCGAAGGCGCTGTTCGGGAAGGCGCGAAGCTGCTTACGGGCGGACAACGCATCACCGACGGCGACCTGCGGCACGGCTTCTTCATGCAACCCTCGGTGATGGGAAACGTGACGCCGGAGATGAAGATCGCGCGGGAGGAGGTCTTCGGCCCCGTTGTGGCGGTCATCGCCGTGGACAGCTTCGACGAGGCGTTGCGCGTCGCCAATGACGTGAACGTGGGACTCAGCGCCAGCGTGGTCACCCGGGACTTCCGCAAGGCGTTGCTCTACGCCGAGCGCATCCAGGCGGGCGTGGTGAAAGTCAACCAGATCAGCACCGGCCTCGCCCTCCAGGCGCCGTTCGGAGGCGTCAAGCAGTCCAGCACCGACAGCTTCAAGGAGCAGGGCGCGGGCGCGGTGGAATTCTACTCCAAGCTGAAGACCATCTATCTCGATTACTCGGTTTAAGATTTCCATGATCAAGCTTGTTCGATTTCAACAAGGCCGCTGCCATCCGCAATTCGGGCTCCTGGAGAACGATTCCATCATCGACCTGGGCGCCGCGGGCGTTGAGCGGTTGGCGCCCCTGTTCAACGGCGGACGCGCCATCGAGATTCTCTCCGCGCTTTCGAAGCAATCGCTGCCTCGCGTGGCGTTGAGCGAAACGCGGCTGCTCGCGCCCATCGATCAGCAGGAGGTCTGGGCCGCCGGCGTGACTTACCTGAGAAGCAAGAAAGCGCGGATGGAGGAATCCGATTTCAGCGCGTCGGCGTACGACCGCGTCTATGAGGCGCCTCGCCCCGAGCTGTTCTTCAAGTCGCTCCCCGCAAAAGTGAGCGGCCCCGGAGGACCGGTGGGCATTCGCGCGGACGCCAAGTGGAATGTTCCCGAGCCGGAGCTCGCGCTGGTGTTCAACGCCAAGGCGCAGCTCATCGGATTCACCGCCGGCAACGACATGAGCTCGCGGGACATCGAAGGGGAGAATCTCCTCTATCTGCCGCAGGCGAAGACCTACCGCCACTCCTGCGCCCTGGGACCCTGTCTGGTGCTGGGACGCTCGGAGTCGGAGGTCCGCGAGTGGCCGATCCGCGTGACGATTCTGCGGGCGGGGCAGGCGGTTTTCGAAGGATCCACATCGGTGGGCCAGATCAAGCGGACCTTCCTGGAGCTGGGGGATTATCTGTTCCGCAGCCAGGAATTCCCGCAGGGGGCGGTGCTGCTCACGGGGACGGGGATCGTTCCGCCCGACGCGTTCACCCTGGCGGCCGGGGACAAGGTTCGGATCGAGATCGGCGAGGCGGGGGTATTGGAGAACGAGGTCGTGGTGGTGTGATCACCGCTTCGGCTGCTTCTCGTCGAGCATCGCGATGTCGTTGAGAATCGTCCGCAGCACGTTCATGGGCGAGGCCGCCGAGTCGACGCTGTGGACAAGCTTGCTGCCGTAGTACTCGAGGACCGGCTTGGTCTCCTGATCATAGATCTCCAGGCGCCGGCGGATGACCTCCAAATGCGCGTCGTCCAGGCGGTTTTCCCGCAACGCGCGTCGCTGGAGCCTCTCGACCATCTTCGTCATGTCGGTGCAGGTGAGGTGGAACACCGCGCGAACATCCAACATGGATTTCAGCATTTCCGCCTGCGCGGGATTGCGAGGGATTCCGTCGAGCACCAGCATGTCGCGCTCGGGGTGGAAGCTCCCGTTGGAGGTTGAGGCCTGGATGTTTTTCTTCCAGAGCTCGATGGTGGACTTATCGGGCACCAGCTGCCCTTTGCTGGAGTACTCGATGAACACCTTGCCCAGCGGATCGTCGATGCGGAGGTTCCGGAACGCGTCGCCGCACGCGAAGTGGAAGAAGCCGGGGATCGTGCCGAGGATCTTGCCCTGGGTCCCCTTGCCGGATCCCGGCGCGCCAAACAGGAGAACAGTTCTGAAAGTCATGGTGCGGAGCTCGGATCGACCCGCCGCGGGGCAAGGTCCGAGGGTTTGGGTTAGCTGTTTTGTTTGATTTGGATATCCAAGATTTCGGTGAACGGCACGCTCATTTCCTCTATCGTCGCTCCGCGCAAAACCTGAAGCGTGACCTCGGCCGGAGTGACGCGCACGACGCGATTGCAGACCAGCTGTCCCCGGTTGCACTTGACCTGGAACTGGAATCCCTTCTCCGCCTCGGTGGGCCTGATTCCGAAAAATCCGGACATCTTGGTTTCGAAGAAGCGCTTGTTGAACGTGTACTCGCCGCGCTTGAAGTGAGGCAGGACCGCGGGCGCCGTTCCGCCTCCCGCCGCGCCTCCTCCAGCGCCCGCCGCGCCGCCGGCCGGCCCGGACGACGGACCCCCGCCCGCCGCCGCAAACGTGGGCACATGAGCGGCCGTGGCGTCGATTTCCTCGCCCGCCGACTTGGGCACATAGGTGGGCAGGCACAGGAAGATGACCTGCGTGAGCAAGGGCGCCACGAACGCGATGCCCATCACGAGATAGGGCGAGTAGTTGCGGAACACTCCCACCTCGTAGGCGGAATACAGGTTCCCCACGAAAAGCAGGAAGAGGAAGAAGAGGCCGATCGACGAGGTTGAGATCTGGGAAAGTCCGCCTTTGGGATCCGGACGCTGCAAATGATCAAAAGGCCTGAGCTCGACTTTGGGCCGGCCGACCTTGTTTGTGGGCTCCTCCACCACGATCTCCAGGTACTGCTCGATGAGCGGGCGCTTGACCTTCGGGTGCTTGGCCAACTCCAGAAGCGCCTGCTGGGTGAAATTCGTAAAGTGGATCCGCGGGCCCTGGCTCCCGGAGGAGTCCCGGAACGCGATCCCTTCCTTGGTGGCGTTCATCGGAGGGCCCTCGACGGCCTGGCCGTCCAGCAGCTTGTAGGATTCGGCGACAGAGGTGAGGGAACCGGCGATCAGGAAAGCGCAGGTCAGCCAAAAATGAATCGGTCGAAAACTCACCTGGACTCGATAACAAAGGCCTCGAGGCAAAGGAAGGAAAAATGGGGCAACGCGAAAAGCGCGTCTACACCGTCATGATCTCCTTCTCCTTGTGGGCGAGATGGGCGTCGATCTTGGCGATGTATTCGTCGGTGAGCTTCTGGACCTCCTTTTCGGCGTGCTCGACCAAATCCTCCGTGACGCCGCCGGTCTTGCCTTCCTTCTTGAGCGCTTCAAGACCATCGCGCCGCACATGCCGGACCGCGACTCGGCCGTCCTCGGCCATCTTCTTCACGATGCGCACGAATTCGAGACGCCGCTCCGTGCTCAACTCGGGGAGGACAATGCGAATGACCTTTTTATCAACGGTGGGGTTCAGGCCCAGGTTGGCTTTTTGGATCGCCTTCTCGATGGGATGGACGGTCGTGGCGTCCCAGGGCTGGATGACGAGGACTCGCGCTTCGGGCACCGTGATGCCCCCCAGCTCGCGAATGCGCATTTGAGACCCATAGACCTCCACCTGGATGTTCTCGACCAATCCCGCCGAGGCTTTGCCTGTCCGAACTCCGGCGAACTCCTTGGTGACGACCTCCTCGGTCTTCATCATCTTCTCTTCCGTTTCCAGCAGGATGTCATCGATGGGCATAGCGGTCCGAAGCTACCAGAGAGCCTTGGGCGTGTATAGAGCAAGCTGTCCGCCGAGTCGCCCGCCTCGCGCTCCTGAGGTTGCGCGTCTCCACGTTGAGCGTGGGTCAGCCACAACGCGGGCATGAGCCCGTCGCGCCGCAAGATCCGGCTTGAGTTTTGGACTCTGCGATGCGAAATGCGGGCCATGAGCTCCACGGACATCCCCCGTCGCCACTTCGCCAGCGACAACTACGCGGGCGTGTGCCCTGAGGTGTGGGAGGCGCTGCGCGCCGCGGATGCCGGCCACGTGCCCGGCTATGGCGATGATCCCCACACATCCGCGGTTCAGGACGCGTTCCGGTCTCTCTTTGAAACCGACTGCGAGGTCCACTTCCTTTTCACGGGGACGGCGGCGAACTCGCTCGCCATCGCCTCGGCCTGCGAGGCCTACCATGCCGTGATTTGCCACGCGTTCTCCCACATCGAGACAGACGAATCCAACGCCCCCGGGTTCTTCGCCCACGGGGTCAAAACCCTTCCGATCAACACGCCCCTGGGAAAGCTGGACCCAAAATCCGTCGAATCGCTGTTCCTCAATCGCCGCGACATACACGCCTCCGCCCCCAAGGTGCTGAGTCTCACGCAATCCACCGAACTGGGCACGGTCTACACGCCCTCCGAGCTGAAAGACTTGTCCGAGATGGCGCGCTCGCTGCGGATGTCGATCCACATGGACGGCGCGCGCTTCGCGAACGCTGTCGCCCGCCTGGGTTGCTCGCCGGCGGATTTGACGTGGCGGTCAGGAGTCGATGTCCTGTGCTTCGGAGGCACGAAGAATGGGATGCTCGCCACGGAGGCCGCCGTGTTCTTCAACAAGGATCTCGCCCACGCGTTCAAGCGCCGATGCAAGCAGGCCGGGCAGCTGGCCTCGAAGATGCGGTATCACGCGGCGCAATGGCAGGGGATGCTGCGAAGCGGGCGCTGGCTGGAGAACGCGAAACATGCCAACGACATGGCTCAACGCCTCCGATCCCAGCTGAGCGCGATCGCCGGAATCCAGGTCCTCTACCCCGTCGAAGCCAACGCTGTGTTTGTGAGGTTTCCGGAAGGCATGGCGGAGGCCCTGCTCGAGAAGGGCTGGCGCTTCTACACCGATGTCGGACCGGGAGGCGCCCGCCTGATGTGCTCCTGGAACACCTCTCCTGAGGATCTGGATCAATTCGCAAGCGACGCTAAGTTGATTCAGGAGCGCGCGCGCTAGGCAAAACGGCCGAACCGACTGGAGCGGACAAATGAACGGAACAGAGGCAACGCGTAAGGTTCGAATCCTGTTCGACGAGACCCACAGCGAGAGCTGGTCGATCTCGATGGAGAAAGCCGCGCAGATCAGCCCCGACTATCCGGAGTATTCGTCCTATCAGCGCGCGGCGGATCTCCTCCGACGCCTGGACTTCGAAGTCGCGCGCCACACTTCGGGGGCGCTGGACGCCTCGACGCTGGCGGATGTTCACATTCTCGCGCTGGTTCATCCCTGCGATCCGCGCTGGGAACGAACGGTGGGCGCGGGATCGCCGCGTTTGACGGACGCCGAGGTCGCTTCGATCCAGGAATGGGTGAGATCGGGGGGCGGTCTCCTCGTGATCACCGAGTTTGAGCACGACAAATACGGCGACAATCTGAACGCGTTGCTGGAGCCGTTCAATCTCGCGATCGACAACGGCACCGTGCTCGACCGCGCGCGGTGCATCAACGCCAACCCGGCCTGGATCTTAGGGGAATCCTCGGGGGATCTTCTCAGCGAGTCCCTCCTCACGGGCGTCAGCCAGGTTTGCTTTTACCAAGCGGGGCCGTGCGTCGCGAAGGCCGGTCAGGCGACCGTGATCGTTCGAGCCTCGGCTTCCGCGTCCATCCCCCACGCGGGGCTGGTCGCGGTCGCGGCGCCCGGGAAGGGACGAGTGGTGTTGGCGACGGACTCGCTGCTCTTCGGCGACGATTACCTGGGAGCCCCGGACCATCAAACCTTCTGGGTCAACCTGGTCCGCTGGCTTTCGGTTCCGGCCTTTCATGCGATCCAGAAGCCGGTTCCCCTCGACTCGGCGGTCCAGGCGGAAGCGTGGCTCGGGTTGAAGGACGAGGTGAACGCGCTGAGAGAGCTTCAAGCCGCCGATGGCAGCGTGCCGGCCGACGCCAGGCAGAGGGCGATCGGTTGCGCGCCACGGATCTCGCGGCTTCTCACGGAATTGGCGCCGCGGTTTGCGCATCAGGCCGGCTACTTCGACGCCTTGCAAAGCGACTTCGCCCGCTGGGAGAGCGACGGATTCCCAAAGCCGGATTTCTCCGAGTCGCTGCGGACCTACGAGCCGCAGAAGCATCGCCAGGATGGGATCGAGCATCTGGCTTTGTTCCCGATGTACACCCCCAACGCCTCCGCGCTGACGCGCTTCGAAGCCCTGATCGTGCGGATGCCCTGGCCGGGCTGGCTGGAGGCGCTGGAGCGCGCCCGCTATCGCAACGAGAAGTTCGCGCCGGGGCACTTGGCGGACTTCACGCAAGGATATCGGAGCGAATGCGCCGTGCTCTTCCCGGAGACCGTTTCCGTGTCGGGCAAGGCAGCGAACGCTTTCGCGACCCTCTTTTGCGATCGCGAGGCGAAACGGCTTCGAACGTACGCGCTCCATGCGATCGAAGCCCTGCGAATCCCGGTCCCGCCCGCGGCCGAGTGCCTGTTCAGCTCTCTTCCTGTTCTGGAGGACACGGTGGCCCTGTGGGACCTGATCCACGATCGATCGCACGGCTTGGGCGAGCTGCCGTTCGATCCTTTCATGATTCGGCAGCGCGCGCCCTTCTGGATGTATGGACTCGAGGAGCTGCGCGTGGACCTGCGCAGTTTCGCCGAGGCGATCCAGCTGTCGACTGAGGGCTTTGCTCCCGCGGAATACATTCCGTTCGCCATCCTGTTCGATCGACTGTTCCGGTTTCCGATCGTGGGATCCCGCGTGAAGAACTACGACGGCCTCGCGGGTCAGCTGCTGTTCGCGTTTCTTCACGAACGCGAAACGCTGTCGTGGCGCGACAATCAGCTCCGCGTCGATTGGCCCGCGCTGCCGGACGCGATGGCCGAGCTGCGACGGGAGCTGGCGTTGCTCTACCGGCATGGCGCGTCGTGCTCGCGTCTTGCGTTCTGGATCGAGGCGCACGATCTCGTTTCCAAGTACGTGAAGCCCTGCGTGGGCTCCCGATGGAAGCGGGACACCCGGGCGATCGACAGCGAGCTGGATCCGACGCGCTGGATCGCCGCCGTCGACAACGACGAATTCCCGCTGGGCAACTTCCATCTCAACCTGAAACGAAAGCTCGCCTAGGATCAGGATCCGCGCCGCGCGGATGCTAGGCGAGCAGTCCGCGGGCCTTGACTTGGTCGAGGGTGCGGTCGGGATGCTCCTGGAGGATGACCTGCCATCCGCGTCGCGCGCCGGCCTCGATGTTCTCCGGGCGATCGTCGATGTACAGAATCTTCGCCCCACGGCATCCCACGGTCTTCTCCACCACTTCGTACAGCTTGGGCTGGGGCTTCATGGCGCCGTGCTGGTAGGACAGCACGTAGTTGTCGAAGAGCGAGAAGAACGAGAAGCGCTCCCGGATGTATTCGATGGCGATGTCGTTCGTGTTCGAGAAGATGAAGGTGGGGATCCCCTGCGCGCGCAAAGTCGCGTGAAGGCTGATCATCTCGGGAATTGGCGTGAAGATCTCCTGAAAGATCGTTTGGAACTCCCGCTCGTCGCCGAAGAACCCCGAGCCCTCCTGCATCCGCTCGTAGAACTGGCGGGACGTCAGCTGGCCCGTTTCAAAGTTGTAGAGGAGAGTCGTGTTGTGGAGGAGATGATGCGCCTCCTCCGGGGAGACTCGCGACTTCTCGGCGAATCGGCGGCACGCGATCGAGTAGTCGAAATCCAGGAGCACTTTCCCCAGATCGAAAACCACGACCTTGGGAGCCTGAACGGCGGATTTGAGCGGAGCTTCTTTCGACGCCACAACGTGCACTTCCTTATTCATCGGCTGGATGCCAAAATTCTCAACTCATCTCGCGCCGGCCGTCCAGCGCGCGACTCAGTGTCAACTCGTCGGCGAACTCCAGTCCGGCGCCCGCCGGAAGCCCGTGCGCGATCCGCGTGACCTTCACCCCGTGAGCGGCCATCCGGCGAGCCAGATAGTGGCTCGTGGCGTCGCCTTCGACATCGGTCGCCAACGCCAGGACCAGCTCGCGGATCGGCTCGACGCCCAGGCGTCGCTCCAGCTCCTCAATCCGCAGATCCTCAGGCCCGACGCCATTGATGGGAGAGATGCGACCGCCGAGCACATGATATTTCCCGCGGAAGTTGCCGGCCTTCTCCAGCCACAGAATGTCCACGGGCCGCTCCACGACGCAGACCAGCGAGCCGTCGCGGTTCGGGTGCGTGCACAGCCCGCAGGGGCTCGCCTCCGTCAGCGAGCCGCAAACAGCGCAGGTCCGGACTTTCTCCCGGGCCGCCACCATCAGCTCGGCGAGACGCCGGACGGAGCCCGCGTCCGATTGCACCAGATGCAACGCCAGCCGCTCCGCGGATCGAGGGCCAATGCCCGGGAGCTTGCTGAGATCGGATTGCAAGGCGGTCAGGGCTTCGGGAAGAAAGGACACGATATCTGGCGGTGCGAGGGGCCTACATCAATCCCGGAATGCTGATGCCGGCGGTGGCCTTGCTCATCTCGGCGTTCGCGAGCTCGCGCACCTTGTCGAGCGCCTGATTCGACGCGGACAACACCATGTCCTCAAGCATCGAGGCGTCCCCGCCAGCGAAGACCTGGGGATCGATCTTGATCGAAGCGATGGAGCTGTCGCCGCGAGCCACCACCTTGACGGCGCCGCCCCCGCTGGCGCCTTCGGCGGTCAGTTTGAGAACGTTCGCCTGCGCCTCCGCGATCTGTTGCTGCATGCGGGCGGCCTGCTTCATCATCTTTCCGTAGTTGGACATATCGTTCTGCTGTGAGGGTTGGGTGACGCGGGGTCGTTGGCGAAATCCTGAACGGCGTCAGGAACGCACTTCGACAATTCGGCCTCGAAAAATCTCGAGCGCCTTCTGGATCAAGGGGTCGTTCTTGAACTCGGAGGGGTCCAGCTTCACGGGCGCCGCGGACTCAGGGGCTGCGGAAGCGGACTTCCTGGCGGCGGCGACGCTCAGGGCCGAGGCCGCGGCGGGCGCAGGTTTCGGAGCGGCCGCGGCCGCGGCAAGCGACGGGGCAGGCGGCGACGCCGACGCCTGGGTCCGCAACGCGGGCGCTTCCGCCTGGATAAACTTCACAAAACAGCCCGGGCGCCCGAGCTCCCTCAGCTTGGTTTGAATCAGCTCAACGTTCTTCGTGTTGTTCACGAGGTCAATATGACCGGCGAACTCCGGATCAAATCCGATGGTGAAGATCTGGCCGGTGAGGGAAACAGGGAACGCCTCGATGAGGTAGCTCCGCGTGAACTGGCTGACGCGTCCCACCCCCTCGAGCAGCTGGGTCCACAAAGTGTCCAGGGAGTCCGGCGCGGACGGGGCGGGCTGCGGCGCCGGGGACGCGGGAGCCGGCGAGGAAGATGACGCCCTCTCGGCGGAAGCGACGACGGGCGACGCGGCCGCGCGGGCGAGCGAGGGACCGGTTGGCTGCGGGGCGCGAGAGGAGGTCGCAGGCGTCGCGGTCGCCACGGTTGTGGCCGGCGCCACACGAGCGGCCGCTTCCACGGTCGGAGCGCCTGAGCGCAGCTCCTTCAGCTGTTTCAAAACCGCGTCGAGGCCGACGGCGTTTCGCGCCTGCATGGCCTTGAAAAAGGCGATCTCCACAAAGATCTTCTTCGAAGTGGACTCCCGCATCCGCCCCTCGGACTCCGATAGGATTTCCAGGATCCGCGTGAGCGCGTCCGACTGCGCCGCCTCCGAGTGCTCTTTCAAGGACGCCGCCTCGGTTTCAGAAACCTCGAGAAGGCCCAGATCGCCGCCGGAAACACGATAGACGAGGAGATTCCGGAAATGGCCAATGACGTCGGCGAGAAGGCGCGTCAGGTCCTTTCCGTGGCGGGCCAGCGTGTCGAGCTCGCGCAGGATCCCGGCGGCGTCGCCCCGCAGGATGCTCATCGCGATGCCCAGCACCTGGGCGTGGGATGTGAGCCCGAACATCGACAGCACATCGTCCTCCTCGATCTTCGTCCCGCAGAAGCTGATCAGCTGATCGAGGGCGGACTCGGCGTCGCGCATCCCGCCGTCGGCGCCGCGCGCAATCGCGTGCAGGGCGGCTTCGCTGACCTGCACCTTCTCCTGCGCGCTGATCTGCGCGAGGTGGCGCACGATCAGGGCGACCGGGATGCGTCGCAGGTCGAAGCGCTGGCAGCGGGAGAGGATGGTGGCCAGAACTTTCTCAGGGTCGGTGGTGGCGAAAAGGAACTTCACATGCGCCGGCGGCTCTTCGAGGGTTTTGAGCAGCGCGTTGAACGCCGCCGTGGTGAGCATGTGGACCTCGTCGATGATGTAGATCTTGAATCGCGACGAGGCCGGGGCGAAGCGGACGGTGTCGCGCAGCTCGCGGACCTGCTCGACGCCGTTGTTGCTGGCGCCGTCGATCTCAAAAACGTCGAGGGCGCGTCCCTCGGTGATCTCAACGCAGCGGGAATCGGCGTCGTCGAAGTCCACCTTGGGGCCGCCGGTGCAGTTCAGGCATTTGGCGAAGATGCGCGCGATGGTGGTCTTGCCCGTGCCGCGCGGGCCGCAAAATAGGTACGCGTGGGCGATCCGGTTTTGCAGGATGGCGTTGGACAACGTCTGCGTGACGTGTTCCTGCCCCACAACGTCGGCAAATCGCTGCGGGCGATATTTTCGCGCGATGACCTGATATGACATGAGCCTGCCGTTCTGTTGTTCTCCGAAACCCGCCGGGGCGCCGCGATCGGGAGGCGCGTGTCCGACCCGGGGCCGTCGAGAAAAGGTTCAAACCAAATAAAAAGGCCAGGGTGACCACGGCGGATGGAGAGCAAACTACCGTTGCTGCATTCCTGCCCTGGCGGGGTTCGTAAGTCCCCATTCCATGGGCCCTGGCGAAAAGCGGTCGAATTAAGACCGACGGGGCTGGGGCCAGCAAGCAGTAAAGCGGACTTTTTCTTCTCAGCGCGCGTTGGTTTGCCCACACTGCCCCGAACGCTTGATTTATGAGCCAAAAACCCGCGCATACGCTTTCGAAAAAGTTCGCCTCCTATCCTCGCCTCAACCCGCTCGCGATCGGACGCGATATCTCGGCCGCCGAGCTCGTCGATGAAACGCTGCTCGCCTACAACGGCGGACGCCTCCGCGAGGCCGCCCAACTTCTCGCCCGAAAGATGCTCCCGGACGACGGCTTGATCGGGATGAGCCTCACCGGCGCGCTGACCCCCGCCGGGCTCGGGAAGAGCTGCCTCATCCCGCTCATGAAAGCGGGCTTCGTCGACTGGATCGTGTCCACCGGCGCCAACCTCTACCACGACCTGCACTTCGGCCTCGACATGGCGCTTCATCGCGGCAGTCCGTTTCTCGACGACGTCCATCTGCACCGCGAAGGCGTGATTCGGATCTACGACGTGCTGTTTGATTACAACGTGCTGCTCGACACCGACGCCTTCGTGCGGGAGGTCATCCAAGGGGAGGAGTTCCAGCGGGCGATGGGCACGGACGAGTTCCACTATCTCCTGGGCAGATACGTCGACGCGCGAGGCAAAAAGCTCGGCTTGAAGGACAGCAGCGTGCTGGCGACCGCGTATCAGTGCGGGATCCCGATTTTCACCAGCAGCCCGGGCGACAGCTCCATCGGAATGAACGTCGCCGCCATGGCCATGCGGGGCTCCGCGCTGATGTTCGACGTCAACCGCGACGTGAACCAGACCGCCGGAATTGTCTACGACGCGAAGTCCAGCGGGCGCACGAGCAGCGTGCTGATCTTCGGCGGGGGCAGCCCCAAGAACTTCATGCTGCAGACAGAGCCCCAGATCCAGGAGGTCATGGGAATTCGGGAGAAGGGGCACGACTACTTCCTGCAATGCACCGACGCGCGCCCGGACACCGGCGGACTGAGCGGGGCGACGCCCGCCGAGGCGGTCAGCTGGGGCAAGGTGGACCCGGACAAGCTTCCCGACTCCGTCGTTTGCTACACGGACAGCACCATCGCCATGCCGCTGCTCACCGCCTACGCGCTGAGCCGCGTGAAGCCGCGGAAGCAGAAGCGCCTGTTCGACCGGCGCGACGCGATCCTGAGCGAAGTGCGATCGCAGTATCTGCGGACCGGCACCGTGTCGAAGATCAAAACCAGCCGCAAGCTCGCCAAGCGCTCCAGCGGAGTCGGCCTGAGCTGAGGCCGCTCGAATCGCGGGCGACGCGCCACGCGACGCGCTCAGATCGGCGATTCCCAGCCCTTGCGATACTCTGTTTTGATGAACTGGTTCGCCTCCGGGGCGTTCTTGACCTTCATCGCGGCGGCGTCCCATTCGATGCGCTTGCCGGCGCGCAGCGCTACGTTTCCCAGCAACACCGCCTCGGTCATCGGACCCGCGTAGCCGAAGTGAGACAGGGTGCGCCCCTCGCCCTTGCAGGCCTGGATCCACTCCTGGTGCTGCGCGGCGTCATTGTCCTTGTCGGCGCCCGGGAGGCGGGGATAGCGCTGCGGGATCTGGGCGTGGTCCTCCATCTTCGCGCCCGACATAAAGCTGCCGCGCCCCCAGTAGCTCGGGACATACAAAGTGTCGCGCGCGCCGACCAGGATGCACCCGTTCTCCGGCAGCGACTTCTCCTTCACCAGCGCCGGATCGGGCTTCTTGCCGCCGTCGTACCAGTGGAGATCCATGCCGTCACGGCCGCCTGAGTTGAAATGATAACGGATCGTCGACCATGCGGGAGCGGTCTCGGGATTCAACCCGGACGAGTTCGCTTCGACCCACTTCGGATTGCGGAGATCGAGCGCGAAGAACGCGAGGTCCATGTTGTGGCAGCCCATGTCGCCGAGCGCGCCGGTTCCAAAATCCCAAAACGCGCGCCAGTTGAACGGAACGCAGCCTTCGTGGTAGGGGCGGTAGGGCGCGGGCCCGAGCCACAGATCCCAGTCCAAATGCGCGGGCGCGGGCGCTTCCTTGGGGCGCGACATCCCCTGGGGCCAGATGGGCCGATTCGTCCACACATGCGCCTCCTTGACCTCGCCCAGAACGCCGCCCTTGATCAATTCCACCAGACGACGCGAGCTCACTTCGGAATGTCCCTGATTGCCCATCTGCGTGACGACGCGCTTCCTGCGGGCCAGCTGGGTCAGCTGTCGCGCCTCCCAGATCGTGTGCGTGAGCGGCTTTTGGACATAGACGTGTTTGCCGAGGCTCATCGCCATCGCGGCGGCGTGGAAGTGAGTGTGATCCGGCGTCGAAACAGTGACGGCGTCGATGCCGGAGCCCATCTCCTCGAGCATCTTCCGAAAATCCTTGAAGCGTTTGGCGTTGGGGAAGGCTTTGAAGCTGGCGGCCGCGTTGTTTTGGTCGACGTCGCAGAGAGCGACCACGTTCTCAGCCTTGCAATACCCGATATCCACCCCGCCCTTTCCTCCGGCGCCGATGGCGGCAATGTTCAACCGCTTGTTCGCCCCCAGCACATTGCGCGAGGAGACAAGGGGGAACGCGATGGAAGCGGCGAGCGAAACGCGCAGAAAGTCGCGTCGGTTTCGTGATCGGAGAAGAGAAGGCTTGGTCATGCGCAGCGTTGTAACAAGGCTGTCGCGGCTTGGCAAATCCGTAGCTCGCCGCGCCTTCCCTGCTTAGGAAGTGTGGATTTTGAATCCCAAGTAATTGGATTGATGGAAGTCACGAGACTGAAGGTGCGGCGAGCATTCGCGGCGGCCAAGTGACGGTCCTTTTGGCAGACACGCCGCGTCTAAGTTGGCGTCTAGTTGGCAGACCGCGCAGCATCCGGCGAATCGTCCACGCAATTCCCAACGCAGTCTTCGTGATGCGGCTGGAATACGTCCTGCAAAGTCCGGCCAACTGGCCGTAGCATTGTCCAGTTCGAGGCCTCTCGGCAAACGTGTCCGTGTTCAGCCCCTAAACTGATCACCACTGCCATTTGTCCAAAACCACGCTCAACCCACTTCCGCGAATAGTCCACGTCACATTCAGTCCCCGACCGCAAACGCAACACTCCGATTCCAGGAACTTGTAATGGCCACGTCCAGTCCGCGGTTTGCGTGATGCTTACCTCCATTGCAACATCTTACTTTTAAGCTGTTGACGGACTTGCTGCACAATGTCCTACTTTCCGGATCATGAGCACGTCAGCAAAAACCGATTCCGTCTGGTTCACGACCAAGGGTCAGGTGGTAATTCCCGCCTGGCTGCGAAAACAATTTCACATCGAGAATGGCACGAAAGCCGTGGTGCAAGCCACGGCGGATGGCATCCTCCTCAAGCCCGTGACTGCTGCGCTGATCAAACACGGACGCGGCATCCTCAAGCGCAAGGCGGGCGACAAACCGCTGGCCGGCGAATGGGCTGAGCACAAGAAACAGGAGCAGGAACTGGAGGAACGCCATGCCCGCTAAGGTGCTCGACAGCTTCGCGCTCATCGCTTACTTCCGCGACGAGCCGGGCGCGGAGGCGATGGAAATCCTGCTCGTCACCGCTGGCAAGAAGGACAGCCCGCTCCACATGACCGACGTGAACTATGCTGAGGTCAAATACTCCATCGTGAAGAAGAACGGCACAGAAGCATGGGAACAAGCCGCGAACATTCTCCTGGGGCTGCCGATTGATTTTCATTCCACGACCCGCGCACTGGCCGACACCGCCGCCGATTTCAAAGCGCGCTTCAAAATCAGTCTGGCCGACGCCTTCGCCGCCGCGCTGGCGAAGGAAAAGAATGCCGAACTCATCACGGGCGATCCGGAATTCAAACCGCTTGAAAAGGAAGTCAAAATAGCATGGCTCAAATAGAACATTTCCCGCAGAATCCCATGCGAAGCAGTGGCAAAAACGAATCAGAAGTTTTTCATCTCGGAGAGCATCCGACGACCGCGGCTTTCAAGTCTGCCGCTGTCCGGAGAGCTTGCGTCGGCATTGCGAAGATTGGGTGCGTCCACGCTCGATGATCTGAGTGGGACTTCGCTTCGTGACTTTCAAAGAGTGAGTGAGAACGGCACGGCATTGTTCTTGAAAATCGGCCGCATGATTGAGCGGGCCAGACGGGGAGACTATGCAATTCCATCGCTCCGAAAGGCGGAGCTGAACTCGGTGGTGAGACGACACCGACCGCCGGTTAAGCCTCAGAAATCCTGACCTGGGCTGGAATCAGGATGAGCCGACTTGGCGATAGATGAGACGGAGTTGAGTGGTTGGAAAGACCGTTTCGGTTTCAGTTAGGAGGTTGCACATCTGGTGGATGGCGGCGTCCTGCAGGGGGCTG
>JACQFQ010000038.1 GCA_016199985.1 Verrucomicrobiota bacterium | reverse complement strand
GGAGCGTCTGAGGCTCGCGCGAATGGGCCTTGAACAGAACCTTCTTCAGGTTCAGGACCATATCCGTGACGTCTTCGACGACGCCGTCGACGGTGGTGAACTCGTGCATCGCGCCGTCAATCTTGACCGACGTGATCGCCGCGCCCTCGAGGGAGGAAAGCAGCACGCGACGGAGCGAGTTGCCGACGGTGTGCCCGTAGCCGGTTTCAAACGGCTCGGCCACAAACTTGGCGTAAGTGTCCGTCGCGGTGGCGTCATCTTTCGTCAACCGCTTCGGCATTTCAAACCGACCTAAACGTACTGGCATATGATTTCTCTTTCTAAGGCAATTGTAATCTGGTCCGGCTCGACCCTTTTCCCGCGAAGGACCAGCCGGACCCGTATAATTGCAAGGCGCCGCCGCCCGGCGACGCCCGGTTTTGGAACAACCGACTAGCGGGAATAAAACTCAACAACCGCCTGCTCGTTGGCGATCGGCTGAATGTCCACTCGAGAGGGGATCCGCATGACGGTCCCCTTGAAGGCGTCCTTCGACACGGTCAGCCAGTCGGGCACGACGCGGCTGGTGGAGGACTCCAGGTTCTTCGAAGCGAGTTGGCGAGACACCGTGTTGTCCTTGATCTCGATCACGTCGTTCACCTTCACCGCGAAGGAAGGCACGTCGACCTTGCGTCCGTTGACCTTGACGTGGCCGTGTCCGACGAGCTGCCGGGCCGCCGGCCGGGTCAGCGCAAAACCGAGGTGATACACCACATTGTCGAGGCGCGTCTCGAGGATCTGGAGCATCTGCTCGCCCGTGACGCCGCGGCGACGCAGGGCGCGCTCATAGACGTTCCGGAATTGGCGCTCCATGAGGCCATAGTAGTAGCGGAGCTTCTGCTTCTCGATCAAGCCGAGGCCGTACTCCGTGTGCTTGCGGCGGGACTTGGGTCCGTGAACGCCGGGACCGTAGTTGCGGCGTTCCAGATACTTTGTCGGGCCAAAAATGGGTATGCCAAATCGGCGGCTAATGCGAACGCGGGGACCAGTATAACGAGCCATGGATGCGTGTGGGGTTGATCGTTGGAATTCTCTCTCGTCTTTGCTTTACACGCGGCGCTTCTTCCGAGGCCGGCAACCATTGTGAGGGATCGGGGTCACGTCCCGGATCAGTGAAATTTCAAGGCCGATGGCCTGGAGAGCGCGGATCGCTGATTCGCGCCCGGAGCCGGGCCCCTTCACGCGGATCTCGACCTCGCGCATGCCGTGAGCCATGGCCTGCCGGGCGGCGTCCTGCGCCACTTGCTGCGCCGCAAAGGCCGTGCTCTTGCGACTTCCCTTGAAACCCACGCGGCCGGCGCTCGACCAGCCAAGCACATTGCCCTGCATGTCGGTGATCGCCACCTGAGTGTTGTTGAAAGTAGCCAGGATGTTGGCGATTCCCACCGAGATATTCTTGGCCCCTTTGGCCTTGATGATCTTCTTGGCGTTGGGGTCCTCACCGAGGAGCTCGGCGGCGGTGGGCGCGCTTCCCGCCACGGGCTCCGCAGGTTTCGCGGGCTCGGCCGGGGCGGCTTTATCGGCAGCGGGAGCGGCGGCGCCTGCGGGCGCAGCGGCCGCGGCGGCCGCGGCGGCCTTTTTGGTCTTGGCGGGCTTCGCGTCGTCCGCGGCCTTGGCGGCTGCGGGCTTCTCAGCGGGGGTTTTTGCTGACTTGGTTTCGTCGGCCATAGGAATGAAAACTGGGGTTTAGTGAATGCCGGTCTTGGCGTTCGGATTCCGCTGCACGCCGACCGTCTTGCGCGGACCCTTGCGGGTTCGAGCGTTGGTCTGAGTGCGCTGTCCGCGCACCGGCAGGCCGCGCAGATGGCGGACGCCCCGGTAGCACTTGATCGCCTGAAGGCGCTTCAGGTTCAAGCCGAGTTCGCGGCGAAGATCGCCCTCAATGACGTACTTGCCTTCCTGGATGACATGGACGATCTGCGACAGCTGGGCCTCCGTAAGGTCCTTGGCGCGAATCGACGCGTCAATGCGGGCTCGCTCCAGGATCTGGCGGGCGTTCACCGGGCCGATGCCGTAAATGTACCGAAGCGAGATGTCGATCCGCTTCTCTCCAGGAATCTCAACACCAATAATGCGTGCCATAGTTCTTGCGAATTCTACTAACCTTGACGTTGCTTGTGGCGCGCGTTCGAGCAGATCACCCGGATCACCCCGCGGCGACGCACGATTTTGCAGTGCTCACACAGCCTTTTAACTGATGCTCTGACTTTCATATCAAATTTTTCTTTGCAACGTCGCGAATCCGACCGCTGCTCAAATCAAACGGCGTCACTTCAACCACGACCCGGTCGTCGACGCTCAGCGCGCCCCACTCGGCCGCCGAGCGCGCCGTCATATGCGCAAAAAGCGCGTGTCCGTTGGACAAAGCCACGCGAAATAATCGCGGGCGCAGGACGCCGATCACTCTGGCTTCGACCCGGTAGCAATCTTCTGCGCGCACGTTAAAATCTCGGGCTCCGACTCGGTGATCAAAACCGTGTGCTCAAAATGGGCGGACAGTCCACCATCTTTGGTAACCACTGTCCAGCCGTCATTTAACATCTCTACCTGCGGCTTGCCGGCGTTCACCATCGGCTCGATGGCGATCGTCATCCCGGCCCGCAGCTTGGGCGAAGGCTTCTTGTCCACGAAGTTCGGAACCTGAGGCTCCTCGTGGACCGATCGACCAACGCCGTGACCAACAAACTCGCGCACTACGCTGAAGCCATGGCTCTCAACGCAGCGTTGAACCGCGCGCGAAATATCCACAACCTGGTTCCCCGCCCGCGCCTGGGCGATCCCTTCCGCCAGGGACTTTTCCGTGACATCCATCAACCGCTGCGCCTCCAGGCTGCAGCCGCCCACCGCCACAGTCTTCGCGGTGTCTCCGACGAACCCATTGTGATAGACGCCAACGTCCAGGCTCACGATGTCGCCGAATTCCACCCGCCGGTCGCCCGCCAATCCGTGAACGACCTCGTCGTTCACCGAAATGCAAATGTGGCACGGATACTTCCGGTACCCCAGGAAGGCGCTCTTCGCGCCGTGCTTTCGGATGCATTCGGCCGCAAAAGCGTCCACATCCGCTGTCGTCATCCCTGGCTGGATGCGTCGACCGACTTCTTCCAACACCAGCCGCGCGATCCGACCCGCGCCCCGCATCGCCTCAATCTCCTTCGGGCTCTTCAAAGTGATCATGGTCAGGAGCGAGAAAGCCCCGCGGGACGCCCCATTCAACCCAGGCCGGGCGCCACGCTAGACAGGATCTAGTCTAGAAGCGGCCTCGGATTCGGCCCTTCTTCAGAAAGCCGTCGTAGTGACGCATCATGAGCTGGGATTCGATCTGCCGCATCGTGTCCAGCATAACGCCCACAATGATCAACAAGCTCGTTCCGCCAAACAGCGTCGCGACGCTGAAGGGGATGCGCATTTCCCGGCTGAGGAGAATGGGAATGACGGCGATCATCGTCAGGAAGATCGCTCCGGCAAACGTGATCCGGCTCATCGCATTGTGAAGGAACTGGCTGGTGTGCTGACCTGGGCGCACGCCCGGGATATAGCCGCCATGTTTCTTGAGGTCGTCCGCGATCTGAAGCTCGTTGAACTGCGTCGCCACCCAGAAGTACGAGAAGAACAGAATCATCAGCCCGTAGGCGACAATGTAGACGAAGGCGCCTTCCCCGAACAGGGCAGCCAGGCGCTGCAGGTAGGGCAGATCCCATCGCGCTCCCACAAACTGAAGAACCCTCTCCGGGAACATGAGGATCGTCTGCGCGAAAATGATCGGCATAACGCCCGCGTAATTGACGCGAAGCGGCATGTAGGTCGTCCCGCCGGAGACGATCTTTTTTCCCACCGCTCGCTGGGCATATTGGACGGGTATCTTCCGCTGCGCCTGAGTCACCGCGATCACCCCGGCGACGACCGTGAGGAGCAGCAGGACCATGGCAATGAGATAGAAAGGATGGAATCCGCCCTGTCCCGCGGCGGTCTTGTTCGCGAGCATGTCGCGCAAACCGCCGAAAGCTTGGGGAACCCGCGCGAGAATGCCGATACTGATCACCAGGGATGTTCCGTTGCCGATTCCGCGTTCGGTGACCTGCTCGCCCAGCCACATCAGGAGGAGAGTGCCCGTCGTCAGAATGACGGTGGTCTGGAGGCGATACCACATCAGGTTGTCGTACATCACGAGCTTCCCGGTGAACCCGCTGAACATCCCCTCGGGCCGCTCCCAGTTCATAGCCAAGGCCAAGCCTTCCCCAAGACAGAGAATCACGGTGAGATATCGTCCGTATTGGATAAGCTTCGGCCGGCCGCCTTCCTCCCGGGCAAGCTTGCTCAGCGAAGGAATCACCGCTGTGAGCAGCTGGATGATGATCGAGGAGGTGATGTACGGCATGATGCCGAGCGACCCCACGCCGCAACGCTCAAGAGCGCCGCCGGTGAACATGCTGTACATGCCGAGAAGGGAACCACCGCCGTCGCCGGACGCCGCCGCCTTCGCGGCCAAGCCGTCAAAGAAAGCCTTCAACGCGACGCCGTCCAGGCCGGGAATGGGCAGCATGGACATGATGCGGCAGATCGCGAGCACGAGGACGGTGAACAGGATCCTCGACTTCAACTCGGGAATCTTGAAGCAGTTGGCGAAGGTGTTGAGAATATTCCCTAGCATGCCGGCCTTTGGAGTTGTCTTAGCTCGGGATCACGACGCAAGAGCCGCCTTTGGCCTCGATCTTCGCTTTCGCGGAGGCGCTGAAGGCGTGAGCCGAGACGGTCAGCTTCCGGCTAAGTTCGCCATCCCCGAGGATCTTGACGCGGGGGAGACGGCCGGCGGCCAGACCCACGCTTCTCAGCGCGGCCTCGTCGATCTTATCGCCGTCCTTGAAATCGTTCAAGGAACCCACGTTCACTCCAATGTAACGGATGGTATGTCGCGCGTTGTTGAATCCGCGCTTGGGGATGCGGCGGAAAAGGGGCATCTGGCCGCCTTCGAATCCAGGGCGGATCGAACTGCCGGACCGGGCCGACTGCCCTTTGCCGCCACGGCCGCTGGTTTTTCCATGGCCGCTGGATTCGCCGATGCCGAGCCGCTTGCGGCGGTGCTTCGCGCCCGGGCGAGGTTTCAGGTTGTGAAGTCGGAGTGACATAAATCAGTTCAGGAGGCCGCGGGAGGCGTGGCGGCTGGAGGGGTTGGAGTCGACGCGACGACGGACGCGGCCACGACGGGCGCGGCCTTGGCTTTCACGGCCAGCCCGCGACTGCGGTAAATGTCTTCGCGAAGGCGCAGTTGCTGCAGCGCGGCGAAGGTTGCTTTGACAACGTTCGAAGGATTCTTGGAGCCGAGGGACTTTGTCAGAATATCCCGGATGCCGACCGACTCGAGGACGGCGCGAACCGTCTTGCCGGCGATGACCCCTGTTCCCGGCGACGCCGGACGGAGGAGGACCTGCGCTCCGCAGTAGTGAGCCAGGGCTTCATGGGGAATGGTGTTCTCACGGATCGAGACGCTCACCATTCGATTCTTCGCGATGTCGCCGCCCTTGCGAATGGCGTCCGCGACCTCGCCGGCCTTGCCGAGACCCAGGCCAACACGGCCCTTTCTGTCGCCCACGACCACCAGGGCGCTGAAGCTGAAGCGCCGACCGCCCTTGACGACCTTTGCCGAGCGGTTGATGTAAACAACTTTCTCGGCCAGCTCGTTCCCGGATCCGCCATCATCGCCATCGCGAGGCCGACGAGGTCCGCGGCCGCGAGGACCGCGGGGACCGCCCCAGCCGCCTCCGCCTCCACCGCCGCTGCTCGCGGCGCCGAGGCCCTGACCTGCTGGTTTCCCTGTCGGTGGGGTGCTTTTAATTGGATCAGACACGGTGATATCTCCTGTGGGGATTAAAATTCGAGGCCGCCCTGACGCGCCGCATCGGCGAGGGCTTTAACTTTGCCGTGATAACGGAGTCCGTTGCGATCGAAAACCACGCGCTTGATGCCCGCGGCGAGCGCCTTTTCAGCGGCGATCTTGCCGAGCTCTGTGGCGCCGGCGACATTAGCTTTCATCTTCCCGGCCGTGTCCTTCGTCCGTGTTGTCGCGGACGCCAGGGTAACGCGCTTAAAATCATCAACGAACTGCACGTAGATGTGCTGGCCGGAGAACTTGACAGACAAGCGAGGCCGCGCCTGCGTGCCCGACACGCGGTTTCGAATCCGGTACTTCCGAAGCTGCAACAGTCGATTTTTCTTTTTGTTCTGCATGTCGCGATGCGCACGGATTTGGCCGTGGGCGGTAAATGATTATTGAACGGTCTTACCTTCTTTGCGGATGACTTTTTCGTCCGAGTAGCGAACCCCTTTGCCCTTGTAAGGCTCGGGCGGGTAGAACGCGCGGATCTCAGAGGCAACGAGGCCGACAAGCGCCTTGTCCGGCCCTTCGATCGTGACCTTGGTGTTCTCCTCGACCGTCACTTTGATCTGGGCGGGAATGGGGTAGTTCAGCGGATGAGAATATCCGAGGCTCAGGTTGACAATGTTGCCCTGGACAGCGGCCTTAAAGCCGACGCCCTGGATTTCCAGCTTCTTGACGAACCCTTCGCTCACGCCCTTGACCATGTTATTGACGAGCGCGCGGCTGAGGCCGTGCAGCGCCTTGGCGCTCGCGTCCTCTCCTTCGCGCGAAACGATGACCTGGCCATCCTTGATGGCCGCGGAGGTTCGCGCCGGGAGATCAAAGTTGAGCTTGCCCTTGGGGCCTTCCACATGAACGTTTCGGCCTTTTACTTCGACCTTCACCTTCGCGGGGATCGGAACTGGTTGTTTGCCGATTCGAGACATAGTCGCGTCAATTTTCAGGTTACCAAACGAAACAAAGCAACTCGCCGCCGACATTCTTCTGCCGGGCTTCATTGCCACTCATGACGCCGTGGGACGTCGACACGATCGCGGTGCCCAAGCCGCCGCGCACGCGGGGAATCTCCGTGGACGCCACATAGCGCCGCAGTCCCGGGCTGCTGACCCGGCGCAAACCGGTAATGACCGCCCGCCGACCCTCATACTTCAGCTGAATCTTCAGCTTCTTCAGCGGCTTGCCTTCCACTGAGTAGGCGACGATGTATCCTTCCCGCTTCAGTATAGCGGCGATGCTCTCCTTCATCTTGGAGTGTGGCAGCGTCAGCTCGGTCAGGAGGGCGCGGTGCGCATTGCGAATCCGCGTCAAGAGATCTGAAATCGTGTCGGTCATAGGTTACCAGCTGGATTTGGTGACGCCCGGGATCAATCCGTTCAGAGCAAGCTCGCGAAACGTCAATCGGGACACCCCATACTTACGGATGTAGGCGCGGCGACGGCCGGAGATCTTGCAGCGGTTCACCACGCGCACAGGACTGGCGTTCTTCGGAAGCTTCGTCAGCCCCGCGTAGTCCTTCTTCGCCTTCAGCTCGGCCCGCAGCGCGGCGTACTTCTTCACCGTGAGGGCTTTCTTCTTGTTACGTTCCAACCAGGATGTCTTCGCCATAAAAAATCTCGTTCTCCGGGTTATCGGTTCTCCGCAAACGGCATTCCCATGAGCTTCAGCAGCTCCAGGGCCTCGGAGTCGCTCGGCGCGGAGGTCACGATCGTGATGTCCATGCCCTGCTGCCGCTTGATCTTGTCCAACTCAATCTCAGGGAAGACTGTCTGATCCGCGATGCCCAAAGAATAGCTGCCGCGTCCGTCGAAGGATCGAATGGATATCCCTCGAAAATCGCGAATGCGCGGAAGGGTCGCGGCGACGAGTCGGTCTAGAAACTCATACATGGCTTCGCGACGAAGCGTCACGCGACAGCCAATCGGCTGGCCTTCGCGGAGCTTGAAGTTGGCGATGCTCTTGCGGGACTTGCTGATGGCCGGCTTGCGGCCGGTGATCAACTGCAGGTCCTTGAGGGCGTCGTCGATGGCGCCCTTTTCCAGAGAGGCGCTCACCCCCATGTTCACCACGATCTTCTCGATGCGGGGAATCTGGTGGACGTTCTTGTAGCCCCGGCTCTTCTTCAGAGCGGGCGCCACGGTCTCCTGATACTTAACTTGAAGTCTCGGTTTCATGTCCGGTTCTCGATTCGGTCAGATCTGCGCTTTTCAGGCCGTCGCCGGCGCGGTTCGCTTCGCCGCGCGAGCGTCGAAGCGCTCGGCCAGCATCACGTTGGAAATGTGCAGCGTTCCTTCGCGCTCGACAATGGAGCCCTGCGGATGCCGCTGGCTCTTGCGCATATGGCGCTTGATCATCTGAACGCCTTCCACGATCACGCGGTCCTTTTTGGTGAGCACGCGGATGATCTTGCCGCGCTTGCCGCGCTCGGCGCCTGAAATGACGACCACTTCGTCGCCTCTTTTTACATGACGGTTTGCCATAACTCAGATGACCTCGGGTGCGAGGGAAATGATCTTCATAAAGCGCTTTTCGCGCAACTCCCGCGCGACGGGCCCAAAGATGCGGGTGCCGCGCGGATTATTTTCCTTGTCGATGATCACCACCGCGTTCGAGTCGAAGCGCAGATAAGATCCATCGGATCGACGGATGGCTTTGCGCGTGCGCACCACCACCGCGTTGACCACTTCGCCCTTCTTCACCGTGCCGTCGGGAGCGGCTTCCTTGATGTGGGCCTTGATCACATCCCCGATGCGGGCGTAGCGCTGGTTCTTGCCCAGCACGCCGATCGTCGCGGCGCGCTTTGCGCCGCTGTTGTCGGCCACGTCGATAATGGAGCGAATCTGCAGCATATCAAAAGTATTTGGATTCTCGAAGGCTAGGACTGGGCCGTCGCCGGCGCGGCATCCGTGTTCTTCTCCACAATCTCGATCAGGCGCCAGCGCTTCAGGCGCGAGAGGGGCCGGGTTTCCTCGATCCGAACGCGATCGCCGGGCTTGGCCTCGCTCTTCTCGTCATGCGCGTAGAATTTCTTGTATCGCGTGATGATCTTCTTGAACCGGGCGTGCGGGAAGCGACGCTCCACGCGGACCACGATGGTCTTGGACATCTTGTTGGACACGACTTCTCCGACGCGTTCCTTCCGATGCCCCGTCACGTTGTTGGTTTGTTCCATAGTTCAGGTCAGGCGGTTTGCTTCCGAAGCGCGGACATGCGGGTTTCAACGCGCGCGATGTCGCGGCGTAGATTGCGCAACTGCGAGGTGTTCTCGAGTTGGCTGGCCGCGCGCTGCAACTGCAGCTTAAACAGTTGCTGTCGGAGATCGCGGGACTTGACGGCAAGCTCCGGCAGGGTCTGATCTTTCAATTCGCTGAATTTCATGGTCTGTCCGTTAAGCGATATGATGGCGCGATATGAACTTGGTTCGGATGGGCAGCTTGGTGGCGGCCAGGCGCAGAGACTCGCGCGCCAGCGCCTCAGGCACCCCGTCCACTTCAAAGAGGACGTTCGCCGGCCTGATCACCGCCACCCAGGACTCCAGCGGGCCCTTGCCCTTGCCCATTCGGGTTTCCAGCGGCTTCTTGGTGTATGATTTCTGGGGGAAGATCCGAATCCAAACCTTGCCGCGCCGCTTCATGTTGCGGGCGATCGCCACGCGGGCGGCCTCGATTTGCTTGGTGTCCAGCCAGCAGCGCTCCACCGCCTGAAGACCGTATTCGCCAAAGGCGACGGTCGAGCCCCGGATCGCCGTTCCGGCACGGCTTCCCCGGTGCATTTTCCGATACTTAACTCGCGCGGGCATCAATGGCATATGCGTATCCTAAAATCAGTTCAACTCGACGTCGCCAGAGGCGACTATTTCACAGCGGGGTCGGGCGCGTCGAAGGGCCGGGGAGCCGGGGCCTTATCCTTCTTCTCTTTTTCCTCCGACTTGCAGATCCAGCACTTCACCCCGAGCTTTCCATAGACCGTTTTCGCTTCCGCGAATCCGTAATCGATGTTCGCGCGGAGCGTGTGGAGAGGCACGCTGCCTTCGTGGTAGAGCTCGACGCGCGCCAGCTCGGCGCCGCCGAGCCGTCCGCCGCAGCGAATCTTGATTCCCTCGGCGCCCAGGTCCATCGCGGTCTGCACCGCCTTCTTCATCGCCCGGCGGAAGGACACACGGCGCTCCAATTGCAGCGCGACGTTCTCAGCGACAAGCTGGGCGTCCAGCTCGGGCTGCTTCACTTCCATGATGTCGACGTAGATCTCCTTGCCGGTGAGCTTGCCCAGCTCTTCTTTCAGCTTGTCGATCTCGGAGCCCTTGCGTCCGATGACGACGCCGGGCCGCGCGGTGAGGATGGTGAGGCGGCAGCGGTTGGCCGCGCGCTCGATCAAAATCTTGGGAACCGACGCGGCTTCCAGCTTCTTCTTCAAGATGGCGCGGATCTGTTGATCCTCCACCAGCAGCCGGCCGAAGTCCTTCTTGTCGGCGTACCACTTGGAGCGCCAGTCTTTATTGACGGCGATCCGAAGCCCAATCGGGTTTGTCTTTTGGCCCATACGGTTTACTCGTCGGAAAGAACGATTCGAACGTGGCAAGTCCGCTTGAGGATCGGACCGGCCGATCCGCGGGCTTTGGGTGTAAATCGCTTCATGGTGAAGCCGGTGCAGGCGACCGCCTCCTGAACAACGAGATCCTCGAGCTTGAGGCCATTGTTGTTCTCGGCGTTCGCGATGGCCGAATCGAGCGTCTTGGCGACGACGCGAGCGGACTTGCGCGGAACGAAAGACAGGACGGCCTTGGCCTGGATGGCCGACAGGCCCTGGATCTGCCGCACAACCTCGCGCATCTTCTGCGCGGACATGCGGACATTCTTGGTGATAGCGAGCACTTCCATATGTTGGATGTCTACTTGGCCTCGGCCTTGGCGGTATGAGCGCCGTGCTTCTTGAAAGTTCGCGTCAGCGAAAATTCGCCCAGACGATGTCCCACCATGTTTTCAGTCACGAAAACAGGGTTGAAGACTTTCCCGTTGTGAACATTGAAGGTCAGTCCGACGAAGTCAGGCGTGATCATCGAGCGGCGAGACCAGGTCTTGATCGGCGTCTTCGCATTGGTCGCCTTCGCCTTCTGGATCTTGTCCAGGAGGTGCTGGTCGATAAAAGGGCCTTTCTTAATTGAGCGTCCCATAGTCGTCTAGAGTCGTCTTGGCTTGCCTGGCTTACTTGAGCTTCATGGGCCGTCCATCGCGGCGGACCAGAATGAAGCGGTTCGAGTGTTTGCGGCGATTTCGCGTGCGAAAACCCTTGGCCAGGAGGCCCCAGGGGGAGGTGAGATGCTGCCGTCCACCGCCGCTCTTGGACTTGCCGGCGCCGCCGCCGTTCGGATGGTCGACGGGGTTCCGAGTCACGCCGCGGTTCACCGGGCGAATGCCGCGATGACGGCTGCGGCCCGCCTTGCCCAAAACCACATTCGAGTGATCCACGTTGCTGACCTGCCCGATGGTGGCGTAGCAGACCTCGTTGATCCGGCGGATTTCCCCTGAGGGCAGACGAATTTGCGCGTAGCCTTCGTCGCGCGACATCAGGGTCGCCGCGCCGCCCGCGGCGCGGACAATCTGGCCGCCACGGCCCGGGCTGAGCTCGAGGTTATGAATATGGATGCCCACCGGGATCGATTTGAGCGGCAGGGCATTTCCCAGTTCAGGGAGCGCCTTCTCGCCGCTCATGACCTTCGCGCCGACTTGCAGCCCGTTCGGGCATAAAATATACCGCTTCTCTCCGTCCGTGTACTGGAGCAGCGCGAGGCGGGAACTGCGCATGGGATCGTATTCGATCGCCGCGACAGTGGCTTCCATCCCGTGCTTGTTCCGTTTGAAGTCGACCTGGCGGACCTTCTGCTTGTGGCCTCCGCCAATGCCCCGCGCGGTGACGCGCCCATAGGCGTTGCGGCCGCCGGACTTCTTCTTGATCCGCACCAAGCCCTTCTCGGGCCGGGTCTTCGTAATGTCGTCATACGACGCGATGGTGATATATCGCGTCGAAGGCGTTAACGGCCTAAAGGATTTGACTGGCATAAAATCAAATAACCCGAGTTTGTTCCCGGAATCGTCGAGCCATCATTCCCAGCTCCTGGAGAGCGTTGGTTATCGGTTCGACAGCAACACGTTCGTGCGGAAAGCCGGACGAAACGGAGCGCGGAAAATAGCAAATGCCGGCGAGGGCGCAATAAGTTTCTGAAAAAATCGTCGGGAGGAACCGCGCGTCCACGGTTCCTCAGCCAACGCGAAAGCTGATTTTCTGGATCCGCGTCATGCCCACCGCCGCTTGGATGCGCTTGAGGATCTCGACGCGACGCCATCTTACGATGTCCGAGAGCCACACATTATTGTCCACCGTGACGAACAGGGTGCCGTTGTGCAGGCCGGTCGGCTGCGCGTGAGCCGCGACGGTGGGATCGATGGTGGCGTTCCAGATCTTGACGATCTCGGTCTCCCCCGCGCGCTGCTCGAACCGGATGGACTTCAGCACATCAGGCAGAACATTCCCCACAGCGCGCGCCCGGGATTTTGTCTCCAACTCGCGCGGCGCAAGATTCACTCCGCGCCATTGCGCGAGAACGCGCTCCTGGGCGGACGCTCTTGGCGCGCCTTTCGCCGGCATGAATGACGCGGGCTTTCGCAGCATGGGGAGCGAGAATTCGCGGGATGCGAACGCTCTTCAACCACAAACCGATCGAATCGCGGCGTCCCGAATCGCTTCGATCAAGGCGTCGCCGCCGCGGAAAGCGCGATTGATTCGTCGAGAATCAGAACGCCGTGCGGCTGCAGGTCGTAGGGGCCCGAGATCGTTTTGTTCGTCAGGAAGTCGTGCACCGGCTTGTAGAAGGTCAGGCGAACGGGGGAGTTCTGATGATTCAGGAGGAAATAGACCCGCATGCCGTCCTTCTCCCGGGCGCTCACCTCAATGTTTTCCGGGACCTTCAGCAAAGGATGCACGCCGCACTGCTGGCGCAGAAAGCCCACCAGGTCGTGGTAGAAGGAGGGCTGGCTGATCGTGCCGATGTAGATCGCGCGGCCCTCGCCATACTGGTTGATTGTGAGCGCGGGAGACCCCGCGTAGAAATCCTTCGCGAAAGTGGCAAGCACCTGGCAGGAGATCGGCTTGATGATGTCGCACCAGATGCGCGCCGGATGGAGATGAGTGGCCGCGAAGCCTCCCTTGACCGCGAGATGATTCTCCTCGCCCGCCGGCAGCGGATCGAACTCCACCACCTCCAGGCCGAAGAGATCGGTGAGATCGTGCGGATACCCGCTATCGGGCGCCATGTGGTGCTCGTCCACGAGGCCCGTGTTGCATGTGGCGACCACCGTGCCGCCGTGCATGACGTAGAGCTTGAGCAGATCCGCCTCGCCGCCGGCGAGCAGCTGGATCGAAGGAGCGATCACCGCTTTGTACCGGGAAAGATCCTCCGTGGCGCGCACGAAATCCACAGGGACGCTGCGGTCGTGAAACGCGTTGTAAAACAGCTGCACATGCTCGCGCTGGTTGAACCGACGATTCGGCTGGGGCACATGACGCATGTTCCAGTCGTTCTCCGAGCTCACCAAAATGGCCACCTCCGATTTCACCCGCGTTCCCGCCAGGATCGGGCCAAGCTTCTCCATCTCCTTCCCGATTTGCTTGAACTCCTGATACACGCGGCCGTCCGCGCGGCCGTCATGGGTCAGCACGCCCCCGTAGAATTTCTCCGACCCAATGCGAGGCTGGCGCCAGTGGAAGTAGAGCAGGCCGTCCGCGCCGCGCGACACCCACTGATGGGAAAACAGCCGGATCACCCCGGGCCGCACGAGGGTGTTCACGTCCGCCCAGCTCACATTGCCCGCCTTGTGTTCGATCACCCAGAAGCCCGAATCGCCGCCGCCCGGGGCGCGAATGCCCTGCTTCTTCAACGACCGCATCATGTCAATGTAGCACGCGTTCTCCGCGGACTTTGTGGTCATGGTGGCGTCCGAGTCCACCGAGACGAAATCCAGGGTCTCCGCCATGTCGAAGTGGTCGAAGTCCCGGGTCATCGCGCGCAGGTTTTGAGTGACGGGGACGTGGGGCGTGATCTGTTTCAGCAGCTCGGTTTGCATTCGCGCGTAAGCAACGATGCTGTCGCTGCTGAATCGGAGCCAGTCCATGATCAGCGCCGGGTTGTGAACCGTGGGCGCTCGACGAGGCATGGGCACATGATCCCACTCGTGAACCATCTGGGCCCAGAAGCGGTTTCCGTGCATCTCGTTCAAGCGATCCAGGGTTTCGTACTTCATCCGCAGCCACTGGATCCAATCCGCGCGGGTCTCCTCGTTGAACGTGAACTCTGTGCCGTGGCCTCCGAGACCATTGTCGATTTGCCAGCCGATGAGCTGGGGATGGTCGCCGAGCGCCCGGGCCAGAGCTTCCACCACCTTCACGGAAAGCTCGCGGAACTTGTCGCTGTTCAGGCAAACGGCGCGACGCGTGCCCTCGTAACGCAGTTGACCCCGCTCATCCAACGGGAGGATCTGCGGATATTTCCGCGCGAGCCAGATAGGGGGGGCCGCGGTGGGCGTGCCCAGAACCACCTTGATCCCGGCGTCGCCCAGCAGATCCATCATCCGACGCATCCAGGCGAAGTCGAACTGTCCCTCATGCGGTTCGTAAAGCCCCCAGGCAAACTCCCCCATGCGGACGACGTTCACGCCGGCCTCCATCATCAGGGAAACATCCTCCTGCCACCGCGCCTCAGGATGCTCAGGAGTCCCCGCATGCGGGTAGACCCAATGTTCGGGGTAATAATCGACACCGAAATACATAGGCCCTTTCTTGCTTTGTTGGTTGGTTGACGGGGGAAGCCTACGCCTCCCTATACCCTGGGCAACCTCGAAAGCTGCGCATCGCTAAATAACGACGCCCAACGCCGGCAAGTGTTTCCGGACCAACGCGGGAAAGTCGCTTTTCCTAGAGCATGTGGCAGAAGAGGGCGTCACGCAGCTTGGGCTCGAACCAGGTGCTCTTGGGCGGCATGATGCCTCCCGCGTCCGCGATGGCCATGAGATCCTCAATCCCGGTCGGGAACATGGAGAAAGCGCAGGCGCATTCGCCGCTGTTCACCAACTTCTCCAACTCCGCGGTTCCACGGATGCCGCCAACGAAATGAATCCGCTTGCTCGTGCGAGGGTCATCGATTCCAAAGAGCGGCGCGAGGACGTACTTTTGGAGCAGGGTCACGTCGAGCTTCTCGATGGGATCCTGTGTCGAGGCGAACGTGGGACGGAAATGCAGCGTTCGCCATTCCCCAGCCATATAGATGGAAAGCTCGTGCTTCCGGGAAGGCTTGGAGCTTCCTTTGGCGCCGACCATGAACACACCGTCCAGCTTCTCCAGCATCGTTTGCGCCGAAAGACCATTGAGGTCCTTCAGCGCCCGGTTGTAGGGAAGGATCTGCATCTGATTGTGGGGGAAGATCACCGAGAGGAAGCCCGCGGAATGGCCGGTTCCCTTTCGCGACTCGAAAACACGCGCGGCCGCCGCGCTCCGGTGATGACCATCCGCGATATAGAGATAAGGCACGCCGGCGAACGCCTCGCGCAGGATGCGGATGGTGGGCTCATCGTTGATGGTCCAGGTGGTGTGCCTCACACCGTCCTTGGCCGTAAAGTCGATCCCAGGAGTTTCCTGGGTCCTACGCGCCACCAAAGCGTCGATGGCGGGCGCCGCACGGTAGGTCAGGAACACCGGCCCGGTTTGTGAGTTGAGAGCTTCTATGTGCCGAACCCGGTCGTCCTCCTTGTCGATTCGAGTGAGTTCGTGCTTCTTGACGATGCTCTGCTGATACTCCCGACAGCTCGCCGCGGCGACGATCCCCACCTGGCTATGCCTGCCCATCACCTGCCGGTACAGGTAGAGACACGGAGTCGGATCCTGAACCAGGACCCCCTCTTGAATCAATCGGCCGAAGTTCGCCTTACCCTGGGCATAGACCTCGGCGGAGTAGAGATCGACGCCCGGAGGGAGGTCGATCTCCGGTTTGCTGACGTGGAGAAAGCTTAACGGGTTGCCCAGAGCCATCTCGCGGGCCTCCTCGGACGACATGACATCGTACGGCAGCTCACAGACTTGGGACGCAAGTTCAGGTTTGGGACGCAGCGCTGGGAACGGGTTGACGGTTGCCATAAAGCGATTAGCGGCGGGACCATAGGAACCCCCCCAATCGAACGCACGGAGAAAATCTCCCTCCGCCGCTCGTCGCGGTAAGTCCGAAGCGGCCACACAATGCGCCTGTCCCTCTATCGCAACCGCACTGACGAAGCCATTGCGGGTGACGGCCACACCTCCACAGATGTTGCGTTCGCCCCTGTAGAGCAGGCTGGGCTCCGCTACGATCGCGCGCCGCTGCCTCGGGATGCGCTCCGGAGGGCGGTCTTGATCCAAAACGGGGTTGGCAAAAGCGCGGCGGGGGCGCAGGGTCGCGGACACGTGAAAACCATCCCGCCAGTTTGGCTCGGATCCATTCCCTGTTGCCTATGAAGACCACCCCATTCCGCTCCGATCTCGCCCTCGCCCTCCTCCTCACCCTGTCAGCGCTTTCCTTCGTAGGATGTGGCGACAAATCTTCCGAGCCCGCCAAGAGCTCCACCAGCGGCGGGAATCCCCTCACCGCGCCCGTCGACTATCTCGGCGCCGTCGCGAAATCCCAAAAGACGGCCGGCAACAAGCTCTCGACCGTGAACCTCAAGCAAGCCATCCAGAGCTACCAGGCCCAGGAAGGAAAGCTGCCGAAGGAACTCCAGGATCTTGTGAAAGCCGGCATTCTGCCCAGCCTCCCCACGCCTCCCCAAGGGATGCAGTTCAGCTACGACGCAAAAACGGGAGACGTGAAGGTCGTCGCCCAGTAGCCGCCCTTCCGCGTTCTCCCCATCCCGCTCCTGGTTCAAACCGTCATCGGATTCGCCCTCCTCAGCGCGTCCACCATCGTCTGCGCCCCCGCTCACCCCGAGCCTCCGATCGCTCGAAGGCCGCGCCCTTCGCGATTTTTCCCGATTTGTTTTGCTCACCCGCGGGCAGGCTGGTTTTATTTGCGCGCTCTCAGTGCTGAGCGATGGCGCGGCAGCCGCCGTGTGGCGGCAGATGGCAGAGCGGACTCCGTGGCGAGGATGTCTCCGTCGGTGATCATTTTCCCTTTTCTCCTCTCCCGCAGATCTCCGAATTCACCGGGCTTGCGACGGCCAGCGAAGGGAGCGCCACATCCACCAACCGTCGAGGTGTCTCTTGAAATCCTCCTTCCGACGCGAGGGCCAATGCCTCATCGCGCTCGTCATGCTCCCGATCATCGTTGTCTCCCACTCCCTCACATCCCGAGCCCACGCTGAGAGCGTGCTGATTCCGGATGAAGAAACACTGATCCGCGTCCCGTCCGCGAGCTTCACGCACGAACTGGATCGCCTCCGCATCCCCGAGTCGCCGCACAGGGCGATGAAATCCGACGATAGCAGCGACGGCAACGAAGCCCGCGCGGAGCAAAGCGACTTGCTGAAGACAAAAGCGGCGCAGGCGCTGGACGCCGAAGGCAAACGCGCTCTCGCGTCCCGTGTCGCAAACGCGCGGGCCCTGGGGGCCATCGCGGATGGGTCTGGAACGCCCGAGGAATTCGTGGATTACATCCGGGGCGCCATCGCCTGGCGGGCCAAGAAGCTCGACGCAGCCCGGGCGTCTTGGAAGACGCTCCTTCAGCGTCCGGCGCAGGACCGTCCCTTCAAGTCCACCTGGGCGGCCTACATGCTGGGCCGCGCCTGCGCGACCAATGAATGGGAGGAGGCTATCGCGCGATTCCAGGAAGTCCGCCGACTCGCGAAAGAGGGGTTATCGGACAGCCTCGGACTCGCCGCCGCGTCGTACGGCAACGAGGCGCGGATTCATCTCCAGCGACGCGAATACTCCCAGGCGCTCAACCTCTACCTCCAGCAACACACCACAGGGGATGAATCCGCGACGGCCTCGGTGGAGATCACTCTTCGAAAAGCGCTGACTGATGGAAACCCCGCGAAGCTGCGGGAGCTCGCCGAAAACCCTTTGTGGCGTCAGGCAGTCGGGGGCTGGCTGGTCGCGAATCGCGAGAACGAGGCGTACGGGGACGACGCCGGTCCGTTCGACAGGCTCCAACGCCTTCAAAGATGGATCGCCGCCGTCGAGACGTTGAAAACGAACGACGTCACCACCGTTGAACACATCGTGCTGGCGGCCTTCCAACGCGGACAACAGGAGCTCTCGCGACAGTGGATCCGACGCGCGCCCTCCGCCCCGATCTGCCAATGGTTGACCGCGAAGCTCTGGCTGCGCGCGGGCAATGTGGTGAAAGCCTCCCAGATCCTGGAGCGGATCCAATACGCCTTCCCGATCGAGATGGATGAGGAGACCAAGAATCTGCCTCTCACCCTGGAAGCCGGATTGCGTTTGGATTACAGGCCAGCAGGACAAAGGATCCGAGGCGAGCTCGGAGCCCTGAGGCTTGCGCGACGCGACTACATCGGGTCGCTGGACGCGCTGCTCAGCGGCGGCTATTGGGGCGACGCCGCGTATGTCGCCGAAAGAGTGCTCACCCTCGATGAGCTGAGAGGATACGTCGATGGCCAATGGCCGGAGCCCGACGAGCTCCCCGCGGACACAATCCCGCGCCTGAAAAGCAGGCTTGAGTCGGAGAGGGCCGTTCTCCGCGGGAAGCTGAGAGCTCTCGTCGGACGCAGGCTGGTGCGAAGCAACCAAGGCCACGAAGCGTTCGATTATCTACCCGAGAGCGAACACCAGAACCTTTTCACTCTGCTCAACACCATGGTTCAGGGGGCGGATGAATCGCGTTCGTCGGCGGACCGCGCGGAGAACTGGTGGACAGCGGCGCGGCTCGCGCGACAGCGCGGAATGGAGCTGATGGGCGCTGAGCTTGCCCCGGACTGGACGATCACCGATGGCAACCACGGCAACGGGATCACCCACGAGGATCGCGCGTCCACCAACAATCTGGCGGTGGCGTCAGCGGATGAGCTCCAGCGCGCCCGCCGGCACGGACCCATCTGCGAGGATCAGTTTCACTATCGATATGTGGCGGCCGCGATGGCATGGCGAGCGGCGAAAATGATGCCAAACAACGACGTCGGCACCGCGCGAATCCTCTGCACCGCCGGCAGCTGGCTGAAAGCGCGCGACGCCGGCGCCGCCGACCACTTCTACAAGGCCCTGGTCCGGAGATGCCGACGCACCGCCATCGGTGAACAAGCCGACGCCATGCGCTGGTTCCCCAGCCTGGACGCCGCGGGCCAACCTCTCCCCTGGGAACCCCCAGTCAAACAGCCGCAGCCCGATGCGGACGATGCGTCCCTCGTCGATGGCCTCATGACGCCTGAACGCTCGATGAACTCCGCCGACGACGCCATGGACGCGGAGGAACCGACCGCGGAAGAAGAGAACGACGAAGTCGACGAAGCCGCGGAGGAAGCGCCGGTTCAGCCGAGCGCTTAAAGCCAGGCTGGCATCATGCCTTGTCGCTGGCGCGCTGGGAATGGTTGCTGGTGGGGTTGGGACGCCGCTCTCCGTCGAGCCCTCGTTGCGCCCTGGCCCCATCAGACGACGCGTCGCCGCAAAGCCTCGCGCACGCGATCGAACCACTCGGCGTCCGGCGTGGCGTAGGGGCGGAACACTTCCAGAGAACCCACCTGGTCGTTATAACACACAGCCCGGTCTAGCCCCAGGACGCTGGCCTTCGGACTGTCGATCAGGCTCGCGGAGTCGTTCGCGCTCATCTGGAAAAGAACCCTGGTTTCAAATTCGCTGACCGCCTTGCGGTTCAGAAACCGGCTCACGTTGTTGTATCCGTCGCAGGTGAGCAGAATGTGGATCCCCAGCGCGGCGCCCTCGGTGATCAATTTGCCAAAAACCACCGCGGGATTCTCCGCGCCGCTGTCGTCGCTCGAAAAACTAAACTCATCCTCGTTGCGCAGCTTCTTGTATCGCTGCAGCTCGTGGATCAGCAGGAAAATCGGGGGCGCTTTGGAAGCCTCGCCCGACTCGGCGCGCGATTTCAGCTCCGCGGACAGCTGGGTCATGATCTCGCCCAGATCGGTGTTCGCCAGCCGCGTCACCGAATGATTCGGAACCGAGCCCACGAGCCTCTCAATGTGCTCCCGATCCGGCGTTCCCGGGGCCGAGCCGTCGAGAAGAATGAATTGGGCGGCCCCGGTGGCGTGCTGCGCGGCAAGGGCGACCAGGGCCACGGACAACATCACCAAGCTGGCCTCCTCGCGCTGACCGACGATCATGACATGCTTTGCGCTCTGACGCGGCAGAGAGAGCTCGGTGGGCCCCTTGATGGAATTGGGCGCGCCCAGCCAGATCCGCGGAGGGCCGGAGAGCGCGGGCGCGGGATTGGCGAGCAACTCGGCGAGCAACAGATTCTCCTGAACACCGGCCGCCGCGTCGCCTTCGTAGATGAACGGGCCGGGGAAACGGCCGGGCGACTGATCCGCCCGGCGGCGCGCCTTTTGGAGATACTCGTCCCGGGTTTCATCGGTCATCCAAACGACCTGAAACGGGCTGTTGCTTTGGGCGACGCCCGCCGCGTCGTTATAGATGCCCTCGCCCGGACGAGACAGCAGGCGGGGCGCGGGGTTGTTGTCGTCCATGATGAGGTACGCGTCGGCCTCGTTGCACTGGAGCGCGATGCGGATGACCATCTGTCCCAGCGTGGCGCGCGCGACGGTGTAGGCGCCGCCGAGCGTCTGGGAGCCGAGGATCACGTGCATGCCGAAGGCGCGGCCCTGGCGAACGATGCGATCGAGCAGCACGGACGCGCTCTGCGCGACCTTGTCGTCCTCGACGAAGAGCTCCTGAAACTCGTCGATCAGCAGCAGCACGCGAGGCATGGGCTCGACGCCGCCGAGCCGCTTGTAGGAGCCGATCTCCTGCGCGCCCAGCCTTCGAAACAGGTCGCCGCGCCGACGCAGCTCCTCGTCGAGCTTCTGGAGGACGCTCAATCCGAACTCGCGGTCGCTTTCGATGGCCACCACCTTCGCGTGCGGCAATCGCTGCGCCGCGTAGCACTTGAACTCGACGCCCTTCTTGAAGTCCACGAGATAGAACTCCACCTGCTCCGGACTGCACCACAGCGCCAAGTTGGTGATGATGACATGAAAGAGCGTGGACTTGCCGGAGCCCGTCTTTCCCGCGACCAGCGCGTGCTGCCGCGTGCCTTTGCCGATCGCGAGGTACTGCAGCTTCGTCGCGCCCGTGCGCCCGATGGGCACCCGAAGTTCCGATGTCGTCTCCTCGCTCCAGAACTGATCGTCCGGCGGGGCGATGGTGGAGAATGGAACCTCCACGCGATTGGAATCGCGATTCGCGCGACCAATCGCCTGAACCAACTCGATCGCCTGCTCCGGCGGCGGCGGCGCGTCAAGCGTCACGGTGGCCCCCGAAAGCGCGTGTCCTTTCACCGCGATCTCGCGTCCTTGGCAGGTGAGGCAAACGCTGCTGCGGCGAAGCTCCTCGGCGGCGAAGTCGGGAGGCATGGACAAACGCGTGTCCCAGTGGATCAGCGTGTAGACCCCGCACTTGGCGCCGCTGGCCGCGATGCTGAGCAGCCGCCGGGCGGCGGTCTCCGTGAATTGAGCGGGAAAATCGGCGACAACGAGGAAGTGGTACTTCTCGGCGATGGTCCCCGCCTGCTCGTTGTACTCCGCGATGGTCGGATACTCGTTGCGCAGGTACATCTGGATGACCTTCTCCATATGCTCGTTCAGGTCGGCGAGCTTGCGCTCGATCTGATCGGCCTGCGTCCAGATCTTGCTGTTGATCACGTGCTCGGCGTGGTCCGCGAGATGCATGACGCCCGCGAAGTTCTGTCCGAGACCGACCGGGTCGATGACCGTGAAGCTGAGGCGACCCGGCGGCGCCGTGGCGAGCAGGCGCAGAATCAGGTTGTTCAGCGCTCAGACAGCGGCGGCCGTTCCCGGACCATCCGTCTCGATGAGCACAGAGCCCTCATGCGGATAGGTGAGCAAGAGCGGAAACGTCAGCTGGGCCGGGCCCGGCAGGGTCATCCGGGGATCCTTGGGCAAGGCCCCCGTCAGCCGCGCGAGATCGAGACGCGCCACGCCCAGCTGGGCGCCCTGGGCAAAGCGCGACGGCGGGGTCCAGCTCTTCCATGCGGACGACCCCCACTCGGGCGCGAGAGAGCTCGCGGCAAGCAGCGTGTCTTGGGACTGCTGGAACAGCTGGGCCGCGCAGGGATTCCACTCCACGGCGAACTGCGCGATCTGGACCTCGCGCTCTTCGCGGGCGTTGGTCTCGGTCTCGCCACAGCGACGGGCAAGATCCGCCAGCCGCCGATCCGCCTCCGCCGACGCCTGGCCGGTCGCCGCGCGATGGAGGGCCTCGGCCCCGTCGATCGACGACTGAAACGCCGCGTTGTTCGTCGCCAATGCGCGCTCCCTCTTATTGTCCACCGCGCCCTGAAACGAGTCCCGCATCCCCTGCCCCGCGCTGAGCGCTGAGTTCCACTCCGAATCCACCCGCTGCGTCGTGGCGTCGAAATCCGCTTGGAGCCGGGCCCACTCGGCGACGTGGCGTTCAGCCGCTTTCTGGGAGCACAGTTCGTGCATCCGTCGTGCCCGCAAGACCCCTGTTGCAATCGCGGAGGCGTCCGACCGATTCCTAGAAAAGCCCAGGCGATGCAGAAACACGCCCAGCGCCACTCCCAGGGCGCAGAAGACGCCGGCCTGACCGTAGGTCACGCCGTTCACGCCCAGCGAGGGCAGCACGGGGACCGCGAGGAACGGCGCGAGCAGCAACACACACCAGGCGGCGGTGTAGCGAAAGAGGGCGGGGAGAAAGCGGCGTCTCAAAGCGTCCAGCCGCGAGCGGGTCTCGGATCGGAGATCGGCAAGGCGGCGCGCCAGGGAATGCTCGTCCTCGGCCAACTCGGCTTCGGTAAGCGTTGGCGAGCCCGCGAGGAGAGTTCGAAAAGCGCTGTAGCCTTGGAAAGCGCTTCGAGCGAGTTCATCAAGCTCCGCGAGATGCTGCTCCTCAATCGCCATGGCGGCGCGGGAATCCGCGAGCGCCTGGTCGGCGGCGGCTCTCCCGTTCTCCCAGGCGCGTCGCGACTGCATGCCTTCCATCTGGAGTCGATACTTCAGCCTGCCCTCGGCCTCCTCGGCTCGCCTCGCGGCGGTGGCGCGGCTTGCCTTGTGGGCTTCCGCGATCCACTTGTCGCGCCGGACGCGCCGGGACTGCGCAGCCTCGCGCAACCCAGACAGCGTCCGATCCGCCTCCTCGGTCCGGGTCGACAGCTCCGCCCGGATCTCGGCGGCGGCCTTGTCGCGCTGCCTGGCCAGGGTGGTCAGACGGGCCTGAAGCTCCTTATCGAGCCTCTCCTCGCGGGACGACACCTCGCGCGTAATGTCGCGGAAGGCCTCGATGGATTGAAGCGTGGCGCCGACCCCGAAATCTCTACGCACAGTCTTTCCTCATCTTTGACAGAATCTTGTCCAATTGTTCGATGGCGGAGCACGCCGTGTTGACGCTCGATAGGAGCTCATCGATGTAGCGACGCTCGAACTCGTCGCTCTTGGGGTCGCGCCAGGACTCCTTGGTGTGTTGCCACTGCGCAACCACTTCCTTCGTCAAGCCCGTCACCCGCGATCGATTTCCAAGAAGGCTCATAGCGATGTCAGCGGTTCAGACGGGGGAATCGCCGCCTTGGTAACCGGGATCAGGAGCGGAACCCAAGCCCGCGGGTGGAACGGATGACGTCGAGTCATCGGACGTGGACGTGGGTGGAGGAGGAGGCGCGTTCGAGCCGATCGGTCGCGAGAGATCGGCGTAATCCTGGAGAAGACGGATCACCTCGGCGAGGTGGGCGACGGCCATGGGCATGTCGTGGCTGAGCACGGTCTGCAACTTCTCCATTTGCTTCACCAGGGGCTCCACGAGGCTGTCGTACTGGCGTTCCCATTGCTTCAGGAGGCGGAGCTTGTTTTGCGCCTCGTCGAGAGCGGCTTTGGCGCGGCGCGCGGTCATCTGCTGAGCGGCGCTGACCTCCTCGTGGAGGCTGGAGAGCCGGGTGGAGAAGATGGACTGCTGAGCCTCCTCATACGCCCGTTGCCGTTTCTTCAGCTGGGCCTCCCAATACACGCGCTGGTCCGTTTCCAGCCATATGCGGGCGCGCATGACGTCGGAGCTGACCTCGTCGAGCGTCGGCCTCGCGGCGGAGATGAACACAACGAGCCGCGACCGGAAGGACTCGATCGCCTCCACCGAACTGACCTGCGCGCGCTCAGGCATGTCGCCAAAACAAGGAATCGATCACCGCTGGTTCAAGTACTCCTCGATCTTCTGGGCTTTCCGCAGGAGGTAAGGCGCGTGCTGATTGGACATCTCGACGAACTTCTTCAAGGCCTTCATGGTTTGCTTGAACTCCTCCGAGAACTTCTCGTGCTCCTGGTCCTGCCAGGTGTCGCCCAGCGCGGCGAAGCGCGCCTGGAGGGAGCCCATCCGGTTCTGTAGATCGGCGTTGAAGCGTTTCAGCTCATCCGCGAAGCGCCGCACCTCTTCGGGACTCATGACTGCCTGGGCCATAATCGGTGATCCGTTTGAATTGCCGGGTTTGAGGTCCGCGGACCGCGCGATCCTGTTGCTCCGGCGTTGCACCCAACTCCAGGAACCTGCCCTGTTCGAGGGCGGGACGCAACTCGGCTTTGTTCAGCGGAAAATGCGTTGGACTCGGGCGCAAAATGTGTGCTCAGCTGCGGACGATATCCTTTTCACTCATGCAAGCTGATCAAACATCTCCGTCGCCGGCGGCCTCCCGGCGTTTTGTCTCCGTCGACGCCCTGCGAGGATTCGACATGCTGTGGATCGTCGGCGCCGCCAGCCTTGTTGGCGCCGTCGACAACCTCGGCGGCGGCCAGGGAACGGGGCTCCTCCACGTCCTCAAGCAACAGCTCCATCACAAGGATTGGGAAGGCTTCGCCTTTTACGACCTGATCTTCCCGCTGTTCGTCTTCCTCGTCGGCGTCTCCATCGTGTTCTCCCTCAACCGCGCGCTGTCTTCGGGAGACGGCAAGAAGGACGCGTATCTCCGGGTGATCCGCCGGTTCCTCCTGCTTTATGTCGTGGCTCTCTTCTACTCGGGAGGGTTCTCGAAGGAGTGGCCGGAGCTCCGATTGATGGGGGTGCTGAATCGAATCGCGCTCTGCTACCTCTTCGCCTCGCTCGCCTTTCTGAACCTCCGCGCCCGCGGGCTGGCGGTCCTTTGCGCCGGGCTGCTCCTCGGCTACTGGGGGCTGATGGCCTGGACGCCGTTCCCCGACCTGCGGCCCAGGAATCCGCAGGGCGAGTTGATCAGCGAATCGGTCACGACGAGAAACGTGAGCGAGTTGAACTGGGCTTCCACGCATGTGATTCGCGGCGTTTACCAGCCCGGTCTCAACCTCGCGAATTACATCGACCAGAAGTATCTGCCCGGAAGGAAGCATGACGGCACCTGGGATCCGGAAGGCCTGCTGAGCACGATCCCTGCGATCGGGACCTGCCTGCTCGGCGTGCTTGCGGGACTCCTGCTGCAAAACGGCGGAGTGCCTGATCAAAAGAAAGTCGTCTACCTGCTCATGGCGGGAGCGGCGTGCGTCGCTTGGGGTTTCCTGTGGGGAACACAGTTTCCGGTGATCAAGAAGATCTGGACTTCCTCCTACGTGCTGGTGGCGGGCGGCTATAGCGCCCTGCTCCTCGGCGCCTTCCACCAAGTCATCGAGGTTTGGGGGTTTCAGCGATGGGCCCAGCCGTTCGTATGGGTGGGCTCGAACGCGCTGACGATTTACCTGGCAAGCAGCATTGTCGGGTTCCGCGACATCGCAAGCAGGTTCGCGGGCGGCAGCGTGCAAAAGTTTCTCAACACAGCGATCACGCCGGGCGCTGGAGATCTCCTGGTGGCCCTACTCGCCGTATGCGTCGGGCTCGCGCTCGTCCGGTTCCTCTACCAGAAAAAGATTTTCCTCCGCTTGTAGCCCGCAACAAGTTGCCGGCCGCAAACCGCGACCGCTCGGGCGATCGGCCCTAGCGACGCAATCTCAGGATGCGATGATTGCCGCTGTCGCTGATGTAAATGTCGCCGGTCTTGGGGTGAACCCAGACGCCGTGAGGCTCGTTTAACTGGCATGCTCGCGCGTCGCCTCCCGCCCCCGCCGACCCTTTGACCCCGGTTCCCGCCACTCTCGAGATTTTTCCGTCGCGCGGATCATAGCGCCGAACGCTGTGATTGTCGGTGTCCGCGATCAGGACCGTGCCGTCGAGATCCATGCCGACATCCTTGGCCCCGTTCAGCTGAGCCGGCCGACCGTCGCCGCCATCGCCGCTGAACCCGGCCTTTCCACTCGCCCCAACAACGGTGCGGATGCGGCCCCGGGGATCCACTTGCCGGAGCGCGTTGCCTCCGCGCTCGAGGATGAAGAGGTTGCCCTTCGAATCGATGGTCACCGAACGGGGGTCGATCAGAGGCGCGTCGCTCGCGAGGCTTCCGTCGACGGGCACGCCGCGACGACCGTTGCCGGCAACCGTCGTTAGAAAGCCCGACCTGAGGTCGACCTTGCGGATGCGGCGGTTGTCCAGATCGGTGATGTATAGGTTGCGACCGCGCGCATCCAGGGAGACGCCATAGACGCCGCCGCATTGCGCGTCGACGGCGGGTCCCCCGTCCCCGGAAAAGCCGGCCACGCCTGTCCCAGCGACGGCGCGGATGATTCCAGTCCGGGTGTCGATCGCGCGCAGCCGGTTGTTGAACGTGTCGGCGAAATAAAGATCTCCCCGCGCGCCCAGAGCGAGGGCATGCGGTCCATTCACCTGAGAGGCGCTCGCGGGCCCTCCATCGCCACCGGTTCCCTTCACGCCATTGCCCGCGAGAATCGCGACCGATCCCTGACCGTCGATCTTGAGAACGCGGTTCCCCGTCATCTCGACGACGTAGGCGTTTCCCGCCTTGTCGAAGTTCACGCCGAAAGGCCCATCGAGCCGGAGAGTTTTCACGGAAGTCGGCGCCAGCTTTTCACCGCCGCCGGCGAACAACTCGGCTTGGAGAAGGCGTTCCGCGCTCAAGGAATCGATGGCCACCGCCAGGGAGAGACCGACCCACACGAAAACGCGGCTCAGCGAGCTGAATCGCTGAACACACTTTGGGGGGGAGCAATGGGATGGAGTCATAGGAGATTGATGTAGGGCAATGCGTTCATGCCACAGACGCGCCAAGACCCTCCCGAATTCGGCTCAATTTGAGTTCCTCCATCAGCGCGGCAACAATCATCCTCCGCGTCCCTGAACGGCCTGAGGGGAAGGAAGGCGGCGAACGGAGTCAACCAAGCCACGAAGAAGACAGGATCGGCGCCCAGCCAAGCCGAGGCCTGATTCGGGCGCGCTAGATTTCGATCCGACGATCGCGCGCCTGAACTTTCCATCGTTCCACCGTGACGCCCCCGCGAACAAGCACGGCCTCGGAGTGCAGAGCCACCGTGGGACAAATATGCCAGGGGATCGCGAACAACACGGTTCCCACAGGGTAGTCTTCGGCATGGGGTGTCTCGACGAGCAAATGCTCCTCGCTGTGGCCCGCGAACACAGCGTCGGGAATCTGGGGCAGGTGGACCCGCGGATGCGGCATTTCAGAGGCCACCGCTTTGTGGCCCAGGTCAAGGCAGAGGCGATGAGGGAGCGGGCGGCTGACCACGCGTGTCAGCAATGCAGCGGCCGGGAGAAAGCCCATGTCCGGCAACTGGGTGGCGTAGCCGTGATCCCAAAGAACACAAGTGCCGGGGCTGCACTCCACATCGGCGCGACGGGCGTGCATCGGGAATGTCGGCGTTCCGCCCGCGACAATGCGAGGAACAGGAATCCCGGCCGCGAGCAAATCCCGACGCAGTTCGTCCGTTGGAGCGAAAGCGGCGGCGCAGTCCTTGGCCCGCTTCACAGGATCCTTGTCGTGGAGATGTCCGTCATAGACATGCAATCCGCCGGGGCGCAACCCGGGCATCGTCGCCAGGTCGCGGTAGAGCGCGAAGGCCGCGGGGCCCGCGGCGATTCCCGTGCGGTGCTGTCCGCAATCGATGTCCAGGAGGAATTCAATGTCCCATCCGGCGCCATGGAAGACGCGAGCGAGCGCTTCGCCCACTTCCCGATCGTCGACGGTGACTGAGAAGCTCGTGTCGGGAAACCTCTTCGCCAGCCGCAGCAATCGCTCCGCGCGAGGTCCGACCGGCGGGAAAGCCAGCAGGATGTCCCTCGCGCCGGCCGCGGCGCACATCTCCGACTCCGCGATCGTCGCGGCTTTGAACCGGGAGATCCCCAAGTCGAGCTGACGACGGATCAGCCGCGGCATCTTGTGGGTCTTGATGTGCGGCCGAAGCCGATCCGCGTCGCCCACCCGCTCGATCATCTGTCGCAGATTGCCCTCCATGCGCTCCTCGAAAATGAGGAGCGCGGGAGAGTCGATCTCGGCCACGTTGGCGATCCGAAGCCAGTCCGGGAGCGTGATCATTGCAATTCGAAGATCGCCTCGATCTCCACAGCGATATTGCCGGGCAGCGATCCCATGCCGACGGCGCTGCGCGCTCCGATGCCATTTTCGGCGCCCCACACCTCGGCGAACAGCTCGCTGCATCCGTTGATCACCGCGGGATGCTCCTCGAAGTCCGGAGTGGCGTTGACCATTCCCAGAACCTTCACGAGGCGCTTCACCCGGTTGAGGGAACCCAGCTGATCGCGCAGGGTGGCGAGGATGGCGAGACCCACCTGGCGGGCGGCGGCCTTGCCTTGGTCGAGGGATAGATCCCCGCCCACGCGGCCTTTGATCAGGGTCTTGTCCGGGCGCAACGGGCCGTGGCCGGAGACGTAGGCAAAGTTGCCCGCGATGACGAGGGGTTTGTAGACGGCCACCGGCTTGGGGGCGGGAGGCAGTTCCAGCTTCAGTTCAGCGATCTTCGCGTCAGGATTCATCGGCGCATGATCAGCCGGCCCGGCTCACCGCAGGCAAGCAATTAATACTTGGGGACCGAGTGGTCGATCTCGTCCGACCACGCCTGAATGCCGCCCTTAACGCTCTTGGCGTACTTGAATCCCTGCTCCTTGAGAAACTTCACGGCCTTCAGGGATCTTACGCCGCTCTTGCAATGGACGTAGAGGGTCTGGTTCGGATCCAGCTCGGTGAATCGCTGCGGCAGGTTGCCCAACGGCACCAGCGTGACGCCTTCCACATGACAAATCTGCCATTCGTCCGGATCCCGAACATCAATGACGCGGACGCCTAGCTTCGGATCCTTCAGGGCCTTCTGCATGTCCTGCACGGAGACCTCGTCGGGATTCGCCGTGGGGACGGCGGGCTCGGCGGGAATGCCGCAGAACTGCTCGTAATCGATCAGGTGGGTGATCGTGGGGTGCTCGCCGCACAGGGGGCACTTGGGATCGCGTCGGAGCTTGAGCTCGCGAAACTTCATCTCGAGGGCGTTGAAAAGAAGCAGCCGGCCGATCATGGAGCTGCCTTTCCCGAGAGCGAGCTTGAGAATCTCGGTCGCCTGGATGCATCCGATGATGCCCGGGAGCACTCCCAGCACGCCGCCTTCGGCGCAGCTGGGAACCATTCCAGGGGGTGGAGGCTCGGGGTAGAGACATCGGTAGCATGGCCCCCCGAGGTGCGGAGCGAACACGCTGGCCTGGCCATCGAAGCGAAAAATGGATCCGTAAACATTCGCCTTCTTGAGCAGCACGCACGCGTCGTTGGTGAGGTAGCGGGTGGGAAAATTGTCGGTGCCATCCACCACGATGTCGTACTGGGCGATGATCTCCATCGCGTTCTCGCTGCTGAGCCGGGTGTTGTGGATGACCACCTCGACGCCGGGATTGAGGCTGGCGATGGTTTCCTTGGCGGACTCGGCCTTGGAGCGCCCGACATCCTCGGTTCCATGGAGGATTTGGCGCTGGAGGTTCGAGAAGTCGACCGTGTCGAAGTCCACGATGCCGATCTTCCCGACGCCGGCCGCGGCGAGATACATGGCGATCGGAGAGCCCAGGCCGCCGGCGCCGATGCAGAGGACGCTGGAGGAGCAGATCTTTTTTTGCCCGGCCATGCCCACCTCGGGGAGAATCAGGTGGCGCGAATAGCGGCGGATCTCATCGTTGCTCAATTGCATAAAACAGGGTGCAGACGATAAGGGCAGGCGATGATAAATCAAGCATTGCCGGAAAAGGCGGGCGGTGAAAAGAACAAGGCCCGGAGCCTTCGCTCCGGGCCTCTGTGAACTTTATGAAACCAATGAACTGGCGCCGCCCCTTAGTAGGACGCGCTCAGAACATGGTTCGTCTCAGTGCCGACGTTCGCGCACGTCACCGTCGCGTCCACGTTACCGATCACATAGCTGACGGTTTCGTTGGACGGGCACTTGGGCTCCGCCTTGATGTACTTGTCGGCGCCGTAGAGATCCGTGGTC